>CAWHTC010000004.1:0-1704400 GCA_963832175.1 uncultured Alphaproteobacteria bacterium
GCCCGCTCCGCGGCAGCAGAGCCGACATAGTCACTCACCTCGAGGGGAAGGCGGCGAGGCCAAAGGCCGAGCCGGGTGGGGTGAAACTGAAACCGCCTTCGGCGGCACCGTCCCCATGAGGGGGAGGGAGCAGGCAAGGCCGCGTGACTATTACCGCATCGAGGACGAGGACGGGCATCGCTACTGGGTGTTCCGCGAAGGGCTCTATCAGGAGAGCGAGCTTGGGCCGCCTTGCTGGTATCTGCATGGCGTCTTCGGGTGAGCCCTTCGCCATGCCCCGCTACGCCGAGCTCGAGGTCACCACCAATTTCACTTTCCTCACCGGCGGCTCCCATCCCGAGGAGCTGGTAGCGACGGCAAAGGCCTTGGGCCTGGACGCCATCGCCGTCACCGACCGCAACACGCTTGCCGGCGGGTTCGCGCCCATCTCGCCGCCAAGGAGGCCGGCATCAAGTTCATCGTCGGCTCCGGCTCGATCTGAAAGATGCGCAAAACCTTCTCGCCTATCCGACCGACCGCGCCGCTTACGGCCGGCTCTGCCGGCTGCTGACGCTCGGTCAGCGCCGCGCCGGGAAAGGGCAATGCACGCTTTTCTCGATGACGTCGCGGCTCACGCGGAAGGTCTGATCTTTATCGTTCTGCCCCCCGAGAGAGTTACTCTGCCGCACCTCCCCTGCAGCGTCGCCCTCCTTCAGCGACGCCGTGGACCGCAGCGATCCCTGTCCCGCAGGGGCGAGGGTGATGGAGCCCGCGTCGTGGGCGCGACCAGCAGACGGCGAACTCAACTTTGAATCACAGCTCCGTCGCATCAAGCAGGCGCTCGGGGTCGAGCGCGCGCCTCTATCTCGCGGCGCGGCATTCGTATCGGGGCGACGATCGCGCCCGCATCGCCGCGCTAACCGAAATCGGCAGGCGCGCGGCGTCCCCCTCGTCGCCACCAATGCGGTGCTCTATCACGCCCCCCACCGCCGCGCCCTCCAGGACGTGCTCACCTGCATCCGCGAGAAATGCACCATCGCCGAAGCCGGCTTCCGTCTCGAGGCCAATGCCGAGCGGCATATAAAATCCTCGAAGGAAATGGCGCGGCTCTTCGCCGGTCATGAGGAGGCGCTTCGCCACAGCGTCGAGATCGCGCAGGCTTGTGCCTTCTCGCTCGACGAGCTGAAATACGAATATCCCGACGAGCCGGTGCCCAAGGCAAGACCCCCCAATCCCACCTCGAAGATCTGACCTGGGAGGGAGCGGCCTGGCGTTACCCAGACGGCATTCCCGAGAAAGTGCGCGACACGCTCCGCAGGGAGCTCGCGCTCATCGCCGAGCTCTCTTACGCGCCCTATTTCCTCACCGTCCACGACATCGTCCGCTATGCGCGAAGTAGCGGCATCCTCTGCCAGGGCAGGGCTCCGCCGCCAACTCCGCCGTCTGCTATTGCCTCGCCATCACCAATGTCGATCCCACCGAGATCGACCTCCTGTTCGAGCGCTTCGTCGCGCCCGAGCGGAAGGAGCCGCCCGATATCGACGTCGATTTCGAGCATGAGCGGCGCGAGGAGGTGATCCAATATATCTATGCCCGCTACGGCCGCGACCGCGCCGGGCTCGCCGCCCCCGTCATCTGCTATCGCGGACGGCTTGCCGTGCGCGAGGTGGGCAAGGCGCTGGGCTTGAGCGCGGATACCGTCGCAGCCCTTGCCACCACCATCTGGGGCTTGAGCGATTCCAGCCTGCCCGAGGAAGATGTCCGCCAGGCCGGGCTCGATCCTTCCGACCCGCTGCTAGCCCGCGTGCTCGAGCTCACCCACGAGCTCATCGGCTTCCCCGTCATCTCTCCCAGCATGTCGGCGGCTTCGTGCTGACGCGCGGCCCTTTATCGGAGGTGGTCCCCATCGGCAATGCCGCCATGGAGGACCGCACCGTAATCGAATGGGACAAGGACGATCTCGATGCGCTCGGCTGCTCAAGGTCGATGTGCTCGGCCTTGGCATGCTCACCTGCATCCGCAAGGCCTTCCTCTGCTGAAGGCGCATTACGGCAAGGACGTCGCGCTCGGCACTGTGCCGCGCGACGATCCACTCGTCTACGACATGCTCTGCCGGCGGATTCGATCGGCGTGTTCCAGGTCGAGAGCCGGGCGCAGATGAACATGCTGCCGCAGGTTCAAGCCCCGCTGTTTCTACGATCTCGTCATCGAGGTCGCCATCGTCAGACCAGGCCCCATTCAGGGCGACATGGTCCACCCTTATCTTCGCCGCCGTTGCGGCGAGGAGGCCGTTGTCTTTCCCCTCGCCCATCCGGATTACGGACCTGCCGACGAGCTTTATCAGATGCTCGGCAAGACCATGGGGGTGCCGCTGTTCCAGGAGCAGGCCATGCGGCTCGCCATGGTGGCGGCGAAATTCTCTGGCTCCGAGCCTCGCCATATTCCTGATCCTGCGGCTGGCTTTCGGCGTGGCGATGGGCGGCGAATGGGGGGTCGGCGCGGCGCTCGCGATGGAAACGATCCCTCCCGGAACGCGAGGCGTGGTCTCGGGGATACTCCAGACCGGCTATCCGAGCGGCTATCTTCTCGCCGCGATCACCTATTTCGCGCTCTATGGGCTGATCGGCTGGCGCGGCATGTTCATGATAGGCGTCCTGCCGGCGCTGCTCGTTTTGTATATTCGCGGCAAGGTCGAGGAATTGCCGGCTTTCTTGGCCCGCGCCCACGCAAGACACGGCGCCGGCCTCGTCACAATGCTGCGCGACCACGCCGGGCGTTTCCTCTACGTCGTACTGCTCATGACCGCGTTCAACTTCCTGAGCCATGGGACGCAGGACCTCTACCCAACGTTCCTGCAACTCCAGCATCAGTTCTCACAGCATACGGTCGGCCTCATCGCGATCGTCTATAATATTGGCGCGATCCTTGGCGGACTCTCGTTTGGCGCGCTATCGCAATCTCTCGGCCGCCGCCGGGCGATTTTTATCGCGGCGCTCTTGACCCTCCCGCTCATTCCGGTTTGGGCTTATGGTTCGAGCCCGCTTACCCTGGCGGTTGGCGCTTTCCTCATGCAGTTCGCCGTTCAGGGAGCCTGGGGCGTTGTCCCGGCGCATCTCAACGAACTCTCCCCCGAAGGCATGCGCGGGACGTTTCCCGGCTTCGCCTATCAGCTTGGCAATTTGCTGGCCTCGGCGAACGCCACCCTGCAAGCGGGCATTGCTGAAGCAAATGGCGGAAACTATGCTTTCGCACTCGCGACAAGCACCGCGATTGTCGCCGTGACGCTTGCAACCCTCGCCCTTTTCGGGATCGAAGCGCACGGCGTCAGATTCGCCGGCGCCGAGGTCCATCATGACGACGGCTCAACCCGGTCATGACCAGACAATACATGATCGTTCGGGTGACGATCGGTGGGCGGGTCCAAGGCGTCGGCTACCGCGCCTGGATGGAAATGGAAGCCCGCGCGGGCGGCGTTAGGGGCTGGGTAAGAAACCGTTTTAACGGCGATGTGGAGGCTCTCTTCGCCGGGCCGCCGGACGCCGTCGAGGCGCTTTGCGCGGCCTGCTGGCGTGGTCCCGCGCACGCCCGCGTCGCCAAGGTGGAGGTCGTGGAAGCGGACCCGGCGGCGCTCGGGCCAGACGCGGGGTTTCGCCAGATTCCCACGCGTTAGGCTTATACCAAGTCCCGTTGCGACTAACTCTCACGTCATGCCCGGCCTTGAGCCGGGCATCCAGACACTCGCCTTTAGACTAGAGCGTTATCCGTTCAAGTTGGTTCGTACCCGGCGGCCTTGAAGTAGTTTTCGCATTCCTTCTGGGGGAAGTGATCGAGGAGCTCGCCGATCCGAGTCCAGAGGGCTTCGACGGTTCGTTCGGAAGCCTTTCGCAGGAGCGTCTTTAATTTCGAAAAGACCATCTCGATCGGGTTGAAGTCGGGCGAGTAGCGCGGCAGGAAACGCAGTGCGGCGCCCTTGGCCTCGATCGCTTTCCTGATTTTCGGGCTCTTGTGCGAGGCGAGATTGTCGATCAGGACGATGTCTCCTTTCGAGAGCGTCGGAGCAAGCATTTCTTTGACATAAACGAGGAAACATTCGCCATTGATCGGGCCGTCGAAGACGAAGGGGGCGGTGATGCCATCATGGCGAAGCGCGGCCACGAAAGTCGTCGTCTTCCAATGGCCATGCGGCACTTTGGCATAAAGCCTTTGGCCGCGCCGGCACCGGCCATGCGTGGGCGCCATGTTGGTCTTTGCCCATGTCTCGTCGATGAACACGAGACGCTTGGGATCGAGCTGCTTCTGGTCTTCTTGCCAGCGCATCCGCTCGGCCGCGATGTCAGGCCGGTCCTGCTCGGCGGCGCGCACGATTTTTTTTAAAGGTGATCTTCTCCTTAGCGAAAAAGCGCCAAATCGTGCCATAGCCGACACGGACCTGGCGCGCGGCAAGCTCGCGCCTGATGTCATGAAGCGGCAAATCGGGCGACGCGGCGACGCGGGCGAGCAGCCAGTCTCGCTCATCTTTGAGACGCGAGTTGCGCTTCCCGCCCATCGGCTTGGCCGCGACGCCCCCGGTCCGCCGGAACCGCTGCGCCCACCGCACAACACTGCTCACGCCGACACTGAACCGCTGTGCCGCATCCCGGCAGCTTGCGCCCGCCACAACGGCCGCTACCACGCGCGTCCGAAGATCTTCCGAATAGGGCTTCGTCATTCATCCTGGCCTCCTCCCAGCCCGAAGCTTGAATCACGACAAAGCCCGCTTGGGAATCCCACCCAATTCTGTCACAGTGGATAACGCTCTAGTGTTCGGATGGCCGGGTCAAGCCCGGCCATGACAACAAGGGGTCATCCTCATTGAGACTGAGTATTAGAGGATTTTTCGGAAATGCGGCCGCCACGAACGGCACGCTCCGGCCCCAGCCGCGCTTCGGCGCGGGCGACCAGGGACGGTCTTCGTCCGCCGCGCGGGCCGCGCGCATATGCACCAAACCGTCTTTGGCAAAAGCAAGAGTGAGCGCGCCGGTTTGCTTGAGCTTTTCGCGGTCGATCACGATGTTCGCGGCGCAGCCCAAGGGCGCGAAACGCGGGGTGACGATTATATCCGCGCGGGTGCAATCCTCGGCGAAAGCTTGCGTGTCGAGAACGAGGGCGACCGTTCGTCCGGAGGCGAGATAGCCGACGCAACCGAGCTTGTCGCAATTTGTTTTGGTCAAAGCCTCGGAGGCGACGCGTCCGTCGGCGTCGGCGCGCAGCCATTGCTCGGAAGTAAACGCATTCCGGCCGCGGCCAATCACCGCGAGCCTTCCATCCGCCGCGCGGAACGCCACGGCGTCGCCGGTGGGCGCCACCGCCATGTCGAACGAAGGCCCAGCCGCCGCGCCGAGGAGACCGAGCGCGGCAAGCGGAAGCGCCGTCGCGCGAAAAATCGCGGTCCGCCATAGCACGGAAGAAAGCACCGCGAGGCTGAGAAATGCAATCGCCCAGGGCGCGAAAGCGGGCAAATGAATGGTTGCCCCAGGCATTTGCCCGGCGACGCGCGCGGCCGCCATGATCCCGTCGATTCCAAGCCCGACATAGCGCCAGACCCAGGGGTCGAGTCCGAGCGGATAAAGCAAGGTGCCGATGAGCGCGCCCGGCACCGCGAAAATTTCGATGATGGCTAGGGTCAGCGGATTGCCGATCAGCACATAGGGGCTGAGCTCGTGGAAATTATGGGCCATGAACGACGCGGTCGCCGCCGTCGCGCAGAAGGTCGCAAAGAGCGTCGCGCCCAATCCATGCCGGGTGAACCGGACCAGGGCGTCGCGGCGCGGGCGCGATGGCGTATCCGTCGCCGGGCGCGCGGCGGGCCGATAAAGCTCCTCGCGCTCGCGCGCCCTCGCCGCCATGCGCGCTTCATAGACGGCCAGCAGTGCCGCAACCGCCGCGAAGGACAATTGGAAGCTCGCGCCCATGATGGCTTCCGGCTCGATGAGGATCACCGCCAGGGCGGCAAACGCGAGATTGCGCATGCTGAGGGCCTGGCTGTCCATCAGGACTGCGGCGAGCATGATCAAGGTCATGAACAAGGCCCGTTCCGTGCCGACCCTCGAGCCTGTCGCGATGTCGTAGAAAATCGCGAGTAGCATGGCGAAAAACGCCGCCCATTTCTTGATTGGATACCGTAAGGCGAGCGTCCGGCTCAAAGCAAAGAGCCGGCGCAGGCCGACGAAGCAGATCGCCGCGACCAGCGTCATCTGCACGCCGGCGATCGTGATAATATGGAAAATGCCGGCCTCGCGGATCACCTCCTTCGCGTCGGCGGAGAGGAGGTCGCGCTTGCCCGTGACCATCGCCGCCGCGATTGCTCCCGCGTCGCCGCCGAGGATCGCATCGATGCGCCGGGCCAAGGCGTTGCGGCCGCGATCGAGCGCCATCCGCGCCGCAAGATCAAGCGAGGGCCGGACAGGTGGCGCCAGGACCTCGATGCGCCCCAGCACGCTGCCGACGGCGCCGAGCCGCGCGAAGTAGGCGTCCCGCGCGAAATCATAGCCGCCGGGAAGGCTCGCGCGCGCGGGCGGCAGCAGCCGCGCCTTGAAGCTCACATAGGTGCCGGCCTCGAAAGGCGGCGCCCGGCGGATCGTGACGCGCGCCCGCACCGGTGTCTCCCGTGGCGCAAGCCCCTCGGCGGAATGAACCCGCAGGATGAACCTCGCGCCATTGCGGCGAAAATCCATTTGCTCGATAAAACCTCGGAGCGTGACGATCCTGGTCTTGTCAATGACCGGCGCCGCGACACGGGCCGTCCGCCAGGCCGCCGACAGTTCTCCCGCAAAAACCGCGCAAAAACCGCAAAGAAAAAAAACACGACCCGCTTCGCGCGGGCAAGATAAGCGAGAACGCCGAGCGACAAGGCCGCGGGCACGATAAGCCAAAGCGAAGGTTCGCGATCGGCGTAAAGATAAAGGACGACCCCCGTGCCGGCCGCGACCGGCAGCCAAAGAAACGGCCGGCGAAGCGCCACCTCCGTCTCGAAGGCACGCCCGAAAACCCCCCATAGCTGCGCAAGCTTGACGGCAAAGCCTTCCGTTTTGACCAAGCGCCCATTGGCGATAGCTGTTTCGGACGTTCCCGCCATGAACGCATGTTAAAACTTTTTTGTCATTTATGGAATTGCGAAATTATTCATTTGTCATTAGCCGTGCCCCGGGCATTTCCAGCTTGCCGCCCCGCGTTCGCCGGAGCCAGTTTTGTTTCGGTTTTTTCGTGTTACACGGGCTGCTTCGAGGCAAGCCCCTAGCCGGTTACGGCCATTTCGATCCGCAGGACCACGCCTGATGCCAGATCCGGTGAGCACCCGCTTCGCACCATCCCCGACTGGTTTTCTGCATATCGGCGGCGCCCGCACGGCGCTGTTCAACTGGCTTTATGCACGCCACGCAGGAGGCAAAATGCTGCTGCGGATCGAGGACACCGACCGCGAGCGCTCGACCGGCGCGGCGATTGCCGCCATTCTCGACGGGCTATCCTGGCTCGGCCTCGATTGGGACGGCGATGTCATCCATCAGTTCCAGCGCGCGCCGCGTCACCGCGAGGTGGCCGAAAACCTTCTCGCCTCGGGCCATGCCTATTATTGCTACGCGACGTCCGACGAGCTCAATGAGATGCGCGCGAAAGCCCGCGCCGAGGGCAAGCCGCCGCGCTATGACGGGCGGTGGCGCGATCGTCCCGCCTCCGAGGCGCCCGCGGGCGTGAAACCGGTGATCCGGCTCAAGGCTGCCCGCGAAGGCGAAACGGTTCTCGACGACAAAGTCCAGGGCCGGGTCGCCTGGTCCAACAAGGATCTCGACGATCTCGTTCTTCTGCGTTCGGACGGCACGCCGACCTATATGCTCGCGGTGGTGGTGGACGATCACGATATGGGTATCACCCATATCATTCGCGGCGACGACCATCTCACCAACGCGGCGCGCCAGATGCAGATCTATCAGGCGCTCGGCTGGAGCGCCCCGGTCATGGCGCATGTCCCGCTCATCCATGGCGCGGACGGGGCCAAATTGTCGAAGCGCCATGGCGCGCTCGGCGTCGATGCCTATCGCGCCATGGGCTATCTGCCCGAGGCGCTGGGCAATTATCTGGTGCGGCTCGGCTGGAGCCAGGGCGACAAGGAATTTTTTTCGACACGGGAGATGATCGAAGCCTTCGATCTCGCGCATGTTGGACGCTCGCCCGCCCGCTTCGACTTCGCGAAGCTCGAAAACATGAACGGGCATTATATCCGCGCAAGCCGGGACGAGGATCTCGCTGCCACGCTAGAATCCGCTCTGCCCTATCTGCCGGACGGCGCGGGGGTAACGCAAAAACTCGATGCTTCGATGCGAGCTAAATTGTGCGTGGCCATGCCGAATTCTAAGGAGCGCGCCAAAACCTTGATCGAACTCTTGGATGGCGCGAAGTTTTTGTTCGCGGAGAGGCCGCTTGTCCTCGACGCCAAGGCCGCAAGTATTCTCGATGCGGGCGGACGGGCGCATGTAGCCGGGCTGATCCCGCGTTTGGCGGCGCTCGCGGATTGGAACGCCGCAAGTATTGAGGCGGCGGTGCGCGGATATAGTTCTGAAGCCACAATCAAGCTCGGCGACGCCGCGCAGCCGCTGCGCGCCGCGCTCACCGGGCGGGCGGTGTCGCCAGGAATTTTCGATGTTTTGGAGGTCCTCGGCCGGGAAGAAAGCCTCGCCCGCCTGCGTGACCAGGCGGGGTGAGGAGCGCGTTTTGATTTGAATTAGGATTGCGCTCAAACTGGCTAAACGCGCGCTTCCATCCTGCGTGTCCCGTACCGAACTGAAGGTTATGTCGATAAGCCACAGCGGTCGACTACTTCGTCCAAAATCTCCGAGAATGGCTGGCCCAGCCCTCGCAGCAGTCTTAAGGAGAAGATCACCTTTAAAAAAAATCGTGCGCGCCGCCGAGCAGGACCGGCCTGACATCGCGGCCGAGCGGATGCGCTGGCAAGAAGACCAGAAGCAGCTCGATCCCAAGCGTCTCGTGTTCATCGACGAGACATGGGCAAAGACCAACATGGCGCCCACGCATGGCCGGTGCCGGCGCGGCCAAAGGCTTTATGCCAAAGTGCCGCATGGCCATTGGAAGACGACGACTTTCGTGGCCGCGCTTCGCCATGATGGCATCACCGCCCCCTTCGTCTTCGACGGCCCGATCAATGGCGAATGTTTCCTCGTTTATGTCAAAGAAATGCTTGCTCCGACGCTCTCGAAAGGAGACATCGTCCTGATCGACAATCTCGCCTCGCACAAGAGCCCGAAAATCAGGAAAGCGATCGAGGCCAAGGGCGCCGCACTGCGTTTCCTGCCGCGCTACTCGCCCGACTTCAACCCGATCGAGATGGTCTTTTCGAAATTAAAGACGCTCCTGCGAAAGGCTTCCGAACGAACCGTCGAAGCCCTCTGGACTCGGATCGGCGAACTCCTCGATCACTTCCCCCAGAAGGAATGCGAAAACTACTTCAAGGCCGCCGGGTACGAACCAACTTGAACGGATAACGCCACTAGCTGTCGTGTCTCGATAGGTTGTTTCTTGGGATCCTTGAGATAGGTGAGCATCCGTTGATGCCGAAGTGAGGCCGATGATGATTGTAATGGTGGAGGAAAGGCAACAGTGCGGCGGCCCGTTCGGATGAATGGTTGTAGGGTTTGGCATAGGCCCATTCCCGCAAGGAGGTCTGCACGAAGCGTTCGGCCTTTCCGTTTGTTCTTGGCGTATAGGGTCTGGTGCGCTTATGCTTGATTTTCAGCATTCGCAACGCCTTTGTGTAGCGGCGCGAACGGAAGCTGGCGCCGTTGTCGGTCATGACGCGAAGGACCCTGACGCCGTGATCGCGAAAGAAGCGCAAGGCTTGCAAGAGGAATTTCAGGCAGGAGCGCCGTGTTTCATCCGGCAGGATTTCAGAATAGGCCAGCCGGGAGTGATCGTCGACGGCCAGATGGAGATATTCCCAGCCCTTGCCGCCTTCCTTGCGGCTGCGTGGCGCGCTCTGTCCGGTACGGTCTCCCGTGATGCGATGTCCGATCCCTTCGATGCGGCCGAGCTTCTTGATGTCGATATGGATCATCTCGCCCGGCTGCTTCTTTTCATAGCGGATGATCGCGATCCTTTGATCGAGGGCGGACAGGCGGCTCAGCCCCTTGGCCTTTGCGATGCGGGCCACCGTCGCGCGCGACAGCCCGGTCGCGCGGGCGATCTTCCAGAAGGGCTGACGGGCCCGGCGCAGGGCTTCGACCTGGGCGATCTGATGTGATGTGATCCGTGTCCGCAGGCGATGCGGCCGGCTGGTCCGGTCTTGGAGGCCAGCGGCGCCTTCGCTTTCGTGGCGCCGGAGCCATTTCCTCACGGTCGCGGCCGAAACGCCTACAGCGCCGGCTATGGAGCGCGGCGTTTCGCCCGCTTGGCGGCGCCCGACAATCAAGGCTCGCATGTTCGGCGTCGTCCTGGCATTCTTATGAATGTTCACGGGTGGGTCTCCTGAGCCTGTGGTGCTTCGCAAACCCCACAAACCTCAGATTCTCCCCGTGAACAACCTGTTGAGACATTACATCTAGAGCGGGATGAGGAAAAGTGGAAACCGGTTTTCCGCCCACATCCCGCGCTAAACTCTTGGAATCGATCACGATGATTTTGGATTAATTTAATCCAAAATCATCGTGATCTAGGCGCTACTAAGCGGGTCCACGTCAGCGAGATCTTGGGGCCGCCCCGCCGCCAGTTTCGCCGCAATCAAATCGGCATCGGAAATAAATTTGCGCCCGCAGCCCAGTCCGGGCATCGATCGTCACCTCGACCCGCCGCTGCCATGCGCCGTCAAAAGCGACGCCGATGATTTCCGGCAGAATGTCCGCAATGACTGGCGGGGTTCAGCACTGCTCGGCTTATCGCCATCACCGGCACCATCGCTATTATTACTGACAGGCCGGGCAGCGTACTTCGGGCGATCTCACCTGTAACGAAGAAAGGGGAAGGCCATTCCGTGATGTCCGGTGCTGAAAGTGCTACGGACGCTCGGCGCGCCGGGGCGGAGGGGATTCGCGGCTCGATTGCACGCCAAAATGTGACAGCCCGCATCCAGGAACAGGGAAACCTCCGATGGCGCTTTTAGAGGGGATCGCCTTCCGCCCACGCCTCGACGTTCTCGACATGAGCATACCATATTCCTGATAGCGTCTTCACGTCCTCTGCCGAAAGCCAGGGTGCGTCTAAATTTTCGAAAATGTTGAATTGCGGATTGGGGAAAAAATTGGGCGATCCCGCCCACAGTATCGATACATAAATTGCGGCTGCCGCGCGGCATATGCCCTTATGGCACCATCTTAATTTGTCGAGAGAAAAGCCGTTCTGGCCATCTAACTGCAGACCGCGGGAATGCTCATCGGCCGCATGGGCGATGAACTTATTGCCGAACTCCACGATGTCCGAGAATCCACTGTCCTTCAACATAGCGTCGATCTTCGCGAAAACCTCTTCTCGAATCAGATCGCCGCGCTTACGCTGATCGGGAGCAACCCCGGACAATCTGTCAAAACTCTCATGAGCCATCCGAGCAGAATCCCAAGCTTGCGGCCCGGCGATATCTATCCAGTCGAAATGAACGCCGCTCTCGCCTTGTTTTAGAGCACGTTCGATATGGGCGTGTTCGCCGGGCTCCGGATCATAAGGCAGGCCATCATAAGCAACGTAGTGCTCTCGGGTGATGAGATTGCGATACTCCTTGATGTCATCGAGCACTCGGCGCAGCGACACGACCTGCTTGGAAGCTTGTGTCGATGCTCTCTCCATGAGCTTTCGGATCGAGAGCGTCTGGGTGGCAACGAAGCCCTGATCAATGAACTCGGCGAGAGACCCGTTCCGTGCTGAAGATTGATAGCCGGCCTGGCTGGATAAACGGCGGGCCTCGTTCACCATTCGGAAGACGGCGTGGTTCCAAAGCATGGCGGCTATCTGCGTCCAAACCGCATGATCGGGATCGCCGTTCAGCAAATAGAGCCATTCCGAACGCTTCCGTCGATATTCCACAAGCTTAGCCTTATCGGATACGGCGCAATCCTCGTTGGAATATTCGTAGGTCATCGGTCCTCTGAATTCGAGCCTTACTTTACTTCGCCGCCGTCCCATGACTGGGATTTGAGAATTCCCGTGACAGCGCCTGAAATCTCAAATCCAAACTTTTACAGATAAGCTTTTTCATTGTCACTGCACGTTCATTGCGAGCGGAAGTTGAAACGCGACCTGCACGACCTGCGAGTCCTTGGCTCCCACCACTGTCCCATCAGGTCGTACCCGGGAGCTAAACGCAATTAACCTAGCTCTGTTTATAGCCTCCTGCATGCGTTCTTCCTTGGGGGTGAAAGTCATCACGTACTGGCCATGCCATTTATTATCTTTGCCGCGTTCCCAAGTTTTCGCAATCATGAAGCCATCTTCGATGCCATCATATCCGTTTCGTTTATTGAGATCGTGAACTCGTTTCCATTCGGCATCGGGGATTGTACCGTCATCACCCAGCAATATATCAACTTTGGAGTGATTGTACCGCCCAAAATAATATCCAAAGAAAGACAGTTCATTTTCGGTTGCGTTAGGCAAACGTTTTTGCCAGATCAGCCGGACTTCCTGCTCCTCGATCCTGCGTTCCTCTTTCGTCATTTTCCTTTGACCCCTTGGATTCCGGAACTGGAGTACCGTCACTTTTGACAAAATGTGCATTCTGTAAAGAGTCGGAGCCGTCAAACGGCCCTTCGAGACCACGATCAACCGTCGTGAGGGCTTAAGATCAATTTGGCGGCTTGTGACACGACTGGTGGGTCTACCCCAAATCGTCGGACATCACATAAACGATGATGGCAACCAACATCAGGAAAAGGCCAACCCAAAACAGCCGCGTATGATGCAAACGCCTCCAGTTAACGCGAGCAGGCACCGCCAAGCCAACTCTTGTCGAATCGGACAAAAGATATCGTACAAAAGACAAATCCCATCCCTGCGAGCGTAAGTTTCTCTCGATCGTCAATCGTACCAAAATGTTTCACGTGAAACATTTTGGTACGATTGATCCGCGAAACCGGACAGGCGCGTGAAAACGCTGCCGCAAGGACTCGGCGGCTCCTCAGGCATGAATCGCCCTCATTGAGAGGGCTAGACGGCGAAACTCGATCCGCAGCCGCAGGACGCCGTCGCCGTCGGATTGACGATTTTGAACATCCGGCCCATCACGTCGTCGATAAAGTCGATCTTTGAACCGCGAAGGAGATCGAGCGAGACCGGATCGATCGCGACCGTCGCGCCGTCGCGCGCGATCACGAGATCGCCGGAAGATCGTTCCGTCGAAATATTGTAGGTATAGGTAAACCCCGAGCATCCGCCGCCGTCGACGCCGATGCGCAGAAACGAGCCCGCCGGTTCGCTCGTCAAAATCTCGGCGATGCGCCGGGCGGCGTTTTCGGTGAGTTCGACGGCGGCTTCCGCTGTTGCTTCGCTCATTTTGCCTACCTCGAAGGTGGGCTTGGATCCAGGGGCACGCGGGTCGCTTGCCTCCTCTTGCAATAAGTAAGATACGTCGGGAGGCCCGCCGCTGCAATGAGTCGAGCGGCGTAATCCAGGTTTTCATGCCCGTTTGCCACTTTTCTCCCGCTTTCGCTGTCGTTGGCCCGCGCGCGCCTTACGCCTCCGATGCGGCACGAAGCCGCGGACGGTTGATCGCGGAGCCGCATTCGCCAGCGCGCTCGGTATTTCAGCGCGATCGCGACCGCATCATCCATTGCACGGCCTTCCGGAGGCTGGCCCACAAGACGCAGGTCTTCGTTCCGCACGAGGGAGACCATTTCCGTACCAGGCTCACCCATTCGCTCGAAGTCGGTCAAATCGCGCGCACGCTTGCCCGCGCGCTCGGCCTCGACGACGATCTCGCCGAGGCGCTTGCGCTTGCGCATGATCTTGGCCATACGCCGTTTGGCCACACTGGCGAGGATGTGCTCGACGAATTCATGGCTCCTTACGGCGGCTTCGATCATAACGCCCAGGCCCTACGAATTGTCACCAAGCTCGAACGCCGCTACGCCGCCTTCGATGGACTCAATCTGACTTGGGAGACCCTGGAAGGGCTCGTCAAGCATAACGGCCCGCTTATGCAAGCCGACGGCAGGGTGGCCGCGGGTTATGCGAAACGCGGGATTCCCGCGGCGATCCTTGAATATGATGCGGTTCATAATCTCGATCTCGCGCATTTCGCCAGCGCCGAGGCACAGGCCGCGGCACTTGCCGACGGCATCGCCTATAACGCGCATGACCTTGACGACGCCTTGCGCGCTGGCCTCATCGATTTGGACCAAATTGGCGAGGTCGATTTTCTCCGAGACATTGGCGGCGAGATCGCGGCGCTATATCCTGGTCTCGAACCGATCCGTGCCATTCATGAACTCGTGCGCCGGCTGATCACGTTTTTTATCGAGCATGCGATCACTGAGAGCCGGCGGCGGATCAAAGCGGCGGGGGTTGCGAGCGTCGAGGACATGCGCACGCAAGGCGCGCCTCTGATCGGGTTTTCGCCAGCGGCGTTGAGCGCCGACAACGCGATCAGGAGTTTTCTGTTTAAAAACATGTACCGGCATAACCGCCTTGTCCGTATTCGCGAGCAAGCGGGCCTGATCGTCCGGGATCTTTTTTTCCGGTTTTTCAGAGCCCCGGATCTGATGCCGGCCGAATGGGCGGAGGCCGCCGCCAGGGCAGGCGCGGGCGAAGTTCGCCGGGCGCGGCTCATCTGCGATTACATCGCCGGGATGACCAACCGTTATGCCGTCGTCGAACATCGCAGGCTCTTTGACGAAACCCCGGACTTGCAATAGCTCTCTTGAACCCAAGAAAGCAATTAACCTCTTATTTGGGTAGTGGATCAGTTTGAACTTCTGCTTTTGACCCGGAGCGGAAGTTCACTTTTCGTCACAGTGCGCTAATCTATTAATAATACGCCGTAGCACAATGACGAGAGGGATGCCCGATGAAAGTGGGTTCGGACTTCATTTTGAACGCTCTCGTGCAGGAAGGACTCACTCATCTTTTTCTGGTTCCGGGCGGACTGGTCGATCCGTTTCTTCCGGCTCTGGCGCGGCAGGCGAAATTGCAGCCGATCGTCGCCGCGCACGAGGGCGGCGCGGCCTACATGGCCGACGGCTACGCCCGCGCAAGCGGCCATTTTGGCGCTGTGATTGGGATCGGCGGACCGGGCCTGTGCAACATGGCGACGGCCATTGCTGCTGCAAAAACGGATTCCTCGCCGGTCCTTGCCTTGAGCGGCGAAGTTCCCGTTGACATGGAAGGGCTTGGCGAATTTCAGGACGCTAGCCAGGCAACACTCGACGATTCAGCGGTGATGAAGCCGCTCACACGCTTGTCCATGACGGTCGCAACGGCCCGGAGTCTCAATCACTGGCTCCGGCATGCGCTCACAGCAATGTGGACGCAACCGCGGGGGCCGGTGCATCTGTCACTGCCGCACGATGTCATGACCGCCGAGTGTACCGCGGACTACCGGGCGGTCTCCGATTATTTCAAGGCCGTTGCACCCCTGAGCAGGCCCGCCGCCGAAGCGGTGCTGAATCTGCTTGGCAAAGCGACTGGACCGAACATCGCATTTCTCGCCGGTGCTGGTGTCGAGCACGACAATGCGGCTGCGCTGTTGAAAACCGTCGCGGAGCGCTGGTCCATTCCCGTCGCAACGACGCTGCGTGTCAAGGGTATCTTCCCAGAAGATCACGAATTGTCACTCGGCGTATTTGGCTATGCGGGCACCCGTCACGCGACAGCTGCCATCCTTGACGACCCAGCTCACTCGCTGATCGTACTTGGCTCCGGCCTCAACGAGCGCGACACGATGCATTGGACGCTGCGCGAACGGGCCGCTGCCGAGACCAACATCATTCATGTCAATACGGATATGGCGGAGCTGACAACCAATAGCGTTCCTGCCCATGCCATTCTTGGCAGTTGCCGCTCGTTCCTCGAATTGATGCAGGAGGAAGCAGGGGCCTTTGCTTCATCGCTAGAAGCGGGCCACGCGCAGCGCAATGCTTGGCTCGCCAAAATTAAGCGGGAACCGCGGCTCTATGACTTTGGGAATTGCGAAAAACAAACAAAACCCGTCCATCCTGCAACAGCGATTGCGGCATTGCGCAAGGTCTATCCGCGCAGTGGTGTGGTCCTGATCAATTCCGGCGCGCATCGCGCCTTTGCCGGCCACTATTGGTCTGCATACGAGCCACGCACATACATCTCAGCCACGAATCTCGGACCGATGGGCTGGGCCATCCCAGCGGCGATCGGCGTGCAGTGTGCGCGGCCTGACCTCCGGGTTGCGGTCATCACTGGCGACGGATGCATGCAGATGCATGGATTGGAAATTCAGACCGCGGCGCGCTACGGGCTTCCTATCATCTACGTGGTATTAAATAACAGTGCGCTTGGAAACGTGTGGCTGCGCGCGCGTGAATACGGGCCGGTCCCGGCGGAACTGACAAGTATTCCCGATCATGATTGGGCGGGCTTTGCGCGGGCGCTCGGCGCACAGGATTTTACGGTCGTTGATCCCTCGCAGCTCGACGAAGCATATCAGCGGGCTCTCGCGGCAAAAGGCCCAGTGCTCATCGACGTCAAATCCGACAGGGATTGTCCAACGCCCGTCTACGATTTTAAAGCCGGAGCGCGGGCTTGGTCATATCACGAGTAGAGGTCATAACCATGCTGTCCATGGATCCATCGCAACTCCCGGCTGCAGGTCGGGCGCTCTATGCCGCAATATCGGCCAAACGCAAGGCGCGCGGCGAAGGCTTCGGCGGACCCTATATTGCTCTCCTCAACCACCCGGAACTCGCGCGGCGGATCGAAGAGCTGGGATTTTTTCTGAAATTCGAGGGCGTGCTTCCGCGTCCTGTCTATCAGTTCATCGTGCTCTCGGTCGCGCAGGCAACCGGCGCGTCATTTGAATGGCATGACCACGTTCAACATGCGCTCGCCGCAGGCTTGTCGCAGGAGGTAATTGACAGCATCGTCAATAGCCGGACGGCGATATTGCCGCATCCTTATGCGCTTCTGCACGCGATCCTGGCGAAGACGACGGCTTGGCAGCCTGTGCCGGACGACCTGCAAGCTCGCGTGGTTTCCGAGTGGGGCGCGGAAGGACTGGTTGAGATTGTTGTGCTGTCAGGGTTTTACCAGATGTTCGCTGCAATCAATCAAGGCTTTTCCATCAAGCCCCCGGCCCGCTGAAAATTCACGACGACAACAACGCGGTCCTGGAAAAGATACCCGCAAATCGGGGCCACTGATGTGAAAGTCGTCCGCGAAGATTGTTGATGAGGCGGCATTAGATCACGATCGCTTCAAATTGAATCGCTCATGGTCTCTATGTCTTTGTTTTGCGCTTGCCGCTGGTCGTGGACTGTGTTATATTTAAATATAACATCTCGAGGTGAACCATGTATAAGGTAAAGCTCAGGGCAGTCGGGGGGTCCGTCATGTTCGCGATCCCCAAGCCCATGCTTGAGGGTCTTGACCTTCATGCCAACCAGCACGTCGGGGTGTCGATTTCAGAGGGGCGCATCATTGTCGAGCCGAAGGTGAAGCCGCGCTATACCCTGAGCGAGCTCATGGCCCAATGCGACCTTGAACAGCCGATGCCGGCGGAAGATCGGGAATGGCTGGCCGCGCCCGCGGTCGGCCGTGAAGGTATTTGATGGACCGAGGGGATATTTATCATGTTGATCTCGATCCAACCAAAGGCAAGGAGCAGAAGGGCGCACGCTATGTGCTTATTGTGTCGCCGCGCGAATTCAATCGCGGCGGAACGTGCCTTGTTTGCCCGATTACCCAAGGCGGCAACTACGCCCGCAACAAGGGCTTCGCCGTCTCCCTTTCCGGGGCCGGAACCAGCGTGCAAGGCGTGATCCTCTGCAACCAGCCGCGCACTCTCGACATCGCCGCCCGTGGCGGCCGTTTCTGCGAAAAAGTGCCGGAACATATCGTCGATGAGGTCATAGCGAAGTTGCAGACCTTGCTCGATTGAGCACTGGAGCTCTCCCCGCTAAAGGGCCGGACCGGTTGCCAAAGCCCATGCCAGCGAAGCTCGCAGGGCGCGCGTCGTCTGCGATTACATCGCCGGGATGACCGACCGTTATGCCGTCGCCGAGCACCAAAGGCTGTTCGACAAAACCCCGCAATTGCAGTAGTGCGGGGCTCGAACCCAAGAAAGCGGATTAACCTCTTGTTTGGGTAGTGGGTCAAATTGAACTTCTGCTTTTGACCCATTGCGTCATTGGCCAAGCTAAACAGACCTGAGCCCGTGTCGTTCCCAGGCCGTCGGCAGATCAACAACCAAAGTTGCCTGCACGAACTGAACGTGCAAATAGCGGTTGCCAGCTTGGATAAATGTCTCATTTGTTTGACGAAAGCAGGTTAGCTGTGTAGGTTGATCAAAGTCAAGGACGCTGAGCCTACACGAATGATAGTCTAGTAAATATATTCGTCATCAAATCCCGCGCCTTCGGCTCGCCGCTACGCGGCTTCCGTCCGCCATCATCACCGGAATGCCCAGAATCCCAGTTTATCGGCAAATATCGGCTGAAAGGTCGAGCCTGTTCGGCAATCTCCAGAGAGAGGGTCAAAACCATGAATACGGACAATCGTCGCCCAAAGATTCCTTCTCCCCCAGGCGTTCTCCCACATCAGTCCGCCCGTCGTGGGTTGCCTCCCCCCGTTCCCTTGGGCCCGCCTGGTGGCAACTGGCAGATGACATTTGAGGACGAGTTCGACACCGAGGCGAGCATCAAGGGGAGCAACTCCCCATGGATTACCGGCTACCCCTGGGGTCAGACGCTGCCGAACGAACTCCAGTACTACACGCGGTATGACAAGGACTTCCCTCCCTTTTGCGCCAAGGGAGGTACTAACCACGACTTCGGTTCTGGGACCACCATGCGCTTGGTTGCCAAGAGCGAACCCGGCACCTACGAGGTCTGGAGCTGGCCCCAGGGAACCTGGGTGCAGACCTGCGTGCCGTACAGCTATACGTCGGCGATGATCTTTTCCAAGAAGAAGTACCTCTACGGTTATTTCGAGATCCGCGCCAAGGTTCCCCGCAACGGTACGGTCTTCTGGCCGGCGTTCTGGCTGTGGGCCGGGGACGGGGGGGGCGGGAGATCGACGTATTCGAGTTCGGCGGCAACTTGCCTAACATAGTCGGAATGAACATGCACATCGACCCGGCCCTGGAAGGCGGCTACGTGCACGATCAACACTACAGCTGGCCGCCCTACACCAACAACTACCCGGGCAGCTACACGCTCCCGAATGACCCTGGGGTGACGGGCGATTTCCATACCTACGGCGTGCGCTGGTCCCCCAACAACGTCGTCTGGTACGTCGACGGATCGCCCGTCTACCAGCAGCCGGGCCACGCGCCGCCCAAGGATATGCACGTAATCGCCAACCTCGCCATCGCCCCCTGGCCGCCATTCCCCTTCGCCACGGATTTCCCTGCTTCATACGAGATCGACTACATTCGCGTCTTCCGCTCACTCGAGAACGAGATGCTCTTTCACTGGGGTAACGACGGCCACGCCATCCACTGGTGGAACCTCAACCCTGGCGACCAATTCGTGGCCGGCGACTTCGACGGCGACGGCCATGACGAGCTGCTGGCGGTTTCGGCGGCCACCGGCTTCGCCCATCTCATGAAGTACGGCGCAGCGGGCTGGAACACGCCGTGGGCAAATAACGGCAGCCACGTCATCCACTGGTGGAACCTCAACCCTGGCGACCAACTGGTGGCCGGCGACTTCGATGGCGACGGCCATGACGAGCTGCTGGCGGTTTCGGCGGCCACCGGCTTCGCCCATCTCATGAAGTACGGCGCAGCGGGCTGGAACACGCCGTGGGCAAATAACGGCAGCCACGTCATCCACTGGTGGAACCTCAACCCTGGCGACCAACTGGTGGCCGGCGACTTCGATGGCGACGGCCATGACGAGCTGCTGGCGGTTTCGGCGGCCACCGGCTTCGCCCATCTCATGAAGTACGGCGCAGCGGGCTGGAACACGCCATGGGCAAATAACGGCAGCCACGTCATCCACTGGTGGAACCTCAACCCTGGCGACCAACTGGTGGCCGGCGACTTCGACGGCGACGGCCATGACGAACTGCTGGCGGTTTCGGCGGCCACCGGCTTCGCCCATCTCATGAAGTACGGCTCAGCGGACTGGAGCACGCCGTGGGCAAATAACGGCAGCCACGCCATCCACTGGTGGAACCTCAACCCTGGCGACCAGCTTGTGGCCAGTGACTTCGACGGCGACGGCCATGACGAACTGCTGGCGGTTTCCATGGCAGGCTGGTCGCACCTCATGAAGTACGGGGCGAGCACTTGGTCCATGCCTTGGAGCAATGAGGGCGCCCGGACCATCCACCTGTGGCACATGAAGTCCTCAGATCGATACCTGACGGGCGAATTCGATCCCCAGAGCCCTGGCGCCAAACTGCTCGCCCACTCGCAGAACGGCTGGGCGCACGTCATCGGCTACGACCCGCTCCCGATACATTAACAATGGAGTCCGCGAGACAACGACTACTCTTGTGTCGCGGGCCGGGTACTTTCCTTCCGCGATGTCCGCTCTTCGGTTGCTAACGGGGGTAAAGCGGAGTGCGCCGACGATGAAGGAGCGAACCGTATCGACCCCGAGTCATGCGCGGTTGCCGTGGCGACCTTTACGGTGGAGGGTTATTTCAGCGACGCTGCACCGGCGTGCCACCAACCGCACGACCGTTCGGACATGACCGCTTATGGCGCAACGCGGAAATTCAAACTGGCCCACCGACCTTGTTTGATAGTATTTTCTCGCGGCACGCGGCGGAACCGCCGCGAAGCGCCTTAAGTTGGTGAGCGATGAATTTCTTCGCCGAGTTCCACGAGCTGATCGCTGCAATTTTAAGTCGGATCGCCGCGCAGGGCCGTTTGCCAGAAAACCTCGATTTGCAACGCTTTGCCGTCGAGCCTCCGCGCGACCCGGCGCATGGCGATCTTTCCACCAATGCGGCGATGGTCTATGCGAGGGAGGCCAAAAAATTCTTCGCCAATCCGCGCCAGGTCGCCGTCGAGATCGCTGCCGCTCTGAGCGACAGCCCGCTGCGAAGTCGAAGAAGGGTGCTCGGATTGAGTGATCGCCTCGAAAAGCTGAGAGCTAATCCTGCAGCCGACTGGCGAATAAGCGATATCGAAGCCGTTTGCCGCGAGCATGGCGTGTTCTGCGCCCCACCTCGGGGCGGTGGCTCGCACTACAAGATTGGACATCCGGCGATGGCTGAGAAGCTCACCATCCCTTTTAATCGGCCGATTAAACCCATATACATTCGCAAGCTCGTCGCTTTTCTTGACGCGGTGAGGGCAAGGAAATGATCGATCTTCGCTATTCCGTTGTCGTCGAACCGCTGTCCGAATCTGATGGGGGTGGTTTTGTGGCCTTCGTGCCGGACTTGCCCGGCTGCATGAGCGACGGGGAAACCCCCGAAGAAGCACTTGCGAACGTAAGGGACGCCATCGAAGAGTGGATGGCGGCTGCTCGCGATTTGGGCCACGAAATCCCTGCCCCGTTCATGCGCCATGAGCCAGCGTAATCGGCGTCAAAGCCGGGCACTCTGTGCCTCCGTCACGGTCCAGTGGAGAGCGTCCTAACAAGGCGTCTTCTTGGCGCAAAGCGGGAAATCAACTGAGAGCTCTGCCGCTACAGCTGTCCTAGTCGTCCCCTTTTGGGGAAGCTGACCTGCTCTGCAGCTCGCAACATTGGTGAGCGATGAATCTTTACGCCGAGTTCCACGAGCTGATCGCTGCAATTTTAAGCCGGATTGCCGCGCAGGGCCGCTTGCCGGAAAAGCTCGATTTGCAACGCTTTGTCGTCGAGCCTCCGCGCGACCCGGCGCATGGCGATCTTTCCACCAATGCGGCGCTGGTTTACGCGAAAGAGGCCAAAGCGTTCTTCGCCAATCCGCGCCAGCTCGCCGTCGAGATCGCCGCCGCGCTCGCTGACGATCCAGACGTCGCGGAGGCCGAGATCGCCGGGCCGGGCTTCATCAATATCCGCCTGCAGCCGGCAGTTTTTGCTCGCGTCTTGCGCGCGGCGCTCGAACAGGGACCGCGGTTCGGCCGGCCGGCCTTGGGGCGCGCGAAAAAACTTAAGATCAATGTCGAATATGTCTCGGCGAACCCGACCGGTCCCATCCATGTCGGCCATGGCCGTGGCGCGGTGTTCGGCGACGCGCTCGCCAATCTGCTGGCCTTCGCCGGTCACGAGGTCACGCGCGAATTTTATATCAATGACGCCGGCGCCCAGGTCGATGACCTGGGCCGTTCCGCGTACCTGCGCTACAAGGAGGCGCTGGGCGAAAAAATAGGCGAAATCCCCGAAGGTCTCTATCCCGGCGATTATCTGAAAAACATCGGTGCGGCGCTCGCGGAAAAATATGGCCGCACGCTGCTAGGGCGTCCGGAAGCCGAATGGCTTGACGAGGTGCGCGGCACGGCGATCGACGCGATGATGGCGATGATCCGGGCCGATCTCGCGGTGTTGAACATCAAACACGAGGTTTTTTTCTCGGAGCGCGCGCTGACCAGTGGGGTCGAAGGCGACTTGGTCGCCGCGGCGATCGCAAAACTGCGCCGGCGCGGTCTCGTCTATGAAGGGCGCCTTCCGCCGCCGAAAGGCCAGCCCGTGGAGGAGTTTGAGGATCGCGAGCAGACCCTGTTCAGATCGACGGCTTTCGGCGACGACGCCGACCGGCCGCTCATGAAGGCGGACGGTTCCTACACCTATTTTGCCTCCGATATCGCGTATCACAAAGTTAAGCTCGACCGCGGCTACGCGCTTTTGATCGACGTTTGGGGCGCCGATCATGGCGGCTACGTGAAGCGGATGCGCGCCGCCGTCGAGGCTCTCTCGGAAGGCCGGGCCAGACTCGATGTCAAGCTCTGTCAATTGGTTACCTTGATGCGCAAGGGCGAGCCCGTGAAAATGTCGAAACGATCCGGGGAATTCGTAACGTTGCGTGACGTCGTTGACGAAGTGGGCGTGGACGCAGTTCGTTTCATGATGCTTTTTCGCAAGAATGACGCGGCCTTGGAGTTCGATTTGAGCAAAGTGATTGAACAATCCAAGGACAATCCGGTGTTTTATGTCCAATATGCCCATGCAAGGTCAAAATCCGTATTGCGGCAAGGGCTTACGACGATTCCCGGAATTGATATCTCAAGTTCTGGCGCTGGCCGCGGCGGACCTCGGCCTCCTGCAAGACGAAGGGGAAATGGCGCTGATCAAGCTCGTCGCGCAATTTCCCCGGATTGTCGAAGCGGCGGCACTCAGCGACGAACCGCACAGGATCGCGTTTTATTTGCACGATCTCGCGTCGAGCCTGCACGCCCATTGGACTCTGCGGCAAAGATCGGCCACAATTACGATTTCTTAATGAAAAGCGGACAGATTTAACTGCCGCCAGGCTGGCGTTAATAACGGCGCTGGCGACAGTTCTCGCATCCGGGCTTGGAATTTTGGGGGTGAACGCTCCCGAGGAGATGCGATAAAGGCCGTTGGCTTTGCGCCGCCGGGGAAGGGTCCCACTGGCGGGGCGTCGGCCGAGGCGGCGAAAGTGCTTGAACGCGAGAGATGAAGAGACGCCAAGCAAGCCGCACGAGTGCAAGTGGCGCAAGAGTAAGTTGCGAAAGCAAAAACCAGTTGCGCGACATGGATCGCGTGAAAACCGATCGTGATCGCGTTATATTTAGATGTTAAGGAGTTCAGTGCATGACCCGGTTCGAACCGGCCAGATCATGCACTTGAGGTTGCGTAAACACTGCCCAGCGTGGGATGCGCGATTGCTAATGACGTGGACTGGCGGTTCGTCCGCCACGAAGTCGCGACAGGAGGGTGAGTAAGATGAGCGAGCCAATTGTAAAACGACGGCCGATGATCGATCTGGAGGAGTTCGAAAGGCGTCTGCGCAAGCCGCTCGCCGCAAACCAAGGGGACAACGATCCGCTTGCCGAACTTGCGCGCTTCGTCGGCGAGCAGGAGGATCCCTATAAGACGGTGTTTGAACCGCTGAGCCGGCGTCCCGCCGGAACTTTGCGGCACGGACCGGATCACGGCGACAGTGAGGAGCGCGGCGGGCACGAGCCCATTATCCGCGGCGATTTCGCCGCAATCGAGGCGGGGCTGCTTGGCGCGGTCCGGCATGAAAGTGGGGAGAACCTGTCCGAATCCGACGCAATGGACGGTTGCGAGGAGGCGGAAGGCGCGGAGCACTGGCGCTACGAGGGCGCCACGGAGGGTTCCCGCGAGGCCGGACCTCCCTTTGAGGAAATCAGGTCGCGGCGTCCGCTTTATGTCATGGCCGCGATGATTGTCGCTGGAATCGCCGGCATCGGCGCCAGTTTTGGCTTCAAGAGCGCGGTTTCCCATCAAGACGAGATCGCAACGATCCAGGCCGCCGATGGGCCAACCAAGATACACCCCGAAACGGCGGCGGGCACGGAAATTCCGGGCCAAGACGCCTCTATCCTTGGCGGGTCGCCGCAACAACCGCCAGTCGCCGCGGTTAATAATGTGGAACAGCCCACCGATTTGTCCGCGCAAGCGAATGTGCCGGAGTCGCAGGTCAACCCGCCGCCGCGCGCCATCGCCGGTCTTGCCACCGGAGCGGCGAGCGTTCCCGTGCCGGCCCCGCCGGTACAGGCTCAGCCGCAACCATCCGCCGAACCGCTCACCATCGCCGAGCTTATCGAGCCGAAAAAGGTCAAGACCGTTTCGGTTCGCCCGGACGGCACGCTCCTTCCGAACGACACCGCGCCCCAGGTTGCGGCGCTAGCCGTTCCCGTTCCCGCAGCCCGCCCCGCGGCAGCGTCCATGGCCAAGCCCGCAACGCCGAAATCAGCGGCGCGCGTGGCGACGACACCGAGGACGGCCGCGCCCGATGCGAACGGCAATCCGCAGCCACGCACCTCCGTGGCCGCCAAAGCCAATCAGGACCCAGCCGCCGGAACGCCGCAGGCGTCGCCAGGTAGTTTCGCGGTCCAGCTCGCGGCTCCGGCGACCGAACAACAGGCGCGAGAAACGCAGGTCCGGCTCATGCAAAAGTTTGCCGCCGAATTGGCGGGGTTCCACACCTCGATCCATAAGGCGGCGGTCGCCGGCAAGCCCGTTTATCGTGTCCGGGTCGCCGGTTTTCCAACCCGGGACGAAGCCATTGCTTTGTGCCAAAAAGTTCAAAGCAGCGGGGGCAATTGCTTCGTCGCCAAGAACTGAGGCGCCACCCCGGTGGCACTTCAGCTTGGCAACGCACGGGTGAGGGTGAAGGGTTGACGGCATCCCGAACGCCCTGATCGCTGTCCTGTGGACGCCCGCGGCGAATTCGCGGCGGGCCTTGCGGCACCGGTTGGCGCGCGGCAATGTTCAATACCGGTGCGGCAAGCCCCGGATGGGGAGCGCGTTTCGTTGGATTTGCCTTTTGCTCAAAATGCCGCGGAGGCCGGGGAGGAAGGCTCCTTCGTGGTTGATGTCGAGGGTTTTGAAGGCCCGCTCGATCTTTTGCTCGACCTCGCGCGCCGGCAGAAAGTGGACTTGAGCAAGATTTCCGTGCTGGCGCTCGTCGAGCAATATCTCGAATTTATCGCGGCGGCGCGCCGTATGCGGCTCGAGCTCGCGGCGGATTATCTCGTCACGGCGGCTTGGCTCGCCTATTTGAAGTCACGCCTTTTGCTCCCGCAAGCGGCAAAGGGCGGGAAACCGGAAGGCGCCGAACTTGCCGAAGCATTGCAGCTCCGGCTTCGCCGCCTCGATGCGATCCGCGCCGCCGCCGAAGCGCTTGTCAACCGGCCGCGTCTCGGCCGCGATATGTTTTTGCGAGGCCTGCCCGAACCGGCCCTCGCCGGCGGCGCGCCGCAATGGCGCGCAAGCCTTTACGAATTGCTGACCGCCTATGCCCAGCGGCGTCAGAAACAGGCGCTCGCGCGGGTGACCGTGAAGCAGCGGTTTGTCTGGTCGGTCGCGCATGCGCGCGTCGAACTTGAAAAACTTGCCGGGCGGGCGCTCGATTGGATGGTGCTCGACACTTATCTCATGGCTTTTTGCACGACGCCCGAAATGCGCCGCACGGTCTGGGCTTCGACGCTTTCCTGTTCGCTTGAAATGGCGCGGGAGGGCATGATCTCGGTCCGTCAGGACGCGGCCTTCTCGCCGCTTTGGATCAAGCGCAAATCGCCGGGGACCGAGGTTTTTCCGCATGTGGTTCGAGGTTGAGCGGCTGGCGATGCGGGGCGGACGAGGAGGATTTGGTTTTGGCGGAACTGGCGCAACTCTTTGCTCATATTGATCCAAGCCAACGGCCGTCGCGCGACGATGGTTTGGCCGAGGCCATGCGGATCGCCGAGGCGCTGCTTTTCGCGGCGGCGGAACCGCTCGCCGAGAAGGACATCGACAAGCGCATGCCACGCGGCGCCACGGCCGGTGCGGTCCTCGAGGCGCTGAAGGCCGACTACGCCTCGCGCGGCGTCAACCTCGTGCGGGCCGGCGGGAAGTGGATGTTTAGGACGGCGGCCGATCTCGCCTGGCTGCTCGCCACCGGGGAAGGCGAAGTTAAACGGCTCTCGCGGGCGGCACTCGAAACGCTGGCGATCGTTGCCTATCATCAGCCCGTGACGCGCGCCGAAATCGAGGATATTCGCGGCGTCGCCATCTCCAAGGGAACGCTCGATCTTCTGCTCGAAACCGGCTGGGTCCGTTTGCGCGGCCGCAGGCGCGCGCCCGGCCGTCCGATCACTTATGGGACGACGGAAGGTTTTCTCATTCACTTCGGCCTTGAGGCGATAGGTGACCTTCCTGGTCTTGACGAACTGAAAGGGGCGGGCCTATTCGACGGCCGTCTGCCGCAGGGTTTTGGTATCCCGGAGCCTTGCGACGACAGTGGACTTGCCGAGGACGAAGATCCGCTCGAGGAGGACACGATGGCCGACTTTGCCGCCGGAACTCCCGTGGCCGGCCCGGAAAAACCAGCGTGGCGCGAGGATCTTGCGCCGACGGAAGAAGCGTTGCCCGCGCCCGAGGATTGCGACTCTTGATCGCCGCCGCGCGGCGCGGCAGCGGAATATTCCCGTCACAAATCTTGGCCACAAATCTTGGCCACAAATCTTGGGCTTGACCTCGTACGCTCTCTGTTGCCGGTGAGAACGGCGCAGGGCCTTCTTGTTTTTGTGGTTATGAAAGCCTAGGTTTTCGCCACGGCGGGCGGCGTTCGGCTGGTCTCGCATTGGATTACGGAGATTTGCGTTATGGGCGGTCTATCGATCTGGCATTGGCTCATCGTCGGAGCCGTCGTATTGATCGTTTTTGGCGGCAAGGGCAAGATTTCCGACATCATGGGGGATGTCGCCAAGGGCATCAAATCGTTCAAGAAGGGGTTGGCGGAAGAAGACCAAAAGCCCGCGGTGGAGCGCCCCGGCGATCCGCCGATGCGCACCATCGATCATCAAACCGCCGCCGACCCCGCCAAGATTCCAGACACAAGCAAGCTAGGTTGATCGCTCCGGCGAGGACGGGGTTGGGTTCGGGCAGGCGCGCGGATTATCCCATCAGCGCTTAAGTCTTGTTCACGATCATCGCAGATAAGCTTTGAATGACGTTTCCTCATGTTCGATTTTGACGCCGGCAAATTCATCATCATCGGGATCGTGGCGCTGATCGTCATCGGGCCGAAGGAACTTCCGCGCGTCATGCGCCAAGTAGGTCAAGCAGCGGCCAAGATGCGGCGCATGGCGGCCGAGTTTCGCGGCCAATTCATGGATGCCATGCGCGAAGCGGACATCGACGATATCAAGGCCGATGTGGCAAAGCTCGCGGAAAGCGTGAAGGCCGATGCCGGGATCGATCCGCTTGCCCAAATCAAAGCAGAACTCACGCAGGCGCTCGACGCGACCGAAAAGCCAGCGACTCTTTCCTTGAGGGCGTACCAACGATAGCGGCCCCGCACAATGCGCAGTCGTCCCTGAATTCGATTGCCTTGCCACGCTTGCCCGAAACCCCGGCAGAAGGCGCCGAATCCTTGCTTGCCACCGGCATTGCTCCGGCCGCCCCCGAAGCCGGAAAAGCCACGGCCGGGGCGATCGACGCCGAGATGCGGGCGCTTGCCGATGCGCTCGCCGCCGAGATGGGGGAGGCCGCGCCGCCGCGCGGAGACTTGGACGGCACAAACGCGCAAGGCAAAGGGTGACTGTTCCAGGCGCTCCGGTTCGGTTACACGAAAGTAACCCATGCATTCCGGAACGAGCCACCCATGACCGACGCCGATATCGAGGCGACAAAAGCGCCCTTGATGGATCATTTGATCGAGCTGCGCGCGCGGCTCATCAAGGCGCTCGTTGCCTTCGTGGTGATGTTCGTCGTCTGCTTCTATTTCGCCAAGGACATTTACAATATTTTGGTCGTGCCGTTCGAACACGCCGCCGGTCCGGACGCGCGGCTGATCTATACCGCGCCGCAGGAATATTTTTTTACCCAAATCAGGGTCGGAATTTTTTCCGCCGCGTTTCTCTCCTGTCCGGTGATTTTCGCGCAGCTTTACGCTTTTGTCGCGCCCGGCCTCTATAAGCAGGAACGCAAGGCCTTCGCGCCTTATCTCGTCGCCACGCCGGTATTTTTCGCGGCGGGCGCGCTGCTCGTCTATTTCGTCGTCATGCCGAATTTGTTGCGTTTTTTTATAGGCATGCAGCAGGCCAAGGAGCCGGGGCGCGCGCAAATCGAGCTTTTGCCGCGCGTCAGCGAATATCTTTCGCTGATCATGACCTTGATCTTCGCGTTCGGCATAACTTTCCAATTGCCGGTCGTTTTGACGCTTCTCGGACGCGTCGGAATCGTGACGTCGGAGTTTTTGCGGCGGCAACGGCGCTACGCCATCGTGCTTGTTTTTGTCGCCGCCGCGATTTTGACGCCGCCCGACATATTTTCCATGCTGGCGCTTGCCGTTCCGGCGTTGGGCCTCTACGAGCTGTCGATCTTGTCCGTAGGCATGATCGAGAAGCGCCAAGCAAAGCCGGCGGGGCAGGGGCCTTATCCCAAGTCTCGCGGATGATAACTCATGGTGCGGGGCGTCATATGTTGGCGGCCCAAAAGGTCGTGGCCCCGGCCGTCATTGCGACCGCGAGCCGAAGGCGAAGCGGGAAGCAATCCAGAGCCGCTTGGCTGCCCCTGGGTTGCTTCGGAGCAATGCTCCTCGCAAGGACGGCTTCGGTATGGGTTCTCATTAAGGAGAGTTGGTATTAGTCTCTCGCCGAGCCTTTTGGAAATGCCCCCATGTATGACATCAAATGGATTCGCGAGAACGCGGAGGTTTTTGACAAGGGGCGGAAAAGGCGCGGCCTCGAACCACTCGCCGAAAAACTTCTCGCGCTTGACGACAAGCGCCGCGCGGCGATCGCAAATGCGCAAGAGGTGCAACAGCTCCGTAACTCGACATCGAAGGAAATCGGCGCCGCGATGCAGGCGAACGATTCTTCTCGCGCGGAGGCGCTGAAAACCGAAGCCGCGGAGTTGAAGAAGATGCTCGCAGATTGTGAGGCCCTTGAGCACGAGTTTATCGCGGCGCTCGATAAGGCGCTGGCGGAAATTCCCAACACGCCGCTTGACGAAGTTCCCAACGGCCGCGACGAAAATGACAACGTTGAGAAGCGTCGCTTCCCCGACGAGAACGATAATATTGAGCTGCGCTTCGTACCCGACAAACCGCTCACGATGAACCTTCAACCGAAGGAACATTTCGAGATAGGCGAGGCGCTCGGCCTCATGGATTTCGAGACGGCTGCGAAAATTTCTGGTGCGCGCTTTGTCGTCAACAAAGGGCCGCTCGCGCGGTTAGAGCGCGCGCTTTCGCAGTTTATGCTCGACCTGCACACGGGCGAGCATGGCTACACCGAAGTGAATCCACCGATCCTCGTTCGCGACGAAGCCATGTTCAGCACGGCGCAATTGCCGAAGTTTCGGGAGGACCAGTTTGCAGCCTCTCGCTTCGCCTCCCTTCAGGAAATCATGGAGCAGTTTGAGCCAATTATAAGCCGAAACGCTGCAGGCACAATAAAGTTACAGAAGGAGATGCACGAGGCCGGTGAGTCTGAATTTGAAATAAAAGCGATGATCGAACGTCGATCCCAGGCAGCGCGAGGCAGTCGTTTATGGTGGATGGCGCTCGGTCACGACGACGTACAAGATGTTGAACTTCTGGATTTCGAAAAATATGAGAAGCAGGATTTTTGGCTCATCCCCACCGCCGAAGTGCCCCTCACCAATCTCGTGCGTGAAAAAATCCTCGACGAAAAGGAATTGCCTCTCCGCTTTACCGCCTGCACGCCGTGCTTTCGCGCCGAGGCGGGCGCGGCCGGCAAGGACACACGCGGAATGATCCGCCAGCATCAATTCACCAAAGTTGAACTCGTCTCGATCACCACGCCCAAAACTTCGCTCGCCGAGCACGACCGCATGCTTTTATGCGCCGAGGAAGTGTTGAAGCGCCTAAAACTTCCCTATCGGGTCGTGACGCTTTGCACCGGCGATATGGGGTTCGCCTCGCAAAAAACCTATGACATCGAGGTTTGGCTGCCGGGGCAAAATCGCTACCGCGAAATCTCCTCCATCTCCGTCTGCGGCGATTTTCAGGCGCGCAGAATGAAGGCGCGCTACCGTGCGGGAGACGGCAAACTCCGCTTTGTCCACACGCTCAATGGCTCGGGCGTCGCCGTCGGCCGCGCGCTTGTCGCGGTTTTGGAAAACTATCAAAACGAAGACGGTTCCGTCACCGTGCCGGAGGCATTGCGCGTCTATATGGGCGGCATCGAAACTATCGAGAAAGCTTGAGGCCGCGCGGATGCGCATTCTGATTACCAACGACGACGGCATTTACGCGCCGGGCCTCGCCCTCATGGAGCGCATCGCCAAGACTCTGTCGGACGATATTCTTGTCGTCGCGCCCGAATATGACCAGTCCGGCGTCGCCCATTCGCTGACGCTCAATGATCCACTGCGGCTGCGCAAAATCTCCGAGCGGCATTTCGCGATAAAGGGCACGCCCACCGATTGCGTCATCCTGGGCGTGTGTAGGCTGCTCGAAGGCGCAAGGCCCGATCTCGTCCTTTCCGGCGTAAATAACGGCCAGAATGTCGCCGATGACGTGACCTATTCCGGGACCGTCGCGGGCGCGTTGGAAGCGGCGAGCCTCGGCCTGCCCGCGATTGCTCTTTCCCAGGCCTATGGCCCGATTGGGCGCGACGAAAGTTTTTGGGACTGCGCCGAAACTCATGCGCCGGGCCTCATCGGCAAAATCCTCGCCGAGGGCATTCCCCCAAATATCGTGATCAATGTGAACTTTCCGGCTTGTCCGCCGGAGGCGGTTAATGGGATCGCGGTCAGTGTCCAGGGCCGGCGCGACGCGCAAACGGCAATGATCGACGAACGGGCGGACGGGCGCGGTATTCCGTATTACTGGATCTCGTTCACCCGCGGCAATTCGACCCCCGGACACGGTACCGACCTCGCAGCCTTGGCACAGAACAAAATCTCGGTGACACCGCTCAAACTCGATTTGACCGACGAACCGGCGTTCGCGCGCCTTGCGCTTGTATTGCGCTAATCGAGGCCGCTCTCGCGATGTCCCTCGAAGAGCCGCCGCCCGGATTGGAGGAGCAAGCGATCGAGGCGCAAAATAAGGCGGCGTTCCTGATGGCGCTGCGCGCGCGGGGAATCCAGGACCTCGACCTTCTGCGGGCGCTTGAAAACGTGCCGCGCGAGATTTTCGTGCCGCACCGTTTTGCCGATCTGGCGCGCCGGGCGATCGCGCTGCCGCTGCGGTGCGGCCAGACCCTTCCGGAACCCTGGCTCACCGCCAAGATGATTGAGGCGCTGGCACCGTTGCCTCGTCATCGCGTGCTCGAAATCGGAACCGGATCTGGCTATGCGACCGCATTGCTGGCGAGGCTGGCGCGGGAAGTGCTATCCATCGAACGATTTAAGAGCCTCGCGATCGAGGCCGAGGCGCGGCTCGCGCGACTCGCCATCACCAACGCCGGGGTCGTTTTTGGCGATGGCCTGGCGATCTTGCCGGCGATAGGCCCCTTCGACCGGGTGATCGTCCAGGGTTTGCTTGCCGAGGTTCCTGAAAATCTCATCGCGGTGCTTGGCAAGGATGGGCTGCTCGTCGCGGCGCGGCCCGATCCCAAAACCCTGGCGGGCCAGCACATCGCACGTATCGCGCGCAACAGCGCCGGAGGCATCGACGAGACCCCGGTTTGCCCGTCCCGGCTGCAGGCGCTTTTGCCAGGCGAAGCATTGGCGCTTTGAAGGGACCAGGACTCAGTGCGGAGATATTTAACTTTGTCCGTTTTTTCGTGAATATTCGTTCATCCTTAAACCGTCCTTTAACTTAATCCGCACGTAATGGCCGGAAAGACACTGCGCCGGTGGGGTTGCGTCATGAGTGATTTTGTTTGTGTTTCCGGCGCATGTTGCGCGGTTCGTCTCGCCTTGACTGGAGCTGTAGCCGGCTTGCTTGCCAGTTGCGCAAGTTCCGAGCGTCTGAGCGATCCTTGGTCCAATCCTTTCCAGACTTCGGCGAACCTAGCCAGCGAGGCGCCGGCGACTCCGGTGCCGGGTTCCCCGGTGCAGTCAAGACCGCTTGGCGCACCAGCCGCAAGCGCTAATCCCGCGGCGCAACCAAACCCGAGGATCGCCGCCGCCGCGCCGCCGCAAGGTACGCAAGGCACCGCAGGTTGGTCGGCGCACGGCGGATCGGCGATCGTCGTCGCTCAAGGCGAGAACGCCCAAATTCTCTCAACCCGTTATGGCGTGCCCGTCGACGCGCTCGTTCGCACAAATGGTTTTGCCGCGGCGTCGCAGGTCCGGCCAGGAACCCACATTGTTATCCCGGTGTATAATGCGGCTTTGGCCGCTTCGAGCGGAGCTCGCGTGGCCGCTCATTCCGCGCCGGGAAAACCGGCGGCTCCGGGGAAGGTGGCGGGCGCCCCACCTCGCACATTGGCCGATCAGGCGGAAAGCTTGAAATCCAGCACTGCGCGGAAGCCACCCGCCGCCGCGGCAAAGCAGGAAACGGCGCAGGCCAAGATGACTAGCGAAACCAAGGTGTCGGCACGTGAGGCGGGAGCGGCCCCGGCCACCGACCAGAAAAAAACCGCCATGGCCTCGGAGGCGGCCAACCCGGAATTCCGCTGGCCCGCGCGGGGGCGCATCATCCAAGGGTTCAAACCGGGCGGTAACGACGGGATCAATATAGCGGTTCCCGAAGGAACCTCCGTGAAGGCGGCGGAGAGCGGTGTCGTCGCCTACGCCGGGAACGAGTTGAAGGGTTACGGCAATTTGATTTTGATCCGGCATCCCAATGGCTTTGTTTCCGCCTATGCGAATAATGGCGATATCGAAGTTAAGCGCGGCGAGACGGTCAAGCGCGGCCAGACGATCGCGAAATCCGGGCAGAGCGGCAACGTCGCATCGCCGCAACTTCATTTCGAATTGCGCAAGGGCACAAAGCCGGTCGATCCGACGCAATATCTCGCCGGGGCTTAGAGCGGGTCCCGATTAGGTGGACCCGTATCCGGCATTGCGAAAATAGTTGAAGCATTCGGTTGGAGGGAAGTCGTCGAGAGCTAATCCGATGCCATCCCACAGAGCATCGACGGTTCGGTGGGCCATTTTGCGCAACGTATTTTTGAGCTTGGCGAAGACTTGTTCGATGGGATCGAAGTCAGGACTGTAGGCGGGCAAGAAGCACTGCGTCGCCCCGGCGGCTTCGATGGCTTTTCGAACGCCGGCGCGTTTATGGGAACCGAGATTATCCATCACCACGATTTCGCCAGGCGACAAGGTCGGCACCAGAACCTGCTCGACATAGGCGAGGAACTTTGCGCCGTTAATGGGACCGTCGAAGACACAAGGAGCGGTGATGCGATCGTGGCGCAACGCCGCCAAAAAGGTCGTCGTCTTCCAGTGGCCGAACGGGGCGTGAGCGATAAGTCTCTTGCCTCTTTCACATCGCCCATAGCGAGGTGTCATGTTGGTCGAGGCCCAGGTCTCATCGATGAATACAAGCCTTTGAGGATCAAGACTTTTCTGCTTATCGCGCCAAGCGAGACGTGCGGCCCGGACATCCGCTCTTTCTTGTTCGGCGGCGTGCAGAGTTTTTTTTAAAGGTCAATTGCAGATGCCGCAAAAAACGCCCGACGGCGGACCGCCCGACTTTGATCTCGAGCGTCGTCAGCTTGCTCCACAGCTCCGTGATCGTCAGCTCGGGCTGCACCGCCACCAACGCCCGCACCTTATCTTCATGCGCAGCCAGCGCGTGCCGCTTATGGCCGCCAAACTTTCGCGGCAGACAACCGCCTGTTATCTCAAACTGCTGCATGAGCTTGATCACGCAGCTCGCACTGACTTCAAAGCTGCGCGCCGCCTTGCGCCGAGACTGACCTGCCAGTACAGCCCGCACCAGGCGGTCACGTAAATCCTGCGAATAGGGTTTTGCCATCCATGCCGGCCTCCATTCCAGCCAACATGGTGAATCACGATTCCGCCGATTCGGGAATCCCCCTTCCGATTCTGTCTATTCGGGACCCGCTCTAGTCCATCTCGGGCCAGTCCAGTAATTGGATTTGACCCGCGATCCTCGCTTGCGAAGCCTTTCGTCAAACGCCCGCCAACGCGAGATAATACGCGATTTCGCTCAGTTGCTGCGCGGCGCCCGCGACATCCCCGGTCTGGCCGCCGATTTGTTTTCGAGCGAGCAGGACGATGGCATAGGCCGCGCCTGTCGCCGCGACAATGCCCGCGAGGGAGCGGGTGAGAGGCGCGCCCGCCAGAACCGGAGCGAGGGCAAAAACAACGGCGAGGCAGGCAGCGATGGCGAGCGCCGCTCGTTCCGGCGTTCGCGCCGCAAAACCGGCTCCGTTTGCCCGCGCGGGCGGAAGGAGCGCCAAGGGCATAAGCGAAGCGGTGCGCGACAAAGCCGCCGCTCCAATCAGCACCGCGCCGGCGAGACCCTGGCTTTCGTCCGCGATAAGGGCAAGGCTCGCCGCCCGCAAATAGAGGCTTAGCACGAGGGCCACGGCGCCAAACGTGCCTATCCGGCTGTCGGCCATGATTTCGAGCTTGCGTTCGCGGGTCGTGCCGCCGAGGAACCCGTCGGCGCAATCGGCAAGCCCGTCTTCGTGCAGTGCCCCGCCGAGCAAGACCAAAGCGCAAATCGCGAGCGGCGCGGGAGAGAAGCGGGGGGAATCCGAAACGGGAGGCCGCGGCAAGCGCGATCGCGGCCAAAGCTCCGACGAGGCCGCCCGCCACCGGCAGCATGCGGACCGCGCGGGAGAAATTGGCGAGCGGAGCGGTTCGCTCGTGGAGGCCGCCGAGGGAAACGGCAGCCGCGTGAAAAACCCGAGACAAAAATAAAAATCGGCGAGAAGCGAGGAGCCGGGCGCGCATCGCTTCTCTTCCGTGATCGCGCGGGTTTTGTCGAGAGCCATGGAATGCGCCGCGGATATGCGCGATTGCCCAGGCGCGAACCAGCGACCGGGATCTCAGTTCGCCAATGTGGGAGCGTGCTCGGGCAAACAGACCCAGCCTCGGTACAAGCTGCCGGTGGTGTCGCAGTTTGAATTTCTGCAATGGGTGGGAAGCCGACATTCGCTCAAGCCGCCTAAATGACGCCAGTGCGCCCAAAAACGGACATTCGCGGAGCGGGCAAATCCATAGCGCAGAGTAATTTCCGCCCGCAGGCAGAGCTGTGCCTCGGCCCCTTATCGAGGGTAATCTTCAAAGATTGATCACCCCCGTAGTCGCTTGGCGGCGGACACCCCACCCCAGTGAGCCAGGTCTTGCCGTCATTCAAAACGCGCGGGACTTTCGGAACCGGCTTTATGATTGGCCAGCCTTCGGGCCGAACCTTCATCTCCTACTCTCGCAAGGAGGCTGTGCCATAAAAAGCGGCGGCGCGCGGAGTTTCCACTCCGTCGTCTGGCGTCTCTAACTTCAGCGCCGTGACACGCCGGCTGCGTCACCAGCCGCCATAATATCCGGGGTAGTAGCCGCCACCATAATATCCGGGGTAATAGCCGCCCCCCCAGCCGTAACCGTAATAACGTGGGGCGGTCGCGGCGGCGATGCCCGCGCCCATTAGGCCGAGCGCGGCGCCGGCGAACATCGCTGCGCCGGGATCATAGCCGTAATGATAACGGCGGGGATAATAGCCATAGTGGCGATGGCGATAACGATAACGAACCTGGTCGACCGGCGTCGACAGGCTTAAGCTCGACGGGCTCGCCACAATCATCGGTCCGGCCCACACCTCGGCGGGCGAAACGGTCATCATGACGGTGCCGCACAGGGTACCGGCGACCGCAACTTTGACGCTCTTACGCATAATCTCCTCCCTTAAACGGGATTCCGCAGATGAACACTCAACCTGCACGGATGGTTCCTATCTTTTGGGTGGGAAGCGGTCATTCGCTCAAGCCCCCTGAATGACGCCATGGCCGATCTGCCGCCTGGTCTCCCAGCGGAAAAACAGCGCATGCTTGAGCGGCTGCACGGCTCGGATGAAGGCACTGGCCGGAAAAACCGTTCTTCTTGTCGATGACGACGCGCGCAATATCTTTGCTCTAGGTGTCGTGTCTCGATAGGTTGTTTCTTGGGATCCTTGAGATAGGTGAGCATCCGTTGATGCCGAAGTGAGGCCGATGATGATTGTAATGGTGGAGGAAAGGCAACAGTGCGGCGGCCCGTTCGGATGAATGGTTGTAGGGTTTGGCATAGGCCCATTCCCGCAAGGAGGTCTGCACGAAGCGTTCGGCCTTTCCGTTTGTTCTTGGCGTATAGGGTCTGGTGCGCTTATGCTTGATTTTCAGCATTCGCAACGCCTTTGTGTAGCGGCGCGAACGGAAGCTGGCGCCGTTGTCGGTCATGACGCGAAGGACCCTGACGCCGTGATCGCGAAAGAAGCGCAAGGCTTGCAAGAGGAATTTCAGGCAGGAGCGCCGTGTTTCGTCCGGCAGGATTTCAGAATAGGCCAGCCGGGAGTGATCGTCGACGGCCAGATGGAGATATTCCCAGCCCTTGCCGCCTTCCTTGCGGCTGCGTGGCGCGCTCTGTCCGGTACGGTCTCCCGTGATGCGATGTCCGATCCCTTCGATGCGGCCGAGCTTCTTGATGTCGATATGGATCATCTCGCCCGGCTGCTTCTTTTCATAGCGGATGATCGCGATCCTTTGATCGAGGGCGGACAGGCGGCTCAGCCCCTTGGCCTTTGCGATGCGGGCCACCGTCGCGCGCGACAGCCCGGTCGCGCGGGCGATCTTCCAGAAGGGCTGACGGGCCCGGCGCAGGGCTTCGACCTGGGCGATCTGATGTGATGTGATCCGTGTCCGCAGGCGATGCGGCCGGCTGGTCCGGTCTTGGAGGCCAGCGGCGCCTTCGCTTTCGTGGCGCCGGAGCCATTTCCTCACGGTCGCGGCCGAAACGCCTACAGCGCCGGCTATGGAGCGCGGCGTTTCGCCCGCTTGGCGGCGCCCGACAATCAAGGCTCGCATGTTCGGCGTCGTCCTGGCATTCTTATGAATGTTCACGGGTGGGTCTCCTGAGCCTGTGGTGCTTCGCAAACCCCACAAACCTCAGATTCTCCCCGTGAACAACCTGTTGAGACATTACATCTAGGCAGCCAAGACCATGAAGGGCGACCGTGAAAAATGCCTGGAAGCCGGCGCATCCGATTACCTGGCCAAGCCTGTCAACACGGAACAGCTTTTGACGACTTTACGGCTATGGCTTCACCGGTAGGCGGGGATATCATGACCAAGGATCCGATTAACATTCTGCTTGTCGACGATCAGCCTGCGAAGCTTCTCAGTTACGAGGCGACATTGCAAAGCCTCGGAGAAAATTTGATCAAAGCCGGGTCCGCCAGAGAGGCGCTCGAGCAGCTTCTCAAGAAGGACATCGCTATCGTTCTCAGCGATGTCTGCATGCCTGAGCTCGACGGTTTTGAACTTGCTCGGATGATCCGCAATCATCCTCGCTTTCAGCACACCGCGATCATTTTTGTCTCCGCCGTTGCGCTCACCGACCCCGACCGTGTCAAAGGGTACAGCTACGGGGCGGTCGACTATGTACTTGTGCCAATCGTCCCCGAACTTCTGGTGGCCAAGGTACGGGTATTTGCCGACCTCTTCCGGAAGACCCGGCAGCTCGAGCTCCTCAATGCGGAGCTGGAGCGCCGCGTCGCCGAGAGGACCGCCGAGCTGGAACGACGCGTCGAAGAACGGACCCTTGAGCGCGAAACCGCGTGGGCCCAGGTGCAGCAGATGCAGAAGCTCGAAAGCCTAGGCCAGCTCACCGGCGGCATCGCGCATGATTTCAATAATTTGCTGCTGGTCATTTCGGGAAACCTCGAAATTCTCTCGCGGCGCCTGCCCGATGACGTCGATGTTAAGTCTCGGCTTGCTCGCGCCGTCGACGCCGTCGATCGGGGCAGAACCCTCACCGAGAGGCTGCTTGCCTTCGCGAAGCGCCCGGAACTCAAGAGGGAGGCCGTGGATGTCCCCAACCTCATCACTGGCATGACCGATATGTTGCGACGCTCGCTCGGACCCGCGATCGAAATTGCCGTGGAATTCGAGGGTGGCCTTCCCGCGATCCGCACCGACGCCAACCAGCTTGAACTCGCGCTTCTAAATGTCGGGTTGAACGCACGCGATGCGATGCCGGACGGAGGCCGCCTCCAAATTGCCGTCCGGCGCGAAAATGTAAAGGCCGGAAGCGTCCGGAATCTTAACGCAGGCGAGCATGTCCGTATCGCTTTAACGGACACGGGCAGCGGTATGGATGAGGCGACGCTCCGACGAGCCTCCGAACCATTTTTTACCACCAAGGAGTTGGGCAAGGGCACGGGATTGGGTCTCTCGATGGTCTATGGCCTTGCCGCGCAATCTCAGGGCGCCTTGTGCCTAGCTAGCCAAGTTGGTGTTGGGACAACGGTCGAGCTTTATTTCCCCGTTGGGAAACCCGGCGCTGCGGAGCCCCCGCGTCCGGCGTCGTTGGATAGTACTGTCCCTTCGCGGTCATGCCGCGTTCTTCTCGTCGAGGACGATCCTATGGTTGCGGACACCACTGCGTCCATGCTGCAGTGCCTTGGCCATCAAGTCCTTGTGGCGCCTTCCGGGACAGAGGCGCTTAATATCCTCCAGGGGGAATCAACGATCGATCTCGTAATAACCGACCACGCGATGCCCCATATGACCGGCAGCGAACTCGCCGATCAAATCCGCGGCATCCGCCCGAACCTGCCAATCATCCTCGCGACTGGTTATGCCGAGCTTCCGCTCCCCGAAGAATCCGGAGTGCCACGGCTTTGCAAACCGTATTGCCTAGAGGATTTAATCTCGCTCATGGACGACGTGTTGAGTCGGCAAAACGTGATGCCACCGTGCTCTGCGGAACTTTTAGAGCGCTGAAACAATAACTGGCTTCGCCGGGTTCTCTAGGGCCCGCGAAGACGCCTGTTGCATTGTGGCTGGCCCTCTCCCCAGCTACCCACCAGGCGCAGCCCCTGGTCTGATCGCATGACGCAGTTCGCGCGGCCAGATCAGGGGCAAGCAAGCCTGGGAAACCAAGCCAGAATCACGAAGCAATATTCAGGCCAATCTCGGCGGCTTGCGCGAAGCAGTAGTGGCGCCGAGTAGCGGCAAACTCCAGTTCCCCTAATGGATATGGCTCTCGCGCCGTGGTGGGGTTTCGTCGATGCGATCAAGATGGCTGTTTCGCTCGGCTAGGTCGGCCAGCGATATCCATGACTGCGCCATCGCAAGCAATTTGGCCTTTTGACGGGAGTCGGAGAGAATCCGGGCCGCCTCATAGCACTCCGCGGCGTTCTGCCGGTATGTCACGGACTGGTTCATCGGGCAGGATCCCCTATAAAATTTGACACGCTAGGAGCTGAGACGTGACCCGGCTACATCATGGCTATCGGTGAGTGCTTACCCAATTATGAAAATCGGCCACTGTGTCCAATTCAAAACCAGCCACGAGCTTACTTTTGAGCTTAGCGTTGCCTTTATGTAACGCTTGGCGTACTTCGCACCATTGCGGAGAGCAGAGTCCTGAGCACAATTTCCGATTTGGGTGTCAACTCCCGTCATCGAGCGGCGGTCGTCGCGTTGCAGCAGGAGATGCGGCACGCGGCGCCTTCCGCAAAAAGCGAGGCGTGTTGCCGCATACCACTTCTGGCTTCGGCCGCGCTAGACTATAGAAGGCCCCCTTTGTGCTCCCTCAGCTCGCGATGTCCGCCTCAAAACCGCCGTTTGATTCGATCCGCGATCTCATTGCCTCCATGCCCGAAGCCTCGGAGGCGTCGCGGCAGGCGGTCCGCGCGCGCCAGGTGGAATTGACAAAACCGCCGGGGTCGCTCGGGCGGCTCGAGGAAATCGCCGCGTTCCTGGCGGCCTGCCAGGGGAAGCCGAGGCCGTCGATCGACCGGCCTCTCGTCGCGGTGTTCGCCGGCAATCATGGTGTCGTGGAAAAAGGCGTGTCGGCCTATCCGGCCTCGGTCACCCGCGCCATGATGGACAATTTTCGCGCCGGAGGCGCCGCGATCAACCAGATCTGCGCGGCCAATGGGCTCGGCCTAAAGGTTTTCGATTTGGCGCTCGACGTTCCGACGAAGGACATTACCGAGGCCCCGGCCCTGGAGGAAAAGGAGGCCGCCGCGACTTTCGCATATGGCATGGAAGCCATCGCCGGCGGGATCGATCTTTTGTGCCTCGGCGAAATGGGCATCGGCAATACGACGATCGCGGCCGCCATCTATCATGGACTCTACGGCGGCACGGCGGCCGATTGGGTTGGGCGCGGCACGGGAATCGACGATCACGGCCTAGCGCGAAAGATCGCGGCGGTGGAGGCCGCCGTCGCGCGCCACGGGGAGCATCTTTCCGATCCGCTCGAGGTGATGCGCCGCCTCGGTGGGCGCGAGATCGCGGCGATCGCCGGTGCGATCATCGCGGCGCGCATGGAGCGCATTCCGGTGATCCTCGATGGTTATGTGGTTTGTGCCGCCGCCGCCATTCTTCATGCGCTCGATCCCCGCGCGCTCGACCATTGCATGGCGGCCCATGTTTCGGCCGAAGGCGGGCATGCGGATGTGCTGCGGCGGTTTGGCAAGAGGCCACTTCTCGATCTTGGGCTTAGGCTCGGCGAAGGCACCGGCGCCGCCTTGGCGTTTGGAATTATCAGGGCGGCGGTGGCCTGCCACACCGGCATGGCGACGTTCGCGGAAGCCATGGTCGCGGGCAGGGGAGAGCATTGAAATGCGTGCATGCCGTGCCGGGTCACGCCGGAGATCGGCATGCGCTACGCTTTCCGTATTGGGGCTTTATGCCGGCGGAGCAGCCACGCGATGACCGCCACAAAAGCGGCGCCCGCCGGTCCGGCCCAGGTGTCGAAGCCGGACCAGCGCACGTGCAGCCAGGCGGCAAAATCGGGATCGGTGCCGATAAGGTCACCGGCGATCCAGCCGAGCAACACTGCGCCGGCCCAAACGAGAACGGGAAAACGGTTGAACAGCGCGAGCACGAGCGTGGCGCCGAAGACGAGGAGCGGGATCGACAAGGCGAGACCGATAAGGATCAACAGTTTCGATCCTTTCGCCGCGGCGGCGACCGCCATCATGTTGTCGAGCGACATCACCGCGTCCGCCACGGCGACGATGCGGATGGCGGACCACAGCGTGTTGGCTGGGGCGATCTCTTTTTCAGCCTCTTCCGCGCCGGCGAGTTTGATCCCGATCCACAGCAGGAGGATGCCGCCCACAATCTTCAGAAAAGGCAGGGCCAGCAATTCAACAACAAGAACGGTGAAGACGACGCGCAAGGCGACCGCCGCGCCGGAGCCGAAAATTACGCCCAACTTCCGTTGTCGCTGGGGCAGCGAACGGCAGGCAAGCGCAATGACCACGGCATTGTCGCCCGAGAGAAGAATATTGATCCAGATAATCTCGAGAAGCGTCAGCCAAGACGCCGTGACCGGGTCCATGGCTTGGAGCTAGAGCATGGATAGCACGCGGTCAAGCTCCTGGCCCTTCCATTATCTCTTCGCGGAATTGGGGGTGAAACGTCCGCACCATGGGATTCTCGGCTGCGCCGTAGTGCCTCGGCGACGCCCGAATAGCTTGCCTGGCCGCATTCCCGACATGTTTGACGGCCAAAAACGGGCAGCCCGCAAAGCCAGGGGCAAGATGCAGGCTGTATTAGGTTTTTAGCAAAATTCGCTGCGTTCATGGGAACATAGATATTCCCGAAGGGCCGAGACCAGAATTTGAACCAAAGCGCGATAGCACGAGATGGCAGGCCCGGCGTCTCGAAGCGTCCGCCCGCGCGGGGGCCAAATATCGCCAGGCGCCTTCGTTTCATGCTCGCGGGCTGCGCCATGATCCTTGTCCCCGGCTGCGCGTCGATCGGTCTATCCGGCTCGGGCGAGCCTGCCGCGGAGCCTCGTTCCGTTTCGCTCTTCGTCGTCTCGACTCGCAAGGGCGAAGGCGGCGCGTCGAGCGAAGCCGCCGTCGCGAACGGGGCGCGGTTCGCTTTGCAAATGATCGGCGTGCCGCCTGGCCATGAGCCGGGCAGGGTGGAGCGGCCCGCCTTCGGTTCGGAGGATCCGCAAAAACATTTTATCGCGAAGAACCGGCGCGGCCTCGACGAGACCGCTTTTTTCACTGCGGTCGCTAGCCATATTTCCGGACGCATCGGATCGAACCGCGATGTTCTGCTCTATGTTCATGGTTTTAACACGAGCTACGACGAGGCGCGTTTCCGGCTCGCGCAAATCGTGGACGACGGGCGCTTCGGCGGCGTTGCGGTGCTCTATACATGGCCCGCCGCGGGCAGCCTCTTCGACTATGGCGTGGCCAAGGAAAGCGCGACCATTGCCCGCGATCCCTTGAGCAAGCTCCTGCACCGGCTTTCCGAAGTACCGGACGTAGGCCGCGTGCATATTCTCGCGCATTCGATGGGCGCCTGGCTCGCCATGGAAGCATTACGGGAAAATGCCATTTCCGGCAGCCCCGATCTCAACGGCAGGCTCGGCGATGTCATGCTCGCCGCGCCCGACATCGACTTGAAGGTTTTCCGTCAACAATTGGCGCGGCTTGATCCGTCGCATGTGTTCGTCCTCGGCGCCTCGAACGACCGGGCGCTTTCGTTGTCGCGCACGCTCGCGGGCGACCGGCAGCGTCTCGGCGCGCTCGACCCCAATAATCCCCGCGATCGCGCGGCGCTCGAAGACCTTGGCGTCAAGGCCTACGATCTTTCGCGCCAGTCAACCGGTCTGATCGGGCACGGCACCTATGCCGACGCACCCCAGGCGGTGCGCACGATTGGCGCGCAGATCACGGCAAAGAGGCCGCAGGACGCCAACGTCCAGGCTGTGCTCGGCGAAAAACCCGTTGATTTAAAAATCGTAGCCGTCCCGCTTGCGCCACTAGCCGAGGCATCCAGCTCCACCGCGAACCCGCCCCTGGGCGCGGTTTCGCCGCGGTAAGGGGGCAGCCTTCCGGTCTCACCCACGGCACCCATGGCCGGGGATCGCGCCGCCGGTTCGCGCGCATCCCTACTGCATGGAAACACGCGGTGGACGAGGAAGTCATGAATTTCAATAAGTTGAAGTAGGTTCAACTGGTCCAGCGATGCCGCCAAAGCTCGGCTTGCCGGTTGCGGCCGGAATCCAGCTATTTCCTGTTTCCTTGACAATTTTCGTCAAACGTTTCACAATTTGCAAAGTCGCAGCGGAACTTTTTCTCGGGCTGTTCGTTTTCCGATGGAAATAGGTGTGCCGGAGGCCCGGTCGGCGACGTCGTGCGGGCAATCTATTGGCTTCCCGGTACGCCTGCGGAGTAAGAAGGTAGCCGTCGCTTGGCTTTACTCAAGCCTCGGAAACCAATCGGGAAATCAAAAAGGCTCTTTTTTAGAGTCTACAATTGTTTCCTTGAATTTTCATAGCACGAAGTCCTTTAAATCTGGTTTGCTCTCTGCTTCGACATCATTGTCATGCCGGAGCGCGGCGAGATTGTACTATTTACACTGTTTAAATTGGCTTGCGAAAAAAATTTCTCAAGAAATTGAGCGTCTGCAAAATTTTAATTATGCGTAATATTGCAGAGCAACATGAGATATTTCTATTGACGTCATCATAACGTTAGAATTACAATCTAGATTAGCAGGTGTTGTGGCGTAGCGCTTTGGTCCCGGCGCTCGTCCGGGTAGCGGCATGAATATTGCTTAATTGTTAGAATACCGCCTTTCGACCGTTTCCACGCCGTTCGGCCTGCTAAGTAAGCGAGGGTGTCATGTGTTTGATCGCTGAAATCATTCATACGTGTTCGCATGAAAAGGTCGCCCAGGCCGCCGTCGCATCGATGGGGTCCGGTTTCGCGGGCAAGGTCGAGGTCACCGCCGGCGCAAATGGGTTATCGATCGGCGCCTTCACGGCTCGCGCGGTTCGTGAATTCGAGAAGATCGGCGGGGAACAAGAAAAACATGCCCTCCGGCAGGCCATGAACGGTTCGGACCAGCCTATCTTGGCAGGTCTTCAACATATTCTCGAGCCAATTATCGAATAACACCTGGGAGTCCGGCGGCCGCGAGTTCGAGGAACGCCCTTCCGGTCAGGGGCGGCCTTCCTCGACGCCCTCGCAGGAAAATCCGAAGATCGACAATCCCTCCTCCAATTGACCGGCGGCATTGGGCACACCAAGGAGAAAGGCTGCCGTCCGCGGATGCGCCGCCGCCTCGGCGAGATCGTCGGGCCATTCTCCAACCGGAAAATCCTCGCCGCCGATCAGATACAGAGCGATCAGTTCGCGCTGTTCGTCCTTGTTCATTGAATCGATAAAATCGACCACTTCCTTGCGCACCGAGGAACGCTGGGATTGAGTAACCACGGACGCAAATCCATCTTCCGTCGCGTCCGAGGAATTGCCCACCTGCGCGTCCGCCTGCACGTCGAGTTCACGCATCTTGTCGATGATGAACCAGACCTTCTCGGGGTTGAGCTCGGAAAGCATCGGCATGTCCTTGGCCGTTGTTTGCGCCGCCAGGATGCCATAACGAAACTTGGCCCCGCACGGTTCCCCAGGGCCAAGCGCAACCGGCGCCATCGCAAATCTTGGAACATGGTTATCCGGCAGCGGGAACCGGTCTCGCCGCGAAGATTGTGTATATCCTCAATCGAATTATGCGCTGGGCTTCAGGATGCGGCGCGGCGCGCCAAAAGTCTTGTCCGCTCCGGCGTTTCAGGCCCGAGACCCGGCTGATAGAAAATCCCGAGGCTAGGCCTTCGGCCTGCTTCAAGAAGCCGGATCGTGGCAACATCCGTTATTTCGAAACTGTCGAAGCCGCAGCGCGCAAGGAATTGCAGCTGGTCGAAAAGAACCTCGCCGATCGCCCTTAATTCACCCGCAAAACCAAAATTGCTGCGAAGCTGGTGCGCGAGCGAGTAGCCGCGGCCATCGGTGAATTTTGGAAAGGCGACCGCGACGAGCGCGAAGCGGGCAAGGTCCGGCGTGATTGTTCGTATGTCCTGCCCCGGTTCAATGCGCAGGCCAAGCGGTATATCATTCTGCACCTGTGCGCGGATCGCCTGCCATTGCACCAGCGTCAGGATGACCTTGCCATCCGGCGGAAGGCCTTCTCCTTGCGCCAAATTGCGCCAGTCATCCGGCGCAAAACCATCGCCTTTGAATATCGGCATTTTCAAATGTCCAAACCGGCGTAGAGCGGCAGCGTATGCAGCCCGCATTCGACTTTGCTACTCCCGCGCCAGCGCCCCGCGCGCGGGTCTTCGCCAGGCCTTATGGGCGAGGTGCAAGGGATGCATCCAATCGAAGAATAGTTTTTGGCGACGAGCGGGTGGCGCGGCAAGTCGAAGGCATTGAGATAGTCTAAAATCTTGACTGCCGGCCAGTGTGCGAGCGGATTGAATTTTATGCGACCGCCTTCGGATTCGAACAAGGCGAGGTCGATGCGTGTGTGCGCCTGAAACCGCTTGCGGCCGGAGATCCAGGCGGCATAGCCTTCGAGCGCTTCCGCCAGCGGCAAGACCTTGCGGATTTCGCAACAGCGGCCGGGATTGCTTGCCCAAAGGAAGTTTTCCGGATCTTCCACCGCAAGCAGCGCGGGCTTTGGCCCGATCGTGATCACATTTGAAAGGCCAAGATGGATCACGAGTTCGTCACGATAGGCGAGGGTCTCCGCGAACAAAACCCGCGTGTCGATGAACAACACCGGCGTGGTCTTGTCGATTTGTGCCACCATATGGAGCAGCACGACGGAATCCGCGCCGAAACTCGAGACAAGCGCGATCCGGCCAGGGAACAGATCCTCGACCACGAGGCGCATCAATTCGCGCGTGTCCCTGCCGGCGAATTTGGCGGCGAGCCGCGCGGCGGCCTCCGTATCGCCGAAGAGGATGGCCTCATTGCCGGCCATAAAGGGCCTCCTTGAACGGCTCCATTCCGATCCGCCGGTAGGCCGCGAGAAAATCCTCCGCCGAGCCGGCACGGAACTTCAAATAGGTATCGACGACCGTCTCGATCGCATCGACGATCTCGTCGGAAGAGAAGCTCCGCCCGGTGATCGCGCCGACATTGCAAGTCTCGTCGGCGGAACCGCCAAGCGTGATCTGATAGGCCTCGGCGCCGGCCTTCTCTAGGCCGAGAATTCCGATGTGGCCGACATGGTGGTGCCCGCAGGCATTGATGCAACCGGAAATATTGATCTTGAGCTCGCCAATTTCCCGCGCGCGCGCGCCATTGCCAAACCGTTCGGAAATCCGCTGCGCGACGGGGATCGAGCGGGCGGTGGCGAGGCCGCAATAATCGAGTCCTGGGCAGGCGATGATGTTGGTTACCAGGCCATTGTTCGCGGTGGCGAGATCTTGCCTCGCAAGCCGATCGAAAACCTCAGGCAGATCAGCGAGCGCGACATGCGGCAGGACGAGATTTTGTTCATGGGAGACGCGGATCTCGTCTTGCGAAAACCGCGCGCCGAGTTCGGCGACCGTTTCCATGGATTCGGCGCTGGCGTCGCCTGGAATCCCGCCAATGGGTTTCAAGGAGACCGTGACGATCCCGTATCCGGGCGTTTTGTGCGCCACCACGTTTTGCGAAACGAAACGGGCAAACGCGGGATCGCTTGCCTTTCGTTTTTCGAACGCAATGGAAGTGGTTGCGCGCGCGGGCAACTCCGGTGGGGCGAAATAGGCGCGGATGCGATCGATTTCTTGTTGCGGCAGGGCTAGCGCGTCGTCGCGGTGATCGGCGAACTCGGCCTCGACCTCGGCGGCAATGACGTCCGCGCCTTTCTCGTGGACAAGAATTTTTATACGCGCCTTGAATTTATTGTCACGCCGTCCTTCGAGATTGTAGATCCGGAGAATTGCATTGGTGTAGGCGAGGAGATCGGCCTTCGGCAAGAAGTCGCGGATCTTATGCGCGATGAGCGGGGTGCGGCCCTGGCCGCCGCCGACGTAGACGGCAAAGCCGACCTCGCCTTCGGCATTCTTGACGATCTGATAGCCGATGTCGTGGACCCGTATCGCGGCGCGATCCTTGGCGGCGCCATTGACCGCGATCTTAAACTTGCGAGGCAGAAACGAATATTCGGGATGCAGCGACGACCATTGCCGCAGAATTTCGGCGTAGGGGCGGGGATCCTCGATTTCGTCGGCGGCCGCGCCGGCAAATTGATCGGCCGTGACATTGCGGATGCAATTGCCCGAGGTTTGGATCGCGTGCATCTCGACTTCGGCAAGCTCATTTAGAATATCGGGACAATCGGCGAGCGCCGGCCAGTTGAACTGAATATTCTGTCGCGTCGTGAAATGGCCGTAGCCCTTATCGTAGCGCCGCGCGATGAACGCGAGCTTGCACAACTGCCGCGACGACAAGGTGCCATAGGGGATCGCGATGCGAAGCATATAGGCATGCAATTGCAAATAGACGCCATTCATCAGGCGAAGCGGCCGGAACTGCTCCTCGTCTAATTCTCCGGAGAGACGGCGCGCGACCTGGTCGCGAAATTGCGCCACGCGTGCGGCGACAAAGTTTTTGTCGAACTCATCATAACGATACATGCCGGCTTCGCTCCGCCCTGGTGGATTACGTCCCGTACCCTTAGCCGTTCAAATCGAAACGCTTTTGCTCTTGATGTGTTGCCTCATCGTGCGCCCGCATCCGGAAAGTCCGCCGCAACCATAAGGTCATTCTCTCTAGGATCATGCTCTCGCGTGGCCGCCAATCGCGGACTCCGCAAAACCGCATTCGGGTCTCGCTTGACCGAATTTGCTGGTGGCGGGTCCGCGCCGTGTGCGATGGCATGCGTGCGCGGCAAGAAATCGATCGTCGGACCCAGCGCGCGAATTGCCTCGCGTAATTTTAAGGCGCGCAGCCCGCTGGCATCCTCGGTGACTTCGACCACAACAGGTTCGACGACGAGATTGCGCCTCGCGTCATTTTGGGCAACGAGGAGTCCGGCCTCCGCTTCGGCCGTGGTTGCAAAAATTTTCGCCTGACTAAGGCGCTCGAGCCAGGAGCCACCGCAGCCGACATAGACGACAATTTCATCGGCGAGGCGATTTGCGGAAATAACTTTAGGCATGACTTAAAGCTCGCGGAACACCGAATTCAATCCGTATATAATCCAATTAACAGCGTTTGGCGAGTGTTTATTATAATATACACAATTATTATGTAGAATTCTATCAACTCTCTGATTTTGAGTGTTTTCCGGAATCCATCTGCCAGGGAAGCCGATAGCAGCTCGGTTTGAGTTTCTGCTGATGACCCTGAGCTGACCCAGGAAATGTAGACCCGGACGCAACCAAGGTCTCGGGCTGGTGTGGCCCGCAGTCCCCGGATGACCTGTTATTTTTCTGAGTGCATCGACAATTCAGGCATAATTATCAGCATATCGCGCTCTATTGATCGAGGCGACCATGGCGAAACCGGCGGGTGAATCGAGGGGTGAGGTTCTTCGACTGGATTTCGACCGTCGACTGATGCTACGATGGTATGGGTGCCAGCCGCTATACCCAAGTCTTCCCCTACATTTTGCGGTTTATTTTCACTACTAAGAGGAACGCGCCTTGCACAGGATACTTTGCATAGCGGGCATCATCGGCGCCTTGGCCACCATTATGGTCGCCTTTGACGCCAACGCTAATCAACTGTGTTAAGTATGTTAATGCCCTAATCAGAGCTCCAATGTGACGCTGGTCGCGGGAGGATGTGGCCTGGGCTTTCACCGGGGTCCCTATGGAGGCTGCCGGCCCAACATAGCGGGATACCCCGCGGTCGGGTACGGCGGCGGCGTGTACCGCGGCGGCGTGTACCGTGGTGGCGTGTACCGTCGCGGTGGCGTATACCGTCGCGGCGGCGTGTATCGTCGTCGCTGAACGATATCCGTTTATGCCGCTTGATGAGCCAATGAAACGGCGGTTTAAGCCGTGCGCGAAACCCTACCCTAAGCGTGCGAAGTAGGCGATGGCCGAACGCCCTTCGGAAGTCAGCTCGGGCCCGCAAGTTCCAATCAGTGAAGAAGACGATCGTCGGCGATAAGTCCGAAGATCCCAATTCCCTTTGCAGCTGGCCAAAACGGCGGGGTGGCGACAACAGGTCGAGGCGCTCGCAGCTTACGGCATCCCCAGATGGAGATCGGGGTGGTCGGGCCTTAGCCGGCTAGACGCATTTGGAAAGACTCCTGCGCTGTGTCAATGGCCGCTATTGGCGCTGGACGTAAGTGCCTGGCACGGCTCGCGTCAGGCAGAAGGAGCAAGGCATGAACAGGAACGCGATTGCACTGTCCTTGGGTCTTCTTTTAGGCCCAGCACTAGCGCAAGGGGCGTTAGCTCAGGGCGCACTGCCGGCGATCACCGAGGCCGAGGCGCACGCCATCGGCGTCGATGCTTATTTGTATTTCTATTCACTCATTTCAACGGACATCACGCGGCTGACCTCCACGAACATCGAGGCCGGCAAAGAACCGCTGAAGGGGCCGATGAACACGTTCGTGAGCGCGGCCGCCTATCCGCCCGGCGACCTCAAACTCGTCGTCCGGATCAATTTTGATACGCTCTATTCTCTCGGATGGCTGGACCTTACGAAGGAACCCGTGGTCGTTTCCTCGCCCGATACCAATGGGCGCTACTTCCTCCTGCCGATGCTCGATATGTGGACCGATGTGTTCGCCTCTCCCGGCTGGAGAACGACTGGCACGCAGGCTCAGACCTTTTTGATCGTTCCGCCGGGCTGGCGACCCGATCTGCGCGACCGAGTTAGCAAGGATTTCAAGCTCCCCAAGGATATCCAGCGTATCGACGCGCCAACCCCCTACGTCGTGGTCATTGGACGCACCAAGACTGACGGGCCGCCGGATTATGATGCGGTTCACAAGATTCAGGCCGGTTACAAGATCACGCCGCTTTCGCAATGGGGCAAGCCGCCCCAGCCGGTGAACGTCAAAGTCGATCCGAGCATCGACATGAAAACGCCGCCGAAGGTTCAGGTCGACACGATGCCCGCGGGCCGTTACTTCACCTACGCCGCCGAGCTTCTGAAGGCGAACCCGCCGCACATCACCGATCAGCCGATGATTGCACGATTGAAGAAGATCGGCATCGAGCCCGGCAAAAGCTTTGACTTCGACAAGGCCGATCCTACCATTCGAAATGCGCTTGTGTCGGCTCGGGAAGACGCGCAGAAACTCATGGAGTGGAAAATGCCGACGATAGCGCGCGTTGCGAATGGCTGGTCGATGAACACCGACACCATGGGCGTCTATGGCAATTATTACCTCAAGCGCGCCATCGTCGCACAAGTGGGCCTGGGGGCGAATTTGCCTGAAGATGCCATTTATCCGCTCAATCTTGGCGACGAAACCGGCAAGCCGCTCGACGGCGCGAACAAGTACACGCTCCACTTCGACAACGCGTCTGTTCCGCCGGTGAATGCGTTCTGGTCGGTCACGCTCTATGACACTGAGGGCTATCAAGTCCCGAACGCTCTTAATCGGTTTGCGGTCAGCAGCTGGATGCCCTTCAAATACAATGCCGACGGATCGCTCGACCTCTATTTCCAGAACGAGAATCCAGGCAAGGACAAGGAGGCCAACTGGCTTCCCTCTCCGAAAGGTGCATACAATCTGACCATGCGCCTCTACGCTCCGAAGTCGGATGCGCTTACCGGCAAATGGAACCCGCCGCCAATCACGCGGGCGCAGGGACTTCCAAGCTTGGTTGCTCAATAACACTTGCTCGGGGGCGTCGGATTGTGAGCGCCGGCGCTCTTTCTTATGTCGTAGCGGAGAGCCCGCTCATGGGATCGGCCTTTCGGGAGACTTGGTATTAGGGGCGCCGCAAGATCGTTGGATGACGCGGACCGCACGCCGCGCCAGTGTGGTCCTGCCTGCCCATGCCCTCCATCGACATGCGCGTGTCGTTGTGAGTTGCCGGCAACCTAACCGCGCTTTCCGCCGGATTTTCCGGGCGCGTCCGCCTCGCGCCAGGGGCCGCCTCGCCTTCGGAAGCTGAAGGCTTCGCGGAAAAACCGCGTTTTCACGCGCTTCCAAGCTGTTTACATCAAAGCCCGATGTTACTATTTTGTTGCATCTCCGTCCCGTTCCATTTTCCCGTAAGGTGAGTGCCAAATGCGCGCCGAAGCCGAAGCGCTTGTCCAATCAATCAAGCAATCGATGGGATTGCTGAGGAGGCATCTTTGACGTCGATGCCGCCGCCCGCCGCCTTGCCGAGCTGAACGCCAAGGCCGGGGACCCAAATCTGTGGAACGACGCGGAAGCCGCGCAAAAAATCATGCGCGAGCGCACCGCACTCGAGGATAAGCTTGGTTCGCTCAATCATTTTGAAAACGAACTTCTGGACGCGATCACCCTCGTCGAGCTTGCCGAGGCGGAAGGCGACGAGGTTTTCGCGCAGGAAGGGCTCGACCAGCTGACCGCCCTGAAGGCGGAAGCCGGGCGCCGCCAGATCGAGGCGTTGCTGTCCGGCGAGGCCGATGCCAACGACACCTATATCGAGGTTCACGCCGGCGCCGGCGGCACCGAGAGCTGCGATTGGGCGCGCATGCTGTTTCGCATGTACGCGCGGTGGGCCGAGCGGCACAAATATAAGGTCGCGATCATAGAGGAGACGGCGGGCGACGAAGCGGGCCTCAAATCCGGCACCTTGCTCGTCAAGGGCCACAATGCGCATGGCTGGGCCAAAACCGAATCCGGTGTGCATCGCCTGGTCCGCATCTCGCCTTTCGATTCGAACGCCCGCCGCCATACGAGCTTCGCTTCGGTGTGGGTTTACCCCGTGATCGACGACAGAATCGCAATCGACGTGCAGGAATCGGATTGCCGCATCGATACCTATCGTTCGTTGGGCGCCGGCGGCCAGCATGTCAATACGACGGATTCGGCGGTGCGCATTACCCATATCCCATCAGGGATCGTGGTTGCCTGCCAGGGCGAGCGCTCGCAGCACAAGAACCGGGCAACCGCGTGGAACATGCTGCGCGCGCGGCTCTACGACCGGGAGATCGAAAAGCGAGAGGCGACGGCCAATGCGACGGAGGCAGCCAAGACCGAGATCGGCTGGGGCCATCAGATCCGCTCCTATGTGCTGCAGCCTTATCAGCTCGTGAAGGATCTTCGCACCGGCACGACATCGGGCACGCCGAGCGAGGTCCTCGACGGCGAGCTCGACAGTTTTATGGAGGCGGCGCTGGCCCAAAGACTTTCCGGCGGCAGCCCGGTCGCGGTAGAGGATGTGGACTGAGGCGGGAACTGCACTGTGACCCTGGTTGCATAACGACATGAATTCGAGCATGCGGCACAAAAGAGAACGAATTTTCAATCTGCCGCCGGTGGTCCTTTGGATCGTCGCGCTTTTGGCCGCGATCGAAGGCCTCTCTCAACTCCTCTCGCCCGAAGCCTATCTTGAGATTCTTCGACGTTTTGCCTTCGTACCGGGGCGGTTTACTTTCGCCTTCGATCCAGACCGCGTGTCCCTGGCCTTCAATTCGGTCGCGGACGACGCCGGGCTCCGTGCCCAGGCGGCGGCCTTCTTCCTGGGCGATGGGAAGCCGCAATGGTGGACGCCGCTTACCTATGCGTTTTTGCATGGTAGCTGGCTGCATGTGGGGATCAACTGTCTGTGGTTCGCGGCCTTCGGCTCGCCCGTCGCACGCCGTTTTGGAGCGCCACGCTTTTTGCTTTTTTGCGCGGCCGCGGCAATGGCCGGAGCGGCAATGCACTACGTCACTCACATGACAGATCTGCAGCCGGCCGTGGGTGCCTCGGCCGCGGTCTCCGGCGTCATGGCGGCGGCGGTGCGTTTCGTGTTTCAACCGGGGGCGCCGCTTGGCGAATCGCTCGGCTTCGCGGAACGCGTGGACGAGGGCACGGCTTATCGCCAGCCGGCGCTCCCTTTGCGGGAAATTCTGTCCAATCGCAGCGCGATCAGTTTTCTTTTCTTCTGGTTCCTCGCCAATTTTCTGTTTGGCGCCGTCCCGGTGCCTCTCGGCGTCACCGATGCGACGGTCGCCTGGGAGGCCCATATCGGCGGCTTTCTCATCGGGCTTTTGGCATTTCGCTGGTTCGACCCGCCAGCGCCGCCCTTCGCCATCCCGCACTAGCCTCAGCCGAGCAACCGCCGGTTCTTTCGCGGACGTTGCGGGCGCCGCCGGAAGCCCGCGACGATTTCGACATGCGGCGTATGGCGAAACTGATCGACCGGCTCGATCCGCGCTATTTCATAGCCGCCGGCGCAGAGGATCGCGGCATCGCGCGCGAAGGTTTGCGCATTGCAGGATACGGCGACGACAAGCGGCACCGGGGATGCACTTAGAACAAGGGCTTGCTGTTCGGCCCCCGCGCGGGGCGGATCGAAGACGGCCGCGTCATATCGTTCGACCTCCAGCGGGCCGAGCGGGCGCCGGAAAAGATCGCGCGGCGAGACCGCGACCCGCCGCAAACCATTTACGCACGCGGCTTTCGCCAAGGCCGAAAGCGCGGCTTCGTCAAGATCGAACGCATCGACGGTCGCGAACTCCGCCATCCGAAGGGCAAATGTCCCAACGCCGGAAAAAAGATCGGCGATCCGTCTTGCCCCCGCGACATGCGCGCAAACCCTTGCCACGAGGGCTTCCTCCCCGGCCTCGGTCGCCTGCAAAAAAACTCCCGGCGGCGGCGCCACCATCGCTTTGCCCATGGCGAGCATCGGCGTCCGCCGCGAGATCACGATCTCGCCATGGTTCGAAAGGCGGGCGAGATCGCGGGCCAAGGCAAGCCCAACAAGGGTTTGGGTCTCGGCTTCGCTAAGGGGACCATGGCCTTTGAGATCGACATCGAGACCGGACGCCGTCGCGGTGACAAGAATATCGAGCGGCTTGCCCGAGGCGGCGAGGGCCAGCGCAATCGCGCGCGCGGCCGGCAAGGCCCCGTCCATCGAAGGGGCAAGCAAGGGACAGGAGTCGATTTCAACGATCTCATGCGCGCGCGCCTGCATGAACCCGGTGGTTGGCCGCCCCTGCACGTAGCGTGCATGAAACACCGCGCGGCGGCGCCCGGCGCCATGCGCGTCGGCGAGGTCCGAAACGTCGTTGGCGAGGCCGGCCCGCCGCAGGGCGCCGGTGACAAGGTCGCGCTTCCATCGCGCATAGGAATCCGCCGCAAGCGTTTGCACCGCGCAGCCGCCGCAACGCGAAAAATAGCGGCAGAATGGCGCGATCCGGTCCGGGCTTGGGGTCATTACCTCGACTAATGTGCCGCGTGAACCAGCGACATCGGCGACAATTGTTTCACCGGCCAAGGCATAGGGGACAAAGATCAAGCCGTCTGGGCTTTGCGCGACGCCTTCCCCGCGCGCTCCGAGGCGATCGATGGTGAGCCTCGACATCATTGCGAAAACTGGCTCCCGGTGTTCGGGCGAAATCGCGCGACAGCATATGGAGAGCCCGCCGGTCTCGCCCGAAGCGATGCGATGCATGAGGTGGAGCAAGGAATGCGCGTCATCGTGAATGTCAATGGAGCCCGGAGCACTTTCCATGCGACCGGATCGGCTGGCGCCCGGCGCTTGACCCGCCGCTTCGCCGCGAAGCTTGACAGGGCTTCGCACGGGTCGTATCGTTAACTATATGGTTAAGTATAAGCACGCCGATCTGGATCACGTTTTCGCGGCGCTGGCCGATCCGACGCGGCGCGCGCTCATCACCCAACTGAGCGAGGCGGAAAGCGCGTCCATCAGCGACCTGGCCCGTCCGTTTCCCATGTCGCTGCCGGCGATCATGAAGCATCTCGACGTGCTGATGGACGCAGCCCTGATCTCTCGCACCAAGACCGGCCGCACCGTCATCTGCAGCCTCACGGCGGCGCCGATGCAACAGGCGATGGGCTGGTTGCGGCGATACGAACGCTTCTGGTCCGAACAACTCGATCGCCTCGCGGCATACGTGGAGGAGGAATCATGCCGAGCCAACCGCCCGTCAGCAGCAAGCCTAGCCTCACGATCAAGCGCCGTATCGACGCAACTCCGGAAAAGCTCTTCAGAGCCTGGACGGAACCGGAAAAAATAACCCGTTGGTTCGGCCCCGAGCAGGTGGTGGTCGTGCACGCGGAAACCGATGCGCGCGTCGGCGGCCTCTACCGTATCGTCGCGCGATCACCCGATGGCGAGCAGCATGAGGTGAGCGGAACGTACTGTGAGGTGGTGCCGAACGAGAAGCTGGTGTTCACCTGGGCGTGGCGGTCGACGCCTGAGCGCGAGTCGCTCGTGACCGTGCTGCTCGGAGCCGACGGCGGCGGCACCTTGCTTACGCTCATTCACGAACAATTTTTCGACGAAGCCGCGCGGGATCGGCACCAGCACGGTTGGAACGGCTCGATGGACAAGCTCGAACGTGCGGTGCTTGACCTTTGACCCAATCTCCTCTCACGAAGCCAGGATCACGGCAATGAAACTATACGGATTTCCGTTTTCGCCAAACACCTGGAAGGTGCGTGCGGTCGCCGCGCACATCGGAATTGTCCTTGACGATCAATTGGTCGATTTGAGCCGAGGCGAACAGCGCGCGGCGGACTACCTTGCGCTCAATCCCACCGGGCGCACGCCTACGCTGGTCGATGGCGACTTCGTCCTTTGGGAGTCGAATGCGATCATGCAATATTTGGCGAGTGGCAAGCCCAATGCGCTGTGGCCGGACGATGCGAGGACGCGCGCGGATATCGCGCGGTGGCAAAGCTGGCAACTCGCGCATTGGGGCAAGGAAGCATGCCAGCCGCTGCTTTTTGAACGCGTCGTCAAGGCTTTCTTCAATTTGGGGCCGTCCGATGCCGCGGTCGTGGCCAAGGCGACGAACGCTTTCCACCGCGACGCGCGCGTGCTCGAAGCTCACCTCGCGAAGCACACCTATCTCGCCGGGACGGGCGTGACGCTCGCCGATTTTTCGGTTGCGGCGCCGCTGTTCTATGCCGAGAAAGCCGAGCTGCCGCTTACGCCCTATCCGCACATTCGTGATTGGTTCGCCCGCGTCTCCAGCCTGCCCGCCTGGCGCGACACGGCGCCCGCTGCCGCCGCGGCCTGACACGGCCCGCCGGTCCTGCCGAGAAGGTGAAGCGCTCCTCGTCATTACAAGCCGCCGCGCAAAAGCGCCATAGAGATGATGACAGAGACGGGCGTCTCAAGGACATGCGGAGAACCGCCGATTTGATCAACGTCATCCCGCTCTAGCCTGACGCTTCTCCTTCACCGCACCGATTTGAAATTCCCGGGCGCCATCATCGCCCTCGACCGGCGAGGGCAGGGCAAGGCGGCGACGCTGCGGTAGAGCTTGGGGAGGGGCCGCTTCCGGCGCTTTGCGGAGGATCTTGCCGGAAGCGCAGTCATTCAAGCGATCATGCTCTTTCTCGCATCGCTGCCGCGGCCAAGCGTTGCGAGCACCTTGGTGACAATGCCTTTCGCGTCGAGGCCCGCGCCCGCATAGAGTTTTTCCGGCTTGTCATGATCGAGGAAACGGTCGGGCAGCACCATCGACCGGAATTTCAGGCTCCGCGCGCTAACCCCGTCGAACGCGCCGTCCTCGGCGAGCGTTTGCATCACGAAGGAGCCGAAGCCGCCGGTGGAACCTTCCTCGACCGTGATCAGGACTTCATGGTTCGCCGCGAGGCGGAAGAGGAGGTCGGAATCGAGGGGTTTGGCGAAGCGCGCGTCGGCGACCGTCGTCGAAACGCCATAGGTGGCGAGATCCTCCGCCGCCTTTGATGCCTCGGCCAAGCGCGTGCCAAACGACAGGATGGCGACCTTGTTGCCTTCGCGCAAAATCCGGCCGCGGCCGATGTCCAGGATTTTCCCCTTCGCGGGCAGGTCGATGCCGACTCCGTCGCCACGCGGATAGCGAAAGGCGATCGGTCCTTCGTCATAGGCCGCGGCGGTTGCCACCATATGCACAAGCTCGGCTTCGTCGGCCGCCGCCATGACCACAAAGCCGGGAAGGATCCCGAGGAAGCAAACGTCGAAAGAGCCGGCGTGGGTCGCGCCATCGGCGCCGACGAGGCCCGCCCGGTCGATGGCGAAGCGCACCGGCAATTTCTGAATTGCCACGTCATGGACGACCTGATCGTAGCCGCGCTGAAGGAAGGTCGAATAAATCGCACAAAAGGGTTTGTAGCCTTCGGTCGCGAGGCCGCCGGCGAAGGTGATTGCATGTTGTTCCGCGATCCCTACGTCGAAGCAGCGCTCGGGAAAGACTTTTTGGAAAATATCGAGGCCCGTGCCGCCCGGCATCGCGGCGGTAATCGCGACGATCTTGTTGTCCTCTCGCGCCTCGGCGATCAAGGCATCGGCGAAGACCCGCGTATAGGAAGGCGCGTTCGCCTTGGGTTTCACCTGGACGCCGGTAACGACATCGAATGTATTGACGCCATGATATTTGTCGGTTGAGGCTTCGGCTGGAGCGTAACCTTTACCTTTTTGGGTCACGACATGGACCAGAATCGGCCCCAAGTCGACATCGCGGACGTTTTTCAAAACCGGGAGCAAATGGTCGAGATTGTGACCGTCAATCGGCCCGACGTAATAAATGCCAAGCTCCTCGAATAGTGTTCCGCCGGCCCAGAAGTTGCGGGCGAATTCCTCGGTTTTGCGGGCTCTGTCGTATATGAATTTGGGCAGATGGCGGCCGAGCTGCTTCGCCGTTTCGCGCACCGAGCGGTAGGTTCCGCCGGAGACGAGCCGCGCGAGATAGGCGGACAAGGCGCCGGCCGGCGGCGCGATCGACATATCATTGTCGTTAAGAATGATGATAAGGCGCGAATGCATGGCGCCTGCATTGTTCATCGCCTCGTAAGCCATGCCCGCGGACATCGCGCCATCCCCGATTACGGAGACGACGTGGGTTTTCTTGGCCGATAGCGTGTTGGCCACCGCCATGCCGAGCCCGGCCGAGATCGAGGTCGAGGAATGCGCCGCGCCAAAAGGATCGTATTCGCTCTCGGAGCGTTTGGTGAACCCCGACAAGCCACCGCCCCGGCGCAAGGTCCGGATCCGGTCGCGCCGCCCGGTGAGAATCTTGTGCGGATAGGCTTGGTGGCCCACGTCCCAAACCAACCGGTCGTTCGGCGTATCGAAAACATAATGAAGGGCAACCGTAAGCTCGACCACACCAAGCCCCGCGCCGAGATGGCCGCCCGTCACCGAGACCGCATCGATCGTCTCGGTGCGCAGTTCGTCCGCGACTTGGGCGAGATCGGACTCCTTCAGGCGCCGCAAATCCAAAGGTGAAGCGATCGAGTCGAGAAGCGGAGTCTTTGAATTTGAAGATGTCGTCACGGGCGCCTCTTTGAAAACAAGACCCGGAACCGGGCGTTACGAAAGCGATGAAACGCTTCAGGACCAAAATTAAGGCACCTTCTCGCCTAGCAGGCCTTTCTGAACGGTGAATAGCGAACAAAAGCGTCACCCGCAACGCCAACCGGTTCCAAGCGAGGCATGCGGCAGACTTTCGTGCGCCGCCGCGACTTTTGCATCACAGTTGATTAACAATTCACGGCACGGTTTAACCAAACCATGCTTTTTCGCAAGACAACGAATGACAATTAGGAAAAGCGAAGCTTAGCATAAGCAGACGGAGCGCCAAAAAAGGACACCATGTCCGCGGCACGAAGGGTGCAGGGTGGAACCAGCGGGGCACCGGGCTGGTTGAAGCTTAAGAGAAGGATCAAATATGGCATATTCGGTCAAAACCGGTCCGTTTCCGGAGCCGCCGGAAAATTTGCGAAGGGTGATCGAAAGTCTTAGGCCTCGCTGGCGCGGGATCGTCGCTTTGGGTGTCTTGATCGCCGGTATGGGGGTTGCAGCACTTGTCCTCGTCGTTTCGGCGACCATCGCCTCGGTTTATACGATCGCGGTTTTTATGATCGTCGCCGGCGCCGCCGAGATCGCCACCGGGCTTCGTGCCAAGACCTGGAGCCGGTTCGCGGCTTGGATTATTGCCGGACTTGCCTATATCGTCGTCGCGGCTTTTGCGCTTGCTCAGCCCTTGGTCGCGGCGGCCTTCTTTACGTTGCTGCTGGGCGCGGGAATGATCGCGACCGGGGTTGTACGGATCTACCTCGGGGCACATCTTGGTGTTCCGCTGCGGCGCCCTGTTTTGAGCGCGGGCGTGCTCACGGCGCTGGTTGGGGTATTGATCGTCGCGGGCTGGCCGGCGAATAGTTTCGTGATCCTGGGCGTTCTCCTCGGCCTCGATCTCGCGTTTTGGGGTGCGGCGTGGATAGGGTTCGGGTTGCGCTTGCGGCGCTATTGAACCCGGCGATGAAGAAGCCGCCCGCCTAGAGCGCGTCCCGATCAAGTGGAATCGTTTGATCGATAAGGACTCGCTCGAAATCGAAGAGTTGAAGCATGTCCTCATGAGACATCGGATATATCCCGATGTCTAAATATCGAAAGAGACATCGGATATATCCGATGTCTAAATATCGAAAAAGTCGAGCAACTTTTTCTGGACATGCTAATGGGCGATGAAATGAGACCCTTGGCAATGAGACGCTTGGACACGAGACGCTTGGAAATGAGACACTTGCGGAGAGGATTATTCGCGAACCGGCCGGATTGATCGCATCGGGGCACGAAATTCACGCGAGGTTTTCGCGCGCGCCAAAAGGTTCACGATGGCAAAATGGGTTTGCACCTTCGGTCAGGGCAAGGCCGAGGACGAAAGCGGTCTGCGAGACCTCCTCGGCGGCAAGGGCGCCGGTCTCGCCGAAATGACAAGGCTTGGGCTGCCGGTTCCACCAGGGTTCACGATCACCACCGAAGTCTGCGCTTACTTTTACAAGAACGGAAAACAATTTCCGCCAAGCCTTGCCGCCGAGGTCGAAGCCGCGCTCGGCTCGGTTGGCCACCTCACCGGCCGCTGCTTTGGCGATGAGGGAAATCCGCTCCTCGTCTCGGCCCGGTCCGGGGCAAGGGCGTCGATGCCCGGCATGCTGGATACCGTGTTAAACCTCGGGCTGAACGACGTCACCGTCGAGGCGTTGGCGGAACGCTCGGGCGATCCGCGTTTTGCCTATGATTCCTACCGCCGTTTCATCCAAATGTATGCGAGCGTGGTGTTGGGCATCGAACATCACATATTCGAAGAGATCTTGGAGTATTATAAAGAAAACAAAGGTGTAACTCTCGATACGGAGCTTTCGTCCGAGGATTGGCGGAAGCTGATCGTCGATTTCACGGCAAGGGTCGAAAGAACCTTGGGCAAGCCGTTTCCGCAAGATCCGCGCGAACAGCTCTGGGGCGCCATCGGCGCCGTGTTCGAAGTCCTGGATGAATCCGCGCGCGGTCGCTTACCGGCGGCTGCACGATATTCCGGCGCGCGTTGGCACCGCGGTCACTATTCAGGCCATGGTTTTTGGCAACATGGGGGAAACCTCGGCGACGGGCGTCGCCTTCACCCGCAATCCTTCGACCGGGGCGAAGGAACTTTACGGCGAGTTCCTGCTCAATGCCCAAGGCGAGGACGTGGTCGCGGGCCTCAGAACGCCGCAAAACATCACCGAGGCGGCGCGCATCGCGGCGGGGGCCGAAGAGCCTTCGATGGAAGCCGCGTTGCCCGGAGTTTTCGCCGAATTCGTGCGCGCGGCGGGTCTTCTCGAAGAGCACTACCGCGACTTGCAGGACATGGAATTCACCGTCGAGCGCGGCAAACTATGGATGTTGCAGACGCGCAGCGGCAAGCGCACCATCAAAGCCGCGCTCCGCACCGCCGTCGATATGGCGAATGAAGGATTGATCGGCAAGGCAGAGGCGATCGCGCGCGTCGATCCTTCCGCGCTCGAACAACTCTTGCATCCAACACTCGATCCAAGCGCCCCGCGTCAGGTCGTCGCCACCGGCCTGCCGGCATCGCCGGGCGCGGCCAGCGGCGAGATCGTGTTCGACGCCAGCGACGCCGAGCAAATGAAGAGCGCCGGCCGCAAGGTCATTATGGTCCGCATCGAGACAAGTCCCGAGGATATTTTGGGGATGCACGCGGCGGAAGGAATTCTGACGACGCGCGGCGGCATGACATCCCACGCCGCGGTTGTCGCCCGCGGAATGGGCAAGCCATGCGTCTCCGGCGCTGGCACGATCCGGGTCAATTATGCCAAAGCGACGATGACGGCGGCGGGCCTCACCTTCAAAAGGGGGGACTTGCTGACCATCGATGGCGCCACGGGACAAGTGATCAAGGGCGCCGTAAAGATGCGCCAGCCCGAACTTTCGGACGAATTTACAATTCTGATGGAATGGGCCGATGCGGTCCGCCGGATGGGCGTGCGGGCCAATGCCGATACGCCACGGGACGCGCGCATGGCGCAAAAGTTCGGCGCGGAAGGGATTGGCCTTTGCCGTACCGAACACATGTTTTTCGATGGCGAACGGATTGTTGCATTCCGCGAAATGATCCTTGCCGGAGATGAAGCCGGCAGGCGTGCCGCGCTCGCCAAGCTATTGCCTATCCAGCGCGCCGATTTCACCGCGCTTTTCGAGATCATGTCAGGGCTGCCGGTGACGATCCGTCTGCTCGATCCGCCGCTGCACGAGTTTTTGCCGCGAAGCGAGGCGGAAATCGCGGCGGCCGCGGAGGCCCTCGGCATTTCGCCGGAAAGGCTCGTCCAGCGCACGGCCGAATTGCATGAATTTAACCCGATGCTGGGTTTTCGCGGCTGCCGGCTCGCGATCGCCTTTCCCGAAATCGCGGACATGCAAGCCCGCGCCATTTTCGAGGGCGCGGTCGCGGCCAAACGCGAGACCGGCGCGGCGGCGCGGCCGGAAATCATGATACCTCTCGTCATCGCCAAGGCCGAGTTCGATTATATCAAGGCGCGGATCGATGCTCATGGCGAACGCCGTCGCCGCCGAGACCGGCGAGATCATCGCCTATTCGGTCGGTACGATGATCGAGACCCCCCGCGCGAGCTTGCGCGCCGGCGAACTCGCCGAGACCGCCGAGTTCTTTTCGTTTGGCACCAATGACCTGACCCAGACCTGCCTTGCGCTTTCGCGCGACGATGCCGGGTCGTTTCTTGGCGACTATACGGCCAAGGGAATTCTCCCCGCCAGCCCTTTCGCCACGATCGACCTGGAGGGCGTCGGCGAACTCGTCGAAATCGCCGCCGCGCGGGGCCGGAAGACGCGGCCGGACATCAAGCTCGGAATCTGCGGCGAACACGCGGGCGATCCGGCCTCGATCGACTTTTTCGAGCGCGCCGGCCTGACTTACGTCTCCTGTTCGCCTTTCCGGGTGCCCGTCGCGCGGCTCGCCGCGGCGCAGGCGGCGCTGCGCAGAAAAGCCGCGAGCGAGGTTTGAGCGTGAGGGGGCGGGATGGTCTTGCGGCAAAACAAGCATTAGAATGTTGGCGTGAACGTCAGACCTAAAGGCGTGAGTTCGTGAACCAAGCCCGGAAACGCACCTCGGAATTCGGAAAGGTTTGGCCGTATTCTTTCAAAAAGCTGATCGCCCGCACTCTTTGCACCCCATCCCCTCCCTCCCATGCGGCCGAGCCACTCGAAGCCCATGTTGCCGAGCCACCGGAAATCGTCACGCTTCACAGCATGTCCACGGACCGCACCCTCTGGCGCCTGGCGGGCCGTGAGCTCGAAATCGGTACAGTGATCGATATCGGAGCCTCCGACGGCCGGTGGTCGGCCGTCTGCGAAAAGCATTATCCAGCCTGTCATTATCTGCTGGTCGAGGCGCAAGCGGCCCATACGCAGGCTCTCGAGACCTATTGCGCGGCGCGTCCTAAGGCGCAATATGTGCTCGCTGTCGCGGGCGACGAGTGCGGCGAGATCTACTTCGACGACCGAGATTTGTTTGGAGGGTCCGCGCGCAAGATACAGATACCAGGCATGGACGCGCACAAGGTTATCCGCCAGGTCACGATCGACGATGAGATCGGCAGGCGCGCTCTGCCTGGCCCCTACATGATCAAGCTCGACACGCATGGCTACGAGGTTCCCATTCTTCTCGGCGCAAAGGAAACCCTTCGCGAAGCCAACCTCGTCGTCTCGAGACCTACAATTTCCGGCTACGAGAGGGCGTTCTGCTTTTTCACGAAATGGTTGCCTACATGCGCGAACTCGGTTTTGGGGTTATCGACATGTCGGAACCGCTTTGGCGCGAGTTCGATCGTGCGTTCTGGCAGATCGATCTGTTGTTCGTGCCACTTGACCGCCCCGAGTTCCGCGTGAACACCTACCGGTAGGCGCGGAGCGTTCGGCGACTTGCCGCAACGGACTGTTGCAATGGTTGTGCGCCGATGCTCACAATTTGCAACCTCGTCATGTGATCTAGCCTTGTTTTGTTCATCAGTGTGAAAGTGAATCAATCACGGGAAATGTGGGCGACGATCGGGGCTTCTTGACGAGCAACGTAGTTGCAAGTCGCTGCCGATGACGAACGCTCGCAATTTCGTTTTTTGCAAGGGGATAGACAAGTCAATGCATTTCAATATCGTGACGCCCGTTCTCAACGGCGAGAAATTCCTCGATCAGGCGATTCTGAGCGTGGTGAGCCAGGCGGGGCCTTTCACGATCCGCTATCACGTCCAGGACGGCGGGTCGAAAGACCGGACATTGGAAATCTTGGCGGCATGGCAAACCCGCCTCGCGCGCGATTTTCCGGTCTTCTGCGAAGGCATCGAGTTTTCTTTCGCAAGCGCCCCCGACCGGGGTGCCTACGACGCAGTCAATCGCGGCTTTGCCGCCTGTGCCTATGCCCATGCAGATGCGATGACGTGGATCGGCTCCGACGACCGTTTCGAACCGGGCGCCTTCGCGACGGTCGGGGAGATTTTCAGTAACTTCCCGGATATCGAATGGGTGACAGGGCGGACGACGATTATCAGCGAAGCTGGGCCGATGATGTGTATGCCGCCGCCGCTCATTCCTTTTCCACGACAAGCCATAGCCGCCGGTATTTTCGACGGCCGATTCGTGACGAATTGCATCGAACAAGAAGCCACGTTCTGGCGGCCGCGATTATGGCAAAAGGCCGGTGGCGTCGATCCGAATTTCCGGATTGCCGGCGATTTCGATCTCTGGCGGCGTTTCGCCAGATACACCGATCTTGTGGTCGTCGATGCAATCCTGGGTTGTTATCGGGTGCGGGCGGGCCAGCTTTCGGGGGACATGGACCGCTATCGCGCCGAAATCGACGCATCGTTTTCGCCCGCCGAAATCGAAACGCGCGCCAAGGTCGCAAAGACCTATGCGCGGGCGGGGTTTGAATACCGTGTCCTGATTCGCCATTACGGCGGGCCGTGGGCGTGCGTGGAACGCGCTCTTGACGAATCCGGGCGCCATCTTGACGAATTCGAACGCCCTCTCAAGGAGGCCCAACTCCGTCACGAGGAGGCCCGACGCCGTCACGAGGAGGCCCAACGCCATTACGAGGAGGCCGAACGCCGCCTCAAGGACTCATTTTCCTGGAAAGTGACGCGACCGCTTCGCGCCATCGAGAAAACGCTTGCCCGGATCAAGTTGCCAAGAAGTTGAGTTAATTCCTCAAATCGCGCTCCTCGAAAATTCGCTCGTAGGGCAACACCGGCAGCCGCTTTTGGCCGGTCGCTCGGGAGCCCACCGGCTTGCGGCTTGCGGCAATGGATACCGTAAGGTTCTGTTCCTCGTTACTGATCGATGGATGGAATTTGCTGATTGGGAGTCTTTACTGTCTGCAAGCTCCGGCATTAAACGTTCCGCAACAATGCTTTGATAATTATCACACCTGGCTGGTTGGGTCGCCTATAAGCATCCAATGGCATTATGCCGCGCTGCCGTACCGGCGAAAATCCGGTATGTCCCCGCACCTTCAATCCATTTATGGGACACACAATGCCGCGCCTACCGGCCAACACATCCGCGATGACGGCGCTTGCGGCCAGGACGCCGACCAACCAGGATTTGAACCAAGTAGAAAGCCAAGTGACGGCGGTCGACCTCGCCAATTTGCTGACGGACGTCGAGACCGCCATCGGTTCAATCACCGCCGCGGGCACGCTTGGCGCGACAACGACCAATCTTACGCCTCAGCGGACCTGTCTCTCCAATCTGGGCGATTCGCTAACCACGGGCGTCGGTTCGCTCGTCGATGCGAACATGAATGAAGCCGCCACCAAGCTTGCCGCCCTCCAAGTCCAGCAGCAGTTGGGCGTACAGGCGCTCAGCATCTCGAATTCGAACACTCAGTTGATCCTAAAGCTGTTCGAACTCTAGAATAGAATAGGCTGCGTTTTATTTCGAGGACGCGGCTTTTTTTCTGCAATGTGGCGCTTGGCGTAATTGGTGTTTCCGTATTCGCCATGACCGGGTTGGCGGGCTATTTTTTGCGCCGACCAGCAGCGGCCGAAGTATTGTATGCCGGTCAAGATCGGCAGGATGCCGACGGGATCGCCGAAGCTCTCAAAGAGTCTGACATACCGTTCGACGTGTATCCTTTAAATCGAGGCATGGAATTCCCGGATGCGGGGCACGATCTCGTTGCGGAAACGTGAACCGTTGAACACTCCGAAGTGACCGACCATGTTTTGCAGATAGTTCGCCTTCATCGATCGCGGAATACCGCGGCAGAGTTCCTGCGCGGCAAGGGTCTGGCCGATCCCGGAAATATCGTCGTTTTCGCCTTCCACCGTGAGTAGCCCCACGCGGTGGATGGCGGCGAGATCCACCAGCGCGCCGCGATGTTTCATCTCGCCTTTCGGCAGCGCATGTTTGACAAAGACGGTATCGACCGTCTGCAAATAGAATTCCGCGGGCAGATCCATGACTGACCGGTATTCGTCATAAAATTCACTGTGTTTTCTTGCGGAATCGCCGTCGCCGGCGACGAGATGATCAAAAAACTCCAAATTCGCGATGACGTGGCGATCGATATTCATCGCCATGAAGCCCGTGAGTTGCAGAAAGCCCGGATAGACATCCCGTCCACCCCCAGGGTAACCAAAGGGCACAGCGCAGATGCAATTGCGCTCAAACCATGCGCTGCCACGCTCCTGTGCCAGAAGATTGACCTTGGTCGGGCTTCGCCTCGCGTCGATGGCACCGCCCATCAGCGTCATCGAAGCCGGAACGTGCGGGCTGTCCCGCGCCTCCATAAGCGCAATGGCGGCGATCAGCGGAACCGCCGGCTGGCAGACCCCTATCGTATGCACGCGCGCGCCGTCATGCTCCATGCTCAGGGTCTCGCACATCGCAATCAAGTAGTCGATGTAATCGTCAAGGTCGAACCGGCCGCTGGCCAGAGGAATTGTCCGGGCATCGGCCCAGTCCGTGATGTAGACATCGTAAAAAGGGAGGAAAGCTTCCACCGTGCCGCGCAGCAGGGTCGCGTAATGGCCTGACAGGGGGGCGACGATCAACAGCTTTTGCGGCGGCTCGGGGGCCCCGGTGTCAAACTGCTTTTCAAAACGGAGAAGCTTGCAAAACGGCCGCTCCCAGGCCACCCGCTCGATGATGGGAACAATTTGGCCGCCAACGGCCGTCGTGGCGAGATCGAACGCTGGCTTGTCGTAACGCCTGGTCAACCGCTCGAAAATCTTCGCCGAGGCCACTAGATTCCGGCCGGCGGCGGTATAGGAGAGCGGATTGCCCGGATGTTCTAGCCACGTCCGCGCGACATCGGAAACGGCCCGCGCCGGAGCCCAGGCGAGATGGGCCATTTCATGCATTTCATAGGCAAACGGCGGCATCTTTTTTTCAAATCCTTGCCTCTCGTCGTCTGCGGGCTAGACAAGACGCCGGTATTTTTGGTTAACGGTGTTCTCCCCCGGCTGCAACGCCCACGACCATGTCGCGGCCGTCGCCAAAGGGTGTTGTTAAGTCGTCACGCCGATGGGAGAGCTGTCCAGCTATATCACGTGCCAGCATGGCATGATCCATCACCCAGTGCAAACCGTTCTCCACCGCCCGACAATCGCGGACGAGCGGTTCGAGCGCAGCCTTACCGTCCGCGTCTGGCAAGCTCTTATGCACGTGTCAACCAAATTCCAAATGCGATTCCCCTGACGGTCTTCCACCATTTTGTTGCATTCGAGCGATGTTTGCGGCATATAGGCGAGCTGCCAGTCTGGCGTGCTGGGCCCGGCACGGATGCGGGTGTAGCTCAGGGGTAGAGCACAACCTTGCCAAGGTTGGAGTCGAGGGTTCGAATCCCTTCGCCCGCTCCAAATTAACTCAATAAAATCATGAAGTTAATTGCAACCCATGAGGGCTTACACTGGCTTAGACCTTCCAAAATGTAAGCGCCCTGTAAGCAGCTGAAAGCAAGGCGTGGATATCAGGTCGCATTCCTGGCGGCCCTCGAACCGCGGCACCCATGTGGAGGATTTACATTGCGCCGCGATTGCGGAAGGCTGCCGGAAAGCGGCTCCGAAGGCACTTTCTTTCGAACTCCTGAAATAGTAGTCGACAGCGGTGCACCCTCATCGCGCACGGCTGCCGCTCAGCTTACGATGATCGCGCAGCTGGGCGCGTTTCGTATGGACGACAATTAATCGAACATAAGAAGATCCGCCTACGTTCCGGCATTGGCGCCGGTCCGGCCGATAAGATACTACCGACGGCCGGTTCGCCGGGGAAGGTGGCGTGAAGAATGGACGTTTGCGACTTCGATCGCCGTGTCTGTGAGTATAGCGACTTCGCGCGTTCGTTTGCGATGATGCGTTCGGCGGACATTCGCGCCCTGATCAACGAGCCAGGTTGGTGTTGGTCTCGACGATGAAGGCGAGGCCCTAAATGAGCTTCTCTCCCAAATCCACGCCGGATATACATCAAGTATCGTTAATGAACGATATTTAATTGGATTTGACCACGCAAAACTCTTTAAAGATGCCGCCCTGCCAGACATATGGATGAATTCTGATATCGAAGCGGTGATTTTGCCTTCATTGAAACTGAAGCGTTTAGGTTGTTTTTCGCTCTCTGTTTCTTCACCAACCATTCCCGCCAGCGCCGTCTGGCGGAACCGCCGGTCCAGTTTGCGGACAGCGTTTATGGCACGGATTTAACCGGGCAACTCATGCTGGGTCGCGGTCGCGATCGAGAGCCGGCGCACAAGAGAAGCCCACACTTATTTTGAGGGATCGCTTTTCAACGCTCGGCCGCACGGCTTTGCGGGCGAGCCAGCTCCCCAATTTTTTTAAGGGGATTTCGATAAATCCGAAAATTGAACTGACTTCGGTCCTTCAGGCCATGAAGGTCGCCGAGCATCGCAGTTTCCGCCGCGGCGCGGAGCGCTTGGCGTTTGCCAATCCAGCATCAGTAAGCGCGTGAGGAAGCTCGAGAAACTTCTCGGCGTCGACCTCTTCGACCGGCATCATGCCGGGATCAAAGTAACCAATGCCGGCCGTCAGTTCTTCGAGCATATCAAGATGGCGTTCGATCATATCGAATTCGGCGGTCTCGTCGGCCGGCATGGCCGGACGGGTCGAGAAGGGCAGCCTACAGGTCGGCCTCGTTTCCTCGCTGGCGTCGGGATTCCTGCCGGAGCTGCTGCGATGCTATTCGGCGAAGCATCCCGGGATTGACGTCAGCATCATCGAAGGACCGCCAAGCGAAAATCTGGCGCGGCTTCGCGCGGATGAGCTCGACATTGTCTTTGTCATGGGACAGCCTTGGGCGCGATTGTGACGTCGCTACCGAGGCTTCGTAATCAAAATCGAAGTAATAGGCGATGAACTCCAAAGAAACCGCATCGAACGGGTAGAGGAATTCAAATGGCGCGATCGGCCGCAGGTTCTTGAGCCCGAAGTTTTCGGGATTGACGAAATAGGGGCTGAACCGGTCAAGGCGTACCGGACCGCATCCCGATGGCGGCTCGAGATGGCTGATGGCCGAGAGGATTGCCAGGAAGGTGGCGTAATCCTGCCTGGTTTCGCCGGGAAAGCCGTAGAGAATGTTCCATTCCGGCTTGATGCCAAACTCGCTGCACCATTTCAGCATTTGCACATTGCGCAGGCCGGTCGTGCCCTTGCGCATCAGCTTGAGAACTCGGTCGCTCAAACTTTCGATGCCCGGCTGGATGCAGCGGACGCCGGCGTCGGCGAGGGCTTTCAGATGATGACGTTTGAGATTGGATTTCACCTCGAAGAAGAGCTTCGGCTTTTTTTGGCGGACGCCGAGCGAAGGCAGTAGGCTGTCGAAATATGTCATGTCGAGGATGTTATCAACCACGGCGACGGAGGATACGCCCCATGTGTCTGTAAGCCGGTCCAACTCGTCAAGCGCACGCGTGGCTTCCTTGCTGCGATATTGCATGCCGTTGCCGTTCAACCCGCAGAAGGTGCAGTGGGACTTGGCCCCCCACCAACAGCCCCGGGACATTTCCATGAGAAGCGATGGATTGATAGACGCAAGAACCGAACGATTGCCGTACGCGCTTGAAATAGTCGGCGAAATCGGGAATCGGAAGGGCGTTTATGTTCGTAACCGGCCTGGCTGGAGTCGTGATGGCGGTGTTTCCGTCCCGCGTGCGAAATACGATGCCTGGCGCGGCGGGGGCCTCGCCTCGCGCCTCGCGCAAATGCTCGATCAAGGCTGGGAAACTTTCATCGGCTTCGCCCTGGCAGACGAAATCGACGAAAGGAAACAGCCGGTGCAGTTCCTCTCCCATTTCACCTTCCCAGTTGGCGCCTCCGAAGACGATCTTCAGTTTCGGTAAACGCTCTTTCAGCTTCTTCGCGAGAGCAAGCGAAGCGATGTTCTGCGTGAAGGTAGAGGTAAAGCCAATGGCGTCGAAACTCTCCCAGTCATGCACGGCGCAGCAGGTTTCGATGAAGGCGGGCGTCCGGTCTTTGACGGCAATGAGGTTCGAGATGGTGGCATCGTCAAATTGCCAGAGGCCGCGAAGAACGGCGTCGATGTAGCACCGGTCTTCCGCCGGCCGCGGGCCATAAAGTGAGGGAGTAAAGCACCAGTCGCCGACGAAAGCGGTATAGGGAAGCTGATTGGTGATCCAGTCATAGGCGTCGATGCCGATGCTTTCGGCGAAGTCGCAATTCAGATGGCGAATGCCGCAAGCGATACCGCTCGTGGTCAGCGCCGACTTGAGAAGGCTGATCCCCAAGGCCGGACGGTCGATGGCGCCGAAGGGCATGCTAACAAGAAGAACCCGCATATTTCGCTCACGGAACGCCGGAGATGAAGTGAGGCGGAGGGCCCGCGCCCTCCGCCGTCCGAGACTCACACTTCGCTAGGATCGATCTGGCCCTTCCGCATCATGTCATCGAGTGTCTCGATATCTTCCTCACGCAGCGGCACGGACGGACGTGGCTGTCGTTTTGCGACCGGGCCTTCGACCGATTGCAGCACCTGCTGCAGCGGCTGCTCCCAGGGCATGTTCGAGCCTGCCGCATGAGCCGAACTCGCTGCCAGCAACGGCAACGAGACAGACAGCAGCGTGGTGATCACGACTTGGGTACAGTCTCGAAATGAGAGGAAAGGAAGTTTCATGCGGGATCTCCAAGGGACGTGAGCTTGGCGGGCGGGACGAGGCGATAGTCGCCGCGCTTATCGAGGCCTTCGACGGCGGCGAGTTCGACAAGGCGGCGTTGCACGCCGCGTCCGGCGAGGACCGCGATGACATTGATCGTCTCGGCGATCAGCGCGCGGGGGACGGTCACCACGGCTTCCTGGATGAGCTGTTCGAGACGCCGCAGGGCGCCGAGCGCCGACCCCGCGTGGATTGTCCCGATCCCGCCGGGATGGCCGGTGCCCCAGGCTTTCAGAAGATCAAGCGCTTCGGCGCCGCGCACCTCGCCGATCGGGATGCGGTCAGGGCGTAGGCGCAGCGAGGAGCGAACAAATCCGAAAGCGACGCGACGCCGTCATTGGTGCGCAGAGCGACGAGGTTTGGCGCCTGGCACTGAAGCTCGCGCGTATCTTCGATCAGGATCACGCGGTCGGACGTCTTGGCGACTTCGGCGAGCAATGCGTTAATGAGAGTGGTCTTGCCGGTCGAGGTCTCTCCGCCGACGAGCACATTGCGGCGGTTCTCGACCGCAAGGCGCAAGGATGCCGCCTGATTGGGCAGCATGATTCCGGCGGCGGCGTAATCGTCCAGCGTGAAGATCGCGACCCCGGGCTTGCGGATGGCAAAGGCGGGGGCGGCGACGATCGGTGGAAGCAAGCCCTCGAACCGCTCGCCCGTTTCAGGCAGCTCTGCCGAAACGCGCGGGCTACCGGGATGGACCTCGGCGCCGACATGATGCGCGACAAGGCGAATGATTCGTTCGCCGTCGGCTGGCGTCAGCCATTCGCCCGTGTCCGACAGCCCATCCGTTAGCCGGTCGATCCAGATGCGGCCATCCGGATTGAGCATGACCTCGATGACCGCAGGGTCTTCAAGCCATACCGCAATCGCCGGCCCCAGCGCCGTGCGCGGCATGCGCGCGCCGCGCGAAACCGCTTCCGGCCGGAGAGATTGTGCCCCATGACTGCCCCCTCGCTTCACGGGTGCAAGACGCAACCTTTGAACGGGGATCGTTAGAAGACGCAGGACCTGGGGCTATGCAACAAGATTGAGTGGGTCGTAGCGCTATGGCGTGGAAAGACAGGCAATCGGCAATTCCAGTCAATGCCGATCAAACAGGTGAGGGACAACAGCGGCAGCGTGACCTGAAACTGGAGACGATCATAATCGCACGGGGAAGCCATAGCATTGCTGCCCCTCCATCGTGAACCGCAGGGTAAATCGAATTTGAAAAAAGCGTGATTGCGCTCTGACATTTTTGACGCTTCTTAAATCGGCCTCTTTTCGTGAGCACTGCCGGAGTGAGACCGCATAGGCGATCCGCGACTGGGGCGCCGATTATGTGCCGCGCTAAAAGGGAATCAAAGCTGCCTTGAAGCCGAGGTCGAGCACTTCCTCGCCGACAAGGCAGAGCATCCCGATGAAAACGGTCCGCAGAACCGCGCCATCCTGCGCCTTCTCGCCTGCACTACTTGCGAAAATGCACGCTCAACCGCTCGATAAGATGAGAGATCAACTTCGCCGGATGGAGTAACCCATTTCTCGTCTCAACGCTCGCTCAAATGCGACGGGGGCTTGAGTAAAGGAAAGGGGTCTCCGAAGCTGAGAGTTGCAAATCAACCAACTCCAGGAGACCCCCATGCAGGTATTTGGCCTGCCCTCTCAGATTATCCGAAACGGCCGGGCAGCGTCGTGTCTTCTCGCGGCGAAGACCCCGCAAATCGAAGCAGCGAGAAGACGCGACGCGGTGGCGCGATGGCGAAGCGCCATGGCCGACGCGCTCACCGCCGAGCAGGCCGCGAGAGCCGTCGGGGTGACGCGCGCAACCCTCTACCGGTGGGAAAAGAAACCGGAGCCCGAAAGCCGGCGGCCGCACCGCCTGCGCAAGAGGCAATGGACGCATGAATTGGTGCGCGCCGTCGAAGAATTGCGCAACGACAACCCAATGTGGGGCACGCGCAAGATCGCCGTCCTGTTGCGCCGTCAGGGAATCGAGGTCTCGATCTCGACGGCCGGACGCATCTTAGCGCATCTCATTGCGCGCGGCGCTGTCGTCGCCGTGCCGGTCCTGCGCCGCAGGCCCCAAGCAAGGCGCATCCGTTTCAGAGCCAAAGAACGTTATGCCCGCTCCTGAGCTTGCCGAAGGGCTGCCCAAGGGCCGCAAGGCCAAGAGCCTCGGCGAACTCGTTCAGATCGATACGCTCGTCGTCAATGTTCGGCCCAATGTCGCCGTCAAACACTTCACCGCCTACGATCCGGTCGCCAAATGGACAATCGGCAAGGTCGCAACCAGCGCTTCGGCGCAATCCGCCAAGAGTTTCCTCGACAAACTCATCACTGAGGCGCCCTTCGAGGTCAGAGGCATCCAGGTCGATGGTGGGAGCGAGTTCAGATCCGTCTTTGAGCAGGAATGCCAAGCGCGCGGCCTCGAGCTCTTCGTTCTGCCGCCCAAACGACCCGACTTCAACGGCTGCGTCGAGCGCGCCCAATCGACATGGCGATACGAGTTCCATGCCACTTACGACCTGCCTCACCGCGTCAATCAGCTCCAGGCCTATCTCGACGCTTTCGCTTACCGATTTAACCACCACAGGCCACACGACGCCCTTGCCGGACGCACGCCAGCCGAGTATCTCAAATCTCTCAGCCGCGGCGATCCAAAGCCGTCTCATATGTGCTGAGCCCTGACACCCTATGGACAGACAGGAAAATTGGCTTATACTTAACACCAGGCTCGTAGAGTTGTCTGGCAACTCGGAACCGATATGACCGGTGCACTGCTGGGGGCGCACTGGAATGAGCGCCCATCCGGGTGCTCGCGGAATTAGGCCTTGTCTGGGGGAGGATCGCATGCCCGTTCGCCCGACATTTCCCGGCGTCTATATCGAAGAAATTCCAAGCGGCGTTCGCCCCATCGCCGGGGTCTCGACATCGACCGCGGCCTTCATCGGAACGTTCCGCAAGGGACTGATCGACGAGGCCGTGCAGCTTCTCAGTCTCGCCGATTTCGAGCGCGAGTATGGCGGGCTCGACCGGTCGAGCGAGGCCTCCTACGCGGTGCAGCAGTTCTTCCTCAACGGCGGCACCGAGGCCTGGGTGGTGCGCATCGGGCAGCCCGGACCCGCCCGTAGCCCCGGCCACTAACCCGACCACGGCAGCTGCCGGCACGCTGAGCAGTTTCGCGCCAGTGAACCCGATTCTCGAATTCTTCGCGGGCCGTCGGATCCGTGGCCAACTCTGCCCTCAATCCTGGCGACTGGGGTAACTTCCTCCGCATCGAGGTTGAGCACAACGATGCCATCGTCGAGCCAAGCTTTAATCTCTTCGTGAGCGAGGTCTCCATCGCCGGCAACCGCACCACGGTGCTGCAAACCGAGACGTTCCGCAATCTCACCATGGAGCCCGACACGGCGAACTACGCCGTCGAAGTGATCAATCAGGGTTCGCGGCTCGATCCAAGTGACGCGCGCATCCTTGTTGAGCAACTTGGCGCCTCCCGCGGCCAACGGAACCATCAGCGCCAATCTCTCCGATCCAGCCGCCGCCACCGACATCGACAATCGATCGATCACCCTCACGCTCGTCTCGCCGGTCGCTGCGGTGGTGGGTCCGATCACCCTTGCTTCGAGCGGCCTGCCGGCTATCCCGGCGGTTTCGCCTTTTTCCCAGGGCTTCTACGTGTCATGGGCGGCTGCATTACAAGCGGCCATTCGCGGCGCCGGCGCCGATGCGGCCGTCAGTCCGGAACACCGGGCGTATTTCACCGGCGCCACCGTCGATCTCATCGGCGACGGTTCGGTCGCCAATCCGCGCCGCTTCGTGATCAGGGCTGGGAAAGGCGCGCAGCCGTATGACCCGGCGGCCACTTTCACGTTCGGCGGCGCCGACGCGCCTAACTACGGACTTGCCGCGCCGACATACGTCGGACCACAACAGTTTCTGCCGACCGCGGTCAGCGGCGCCAATGGCGACATCGTCGATCCGGCGACCGGAAACTATCTGGTGCCCGCCGTATCGTTCCGCGGCAATCCGCTCGCTCAAGACCGGGCTCTACGCCCTCGACGACATGGATCTCGTCAACATCATCTCCATGCCTGATGCGCCGCGTCTCGGCGAGGATGGCGCGCGCGCGGTCTATGCCGAGGCGATCACCTATGCCGAGAGCCGACGCTCGATGATCATCGTCGACATTCCCGATCGATGTCGTCAGCGATCGATCAGATGCAGACATGGCTTGCGACGAACGACTCGCTCCGGCATCCGAACTCCGCCGTCTACTATCCGCGCACCTTCACGCCCGATCCGCTCAACCAGAACCGCCAGCGCTCACTCGCCTCGAGCGGCACGATCGGCGGGCTTGTGGGCGCGCACCGATGCGTCGCGCGGCGTGTGGAAGGCGCCGGCCGGCACCGATGCCAGGCTGCGCAATGTCGAAAGCCTCACCTACGTGATGACCGACCTCGAGAACGGCACGCTCAATCCGCTTGGGCGTCAACTGCCTGCGCAACTTCCCGGTCTACAGCAACATCTGCTGGGGCGCGCGCACGCTCGACGGCGCGGACGTCGCTCGCCTCCGACTGGAAATACGTGCCGGTGCGGCGCACGACGCTGTTCATCGAGGAAAGCCTTTACCGCGGCACCAAATGGGTCGTCTTCGAGCCGAACGACGAGCCGCTGTGGGCGCAGATCAGGCTCAATGTCGGCGCCTTCATGCACGACCTCTTCCGCAAGGGCGCCTTCCAGGGCACGACGCCGCGCGAGGCCTATTTCGTCAAATGCGACGGCGAGACGACGACGCAGACCGATATCGACAACGGAATCGTCAATATCGAGGTGGGCTTCGCGCCGCTGAAGCCCGCGGAATTCGTCATCATCAAGATTCAGCAGATCGCCCGCGTGACGGCAGAGTAAGGAGCCGCGACCATGGCGCCCTTCACGACAAACCCCCGCCGTTTCGATCCCTACAAGAACTTCAAGTTCCGGGTGAAATGGGATGGCCGCTACGTCGCGGGCGTCAGCAAGGTCGGCGCGTTGAAGCGCACCACCGAAGTCGTCGAGCATCGCGAGGGCGGCGATCCCTCGACCGGCCGCAAGTCGCCTGGCCGGACAAAATACGAGGCGATCACGCTCGAGCGCGGCGTCGACGCACGACCTCGAATTCGAGCAATGGGCCAACAAGGTGTGGAACTTCGGCGCCGGCTTCGGCTCCGAGGTTTCGCTCGCCGATTTCCGCAAGGATGTCATCCTCGACGTCTTCAACGAGGCGGGGCAGAAGGTTCTCTCCTATCAGGTTTTCCGCTGCTGGGTGTCCGAATACCAGTCGCTGCCCGATCTCGACGCCAATGCGAATGCGGTGGCGATCCAGACGCTCAAACTCGAAAACGAGGGCTGGCTGCGCGACGTCGCGGTGGTCGAACCGGCGGAGCCGAGCTTCACGGTTCCGGCCTAGTACGGGCGTGACCTCCGCTTGGGGCGGCAGGAGCTCGATTCCCGATGACGCAGTCTTTCACGGTGGAGTTGTCTACACGGCCTTTGCGAAGCGGGCCAGCGGCACACCTTGGCGGTGCTGCGCGATCCCACCGGCTACGACGAGGCGATGCTCGCCGAGCTTGGTCGGGACGCGACGCCGGCGGAACGCGTCAGCGCCCTGATCGCAGCGCTGACGCTGCGCATTGGCGAGATCGAACGCTCCCGCTAAGGACCGGATTCTCGAATTGACGGCCGGTGACAGAGAGCGCCTGGTGCTCGCCCTCTGCGCAAGGCTCTCGGGGCCCGAAATCGATCTTGTGGCCACATGTCCGTCGTGCGGCGCTCTTGCGGAAATGTCGATCCGCTTCGCCGACATCGCGGCCGCGCACCCGGCATCCGGCGCATTCATCGAATCGCGTCTTTCGAATTGAAAGCCGACGGCGTGAACTGGGGTGCGCGCTTGCGGCCGCCCACGGGAGCCGATGTAGAACGCGCGGCGCGCGGCGGGCCTGACGCCGCGCGTGATCTCATCGTCGGTTGCATCGAGGAGCTCACCGACCCGTCGGGCAATCGCGTTGCGCAGAGCGAGCTTCCGGCAGCATGCGAATCGGGCGTCGCCGATGCGCTCCTCGCCCTCGATCCCGCGGCGGAATTGTCGCATCAAGGTCGACTGCCCGTCCTGCGCCAAGCCGATCGACGCGCTTCTCGACGGCTTCGCCATTCTGCAAAGCGGGCTGGGCGGCGCAAACCGCGTTTACGACGATGTTTTTCGCATGGCGCGGAACTATCATTGGAGCGAGGCCGAGATTCTTTCGCTGCCGCTGCGCCGCCGCCGGCTCTATCTCGCCATCGCCGAATGGGGCAGAGGCGCGCGCATGAGCAATTTCGTCGAGCGGCTCGTCGCCCGCAGCGCCGGCGCGCCGCCCGCTCCCGGTATCTCGATGCTCACGCCGCGCCCCGTGTCGCGCTTCGAGCCGATCGCGGCCATCGACATCGAGACGATCGCCGATGCCGAGCCTCCGCCACGGCGCCCATCGCGGCCGAGACGGAAGCGCAAGCTCGCCCCGCCGCCGCGCGGACCCCGACTGAAAGCCGCGAGTCGCACCGGCCCACAGGCGAAGTTCCGGCTGCGATTGCCCGACCGCTCGCTGATGAGATGCGAGCGCCACGACACGAAGCGGAGGCAGCACGTCCAGTGGCGCGAACCGAAGTCATACAAACGCCGCCGCCGGATGTCGGCGAAACGCGACAAAGACCTGTGGTTCCCGATCCGGTCGCGCGTGCGATCGCGACGACGGAGGACGGCGCGCCGAAAGTGAATGCACGTGACGAGGTGATGCAGAACGCGACGCCGCAGCCGCGTGCGCTTGCCGATGTCGAGACATTTCATACGCGTTCGCCGGCGTCGGCCAAGAAGGTTTCGCAGCCGGCCGCTTCCGATCGAGCGTTGGAAATTCATACCGTCGGTTCCGAGCGACGCGTGGCGGCGGCGCGGGCGCAGGCCCCAATGGTCGGCGAAGTGAAAGCCGAGCCGCCGGTGGCGCCAGTGATTTCTATCGGCAAGATCGAAGTGCAGTTCCTGCCGCAGGAGTCGCGTGCTCGCGCCCAGCGGCCGCCGCCGGAAAGGACGCGCGGATTCGCCGCCTATGCGCGCGCGCGGCGCGGCGAGCCGCGTTAGGGGCGGGCCGTGGCATCCCACGCAGCCATCGCGGCAGTGAGCAGGACGATTCAGGACGCTGCTCCTCGATCGGATGGTTACAGGCGCGCAAATTACGCTGGCGCCACCCGACGTGGAGGTGGCGAACGTCAATGGCGCGCGAGTCAATCTCTATCTGATACAGGCGATCGAGAACGCCGGACTCAAGAACCAAGAGATCCCAGGGCAGGGCCATCCCGCCGCCTATGGCCATCCGCCGTTGTCGCTCGATCTGCGCTACCTCATGACGACCCACAGCCAGATCGAGAACCAGCAGGACGCAGACATCAACGCGCAGACGATACTTGGCGATGCGATGCGCGTGTTCAACGATTTCGGCAATCGCATAGACCAGCTGGCGATTCAAATCCGGTGGCAGGAACGCCGGGCGATCCGATCCTCGATCCGGATCTGACACGCGAATTCGAGCGGCTGAAGATCGTGCTGCATCCGGCCTCGCTCGACGACATCACCAAGGTGTGGTCGGCTGTCTCGGGCACCAATTTCCGGCGCTCGATCATCTATGAGGTGACTGTCGTTCAGATCGAAACGCCGGCGCCGCGCGTGCGCCCGCAGCCGGTCGAGATTCGGCGCATCTTCGTGACGGTGCGCAGGCGGCCGGAGATCGTCGACGCCTATGTCTCGCCTGCGGCACCCGGCGATCCCATTGGCGAAACGCGGGCGCGGATCGGCGAGGAGATCACCGTCATTTCCGAAGGAGCGCTTGCGGACCGCCTCTATGTGCGGTTCGGCTCGCTCGAGCCCATCCGCGTGTCGCCGCCGGGGGACGGAAGGGTCCGCATTATCGTTCCGGACGCGCAGTATCCAGCCGACCTCGACCATCCGCTGCCGCGGCCCATCCCGCCCGGCACAGCAATTGCAGGCCGGACCTCTGGAGATCCAGCTCATCGCCATGCATCCGGCGGAGGGGGTCGAGGGCGGGCTTGGACCGGGAACCGCGATCGGCGGGTTGCGGCGTTATCCTTCAAACATTTGGCTGATGCAGCTCAGTCCGCGCGTCACCGGCGTTATTCCAGCCGTCGGAAATGCCGCGACGATCCTGCGCGTCGCCGGCAGCCGGTTGTGGCATGCCGGCGCGCGCACGGTCGAAGTGATAGTGGGCGATGCGGCGATCCCGGTGCGTGCGCCCGGGCCTGGGCGACTCCTGGGCCGCTCCGACGCCGTTGGCTGTGGAAGTGCCGATGAGCGCGGCAGGCGATCTCCTCGATATTTCGGCCGTTCCCTATCCGGTCGCCGTGCAGGTCGATGGCGCGCGCAGCCGCGACCCCGGCGTGACCTTCACCTTGGGGCCTTAATGCCATGACCGAGGCCGGAAAGAAAACTATGCGGCCGGAGGCGGATGGGCGGACGTGGCAAGAGCAGAGCCGCGAGGCGATTGCGCTCGGTCTTTCCTGGATCGGCGCGCTCGTTGCGGAGCCGGGCGCCGAAGATGCGGCCGTTGCCGCGGCCGCCTATCAGGATGCCCGCGCCCGGCTGCGCGAGAGCCCGGCGCCTGCCGGCATCGACAGGCTCTCGGCGCTGTTCGGCCTCTCTCCGTTCGACGAAGATCTCCTGCTTCTCGCCCTCCACGCGCAGTTCAATGCACGGCCGAAGCAGGTCACCCCCCAGACAGCGCAGGCGGCCTTCGACATCCATGGCGAGGAGGCCTTGGCCAAGTCGTGGGAGCGGCTTTCGCCCAACGCGCCGTTGCGGCGCTTTCAGCTGATCGACTGCGCCGAGCGCCCGGTCTCCGCCGCGACGCCTTTGACGATCGACGAACGCATCGGCAGATATCTCATGGCCGAGGACTCGATCGACCAGCGCATCGCCGCGCTCGTTGCGCCGGTCGATGGCGGACCGTGCCCGAAGCGCCATTGCCAGGGCGTCGAAACACTGGCCGACCGGTTGCGACAGGGGGCGCGCCCGCTCGCCATGATCGTCGGCCCCAAGCACAGCGGGCGGCGCGCCGCCGCGGCGACATTGGTGCGGGGCTTCGGCTTGGCGCTTGCCGAAATCAGGCCGCGCGCGCTCGAGGCCGCGCCGGACCTCCTGCCGGTGCTCGCCAGGGAAGCGGCGCTCGGAGGATTTGCGCTCCTCGTCGATATCGACGTAGGCGGAGGGAAAGCGCCTGCTCGAGGAGCGTCTTTCGCAGTTCGACGGATTTGTCGTCGCCATCGCCGAGGCGCGGCACGAATTTGCTTTTCCCATGCCGGCGCTGAGGCTCGATCCGCTCGAGGCCGAGGACCGCGTGCAGCTGTGGCACGAAGCACTGGGGCCGCACACGGCGGAGGTCCATCAAATCTATCGCCGCCGTCGCGCAGCAATTCAAGTTCGGGCCGCGCGCCATCGCGGCCGCGGCGGCCGACGGCGGCGATCTGTGGCGGGCCTGCCGCGAACGGGCAAGCCGCGAACTCGACGAACTGGCGGACCGCATCGTGCCCCGCTTCGGCTGGGACGATATCGTGCTGCCTCGGGATGTGATCCACGATCTCAAGGCCGCGGCGGCGCAGGTCCGGCACAGCGCGCTCGTCTATGGCGCGCACGGCTTCGCCCGCAAATATCCCGCGCGGCCGCGGCACATCGGTGCTTCTGTCGGGGCCAAGCGGTACCGGCAAGACCATGGCCGCGGAAGTGATCGCCAACGATCTCGAGCTCGATCTCTATCGCATCGATCTCTCGCGCGTCGTGTCGAAATATATCGGCGAGACCGAGAAGAATCTGCGCGCCGTCTTCGACGCGGCCGAAGCGAGCGGCGCGGTGCTCCTGTTCGACGAGGCCGACGCGCTGTTCGGCAAGCGCAGCGAGGTCAAGGATAGCCACGACCGCTACGCCAATATCGAAGTGAGCTATCTCCTGCAGCGGATGGAATGCTATAGCGGGCTGGCGATTCTGGCGACCAACATGAAGGGCCATCTCGACCCCGCCTTCATGCGCCGCCTGCGCTATGTGATCGACGTACCGTTTCCGGACGCGGTTTCGCGGCGGCTCATTTGGCAAAAGGCGTTCCCCGCCGAAATGCCTTGCGCGACGCTCGATTTCGACGCGCTGGCGCGGCTCGACATCGCCGGCGGCAATATCGCCGTCATCGCCATCAACGCCGCCTTCCTCGCCGCCGACGGTGCGCCGCTCGACATGCGCCACATTGCCCGCGCGGCGCGGGCGGAATTTCGCAAGCTCGATCGCGAATTGCGGTTCAATTGGCTCGGGGTAAGTTGACCATGGCCGATGCGCCCACGATCAAATTCACCGGCCAGGGCTCGCGGCGCGAGGCGGCCCGGCTCGGCGAAACCATCGCCAGCGGCGTCTCCCGCGCGCTTGCCGGCCACGCGCAATCGCTCCACATCGATAGGCTGCGCGTGCAAGTTCCGGCGGGCGCGAGCACAGCCGACATCGAGCGCGCGATCCGCATCGCCATCGGGCGGACGACCAAAGGAGGCCGCGAATGAGAATGGCCGCGCCCCAAGTTGCTCCGGTTTCCGCGCTTCCGGCCGCGCGTCTGACGATCCAAAGGAAGGTCCGCATCGGCCCGGTCGACGACCCCTTGGAACGCGAAGCGGACCGGATCGCCGCCGCGGTTGTCTCGGGCCGCCCGGTCGGGCCCGTCACCGGAATTTCGTCAGGTACCGCGCAGCGCAAATGCGCCGAATGCGAGGCGGAGGAAAAACTTCAAAGGAAAGCCGCTGGGACGGCGGAGGCCGGGATTCGAGCGGAAGAGGAAGACAAGCTTCAAAGAAAGGCGGCGGGAACGGCCGTCGCCGCCACCGGCGAGGCGCCGGCCAGCGTGCATGCGGCGCTGCGCTCTCCCGGCCAGCCGCTTGATGCGGCGACGCGCGCCTATTTCGAACCGCGCTTCGGGCACGACTTTGGCCACGTCCGGGTCCACACCGGGCCGGATGCAGCAGATGCGGCGCGAGCAGTGAATGCGCGCGCCTTCACTGTCGGGCGCAACTTGGTATTCGGAGCGAGCCAATACGCGCCCCGTACTCGCGAGGGACAGCGGCTGCTGGCACACGAACTGGCCCACACGCTTCGGCAAAGGGCTTTGATCTCTCGCAGTCCTACGACCACGGAGACGCGATCTGCTTCCGACCAACTACTGCCAAACAAGGGGAAACGGCCAGAAGGATTCCTCGGTTGGTGGTTGCGCCATCGCGTCCCCGCAGGATTCAGGGTCGTGACCGCGCGACGTGTTTGGCGGGCCAAGCGACTTCTCTCCGGAGAGTTCGACCTGACCGCGGAAGAAAGAAGGTTGCTCTTGGCGCTGGTACGGCGCGGTCGCGTCGAGGCCGCAGCCGAAACACCAGAGAAAGGCACGCCCTCCCTCGCCGAAGACGAAGCGGGTGAGAAGGCGGCTGTCGCGGAAGCACAACCCGGCTCGAACGAAGACGGAGAAGAGGGTGAAGTGGGCGGTGAACAGGGCGCAGAAGAGGATAGTCCGTTGAATGGACCCTATTCGACGCCGGAACGGGCAGCGCATGGATTCGCGAAACGATACAACCCGATATCAAAGGCCACCAACGAAGAAGTCTGCTCGATAATAGTCAAGAAGATAGTCAAGCAGAAAGAGCAGTTCTTCTTCCTGGACGGCTGGCAGGCCACCAACGCGGGCGAACGCACGCATAGCTGCCCAGCCAATCCTCCCTCTGCCTCGAGAACGCCGCACGCCGAAAAATTTTGCGGGCCAGCTTCATACGCACGGGGGGGCGGATCCTCGCTACGAAAACGAGCGTCCTTCGCCGGAGGACAGGAGGCTCTGCCAAGAACTGGGCGGTCCGTGCTTCCTGGTGACTCCGTCGGATCAGGTCAAGCAGTACGGGCCGGACCCGAGAGGTGACGACGCACCGCACGCTGGCGGTACGGATTCCGGAGCCACTTCCGAGACTGATGGAGACCACAACAGGACCAATGCGGACTCCGTCCGTCTGACCGGAGCATCCTCACCGGCTGATCCAGTCCCCTCAGCGCGGGTTGCCAAGCGGCCGCGAAAAGACCGTCGAAGCGAGGATTCGTTACGCCAATCGGCGTGGAACCCGTTCTTCGTCCACTTCGATTTCCAGAACGGCGACACGAGGGAACGGGCTGTCATCCTCATGGAGATGGCGAAGCGGTATGGCGGCGCGTTCGCGGCAACGTTCAAGGAATGGGCGTCGAAACCCGACTCGGTGCCCCACCTGATCGTTCAGAGCGATCGAGGTGGAGCCACGCCATATTGGGAACCTGACCAAATCATGGAACGCGGCTTCGTTTTCGTTCACTACTTGCCAGGCGGAACCGAACGGGTCGAGCATTGGGTCCATCCGCAATCACAATTCCTAATCTTCTCCCGAAGTAAGGCGTCGCCGTTGCCAAAACCGAAGCCGCCCGGTGGCGCAGTCGCAGAAGTCGGCGACTCCCCTGAACAGATCGACCCGAACGCGGTGGCAGAGGAGTATGGCCCCGAACTCGAATGCGCCGAAGTCGAGCTGGGCCCGGATGACGAACCTGGCCTTGCATGCGTGTACGCAAGCGGCCTTATCGAGTGGTCTCCCGAGGGGTTTGGCCACACGCTCTTCTATATGCCAATCGACGACGGAGAAATATATCGTGTCTACCAATCCGACGGTAAGGCTTCAAACACAATCGTGCCTCGATCCAGACTGAACATGACTGAACTCCTGAAACTCGTCGCGCCCTGATGGAAGCAGGGACTGTTTGTTGCTGACCGTCATGGGACCAATGCGGGACGAAGCCGACTCCCGAGTGCGGGTGCACTGCGATCCGGCGGCCGCGCGAGCGGCTGAGGACGCGTAGGATGGGTAGAGCGCAGCGAAACCCATCAAACCATAGGTCGCAGGATCTCTTGCCGCTTCGCGGAGGCCCCGGCGACACGCCGCTGGGATATGTCTACGATGCAAGCTAAGGACCCGAGCTCGATGAGATGATGGCACCCGCAAGATCATACGCGACGGCAGCCCAACTGCCGATCCCGCACAAGCCGGTTGCGCCAATGCCGCGCGCGCTGGTTCAAACGAAGACGCGCATCGGGCCCGTCGACGATCCCCTCGAACGCGAAGCGGACCGGATCGCCGACGCGGTCGTCGCGGACCGCCCGGCCGGGTCGATTGGCGGCGTCTCGCCGGGCGCCGCCCAGCGCAAATGCGCCGAATGCGAGGCGGAAGAGGAAAAGTCGGTTCAGCGGAAGTGTGCAGGGTGCGCTGCCGAAGCGCACAGCGATGGCGGATCGTCGGACATGGCGGCGGATGCCGTTTCGCACGGCGGCGCGCCGCTCACGCAAGACCAGCGGGCCTATTTCGAGCCGCGCTTCGACCGGGACTTCTCTGATGTGCGCATTCACGCTGATGGGCGCGCCGCCGAGGCGGCGCGGGCGATCAATGCGCGGGCCTACACCGCCGGGCGCGACATCGCCTTTGCCGCGGGGCAGTACCAGCCGCGGTCCCAGGAGGGCAGGCGGCTTCTCGCCCACGAACTGACCCATGTCGTGCATCAGTCGCGAGGCGCTCCGCACGTGCAGCGAAAAGAAGAAAACACGTTCAAGCCGGTTCCGAGCTTTCCGAGTTCGGTGACCTTCCGCGGATGCGACGATGTCAAGGGCAGGCGGAACTTCGTCGAACAGTCGACGAAAAATGCCTTCATCACCGCGCGCGATTGCAAGGGCATCAAGATCGAGTCGCTGAAACGCGACATCCTGGCGAGCTTCGAGGGCCTCACCGTCGTCTGCAATCCGGAAGCGATCGCGGGCCGATGCGCCGAGGCGAAGAAGGGGGAGAGCACCATCATCCTGTCCAAGCTCGGGCTCGACGGCGCGACTGGCTGCCCTCCCTTGGAAGAGGCGATCTTTCACGAGTTGGTTCACCTCGCGGAAGGCTGGAACCTCTTCCACGGCAACCTCTCATACGATTGCGGCAAAGCCTGCTACCCGGAAACCGAAGATCCGCGCGGCGATGCTTCGGGATGCGGCAACGAGACGGGTGCAGCGCCCTTCGTGAGCGTATCCGCGGGGGCAGCGTTCACCGGCAAGGGTGCTGGCACCGGCTATGCCCGCGTCTATGCCGGGGTTGAGAAACGCGGGCCGATCCTCTCGTTTGTCCGCCCCTCCCTCGGCCTTGGCGTGTCAATCATCGGCGACCCCGAGAGTGGAGCACCCGGCGAGGCATCTTCGGGGACCGGCATCATTCCCTCGCTCATCGGCGCGCTGCGCATTGATCCGGGCAAGACCGGCGGCCTCTATTTCTCGCTGGGCGGCGGCGCGGGCGTCGTCTTTAATCGCGGCGACGAACATCTCGGCTACGAGGTCGGCGCCAAATTCGGCTATCGCTGGAGCATCTACGACGTCTCGTTCGATGCCGGCATCAATTACGACCCGAACGCGCGAGACCGGCGAGGAGAAGCTCTATACGGTGGGCGCGAGTTTCCAGATCGCGCCGCGGATACGATAGGAGCGAGCGCGCATGAGAATGGCCGCGCAGCATGCCGCCATGGCACCGAACGCCTCAGGCCCGGCCGGTCATCCGGCCGAAGCTCCGCATCGGTCCCATAGACGATCCGCTCGAGCGCCAGGCCGACCAAATCGCCGACGAAGTAATGCGCATGCCGGATCGCGCCGTTGCGCCGTTTCATGCTGATACCGCGCCAGGAATCATCCAGCGGAAGGCGAAGTTCCGCCCGGATTCGGGCTGCGGCGACTACCCCATGTGCGAGATCGTCGCGGCCTGGGACCTCGCGGTTGGATTGGTGAACGACGCGATCGTCGTTGTCGACGACGTGATCGCCAAGGGCACGGCCTCCTCGCATCACGCCAAGCTCATGGCGCGCTTTCCCTCGGCGACGCCGGAACAGTTGAAAAGCGTCAAGACGACGCTTGAAATCGATCAAGGCGGAACTCGCCTCCGATATCATCGCCAAATGCGTAAAGGAGGGCGAACCCTGCACCGGCAACGTGCTCGCCGGCACCACCTGCAGCGCCAAGGCCGATATCGATTTCTGCATCAACTTCAACATGAACGATTGCCGCAATCAGGCCGCGGCGATCATTCACGAGCTCGCCCATCACATCGTCTGCATGCTCAAGACGCCGATCGAGGTGACGACGAAACGCAGGCGCGAGGTCGAGCGGGAGGGCAAAACGGTGACGATCGAGGAGGAAGTGAAGGAGAAGACCGGGAGACGTCTATCGCCACTTCCCCGAATTCAAGACGCTGACCGCGGACCAGGCCCTGCAAAATCCGGATAGTTTCGCGGTGCTGTGCCTCGATGTCTCCCAGCGCTCCACCTGCTTCGAATGCGCCTTCGTCATGCAGACCAACGCGAAGAAATGGGAGGCGATGAAGAAGCGGCTCAAATCCGAGCATTCCGCGTCGGTTGCCGAAGAAGAGGTGAAACGCAAATGCGCCGCTTGCGCCGAAGAGGAGAAGGTTCATCGCTCGGCGGCAGCCGGCGCCAAGGGCGGGATTGCGGACGCGACCACTCAACATGCGATCGATGATCTGTCGGGCGGCGTGTCCATGTCCGCCGCCGAACGCGCCTATTTCGAGCCGCGCTTCGGGCATGACTTCTCCCACATACGCATCCATGCCGATGCCGCCGCCGATCGCGCCGCCTCGGCCATCGGCGCGCGCGCATTCACGCTGGGCGAGAGGATCGCTTTCGCCGGCGGCGAATACCGTCCCGGTACGCGCCAGGGGTGCGCCCTTCTCGCTCATGAGCTTGCCCATGTCGTTCAACAGGATGGCAAGCTTTCAACGATCGACCGCAAATGCGCCCAGTGCGAGGCCGAGGAGGAAACAGTGAGGCGCAAGCCCTTGCTTCCATTCTTCGGCGAGGATCCGATCCACGCCCCGCTCATCGAGGATTATCGCCGTCGCCACGGCCTGCCGCCGGGCGGCGTCGATGAATTCGGCAATCGGCGCGGGCCGAGCGATGCCGAGATCAAATATCTGCTCGGCCCCGGCAACTGGCTGCCGCCCTGTCCCGATGTCGAGGACTTCGCCAAGGTGAGCGATCTGGACGTGCCCGCCAACAAGCAGGCCTTTCTCGACACCAATTGCATCTCCGCCTCGTCCCAGGCCATGCCGCCCGCCTGCGCCTTCACGCCGCGCCAGGAGGCGCGATTGGCCGGCGCCCAGAAGGAAGCGGCAAGCCGGGTGCGGCGCGCCCAGGACCGGATCGTCATGGCGGGCAAGCAGGGCGAGGATTACGCGAAGAATTTGGCGAGACGCGTCTTCACCGGCGAGCCGCCAACCCTCACCGAGGCGATTGGCTGGCTCGCTGGCGTGTCGGGCTTCCTATCCGGCGATCGCATCGATTTCGCCGGACGCACTTGCGGCGATCCCGCCTGTCAGCAATTCGCCACCACGGCCTATGTCAAGGGCCCGGGCGAGCTGCCGGTTTACATCTGCCCCCTGAGCTTCAGCTATCCGAACGAGCTCTCCCGCACCGTGCTGCACGAGGCGTTGCACTGGGCAGGTCTCGATGCCGATCCCACGACGCCCGAAGGCTATTGCTCGAAATTCGACTGCCTGACGCCCTGTCAGGACAAGAACACCGCCGACGCCTGGGCGCACTATATCGACTGCCTGGGACAGCCGCTCGAAACGCGCGGCAGTTTTCCAAAGAGCTCGAGAAGTTTGCCGAGGAGATTCCCTTAAAATAGGACTTCATCGAAGTGACGACGCAATGGCGGTCGGAGAAATCCAAAATCGTAGCTCGCCGGCCGATAAATTATGTGGCAGGCAGGTCAATATCCTGCTAGCGTCGTCACCTTATTTGATTGTCGCGCAGTACAAATTAGCGAGAGCGAAATGGGGTCGGAATTCCCACGTAGCCCACGCGTCTTGAAGGGCGGCCTCGTCGCCTATCGGCTGCCGGACCTGTTTCCGACCGTCATCGTCTTCCAGTACAATCCCGACGAAGTCTCGCGCTCGCTGCAAATGCAGTCGACGAGCAGGCGGCGCCGGCCGCGGCGAGGCCAACCGGCTCAACGGGCCGCCGCAGGAGACGCTCACCTTCTCGGTCGAGATCGACGCGGCCGATCAGCTCGAAAGGCCGGGCGAGAACGCCACGACCGTCGAGAACGGCTTGCATCCGGTCATCGCCTCGATCGAGCGGCTCGTTTATCCCTCCTATCCGCTGGTGATCGCCAACGAGGCGCTGGCGCTCGCGGGCAGCGCCTTCATCCTCAACGAGACGGCGCCCTTGACCTTGCTGGTGTGGGGGCCGAGGCGCGTGCTGCCGGTGCAGGTGCAGAGCCTCTCGATCAAGGAAGAGGCCTTCGACCAGAAGCTCAATCCGATCCGCGCCAAGGCCGATCTTTCGCTCCGTGTCCTCACCTATCGCGATCTCGACGTCACCAATCCCGGCTATTGGGTCTATCTCGCCTCCTTCACCCAGAAGGAAGTGATGTCGGCGCTCAGCGCCTTCGGCGACACTAGCGGCATCGCCGCGCTCGGGCGGCTCTAGGAGGCAGCATGTTCTTCCGAGGCAGCCGCTACGAACCGATCGCCGAGACGAGCCTCATCGGCAAGGACGGCCGGACGATCCGCTACAAGCGCATGCGTTTCGTGCCGCAGGCCCCATCGCGGCCGCGGCTCTTCACCAAGGCGCAGCTGGGCGACCGGCCGGACCTCATCGCCTTCCGCACGATCGGCGATCCCGAGCTATTCTGGCGGCTGTGCGATCTCAATCTGGTACGGCGGCCGGTGGACCTGACTGCGGTATCCGGCCGGCTGGTTGCCATTCCGTCACCGGAAGGAGGCGGCTGACATGGGCCTCCTGCCGTCATGGTTCACCGTTCAAGTCGCGTTCGCTCCGCTGCCGGTGCCGTTCTTCCAGGCGCTGCGCGAGATCGAGATCGAAACCTCGATCGGCGCGCGCTTCGATGTTCCGGCTGCACTTCGACCTGTCGCGCAACATCTTGGGCGATTTCGACGCGCTGGCCTTCGACATTTTCAGGCCGCTGCTCCCGGTGAAGATCAGCATCGCGGCGGGCGTGCCGTTCCCGCAGGTGCTGATCAACGGCTACATTCAAGGACGCCGAGCTGAAGGCCGGGAGCATGCCGGGAACGTCGCGGCTCGAAGTCGTGGGCATGGACGCGCTCGGCACGCTCATGACCAACAACCAAGAGCCCTTCACCTTGGCCGAACCTTTCCGAGAGCGCGATCGCGGCGGCGATTTTCGGCAAATACGCGATGATCCCGCTGATCGATCCCCTGCCGCCGACCCGCACGGTGCTCGATACGACGACCAACCAGCGCAAATACGATGCGCCTTATCTTGTGCGAGCCTGGCGCGCTGCAACAACCTCGAGCTCTACATCCAGCCCGATCCGTTTCTCGGCACCGATGTCGGGCATCTGCACCGGCCACTACACGCATTTGCCGCCGCAGGGCGTGCTGTCGATCGATTTCGGCAAGCAGACCAACCTCACGCAGTTCAACGTGTCGAACGACATGTTGCGGCCGACGGGCGTTGTTGGAGCGACGGTCGACCAGACGACGCGCGCGCCCTTGCCCGGCGTCCGCACCACTCGCCGACGAGCTTCCCATGGGGGCGGAGCCGGCGCTCGTGCGCGTGTTCCCGCCGCCGGTCGCGCGGCAGCGTCCCGGCTGCGCCGCCAATCCCGACCGAGGCGCAGCTGCACGCGCTTGCCCAGGCCTCGGCGACGAGCCGCGCCATCACGGCGCAAGGCGAAGTCGACGGCATCAAGTTCGCGAGGCCGCTGCGCGTTGGGATGCCGGTGCTGGTGCGCGGCGCCGGCCGGCAGAACAGCGGCCTCTATTACGTGCAGTCGGTCACGCACCGGATTTCGCGCGACGACTACCGGCAAAGCTTTTCGGCCTGGCGCAATGCGGTGGGGCTCACCGGGGCCGAGGTGTTCTTCGATCCCCTGGCCGCGGTCGCCTGAGAGGAGGGGCAATGCTCGACGATGCCAGTGAACGACATCGCAGCGAACCGCGTCTACGGCAAGTATCAGGGCACCGTTAAGGACAACAACGACCCGAAGCCGCCTCGGCCGGCTGCAGGCCTTCGTTCCGACCGTGCTTGGCAAGGTTCCGACCGGCTGGGCGAAGCCATGCGTTCCCTATGGCGGGCCGACATCGGGCTTCTTCTCGGTGCCGCCGGTCGGCGCCGGCGTATGGATCGAATTCGAAGCGGGCGACGTGTCGCAGCCGATCTGGACCGGCTGCTATTGGGGCGCCGGCGAGCTGCCGATGAAGCCGCCGGGCGAGCCCAGCGAACCAACCACGCGCATCTGGCGCACCGAGACGGGGCTGACCGTCGTCATGGACGACAAGGCGCAGACCATCACGCTGACGGACGGCGTGCACGCTCAATTCGGTGGAGGTGAGCGTCGCGACGGGCACGGTGACGGTCAAGGGCGCGGTGCAGGTCGTGTCCAGCGCGCCGCTGGTGAAGCACGGAAGCGCCGCTGCCGCCGCATCCGGCGGTCCTCGGCGATCAGCTGCTCGCCTACCTCGACCAGACTCGTCACGATCTTCAATGCGCATCTGCATCCGGGCGAACTGGCGCCGGCATTTTTCCGGTCACGCCGGCGCCGCCGGTCGCGCCGATGCCGCTGCCGAGCCCGAGCCTGCTGTCGATCAAAGTGATGCTGGAGTGAGACCGCCACGATGGCCACGACAACTCAAGCCAGGTTCGTTGTCGGCAGTTCGCCGGTTCGATGGCGGCCGAGATCGAGAACGAACTCGACGCCCTGATGATCGCCGACGGCCTGCCACCGATCACCATATGCCTCGGACCGAGACCGTGCGCGACCGCCGACGGCTCTTCGTCGCCATCGCGCGCGGCGTCGTGCGGCATCTTGAGGACAGGAAGGCCGCGATCCAGGTTTTCTGCGAGGACAACGAGACGAAGCCGGTCACCGTCGTCGATGTGGATTTCACCTGATGGATCCGAACCGGCCATATCTCGACTTTCCGCTCACTTTCGACGAGCGTGGCCGGAGTGCCGTGACGGATGCCGACGACCATATCCGCGACATGATCTATCTCGTGCTCTTCACCTCGCCCGGCGAGCGGGTGAACCGGCCCGAATTCGGCTGCGGGGTGAAGCAGCTGGTCTTCGCGCCGCTCTCCGACGCGCTCGCCGCGGCGACCGAGCAGCTCATTCACGGCGCACTCATCCGCTGGCTCGATCCGGTGATCTCGCTCGAGAAGGTCGAGGCGACGGCGAACGAGGCGACGCTCGAAATCAAGGTTTCCTATGTGCGGCGTGAAACGGGGGAACGGCGCGAAGAGGTGTTCAGGCATCCAGTTCCGGCGTGAGGCGTGCCAATGACCGTGCTATTCGCGGACGGCACATTGCAATGCGACGACGAGCGGCGCTCCGGCGTTCTGCGCGATCCGGCGCATCCGCTGAACGGCATCGACTTCGTCGAGTTCCGGCGCGAGCCGGGCAACCGCTTCATCCTCGACGTCACGTTCCTCAAGCCGGCGCCCGCCGCCGGCATTGCGGACTTCACGGTCACCGGCGGCGTCCGCATCGTCGATCTGCGGGTCACGGCGGTGGAGACGGTCGCAATCGATCCTTTGATGCTGCGCGTGCTCGTCGACCGCGAGGGCGATTTCTCGCCCTACGTGCTGGAGACGTCTCACCCTTCTATCGATACCGAGCGCAACCAGGCTGTCTTCAGTTTCAAGGCAGCGTGCCCGAGCGAGTTCGACTGCAGGACGGTGCCCGATTGCCCGCCGCCATTACGCGAGGAACCGGCGCTCGACTATCTCGCCAAGGATTATCAGAGCTTCCGCCGCCTGATGGTGGATCTGATCGCCGAGCGCAATCCGGGCTGGCAGGAGCGATTGCCCGCCGATCTCGGCATGACGGTGGTCGAGCTTCTGGCTTATGCCGCCGACTACCTGAGCTACTATCAGGATGCCGGGCCCGGCACCGAAGGCTATCTCGACACCTGCCTCCATCGCATCTCGGCGGCCCGCCATGCGCGCCTCATCGACTATGCGGATGGGGCAGGGGCGCAACGCCACTTCGTTCGTGCATCTCGAAGGCGGGCCTGGCGCCAACGGCGTCGTGCCGGCGGCGACGAAGGTCACGAGCCTCGTCGCGCTGCCGCTTCTCGGCGCCGTCGCGCCGCCCGGGCCGATCATCCCGGCGCTCGCCGATTTCGATCAGCGATCCGGCGCTCGCCAATACGCTGGTCTTCGAGGTCAAGGCCGACGCGCGCGTGCTCGAGATTCACAACGAGCTGCGCATTCACACCTGGCGTGACAGGCTATGCTGTCTGTCCAAGGACGCGAAGGAGATCTTCCTCTATCGCGACAATGCCGGCGTCGCGGTGCGGCCCGATCTGCGGGCCGGCGAATACGTGCTGCTCGAAGAAGTGCGCAGTCCGACGACCGGGCCTGCCGGCGGACGCCGAATGCCAAGCATCGTCAGGTGTTGCTGATCGGCAGCGTCGAGAACACCGAGGACCGGCGTTCACTTCGGCGGTCGCCGGCGGCGTCTTGACGCCGCGCACCAATCCCGCCGATCCGGCCGCTGCCGCTGCTGCACGTGGTGCTTCGCCAAGGGCGAGACGCTCAAATTCGCGCCCTGCATTTCCGCCGAAACCGTCGATCATCTCGATCATCGAGCCGGTGACGGTGGCGCGCGGCAATATCGCAGCTGGTGGACCATGGCCGCAGCATCGTCCGCGATACGCAGAACGGATCGCTGATCTTGCCGGACATGGGGGCCGGCCGCTGGCCGCATCCCGGCACTCGCACTTGCCCGACGCGCCGGTTGACGCGCAATCCTGAACCGGCAGTCGAGCTTGACATTACATTTCCCGGCGAGCCCACGCCCGAAACTTGGACACCGGTTCCGAACCTCATCGACAGCCAGCCCTTCGACCAGCACTTCGTCGTCGAGACGGACAATGACGGCGTCTCCGCGCTGCGCTTCGGCGACGATCAGTATGGCCGGCGCCCGTTCGACGCCCAGCGCGTCGTGGCGCGCTGCGCGCATCGGCAACGGCAGCTCGGCAATGCCGGCTGGGGCACGCTCGTCCACCTCGTCGATCCGGGCGTCGTCGTCATTCCGCCGATCACCCGCATCTGGCAGCCGCTTCCCGCCGGGGGCGCCGAGGAACCGGAATCGATCGAGCATGTGCGCCAGATCGCGCCCGAGGCGTTCCGCGCCATCCAGTTCCGCGCCGTCACCGAGCGCGACTGGGAGGAGATGGCGCTGCGCCATGACGATGTCGCCGCCGCCAAGGCGAGTTTCCGCTGGACCGGCAGCTGGCACACGGTGTTCGTCGCGATCCATCCCGTCGATCAGGCGAAGCTGCGCCGCCTGCCGGGCGGCGGCACCGAATTGCAGCCGGATTTCGCGCTCCTGATGAAGGCGCATCTCACCCGTTTCAAGCTCGCGGACTACGATCTCAATATCCGCGCCGCGATCTATGTGCCGCTCGAAATCGACATCCGAATCTGCGTCGGCGACGGCCATTTCCGCGGCGACGTGCTGGCCGAGGTCGGGCGCGTGCTCTCCAATCGCCGCTTCGCCGATGGCACGACGGGCTTCTTCTTCCCGCTGCGCTTCGGTTTCGGATCGGCCGTCTATCTCTCGCAACTCTATGCCGCGGTGATCGCGGTCGAAGGCGTGAACTCGGCCGAGATCACTCTTTTCAAGCGCTACTGGGATCCGCCGCGAGGCGAGCTCGAGAAGGGTGCCATCGCGATGAGTCCGTTCGAGATTCCGCGACTCGACAACGACCGGAACTTTTCCGAGAACGGCGTGCTGCGCCTGACCGCGGTCGGAGGTCTGTGACATGGCGTCCGATCCGTTCTGCAATTGCTGCGAGCCCGCCGTTGCGGCGACGCCGCTCGCCATCTTCAACCGTCCGGGTCTTCCCGAGATTGGCTATCGCGTCGGCACCTTCTCCACATTCCGCGAGGCGATGCTCGAATCGATTGCTCATCAGGCGGCGCTGGCCGGCCTGACCAGCCGTGAGAGCGCCGACTACGCGATCACCATCCTCGAGCTCTTTGCCGCCGCGGGCGACGTGCTTGCCTTCTACAGCGAGCGGATCGCCAACGAGTTATTCCTGCGCACCGCGCGCGAGCGGGATTCGCTGCTGCGTCTCACCCGCCTCATCGGCTACCGTCTGCGGCCCGGCCTCGCGGCGCAGACGATGCTGAGTTTCGCCCTCGATGCCGGCGCAGAGACCCGCATCCGCAAGGGCCTCAAGGTGATGAGCGTGCCGGGCCAGGACGAGAAGCCGCAGATCTTCGAGACGACCGAGCAAATCGTCGCCAATGCGGAGATCAATGAAGCCGCGGCCTTCGCGCCACCGGTGCCCTTCGACGGCTTCGCGCTCGGTTCGGAAGGCGGGCCGATCATAGCGCGGCCGGAGAAACTCGCTGTTGGCGAAAAGCTCATCCTCTTCGGGCTCGATGCGACCGAGGAAAAGACCATCTCCGCACTCACATCGCGCGCCGACGGCGAGGTTGTCGCCTTCGAGCCTGACATCCAAACCGGCAATTGGTTCAGCGGGGTTGCCCGCGCCGCGAAGCTTGAAGGCCGCCTGCGCTTCTTCGGCCACAATGTTCCCGACACGGTCAACATCTATATCCCGGCGCCACCGCCGCCGCCCTTCGGCTGGCCGCGCTGGGAGACGCGTTCGATCGCGCGCGCGTTGAACCCGGGCGATTGGGCCTATCCGCTCGATCAGCGCATCACCGATATCTCGGTCGGCCAGCAGCTTCTTGTCTACGCTCCCTCGACCGGACAACCGGCGCTGCGAACCGCCGCTGTCGTGCGCACCGAGGATCGTTCAGCCGTCATGACGGACACAAGCGCTACGCCCATCGAAAGCCCGCGCGACACCGTCACCCATGTGACGCTGCGCCAAACGATCCGCGACAGGCCGGCGGTGGCGGGCTCGCCCGGCACGCTGCGCTCCGTCTTCGCCCGCTCGGGCGCCGGCAGCCTGATCGAGCTCGATCCGCCGAACCAGCCCTCGCGCATCTGGCACTATCGCGGCTTGGACGGCGTGTCGGCGCCGGTCTCGGCCGTGGCCTTGGGCGCGCGCCGCGACGTCTTCCTGCGCGATCTCGGCTTCAGGCTGCGGCAGGTGCACATGCCCACCGGCGCATTCGTGACCCCGATCGATCGTGGCGGCATTCTTACCTCCGAGCCGCGCGCCGCGGCCGATCCGGGCGGCCAGGTATGGGTTTTCGTGCGCGGGTTGGATCTGGGCCTGTGGTACATGAATGTCACGGCCGCGAGCCCGGCGGCGTGGCATCGGCCTCAACGGCATTCTGACCTCGGCGCCGGCGCCGGTCTCGCCAAATCCCGGGCGCTTCGCGGTCTTCGTGCGCGGGCTCGATCGCGCCCTTTGGTGTCGCTCGTGGAACGGCGCGGCGTGGTCGGCATGGCAGACACTCAAAGGTGTTCTCGCGACGGGACCCTCGGCCGTGTCGACCGGCGGGCGCATTGATGTCGCCGGTCTCGATGACAAGGGCGCGCTCATCCATCGCAAATTCGATGGCACGACCTGGAGCGAGTGGCGCGATCTTGGCGGCGAATTGGACGGCGAGGTCGCACTCGTCGCCGGCGGCGCGCCGGACCGCATCGATGTCTTTGCCCGCGCCAAGGATGGCAGCCTGCAAACCATCACCCGCAGCGGCGAGACCTGGAGCGCCTGGACGAACCTGCAGGGCAAGCTGACATCGCCGCCGGCGGCGGCGCGGGATTCGCAAGGGCTGCATGTCTATGCGCGCGGCGGCGATGGCACGCTCACCTCGCGTTCCTTCACCGCGAGCGGATGGTCGGCTTGGACGGGCCATGGCGAGGGCATCGGTCCGATCGACGACCGGCGCCGCACCGCCATCTATCGCATGTCTTCCGACGACATCGTCTTTCGCGACTATGACTATCCCGCGCAGATTTCCCAAGGCCGGCTCGCATTGCGGATGAAGCCGGGGAGCAAGACGGTCGGCAATCTGGCCAAGGGGCGGCGCATCCTGCTGCGCGCCGGCGAGCGGATCGATGAAGCGAAAGTCGTCGCGACGACGCCGGTCGCGGCTATCCCAGGCGAACTCGAAGATCATCTCTTCGTCGATTTCTCGCCGGCGCCCGCGACGCCGCTCACCGGAACGATCCTGCTCGGGAACGTCGCGGCGGCGAGTCATGGCGAGACCCAGCCATTGGAAGCCCTAGGTCACGGCGACGGCGCGAAGGCGTTCCAGGCATTCAAGCTGGCGCGCCCGAACCTCACCTATCTTCAGACGGCCGGCAGCCTCGAAGGCACGGCGGCGCTTGAGATCCGGGTCAATGGCGAACTTTGGAAGGAGACGCCGAGCTTCTTCGGCCGGCGCGGCAACGAGCGCTTCTATACGGCGCGCCAGAACGACAATGCCGAGACAGCGATCGTCTTTGGCGACGGCACCACCGGCGCGCGGCTGCCCTCGGGTGCTATGAACGTCACCGCGGTCTATCGCACCGGGCTCGGTCTCCAGGGCCTGATGAAGGCGGGGCAGCTGTCGATCCCGCTTGAGCGGCCGGTGGGCCTGCGCAGCGTCGCCAATCCGCTTTCCGCCGACGGCGCGGCCGATCCCGAGACCCGCGACACGGCCCGCGAGGCGGCGCCCAACTCGGTCAAGACCTTCGGCCGCGCCGTCTCGCTCGCCGATTTCGAGGCAATCGCGACGGCCTCCGGCCTCGCGGCGCGGGCCCATGTGACCTGGGTGTGGAGCGAGCTGGAGCGCGCCGTCCATGTGACGGTCGCCGGTCCCGAGGGCAACACGCTCTCGGCCGCCTCGCTCGGCCTGTTGCGCGGCGCGCTCGATACCGCGCGCGATCCGAACCGGCCGCTGATGCTCGGCAATTTCGTCCGCGTGCCGATCGTCATCTCGGCGCGGCTCTTGCGCAATCCGGACTTCGAGGCGGATGCGATGCTCGACGGCGCGCGCGCGAAAATTCTGGCGCTCTTCGCTTTCGACGCCATGCCGCTCGGCGCCGCAGTGTTTTCGAGCGAGATCTACGCGACGCTGCAATCGGCGACCGGCGTCGTCGCCGCCGACATCGATGTCTTCCACCTCAAAAACTATTCCGACCTGACCGCGATCGAGCGCGCCATCCGCGCCGTCGATGCCGGGCCGCTGCAGCCCCATATCCGCATTTTTCCGGCGCGGCCGACGCCGCCTTTGGGCCTCATCGACCGCTTCGCGCGCGCTGGCTTCGAAGGCTCACCACCACCGGTGCTCGCCGCCGAGCAGGCTTTCATCGAAGAACCGGCAGCCGATCTTATTCTGACCGCGGTGGAGGCGCTCTGACATGGCCTTCTCGAACGCCGAACGCGACCGTCTCTACGATCTGCTCCCTGCCTTCATCCGCGAGCGCGACCAGCAGAGCGGCGAAGGTCTGCGCGCACTTCTCGATATCGTCGACACGCAGGCCGACGTCATCGAGGAGGACATCAAGCAGCTTCAGGAAAACGCGTTCGTCGAGACATGCGAGCCCTGGGTCGTCGCCTATATCGGCGATCTCGTCGGCACCTCGCCGCTGTTCGATGAAGCTCGTGTCAAGGACGGCGATACGGCGGTCGAGCTCTTCCGCGATCTCGAAGGCGCGGAGGATCGCCGCATCAAGGCGCTGCATGGTCGCGCCGAGCGCAGCCTTCCCGGGAGAGGCCTCAGGCCCTTCGTCGCGCTCCGTTCGCGCGCCGATGTGGCGAAGACGATCTACTACCGCCGCCGCAAGGGCACGCTGTCGATGCTCGAGGAGCTGGCGCGCGATGTCACCGGCTGGCCGGCCCATGCGGTCGAGTATTTCGAGCTCCTCGGCTGGACGCAATGGGTGCGCAATCACCTACGCTTCCATTCCCTGCGCACGCCCGACATTCGATCGGTCGAGCGCATGGACCGGCTCAACGGCGCCTTCGATGAGATTTCGCACACGGTGGATGTTCGGCCGATTTCTCAGGACGAAGGCTGGTACAACATTCGCAACATCGGCTTCCATCTGTGGCGGCTCAATTCCTACGCTCTTGACTGGACCGAGGCGCGCCGGCTCGGCGCTGCCGGCGACTTCCGTTATCACTTCAGCCCGCTCGGAAACTCGGCACCTCTCTTCAGCCGGGCGCGGCGCGAGGGCGACGAGGCGGGGCTCGCGACCGAACTGCACGTGCCGCAGCCGATCCGACCGGCGCGGTTCTTCACCGGGATCGCCGACTTCTATGGCTCGGTGCCGAACGTTTCGAGCATCACGGTGTTCGTGGACGGTGTGGAGATTCCGGCAGCGCAAGCGATCTGCCGCAATCTCGCGGTCTGGTCGCAGCCGCCGACCGACCGGATCGCCATCGATGTCGTCCTTGGCCGGTTGACGCTCGGCCCGGCGCTGGTTCCGGCGGACCGGGTCGAGATCACCTATCACTACGGCTTCCCGGCCGATCTGGGCGGCGGGCCCTATCGCCGCCGGGCCTGGCTGATGCGACCCAACTTCGCTGACGACGTGCATCTGATCAGCGTCGGTCCGGGCAGTCATCTGACGATCGCCGCGGCGCTTGCCGAATGGCTGGGCGACGGACAGCGCAACGCGATCATCCGCATCTCCGACAACCGGACTTACGAAGAGGCGATTGCGCTCGATTTCGGTGCCGCGACGGGAAACACGCTTGCCATCGAGGCGGCCGATGGCGCCCGCCCGCATCTGCGATTGACGGCGCCGTTGCAGCTCTCTGGCAATCGCCCCGACTATGCGGCGACGCTGAGCGGCTTGTTGATTGAGGGCCGCGTCGTCATCGACGGATCGCTGCATCGGCTGCGGCTCTTGCATTCGACGCTGGTTCCCGGCATCTCGATCGGGGAGAGCGATCCGCCCGTGCCGCCACCGCCTGTCCAATCAAGCATCTCGGCGGTCGCGGCGCTGCCCACGGGCGAGGTCGCCAACACCGAACTCGCAGTTGAGATCGCGTTTTCGATTTGCGGACCGATCCGCGTGCCCGCGCATGCGGAGGGTATCACGGCGCTCGACAGCATCATCGACGGCGTCGGCATCGATGCGATCGCAGGACTTGCGGGCGACGAGCCGGGGCCGGCGCTGCGCAGCGAGCGCACGACCATTCGCGGGCGCACGCTGGTGCGCCAGATCGATCTCGCCACCGAGACCGTATTCGACGGCCATGTGGAAGCGGAGCGGACGCAGACCGGATGCGTGCGCTTCTCCTATGTCGTGCCTGGATCGCGCACGCCGCAGCGCTACCGCTGTGAGCCCGATCTTGCCGAGCGCAAGGCGCTCGATGCGGAGGAGGCGCGCATCGGCCCGCTCACGCCCTTGCAGCGGCAAGCGGTGCGGGCGCGCGTGCGTCTTAGGGTGCGGCCCGAATACTCGGCGGAAGACTACGGCCAGGCGGCCTACCTGCAGCTGTCTCTGCGCGGGCCCGCAGAGATCGCCAAGGGCGCGGCCGACGGCTCGGAGATGGGCGTCTATTGCCATTTGAAGCAGCCGCAGCGCGAGGCGAATTTGCGCGTGCGGCTCAAGGAGTACCTGCCTTTCGGACTCGAATACGGTTTGATCTACGTGACGTGAGGCGGCGCGGGGAAGGAGCAAGACGATGAGTGGCGATTACACCAGGTTCACCTTCGATCCGCGCGACCGCTATTCGGGCGTGCTGATGCAACAAGGCCGCGTCCAACTCGACTCCGACTGGAACGAGGAGATCGACATCCTCAGGCGCCGCATCCGCACCACGACGCTCGACATTCTGGGCCCCTTGGGTGTGCCCGATGTGGTGAGCCCGAACGCCTTCAGCATCGGCTGGATTCTGGGTCCGCCAACCGATCTCTCGATCGGCTCCGGCCGCCTCTATGTCGACGGCATCCAGGTCGAAGCCTTCGCCGAGGACAATTCCACCTACAACAATCAGCCGTTCTTCCCGCCGCAATCGGCCGGATTTCCGCCGCCAGCGCTTCCGGCCGTTGGCGACGCCATCGTCTATCTCGACGTTTGGGATCGCGAAGTTACCTACATCGAAGACCCGGAATTGCTAGATGATGCGCTGGGCGGCGCCGACACCACGACGCGCCGGCAGACGGTGTGGCAGGTCCGTATCAGCCCGGTGGACAATGCGGCCTGCGGCATGCCGGTCGGCGACCCGCCCTCGGCGGGCCGGCTGACCTGCCGCGCGATCCGGCCGCCGGCACCGGACGATCCTTGCATCCTGCCGCCGGCCTCGGGCTATCGCGGCCTCGAGAACCGGCTCTATCGCATCGAGATTCATGAGGGCGGCGCGCTCGGCGCGGCGCGCTTCAAGTGGTCGCGCGACAACGGCTCGATCATCTCGACGATGCGCGACATCGCGGTGAGCGGAACCCAGACGACGCTCACCGTCAACCGCATCGGCCGCGACCAGTTCCTGCGTTTTCGCGCCGGAGATTGGGTGACCGTCACCGACGATCACCGCGAACTCATTGGTGAGCCGGGCGAGATGGCGCGCGTCGACAATATCGACGAGAGCGTTCCCTCCATCACTCTCGATCGCGCCCTGCCGGCGGGCGGGCGCCCGTTCGGCGCCAATGCCGCCGAGATCGCCGCGCGGCACACGCGGGTGCAAAAGTGGGACACCGCGGAGGGCGATACCGCGCCCGACGGCGACGGCCTCCTCACGACCGGCGCCGGGCCGATCCCGATCGAGGAAGGCATCGAGGTCGAATTCTCGGCCGTGCCCGTGGGCGGCACGTTCCGCCCCGGCGACTACTGGGTGACCTGGGCGCGCACCGCGACGGCGCGGATCGACGAATTCACCAACGCGCCGCCGCGCGGCATCGTGCATCACTATGTGCAGCTCGCGGCGATCAACGGGCTCGGCGGCGGCGCGCCGACGATCACCGACTGTCGGCCGCCGCCGCAACAGCGCGGCGATTGCTGCTGCACGATCATCGTTCGGCCTGGAGAAAGCATCCAAGCCGGCATCGACGCCCTGCCGGCGCAGGGTGGCTGCGTGTGCCTGAAGACCGGCCTGCATGTCATCCGCGAACCGCTGCGGATCGCGCGCGGCAGCATCGTGCTCGAGGCGGAGAGCCCCGGAACGACCGTGCGGTCGCAGGCTAGCGGGCCGGTTCTGATCATCGGCAATCCCGCGGGGTTCCGGATCGAGGGTATTGATGTGCTGGGCATCGACTTCGCGGCGAATTCGGCCGATGTCGGCGGCGAGGGCGTGATTGCGATCGCTGGCGCGGCGCGGGTGCGCATTTCCCATTGCGGCCTGCGCGCCACGGAGCGCGTGAATTTCATCGGCGTCCATGCCGTCGCCACCGACCGGCTGAGCGTCCTGTCGTGCCGCTTCGACAGGCTTGCCGGCGGCGTTCTGGTTCGGGTGCGGTGCGAAGGCTTCGCGGCCGACGAAAACACCATCGAGCTCGGCGGCCCCGAGGGAGCGCCGGCGGTCCTGGGCATTGCCTATATCGAGTCCGCATTCCCTTGCCGGATCACGCGCAACGCCATTTCAGGCGCCTTGTTCGGAATTCTCTTGAACGATCAGCCGTTCGGAGATGCGAATTCGCTCGCCGACCTTTCCTTTGTTACGGACAACATCGTCGTGTGTCCAACCCTACCGGAAGGCGACGGTGTTGCCGCGCGGCCGGTCGCGATCGATGTTGCGGCCGACCACTGCAGGGTGTCCGGCAACCGCGTCCGCCATGGCGATCGCTTCTATGTCGGGATCCGCGTGTCCGGCTCTTTCTGCGAAGTCAGCGGCAATATCGTGCGTTCCTCGCGGCAGGAACTCGATTTCCTGGGACCGGTCGCGATCCAGATCGGCGGGGTTGGGCAGGAAAATCCAAAACCAGTATTGGCCGGGATCATCGCCGGCAACGCGCTGAGCGGACCCCAACACGGTATCCTGTGCACCGGCGCAGCGAACCTTGTCATCGAAGACAACCTCATCGAAGCGCTCATCGGGCGGCTGGGCTTCGCTGTTTTTGGAACGCGGGCCTCCTCCTCGTATGTTTCCGGCAACCGCATCGGCGGCGCGTTCGCCGCAATCTTCTTCAGCAACGGCCGGCAGAATCGCATTTCGTCCAACGACTGCCGCAGCGGCGGGTACGGCATCACATTGTTTCAAGAGGCCGGCCCACAGATCGCCGGCAACCGCCTTGATCAGCTCGATTCCTGGGGCGTTTACGCGGTCGTGACCACGGCGCGGCTCGATATCGTGGAGAACCGTCTCGTGAGATGCGGGATCGCGATGCCCAATACCGCCTTCGCCGTCGGATGCTTTGCCGTCGGCGGCGAAGCCCATATCTCGGCGAACGAAATCATGGATACGGGCAGCGGCGGCGGGCCGCAGGCGGCGTCGAACGCCGACTATGGCATCTACGGCGATCTCGTGCTCGAGGCGCGGGTCGAAGGCAACCTCGTGACCTATTCAAATGCCACGACGCGCGATCCCCAGCGGGAGGACCGCGCGCTGGTCATGCGCGGGTTATTCGATTTCTCGCAGGGCGCCAACGAATTGACTTTTGGTTTCGCCATCCAGATTCATGGCAACAAATTCATCGGCAACGGCCGCACCGCGCTGGTCGAACTCCGCCAAACACAACTGAACCCCCAGTTCTTTATCCGCTTCGAGCGCGTCTCGTTCGATCATAATTATTGTTCGCACGTCTCAGCGCCGGTCTTCACGCCGTTACAGGGCGCCACCGTATGGCTCGTGGGGCGCCGGGCCATCGTCATGGGCAACCACATCAAGTCGCTCGCCCGTTCGTTCCCGTCTGTGAACTTCAACGGCATGCCGGGTCCCTTTATCGGCAACGTCACCGCGGGCGGAACCGTCAACCATATTCCGGACTTCCCGGCGCCGGTCGCCGATTTCAACATGATCGCCTCCTAACGAGAAAGGCCATTCAGATGACACTCGATGAACTCTTGAAGCAGAATGCGGCTTGGCTCGAACAGACGCTGAAGCGCCCCCTGTTCGATAAGGTGGACGAGATTGCCATCAAGTTCCCCGAAGAACAACGCGAGCGGCGAATGCAAGAACTCAAAACGCGCATCGGCGAGCTTTCGCGGCGCAAGGAGGAGGCCGCGGCGTCCTACGACCGGGCCATCGCGCTCGAAAAAGCCGAATTGGAATCCCTTGAAGCGCAAAGACCACCAAGCGCGCCGCCATCGGCTGGGATTGCCCGCGATTAGTGGAAAGCCGCCATCTCATGCTTTTGGCGACTTTCATTTACCCACAATTTCAGCCATTTGCCGAGCCGCAATGCGTGGGCGAAAATTTGAGTCGAAAGAACCACTTTTGATTCATTGCTGAGCACCTGATTCTCGATGGAGCCGTCACGTAATGGGCACGTATGAATCGCGGAGGCAAAGTGTACCTCTGAACCGGCTGTGTGCTGCCGCTTTGATTGCGGCGCAAAAGTGTACCAGTCCTGCTAGGCCGTCTTGATGCCGCTGATCGGCATTGAGGGGCTAGAAGGATGTTCACAGTGGAACTTGTATGGGGAGCTCCTTTGTCAAGGACTTTTTTCAATCATTTCATAACTTGGTATCCTTGCTTCACGGCCGCTGGAATGAGGACAAAAGCGTGGTAAGCCACAGTTAGCGGAAAGGAGCGGCCATGGCACTGTCCTCACTTATATCGATACCGAGGGGAGCCTGCCCGGCGCGAGCAATCGCTCTCGCGTACTTGTATGCGGCGGGTCACGAGACCCGAACCATGATGCAGTAATGCGCATCAAGAGCAAGGCTCCGGGGCGGCGGGCCCATTCTTTAATGACGGCGCAAAGGCCATGTTCCACGACGGTGCGCCACCACCTCGGATCGTTGGGAAGCCTGCGGTCGCCTGTGAAGTTTTCGCAACTCACTGAACAGGCGTGGTCTTTTGGCGTCTCCAAGGAAGCGGATTCGCCGGTTTTTTGGCGTTGTGGATGGGTTTTCTTGCAAATTGATCGCGTTGCCTTGGCGTGATTCTCTCTGCGTGGAAGAAGAAGCGGAGGTGATTCGATGCGGCCGAAAGAGCGGCGGGACAGCGGTCAGAACGATTTGTTCAAGGCACGGCTTGATCAGATCGTCGATATGAACCACGCTTTGGCGAACCTTGCGCAGGCCGTTAATTGGGGCTTTCTCGAAAAAAGCTTCGGCGCGGTCTACGCCGACATTCCGGGACGCCCGCCTTTGCCCACGCGGCTGATGGCCGGGCTCGCCATCCTCAATCACGTGCGCAATCTCTCGGACGAGGTTTTGTGCGAGCGCTGGGTCGAAAATCCCTATGATACCAACCGCCCTAAATCCTGACCTGTGCCCAATCTCTTGTTCCAATTGAGGTGATGACCTCGGATTTGGCCATCAGGGCATTCCGGGCGTCGCAACACGCGGCGAGGATGGCCTCATAGGATCTCCAAAATAAAGGAGTCCGGTGCTGGTTTGCGCCACATGATTTAGCGATTGGCGCCAAGACGTGGGATGCATGCGATTGATGAGGCGATTAGACTGCGCGAAAAGCTTCTGCTCATTCTTTCCGAAAATTCGATCGCCAGCGATTGGGTCGAGGATGAAGTAAACAAGGCTCTTGCGGAAGAACGCGAGAGGAACCGGCTCGTCTTATTCCCCGTCCATATCGATGACACCGTAATGGCAACCTCGGAGCCATGGGCATGCAAGCTTCGCGATCAACGAAACATCGGTGATTTCCGGAAATGGAAGAATCACGATGTCTACCAAAAGGCGCTTGAACGGCTTCTTCGCGATCTCACGCTTTGCGCCGCAAAACCTTAGTGAGGTACTACAACCTGCAATTGGCCTCATGAGGGCAAGCGTACCGTCGGTGTGGCGCGGAAGGCGATGGTACCAGCTCATCGGCCTACCGCCGCGGGCCATTTTTTTGGGCCGCGACATAGGATCGCAGCACGGCATTCATGCGGGTCAGGTGGCCTTTGCCTTGCGCCTTGAACCATTCCAGCACGTCGCTATCGACGCGCAAATGCACCGACGCCCTGCCCGGCGGCATGACCACACGGGCATTTTGCCAGAATTCCTCGCCGATTTCGGCCGTGGGCGCTTCGGGCTTGGTTGGCACGTAATCGCCGCGTTCACGCATTGCCTTCAGATTCTCCAGTGAGTATTGCCTCGTATCTTTTCTTGCCATCGTCTCCGACCTCAGCCGCTTCAAGGCGCCGCGGTTGGCCACTCCCTGATGTCGACAAAGTGGCCGGCGATCGCCGCCGCCGCCGCCATCGCGGGCGAGACGAGATGGGTGCGGCCTCGAAAACCTTGCCGGCCCTCAAAATTGCGGTTCGAGGTCGAGGCGCAGCGCTCGCCCGGCGCCAGCCTATCGGGATTCATCGCGAGGCACATCGAGCAGCCGGGCTCGCGCCACTCGAACCCCGCGGCCAAAAATATCGCGTCAAGACCCTCGGCTTCCGCCTGCTGTTTGACGAGGCCCGAACCCGGCACGACCATGCCATTGACGGAGCCCGCGATGTGCTTGCCCGCGACGATTTTCGCGGCGGCGCGCAAATCCTCGATTCGTCCATTGGTGCAGGAGCCGATGAAAACCCGGTCGATCTTAATATCCGTGATTTTTTCGCCGCCATTCAAGCCCATGTAATTTAGCGCGCGCGCAATGGAGGCTTTCTTGGTCTCGGTCATGGTTGCTTCCGGGCGCGGCACGGTGCCGGTGATCGCCGCGACATCCTGCGGGCTCGTGCCCCAGGTGACGAGCGGCGGCAACTTTCCTGCATCAAGGCGGACTTCCTTGTCGAAAACGGCGCCGTCGTCGGAATGCAAACTTTCCCAATAACCCATCGCGGCGTCCCAAGCCGCGCCTTTTGGCGCCTTGGGCCGGCCTTCGAGATAAGCAAAGGTCTTGGCATCGGGCGCGATCATGCCGGCGCGGGCGCCCGCCTCGATCGTCATGTTGCAGACGGTCATCCGGCCTTCCATCGACAACGCGCGGATCGCTTCGCCGGTATATTCGATGACATGCCCGGTGCCTCCCGCCGTGCCGGTCTCGCCGATGATCCCGAGCGCAATGTCTTTGGCGCTCACCCCATCGCCGAGGACGCCGTCGACAGTGACACGCATGTTCTTGGCCTTGGCCTGGATCAAGGTCTGGGTGGCGAGAACATGCTCGACCTCCGACGTGCCGATGCCATGGGCGAGCGCGCCGAAGGCGCCATGTGTCGAGGCATGGCTATCGCCACAGACGATTGTCGCGCCGGGTAGGGTAAAGCCTTGTTCGGGGCCGATGATATGGACGATGCCTTGGCGAAGATCGCGTTCGTCGAAATATTCGATGCCGAATTCCTGGGCATTCCGGGCAAGTTCCTCGACCTGAATCCGGCTTTCGGGATCGTCGATGCCGTGCGAGCGATCGGTTGTCGGAACATTGTGATCGACGACCGCGAGGGTTTTTCGCGGGGCCCGAACGCGCCGGCCGGTCAGCCGCAGCCCTTCGAAGGCCTGCGGGCTCGTGACCTCATGGACGAGATGACGGTCGATATAGATCAGGCTCGCGCCATCGGCTTCGGCGTGGACCAGATGGTCGTCCCAGATTTTATCATAAAGCGTGCGAGGCTTGGCCATTGAAATTCCCTGTGCCATTCCCAGGTGCCGTTCCCTGATTCCTTGCGCTGGCGCCGGAAGCGGCTCTTGCAATAAAACCAATTAGAGTGACAGTTCTTACTCGCAAGATCCGGGCAGGGGAAGGGCCTCGCGACATCGACGATTTTTCACGCGGAGGAACCGATGCGCCCGCCGGTTGCGCCCTATCTGACCGTTTCCCCGGCGATGGCGGCGATCGCCTTCTACACCGCGGTTTTCGGAGCGCGTCAAAAAGCGATCATGCCCGCGCTCGACGGTATGCGGATCATGCATTGCGAGCTCGAAATCAACGACGGCTCGGTCATGCTCGCCGACGCCTTTCCCGAATTCGGCCACACCCGAATGCCGCTTCCGGGCGAGCTTGCGACCGCCTCGGTCAGCTTGGAATATGCCGAAGCCAAGACAGTCGACGAAATTTTCGCGAAGGCCACCGGTCTCGGCGCAAAAGTCGAGACGAGCCCGACCAATTCCTTTTGGGGAACCAGGGTCGCGACGTTTCGCGATCCCTTCGGCCATCGCTGGATCTTGAACGCGCCGCTGGCTTGAACGCGAAACAATGGCGATCCTTGCAGATCTGACGGCGCTTGCGGCAGGTGCACCCGGCAGGCAATGACGGAGCGGCGGGCAGGAGTTATAACGCCGCGTACAGCGCGCCGGCCCAAAGCGCGAGGAAGAGAAGGCTTCCGATGGTGGTTCCTATAAGGAGCTTATCGGAGTAAGGCTGCAATCTCGTGAAGATTTTAGAGCGGGTCCCGATTAGGTGGACCCGTATCCGGCATTGCGAAAATAGTTGAAGCATTCGGTTGGAGGGAAGTCGTCGAGAGCTAATCCGATGCCATCCCACAGAGCATCGACGGTTCGGTGGGCCATTTTGCGCAACGTATTTTTGAGCTTGGCGAAGACTTGTTCGATGGGATCGAAGTCAGGACTGTAGGCGGGCAAGAAGCACTGCGTCGCCCCGGCGGCTTCGATGGCTTTTCGAACGCCGGCGCGTTTATGGGAACCGAGATTATCCATCACCACGATTTCGCCAGGCGACAAGGTCGGCACCAGAACCTGCTCGACATAGGCGAGGAACTTTGCGCCGTTAATGGGACCGTCGAAGACACAAGGAGCGGTGATGCGATCGTGGCGCAACGCCGCCAAAAAGGTCGTCGTCTTCCAGTGGCCGAACGGGGCGTGAGCGATAAGTCTCTTGCCTCTTTCACATCGCCCATAGCGAGGTGTCATGTTGGTCGAGGCCCAGGTCTCATCGATGAATACAAGCCTTTGAGGATCAAGACTTTTCTGCTTATCGCGCCAAGCGAGACGTGCGGCCCGGACATCCGCTCTTTCTTGTTCGGCGGCGTGCAGAGTTTTTTTTAAAGGTCAATTGCAGATGCCGCAAAAAACGCCCGACGGCGGACCGCCCGACTTTGATCTCGAGCGTCGTCAGCTTGCTCCACAGCTCCGTGATCGTCAGCTCGGGCTGCACCGCCACCAACGCCCGCACCTTATCTTCATGCGCAGCCAGCGCGTGCCGCTTATGGCCGCCAAACTTTCGCGGCAGACAACCGCCTGTTATCTCAAACTGCTGCATGAGCTTGATCACGCAGCTCGCACTGACATCAAAGCTGCGCGCCGCCTTGCGCCGAGACTGACCTGCCAGTACAGCCCGCACCAGGCGGTCACGTAAATCCTGCGAATAGGGTTTTGCCATCCATGCCGGCCTCCATTCCAGCCAACATGGTGAATCACGATTCCGCCGATTCGGGAATCCCCCTTCCGATTCTGTCTATTCGGGACCCGCTCTAGCAACGAGCAATGTCTCAAGTTCTCTGCCTCTTTTGTTTATGAGCCCTTGGAATTTGGTGATCACCATAGCGGTGTAGATGGCGACTAGAGAGATGAATATGCCGGTCGCTGGGGTCAGAAAATGCACTAGCGTAAGGAACGTCCTGTCAAGCGGCTTGGCAGTGTCTGAGTATGAGAATCCTAGACCGGTCGCTAACAGCGTATTTATTGTGAAGAAAGCACCATAACCGACCCAAAACATGTTCGCCAGTGATAGATACGTGGTCAGGAGATGCCCATACTCCATCGTCGCGTCAACAATGTGCTGCTCTTCGGTTTTGTTGGTCATTGGTGCCTGCCGTGCCGGATCGTCGAGGCTCGCATCGTCTCACGTAAATTTTCAGCCACTCGGATCGCCATTCAAAAAACTGTCAGGGGTTGTCCGCGACGACGAATTTTTGCATGAACGGTCCGATGTCCTTCCGCGGCGGCCGCGCCGCCCTGGCACAGTTCATTTCAATATGGGCAGGGGTGAACATCGAAGCGAGAACCACGCCTTCCGGATTGGCCGCGAAAGCATAATCCAAAATCATTTCACTCGCCATGAATGGAGGACCGTATCCGAGCTGGGAAGCGAGCGCCCCGAGACGGCCGCCGTCGCCAACCAGGAGATGCGCCAAGCGTTCGTGGGCGCCAAACACGCTGTAGGTGACGAAAAAAAGTGATGCATCACCGGCGAGCGCGCCTTTCCCGCCCGCCACCGTCCGCACGAAAGGATCATCGGGAAGCTGAGCGATTTTATACAGCTCCGAAGCGCGTACTCCGGCGACGATCGCCTCCGGAGCTCCGGCGATCGCGACGCAGCGCACGTAGCCTTTCTCTATCATGCGCCGCAATTCGCCCAAAATGGCTTCGCTGGCGCAATCCCGAGGCCCCGGGTCGTGGAGAGCCAGCACATCGATGTAATCGGTTCGCAGGCGCCGTAAGCTTTCAACGATCGAACCTTCAATCTGTTCCGCCTGGAACCGGTCACGGCTCCCGGCCGCCCGCGCCTTCGCCATGCCGCGACCCAATTGCGGAAACGCCCGTACCATTGCCCGCACCCACGGCCGTATCAAGCGCATCGCCGGCGAAACGACCGGGCGGGGAATACCGAATTTGGTACAAATAGCCACGCGATCCCGGCGGCCGGCCAAAAATTTTCCCAATATTCCCTCGGCCTCCCCATCGCCATAGGGAGGTGCGACGTCGTACCAGGTCACGCCGCGCTCGAACGCAAGACCGAGCGCCCGCAACCCCTGCGCCTCGGAAACCCGCGATCCGAGCGAGGCACAACCAAAGCCCAAGGCCGAGACTTCGCGGCCAAGGCCAGGACAGACGACAGTTCTCATAGGGCCATCTCCCGCGTTTTCAGACGGCGACCGCCCGTGCCGGCATTTCGAAGACTAACGCGCCGGCGATAGAATTGGCAAGACGCCAAGCCGGGGCCCATGTCGAACGAACCGGATTTGCTTTGAGTTTACGAAGGAAGCACGCTGGCCAGCACAATATAGTATTGCGCGTCGCTATGTGCACCACAATTTGCGGGCAAGACCAGGCGACCTAATAGCCCGTGACGATGGGCAAGCAGTCGCCTCCCAGGAGTCCCTCGAATGCCAGCTGTTGCGCCCGGACCCGTTCGATGAGGCTCAATTTCGAAGCGACGGCGTCGCGTATCCTGACCCAATGCTCGCGCTCTGGACCAGCCCCAGCGACAGCGAGGTCAAGCAAGGCATAGGCGATGACGTAGTCCTGCGGAACGCCTTGGCCCTTGTCGTACATGAGCCCAAGCATGTACTGCGCCGTTGGAAACCCCTGTTGACTGGCGCAGCGGTACCATCCCGCCGCCACCATATAATTTTGCGGCACGCCCTTGCCATTGGCGAACATGTAGCCGAGATAGGTTTGTGCCCTTGCGTCGCCGAGCGGGGCGAGATCCGTAAAGACGCGGGCCGCCGTTACGTAATCGTGGGCCGCGAACGCCCGGGCCCCGTCGCGCAACCGGTCCGCGGCGGCCGGGCTCGCGAAAATTGCCACGCAAACAAGCACGCCGGGCATGGCCCGTAAGCGCCATCGGCGCGGCTTTCGCGCCGCCCGGCCGCGGACGGACCCGGCAATTTGAGCTTGGTCATGCGCGACGATAACGATCCTCACGGCCGTGCTCCCTTAGAATTCGAAAAATATTGCGTTGAGCAGCCAGCAAAACCAAATTGCCGGCGCGAAAAAAAGCCCGAAAGGCAATTTCGCGGCCGCGCATATAGGACGGCGCAGGACAAGCTGGCTCGCTATGTAAAAGATCAGCGCCGTGAGCGCCGCGATTGCAATCGCAACCGGAATGAGCGTCCAGTCGAGCCAGGCCCCGGCGACCGCGGCGAGCTTCACGTCGCCAAGGCCAATTCCATGGCGATGGCGCAGCCGCAAGTAGCCTTCCCTCAGTGCGAAAAATGCAAGGGCGAGAGCAAGTCCACGCACCGCGGCAGCCGCGATGTTTTCCGGCATGCTTTCCAAACTCTCGTTCGCTGCATTCGTCAACGCAAGCAGGAAAGCGGCGATGGTCAGCTTGTCGGGGATAATGAAGGAGCGCGCATCGGCGATCGCGATAGCGAGCATGAGAAGTCCCAGGGCGCCTCCAAAGAGGCCTGAACGGCCAGGCGCGGCAACAAGGCTCGCGATCGCGATGGAGCATCCAAGTGCGGCGAAGGCGGCGTATTCGCTCGGCCCGTGCCGCGCCGGGTTCGCCGTCCCGCGTCCCGCCAAATCCAAGTCAATCTCGTCTCCGGCTGGGCGCGTTCTCAGTCCGGCGCGGCGAAGCCGGGTCCCGCTCATTGGACCAGCCCAAGCGGGTAGGGGGTCACGGCACCCGGCGGATGCAGAGTGCCGGTTTTGGTGCCCCTTATCTTGGAACGGAGCTCCTCGGCGACGAATGAAGCATCCACTCCGTCGCGAATGATCTGCGGCCGGATGAAGATGATGAGCTCAGTGCGGATGACGGCATTTGTGTTGCTGGTTGCGAAAGCTTCGCCGATGACAGGAATTTGATCGAGAACCGGGATTCCGTTGCGCCCCTTGTCGTGCTCTTCCTGGATGAGGCCCGCCAGCAAGACGGTCTGGCCGTTTGCCACCTGGATCGAGCTCTTGACGTGGCGGTTGGTGAATGTCGGCGTAAGATTTCACGCCTAGCGCAATTCACGCATGCGCTGATCTGCTGGTCGACCTCGAGGTTGACGTTGCCGTTGGCGTGGATGTGTGGCCGTAAGCTCAAAATAATGCCGGTATTCTGGTAGGTGATGGAATTGAAGACGGTATTCGAGGCGGCCGTGGCCGTGTTCAAAATATTCGCGGAGCCGGTTGTGATCGGCACTTGCTGGCCGACTTGCAGGGCTGCGATCTGATTGTCGAGCACGACGAGCGAGGGAGTTGCGAGGATCTTTGTCGTGGTATAGCTATTCAAGGCACTGATGATGACATGCGGCGTGAGCTTGGAGCCAATCAGAAAATTGAAGCCTGCATTTGTGCCCGGAGGCCCGGTCCCCGTAGGCGTGTTGATTGCCTGGACGCCATTGGAAAACGAATTAAGGGTATTGAGACTGCCCAAAAAAAACTGAACGCCGTAATTGAGGGTATTGTTGAGCGTGACTTCGGCGATGGTCACGTCAACGGCAACCTGTGCTTGCGGGCGATCGATCTGATTGAGCGCCCTTTCGATGATCTTGTAAGTTTCCGCATTGGCGTAGACCACGACCGAATTGTTCGGGACATCCGCCAGGATCCGCACCCCTGGCAGAATAACACGCCCTCCGCCTGGGCCGCCGCCAAGCCCGCCAGCCAAGCCGACTGTTCCTAAGGTATCGGCCGCCCCCGCCCCGCCGCCGGCGGGCTGGACCCGCGCCGGAGGATAAAGCTCCAAACGGTCCTTGCGATTGCGTTTGACCGGCGCCTAGGCCTCCGCCTCCGCCAAGGCCCCCGCCACCGCCAAGGCCCCCGCCACCGCCCCCGCCCACTCCGCCCCCGCCCAGACCTCCGCCCCCGCCCAGACCTCCGCCCCCGCCCAGACCTCCGCCCCCGCCCAGACCTCCGCCTCCGCCCAGACCTCCGCCTCCGCCTGTACCTACACCCCCGTATCCTGCTTGCTGTTCCGATGCGGACAAAGTCGTCGCCCCCCCACCGGGCGCGATTTGGTTGGCGGCTGACTCGAGTGTGCTTGCCCCGCCGCCGATGAACAAATCGGCGAGCAGCTTCGCGATCTGGCGGGCGTCGCCGTAGCGGACCTTATAGACCTTGACGCCGGTGCTCGCCACCGACGAACTATCGAGGCGGCTGATCCATTTCGCGGCGGCGCGCAGCAATTCGGGTTTGTGCGCCACCACGAGGATGGCGTTCGAGCGGCTAACGGGTTGCAGCTTGACCAAATGCTGACTGAGGCCTTCTTCCCCGGAATCCAGGATCTTTTCGAGTTCGGCGATCAAAGGCTCTGGCTGCGTGTTATGGACCGGAAAAATACCGACCGATTGGCCGCGCATCCAATCCTCGTCGAAGCTGAGGATGGTGTCGACGGCCGTGCGGCGCTCAGTTCCGTTGCCGACGACGAGGAGCAGATTGTTCGTTGGGTCGGCCCGGATTGAACCGGGTTTTGCCGCGAAGCTTTCCAAGAGTTTCGTGATCGTTTGCACCGAGACATGCCGCAATGGGACCACCGAGACCCCATAGCCAGGCTCCGGATTGCGGCCCTCCCCCGCGCGATCGACACGGCCGCTGCCGATGGCGTCGTCCGCCGGAACGATATGGTAGCCCCCGGCATCGTGCACCAATACCGCATTGCTCGCGTGCAAGGCGCTCTCCAGGACGAACAACACCTGGGACTTCGGAACCGGACGACCCGAGGAAAGGCTGATGGTTCCTTGCACGCGCGGATCGATCGAATAACCCACCCCGAGTATGTCGCCCAAAATGACTTTCGCCACGGCGCTCACGGGGCTATCCTCGAAGTTCAAATTGACGCCGTCGCCAGGGGCCGTGCTCGCGCCAGGGCCAGGGTCAGGGTGAGGCCGAGGCCGCCGCCGGGCCCGTAGCTTGCCCGCCGCTCCCGTAATATACCTGGGGCCTATTCCCCGCCGTTCCCGTATCGGCGGTGGCAGAGGATTGCGGAAATCGCGGCTGCAAGTCGACGGCGCGAATCCGGTCCACCGCGTCCGGCGGCTCGTTGGCTCCCACCGGCGGGGGAAGCGTGCAAGCAGCAAGCATCGCGCTCGCGAACAGAAAGAGCGCCGCCCCCCTCGCTGAGCGGCGGAAACCCCAAACCCGGACCCGGACCGTTAACGAAAATAGACACATCGATCTTGGTCCGACCGCACACAACAAACAACGCAAGAATTTGGCACCGGGCTGTACCTTAAAGACGGGATGTACCTTAAGAAAAGCATTCCCCTGAACTATTTGAACCTAACGGAGAGAGTTGCGCGAAACTTGGTAACGGCGAGGAGAAACGGTCGCATTGTTCATCGAAGGAGCGATATCTCGTGTCCCAGGATAATGTCATCAAAATGGCTCGGCAGGTCAAAGTTTGCGATATGCCCGCTTGAGGCGGGTTTGTTTCAATATCGGCTTTGTATGTCATATTGGCGATGAGTTTTGGGCGATGAGTTTTGGCAACTGACTTTGCCGGCCGGGACGCTGCCCTGAGTCATGCGGCGAGAACTGGTTCCGCGCGCCGGAACAGATTCCCGTGAAGGGGTAACGGGAGTCCTGCCGGTTCTCTCTCGTTCCGGATTGCCGCGCATGGGGTGCGATGTAAGGAGGGCGTATTCGCTGGCGGCCGCGGCCGCCGGTTGGTGGCTTTAACCAGTCCGCGGCGCGCCTTGGCTTCGTCCGGTTCGTCGAAGACGAGGCGGGCGGCGAATTCGGCCAATGCAACGTCGATGCCGATTTCGGGCATGGCGAGGATGGCGCCGTCGAGAAAAACGTGGCCGGTCCAGTCCCGCCGGCACGGGCGAGGACGGTCGCGGCGATTTGAGCGGCCTTCCGGTTCCGGGCGGCATCCGCCGGAAGAGTTGGCCGGAGAGATAAGATGCAGCGATGGCGATGCCAGTGGCGCGGATGAGAGGGAGAACAAGGATGCCGCACAAGAATTCACGGAAAAGCCTTCATGAACGGCTCATGCCGTTCGCACGGGTGGTCGCGCTTCCCGCCGCTTTATGCACGCCTTGGTACGCCGCTCACGCCCAGGCGCAGGAGGCGCAAATCCCCGGCCCCCCGGCCGCTTCGTCTCCTGCTTCCGTGGCGGAGGGTTTGGTTTCCGATCTGCCTGCGAACCTCGCGCGGGTGTCCGCGCCTCAGGTCGCTCCGCCGGTTAACAGGAAGAATCCGGCAAAGGTTCGTGTCGAGCTGGAAGCCCGGCCGGTCACCGGGCTCCTCGCCGAGGGGATCGGTTACCATTATTGGACCTATAATGGAACCGTGCCCGGCCCGATGATCCGTGTCCGTCAGGGAGATACCGTCGAGCTCACGCTGCACAACGCGCTCGACAGTCCGGTCAGCCATAGCATCGATTTGCATGGGGTGCTCGGGCCCGGCGGCGGCGGCAAAGTGACCCAGACCCCGCCCGGTGCCACGAGCGTTTTCCAATTCAAGGCCATGAACCCCGGCATCTTCATCTATCACTGCGCGACGCCGATGATTCCCTATCACCTTGCGCACGGAATGTATGGTCTCATGGTCGTCGAACCGCCGGGGGGCTGGCCGAACGTGGACCGCGAATTCTATGAGATGCAAGGCGATATTTATCTTAAGGGAGGTCCAGCCCAAAGCGGCGTGTATGAGGCCGCCGTCGACAAAATGGCGATGGAGACACCCGATTTCGTGGTTTTCAACGGAAGCGCCGGGTCGCTCGCCAAAGAGCGTGCGCTGAAAGCCAAGGTGGGCGAGACGGTGCGAATCTTTTTCGGGAATGCCGGACCCAACGCCGTATCGAGCTTTCACGTCATCGGCGAAATTTTCGACAAGGTCCACCCGGAAGGGGCGACCGAGACCCTCAGCAATGTGCAGTCCACCCTGGTCCCGGCCGGCGGGGCGACGTTGGTCGAATTCAAGACGCAAGTTCCGGGGACTTATATTCTCGTCGATCACAGCTTGGGCCGGCTGCAAAAGGGCGCGGCCGGATTTCTCGATGTGGAGGGACCGTCCAACCCAAAGGTATTTGAGAGCATCCAAATGGGCAGCCAAGACGGCGGCGGTCATTGATGGGGTGGGTGGCGCGTGCCCACCCAGGACGGGCGCTCGTCTCTCCACGCGTCTGCCGCCGTCCCAAGGCTTTGATGATATAGGACACGCCGGCACGAAGTTCGGGGCCGCGGCATAAGCGCCAAGCCCCAAATCCGCTGCCGCCATGACACGTTCTCGCAGGTCCTGGGAATAAGGCTTGCCCATCACAATCCCCTGTCGGATCAACGAGGAAAGCGAATCAAAAATCCTGCCCCACTGGAAATCCCTTGCGATTCCACGAACGATGAAAATGCGTTAGAGCGCTTCCCGATCAGATGGAATCATCTGATCGAAAGGGAATCGCTCGGATTCTAAAGAGTTGGAGCGTGTTCTCATGAGACATCGGATATATCCGATGTCTTAATATCGAAAAAGTCGGTCAACTTTTTCGGAACATGCTCTAGCTGGAATGTCTCAACAGGTTGTTCACGGGGAGAATCTGAGGTTTGTGGGGTTTGCGAAGCACCACAGGCTCAGGAGACCCACCCGTGAACATTCATAAGAATGCCAGGACGACGCCGAACATGCGAGCCTTGATTGTTGGGCGCCGCCAAGCGGGCGAAACGCCGCGCTCCATAGCCGGCGCTGTAGGCGTTTCGGCCGCGACCGTGAGGAAATGGCTCCGGCGCCACGAAAGCGAAGGCGCCGCTGGCCTCCAAGACCGGACCAGCCGGCCGCATCGCCTGCGGACACGGATCACATCACATCAGATCGCCCAGGTCGAAGCCCTGCGCCGGGCCCGTCAGCCCTTCTGGAAGATCGCCCGCGCGACCGGGCTGTCGCGCGCGACGGTGGCCCGCATCGCAAAGGCCAAGGGGCTGAGCCGCCTGTCCGCCCTCGATCAAAGGATCGCGATCATCCGCTATGAAAAGAAGCAGCCGGGCGAGATGATCCATATCGACATCAAGAAGCTCGGCCGCATCGAAGGGATCGGACATCGCATCACGGGAGACCGGACCGGACAGAGCGCGCCACGCAGCCGCAAGGAAGGCGGCAAGGGCTGGGAATATCTCCATCTGGCCGTCGACGATCACTCCCGGCTGGCCTATTCTGAAATCCTGCCGGACGAAACACGGCGCTCCTGCCTGAAATTCCTCTTGCAAGCCTTGCGCTTCTTTCGCGATCACGGCGTCAGGGTCCTTCGCGTCATGACCGACAACGGCGCCAGCTTCCGTTCGCGCCGCTACACAAAGGCGTTGCGAATGCTGAAAATCAAGCATAAGCGCACCAGACCCTATACGCCAAGAACAAACGGAAAGGCCGAACGCTTCGTGCAGACCTCCTTGCGGGAATGGGCCTATGCCAAACCCTACAACCATTCATCCGAACGGGCCGCCGCACTGTTGCCTTTCCTCCACCATTACAATCATCATCGGCCTCACTTCGGCATCAACGGATGCTCCCCTATCTCAAGGATCCCAAGAAACAACCTATCGAGACACGACAGCTAGAGATATTGAAATGAAAAGTTCCCGCGCGTTTGCTGGCGGACGCGCGGGAACCGGGGAAATTGGTTCGTTAACTCAATTGAATTTGAGGCATAATTTGCCAGCCCCTTAAAACCACCTGTCGCGACGGCAACCAGGAGCTTCCGGCAAGCCGCTGCGCCTGTCGGAAAATGGTGCGACTGGCCGTTCTGCCCAATCGCTTCTGAATAGTGGCAACGAAAGGGTCGGCGCGCATCCCCCATGTGGGGGGGGTAGACATATTTTTTCGCTGGGCCCGGAAACAGCCTCCTTTGGCTTGGAAACCCGCGCGAATTCAAGCCCAAATCCAGCGAAATACACGCCGCGATCCATGCCCGCGCTGGTGCTCACATTTTATGACCGAGCATTGCGTTATGTGACCTTAATATCAACGGTCATGAGGAATGACCGTTGGTTCCACTCTCAAATTTTCGCTAGAGCGGGTCCCGAATAGACAGAATCGGAAGGGGGATTCCCGAATCGGCGGAATCGTGATTTACCATGTTGGCTGGAATGGAGGCCGGCATGGATGGCAAAACCCTATTCGCAGGATTTACGTGACCGCCTGGTGCGGGCTGTACTGGCAGGTCAGTCTCGGCGCAAGGCGGCGCGCAGCTTTGATGTCAGTGCGAGCTGCGTGATCAAGCTCATGCAGCAGTTTGAGATAACAGGCGGTTGTCTGCCGCGAAAGTTTGGCGGCCATAAGCGGCACGCGCTGGCTGCGCATGAAGATAAGGTGCGGGCGTTGGTGGCGGTGCAGCCCGAGCTGACGATCACGGAGCTGTGGAGCAAGCTGACGACGCTCGAGATCAAAGTCGGGCGGTCCGCCGTCGGGCGTTTTTTGCGGCATCTGCAATTGACCTTTAAAAAAAACTCTGCACGCCGCCGAACAAGAAAGAGCGGATGTCCGGGCCGCACGTCTCGCTTGGCGCGATAAGCAGAAAAGTCTTGATCCTCAAAGGCTTGTATTCATCGATGAGACCTGGGCCTCGACCAACATGACACCTCGCTATGGGCGATGTGAAAGAGGCAAGAGACTTATCGCTCACGCCCCGTTCGGCCACTGGAAGACGACGACCTTTTTGGCGGCGTTGCGCCACGATCGCATCACCGCTCCTTGTGTCTTCGACGGTCCCATTAACGGCGCAAAGTTCCTCGCCTATGTCGAGCAGGTTCTGGTGCCGACCTTGTCGCCTGGCGAAATCGTGGTGATGGATAATCTCGGTTCCCATAAACGCGCCGGCGTTCGAAAAGCCATCGAAGCCGCCGGGGCGACGCAGTGCTTCTTGCCCGCCTACAGTCCTGACTTCGATCCCATCGAACAAGTCTTCGCCAAGCTCAAAAATACGTTGCGCAAAATGGCCCACCGAACCGTCGATGCTCTGTGGGATGGCATCGGATTAGCTCTCGACGACTTCCCTCCAACCGAATGCTTCAACTATTTTCGCAATGCCGGATACGGGTCCACCTAATCGGGACCCGCTCTAACCCATTGAAGAAGCGAAAATTTGAGAAAGGCACCATGAGTCGCTGTCCGCGACCCATGGTAGAAGGCGGCAAGACCGTGGTGGCACCAGCGGACGCGGCAGGCGCGGGCGTCCCGCGCGTCAACGCAATCGTGCTGCTGAACGATTGGTGGGGCTGCGGCGAGGTCGGGCCGGCGCTGCAGATGGACGACGGCACGGTTCTCGATCCTATAGCGGCCGAGATCAAAATCGAGCGGCGTCTTCCAACGTCGCTTGCCCGAGGCCACCATCCTGCTTGCCCTTTCGGGCCAAGTCTGCCGGACCTCTCCCTTCACGCAAATTGATGCGGCAAATCGAGCTTCGATGTGCCGGGCAAACTCAAAATGAAGTTCTCGCCGATGAGTCCCGCCGGCGTCCAGCAACCGGGGGGACAAGCATTGGACATCAAGTGTTGGGCGAGGGCCAAGGAGCTGAATACAGTTAGGGAATAGCCGTTCAACGTGAGTATGCGGATCGCCTGCCTACGCCCATGGGCATCCTTTGCTTCGCCCCACACCCAGCTCGAATTCGCATTGCGTGTCGAAACGTCCGGCCCTCTCACATCTTTCTCGATCTTCTTGATGAGCCAACTTTGCAGCGCGGGTGACCGGAGGACGGGTCCGAAGGCAATGGCCACGCGCGCGATCGCCAGCGACAGCGGCGAAATTGGCGTGAAGACGGTGATGTCTGGAATACTCGTGGTGTAAAAAGCCGAGGCGACATCGCCCCATGGAATGGGCATCGCCAGCTTTGCGCCGCGGCCAAAATCGATGCGGCGCAATCCCCGGCCAAGTGGACAATCGACAATGCGGCCAGCGCGGCGAATTTTGCCGCTTTTGCCCAGTCCTTCGACAAGTGTCTTGGCGGTGCCCGCCGACATCCGCCGGCCGGAGACCTCGAATCCGAGCGCGAGTTCAGTCGCTTCGGGCAACGCTTTTTTGAGCATCAGAGCTATGCAGTCGGTCGGCACCACGTCGAAGCCGGCGCCCGGACATAAGACCACGCCTGCGGCTTTGGCGTCGGCGTCGAAGCGATGCGCGCCTTCGAGAATGTCGATTTCCCCTGTTATATCCAAATAGTGTGCCTTGGCGGCGAGACACGCCCGCATCAAGGGATCGGCGGTCTTCGAGAAAGGCCCCGCGCAATTCAACACGAGGCGGACGCCACCCAGCGCCGCCACGATTTCGGACGGCGCTTCGAGGCGAAACGGCTTCGACGGGAGTTTTAGTTCACTCGCCAAGGCGGCGATCTTCGCCGCGCTTCTGCCGGCGAGAATTGGGCTTTCGCCCTGTTTTTTCGCCTCGCGCGCGATCAATTCTCCCGTATAGCCGTTGGCGCCGTAGATCATCCACTCCATGATCATCTCCTGTTTCGATAGGATCAGGTCAGAACCGGCGGGATTCGTTAACAGCGCGGCCTTTTCCACGGGAGCCTTGAACATCGTGGACAATCGTCCGCTTCCCTCCCATCTGATCATGATTACCGTGACGGACAACGCCGGAGGCGGCCAGCCCATTTCCACGGAAAATATCAAATTAGTCTAATATCATGGGTCGCGGACAGCGACCGGAGCCTGATCAAAATTGCCAAGATCACAAAACAGGCGCCGTTTTTGCGCCACTTCACGGCGCATTTCGCGCAAGGCGGGAACGCGGGTGCCGCGGCTTTTTGCCTTAGCTACGGATCCGGTTTGATGGAAACGGATGCCGCCGGACCTTGAGGCTCACGGCCACGTTGGCCATTGCGGCAACGACCTGACAATGGGATCGGCCTGCCAGGTCCGGACCGCGGCTGGCGCGCGCCGCGCGGGCGCGTAGGCGAGCGTGCTGTGGTTTTTCCGGCGCCAGGCGGCGTAGGCCGTGCCGGTGCCGCGCCACCGCCTATGGAGCCTGGCATAATAGCTCATGCGTGGCGGTGTCCCGGTGATGGTGATTTGCGCGCCCTCCGTTTGCACCATGTGGAAAAGGCGTGCGGCATTACCCGGCGCGAGACGAATGCAGCCGTGCGAGACTGGCCGGCCGAGCGATGCCGTCTCATAGGTGCCATGGATCGCATAGCCGCCGGCGAAAAAGATGGAATGGGGCATCGGCGACATATGATATTTGTGCGAATAATGCATGCGCAGCAACTGATAGGGCCGGTAAGTCCCGCGCGGCGTCCGGTAGCCTGAACGTGCCGTGGAAACCCGCCAGTCATAGCTGCCCAATTCGGAGCGCACATGCATGGTCTGCGAGCTGAGATCGATATTAATCAGCGCGGATGCATCGGCTTCCGGCATGGAGAAAATGCCGCAACACAAAGCGCAAGCACCTAGGATGGCCCGCATGACAGGCTCCTTTGGGAGGCTGGCGAGGCCAGCTCCGGAAGGACTCGCATTTCGCACGTCTCCTGTAAATCGCAAAGTTTTAGTAAGGTTTACGAAAGCTATTGCCTATGCTGCGGCGAACTAAGATTTTGCCGCGCCCCGCGGTAAATTTTTCCTCGATATTCCACTCTGGGCGCGCTCGTTGCCAGTGAGCCGAGCGCACGCTCAAATGCCGCGGTTGGCGAAGCAATCTGGGCCGATCTCGCTCTTCGAGGCGCTGGTAAAACGCGGAACTCAACTTCCCATGCCGAAGGCAACTTCGACCACAATGGAAATCTTGCGCGCCGGGCGGCGGCGGCGGGAGGGGAGCGGCGCGGTTGACCAGGGCCACGCATTCGGCCTCGAGATCGGCTTCGCCGCTCGACCGTAGCACCGAAACCGCCGCGATCCGGCCCAATTCATTGAAAACAAACCCGATAATCGCAATCCCCTTGGCCGCGCGTTGGCGCGCGGTCTCTGGATAATGTTTCACCCGTTCGAGCATCCCGCCGACAATGAAACGGTAACTCACCGCTTCGCCGCCGGTTGCGGCAGGCAAAGGCCCCGCGACGGCGCGAAAACTATCTGGCCCCGAATCGAAGGATAGCGCAAAGCCGGTTTGCCCCGGCCGCCGGTGTTCTGCATTCTCGTTGTGGCGCGGCCCGCCAGCCTTGCCGCCGGGCGTTGTTCGTGGCGTGCCGGCTTCGCGCGGGGCCCTGGTCCGTGCGTCGCGGACGGTTGCGGCGCGGCGGGCTTTTGCGATGGGATTTGGACGGGACATTGCCTCATTCGCGGGCTTGGGATTTGCCTCCGTCTCCGGCATTTGCCGAGCTCGCGGCTGGGAGCCTGCGTCGCTTCTGCCGGCGCCGCCGGTCTTTGCTCTGGCGGCGCGGGTTCGGTCACTACCTCGACCGGAATTTCGCGCGCCGGTCCAGAGGGATTGGGCGCCGGATCGAAAAGCACGAGCGCCAGGACGAGACATCCATGCACAAGCAGTGACCCCGCCACGATCTTAGCGAAGAGGCGGCGGCAGGATCGTACCGCCGCCGGGTCAGGCGCGATCCCGGAAAAAACACCGGTGCGATCAGCGGTAAGATTTTCTCCTTGCTGCTGCGCTCAGGTTCGGAGTCCGGGTTCAAAGGTTGCCTTTTCAAATCGCCGCCGCTTGGCGAAGCCCGCCCGCTTCGCGGAGATGAGCTATGGAGCGCAAAGCCTTTCGCGGAGCTGGGCGAAAACAGCCCGGAACGTAGCTTGCGTCAGCACGCCGGTGTTGGTGTTGTAGCGGGAACAATGATAACTGTCGAATAACGTAATCGTTCTTGCGCCCGCGCGAAAGCGATTTCGGGCAGTTTCGCCTTCAACCAAGACATGTTCGGCGCCATGCGCGAAGGGAAACGCGGCCGGATTCAGGCCGAAGGCACGAACGACCGAACTCATGGGCAATCCGGCCGAGGGCGACGATCGCGCAAAGATCCGGTAGCGCCGCGATCGTTGCCGCGAGAAAGGGACGGCAGCTCTTGATTTCCGACGGCATCGGCTTGTTTTGCGGCGGCACGCAGCGCACCGCATTGGTGATCGCGCATGACACGAGCCGCAGGCCATCGTCGATAGACGCTCGGTAAGCGCCCGTGGCAAAGCCGAAGTCGATCAAGGTCTCATAGAGAAGATCGCCGGCGAAATCGCCGGTAAAGGGCCGCCCCGTGCGGTTTGCACCGCGCAGGCCAGGCGCGAGGCCAACCACCAGCAAACGCGCATCAAGCGCTCCGAAAGCCGGAACCGGCGCGTTGTGCCATTCCGGCTGCGCTGCCCTGAGGGAATCGCGAAATGTTGCGAGGCGAGGGCAAAACGAACAGTCCGGGTCCGGCTCGCGGGCGAGTGGGCGTTGCTGGGATGCCGCCACGAAGGTTTGCCTGCTCACCTCAATTGACTTCGCGTGGAACGATTTACGAGCGATCCTCGGCCAGCGTCGGATCGAAATTGCCCACCGGCGCTGGGCGCCGGTCTTGCGGCTTTTGCGAGCGGTCGGGCCGGTCGATGGGGTCGCGGCCGATTTTCGGGGCGAGATGCGTAATGTCGATGAATTCGTCCGCTTGGCGGCGCAATTCATCGGCCACCATGGAGGGTTGCGTCGCATTCGTCGAAACGACGGACACGCGGACGCCCTTGCGCTGCACCGCCTCGACCAAGGACCGGAAGTCGCCATCGCCTGAGAAAAGGACGAGATGGTCGATATGGTCGGCCATTTCCATCGCGTCCACGGCCAGCTCGATGTCCATATTTCCCTTGACCTTGCGCCGGCCGAGGGAATCCACGAATTCCTTTGTCGGCTTGGTCACCACGGCGAAGCCATTATAATCCAGCCAATCGACGAGCGGCCGGATCGAGGAGTACTCCTGATCCTCCACCAAGGCAGTATAGTAGAATGCCCGGATTAATTTTCCCCGGCTTTGAAATTCCTTAAGCAGCCGCTTATAATCGATATCGAAACCCAGCGATTTAGCGGTCGCATACAAATTCGCGCCATCGATGAACAGCGCAATTCGCTCTTGGTCGGCCATAAAGGTGTCTCAAAAAGTTACTTGTGATGTTCTTCGTCATTATTTATCTAACAAGGAGCGAGAACAATAACCCCTATGCCAGCGCACCCGCGCATTTGGCGAAAAAAGTCCGCATCTGGCGTGGATTTGAACGAAACTATGTGGTCCCCCCTCACCCCTGCGTCAAGGGGCTACTATACGCTTAGGTTCATCATCAAAATGATAACATTAAGGCGAATGGCCGCGCCGCCGGAATTTATTGCTTCGCCCCGCCATCCACGGCGGCCCCCGCCTGATTTTAGAGTTGCCAGCGCGCTCGCGCAAAGTATAACTAGAGTTTGATCCAGGTCTCGTTCCCAAGGAGTGCGCATGGCATGGCCCGCGTCACCGTTGAAGATTGTGTAGACAAGGTTGAAAATCGTTTTGAACTCGTTCTGATCGCGAGTCACCGGGCCCGCATGATCGCCGCCGGTGAGCCGGCAATGGTTGACCGCGACAACGATAAAAATCCTGTGATCGCCCTGCGCGAGATCGCGGAGTCCGCCTTGGTGCCGGAGGATCTGAAAGAAGATTTTATTCAATCGTTGCAAAAACAAGTCGAGGTGGATGAACCAGAGGCCGAAACTGTGCCGGCTCTGTCCTCGACGCTCGAGGGATCCGATGCCGTGGGGGAGTTCGACCGGATGACCGAGGAAGATCTGTTGCGAGGGCTCGAGGATCTCGTCCCGCCTGCCGACCCCGAGGACGAGGGCGACTGAACCTTTGTTTTGGCGGCAACATGACCCGCCGAACCAAGATTGCGTTGGCAAGCCAATGCAAGCGTGGCTAAAGCATGACCCGATCCGGCAAGTTGCGGACTTTTCGGGCCGGATCATGCGATAAAATTAATGAGACAAAGACCAGGATCCGGTCGAATTCATACCGGAGCATGACCTGACGCGTCCTGTCGCGAGCCGGCATAATTATGATGCGGCAATATGAACTCGTCGACCGGGTCCGGCGCTATAACCCGCAAGCCGACGAAGTGGCGCTCAACCGCGCCTATGTCTATGCGATGAAGGCGCATGGAGCGCAAATACGCGCTTCCGGCGATCCATATTTTTCGCATCCCCTCGAAGTCGCCGCCATTCTAACCGACATGAAGCTCGATGATGCGACGATCGTCGCGGCTGTCTTGCACGATACGATCGAGGACACCGATTCGACGCGCGAGGAAATCGACAAGCTTTTCGGCAGCGATATCGGCCGTCTTGTCGACGGACTGACCAAGCTCAAGAAGCTCGACCTTGTCTCGAAGCGCGCCACGCAAGCGGAAAACTTCCGTAAGCTGCTCCTGGCCGTGGTTGAGGACGTTCGCGTGCTTCTCGTCAAGCTAGCCGACCGCCTGCATAATATGCGCACGCTGCATTTCGTGGCGCCGGACAAGCGGACGCGGATCGCCGAGGAAACCCTCGATATCTATGCGCCGCTCGCCGGCCGCATGGGCATGCAGAACATGCGCGACGAACTCGACGATCTGGCATTTCGCCATCTCATGCCCGATGCCCACGCGATGATCGCGGCGCGGCTCGACGATCTGCGCCGGAAGAATGGGAAAATCATCGTCACGATCGAGAAGGAACTGACCTCCGAACTCGCCGCAAGAGGCATCGACGCCAAGGTCGAAGGGCGGCAGAAACAGACGTTTTCGGTGTGGCGCAAGATGGAGCGGAAATCGATCGCTTTCGAACAGCTGTCCGACATTTTCGGCTTCCGCGTTATCGTTGAGGACGTCGATGATTGCTATCGCGTCATCGGTGTCGTGCATACCAAATGGGCTGTCGTTCCGGGCCGTTTCAAGGATTACATTTCGACGCCGAAGCAAAACGACTATCAATCGATCCATACGACCGTCGTTGGGCCGGGCCGGCAGCGCGCCGAACTCCAGGTGCGCACCGCACTCATGCACGATATCGCCCGTAACGGCATTGCCGCGCACGCCCTCTACAAGGATGGCCGCATCAAAGGCAAGGAGCGTCTAACGAGCGAGAGCCGCTCCTACCAATGGTTGCGCCGCACGGTCGCCTTGCTCGCCGAGGGCGCCACGCCCGAGGAATTTCTGGAACATACAAAACTTGAACTCTTTCACGACCAGGTGTTCTGCTTCACTCCGAACGGCCGGCTGATCGCGCTGCCGCGCGGCGCGACGCCGGTCGATTTCGCTTATGCGGTTCACACCGATGTCGGCCATTCCGCGGTCGGCGCCAAGATCAACGGCCGCCATGCGCCGCTGTTGTCCGAATTGCAAAACGGCGACGAGGTCGAGATCGCGCGCGCCGAAGGCCAGACGCCGCCGGCCGCGTGGGAAGGCCTTGTCATGACCGGCAAGGCGCGCGCGGCGATAAGGCGTGCGACCCGCGAGGCCGTTCGCGCCCAATATGCCGCCCTCGGACGCCAGATCGTCACCCGCGCTTTCGAGCGGGCCGGCAAGGCTTTTACGGAAGACAAGTTGAAAAGTGCATTGCCGAGGCTCGCGCGGACTACGATCGAGGATATGCTTGCCGCGGTCGGCCGCGGCGAGATGTTTTCCGGCGATGTCGTCAGAGCGGTCTATCCGGAATTCTTGGAAGAGCGCAAGCCGATTGTCCCTCGTGCGCGCGGGGAAGCCGGCTGGTTTGGCATGAAGAAGGCGGCGAGTCTGGTCTTCAAGATCCCCGGAGGCGGCAAGCAAAACCGGAACGCAATCCCCATTCAAGGCTCGCGCGGCGATTTGCCGGTGCGCTTCGCCCCGAACGGTGGCGCGGTGCCTGGCGATCGTATCGTCGGCATTCTGACCCCTGGCGAGGGAATTACCATCTATCCGATCCAATCTCCCGATCTTATCGCCTTCGATGAAGAGCCGGAACGTTGGCTCGATGTGCGTTGGGACGTCGAGGAGAGCCGCCGTGAGTTGTTTCCGGCGCGGCTCCTCATCACCGCGATCAACGAGCCCGGTACCTTGGGGACAATCGCGACCGTGATCGGCGATCATGCGGCCAATATCGACAACATCGTCATCAAACCTCTTTCGGCCGATTTCCGGGAAATGACGATCGACGTCGAGGTCAATGATTTGAAGCACTTGAACACGATCATCTCGCATTTGCGGGCACGGCCGGTGGTCAGCAAGGTCGAGCGGGTGAACGGATAATGGAAGCGCTGCGTTGTCTACGCCTCGGCGTCAATGTCGATCACGTCGCCACCTTGCGCAATACGCGGGGCGGTGCCTTCCCCGATCCGGTGCGCGCGGCGCTCCTTGCCATCGAAGCGGGCGCCGACGGAATTACTGCCCATTTGCGCGAGGACCGGCGCCATATCCGCGACGAGGACATGGCGCGGCTGAAACGGGAAATTTCGAAACCTCTGAACTTCGAGATGGCGGCAACCGACGACATGGTGGCGATCGCCCTCGATACGCGGCCGCATGCCTGTTGTCTTGTCCCGGAAAAACGCAGCGAGCGCACCACCGAGGGCGGCCTCGATGTCATGGGTGGCCACGATCACCTGAAAATCGTCACCGCCGAACTGCTTAAAGCCGGGGCGCGGGTCTCCTTGTTCATCGAGCCATCTTTCGAGGCGGTACGGGCGGCGCGGTCGATCGGAGCGCCGGTGATCGAATTTCATACCGGCGCCTGGTGCGACGCGCTCGCCCATGGAGAGGCCGGGCGGGCCGGACACGAGTTTGCGCGCATCAAGGAGGCGGCGGCGCTTGCGCACGGCCAAGGGCTCGAATGTCATGCCGGCCACGGCCTCGATTTTGCCACCGCCAGGATTGTCGCGGGCTTGCCCGAAATCGTCGAACTTAATATCGGTCATTTTCTGATCGGCGAGGCGGTCTTCATTGGCCTTAACGCGGCGATCACGAAGATGCGGGCGGCGATGGACGAGGGACGGCGGCTGACGGCGGATCAAGCGTGACCAAATGATCATCGGCTTCGGCAACGACCTTTGCGATATAAGGCGCATCGAGGGCTCGCTCGCGCGCTTTGGCGAGCGGTTCGTTCAGCGCTGCTTCACCGAGACAGAGCGGCTGAAATCCGATGCACGGGCGGGCCGGGCCGCGTCTTACGCGAAGCGTTTTGCCGCCAAGGAAGCCTGCGCCAAGGCGCTCGGCACCGGGCTTCGTGCCGGCATCGCCTGGCGCGACATGGGCGTGGTCAATCTGCCGTCCGGCAAGCCGACGTTGTGCCTCACGGGCGGCGCGGCGGCGCGGCTTGCCGCCTTGACGCCGCCGGGCCACCGGGTCTTTATCCATGTGACGCTGACCGATGAATATCCCTTGGCCCAGGCGCAAGTGATCATCGAAGCGATCGCAACCGTGGGCGTCATTAGTGCAGCGCAAGGGGGCGCCAGGTGTTGAACGGCGCAACCTGAGGAGAGGCCACGCCTGCGTCTCGCAGGATGAGGCAGGCTGGCAAATTGCCCATCCGGCGATCCCCTCGAATAACGTGATATATAGTTGCAAATGTCGATGAAACGTCCTGGCGACCCTATCCTTAAACGCTACCGGGCGGCGCTTGATGAAATGTATGGCAAGCGGCTCGAACGCGTTGTGTTGTTCGGCTCGCGCGCGCGGGGCGATGGGCGCCCGGATTCCGATTACGACGTTGCCATCTTCCTGAAATTCCTTCTCGACCGGTGGGTGGAACTGGACAGGCTAGCAAAGCTCCGCGTTGACTTTTTTGACGAGACGGATGCTTTCTTCGACACAAAGCCCTATCCGGCCGAAGCCTACCTTGAGCGCTCGCCCCTCATGCACGAGATCCGTCGAGAAGGGCTTGACTTGTGACACCGGAGGCAAGCCGTTATCTCGCCAAGGCGCAAACGCTTCTCGAACACGCAACGACGATGCTCACTGTCAGCCTTAACGAGGACGCTGGCCGCGCGGCTTACCTTGCGGGATTTCATGCGGCACAGGCTGTTATTTTCGAGAATACTCAAAAAGTGTTCAAATCCCACAAGGGCGTCCAAACAGAGTTCTTGCGGTTGACCAAGGACGATCCGCGCTTCGCGGCTGAGCAGAGGATTTTTCTATCTCAAACATACAATCTCAAAGTTATGGCCGATTACGAAACTGGCCCTGGCTCCGAAATTTCGGCAGAACGCGCCGCGCGCGCTGTTGGTGCAGGAAAGGAATTTGTGGAGCAGATTGGCAAATTGCTCTCGCCCGGCAGCCCGCAAGATAACAGCGCGAAGCTCTGACGGGTTCGCGCTCCCCGCATTGTTTGTCAATTGTCGCAAAAAATTAAGAAAAACACTACGTCAATCCTTATCCGAGACGCACGGTTCAACTAGAGCGGGTCCCGATTAGGTGGACCCGTATCCGGCATTGCGAAAATAGTTGAAGCATTCGGTTGGAGGGAAGTCGTCGAGAGCTAATCCGATGCCATCCCACAGAGCATCGACGGTTCGGTGGGCCATTTTGCGCAACGTATTTTTGAGCTTGGCGAAGACTTGTTCGATGGGATCGAAGTCAGGACTGTAGGCGGGCAAGAAGCACTGCGTCGCCCCGGCGGCTTCGATGGCTTTTCGAACGCCGGCGCGTTTATGGGAACCGAGATTATCCATCACCACGATTTCGCCAGGCGACAAGGTCGGCACCAGAACCTGCTCGACATAGGCGAGGAACTTTGCGCCGTTAATGGGACCGTCGAAGACACAAGGAGCGGTGATGCGATCGTGGCGCAACGCCGCCAAAAAGGTCGTCGTCTTCCAGTGGCCGAACGGGGCGTGAGCGATAAGTCTCTTGCCTCTTTCACATCGCCCATAGCGAGGTGTCATGTTGGTCGAGGCCCAGGTCTCATCGATGAATACAAGCCTTTGAGGATCAAGACTTTTCTGCTTATCGCGCCAAGCGAGACGTGCGGCCCGGACATCCGCTCTTTCTTGTTCGGCGGCGTGCAGAGTTTTTTTTAAAGGTCAATTGCAGATGCCGCAAAAAACGCCCGACGGCGGACCGCCCGACTTTGATCTCGAGCGTCGTCAGCTTGCTCCACAGCTCCGTGATCGTCAGCTCGGGCTGCACCGCCACCAACGCCCGCACCTTATCTTCATGCGCAGCCAGCGCGTGCCGCTTATGGCCGCCAAACTTTCGCGGCAGACAACCGCCTGTTATCTCAAACTGCTGCATGAGCTTGATCACGCAGCTCGCACTGACATCAAAGCTGCGCGCCGCCTTGCGCCGAGACTGACCTGCCAGTACAGCCCGCACCAGGCGGTCACGTAAATCCTGCGAATAGGGTTTTGCCATCCATGCCGGCCTCCATTCCAGCCAACATGGTGAATCACGATTCCGCCGATTCGGGAATCCCCCTTCCGATTCTGTCTATTCGGGACCCGCTCTAAGGCCGCCGCGTGGCATCGTTGTTGCACGATTCCGGTGAGGACATTCCGCCATTCGCGGACGGAGTATTAGCAAAGGCCGGTGACGGACGCGACCAGGCAGCGAGCATCCCGTGTGACAACCTCGATCCGTTAGCGAACCTTACATCTGGATTCCTTTCCGGCAAAGGGCTGGGCCCTCGAAGCGGCGCCAGCGCCCTCATTCGAATTGCACCAAAAAATCGGTCGATCTTACAAGATTGAAGAAGGGGCCGCTGTCTGATGCCTTGTAAGGTTTTTGGCTCCGATCGTACCAAAATGTTTCACGTGAAACATTTTGGTACGATTGCGACCGCCGAAAAACGGTCCCGGCTTGTGGGTTTGCGCCGATCGTGGCGGGCATCGAATACGCGCGCTGCCAGGCCGCCCTTCACCGCTCACTCAACCCGCCGAGGAGCGTCGGGATATCGAGCGGACGAAAACCATAATGATTGAGCCATCGGATGTCGGCCTCGAAGAAAGCCCGCAAATCCGGCATGCCGTATTTCACCATGGCGAGGCGGTCGACTCCGACGCCCCATGCGAACCCTTGGTAGACATCGGGATCGAGCCCGCAATTTCTCAAGACATTCGGATGCACCATGCCGCAGCCCAAAATTTCGAGCCAATCCTCGCCCTCGCCAAAACGCATCTCGTCGCCTTTGCGGGAACATTGGATATCGACTTCCATCGACGGCTCGGTGAACGGAAAATAACTCGGCCGGAACCGCATCTTGACGTCCGGAACCTCGAAAAAGGCTTTGCAGGATTCTTCGAGAATCCATTTGAGATGGCCAAGATGCGCGGAGCGGTCGATGACCAGTCCCTCGACCTGATGAAACATCGGCGTATGCGTCTGGTCGGAATCGCAACGGTAGGTGCGCCCGGGGCAAATGACCCGTATCGGGGGCTTTTGCGTCAGCATCGTGCGCACCTGCACCGGGCTCGTATGCGTCCGTAGCAACTTTCGCTGGCCATCGGGGCCAGGGTTGAAAAAGAAAGTGTCGTGCATGTCGCGCGCCGGATGGTCCGGCGGAAAATTCAGTTTCGTGAAATTATAATCGTCGGTCTCGATGTCCGGCCCTTCGGCGATGGCAAATCCCATGTCGGCGAAAATCACGCTAAGTTCATCCATCACTTGGCTCACCGGATGGATCCGCCCGGCCTCGATCCCATGCGGGGGCACCGGCAAGGTGACATCGGCGATCTCTCCCCTGAGGCGGGCTTCGAGCGCCACTTCCTTCAAGACCGCGCGCCGTGCGGCGAGCGCCTCCGTCACTTCGTCCTTGAGCGCGTTGATCGCGGCGCCGCGTTCCTTGCGCTCGTCCGGCGCCGTCTTGCCTAGACCCGCGAGCAGGGCCGAAACCGTGCCCTTTTTTCCAAGCGCCGCGACCCGCACGGCCTCGAGCGAGACCTCGTCTTGAGCGGAGGCGATTTGCCCAAGAATTTGCGCTTGAAGAGTTTTGAGGTCCGGCATGTTTTGGTGATCCAGGCGAAGCGTCGAGCGGCTTTTGGCACGCCCACGAAGCTATGTCGAGACGCGGCGAAACGCTATTTGTCCCGCGTGGCGGACGCGATCCAGTCCAGATAGGCTTTCGCGCCGTTCTCGATTCCCACCTCGACGATCTCGGGATTGGAGTAAGGATGCTCCGCGCGAATGGCCGCTTCGACATTTGCGTAGTCGTTCGACTTGATCTTGCAAAACAGCATCCATTCATTTGCGCGTTGCACCGCGCCTTCCCACCGATAAACGCTTTCGATTGGAAACATCTGGACGCAGGCGGAAAGACGCTCTTCGACGAGCCGCGTCGCGATCAGCTCCGCGTTCGCCTTGTCGCCGCATGTTGTCATCACGATCGCGAAGGGGGTTGGCATGAAAGGGTGTATCCGCCGCGGTTCGATTGTTCTAGCGCCGCGCGCCGATCCGTCTCGTCGCGCCACGGAGCCAACGGCGAACGTTGGGCTCGACCAACGGCGAAATTTCTTGGCCCACCCGCGCGTGATAGGCGTCGAGCCAGGCGATTTCATCGCCGTCGAGGAGTTTTGGCACGATGAGCGCGAGGTCGAGCGGCGCGAGCGTCAGCGTCTCGAAACCGAGCATCTCGCGTTCGGCGCCCGCGATCTCCCGGCGCTCGACCACGACCAGATTTTCGATCCTGATGCCCCAATGCCCGGTATAATAAAAGCCTGGCTCATTCGAGAGGATCATGCCGGGTTCGAGCGCGGCGGACCCGAGCTTCGAAATCCGCTGCGGCCCTTCGTGAACGGATAAATAAGAGCCGACTCCGTGGCCGGTACCGTGGTCGAAATCGAGACCCGCCCGCCACAAGGGAACCCGTGCGAACGCATCTATTTGCGCGCCCGTGGTGCCCTTGGGAAAAACCGCGCGGGCAATGGCGATGTGACCCTTGAGGACGCGGGTGAACCGGTCGCGCATCAAGGCGGTTGGCTTGCCCACCGCGAGGGTGCGGGTGATGTCGGTCGTGCCGTCCTCATATTGACCGCCCGAATCAATCAAAAATATCCCATTGCGGATCTTCGCGTTGGTCTTGATGGTCACACGATAATGCGGAATGGCGGCATTGGCGCCGGCGGCGGCGATGGACGGAAACGAAACGTCCTTCAGCTTGCCCGTGTCGCGGCGGAAAGTTTCGAGCGCTTGCGCCGCATCGATCTCGGTGAGATTTCCGCCCGGCGCATGGATTGCGAACCAATGCAGAAAGTGGACCATCGCGGCCCCGTCCCGCAAATGCGCATTCCGCGCGCCTTCGACTTCGGTCGCGTTCTTGCGCGCCTTCATCGAGACGACCGGATCTTGGCCCAATTCGCAGGCGCCGCCGGCCTCTTTCAGGATCGCGGCGAGCTTGGCGGGCGCCGTGGCGGAATCGAACAAGACTTTCTTGCCTTGCTCGCCAAGAACCTGGAGATCGCGCGCGAGCCGTTCCGGCTCTTCAATATCAGCGAGACGAGATAGCTTGTCGCGCGTATGATTGTCGAGCTTGCGCGCATCGACGTAAAGGCGCGGCTTGGCTTCCTTCAAGATCAACGCATAGCCAAGCGGCAGCGGGGTATGCGCGACGTCACGGCCGCGTATATTGAAGAGCCAGGCAACCGCGTGCGGATCGCTGACCAGCAACGCATCCTTAGTACCGAGTGCGGCGGCGGCGCGGGCGAGTTTCCGTTTCGCATTCTCTCCGGCAAATCGAAGTCCATGCAAGGTGATTTTGCCAAGCGGAGGCGCCGGACGATCCGTCCAGATCGTGTCGATTGGGTTCGGCTCCACGGCAACGAGTTCGGCGCCCGCGGCGTGCGTTGCCTTACCGAGGCCCTTCACCTGGCGAGGTGTGTGCAACCAGGGATCGTAGCCGAGCCGCGCCCCCGGACTAAGATTGCTTTCGAGCCAATCCGAAGCACTCGTCTCGGTCCATGCCACCGGTTTGAAGATCGAAAGATCGACTTGATCCTTGACCGCCAGGTTGTAGCGGCCATCGACAAAGATCGCGGCGCTACCTTTGAGCACAATGGCAAGCCCCGCCGAACCGGTGAAACCGGAAAGCCAGGCGAGGCGCTCTTCGCAAGCCGCGACATATTCATTTTGGTGTTGATCCGCCCGAGGAACCAAAAACCCGGCGAGTCCGAGGCGAGCGAACTCGGCCCGCAAAGCCGCGATCCGGATCGCGCCTTGCGAGGGATCCGCCCGATCTTCGAAGGATTGATAGAGACTCTCAAACATCCGGCCAGAGTAGGACCAGTCCGCCTCCGCCGCAACATGGCCGCGCGGAATAGATAACTAATCCGGAGGACAAGACTGGCGGCTAATGATCTATGATTGGATTACACTCTCACAATTTGGCGGCGATCGGTCACCCCGGCCGGCCCAGCGTTTGGCGCAGCAGTCCGCGCCGGCTCAAAACTTCTTTGCGGCCCTCTGCTTTGTTGCTACGTTAGCCTATTGGATCTGAATTAGTTGAGTCCGGACTCTAGAGCATCAACCTCGCGACGAAGATCGTTCGAAAACAAGTGTCTTGAGCGTGATCGGATTTAATTAAACCAGTTCGTGTTCAATGCTAGACATCGCCGTCGCCGCCTCTTTCAAAAGCAAAGGGCTATCGCAATGCACATGAAATCCGCGCTCACACAAGTCATTCTCTCACTGTTCATGACAAGCTCCGCTCTCAGCCAATCCGGTCTGCGGTCACAACAGCAGACGGCGTGTGAGGATGACGCTTACCGCCTCTGCCCTGACGAGATTCCCGACGAGGCGCGGGTAGCCAGTTGCATGAAGCGCCAGAAAGCCAAGCTCAGCCCAGGGTGCCGCGCGATGTTCACGCCATCAACTCGCCATCGCGCCGGGCGCTGAACCCGCCGCTTTTTTCGCGTCACGCCGCCTGCGCCAAGGCCGAGAGCGCCGCGCAAACGTCATCGACGACGCGCTCGACGAGATCGAGATTGTCGCCTTCGCCCATGACTCGGATGACTGGTTCGGTGCCCGACGCGCGGACGACCAGGCGGCCGCTTTTGCCTAGCTTCTCACGGCCATCCTCGATGGCGCGCGTGACACTCGCATCCGCCAATGGCTGTCCGGCCTTGAATCGCACATTCCGCAACATTTGCGGCACCGGATCAAATCGACGGCAGACTTGGCTCACCGGTTTATCTTGCTGCTTGACAATTGCCAAGACTTGCAAGGCGGCAACGAGTCCGTCGCCGGTCGTGCAATGATCCAAGAGGATAATATGGCCGGATTGCTCGCCGCCGAGATTAATCCCTTCGTGCCGCATATGTTCGAGCACATAGCGGTCTCCAACGGCGGTGCGCGCAAGCGAAAGCCCGAGTCCTTCGAGATAGCGTTCGAGGCCGAGGTTCGACATGACCGTCGCGACGATGCCTGGCCGCGACAATCTTCCGTCTTCGTTCCAGCTTTGCGCGATCGCGGCCATCAATTGGTCGCCATCGACAAGTTTCCCGGCCTCGTCGACGATAAGCACGCGGTCGGCGTCCCCGTCGAGCGCGATGCCGATATCCGCTCGCACTTCCCGGACTTTCTTGACGAGTGCTCCTGGCGCGGTGGAACCGACATCCCGATTGATATTGAAACCATCCGGCTCGACGCCGATCGAAACGACGTCCGCGCCCAATTCCCACAAGGCTTCGGGGGCGACCTTATAAGCGGCACCGTTGGCGCAATCGACGACGATTCGCAAACCATCGAGCGTAAGATTGCGTGTCAGGGTACGCTTGGCAAATTCGATGTAGCGGGCGCGATCGCCCTCAACCCGCATCGCGCGGCCGAGATCCGAAGGTTTCGATAATTTGAGCAAGGACGGTTGATCCAGCATCGCCTCGATTTTCGCTTCGACGGCGTCCGGCAATTTATATCCGTCTGGGCCGAACAGCTTGATCCCATTGTCCTCGTAAGGATTATGCGATGCCGAAATCATGACGCCGACATCCGCCCGCATCGAGCGGGTGAGCATCGCGACGGCGGGCGTCGGCATCGGCCCGAGCAACAGCACGTCGATGCCGGCCGAGGTGAACCCCGCGACCAAGGCATTTTCGATCATGTAGCCGGAAAGCCGGGTGTCCTTGCCAATCACCGCGCGATGGCGATGGTCTCCGCGTTGAAAAATAATGCCGGTCGCCTGCGCGACCTTCATCGCGAGTTCGGGCGTGATCGCGGAATTGGCGAGCCCTCGGATGCCGTCAGTGCCAAAATGTTTCTGTGCCATCGGTAAACTATCCTTCGATGCAATCAATCAGCCTATAGTATCCAGCTTTCGTCTCCTAGATCACGATGATTTTGGATTGAATCAATCCAAAGTCATGAACGTGATCAATTCCAAGAGTTTAGAGCGGGATGCGGGCGGAAAACCGGTCTCCACTTTTCCTCATCCCGCTCTAGGGCCACCATTTTGACGAAAGCGGAAGAAATGCAACTGGTAGGCCAGCGCTATTTCGCCCGCACGTTTAATAAATATTATCATGCTGCCTGTCTGTCCTAGCCTCGAAAAATCGCCTTTTTTTATTATTTCCTTAAAAACCAGTATGTCCGCGTTTCCTCCGGGATCCAGCTTCTCCGCCGGCATCCTTTGAGCCCCGCCCGGATAGGGCAAAGATGGCAGCCTTAGGGAGGCGCGCGGAAGGTCCTTGAAGGCTGCCCGCGCGAGAGGTTAATAGCGGTAATGATCTGGCTTGAACGGGCCAGTCCGCGGCAGCCCGAGATAGGCCGCCTGGACGGGAGTGAGCTTGGTCAGCTTAGCGCCGATCTTATCGAGGTGGAGAGCCGCGACTTTTTCATCGAGATTCTTTGGCAAGGTGTAGACTTTGCGATCGTACTGGCCTTGCTTTGTCCAAAGTTCGATTTGCGCCAAGGTCTGATTGGTAAACGAAGCCGACATCACGAAGGAAGGGTGTCCGGTCGCATTGCCGAGATTGACGAGCCGCCCTTCCGACAAAAGGATGATCCGCTTTCCGTCCGGAAATTCTATCTCGTCGACCTGCGGCTTGACATTGTGCCATTTGAAATTGCGCAAGCCCGCGACTTGGATCTCGGAATCGAAATGGCCGATATTGCAAACAATTGCGCGGTCCCTCATCGCGCGCATGTGGTCGACCGTGATGACGTCGACATCGCCGGTGCAGGTCACGAAAATGTCCGCGCGGGGCGCCGCATCCTCCATCGTTGTGACTTCATAGCCCTCCATCGCCGCCTGCAAGGCGCAGATCGGATCGACCTCGGAAACCATCACGCGGCAACCGGCATTGCGCAGAGAAGCCGCCGAACCTTTCCCGACGTCGCCGAATCCCGCGATCATCGCGACCTTGCCGGCCATCATCACGTCGGTGCCGCGGCGGATGCCGTCGACAAGCGATTCCCGGCAGCCGTAAAGGTTGTCGAACTTCGACTTGGTGACCGAATCGTTGACGTTGATCGCGGGCCAAAGAAGCTTGCCGTCGCGCGCCATCAAATAAAGCCGGTGGACGCCGGTCGTCGTCTCCTCGCTGACGCCCTTGATGGCATGGCCGCATTTCGCGTACCAACCGGGAATGTCGGCGAGCCGCTGCTTGATCGCGGCGTATAGAACCTCTTCTTCCTCGTTGCCCGCTTTGTCGAGAAAAGCCGTGTCGCCCGCCTCGGCGCGCATGCCGAGATGAATGAGCATCGTGGCGTCGCCACCGTCGTCCAAAATGAGGTTCGGCGTGCCACCGTCGCTCCATTCAAAGATCTTATGGGTGTAATCCCAATAATCGACGAGGCTTTCGCCCTTGATGGCGAAGACCGGCGTGCCGGTCGCGGCGATCGCGGCGGCGGCATGATCCTGGGTCGAATAAATGTTGCAGGAGGCCCAGCGGACATCGGCGCCGAGCGCCTTCAACGTCTCGATCAGCACAGCGGTTTGGATCGTCATATGCAGCGACCCGGCGATCCGCGCGCCCTTGAGCGTCTGGCTCGCGCCATATTCGGCGCGAACCGCCATCAAACCCGGCATCTCGGTTTCCGCGATAGCAATTTCCTTGCGGCCCCAGGCGGCAAGCCCGATGTCGGCGATGGCGTAGTCATTGGAAGAATGGGTCATGGGCTCCTGGTGCTCCGGAATGAAAATCCCCGCATCCATAGCAGGCACTTGCGGGGGAGGCAATAAAGATATAAGCAAGTCTTTATGTGAATGTTACCAAGATGAATATTCGCAAAATCCCGCCCTTTAGGCCCCTGGCTTTGTCCATTTCAGGACAGGGTTTCGCGCCGCGCGGCTCTCGTCGAGACGGCGGCGGGGCGCATGATGAGGCGCGCCGGCAAAGCGCCCAGTGTCCCCGCGCTTTGCGGCGAGTGCCAGATCGCGCAAGGCGGCGATGAAAAGATCGAGCGAGGCTTTCGATTCCGATTCGGTCGGCTCGATCAGCATCGCGCCATGCGCCACGAGGGGGAAATAAATCGTCATCGGGTGAAAGCCTTCGTCGATCATCGCCTTGGCGAAATCGAGCGTTGTGAGGCCAGTGGGCTTCAGCCATGTCTCGTCGAATAAAACCTCGTGCATGCAGGGCCTGTCGCCGAAAGGTCCGGACATGAGATCCTTGAGGCTCGCGCGGATATAATTCGCATTCAGCACGGCGTCCTCGGCGGCCTGACGCAAGCCGTCGGCGCCATGCGACAGCATATAGGCAAAGGCGCGCACGAACATGCCCATCTGGCCATGGAAGGCGGCGATCCGGCCAAATGCGCCGGGCGCCTCGCCAAGATGCTCGACGAGACGAAAGCCGTCCTCCACCCGGCGCAGGAATGGTACCGGCGCGAAAGGCGCAAGCAGCGATGACAGGACGACCGGGCCAGCACCCGGTCCGCCGCCGCCATGCGGAGTCGAGAAGGTCTTGTGGAGATTGATATGCATCGCATCGACGCCGAGATCGCCCGGACGTGTCTTGCCCAAGATCGCGTTGAAATTCGCCCCGTCGCAATAGAAATACGCCCCGGCGTGATGCACCAAGGCGGCAATTTCGGCGGCATCCGTCTCGAACAGTCCGCAGGTGTTGGGATTGGTCAGCATGATCGCGGCGACATCTGGCCCGAGCCGGCGTTTGACCTCGGCCGGATCGAGGGTGCCGTCGGCGCGCGCCGGAAGCGGACGGACTTCGAATCCGGCGCCGGCCGCCGAGGCCGGATTGGTGCCATGCGCCAACTCCGGCACGAGCACGATTTTGCGGGCATCATCTTCTCCCTTCGCGACGATCGCGGCCTTGATCGCCATCATGCCGCAGGCCTCGCCATGCGCGCCCGCTCTCGGCGACATGGCGACGGCGTCCATCCCGGTCATGACCATCAGCCAGCGGGCAAGTTCGGCAATAAGTTCAAGCGCGCCTTGCACGGTGGATTCCGGTTGCAAGGGATGAATATCGGCAAAGCCAGGCAGCCGCGCCATCGCCTCGTTAAGGCGGGGATTATGCTTCATCGTGCAGGAACCGAGCGGATAAATCCCGGCGTCGATCGCATAATTCATCCGCGACAGCCGCACGTAATGACGCATCGTCTCTGGCTCGCTCAAGCCCGGAAGGTGGGCCGGTTCTTGCCGCTCAAGTGAGCCGAGCCGATGCTTGAATGGCAGAGGTTCGTCGAGGTCGACGCCGGTATTCTCCGGCCGGCCTATCTCGAAGATGAGGCCTTCCTCGATTTCGAGGCCACGATTGCCGGTGAAGGTTCCGGTTTCCGGCGCCGGTGCCGCCTCGATGGCGCGGCCTTGCCGCATCAGCATGACAAGGCGCCTTGCAAGGCTTCCGCGAAGGCGGCGCGATCGGCATCCGTGTTGACTTCCGTCGAGGCGGCGAGAACGAGATCATCCAAACCCTTGTCCGGCAAAAGCCGCGAGACCGGGGCCCCGCCAAGCACGCCTTTTTCGGCCATCCGCTGGACCGTCCGCGCAGCATCGCCAGGAATCTTGATCGTGTATTCGTTGAAGAATGTCTCGTTCAGAACCTCGACGTCTCGCACCGCCGCGAGCCGGTCCGCGAGGGCGACGGCATTGGCGTGATTGATGCGGGCGAGACGGCGCAGGCCCGCATCACCAAGCAGGGTCATATGAATCGTGAAGGCAAGGCTGGCGAGGCCCGAATTGGTGCAGATATTGGAAGTTGCCTTGTCGCGCCTGATATGCTGCTCGCGGGTCGAAAGGGTCAAAACGAAGCCGCGCCGTCCCAAGGCATCCAGGGTTTCGCCGCAGAGGCGCCCCGGCATCTGGCGCAAATATTTGGCCCTGGCGGCGAACAGCCCAACATAGGGGCCGCCGAAATTCAAGCGATTGCCAATGGACTGTCCTTCGCCCGCGACAATATCGGCGCCCATCTCTCCCGGCGGCTTGACGAGACCGAGCGAGACAACCTCGGTGAAAACCGCGATCAAAAGCGCGCCCTTCGCATGGCAGATCGCCGCGGCTCCGGAAAGATCGCGGAGATTACCGAACAAATCGGGGTTTTGCACCACGACGGAGGAGGTTTCATCATCGACAAGAGCGTCGAAAGTCTCCGCCGCGAAGACATCGGGCGGAAGCACCGCGACGGCGTCCCCACTCATCGCCGAATAGGTGCGCACGGCCTCGGCATAATGCGGATGAAGACCTCCCGATAATACGGCCTTGCGGCGTTTGGTGATGCGCCGAGCCATCGCGACCGCCTCGACCGTCGCGGTCGATCCGTCATACATCGACGCATTGGCGACATCCATCGAGGTCAAGGCCGCGACCTGGGTCTGGAATTCGAAAATGGTTTGCAATGTGCCTTGCGCGATTTCGGGCTGATAGGGCGTATAGCTGGTGAGAAATTCGGAGCGTTGGATCAGATGATCGACGCTTGCTGGAACATGATGCTTGTAGGCCCCAACCCCAACAAAAAACGGCACCGAGCCCGCCGCCGCATTTTTTGCCGCCAGCCCAGCGAGCAAGCGCTCCACCTCCATTTCGGTCTTACGCGGCGGTAGATCGAGATCCCGTTCGAGCCGCTTCGCCTTCGGAATATCGGCGAAAAGCGCGCCGATGCCACTCACGCCGATGCGCGCCAGCATATCGGCGCGGTCCTCGTCATTTAGTGAAAGATAACGCATCTTTGCTGCTCTCGATCGTGGTGCAACGCGGCGCCCGCATAAGGCAGGAACTGCCGTTAGACCGCGAGCAATTCAAGTTCAAACTGTTTGGCTAAGAAACAGCCTTCAGAAATTCGCGATAGGCATCTTCGTCCATCAGGCTGTCGAGTTCGGTGGCATCAGTCAGCTTGATTTTGAGAAACCAGCCATTGCCGGAAGGATCCTCGTTGACCAATCCTGGCAAATCCGTCAGCGCGCTGTTGACATCAACGACCGTGCCCAACACCGGCGCATTGACTTCGCTGCGGCCTTGACGCTTTCGACGGTCGCGGCCTCGGCGCCCTTGGACAGGCTCTGGCCAATTGGCGGGAGCTCGACAAAAACAACGTCGCCCAATTGGGATTGCGCATAATCAGTGATCCCGACGACGCCCGTGCCGCCTTCGACGCGGACAAATTCGTGGCTCCTGGTGTAGCGCGTAGTCATCGCTCTCCCCTAAAGTAACGGTGCGGCACAAAAGGCATGGGAACGATTTTTGCCGCAAGCGGCTTGCCGCGTGCGATCAAGCAAACTTGCGTACCGGGCGCGGCGTGCGCGGCATCGATATAGCCCATCGCCACCGGCCGTCCGAGGCTCGGCGCGAAGCCCCCGAAGTAACCCGTCCGATGGTTTGACCCTCAAGCGTCGCGATCTCTGAACCTTCGCGCGCCGGCGCCTTGCCTTCGAGCAAGAACCCCACGCGCAAGCGCGACGGACCATGATCGATCGCCCGCTTCACTTGCTCATATCCAAAAAATCCGCCCTCGTCGCGCCGGCGTTTCGAGATCGACCATAAGAGCCCCGCCTCGACCGGACCGGTTGTGGTATCGATGTCATGGCCATAAAGGCAGAGGCCTGCCTCAAGCCGGAGCGAATCCCTCGCGCCGAGGCCAATCGGGCGAACGTCCGCCTCGTCGAGCAATTCTTGTGCGAAGCCAGGCGCCGCCGTCGCCGGAATCGAAATCTCGAAACCGTCCTCGCCGGTATAGCCCGAGCGCGAAATGTCGAGAAAGACGCCATCCCGCTCAAAGGTCTTGGCCGACATGAATGACATTGCGGAGACACTTTCGGCCGCGGCGGAGCGTACATGCCGGCGCAAAACCTCGGCGGCCGTCGGTCCTTGCAAGGCGAGCAAGGCGCGGCCGTCGAGAACGGTCAGCGCGCAATCCGGCAACTCGGCCGCGAGATGAGCAAAATCGGCTATTTTGGTGGCGGCGTTGACGACGAGAAAGAGCCGCTCGCGCCCCGCTTCGTCATCGAGCCGCGTCACCATCAGATCGTCGAGAATATGCCCATGGCCATCGAGCAACTGGGTGTAGCGCATCCGACCCGGAGCAAGCGCGGCGATGTCGCCCGGCACCAGCGCCTCCAGGCGGCGCGCGGCATTGGGTCCGGAAAATATGCCTGGCCCATGTGCGAAACATCGAACAGCCCGGCTCTCGTGCGCGTGAATGAAGATGTTCGCTGATGATGCCCGAGGGATACTGCACGGGCATGGCATAGCCGGCAAAACCGGTCATGCGGGCGCCGAGGCTACGATGCAAATCGTAAAGTGGCGTGCGGGCGAGATCGCGAACGGCAACGGCGGCGGCGGCGGCGGTTTGGCTATCGGACATCGAAATACCTGGCCGGACACAGTAATGGCATGTGCCTGACGGCAAAAACCGTCGCACTTTGCCCCCTCTGTCCCGAAACCTGAAAGATTTCCTTCGCTCGACAGTAGCTTTCGAGCGAAGCTATCTCCTTCGGTGGATTTTCCATTTTAGAGGTGGAAAATCGCTTTCCAGAGTGTCATCCCCGAGCGGTCCGTGGGCCTGAGCGTTTCCGGGGCGGTTGCGCCTTCGGCGCCGGCTCGCTGCTAAAGCGTGAGCCGGTCTCTTCCGCCGGGGTCTTTGATCTGACACCGCAACAGGTAATGCGCCATGCCTTTTTGTCAATGCGGTTGGCGTAAGTTCGCACCGTCTTAAATTGCCGGACCGTTGGCCTCGCTCCTCGCGCGGCATCAAGGTTTGGCGTGTTTGGCCGCAGGCTTGTCCGCGCTCACGCCCTCGTCGATGCCGGCCTTTATCGTATAATCGTCTTCGGCGTGATCCTGGATGAACGGCACATAGAGCGGTTCGGAGACGATCGTGAAATCCGCTCGGGTCTCGCCAGCGGCCACCGTCACGGCGGCGCGATAAAGCTTGCTTACAATGGGCTGATTATCGTGTTCGCGAAGAACGGCCATGCGCACCGGCACAGTAAAACTGCCGGGGCTGCCCGCAGGTCCAAGCAACACTTTGCCCGCAACTCCGATCTTGATCACAAGTTGGCCGCCTTCAAGCGCGCATTCGCGCGCCGTATCGCCGAGGGCATATTGATAACGCAGATTAGCGCTCGAGGGCGGCGTTCCGGCATAAGTCTGGCTTGCCGCGGTTCCGTCGAGAACAACGACCTGCGGGCAGAAGATATGCCGGACCACTGCTCCGGGCGCCGCCGGCGCGTCGTTACTCTTAAATCCCAGCAAGTTAGCGAGTTTCGAGCCGCCCGTTTCGGGGATGTCGAAAGTGCCAAGATGGCCGCCGCAGCCAGCGAGTCCCAACACCACCGGCGCGGCCAGGATGGATCTTGCTATGTGGATCGGCACTGGTCGCCGAATCGAATTCTGGCCTAACTCACGGCAAGTCATCGAACCCTTCCTTAAACCCGGCCATGGCGAGCGGTATGCCAATTCCTTCTTCCGGGGTCTGAAAAATGATGAAGGTGGCGTTCTGGCCGGTTTTCATTTGGTCGATCAATTTTTCGTCCATGATCACCTCGGCTACGCATCCGGTCGGAAGACAGCGGACGAAACCGGCGCGTCCGACATCGTTATCGTCGATCTTAAGCCCCAATCCGGAAGGAAGAAGCACCCCCAGCGGTGCAATGACCCGCAAAAGGCGGCTCTTCCCATCCGCTGTCTTGAGAACGATGACCATCAGATTGATGTTTGGCTTGTCTTCCGCGGCGACGCTCTGCAAGAGCGCGCATTGCTCCTTGGCGGCGCCAGGCGGCGTCTCGCAGCGCAGTTGCCAATCGCCATGCTTGGATTTCACGAGGCCTTGGCAAACAGCGCCAGGCCCACTCGCCAAGAGCCAGATGCCGGTGAGCACCAGCCCGAGAAGGCGCCGCGCGCCCGGTGTTTTCATTGATTCGATCGCCCGCGTCACGGAAGGTTCCTGTCTATTTGAAAAATTTGAGCCGCTACCAAGCCGATTCATGCTAGGGTACTGGCCCGTTTCATGCGGAATGACGGGTGGACATACTTGAGTTTAATTCGCTCCGTCATGATTGTGAACTGTCCGGTGGCTTTTATGGCGATTGCAAGTGTGTTCCCTGCGGCGATGCGTCAAAGGATATGCTAGCACCGAATTTAAGTTCATGGATCGCGGCCGGCGACCAGGGCCGGACAGCAACAAGATTTCATTGAGAAGACAAATCACCTTGCCGGGCTGGCGATGATCAGGAAAATCCTTGGAATATTCCAAAAAACAGTGGCTTCTGCTTTCGCCGCGAATTTCGCCGCAACCCCTTTCATCGCGATCGCCCGCCATCGTTTGTCACGCGCTTCTTCACCCGATTGCCCACCCCGAAGCCCCGCCTTGCCTTGACAAATTTGCGAGGCAGCGTTATTAAAATCAGAAACGTGGAGGTATAGGCTGAGGTGAGTGGACAGTGCTTCACAAAGCGATGCGTCTACTGTGGTCGTCGAACGGTCGGGCATTTTCATACGCCCCAATCGTCGTCGCGTATAGGTTAATAGATTCATTATAGCTGGTGACTTGTTTAGTTCGATAGCTTTATTTTGTGAGGAGATTTGTTCCGTGTCGTCCATAACCTTTCCTGAACGGCCACTGCTGAACGCGGACCCTGTGGTGTTTGCCCGTGACTTCGACAAAAATTGCTTTACTTTCACCCATCGGCTTTCGGATAATCCGCTTTTTACAACTGATCGGCTGCTCGCGCTGGCCCGCTTGCGGGGGCGTGATCCACGTGCTGTGCACTACGACGCGGGCGAAATCCGGGTCGATCAGCGCTGGGATCAGGCGCCGCCTTGCGACTTGCCGGTCGATGAGCTGTTGCGACGCATCGAGACGGCGGGGGCGTTCATTATTCTGCGCAGCGTGCAAGAAGATCCCGAATACGCCAGGCTGCTCGACGCCTGCATGGACGAGATTGTCGCGCTATCTGGGCGAGACCTCAGTCAAGTCATGAAGCTTCGCGACTCGATCATCTTCGTCAACTCGCCCCACCGGATCACCACCTACCATATCGACCGCGAATGCAGCTGGCTGTATCAGATCCGAGGCCGCAAAACGATCAGCATCTTCGATCCAACGGATCGCGATGTTTTGCCGGAGCGGGAGATTGAAAAGTTCTGGGAAGTGGACAACAACGCGGCGATCTACAAGCCGCAATACCAAAGCCGCGCCACCGTGATCGAACTCCGCCCCGGAGAAGGCGTGCACATTCCGGTCGGCGCCCCCCACTGGGTGCGGAATGGGCCCGAGGTGTCGGTCTCGCTGAACATTAATTTCCACTATCTCGACGCGATCGCAGCGGATGTCTACAGAGCCAATTATTGGCTTCGCCGCCTGGGGTTAAATCCTACCCCGCCGCGGGTTTCGCCGTTCAAGGACGCCATCAAGCGAAGCGTCTACGGCGCCGCCAATCGAACCGTTCTTCAACCCGCGCGAGCGGCGCGCCGGGCGATCAGGGCGATGAAACATCGCGCGCGCAAGACCTGACCGGCCGGTTTGAGGCGGCAGGCCTTTTTCAGGCCGGCCAAAGCATCCCCGGTGCAAAGGCGGCACCGTCGATGAACGAACCGCTTGCCGCGCCCATTCCAGGGGACGCGAATTTACAGGGTGAACGGGTGTCACCCCAACAGCGCCGGGCTTTTCCGCTTGGCGCGACCGGGTGAAGCTCGCCGCCGCGAAAGGACGCCAAAATGTGCGGGTTTTGTGACCGCCTAGCTCATTTGGGTATACAAAAGTCTAGTGCTTAGGGTATGATCACAATTGATTTTTTGTCGGCGGCGTATTTTTGAGGCAATTCGATGTCCGGGAACGATTTCGACAACGTACCCCAATGCTTTCAAATTCCGGTCACGGTAAAGCCTGGGTTTTTCGCCGTCCGGAGCGGCGCGGAACGATTGACCTACGCCGGCCTCGACGCCCGGACCGATGCCCTCCGCGATCGGCTCACCGCCGCTGGTGTTGAAAAAGGCGCGCTCGCCGGCATTCTCCTCGACCGCTCCTTATCCACCATCACATCCTTCCTGGCGGTGCTGAAAGCAGGCGGGGCGTTCGTGCCGCTCGACCCGAGCAGCCCGCCGCAAGGCATTCTCGATCTTATCCAGCGGCACAAGTTGACATGTGTTGTTTCGAACGGTGCAACGCTGCGGCGCTTCCCACAACTCGCCGCGGCGGTGCCGGTGATCGATGTTGACGCCGCGCCGTTGGCGGGGTCCGCCGGCCGCCGGGGCGAGGCCGCGAAAGTCGCGGGCTCGGACCCCGCCTGCGTCATGTTCACTTCCGGCTCCACGGGGGAGCCGAAAGGCGTCGTTATCCCGCATCGCGCCATTGTCCGGCTGGTCAAAAATCCCGGCTATATGCGGTTTTCTGACGATCAAATTTTCCTGCAAGCGTCGCCCTTGACTTTCGATGCGTCGATTTTCGAAATTTGGGGCGCACTGCTCAATGGCGCCGAACTGGTGATTCCAGAAGCGGGCTTGCTCAGCCTCGACGCGATCGCCGCCGCGATAGAGGAACAAGGCGTGACGACCCTGTTTCTAACCAGCGGCCTCTTCAACCTTATGATCGACCAGCGTCCCGCTCCACTGCGCAAGCTTCGTTATCTGGTCTCGGGCGGCGACGTCATGTCTCCGGTGCATGTCGCTAAGGCGGCGCGGCTTCTTAATTCCGGTCATTTCATTTCGGTTTACGGGCCGACTGAGAACACGACCTTCACAACGACCTTTACCGCGCCGGCGGATTTGCCGGCGGATTCGCCAGTCCCCATCGGCTGGCCGGTCGCGGGCACGATTTTGCGCATTCTCGATGGCGACATGCGTCCCGTCCCCGAAGGCTCGGCGGGGCAGCTCTATGTCGGCGGCGAGGGGCTGGCGCTCGGTTATCTTAACGCCCCATATCTCACGCAACAAAAATTCATCGCGGACCCTGCCGCGCAAGATCCGGTGCAACGGCTCTATCTCACCGGCGACCTCGTCCGGCGCGACGAGACAGGCTTGCTGCATTTCCTCGGACGCATGGACAATCAGATCAAGGTGAACGGCCGCAGGATCGAGCCCGAGCATGTCGAAACCGTGCTGCGGCGCCACCTCCCGCTCACCGACATCGCCGTCGTCGCTTGCGTCTTGACGAATGGCGCCAAGCATCTGGTCGCCTTCGTTGTTCCGCTCCCCGGCGCTTCCCTTTCCAGCGCCGCCTTCCGGGAGGCCGCCAACCGCTTTTTGCCGCCGCATATGATCCCGGCGCGCCTGGAGACGGTCGATGCTTTTCCGCTTACTGGGACAGGCAAGATCGACCGCCTCGCCCTGAGTCGCCAGGCAGCAAACGCGCGGACACAAAACCCTTCGAACACCCAGTTCACCGCCCCGGTCGAGGCCATACTGATCGATTTGTGGCGCCGTCACCTTCAGCTGGAAACCATCGATGTCGACCAAAACTTTTTCGACCTCGGCGGCAGCTCGCTCCAGCTCCTTGGCGTGCATGCCGACGTCGAACGGCTTTTCCCGGGACGGATTTCGATCAAGGATTTGTTCGATCTGCCGACGATCCGGCTTCTGCACGGCCGGCTGTCCGGTGCGCCGGCGGCCGATGCCACCGCTCAAGCCGCGGCGCATGCGGCACTCCAACGGCGCGCGCGCCAGAACCGCGCCCGTTCGTCCATCGTCCACGCGAACTCGGCCACAGGCAAGTAATGTCCGCCCAAGATGCTCTTCCCGCCATAGCCGTGATCGGCATGGCCGGCCGCTTCCCTGGCGCGCCGGCGCTCGATGCGTTCTGGGACAATCTCCGGCGTGGCGTGGAATCCATCACCCATTTTGCTCCCGACGAGCTGGAGGATGCCTACGGCCGTTCGGTGCAAAACCAGCCCGGCTATGTGCGCGCAAGATCGATTTTGGATGGAGTTCGAGCTGTTCGATGCCGGCTTCTTCAATTTCCTGCCCCGCGAGGCGGAGCTGACCGACCCGCAACAAAGGGTCTTTTTGGAAATCGCCTGGGAGGCTCTGGAGAGCGCCGGTTACGACCCCGCCGCTTTTCCTGGCGAGATTGCGGTCTACGCCGGGAGCAGTTTCAATACCTACCTCCTTTATAACGTGCTGGCGGACCGGCAGCGGCTCGAAAATATGACCGGCACCTATCAAGTCGGCGAATTTCCGACGCTTGTCGGCAACGGCGCCGATTTCATCGCGACGCGGACCGCTTACAAGCTCGATCTGCGCGGTCCCGCCTTTACCGTGCAATCGGCGTGTTCGACCTCGCTTCTTGCCGTCGCGGAAGCTTGCCAATGCCTTCTCGATTACCGCGCCGAAATGGCACTCGCGGGCGGCGTATCGATTACCTTCCCGCAGAAGCGCGGCTATCTCTTTCAAGAGGGCGGCATGGTTTCGCCGGATGGTCACTGCCGCACCTTCGACGCCGAAGCGGCGGGGACAGTGTTCGGCAGCGGCGCCGGGGTGGTGCTGTTGAAGCGTCTCAACGCCGCCTTGGCCGACGGCGACCAGATCCGCGCGGTCATTCGCGGCAGCGCGGTCAACAACGATGGGGCCAGGAAAGTCGGCTATACGGCGCCGAGCAGCGATGGCCAAGCCAAGGTAATCGCCCTCGCCCATGCCGTGGCGGATGTCACCGCCGACTCCATTTCCTATGTGGAGTGCCACGGCACCGCGACCCCGCTTGGCGATCCGATCGAAATCGCCGGCCTCGCCAAGGCATTTGGTGCGACCACCGATCGCAAGGGATTTTGCGCGATCGGCACGGTCAAAACGAACATCGGTCATCTTGATATCGCGTCCGGCGTCGCCGGGTTAATCAAAACCATTCTTGCGCTCGAACATGAAAGCCTGCCCGCGACGCTTCATTTCAAGACCCCAAACCCGAAACTCGGCCTTGAGGAGAGCCCATTCTTCGTCAATGCCGAGTTGCGGCCTTGGCCGCGCGGCGCCAAACCGCGCATCGCCGGGGTCAATGCCGCGGGCGTAGGCGGAACCAATGTCCATCTGATCGTCGAGGAAGCGCCCTCGATCCCGGCCGCCGCCGCTACCGCCCCCAATGGCGAGGCCGCGCATTTGTTTGTCCTGTCGGCCCGCGACGACAATGCCCTGGCGGAAGCCCGTGGCCGCCTCGCGGCACATGTCGAAACGCACGCGGAACAGAGCATTGGCGACATCGCCTTCACCTTGCAAACCGGCAGGCGCGGTTTCGCCTCGCGGTTCGCCGCTGTCACCAAGGACAGGCGCGGCTTGATCGAGATACTCGGCGGCCCCGGCAAAGCCGAAACGGCGGCCGCATCCCCGCCGAAGCTCGCCTTTTTGTTTCCTGGCCAGGGCGCGCAATATCCGGGCATGGGTCAGGGCCTTTACCGGCGTTATCCGGTTTTCGCGCGCACGATCGACCAATGCGCTTCAATTCTGGAACCGTTGCTTGGCCTCGACCTGCGCAAGGTCCTTTTCGGCGACTCTCGGGAGGCTGGGCCGCGACTCCAAGCGACCGCGCTCGCGCAACCCGCCCTGTTCAGCGTCAGCTTCTCCGTCGCGGCGTTATGGCGGAGCCTGGGCTTTGAGCCAGCCGCCATGCTTGGCCACAGCATCGGCGAATTCGTCGCCGCGACGCTCGCCGGCGTGATGCGGCTCGAAGACGCCCTGACTGTTGTTGCCGCGCGCGGCGCCATGATGCAGGAGCTGCCGGAAGGAGCGATGCTCGCGGTCATGCTGGCGGAGCCCGAACTTGAGGCCTGCCTGCCCAGCGATCTGTCGATCGCCGCTGTCAACGCCAATTCCGTCTGCGTTGTCGCCGGGCCGCATCCGGCAATCGACGCTTTCGAGGCGAAACTGACTGCCCGTGGCGCCGGCTGGCGGCGGTTGCGGACCTCGCATGCTTTTCATTCGGCGATGGTCGATCCGGTGATCGAACCGCTGGCGAAGATCTTGGCGAAAATTTCCCTCAGCGCGCCCAGCATTCCGTACATCTCCACCATGTCGGGAACATGGATAACGGCGGATCAGGCGACGGACCCGCACTATTGGGCGCGGCATTGCCGCGAGACGGTGCGCTACTCCGCGGCATTCGCGTGCCTCGCCGAACCGTTATCGCCAATCCTGATCGAGGTCGGCCCCGGGCGAACGCTCACCAGCCTCGCCCGGCAAAACCACGCGTCGCGCGGGGCGCCTCTGATCGCCGCGTCGCTCCCAGACCCGGTCGAGGAACGCGACGCGGACGCGGTGTTTCTCGATACGCTCGGACGCTTGTGGACCATTGGAGCGGCGCCGGATTGGCACGCGTTATACGAAGGCGCACCGCAACGGCGCGTCGTCCTGCCTACATATCCTTTCCAGCGGAAGCGCTATTTTATAGATGCCCCAAGCACCAGCCCAGGCGTTGCTATCTCTTTTGAAGGAAAGTACATTACCGCCATGGCAAACGGACCACAGCAACCGGCCCCCAATGCGGGGATCGCGCAACAACCTGAAACGCCAAACCGCCAAGCAGCGATCCGGGCCGAACTGGCGGCTTTGCTCGAAAATCTTTCGGGCATCGACGTTGCCAGCGCGCCGCCCGGCACAAGTTTCCTCGAGCTCGGCTTCGATTTACTTTTCCTCACGCAGGCGAGCCAAGCCATCAAGACCCGATTCAATGCCGCCGTCAGCTTTCGCCAGATGATGGGCGAGCTTGCGACAGTGGACGCCGTCGCTGGGCATCTGGACCGGGTGGCGGAGAATTTCGTGGTCGAGGCCACCCCAGCCGCGCGGGGCCAAATCGAGGCGAGCCCCGCCACACCTCATCAAGCGGCGATCCCCGCACCCGGTTTTGCGGCTGCTTCCGGGCCGGGACAAGGCGTCGAGCAAGTCATGGCGGCGCAGCTCGCCAGCATGACCGACCTCATAAACCGGCAGCTCGAAACCTTGCGCCAGATTGGCGGCGCGGCACCTTTGGCCGCGGCGACGGCCCCAGCCGTCCGGCAAACCCCACAAGCGGCGGCGGCGCTTCAAGCAAGGCCGCTTCCGGAAAAAACACCCGGCGAGGCGTTTGGCCCCTTCAAGCCCATCGGGCAAGCGCGCGATGCCGGTCTCGACGCCGGGCAACGCCGTTTTGTCGCCGAGCTGATCGAACGCTACACAACGCGCACGCGCGGTTCCAAGGACATGACCCAGGCATCGCGCGCGGTGCTCGCCGATCCCCGGGTCGCCGCGGGATTCCATCCGGAATGGAAGGAGATCGTTTACCCGATTGTCACCGTCCGCTCCGAGGGCTCGAAACTTTGGGACGTCGATGGCAACATGTATATCGATCTCTTGAACGGCTTTGGTCCTACCGCCTTCGGCCACGCACCCGATTTCGTTCGTGAAGCGCTCATCGCGCAAATCGACCAAGGCTTTGAATTGGGGCCGCAAACGCCTCTCGCCGGCGAGGTCGCAAAACTCCTTTGCGATCTCACTGGCAACGAGCGGATGACCTTTTGCAACACCGGGTCCGAAGCGGTGATGGCGGCGATGCGGATCGCGCGAACGGTGACCGGGCGCAACCGCGTCGTCTATTTCGCCGGCGACTATCACGGCCAATTCGACGAAGTTTTGGCGCGAGGCGGCCTTCGCGCGGGCGTTGCGCGGGTATTTCCGATCGCTCCGGGTATTCCGGCCGAATCCATCGCCAACATCACCATCCTGGACTATGGAACTCCCGAGAGCCTCGCCTGGCTCGAACAGCACGTCCATGAATTGGCGGCGGTCCTGGTCGAACCTGTGCAGAGCCGGCGGCCGGACTTCCGTCCCCGGCAATTCCTGGAGGCGTTGCGCGACCTGACCGCGAAGGCGGGGACCGCTTTAATCTTTGACGAAATCGTTACAGGCTTCCGCGTCCATCCGGGCGGCGTCCAGGCCTTGTTCGGCATCCGCGCCGATCTTGTCACCTATGGCAAGGTGGCCGGCGGCGGCATGCCCATCGGCATCCTAGCCGGCAAGGCGGCGTTCATGGATGCTCTCGACGGCGGCATGTGGCAATATGGCGATGATTCCTATCCGGCCGCCGGAGTAACTTTCTTCGCCGGCACTTTCGTGCGCCACCCGCTGACGCTCGCCGCCACCGCCGCGGTTTTGAAGCATCTCAAAGCAGCCGGGCCAAGCCTGCAGGAAAGGTTGTCCGAGCGCACCGGACGTCTCGTGGACGACCTTAACGCCGTCGTCGAGCGCCATGGCGTGCCGGCCGAAATTCATCATTTCGGTTCGATCTTCTTCCTCAAATTCCCCGCCGAATATCATTTCGCATCGCTCTTCTATTACCTGATGCGCGAACGGGGCATCCATATCCAGGAAGGCTTCCCCTGTTTCCTGACGACCGCCCACGACGATGCCGATCTCGCGAAAATCGTCGAGGCTTTCGATGCGGCTTCGGCACAGATGATGGCCGCGGGCCTCTTCGGGCGGACGCCGGAATCAGCCGGGGCGCGCCAAGGCCAGCTCACCGAAAGCCAAATGGAAATTTGGCTCAGCGCCCAACTCGGCGACGCCGCTTCCTGCGCCTTCAACGAATCGGTCACGCTCGATTTGCGCGGCAGGCTCGACAGGCAAGCGCTGCGGAAAGCGGCGCGCGATTTGGTGCAACGCCACGAGGCGCTTCGCATCCGTTTCGCGCCGGCAGGCGACGGTTTTACGGTGACGGCGGCATCGCCGCTGGCCTTCGCCATCGCGGAGCCCGGCGAGGTCGTGCCGCTCGATGACTGTCTTGCCGATGTCATCGAAAGCGAGGCCGCGACTCCCTTCGACTTGGTTAATGGTCCGCTCATTCGCTTCACCTTGGTGCCGGACCATGGCCAAGACCGCCATATGCTGGTGATGACCGCCCATCACATTGTCTGCGATGGCTGGTCGACGAACATCCTTTTGGAAGAACTTGGGGCGCTCTATTCGGCCCGCCTAAGCGGAGCCACCGCCAGCCTACCAGCGGCGCACAGCTTCGTCGACTTTGCGGCACGCCACGGCGCGGTGCAGCCGGAAGCGGAGGCCTATTGGCTGCAACAATTCGCGCAACCGCCGGAGCCTTTGGCCCTGCCGCTCGATCATCCGCGCCCGGTGCTTAAGAGTTTCCGTGGCGCCACGCTGCGCGGAACGATCGAGGCGTCCCTGTACGAGGGCGTGAAGCAGGCGGCCGCGCGCAACGGCTGTACCTTGTTCGCCGTGCTGTTAACCGCCTATCAGTTGCTGCTTGCCCGCTTGAGCGGACAAACCGATATCGTCGCCGGCATTCCGACCGCCGGGCAGAGCGTGCACGTCGAAGGGCCTCTCGTCGGCCATTGCGTCAACTTCCTGCCGTTGCGAGGTCAGTTCCCAGACGGCGTCACCTTCCTCGAGGCGGCGCGCAAGACCCAGCAGCTTCTTCTCGATGCGGCCGATTATCAAAGCTACACTTTTGGGTCCCTCGTCCGGGCGCTCGATATGCCGCGAGAGCTCAACCGGCTCCCCTTGATCGAAGCGCAGTTCAATTTGGAGCGGATCGGGCAAAATCTTCCCTTCCGGGATCTCGCCGTCTCGACCGACGCCAATCCCAAGCATTTTGTGAATTTCGATCTGTTTTTCAATGTCGTCGCGGAGGACCACGGCCTCATCGTCGATTGCGATTACAGCACGGACTTGTTCGAGCGGGCGACCATCGCGCGCTGGATCGGCCATTACCGGACGCTGCTCGAAGCCATCGCCAGCGATATGGACCAGGCGGCCTTGCGGCTGCCTATCCTGACCCAGGCAGAGGAGGCCGCTCTCCACGCCGCCTTCGCGGGGCCGGAGTATCCCATCCCAGAACTCGCCGTTCACGAATTGATCGATTTGCAAGCGGCAGCTACTCCGGACGCCGTCGCGGTCCGCTTCGAAGATAGCACCGTCACCTATCGCGAACTGATCACGCGCGCGGATCGTGTGGCTTGGCGGTTGATTGCCGCCGGGGTCACACGCGAAACGCCGGTCGCGATTTATCTCGACCGCTCGGCGGAGCTGCCCGTCGCCATGCTTGCCGTCCTCAAGGCGGGCGGCGCCTATGTTCCGCTCGATCCGATCTATCCGCCCGCGCGCATCCACGCGATCGTTTCCGAGGCCGATGTTAAGATCGCTTTGACTTCGGCAACGCTCGAAGACGGCATCAAAGCGGTGATTCCGGTTTGCATCGGCATTGGAGAAGCCGGCGCGGACTCGGCCGAAGACCAACTGCCCCCACTTCCGCGCGTGCACCCAGCCGATCTCGCTTATCGTATCTTCACCTCCGGTTCGACGGGCCGGCCAAAGGGCATCGATATCGAACATTGCTCGGTCGTGAACCTCCTGACCGCGATGCGGCTGTCGCCCGGCATTAGCGCCGCCGATGTCTTCCTCGCCGTGACGACGCCATGCTTCGACATTGCCGCTCTTGAAATCTTTTTGCCGTTGACGGCCGGCGCCGAGCTCGCGATCGCGAGCCGGGCCGATGTCATGGACCCGTTTTTCCTGGCCGCGCTGATCACCCGCACCTCGCCAACGATGATGCAGGCCACTCCGGCCCTATGGCGGGTATTGCTGGAAGCGGGGCTCAATCCGAAGGGACTCAAAATCCTGTGCGGCGGCGAGGCGCTCGACCAGAAACTCGCCCAGGATCTCGGATCGGGCGAACTGTGGAACATGTACGGACCGACCGAAACAACGATCTGGTCGCTGGCGGAACGGCAAAACGGCGGCGCTATCGATTTCGGCCGGCCGATCGCAAACACCAGGATGTATATCCTTGAGGCGGCGGGAAATACGGCGGCAATCGGAGTTTCTGGCGAGCTTTGCATCGCCGGCGCGGGACTCGCGCGGGGATATCATAAAAATCAAGCGCTCACCCAGCAAAGCTTCACGGAAAATCCGTTTTCTAGCGGCACGAACGGGCGCCTCTATCGGACTGGCGATCGCGCCCGCTATCTCGCGAACGGTCGCTTCGAACTGCTCGGACGCGCCGATAGCCAAATCAAATTGCGCGGGTTCCGCATCGAACTTGGCGATGTCGAAGATGCGCTGCGGCGCGTTTCCGGCCGCCCGGAAACAGCCGCCGTTTTGCACGGCGATGACCTCGTCGGCTATATCGCGGCGCCCGAAGGCACCGTCCCGAGCATGAGCGGGCTGCAAACCAAATTGCACGAGGAATTGCCGGATTACATGGTCCCAGCGCACATCTTGCGTCTCGACGCGCTACCCCGCATCCAGAACGGCAAGATCGACCGCAAGGCGCTGCCGCGACCCGATCCCGCGCACGCGTTACCGGAACGGGTGATTTCGCCACCCCAGACGCCGCTCGAGATCAAGCTCGCCACGATTTGGGGCGAAGTTCTGCAAACGGGCGACATTGGCATTCACGATAACCTCTTCGCGCTCGGGGCTGACTCCATCGACCTGTTCCGCATCGCCGCGCGGACGCGGGAGCGGGGTCTCGGCCTCGATGCGGCACAGCTGATGCGGCATCCGACTATCGCCGAATTGGCGCGGGCCACGTATGACCAGCCGGAGGAATCGATGGTCGCGCTAAGCAATGTGGCGCCCTCGCTGCAAAGTTTCAGGCGCAGGTTGGGTGTGTCGGGATGATAATGGAAGGCGTTCATCACTTGGCCGGTCCGAAGACGAAGACGAGCGCAGAACTGTTATTTCCGTGCTCGTCGTCGCAACAGCGATGCTGGTTCATCCATGCGCTAAGCCCTGGAAGTTCGGTTCTCAACATCGCCCTGCGTTGGGAGCTCAGGGGGCGATTCAATCCTTCGACGATCGAGCAAGCCTTTCAGACAATCGTCGACCGGCACGAGATCCTGCGCACGAGCTTCATCGATAAAGGCGGCGAACCCGTGCAGGAAGTAGCCGCCCACCTTGATTTCCATTTGTCGGTTGTCGATCTGACGGCCATTCCCGAGGAAAAGCGGCTCGATGAAGCCATGGCGTTGGGTTACCGCGAGGCGCACGTGCCGTTCGACATTGGACAATTGCCGCTGATCCGGGTGACCTTGCTGCGCCTGTCCGCCGATCATGGCCTTTTGCTGGTGACCGCTCACCACATCGTCTTCGATGGGTGGTCAATCCGCGTCCTGTCCCATGAATTTGGCACGATCGCCGAGGCGCTGGAGTCCAACCGCGCCTACGCTCTGCCGGAGCTGCCGCTACAATACGGCGACTATTGCCTCTGGCAGAAGGAATATTTCGCCAGTGCCGGCTTCGAGGCGGAGACCACTTATTGGAAAAACAAACTGTCCGGAGCGCCCTATTTCGAGATTCTTCCGGACCATGAGCTCCCCACTCAACCAACCTACCGGAGCGAAATCCTCGCCGCGATTCTGCCGCCGGCGCTTGGCGACAAATTGGAAGGGGCCGCGCGAAAACACAATCTCACTTTGTTCAGCTTCGGTTGTGCCGTGACCGCTTTGATGCTGCACCGCTACAGCGGCGAAACCGACGTAATTTTCGCAACCCAGATCGCCGGACGCGACGAAGTGGACCTTGAGAATTTGATCGGCGTTTTCATCAACGATCTCGTGTTGAGATTCGATGCCTCCGGCGATCCGGCCTTCGAGGAGTTCCTCACGCGTGTGAACGAAACGGTTCGGGATGCGTTCATTCACCGGCAAATGCCGTATCACAAGTTGGTCGAGCTTCTCAATCCGCCACGCGATCCCAGACGCATGCCGCTGATCTCGATGAATTTTACCGTATTACGTGACGTCATCGACCAAAAAAATTACGGCAGATTCGACCTAGGTGGTCAACCCTCGCTATCGGCCGGCTCGCTTTACGATCTCAATTTTTTCTTGGTGCATTGGCCGAGCGGCTGGCGGATGGCCCTGGAATTCAACCCCGACCTGTTCGAGAGAAGCACCGCCGAGCGGATGCTCGAATTCCTGATGGCGACTATCGAGTTCGCTATTATCAATCCCGATGCGAGATTGTCTTCGCTCATTCCGCCCGTTGGCACTACGATTGGTCCAGGGACATTCCGCGACGAGTGTTCCACAACCGAGGCGTCGTCCTTGCTTTCCGCAAATGTTGGAGGAGCGGTAAGACCCCCAGTTGAGATTTCGAAACGTTTTAAACTGGCCGGCCTATTCCCCGACCAGAACGGTCGACGAACTCTTTTCCGCGGAGGCGCAGGCTGCGCCCGGCGCACTCGCCGTTCTCGACGGGGCCACAACCGTGTCCTATCGCGAGCTCGACCGGCGGTCGAACCAACTCGCGAGGTATCTTCAAAAGCTCGGTGTCCGAGCCGGCGATCGCGTCGCACTCCTAGCGCAGCGCTCCATTGGCGCGATAGCGGCGCTTCTCGGCATTCTCAAGGCCGGCGGAGCGTATGTCCCGCTTGACCCGAGCTACCCAGGAGACCTTCTTGCCTTCATGCTGGAGGATTGCAGTCCAGCACTCACGCTGGCGCAGCGGGAATTTGTGGCCTCCGGCGCTTTCGATCGGCGTCCCTTCGTGGACATGGAGGAAGCTTTCCTGGCTGCTTCCGCCGAAGACGATGCGGCGGTTGCGCGCGCCCATGAGGCGGACAACGTCGCCTATGTGATGTATACGTTGGGTTCGACCGGACGGCCAAAGGGCGTCCTCGTCCCGCACAAGGCGATCGCGCGACTGGTGAAGGACCAAGATTACGCAAGCTTTGGGCCGGACGAATGCTTCCTCCACATGGCTCCGCTCGCCTTTGACGCCTCTACATTCGAAATCTGGGGTGCGCTGCTGAATGGCGGGCGCCTCGGGATTGTTCGCGAGCCGCGTCCGTCGCTCGACGACATCGGCGAGGCGATCAAGCGATATGGCGTAACGACGGCCTGGTTCACGGCGGGCCTGTTTCATTTGCTGGTCGACGAGCGGATGGTGGACTTGCGGCCGCTGCGGCGCATCCTCGCCGGCGGGGACGTCTTGTCGCCAGCCCATGTCGAAAAGGCGCTGGCGGGACTGCCTAGCACTCAGTTGGTCAACGGCTATGGTCCGACCGAGAACACGACCTTCACCTGCTGCTATCCAATTCCGCGCGAGGGGTGGGGCGGCGGCGGCGTCCCCATCGGCGTCCCGATCGCCCATACTGAGGTGTATCTTCTGGGGCCAGGTTTCGAGTTGGTCAAAGATGGCGAGATCGGCCAGCTTTGCGCTGGCGGCGACGGTCTAGCCCTGGGCTACCTCAACCGGCCGGAGTTGACAAACGAGAAATTCATTCCGAATCCGTTCGGCAAAGCGCCTGGAGAACGTCTCTATCTGACCGGCGACATGGCGCGCCGGCGTCCCGGCGGAATATTCGAATTCTTGGGCCGCACGGATCGCCAGATCAAAATCAATGGAAAGCGCGTCGAGCTCGACGAGATCGAGAATAGTCTACGTGCCAATCCCCGCATCGCCGACGCCATCGTGATGCTTCGTGAGGATTTGGACGAGAAAATCTGCAAGGACATTGGGCAAAAACGCATCGTCGCCTATCTGAAGCCAGCTCAGGCCTTGCCCGCCGGCATGGGCCAAGTCTTTGGCGACACGGCAATCGCTGTCCTACGCGCGAAACTTCCCGAGCACATGATTCCGGCGGACGTTGTGACGCTGGAGTCGTTTCCGCTGACGCCGAACGGGAAAGTCGATCGCCGGCAATTGCCGCGCCCCGCCGGCGTGCCAGTCTCGGCGCGGGCGCTTTCCAAGACCGAGCTGACGCTCACGGAAATCTGGCGGGATGTCCTTCAAGTTCCGGATATCGGCCCCACGTCGAATTTCTTCGAGCTCGGCGGGCATTCCTTGTTGGCCATGCGGCTCATGAGCAAGGTCGCGAGTACCTTTGGCGTCAAAATCAATGTCATGACCCTTTTTCAGGCGCCGACCGTGCGAGAGTTCGCGGCCCATGTGTCCAGGATCGAAACGCCGCTGGACCCTTGGAGCATCGTCCAGATTCAACCGCTCGGCGACAAGACGCCAATTATCGCCTTCGAAAATACGATGAGCTATTACAATCTCGCGCGAAGGATCGGAACGGATCGGCCGTTTCTTGGCTTTCAGCTATTTGATCCCAGCAATCCTCGTTCATTGACCCACCGCAATATGAATGAGATCGCGGCCGATTATGTGCGCCTTATCCGCGAGGCGCGGCCGCACGGTCCCTATATCCTATTTGGACTTTGTGTCGCGGGGGTCATCGCCTATGAAGCGGCGCAGCAATTGAGACAGGCCGGAGAGTCAGTTCCACTGGTCGTGATGGCCGACACCTGGTTGCCCGGCTATATCAAGAGCCTTCCGTTCATCCGGCGTTTTCTGTTAAGATGGTCCTACCGGTTGCGCTCCGTTAAGCATAGATGCGGACTCGTTTTAAGCGGTAAGCAGTCGGTGGCGGAGTTTCTTTTGTCCTTCACGCTAGTGCGCCAGAGCAGGATTATGGACATGGCCGCCGCGCTCCACCTCGTCAGCCGGGCAAAGCTGCGAAAGGATGACTTGGCCACCCGGCGGATCCTGCTCTATCTCGAAGATATGCTAGACCGTTACCGGGCGTCCGCATCGGTTGGCGACGTGGTGGTGTTGCAAAGCGACGAAGTCGTGACCCGTTTTGCCGACCCGAAGATGAAATGGTCCGATCTCGTCAAGGGCAGGCTCTTCGTTCACCGGGTCCCGGGCGGGCACCTGGATATGTTCCTGGGCGACGGCGCGGACCGGACCGCCGAACATCTGCAACCTCTGCTCGACCAAGTGGATGCGGAGCGCGACCAAATGGTCCGGAGCGAAGCCTCGCGGGCTTGACGAATGTACCCCGCTCATGCCACCCGCATCGGCTTTTTTTATTGATTGATCACGAGGGTGTCCACGACCCGAGGGGACGGTGCCGCCGCCCCGCGAACTAATCGCGAGGATACCGGATATGAATTTCGTTCACTGGCGTGACCGGTATGGTTGGATAATCGGCGCGCTGATCATCCTGACGACCATCGTTATAATCATTGTACAGTATCGTTCGATGCGGCCAACCCGCTCTTTCACTCTCGTCGCGTTAGCGACTGGATTTGGGATCGGCGGTCTGCTCTTCGTCCCATCGGTGCCCCGTATCCTGACGGCCTTGCGACATTTCGTGATCGCCCGGGCACCAACGGCAACTTCCGGCCCATTTCAGGTTACGGCGGTCAACGCCGCTCTCCTGGCTTCAGCCGCCAATGACCCAACGATCTTTGTGCAGATATGGTATCCCGCGGCGGCGAACCTTCCCGCAACAGACTTGTTGGCCGAATCCGCGCCGCCAGTTGCCTGTTCGAAAGTTGTCGATGTTCGTCGCCTATCTGAACCTCGGTCACAATTTCCCATTCTCCTCTATGCGCCATGGAATGGCGGCGTAAAGGACGACAATGCCTCGACTGCCACGGAGCTTGCGAGCCATGGATATGTTGTGATGGCCATTGACGACATAGATCGCGATCCGCTCCCGCCGACCGCACCGGACGACTGGCAACCCTTGACTTTCGATTTTTCATCCGCCGAGGCATTCAAAACCTCTTTGCGGATCGGCGATCGCAAAGTCCGCCGCCAAGCCGAAAAAGCACTAACGGCGCTCGACCGGCTCAAAGCCTGCGCCAACGCGGACTGGCGCGCACGGGTCCAATTCGACCGGGTTGGGTTCTTCGGCTTTTCCTTTGGGGGGTCGACGGCGGCGGAAGCCGGCACCTTTGACCCGCGCATCGTTGCCGTGGCAAATCTCGACGGCTGGCTGTTTGGACAGGCCGCCCTTGGCGCTCTCGATAAACCTTACATGATCATTAGTGACGACACTCCCATTCCAGGGACGGCCCAACTCCAGTCCCCCAACCTAAACGAACGATACGAGGCGACGCTCAACGATCGCGATTGGCGCGAGGAACTGCGGCTCGCCAACCAGCCCGGCGGCTTTGGGTTTATCTTGCATGGCTCCCGTCACGACAATTTTTCCGATGAAATCTTCAAGCGCCGTTTTTCCAAGTCGTGGTTGCTCACGAACCCATATCGAGTTCAAGTCGATACGCGATGCCTATCTCCTCGCATTCTTCGACACTTATGTCCGCAATATGCCCTCCTCTCTGCTTACTCAATCGCCCTCGCCTTTTCGCGAGGTCGAAGTGTTGAAGGCAAACGAATATTGGCTCAAGGAAGTCGCCAAAAGCACAATTCAATCTTCCGCCGAATCGAATTGATCCCGCCGCACGCTGCGTTAGAGCATGATCCCAAAAAGTTGCAGACTTTTTGGATAAGATCATGCGATAAAACAAAGACATAGAGACCATGAGCGATTTAACTTGAAGCGATCATGGTCTAGGTCTCCACCGCAAACATCCCCGCCTATCCCTTTCGAATCAGCGTTCGAAACGGTTCAGCTAGGGGTGGGTTTACGCCGCCACGCAGTCGCAAAATGGTAATTCAGAGTTGGTTGGACCGGCGCGAGGCCGCTGCTAACCTTCTCGCTCGCCAGCGTCGAGGATCCAGGTCCGGTCGCAAAACGCCACATAGAGTTGTTCCTGCCCCAGGGCGGCGCCGAGTTCGACCGCAAGTTCGTTCAGCATCGTCTCGATCTCCTGGTCGGACAGATGTCCCAGATAGGCATGCACCGCCTCGCCGGTGAAGACCGCAACCGGTTCCCGGTCGGAACCGGCCGAGCCGTCCGGACGGGGCCAGGCATAGGTCACCTCGGCGCGGGTGAACATGCCGGAAAGCGCCGGCAGGCTGGCCCCCACCCGGCGGCTCATCCAGGCCCGCGCGGTGCGTACCGCCTCGGAAACGTCGTAGACCCGCCCCTCGGCATCCCAACCCTCGCGCAGGCCGACCGTGATCCTGAAATCACGGCGCGGCCCCCGCGAGCCGTTCACGACTGCATAGTCCTCGCGCCGTGGCGCAGGAGAGCGCCGCGCAGTTCCTTCGGTCATTTCGCGCGCCCTCCTGCTTGCAAACGTGCTCGCCTGATTGCTTGGGATGTCCCGGCGGAAGCGATGTATTTCAGGGCGCCAACCTGCGCCAGACGCTCGCCAGCCAGGGCTGCTGTTCGCGTGGCACGCCGTCGGGGCGGTAATAATGGGTAAGCTCCACGAACCCCGCGGCTGACATATAGCGACGCCAACTTTCAAGATCATGATACACGCCATAGCGTCCGCCATTCCAGCCTTCTTCATTACGCCCGCGCGGGTTCGAGCTAAACAGCACGCCACCCGGTTTTAGAGTGGTGCAGAGTTCCCGCAACACGCGCGGCAACTCCTGGCTCGGGACATGAAACAGCGCGGCATTGGCGAACACGCCATCGAAATGTTTTTCCGGCAGTTCGAGCTTGAGGAAATCCTGCTGCCATACTTCGCAGCCGCTATGGGCGCGCGCCATTGCCGCAAAATGCACGGCGCCTTCCAAACCGATTGCGATGTGACCTTGTTCGGCAAACACCTTGAGGTCGCGTCCTGGTCCGCAGCCAAAATCGAGTATCGTGAACGGCGGCTCACCCTCGATATGCCGCAACAGCGCCTCAATGTTCTGGCTGACGTTGTGATCGCGCGTGCCTTCCCAGAATTCTTCGGCATGCTGATTGTAGTGCTCCAGCGTGAGGTCGGCGATTTTTTGCAGGTCTTGCGGATACAGTTTCATATTCACCCTACTCGCGCAAACGGTGTGCCTAGCGCTTTCAGCGTGGGATCAGAGATGGTGGAACGCACCTAATGGATCGATTGTCGCCGGTTGAACTTTGACGGTGTTGGAGACAGCGTGTGCACGGATAGGGATGGGGACGAAAGCGGAAACCGGCGTCGTGGCTTGTGTCATAGGGACATAGAATTTTTTGAGAATGATCCCGTTTTAACGCGCGATTTGATGGATTAGCGGCTTGACGAGACCAAGTCAAAGCAAGCGTGAGGAGGCCATCCCAAAGTTGGGGGCGATATGTGTTTCGGGTCATTATTGATCTGGGGAATGAGATGAAGTGGCGGGTTTTACGGGAGCAGACGGAAGCAACTGGGAGCGTGCGGACGCATGCGAACGATCATACCGATGTGCACCGTTTGACGGTTGAAGGAATCGCGGCGTAATCGCGCCTTCGCGAGCGCCCTTCACCCGGCTCGACTTCGCTTCGGGTCCCTCTGCCCTTGTGGGGTTTGCCAAGCACCACGGTCTCAGGAGCCCCACCCGTGAATATTCCTAAGGCGGGATGACTTTAATTAGAATCGGCGGTTCCCCGGCTGCCTGGCCGGTCATGCCTGCACCGCTCCAAAACACCAGGCAAGGATTCCTTTTTGCACATGCAGCCGATTCTCGGCTTCGTCGAATACGACGGATTGCGGACCGTCGATCACATCGTCGGTGACCTCCTCACCGCGATGGGCCGGCAAGCAATGCATGAAGATCGCGTCCTTGCCAGCGGCGGCCATCAATTTCGCGTTGACCTGATAGGGCGCAAGCAATCCGTGGCGAAAGGCCTCGTCCACGTCGCCCATCGAAACCCAGCAATCCGAGACGACCGCATCCGCTCCCCGTACCGCTTCATGGGGATCGTGGATAAGCTTCACGCGGGCACCCGAACGGCGCGCCCAATCGACCAGGCCGGCTTGCGGATCGAGTCCGGCGGGAGTCGCGACATGAAGCGAAAAATCGAATCGCTGCGCGGCGTGGACCCAGCTCGCGAGCACATTGTTGGCGTCGCCGCTCCACGCGACCGTGCGCCCCTTGATCGGGCCTTTCTTTTCCTCGAACGTGAGGACGTCCGCCATCACCTGACAGGGATGCGAACGCTTGCTCAAGCCATTGATCACCGGTACCCCGGCATGGCGGGCGAGTTCGATCATCGCGGCATGGTCGAGAATGCGAATCACGATCGCATCGACGAAACGCGACAGGACGCGTGCCGTATCGGCGATGGTCTCGCCCCTGCCGAGTTGCATTTCCTGGCCAGTGAGCATCATCGTTTCGCCGCCAAGTTCGCGCATCGCAATGTCGAAGGACACTCTCGTCCGGGTCGACGGTTTGTCGAAGATCATCGCCAAAACCTTGTCGGCGAGCGGCCGGTCCGGCTGGCTCTGTCCCTTGCGGCGCCGCGCCTTCATGCGGGAAGCGTCGTCGAGAATGCGCCGGAGATCGGCGGCCGGAATTTCCGAAAGATCGAGAAAATGCCGCGGCGCCGGGGATGCGCCGTGGCTTCCAGGAGTGCTCATCCGGCCGTCCCGCTTAGCTTCGCGGACGAGGTTTCCGGTTTGCCGGATTCGATCCGTTGGCAGGCGGCGTCGAAACGCGCGACGGCTTCGAAAATCTCCACCTCACCGATGATCAGCGGCGGCAGCAGCCGCGCGACATTCTCGGCCGCCGGAATGACGAGGATTCCTTCGGCCCGCGCGGCGGCGGCGAAATCGTTGACCGGGACGCGTAAGGCGATGCCCTGCATGAGACCTTCGCCGCGAATCTCCGAGATGATCTCGCCATGCCGGTCCTTCAGCCTGGCGAGGTTTTGTTTGAGCATCACGCCCATCGCGGCGACATGCTCGATAAAACCTGGCGCCAGCACCACGTCGAGCACAGCATTGCCAATGCTCGCGGCGAGAGGATTGCCGCCAAACGTCGTGCCATGCGTGCCAAGGGTCATGCCTCTCGCCGCGTCGCGCGTCGTCAGAAAAGCGCCAAGCGGAAATCCGCCGCCGATGCCCTTGGCGATCGCCATGATGTCCGGCGCGACGCCAAAGAGTTCGTAAGCAAAGAGCTTGCCGGTGCGGCCGATTCCGCTCTGCACCTCGTCGAACATCAAAAGGAGGCCATGCTTGTCACAAAGATCGCGCAGCGCCCGCAGGAAGCGTGGCGGTGCGGCACGGATCCCGCCTTCGCCCTGAAGCGGCTCGATCAGGATGGCGCCGGTTTGCGGACCGATCGCGGCCTTCGCCGCCTCGATATCGCCGAAAGGCACCGTGTCGAAACCCTCGGCCCTGGGACCGAAGCCCTCGAGATATTTGGGATTACCCGCGGCGGCGATCGTCGCGAGCGTGCGTCCGTGAAATGCCCCGGTGAAAGTAACGATGCGGAACTTGTCCGGATGCCCGCCCGCCGATTGATATTTGCGCGCCGTCTTAATGGCGCCTTCGACCGCTTCTGCTCCCGAATTGGTGAAAAACACGTAGTCAGCGAAACTGACTTCGACGAGGCGCTGGGCCAGGCGTTCCGCTTGCGGGATTTCGAACAGATTGGAGGTATGCCAGATTTTCGCGCCCTGCCGGTTGAGCGCGGCGACGAGATGAGGGTGGCCATAGCCGAGCGATGCCACGGCGATGCCGCCGCCGAAATCGAGAAACCGCTCGCCGGCCGTCGAGGTCAGCCAGGCGCCATCACCCCGCTCGAAGGCGAGATTGATCCGGGCATAGGTGGGAAGCAGCGGCGAGGTCACTGTCTCACTCCGGGATACTGGCCGGCGAAAGCGCTGCTTGAACGGCCTACTTGGGCGGCGCGGGTGGGGCCGGCGGAGCGGGCGCGGCCGGCGGCGCGGGCGCGGCGGGCTTGGCGGCATCCGGTTTGGCTGCTTCGAGGCGCTTGCGCTCCTCTTCGGCGCGCTTTTGCAATTCCTCCTGCAATTTTTTCTGTTGCTCTTCGAGGACCTTCGGATCGATGGCCGGTCCATCGAAGGCCCTGCCGAAACCCGCCACCGGGATCGCGAACGTAATTTCATTGTTAACCTGGTTCTTGACCGCGACACTCAAAATCGAACCCTTCTTAATCTGGTCGATCGTCGCGCCCTTGACCTTGGCTTCGGCGAAACATCCGTTCGGGAAGCAAATTTCGAAGCTTCCCTCAAGCGTCGCGCCTTTGTCGACAGCGAACCGGAAGCCCGGCCGCAACATGAGGCCGACCGGGACCAACAGGCGAATGATGCGGGTATCATCGCCTTTGATGTCGTAGATGGCCAGTGCCAAGACCGGCGCCTCCCCAGCCTTGGCGCTGAAATCGCGAGTCGTGTAACAAATGTCCTTGTTGGCCGCCGGATCCCGGCCGCAGACCTTGGTCCAGTCGTTTTGCGTCGGCACCAGGTCGATCTTGACCGGGCCTTGCGGCGGCGCCGGCGCCGGCGCGGCTTGATCCTGAGCGGGCTGGGCGGGGGCGGGCTGCGCCTGGGCGGGTGCCGCGGGAGCGGGGTGCGCGGGCTTCTTTGCCTGCGCGAAAGCGCTGGTCCCCGCAAACAGAAGAAGGCTAGCCAAACCGGCCGCGCCGAGGCGCTTCAACGAGAACGGCATCAAATTTCCTTTCCAATGATAGGCCTTTCACAACCGCCTTCGCTCCGGCCACCCGGCGACGGCAATCGATGCGGCAATGAAATCACCCTTGCGGACCTGCCGGGCGCGAGGACCGCCGTCAGGACCGGACAAGGCTCCACGCCCGCACATCGGTTTTATCGCTTCGGTAAGCATTATAGGGCTGGCTTGCAAGCCCCGGAGCGGGTTTCAATTGCGCGAAATCAAGGGAGTGAGATTTCCGGCCAAAGCGTGGAGCAAACCGTCGAAGGCCACCCTGCGAAAAGCGTGCCCGGAGATGAAGGGTGTTCCGTCGGGCAACCCGCAAGAGACAACCCCAGTTGTCAGCCGGTTGACTTCAAACATGAAGGCGGGGGCCCGGTTTGCCAAGGAACCATTTGCCGAGACGCCCAACGGCGAGAAGCCGGGCAACCCCAACCGCCAGGGCAGGGATCGCTCCGCCATTGGCGCGGTCGCCACTTGCCTAATACGATGGCTTGGTACGGGGGCTTCAAGTAAAAAAGTGCCTTGGGCAGGGATGGCCCCCGCTCTCCGGGGCCGCCTGGGGTTTGCAGCAAATAGCCCTCCGGCCTGCCACTCCCCGGCCGTCTCGAATTCCGTAAGTCAAGGTCGCGCGGCCACTTGCGCGGCCGCGCGCTTAAAGATTCATGAGACCCAAATTTTCACTAGGATAAGCTGAACAACGATGGCGGCAATGAGTAAGCCGTTGACGACGGCGACTGCGTGATCGTTCATGGTCCTCTCCCGGTCGGATACTAAATCTTGGCGCCGCGATTTCGCGGTCGCAACGGTTACGTCGAGCTTTTTGCCGGAAAAGTCAAGACTGCTTCGGCAAAAAGGGCGTTAAGCCTTGCCGGCACGTTACCGCCGCCCCGGCCGATTTGGCCGCGGCGCGTGCCCAGCGGCGATACCCATAAATCATTTTTCAAGCTAAAGGAAGCTTTATTCAAGAGCACGCTCGCGCCGCCATTGGGCGGAATTCGGATCGATCCGCTAATTTGCGCCAATGACACATCGCTACATTCGGGTTCCTGCGCTAGCTTTCGCCGTTCTTGCGTTGGTACTTCGCGCCGCTTGTTGCGCCATCCTTGCGGCGGAAGCAGCAATGCCGGCCGGGGCGCCAGCCATTGCCATGCACGGCAGCCCCGCCTTAGTCGGCCGCTTCGATCATCTGCCCTATGCCGATCCCGCCGCGTTGAAAGGCGGCCGTCTGACAATCGGATTTCTCGGTACTTTCGACAGTCTCAATCCGTTCAACCTGAAGGCGGGATCGACTGCGCAGGGGTTGAACGCCAATGTCTTCGAGACCTTGATGACGCGCTCTCTCGACGAACCTTTCACGCTTTACGGATTGATCGCGCAAACCATCGAGACGGACGCCGATCGCACCTTTGCGACCTTCAGGCTCGATCCGCGCGCGCATTTCTCGGACGGTGTAGCAATTACGTCGGCCGATGTCCGGTTCACTTTCGACCTCCTGAAATCCAAGGGGCGGCCGCAACAGCGTGCGGCTTATTCTCTCGTTAAATCGGTCGAAACGCCGGACGCGCTGACAATCCGCTACGATCTATCCGGCATCGGTGACCGGGAAATGCCGCTCACTCTCGCGCTTATGCCGGTGTTGCCGCGCCACAAGACCGATCCCGCGAAATTCGACGACGCTAGTCTCGGAATCCCAACCGGCTCCGGACCCTACCTTGTCGCCGATGTCAAGCCTGGCGAACGCATCATTCTGCGCCGCGATCCGGATCACTGGGCCAAGGACCTGCCGGTCCGCCGTGGCCTATTCAATTTCGATGAGATCGACATCGAATATTTTCGCGACGCCAACAGCCTATTTGAAGCTTTCGCAGCCGGGCTTCTCGATTTTCGCGAGGAGACCAGTTCGGCGCGCTGGACGAATGCTTACGATTTCCCCGCCATCCGCGATCGCAGGGTCGTCCGGGAAGCCTTGCCGGCCGGAGGGCCCAAGGGGATGGAGGGTTTTGTCTTCAATCTGCGCCGACCGCTCTTTGTCGACAGCAGGGTTCGCGAGGCGCTCGGACTTGTTTTCGATTTCGAATGGATCAATGCCAATCTTTACGACGGGCTCTACAAACGAACGAAGAGTTTTTTCGACGATTCCGAACTTGCCTCGACTGGGCGCGCGGCGAGCGCCGGAGAGCTTGCCTTGCTCGCACCGTTTCCGGGCGTGGTTCGCGCCGATATTCTGGAAGGCCGCTGGCGGCCGGCCGCAACCGACGGTTTGGGAGCGGACAGGATGCAGCCCAAGTGCGCCCTCGCGCTTTTGAAGGCGGCAGGCTACGAACTCGAAGGCGGCCGCCTGACCAAGGGGGGCGAGGCTTTGTCCTTCGAGATTATGGTAAAGGACAGAAATCAGGAGCGCCTCGCCCTCAATTACGCGGATTCGCTTGGCCGGATCGGAGTGACGGCGAAGGTCCGGGTCGTCGACGAAGTCCAATATCAGAGGCGGCGGCAGAAATTCGATTTCGATATGATGATCGGAAGCTGGCTTGCCTCCGCCTCGCCCGGCAACGAGCAGCGCTCACGCTGGGGCTCGGCAAGCGCGGATCAGGAAGCCTCGTTCAATCTCGCCGGGGTGAAATCGCCTGCCGTCGATGCGATGATCAACGCCCTGCTCGCCGCCACGACGGACGCGGAGTTTGTCGCCGCCGTGCGCGCCTATGACCGCGTGCTTCTCTCGGGCTTCTACATAGTTCCGCTGTTTCATGCGCAGGACCAATGGATCGCGGCGTCCTCCAAGCTTGCGAGGCCGCGTATCCTGCCGCGCCACGGTCCGGCCTCGGGCGGCGCCACCCTCGACACATGGTGGAGAAAAGAACCTTGAATGCAACCCTTGCCCGGCACGCTCAAGGATCAAGCCTCAAAAAAATTATTGCAAGGCCAGGTCACTGCACTTTGAAGGCACTCGCTTGACACACATTACCCCCCTGCGATAACGCGGGCGGTTCGGCCGTTTGCAGCAACCCGGGGCGGAGTAGCTCAGCTGGCTAGATGTCGTGTCTCGATAGGTTGTTTCTTGGGATCCTTGAGATAGGGGAGCATCCGTTGATGCCGAAGTGAGGCCGATGATGATTGTAATGGTGGAGGAAAGGCAACAGTGCGGCGGCCCGTTCGGATGAATGGTTGTAGGGTTTGGCATAGGCCCATTCCCGCAAGGAGGTCTGCACGAAGCGTTCGGCCTTTCCGTTTGTTCTTGGCGTATAGGGTCTGGTGCGCTTATGCTTGATTTTCAGCATTCGCAACGCCTTTGTGTAGCGGCGCGAACGGAAGCTGGCGCCGTTGTTGGTCATGACGCGAAGGACCCTGACGCCGTGATCGCGAAAGAAGCGCAAGGCTTGCAAGAGGAATTTCAGGCAGGAGCGCCGTGTTTCATCCGGCAGGATTTCAGAATAGGCCAGCCGGGAGTGATCGTCGACGGCCAGATGGAGATATTCCCAGCCCTTGCCGCCTTCCTTGCGGCTGCGTGGCGCGCTCTGTCCGGTCCGGTCTCCCGTGATGCGATGTCCGATCCCTTCGATGCGGCCGAGCTTCTTGATGTCGATATGGATCATCTCGCCCGGCTGCTTCTTTTCATAGCGGATGATCGCGATCCTTTGATCGAGGGCGGACAGGCGGCTCAGCCCCTTGGCCTTTGCGATGCGGGCCACCGTCGCGCGCGACAGCCCGGTCGCGCGGGCGATCTTCCAGAAGGGCTGACGGGCCCGGCGCAGGGCTTCGACCTGGGCGATCTGATGTGATGTGATCCGTGTCCGCAGGCGATGCGGCCGGCTGGTCCGGTCTTGGAGGCCAGCGGCGCCTTCGCTTTCGTGGCGCCGGAGCCATTTCCTCACGGTCGCGGCCGAAACGCCTACAGCGCCGGCTATGGAGCGCGGCGTTTCGCCCGCTTGGCGGCGCCCAACAATCAAGGCTCGCATGTTCGGCGTCGTCCTGGCATTCTTATGAATGTTCACGGGTGGGTCTCCTGAGCCTGTGGTGCTTCGCAAACCCCACAAACCTCAGATTCTCCCCGTGAACAACCTGTTGAGACATTACAGCTAGAGCAGAGGAATCATAATCACAGGTCGCCTCTTCTCGCCGTTGAACATGGTGTCACCTAAATCCTTAAATTACCTTACATTTATCGCTTTCCGTTGGCACGCTCAGTAACATACAAACACCCTGTTACGCCCCCTTTGCCGGTGCCTGAGAAGTGCCTGAAAAGATCGCCCTCACCGACATTGCCGTCCGCAAGATAAGGCCGCCTCAATCCGGCCAGCTCACCTATTGGGACAAATCAAGTCCCGTCGGCATGCGTGTCAGCAGCGGTGGCGCAAGGTGCTTCATTGTCCTCACCGGGAGCGGCAAGCGCCAGATGATCGGCCACTACCCGACAATTTCCCTTTCGGAAGCACGCACTAAGGCAAAGCGTATCCTTGCAGAAAAGACGCTTGGCAAAACCCGACTGCCGAGCATGCCCTATGACGAGGCGCGCACGCTCTTTCTATCCCACTGCGAACAGCACAAGCGACCTCTTACAACTCACAGCTACAAAAGGCTTCTTACGTCCCATTTCCCTTTTGGCCGGATGCAGCTCATAGACATTTCGCCGCAGGAAGTTTTGAAGCGCATCGACCGCTTGAAGGACACGCCAGCAGAGCAGAGCCACGCGCTTGTGGCATTCAAGGTTTTCATGTCATGGTGTGTAAAGCGCTACTACATTCCCCAAACTCCTTGCCAAGGAATGACGCCCACAGCCAAGGCTGTCTCCCGCGACCGCGTCCTGTCCGACCAGGAACTGAAGGGGATTCTAGAGACTGCCCTAAAAGGCGAAGACAACTTTTCGCGCATTCTCTCGCTCTTGATCCTTATGGGGCAGCGCAGAGGCGAAACGGGAGCTTTGAAATGGGAGTACATCAACGAAACCGATCGCACGATCACGTTCCCAGCTTCGATAACAAAAAATAAACGGGCTCACACGTTCCCTTACGGAGACACTGGCAGAGCAATCATCGACAGCACGCCGCACTTTGGAGAGTATTTATTCCCCGCAAGCAGGGACCACGTCCGCGGCAAACCCACGAGTTCCTTCAACGGCTGGCCGAAGTGCAAAGCCGCGTTCGATGAGAAGTGTGGGGTTTCACATTGGACGCTACACGACGTTCGACGGACATTCGCCACGAATCTCGCGGCACTCGGCACGCCAATCCATGTCACCGAAAAACTGCTCAATCACGTCTCCGGCACGACTGGCGGCTTGGTAGCTGTTTATCAGCGCCACGCCTATTTCGACGAGATGCGCGACGCCATCGAGATGTGGGAGAACCACTTGAAGAAGCTATTGGCGTGAAATGTTCGCGTATGTGCCGCTATGTTCACGTTGAACATTTGCCTATTTTATTCTATATTCCTTCTTGCCCGCTAGCTGGTTTCAACCAATGGGCGTCGACGCTCCTCATGGAGATGTCGATGCAACAGGTGAGAAAACTGGTATCGAAAAAGGAACTCAAGACTATCCACGGCATACCCTACTCGTTTGCGCACATCGCGCGACTTGAAAAGGCCGGGTCATTTCCCAAGCGGATAATACTCGGCGCTTGCAGAGTCGCCTGGTACGAAGATGAGATAGAATCGTGGAAAGCGGAGCGCCCTCGCGCTGCCTAATCTGACGGCTCCTTTTCAGGGGCAAGGGGTCTGGCTTCCACACCAGGCCCCTTTCTTTATCAGCGCAGCAGGCTCACGCGTATAGAAGCGAGCGAAACTCACCCCGCACGCGCGAGCGATGAGCCCGACCGACGATGCGCTTCGTGCCAGTGAAGACTGCCGAACAACAGGCGGCCCCGAAGATGGTCTTGCGATCGGCTGATCCGCAATCGCACGCAGCTAGCGACAAAGCGCGACAAAACACGATCGTAACCGTGGAACTCAAGAGCGCTCAACGCAACTCAATTGGTCGCGTTGGTAATCTTGTATAATGACAACAGCGTCCCCCTCGCTCTGCGGCGCGTCAATCGTGGCGCTTCGCTCGCGAGGAGGACATCGATGATCATTTCACAACATGCCGGGAAGATCGCGGCGCTGAACGATAAGTTGCGCACGACGCTTGACCCGAATGCCGGACAGGTGATGCTGACACAAGGCGTCACGTCGTTAGGCAACGCATTCGTGCAGGCCGCGCTTGCCGAGGTCAAAGCATTCAATGTCTTCATCGAAGACAACGATCCGCACGGCGAGCACGACTTCGGCAGCTTTGTGATCGACGGCCGCAAGCTGTTCTTTAAGATCGATTACTACGATAAGGACATGCGCTATGGTTCGGAAGACCCGTCCGATCCGTCAAAGACCGCGGGGGTTCTCACGCTCATGCTCGCAGAGGAGTATTGAGCCATGCTCGACAATCGCAAGCGCATGTATGCGCTCCAATGTTGGACGGTCGAAAAAAGCAAAGGGTTGGTTCACCCGGCGTACCGACCATAACAAATCCTGGCGCGGGCCATATTCGAGTACAACGAGCGCGTGCCTCGCGATCGCGCGCCAGCTCAACCGCGAACTCATCAAGCGCGACGGACTTCCCTCTTAGGCCCTTGACCCCGTAGCAATACGGGGTTCCACTTTCGATCGCGCTCGGCCCGGACGCATCGCGTCTTGGCGCGACCAGCCGCGACAGAGCACGACACACTGCGACCGGTCTTAACGTTCAAATAGCTGCCATTTTGCCCTCGCAGAGGAGATTTGGGGTGTATTAAAAAGATAACGTGTTGTGGGGTTTCGTTATTCATAGTATAAAAGAGCGAGGCGAGCATTATTGTGTCTTGTCGACAGTATTTGAACGGTTCAAATACTGAGATCAGGACGGAGACAATGCCAGAAAAAAACCGCACTACAATTGAATGTCGCTTTTCCGCCGCCCTTAGCTCGCTCTCCAAAGGGGAAGCTCAGGCGATACAATTCAAGACCGAATACGTCCTCAAATCAGGCAGCACCATCCTACAAATGGCCCGTGATTTGGGAAGTGAGTCAGCGGTCCTCAACACCGAGCAATTCAAACAAGCCGTGCACAAGCTTTTGTGTGAATTTGCACGACATGTCGAGGATCAAAGCGGCTGGTGACAGTTTCACTTTCGGACTATGTGCATGTGTCTATCATGCCCCATCGCAAATGATGGGGCATTGTCTATGTCTCTCTTGGTTTGGGCGCGATAGCCGGACTTCTACCACCAATGCGCTTATACGTTTGCGTCACATCCAAAAAATCTTTCAATTTCAGCTTCAGTGTACGAAAGTTCTCGCCACAGCCCATATAAATATGTTCCTCATTGGATTCGTCAAATGTTTGATCAATGAAGTAAGTCGCATTATGGTGCTCAAATCCGAATGGCGAAACCCCGCCCAACTTGAATCCCATCGACACAATTTGCTCGGCAGTTGCCATGTTGACCAAATGTTTGGAGACACCTAACTCCTTTGCAATCTCCTCCTTTATCACCTCTCTGTCCCCTCGCATCACAACAATAGCGACTCGATGCACACCCTCCTGTTTCTGCCTCACAGTGAATATAACTGTCTTTGCCATTTGACTGTATTCTAGATTAAGCACTCTTCTCACATCTCTAATTCTTAACACGGCTGAGTGCTGCATCGTACTATATTCAATGCTCTTAGAGTCCAAGAAAGAGCACACCCGGTCGAACCCGGAAGCTTCAGCTCGCTTCACAACGTAAACCAAAACGTAGTGCCCATAAAAATAGTCGGTTCGTTCGATCAGCAAGTTGTCTACGAATGAAAAATATTCCTTTGCACCCTTCAAATCAAACATGGCATTTGGAAGAATTGCTGTCAGGCACGGGTAAGAAAGAATTTTCTTTATCTCAAAAAGCCCGCTTATTTGCTCCATCATATTGGGGGTATACGGCTTGCAAAAAATGTAAAACGTCATGTCCTCAAGCGTCACTTGTGCAGTTTGACGATCGGCGTCAATATGTGCCGAAAGAGAAGTATCTCTCCAATTCGGCTTCATACTTTCCACAATCGTATTCGAATTATAGAAACTTATGAGTGCTGCACCTCCAGGCTTCAGCCACTCGTGAAAACGGCGAAGCATTCGCGGTGTATCCTCAACGAAACTGCCCATTCCAAAACTTGCACAAACGAAATCAACTTTTCCTTCAAACTCTCTCTCTCGGTCTATTTCTTCATATTCAAAATCTGCCACTGAAAACGAGACTTTCTTATCGTCAGTCGCTAACTTCTTTTTCTTAGCCATCCTTATCATGTGAGTTGAAAAATCAAATGCGTGAATACGCGAAAAAAAATTGGCAATCCGAAAAGCGTGCCGCCCAGTTCCTGTCCCTACATCAACAGCAATCAACTCTTCGGCGGCCGTGCGCCGCCGTTCAAGGTCCAGATCGCGCAGAATCTGATCAACGATCTGCTCCTCCTTAACCATAGCAAGTTCAGTTGCAAACTTTGTAGTTCCGTACAGTTTGTCGTAAACAGGGGCTGCTATATCAGACAAGACGGTGTGAAAAAACTTCTTTAAGCGCTTCACTATCTCATTACAAACCAGGTTAACATGAATGTTTTGAGTTTCACTTAGTCTGACGTTAAAGACAAAGCTACTAAGAACGTGACTTTGCGCGAGCGCCCTGCCGTCCAGAAAAACAACGTGGACAGCATGGCTCTTAAGAAGAGTGATTGCTTGGGACGAGACAGCTGCAAGGTCTTCAGCAAAGATAACAAATTGAGCAATGTTCGCTTCCTGTTTAAGGCGCTCAAAATCATCAATTAGAGACTTCAAGTTCTGGTCTGCAAATAAAAGTTGGCTATGAATTTTGAACACAATTAGAATGCGATAAAAATCAGAATCGTAGTCATCTGGATATTTGTTCTTTAATGTTTTAAATGTTATTACAACGCCCTCTTTAGCGCTATATACTATCTTCGCTCCCTTGAAACGAGTTGTAGTCTTTTCAAAGTACTTGGAAATCTGCTCGAGATCCAATCGCTTTATTACATTTCCGTATACTTGTTCTGCCTTGATATTACTCAGGTTGATTAGCTCTGCAGTGCCAGCCATGACGACTACTCCCTGATTTGTATATTTTACACTATAAGAATATTGGGTCTAAGAAGTACTTCCAAAGCGCCGCATCGAGATACCGGGTGCGAGCTTCTTGTGAGGATAGGGTCCCGATTTAGGCAATTAATATATCACTCCTCTTCAGCTTTGCACCTCGGGTTTGGAAGCCGAGCAGTCGGATGGGGATATCCGTGCGGCGCTATTTGCTCTCCGGTGTTACACTCACTTATATGCTCGACGACATGTCGCGACAAGGCGCGACCAGCAACGACAGAGATTATTCCCTTTCGATCGAGGAAGCACTCGAACGCTACGACCACGCTGGCCATCCGCGAACCACGCGAAGCGTGCAACGATATTGCGCCCGTGGACATCTCGATTGCCTACGGCAAGAGACCCCGTTCGGCGAAAAATATATGATCACACCCGCATCCGTCGCGCGGCACATTGCGCAGATCGCCGAGCTTGCCCAGATGACAGGCCGCAACCGGTCGCGACAAGACGCGACACATTTTTATGAGCCTCCGCCACGCGACGAGCAACGACAGGATGCAACGACAACCACGGACCAGTCGCGTCTTGTCGCGACAGATGTCGCCGCTGATTTAAGGCACCTGGAGCGACGACAGGAAGAAGCGACAAGTCCCGACTTGTCGCGACAAGACGCGACGACCCCCGGCATTTTGGAAAAATACGTCGCGCGGCTCGAAGGGGAGGTGGAATTCCTTCGCGAAGAGAATGCGACCAAGAACGCGCAGATCAAGGAACTCACCGAGCGCAGCAGGGAAACGAATTTTTTGATCGGTGGTTTGCAGCGTATGCTCGCGCCGCTCCTCGGTTCGCCAGACCCATATCCGCCGAAGTCCGATGGTGCATCGGTTTGAATACTGCGACAGGGGAGCTGTGCACAACCGCCGCTTCCGAGGAGAGCTCATTGTATAATGTGAATGATGGAGCACATCGCACACCGTATCGCTGACATCGCCCGCAACATCGAGATCGTCGGGGCTGATCCCGTCACCCTTCATGGCTTCACGCAGGTGCCGAACTTCATCCTCACCAAGAAAGAGCTGTCTGTCGGAGCCAAGCTCGCCTACGCCATGCTTCTAAAATACGCCTGGGCTGACGACGCCTGCTTTCCGGGGCAAGTGAAGCTGGCCGAAGATATGGGGGCGGGGGAGCGCAGCGTCCGCACGTATTTGAAGGAACTCGAAACAGGCGGCCTTCTCCAAATCACGCAGCGCGGCCTTGGAAAGACGAATATCTATCGGCTTTTCTTGACCGTCGAGAAATCTGCCAGCCGCCGCCGAACTTGACCGGCAAAATTTGCCGGTCAAGAACGGCCATAGTTGCCGTTCAGAAGTGGCAAAGATTGCCGGTCTCTCTATATAAGAATACGCATTTAATAATACTCAAATTAAAAATACTAAGATAGGGAATGCATTTCAAAAAAGTATAGGAAACGCACGCAACCACATCGTCGCACATCATTTATTTCGGGACACACTAATCAAGTAATGTAAATGTCGCCTATTTCCAAGAATATTGACGCACTTTGCTCAAACTTATTGATATGCTATACTTATATCATGAAAACACAAACCAAAACAGACTTCGCATTCCTTCCAGTCATACCAATTGATGACGACACCCGCGCCATGCTCGCCTATGCAGCAAGCCCGGAAGGGCGTGCGCGCATCGAGCAAGCTCGCCGGGAGCTGCAAGGAGGTAAGGGCATCATCGTCACACCCGGTTATTTCGATGAAATGAAGCGACGTGTCGCCGAGCGCCGCAAAGAGGTGCGCTCCATCGACGCATGAGGCGCATCGTCTTTGCACCTTCCTTCAGCCGCGAGGCTGACGCCATCGCAATTTACATCGACCAACAGTTTGGGGAAAACGCAAGTGACGAATTCATCACCAATCTCATGGCGGTTTGCACCCTGATCGCAAGCTTCCCCGGCATCGGCAAGACAGATCATAATTATACGACCAACCTCGCTGGCTTCCCGTTCAAGCACAACTGGATTTTCTATGAAGCCGACAATTATAAGGTGCAATTCATCCATATCGTCCCGAGCCGGCGCAACAGAGGTTTCATTCAGTTTTGAACCTAGAAGAATGACCACCCTCTGACGGGTGCGCTGCCGCTACACCACAGCTATGAACAAAACCAACGCAGCGCTTCAAATTGGCGGGGGATACGCGGGGGGCTTCATCATTTCCCCCCGTGCCTGTCCATTAAAAACCCCGTTCCGACTGGCTTTCTCACGTCGCCGCACGTCGGGCTTCCCCGCCCGACCCCACCCCTCCTTCGGCGGCCGTATGGTATGTTTCTAAGGGAAACAGCCGCCGTGCTCGATTTTCGCAAGCTTCAATCTCGCACCGGAGGAGCGGGGTCGGGCGCTTCGCGCAGGTAATGACTGATCGCATGTGGTGCGCTCTGGTGGCACAGGGTTCTAACGATCTATGACCCCGACGTGCGGCGCGAGCCCCGACCCGTCCTGGCCAGCCGAACACAGTGCCCAACGAGTTCAATCCCTTGGTTCCATCGCGTTTCCGTTCTGGCAAAATCAGCAATCGACGAATCACAAAAATTCAGCAATCAAAAATTTGAAAAACCAAAATCTCGAAAATTCAAAATCGCCAAAATCAAAAAATCGAAATTTGAATAAAACTGAAAATCGAAAAATTTGAAAAATCGATCGCGAAAAATCAAAAAAATCGGCCAGCGGACATGACCCCCAGGGCGGAGATGTCCCCAGCGCCTACCTCCCGCCCCGGACCGGCCGGTACAATTCGAATACCGACCGCATCTTTCGGTCGGCTTCCGCCACCCGGCCGGGATCGTCCACACACAACGAAGTCCCGGCGGTCGCGCGTGCGCGCGATCAACGTCAGCACCCGTACAGTGCCGGCACGGCTCGGAAGCCGACCCATGGACGGGGAATATCTGGATTACCATAATGATCATTGCGTGCTTGGCACGCTCGCGACCGGCGAGGGCGTGCCACTCACACATAACGACCGCCGCCGCCACCTCTACCTCATCGGCAAGACCGGCACCGGCAAATCCACGCTCTTGTTCAACTTGATGATGGCCGATCTCAACCTCGGCCGCGGCTTCGCCCTTCTCGATCCCCACGGCGACCTGGCTCAGGCCGTCGCCGACGCGGCGCCCGCAGAGCGCACGAACGACGTGCTCTATTTCGATCCGGCCGACCTTTCCCACCCGATTGCCTTCAACCCGCTGGAGCGCGTACCCCCGGATCGCCGGCCACTCGTTGCGGCGCACATCGTCGCGGCCTTCAAACACCTGTGGGGCGATAGCTGGGGGCCACGGCTCGAATATATCCTCGACAATTCCCTCCGGCTCCTCCTCGACGCCCCCGCCTCGACTCTCCTTGGACTTCCGCGCCTTCTCGCCGACGACACCTACCGTTCCCGACTTCTTTCGACTTGCTCCGACCCAATCATCCGGACGTTTTGGCTGCGCGAGTTTGCCGCCTATCACGATCGCTTCATGATCGAGGCCGTCTCACCCATTCAAAACAAGATCGGGGCGCTCCTCTCCCCGCCCGCGATCCGCAACGTCATCGGCCAGCAGCGCAGCACCATGAACATCCCGCACCTCATGAACAGCGGCCGGGTTTTGATCGTGAATCTCTCGAAAGGCCGGCTTGGCGAGGCGCCCGCTCATCTCCTCGGCGCCTTCCTGGCGACCGCCTTCGCCCAGGCTGCCGAGAGCCGCGCCGACGTCCCGGAGCAGGATCGCCGCGACTTCACCCTCTATGCCGACGAGTTCCAGAACTTTGCGACGGATAGCTTTGCCTCAATCTTGAGCGAAGCGCGCAAATGGCGCCTTTCCCTGGCGCTTGCTCACCAGTTCCTCGGACAACTGCCAAACCTCTTGCGCCAGGCCGTGATCGGCAACGCCGGCACTCTGGTCGCCTTCCGGCTCGGCGCCGAGGACGCGCCCCTCATCGCCGACGAGCTGGGCCACCCCAATCACAACGCCTTAATCGACACGCCCAATTTCGCAGCGTGGATAAAACTTATGTACGGGGACAGCCCAACCGGCGCCCGCTACATGAAAACTTTGCCGCCGCCCGCGACCGCCTCCGGACGGCTGCCCGCCATCCAGGCCCGCACCCGCGCCCGGCACGCCCGCCCGCGCGAGCATGTTGAAAAACAAATCGGGCGGTTTCTGAAAGCATCTTGACCGGCCGCGTGCATGCTTGCATCCTTGCCACCATTCCATGCGACAGGGGGGTGTCATGCGCGTCATCATCGAATATCGAGAAGAAGCCGCGGGCGTGTCCCGGACAAAGCGCAACTACTATGTGGATTGCATCGTCCAGTTTTCCGAGGAAGAGAGAGCGATCATCAAGGCGCGCCATCTTTACGATCATGACTTTACAATCGACGCTGCTGAACCACTGCCGAGCAAAACAGCATACGTCGGCAGCGGTGTTCTGCGCGCCATTGGCCGTTTCCTTATCCTCGGTGCGATTGGTCTCGGACTCTATTCCGGTTTTGCAAAGACGAGCGGTGAGGGTCTGAGCGTCTTTATGCTCTTCCTCGGTATCGGTCTCGAAATCTATGGCTGGCTCGCCGGCCGCAAGCAGGACAAGCGACTCGAAAACTACGAGCAGCGCATCAGAAATCCGCGACCTTCTCTCCAAAGGCCGCTTTAGCATCTACGCCCCCGACCCCGCAACTGCGACCGTCGTCGAGGAGGACATACGTTCCAAGCTTACGACCATGAAGGCAATCATAGAGGGCAGCGCCGAGATCAAATCTAAACGGACCTTCGAGCTATGAACCCGCATCCACCGGATGACGCACTTAATTGCGGCGCAAGGACCGCGATTTAGCTAACATAATTAGCATCTTATTCTGGATCGAATGAGGCTGTCATGGCGAACGCGGTAGGTGAACGAATGCCGAGATTCTCAGAACTCGATTTCGGCCGCCGGCTGATGCTCCAGTTTCGAGGGTGAGTGGTCACGTCCGACGCTTGCTCGCGTACCGGGAATTCGACGCCGCGCTCGGCTTACCACGATAGCCGGCGATATACTCGCCGACGGACGCACTGGCAAGAATAGCCGGCATGCTCTCGTCGGAATATTGCGACAGTCTGTGTTCGGGCGACTTTCCGGATACGAGGATGTGAACGACGCCGGGCGGCTGCAGACCGTCCGGCGTTGCCAAAATCCTTAAAAAGCTGCAACTTCACCCTCGCCAATGCGGTTGAATTCTGCACCAACCAATCAAAGCACTTCCCACGGTAGCCGTCATCTAGCAGCGTTGCGCCCAATGGAATTCGGTGCAACAGTGCCCTTCAGTTTTGACCGCGGCACTTGGCCCCCTGTGCTCGAAGGCAACTCTTCCAAATTGACCAACTCACCGGAAGGCGTGAAGGGGTAGGTGATGGTTACGAACATTTTCCTGTTTGTTAGTACAGTAGTTTTTATTCTTACTCTGATTGACGTGTTGCTGTCCGACGCTCAAAAAAGTTACATCTCAAAGCGCACTACGGAGTTTTGGGATTTTCTGGACAATCTCAAGACAGGCGCGCCAATACTAACATTTTTTAGACGCCGCTTAGTTCAACAAATATTCGTATTATTGTTGATAAGTTGTGTTATATTATATGTTAGTATATTTATTACTAGTGCAAATGGTAATATCGGTGATATATCTGCTAACTCGTTTATTTACATTCCAGTTATTTCAATCGCATTATTATTGTTGTGGAAAGGATCAAGTATAATCGCGTTTACCGTGGCTCCTGGTAAAGGTATTGCTGTCAGAATGGCACTTATTCTGATAGGAGTCGCGCTTTTCCCATTTATTATGTATGGAATAGGTGAGATATTCTTTAAAAGATCATACTATTATGGAATAAACCTGTCAGCAGCTTTTGCGTATATTATTGCGTTAGGAAGTGCATTTTTGTTTGTAATTCCGTTCGTAATTATCATTGCAACTGCCTCATTTATTGCTCTTATAGAATTTGTTGTTCGCCGTATCGCGGAGTATCCTAAAGGGCCAATTCTGGCTGTAAGTGCGCTCTTCGGCGCTATCCTTGCCTTCATCAAGGTCTTCGCTTAGGGCGCTGTTAATCGCGACGGTAAAGGGGGCCTTTGCCTGCCAGTCCAGGGTCATTGAGTTGCAGGATCGCGGAAACGCCCAACTCTAAAGAACGCCCGCGTGAGTTCCTGGCGGTATCTTCACTAATGGGCGCATCTGCGATGAATATCGATGAATGGTTTCAGTGGCCGACGAAATCGACCAACCCGGCCGCCAATGCCGCAATCGCCGTCCTTCTGGCGATGGTCATTATCGCCGCGGTCGTAATGGGCGCACTCTTCCTTCTCCCGGTCGTTCTCGTTATCGCCCTTGCCAAGGGCATCCACTGGTATGTCAACAAACCCACGCCGACCAACCAGCTCTACGCCCAAGCCCAGCAGCGCAGCATCACCGCAAATTTTCCTGACACGGATAAATTCTTAGACGCCCACATCGACCGCTTCCTCGACGCCATCCGCGACGACCTGCCGGCCTACCACATCTACCTCACCATGGCACGCATCACCGAGGCGCTCTACAAAGCCGAGAACCTCAACAATCCCCTGCCGCCCATGATCGGAGGCAACGCGATCGAAGAAGGCCGCTACCGCGACCAGCTCATCGCCCACCAGCGCAAGACCGCCGATGCTCCGCGCACCCTCGAACTCATCAACGGGACTCTCGCGAAAAGCTATCTCGACTTCATCGCCGCCCTCCCCTCCCTTGCCAAATCGACGCCCGCAGAATTTGCCAAGTGCGATGAGGGAGAGCCGTTCGCGACCTTTCCGCTCATAGACGTACTCCCTGATGCCGGAAAGACCATCATGCCGCTCATCCTCCCGTTCTTCCGGGACGACGTAGCGCAGCTCGGCCTCTTTGCAGATATCCGCACGCAGCTCGACCGCAATTTCGCGGATGCGTCCCGCACAGACTATCCCACCCCGAGCCACAAGCTCATCATGCCCGAAACGCATCCGGGCTCGCCGCGCGAGATCGTATGGGCCTACCTGCACGACACGCCCTTCGAGGACCTATTTTACGCCCCCATCCCGTTTTCCGTTCCCGCATCGACCAGGTTCGAACACACGCATATTCTGGGCGGCATCGGCCACGGCAAGACCCAGCTGCTGCAAACCCTCATGCTCGCCGACTTCGACGCCGGGAACCGCCCAGCCGTCGTCGCGATCGACAGCCAGGGCGACATGATCCGCACCCTCTCCCGCCTCGCCCGCTTCGATCCTGCGCTCGACGACCGGCTCATCATCCTCAATCCGGCCGACTACGAATGGCCGCTGCGCCTCAACATCTTCGACCTGCCCCAGGAACGCCTTGCACGCATGAACCCGGGCGCGCGTGAGCAACTCCGCGCCGGCATCATCGAGCTGTACGATTACATCTTTGCCGGTCTCCTCGATGCGGAAACCACGCAAAAGCAATCCGTCGTGTTCCGCTACCTCGCCGGGCTGATCCTCACTATTCCCGACGCCACCATCCAGACGCTACGGCAATTGCTCGAAGACCCGGCACCGTTCCAGCCGTACGTCGATCAGCTGAAAGGGACTGCCCGCGGCTTCTTCGAAAACGAGTTCAAGGACAAATCGTTCTTCCAAACTCGCAAGCAGATCCTGCGCCGCCTCTATGGCATTCTCTCCAATCCGGTCTTCGAACGGATGTTCTCCTATCCGCGCAACGGCTTCGACATGAAAGCCGCGCTGGATTGCGGCAAGGTCGTGCTCATCAACACCGCCAAGGACGTCCTAAAGCCCGAGGCGTCATCGATGTTCGGTCGCTACATGATCGCCCTCATCATGCAGGCGACCCTGGAGCGCGCAGCCGAAGAGCAGCGCGACCGTCGCCCGGCCTTCATCTATATCGACGAGGCTTTTGAATATTTCGACCAGAACATCGACACTCTGCTCATCCAAGCCCGCAAATACAAAGTTGGCATCACCCTCAGTCACCAGCACCTGCATCAGCTCAAACCAGACCTTCGCGCGAGCCTCATGACGACCGCCGCCGTGCGTTTCGCAGGCGGCGTCTCCGACGAGGACGCCCGCGCCCTCAAATCCGACATGCGCACCTCGACCGAATATCTCCTCTCGATGAAAAAGCGGGATCGCGACACCCAATTCGCCTGCTACGTTCGCAACTACACCAACAATGCCGTCACGCTCACATTCCCGTTCCTGCGCGCCGAAAAACAGCCGAAGATGAGCACCGAGGCCCAAGCCGCTCTTCTTGCCCGCAATCGTAGAGCCGTGGCCGCGCCGATTGCCGAAGCGCAGGCCCACATCGATGCTTCCACAAAGCCGATCACATTGAGCGATGATCCCGAGGAGTTTGCCGATCGGTATTGATCCGCATGGCGCAGGATGAGTGTATAATTCAGTGACGGCGAAATAATTTTTTTATCAACATACCATTTCAACGCCGCGCCCCGGCACGCAAAGTCGAGCATAGCGAACGTTTTTTCTTGCGCCCATTCGGTACTATCAAATGCTTTATGGAGTCCACTTCACTCGTCCCGGCCAGCCTCGACCTGTCGCGGCCGGCCACGTCGCGTCGCACGCGTTTCCAGCGCGACACGCCACCGCCGATGCGTTTGACCTCAGACGATCTCACGGTGATCCACCACGTCGCCAAGCATCGATTTCTTCGTTCGACGCATCTTATCGCGCTTCTCGACCGTCCCGCCAAAAAACTCCTTGAGCGGCTGGCTGCGCTCTATCACAACGCGTATCTCGACCGCCCCAAGGCACAGCTCGACTACTACGCCACGGCGGGCAGTGCACCGATTGTTTACGCCCTCGGCAACAAGGGTGCCGCGATCCTCACCGAGCTAGACGGCACGCCACGCGCAAAGGTGGATTGGACGGACAAGAATAGGACGGCAGGGCGCGCGTTCATAGAGCACACCCTGATGATTGCCGACTTTATGACCACCCTTGAATCTGCAATCCGTTGCCGCCGTGACGTGCGGCTCATCGAGGCCCTCGACATTCTTGCGGCGGCACCGGCCGAGACGCGCCGCGCGCAAAATCCATGGAAGCTGCCCGCCAGCCTAAGCCATGCCGGCGCCATGCACAACATCGGGGTCATTCCCGACAAAGTATTCGGGCTCGACTTCACGGAAACTCGCAAGCGATCGTACTTTTTCCTTGAGGCCGATCGCGCAACCATGCCGGTCACCCGGTCACACCCTCGCCAAACGTCCTTCAATCAAAAGATTCTCGGCTATCTTGCCGGCGGTGGCGTGCGGAATGCTCACGGCGCCCACCTCGGCATCGGCAATTTTCGCGTCCTCACGGTCACGACAAGCCCGCAGCGTATGAAAACCATGTGGCTTGCCCAGAACGAAGCCACCAAAGGCGGCTCTCGACAGTTCCTATTCGTCGATCATGCCAAGCTCAAAGCCTGCCCCGACGTGCTCGCAATGGAATGGATGAACGGCAAGGGCGAGCAGGTGCGCTTGGGGTCATAGGTTCTTGCGGTTTCTCTTCCAACCTTCCCGGCCATTGTCGCGCGCCACGGCTCGCGCCCGTCAAGGCAACCCCTGCGGGGCGCCTGCGGCGGCCTTGACCGGCGCAGCCGGCCGCGCACACGCGAGCGCGTGTCGGCTCCGGGAAGCAGTATCGAACCATGTCTCACCAGAAAGCAGGCCCGGCGGAAAGCCGTGTGTCACCGCCGTCCGTTCCTTGCGGCTAGGAAAGCCACACGTATACTGTGGGCAGAACAGATCGGGCACTCCCCCAACTAAAGCACTCGAACGTGGGTCAGAGCCGCGCAACGCGCGCGTGTGTGCCTCTGACCTGCGTTCGCAGGGTTTTGAAAAACAGCACAGGAGTGCTCCACATGGCAAAGACGATGTACCGTGTCTACACGATCATTCAGCGGCCCAAGCAGGACGACTACTGGCTCAATATCGGCGTCGCTTTCCCACACGAGGACGGCAAGGGATTCAACGTGATGCTGCAAGCACTTCCGCTCCACGACAACGGCAAGATCGTGCTCCGCGAGCATGACCCCAAGGATCACGAGGAAGACGAACCCGACGACGCTCGTAGACAGCCCGCGCGTGGTCGCAGCGGCAGCAGTGAAAGGAATGCCCCGCGCGAGCACCGCCGGTAGCAGTCAGCTCGCCAAAAAGCCAACGAGCCCCGCGACAGGTGGGGCTCGCTCTATTTCTTTTCAATTTCGATTCTATTTGGCATCACGGCTCAGCATCATGCTACACATCTTCCCGCTCGGCGGCAAAATCGTCTTCCAGGTGTCCGTGCGCCTGGCCCACATTGAAATCCAATCGTCCCTGTATCTTCAACCGAGTCCGCCCCAGAGGCTGGCGTTCGCGACGCGTCAAGTCTTCGTCCATTGATCAAGTCACGTAGACCCGTTACGTATAATAAAACGGCTGAGAAATAAATGGTGTATTTCGTTGCGAACCAATATTTTTGTTGGATGTATTGTACTTCGATAGGAACATAATACTAGTTATTTTACCTCATGTTATGCAACTTGTTGGTACGATACTTGACATCTACGTATTATAATGCTAACATTACACTAGAATTACTTCTATGACCCGCTCTCCCTTCGGAGTATCACGCCCGCAACTGTTGTTGGCGTGAACTCTCCGAAGGAGGATAAACATGGGTGTCCCGCACGTTGACAGCTACTCCGATCGCACCGATCGCAAAATGTCATCGCAGGAAGCAGCGCGCACTTTCGAGGCGCAACAGGCGCTGATCGCAAGCAAGCTTTTTGAGGGCCGGAGAACCATCCGAGCCATTCTTGGTGCTGAAAGATTTCAGCGCTTGATGAGCGATGGAGGCGAAGCCACATAGGCCAACCTCATCGTTATTAACGGGCCGTCGAACCATTCGACGGCCATCCTTTTTGGAGATCTTCATCCGGTATCGTTTGGCCCTGTTAGCATTCGCGCGTTCAACTCGACCCGCTACAATGAATCGGCCATTGCCAATTTATTGTTATCGGAGCAGAATTCCGGGCCGGAGGGTAGCAAATGCTTAGACGCTGGTCGATAGATAATTTTAAGTCGTTTGGGGACCGCACGGACATTGACTTGGCGTCCATAAGCATTTTTGCGGGCGCAAACAGCAGCGGTAAAAGCTCGATCATACAAACCATACTTCTGTTAAAGCAAACCATTCAATATACACCTGGCAACAGGCCGATAACGCTTAATGGACCTTTGCTAAAGTTAGGCACCTTCAACGATGTCAAAAACTCTGGTAGTTCGTCACCAGAAATAGGAATTGGTTTCGAAATTGAGATTGATCAAATTCGAAATCCAGTTCCGTTGCCTGTACATTCGGCCTCCGGGCCGGTCACCTTTGAAAGCGTTGCCGGAGAATTCCGATGGGACATCGGCACCGAAACCAGGACTCCGGATGATTCGCGATTTAGCGATGACCTTTCCCAACTTCAGCCGCGGCTATTCTCGGCGAGCTTAAGAACTGCTCGCCAATCCTCTTACGTTGCGACGATTGCGACCGATCGACCAGCTCCGCAGTCGGCCGACCTTGGCACCTTTCCGAGCGCTGGCACGTACGAAATCATCCACATCGACGGCTGGATCAAAGATGAACTTCTGCACTCGAAGCCCGATGGGCTAATTATTGGAGCGACGCACCACCATTTTTTTCCAGCTCAAGTCACTGTTCGGTATGATCATGCGAAGGAACGGGCACACCGCATTGCTGCTCTCATATGTGTCGAAGACGCCGCATATCGGTGGCCTGAGATCGGCAAGGAGGCAGTACAGATACCAAAACGCGTGGCCGACATTGTCTGGACGTGGCTAGCCCCGAAAGATGCGCCGGTTGAGCTGTTTCCAAAGGTGTCCAATGACGAAGTTTCATTGGAAAGCTTAATCGATCTGAGACGCCGACTACGCCTCTACACAGACCAGCACCGGTTGCGCCCACGGAGCGCGAACGCGCGGCGGCGCTCAGTTAAACGTTCTAGCACGCCAAAACACAGCGCTGACCTACGAGGGCGAATACAAGAGATCCTAGAGGAGACGTTTAAAGGAGAAGGAACAAATCAAACTGAGATCGACGTTACCATACCCGGCCCTATCGCTCAGGCGATTGAGTACCTGAAAAATTATTTTATCTATCGAGTGCATTACCTTGGACCTTTGCGCGACGAGCCCAAGCCCATTTACCCGCTTGAGGCATTAGCAAACATCACTGACGTTGGATTTAGGGGAGAGTATACGGCTGCGATACTTGATCTTCACAAGGATCGTAAAATTGAGTACTTGCCGAGTGCATATGTGAGTTCTCCCCATTCAAGAGAAAAGAAGATATGCACCGTTCATGATGCAGTTGTTGATTGGCTGAGATATCTTTCGATTGCCAGCGATGTTCGTACGTCCGATACCGGAAAATTTGGCCATCAGCTTAAAGTTAAGAGCGAGGGTCTTCAAAAATATTATGACCTCACCAACGTTGGTGTCGGCGTGAGTCAGGTTTTGCCTATAGTCGTTATGTCGCTGATTGCGGAATCGTCAAGCCTTTTAATATTTGAGCAACCGGAGCTACATCTTCATCCGAAAGTGCAAGCGAGGCTCGCAGACTTTTTTCTTTCAATTGCTCTGTCTGGCAAGCAGTGCATTTTGGAAACGCACAGCGAATATTTGATCGAGAGGTTTAGGAGAAGAATTGCTGAAGCTGAGAGTGATGCACTTATTAACGTCGTGAAAATCTACTTCACGGAAAAGATAGCTGAAGTCACGAAGTGTCGTCAGGTGACGGTTTCAAAGTACGGAGCCATAGCGGATTGGCCAAAGGACTTTTTTGATCAAGCTCAATATGAAACACAGCAGATTCTTAAAGCGGCGGCCTCGAAGCGGGCGTCGGAGCGAAGCAAATAGGCTGAACCCAATGACTGTGGTTGTGGCGATAGACGCGTCTCTCCTAGCGGTTCCAAATCTAGCGACCACAAAAACTCAGGTCGAGATCATTGTGCAGCGGATCAACCACTGGTCCGGTAGCACCCTCGCAACTGGGCTGGTGCAGATAGTTCAATTAAAAGACACCTTCGGAATAGTAGCTCTTGCAAACTGTGTTCCGACTGGTGAAAATGTGCGAGCCTTCCTTCAACTGCACGAATTGGACAGCGTCTATTCTTCGGAGGATATCCGGCGCTCAATTAACACGATCCTCGACAGGGCTCCATTCATATTGGACGAGCTTGGTCTCGAAGCACAGAAATGCACTTGCATCTCTATTTCTCCGGAGTTGGCTTGTATTTATAAGGACCAACACCCGATGTTGAACTCGGTTTCTAGGTTGCATTTGTATTCTGGAACACTGAGAGCACTTGCGTCGCTTTTAGCAAGCACGAGTGCCCGCGAAGCCGGCCCGATGTTTTTTGCGTCAGGAATCGCGAACTCTCCAAGTCATCCGGTGCGCGTACGAATACAGGTTGACGAAATCCACCTCGCAACTGGTTTCAGCGAAATTGTGGGTGCTTTCAGCGTCGCCGGCGAAATTCCGTTTACTTGCAGCATGCAGGAATCCGCATTGACATATGGATCGGGAAGTCTGTGGAACCGTGCCTCGGATGCAAAAGGCATTTTTTTTGCAATCATCACGCGTGCGCTTGAGATACGTCGCAGCGCAGGATCAGACGAAAACTTGGAACACATTCCTCGCTTTGCCGTTGGGAGTGAGTTTTGGGCGTCCCTCCTTCGCGTTCGAGCCGGGCCGAATAGCCAACATGGGCGGCTCGTTTTAGACACATGCGCTCGCGTAATACTTGCAATTCCGAAATATGAATTGAAGCCATTCTTTGGTAAAGCCTCAAGCCGGCACGGTTCAACAGAACAATCTCGCCGTCGGACCGACAGTGCTCTCGCGGAACGGACCCATATCGCCAAAGGGCATGAGGCCCTCCGCCTGATGGTCTGGCGTCGAGCCAGCGGGATGGTCGAATTGGCGAATGTTGGGCCGAAGAATGAATTGGCTATTGAGATCGGCAATGCAATACAAGCGATTGAATTTGTATATGAATAGCTATTATCTCGTTACCCTGCTTCCGGTTCACAGCCCCGCCGGGGAGTGATCGCCTGCACTGGGCGGCACCTTGGCCGGACAAAATGTGCATGCAGCATTCTTACAAAAAGGTTGTATTGGCCGCGGCCGACCGCTAATGTTTAAATTGTTATCGTGGGAGGTCATCAGACGCCGCAGTTACCTTACAAGCACAATTTGCAGCAAGAAAGGATTACCCTATTTTTCAATCACTTATCGGCGAGCCAGTGAATTAAGGCTTTCGGCTTCGGCCCTTTTGATGCGGATCGCGCGACTATGTTGAGCCGTCCTTGTTCTTTCTTTGCTTGCGCGAGAAGACTTCGGTCGGCTGGTGGATGGGAGGCACACATGAGCAGGGTCGCGATTGTCCTAGACTTCGCGAATATTGATCGCGCCGCCGCGGACAAGCAAATTGTGCTTCAGTACCGAAGCTTGCTCCAATACTTGGCGAGTGACGAAGAAGGAAGATTTCTTGTTGAAGGGTTTTGTTATGTACCCATTGATCCACGAAATCCGCGGGCAAGAGATCGTCAAATAGAAGAGCTTGCAACTGACGGGTTTTTGGTGAGAACGAAAATAGGAAGCATCGCCGATGACACCTACAAGTGTAACTTTGATGTTGAGATGACGATGGAGCTGATGCGAATAGCTCAGGATATTAGGCCTGACATCATTGTTTTGTGCTCAGGCGACGGAGACTTCGTCCCCGTTATTGAATATTTGAGGTCAAAAGGGATTCGAGTAGAAGTGGCTTCATTCATAGATGCCACAAGTCGAGATGTGATATTGAAGTGTTCGTCATTTATTGACCTCGACTTGTATGTGGCGGCATTAGACGGGCAGAACGATCAAGAGCAAGACGAGGAAGCAACTGCTTAAAGCAATAGTCGCCGGTGGTCATCTGCGCAGGTCCACATTGGGCCAAAGACGAAACGAGTGGCCAACAAAGCAGTGGTCACATTCTCTGGATGGCCGTGATTTCGTCAAATACAACCTAGAAATCGGGTTCAACATCGGATGGAAAGACGGAGGAAGTGGGTGATGGCCATTTTGAATGGACGAAGGGTTACTAACATCCCGGCTGCGGGCGTGTATGGAAAGGACATCATCGATGAGATGAGGCTTAAGCCTGGACGCCGTCCCGTACTGCAGAAGCGCGGGGGTTTCGAGCAAATTTTGCCCAACAAACGCTACGACAAGCAAGAGCTTATCGATCGTAAAACGGGACAGCCGCTCAAGGCGTCAGACATACCGGATCGTAACAAGGGATTGGAGATGCACTCCGATAGAGAGCTTCGGGACGCCCGCGGCCACATTATCACGGTGGCGGGCGTCCCGGATCGAGCGAAGGGAAGTTTCGGTGGCCGGCGCGATCTCCTGTCAAAACAAATTATAACCGAACAAGTAATTGATCTCGCTGAGCACCTCTTTAAGGGCGGCGTTGATTTTGATGAAGATGATGCGCATTGGTTTGTCGCTCCAAAATTCATATTGCCCCGCAATTGGCACCACATCGCACGCGATACGCCATTGATGATTGCCTTTCCGACAGAGTATCCGAACCTGCCGCCTATCGGATTTTATATGAGAGAGGATATTCCTCATGCTCCCGACCGACAGCATTTTTATGAGGCTGCTTATCATGATGCCTGGAAAGAACCGCTCGCACATGGATGGAAGTGGTATTGTGTTTACGTTCAACCTGGCATGTGGAGGCCCGCAACTGTTCAACGACCTGGCGATTGGAAGGATGGTGATAACTTGTGGACCTATATGACGTTGATCAACGAAACACTTGGCTCGAATGAATAGACGACAGTGTCGCGCCAGCCTGCACTCATCCGATTTTCTCACACTGCGTTCTCATTGCTGCGGCGGCGCCTATTGGAAGACAGTCCCGACGAGGCGTTCGCGGTCCTTCTGGGAAAGGCCGAGGAAGTCGGGTCCCGGAAAGTCATAAAGGTATTGGAGGCCCGCTTCGCGCAGCCCGATGACTATGCCGCTCAGGGTTCTGGTCATGTCCGCCTGAAAAAATCATTCATCTACGATACCCTTTGCGACCTCACTAACCGCTTAGACACAAATGCAATAATTGATGTGCACACGCATCCATTCGCGAGATCACGGGTCGCGTTCTCCTGCGTCGACGACGCTGACGAAGTTCGATTTATGCAATTTCTAGGAGAGAAATTTCCAGACCTTCATTATGCGAGCATTGTGCTTTCGCAATCAGAATACTCGGCCCGAGTGTGGCATATGAGTCGAAGTTGCCCGAACGCAATCGATAGCCCAGATAAAAACACAAACGCTTCCTGAGAGCTGGCCAAGCTCCGATTTGAACCATCCCGGTCTGGGGCACGTTCAAGAACGTGTTGGCGCAGAGAGTGAATTGTTTTCCAGGACCATGCTCGCACTTGGACTGGATACGCTTCGAAAGATAATGAGTGATCAACGTATTACTGTAATCGGTGTCGGTGGTTTGGGATCGGCTATTGCCGAGAATCTCGTCCATATGGGCTTTCATTATTTGGAATTGGTTGATCCAGACGTCCTTGAGATTTCCAACGTAAGTCGGATTGTCGGCGCCACGTTTGCAGCGGCTAGCCGCGGTGAGCCAAAGGTACAGGTAGTGAGCCGACATCTGCAATCAATCAATCCGAACGTCGTTGTAGGCGCGCATCAAAGTGACATTGCAGATGAAGCTCTTGAGGAGACAATAGCGGACACTGATTGGCTAATCGTCGCGACTGACAATCATTCAAGCCGTCTTCGTGTTCAGATGCTTTCGATGAAATATTTTATCCCGCTGATATCCGCTGGAGTGAACATTACTGTTTCAACTGGCCGTGTTACCGACATGAGCGGGGAGGTCATAACAGCGCGGATCGGCGATCGCCTTTGCCTTAATTGCTTAGGTCGGCTTAGTCCATCCAAGATTGCGAGTGAGTCTCACCCCGCAACCGCTGTGCGAGATACTTTGGTCAGTCGGGGTTACGTTGCCGGCGCAAACGTTACCGAGCCTGCAGTTAAAACGCTAAATGCGGTGATCAGCTCGCTTCTGGTTGATGTTCTTTTGAACCAGTACACGGAGCGACAAGAGCATATCCCAATATTGGTATTTGAGAACAATACAACGCCACTAATCTATTCGGACACTTTAAGTGTAATGAGGAGAAATAAAAATTGCTTCACCTGTGGTCATTCGTTGTAATTGGCAAGCGCTGATGGCAAATCGCAATCATTATATACCTGATATAGTGCGTGCTCCGCGCAGGAGGCAACGCAGGCGCCGCAATCGCGGCCGTCGACCGAATAATCCGCGCCCCTATAAGGTAGGCGAGTTCGTAGCCGCTTACTTCATCGCGCTTGCTGTATCTTTATGCGGCTTTCTTTTCTTAACTGTCCTATTCATCCCATTTTACTTTCTGATCGGAGTTGCGCTAACCAGATATATATCGCGTCGCGTCGTCTGGGATTCATATATTGCGTCGCTCTCGGATATTGCGTCTACCAAAATGCACACTTGGATCAGTTGGCCGGTATCCATACCTGTCCTGATCTGGCAATTATTCGTCGTTAAGTACCTTTAACCTTCAGAAACGCGTGCGTTTCATAACGCTAGGCAAAATTGCTCTTGCAATCAGCGCCACTCTAACTCTTGCCAACACCATCCTTTTATTCCCGTGTTGTTGGTGCAGTCGCGTGCATTAGCAATGGGCGGATTTGGCCAGCACCAATCGAGTCCGCCATTTACGACACAAAGATAGATATATGGCCTAGTGGCGCCGTCCGGCTTGGTTGGGGCATGTCTAAGTCTAAAGGAACGCCCTCCCCATTGCCACACTTCGAAGTCCGGCCAGTATTGGCTTCTCGTGATCGGCGGACCGGGACGGGGATAAGTGAGCACGAGTGGCAGAAACTTTGCGACCGAAATCTGTTTAGGCTGAGGAGGTTGAGGCGGCGCAGGTGATCTTGAATTGACCTGAGGCTGCACGGATGGCGGTGGAGGTGCAGGGTTGTTCGAAGGCGCTTGGTTCGCGCCTATTGCTATGGCCAGCACCCCAAGACAGATCAGACCAAAAACAAAAACTGCACCACCTGGGCTACTAGAGCGAGTACCGCGTGTTGGCGGAGTGGGAACTGTTACTCGCTTGAATGGAACATCACCGGGCTTGCTTTTGCCCGTGCCTGTCGTGTATTTGCGAGAATCCGGTATCTGGGCCACAACTGTCTCCGGACAAATGGCTACGAGCCAATGCTAATTCAGCCACCTTTGTTTTCCTTCGAGCTGAACGCTATGTCGACGCTGAGATTACCGCTTTCGACAGGTTTTGGCAATGCAGATCGGTCGACACGCGGGGCTCCCGCGCTCCCAAGCCGGTGAGATCAGCACGTAGAGCGCCGGAAATGGGGTTGTGTTGTCATGCAGACGCACCTCTCTTTTAGTTTTCGATCGGGAAGCAAACAATCAAGCGGTTCACGTGTAGTAGCCGAGACTCAATCTGACAGACGGTGCCTGATTAAGCGATCGGGTTTTGGTGTCCGACGTTATTAAGCGGTGATCATTTTCTCCTTCGTCATCGGCGCCCGCCGCTCGGTGAGAAAACGTGCCGCGATTCCACTTGTTCGCGCTTGAGCCGTCGCAACGCGCGTATCTCAGTACCGCCCATCGGATGCACACTCGGCGTCCCGTTCTTGAGACGCCGCACGTGCAGGAGCCCGCGACCGAAATCAAACTGATCCCATCGCAGTGTGCACAGCTCGCCCGCCCGGAGGCCATGCCGGTATGCAATCAAAATCATCGTCGCGTCGCGATGCCCGTATCGTCCGCGATCGCGCGCGGCCTCCATGAGGAGCCCGACTTCCTTGACAGTTAGATATTCGCGTGGCCGCCGTGCGCTGTACGCAGTCAGCCGCGGAGGTACTGTCCCGTTTTCGGTGTTCGGTGTCTGCCGCCGCTTCGACGATTTCACAAGGAAAAGTATAGCATCAAAAGTTGGTACTGTCCCGTCTTGGGCTCATTTCGGGACAGCGAACCAGCGCGCGCCGCGCGCCACTATGAATAAAAATGATGGCGCTGCGGGCCGGATTATCCGAGCCTTTCGATGGGCGATCGTGTTGAGGCCGGAACAACTGCGGTGGCTTACGACCCCGAGGGACAGTCTGGCCCGCGCCGCGTAGAGGTACCACTCTTTGTCGCCCCCTACGAATGGGGAGCACGCGTGGCAGTTTCTCGATTGTACCTGTGGCGTCACGATCGCCTTCCGTCGAAAGGAGGCGATGATGCAGGTGATTATTGAGCGCAGTGCTGGGTTGGACGTTCATCAGGAGACGGTGGTGGCGTGTCTTCTGTTCGGCTTGCCGGGTGCCCGAGCACACAAAGAGGTGCGTACGTTTCGCACGGTGACTCGTGATCTTGAGGCGTTGCGTGACTGGCTGCAGGTAGCGCAAGTCACGCATGTCGGCATGGAGAGCACGGGCATCTATTGGCGTCCTGTCTACGCCGTTCTGGAGGGGCATTTCGATCTCATCGTTGGTAATGCCTGGCACATCCGCAATGTGCCAGGTCGCAAGACCGACGTGAAGGATGCCGAGTGGATTGCCGATTTGGTCCGTCACGGCTTGGTCGCCAAGAGCTTTGTACCGCCGCGTCCGTTGCGAGAGCTGCGCGAGTTGCTGCGCTATCGCCATAAGCTCGTGGAGAGTCAGGCGGCGGAACGCAACCGGCTACTCAAGCTCTTGGAGACCGCCAACATGGGTGATGCTCATCGCGCCATTGAAAATGCGTATTCTTCGCAATCTGCTGAAACAAGTGAGCCGTCGCCGCCGCATTGTTTCGAATCTCCTCGATAGCGGCGGCTGGCTGATGTTTTCGGTTTTTCACTTTGATCGCAACCGGGGTTCCCCCCGGCTGATTGTGAACCTCAGCCGGATACATATCGAGATGGATCGCTTCAACATTACCACTGACCTTCAGCACGGTTGCAAAGAGGGCATGAACAACATCATTTCGCTGGCCAGAGAGTTTTTCAAATTGCTTCAGCGCATTGGCGGCCAACAGTTTAGTTTTTTCGTCCTTGCACTTAGTCTCAACAATTTGCCTCCAGACTTCAGCCCTCGCTCGTGCGTTGGTAGACCCCATTATGACCGCGGCTGTAGGAACAGACACATTCAGCAACCACATAACCGTGTCTTGCATGAACAGGTCGATCTGGCCCAGGATCACGCACGTTTCCCCGATGGCCTTCAATTGCTTGTCGGTAAGCGGAATAGGGAGCGGCGGTTCAATCATGGTGAAGCTTCTCGGGCGCATGTCACGCCTAACCACGGGCGCGGCTCCTTGCATTGGCAAAGCACCGTTCCCACATGGCGGTCAACGGCCGAGGAATCAAGCAATGGACGGGTTTCAGACGCAAGTGGAAGTGCAGCCGCGAAGCGGCGTAGAAGACAAGGGGAGGAGGCATTATCCGAACCCGATAATAAATTTAGAAAACGCCTTCATCGAAATAGATGGGAAGCGGCACAACGTCGCGGATTTGCTCGAACAGCTCGTGGAAATGCTAGTCGAGAAAAAGAGCTAGAGCGTTTGGCGGTCGCATAACGCCCAATCTGTTAAATCGCGGCCTCGCCCTTAAGGGGTCAAAATCGCTATCGGTCTCCGGTGATGCCTCTATTTGATAGACAGCCGCCTTTCAATTGCTGGTCACGCACGTCCTGCGATGCGTCTTTTAGGGCTTCAGCTATAGTATTGGGCGAATTGCATGGATAATATAGGTATCGGTTCCGAGGCTTCCCCCGTATTTGAATATTTTAATAAATTGCGTGGCGGGATAGAATATCCCAAGCGCATTATAGCCGCACGAACATTGATCGGCCTATTTGGCGCGACTTCGAACCATCTATCAGCCGTCTCCAAATTGCATTGTGCTGGCGTCAGCGTGAGCTGACAAATGAGAGCCCAAGTGTGCATTCTACGCAGCTTTCTTTTGGTCAAAGCCGCATCTAAGGCGGCTCTAAATGGCCTCGCCGACAGTAGAAATTTGACGCCTCGCAGCGCGAAGGCAACCATGACCCAAGGCAAATTGCAAGAGGCATTGCTGACAGCCCAATACGATTGCGCGATCGCTAGTTTTGGCGCATGGCGGACATAAGCGGACGCCAAGAACGGTCAAGGTTGCGGTGGCAAGAACCCCTTGCTACAAAAGGATTTTCCTAGATGCGCCGTACTACAAACACGGTGATACTGGTTCTAGCTTTGGCGAGCTTCAGCGCTCGCGCAGAGGACACACCGGAGTGGGACCGCGTGAAAGCCTGCTTCGACATTAACCTCGCGACACTGCTACGATCTAACGAGCCTATCAAGACGGTGTTCATGGCCGCTCGCGCGATATGCGATGACGCAATCGACGACGCCCTCAAACAAACCTTCGCGAGCATCAAGACGTCTGGGTCGGGTCCAAAAACTTCCTTGGAATACGCAGTTATGGTCAGCTACTTCCGTAAGCGACTTGACGCGGCACTCTTCGCTTACGCTGTGAAGTTCAAGGCTGTAGGTGGCCCAACCACTCTGCAGTTCTGACGGCAGTACGCTCAACATGTCGGATTGACGGAGCGTTCGGTTTCTGGAGCATTACGGCCATTCTCAGTCGCGCGATTTGGCGAAGCTGGTTGTTGCCACTTTTAGACCCGAGCACGTTGGCGGTAGAGCGTCGCCGGGCTCACGCCATATTGCGTGGCGATCTCCGCAATCGTCAGTTCGTGAGCGTCCACAAGCGTGCGGATCGCACGCCACTCACGATCGTTGAGCTTCTTCGGCCGGCCGCCTTTGCGTCCACGCGCGCGGGCCGATGCGAGCCCGGCGCTGGTGCGCTCCCGGATGATCGAGCGCTCCAGCGTGGCGATGCATCAAAAACGGTGGTTTTTGAGAGAGTTCGCCGGGAAAGGCGAACCTCTCCGGCTCGATTCGTGCTGGTGACTTACGTAAAAGCAGGTGACGCAGAAGAAGAAGGATTACAGCGATTCCGACAACAAGACTGAGGTGAAAATCGCCGTAGGTCATATCAATGGACATAGCTTTCTCCTATCCGCTATCGGTTTTTCAAGGATCAAAAACCGAATTGCGGACCGGAAACGTCTTCATTCTCAATAGTTTACAGCACATTTGCGATATTGTAAAGGTATAGGTTAGAGGTCAGCCGTGAATCCGGAATTCACTCTTGGCTCTGTCAAGGGATGAAATAGATAGAGCCGCCGGGGTTGCCTCGGCGGCTCTGAGCGTTCCCGTGGTCTTTCGGCCAGGGCGGCTACCGGCGTCTTTGGCCGGTTTTTTCTTTAGCGAGAGTTTGTTGTCTGCGGAGCAGACTTATCCGCTGTCCCGTTTATGACCAAAATCGGGACAGTTACCCCTGTCAGCGCTCCCCTCCCCACGGGCGCTGCGACATGTGGCGGATGTGTGCGATCTCAACAACGTCGCTCCGCACTCGATAGAAAATTTTATAGCGGTAGCGAATGACGAACTTTACCCGCACATCGGGATCGTCCGTTCGATATCCGCTGTTTGGCTGATCGCTTAACAATCTCACGGCGTCGCGGATGCTTGCCATCACATTGCAAGCGCCGCTCGGCGAACGTTCCCTTAGATATTCGAAAATTCTTTCGCGATCCGCGAAGGCTTCCGGAGTGTACCGAACCCTCATAGGTCGTGGCGTTTGTCTGCTTCCGCCACGACTTCATCCGGCATGAATTCTCCCCGCTCGGCTTGCGCCAATCCTCTCCGAACTGCGGCGCGTTCCTCGTCACTCATGTTGTACACGCCCGTGCGCCGTGCCTGTATCTCTCGGGCATACTCCGCCAGCTCCTCCTGATCCTGTTGCGGCCAGGCTTCTGCTTGCTCGATTACGTCTTTGAGAACCTTTGCGACCATGAATTCAATATATCACATCGAATCGTTTCCCGCACGGCCACCGCTCTTGCTCCCGCCCAAAGCGGCAATCAATGCGAGCGCGCGGAGTCTGTGCAGTCGCGCGTGAATGCTACCGCATGATGGGTGAGCGCGCGAACGCGGCCAAGAAAAAGCTCCCCAAGCACAAAGCTCGGGGAGGCAGCGCATCAATCGCGCGAGGCAAAACTGTCGCGCTTGGCAAGCTCCTTGGCGAGTTCGCGCGCAATCATGAGCGAGACGCTGGCGATGGTGCTGTAGGGGCCGCGCCAATCGCCGCCGTGATCGGTCTTGCGAATGTACCAGCCCTTCGCGCGCCATTCGGCCGTCCAGCTCGCGAGAGCAAAGACCATCCGCCGATTGCGCGGACGCTCCATCATCGTCACGAGGTCTGCTGGTTGCGCCGGTGTCTCGGCCTGATGGTCTGGTTCTTGTTCGTTGTCCATGAACTCCTCCACACAACCGGCGTTTCGATGATCGAAGCGCCGGAAAATGCGGACGAGTTCCTTCGGTGATTGTACACCACGAGGCGGCGGGAAGGGCCGGGACATTGGCACGCCCGCGCCCGAGGGTATCCTTGCGTTATGAAAACACCGGGCGAAACACAGGTTACAGGGGTTTCCGAAGTCGCCTATCTCGGCGTCCTGCCATTGTAGAAGCGCTCCGCCACCTCACATATTGCCGAGCACATTCAGCTTTTCGAAGAAAATACGATTTCGCTTCTGCGAATCTCTTAGCAGCTTGTTATAGTCAATTACTTCGTAATACGCACGATATTCCCTATGGTACCCATAGTATCCCTGACCATCCGGCATAATCTCTGCCTGCAAATATTTGAGCGCTTTCTTCAAAGTCGGTGTCAGATCGCAGATCACGTAGCAAGTACCCGGAATGGAATTCGTCGCTACCGAAATGGGTCGGCCACGATGATCGCGGAAGTTACCCGAGCGAATATCCGCAAGAAGGTCAAAAGACTGCGTGAGAGGATTGTCATCGGTCGTATAGTCATCCCGCTGCGGACGCTTGAACTCGACGGTCACGATCGAATTGATTGGTTGCTCTCCATCGGCAAAAACGATTTTGCGATCGAATATGAGAAGGTCAGCGCGCTTAGCTGAGTCGCTTTGGATCTCATCCTGCAACGCGTCGAGACGCTTATCTGACGCTATGAAGGAATGATAGGTTAGTCTCTCATCTATCAGCCAAAGATTTTGCTGGGAATATAACAAATCGTTCGACGTGTTTCGCATCGGAAAAATCAAATTGTGAACCACACTTTCGAGCGGGTATTTAGTAGCATCCGGGCCACGTGAGATTGCACGATCAAGAAAGTCCAAAATAATCTTACGGTGTGCAACATATTGGGCAAGAGCAGACACACCGAATTCGTTATACTTGTCCATAAATTCCGAGAACCGTTGCCGATAAGCATCATAATCCTTTATTTTGTCGGCCTCTTTGATGATCCGTGAGCCTTCTTGTTTCAGCTTAAGTTCACGCTCGTGCAACTCCCGATGCAAAGCCGCTTCGATGTCCGGCTTCGTTGCGTCAGGCGGAAATTTATTTATGAATTCGTTACGATATCGCATGAGTATTTTGTACTGTGGGGCCTCTTCTTGGACGTATTTAAGAATACGCTCTTCTTTTGCTTCATTGATGCTATCGATAATGGTTGCAAGTTGGTCGTTGACGTACTGAACAGAGGCATCGCGGATGTCGGATAGGCGAATCTCTTCCGGAAGAAGGGTAAGCTGGTCGTCATCTGCCTCGGCTTGTGGAATGTCGAAAGCAGTCCGTACATTATTCACGCGTTGGTCGAGATAGGGGCTTTGCACCACGGCCAAATAGACGAACGAATCTCCGTCCCCGTCCTGTAGCCGTCCGCTGAGGTTGGGGATGTAGTCCGCGAGATTGTCACTCTGCACACCGCGCGAGTTGCCGGCGTAAACAAGGCGGTGCCTTGAAGCTCGCGGAGTTATCAGTCTAAAGCCGTGGATGTTGAATGGTGCTCCACTCAGCTCGAATGTGTGAGCTACTGCGTTAGCCTTAAAATCGGTTTCAAATAGTTGGTTCAAGAGCACACGCTGCCCAAGGTCGTGAAGCTCGACCTTCGGCGCATTGCTTTGAAGAAACATCAACAGAAAATGTTCAATCAGACGCTGGGCGATCTGTTCTCCAGACCGGGGACAGGTCGTGCAGTAGGGCTCTTTGAAGCCGACGAGCCTGACGATGGTCCCCGCCGACTTCCGATCTGCTGGAGTCGGGAGAGCCATATCGGGATCGTAGTCCGTGTCAAAGGTAAATTTCCGCTGCAGGAGACCGTCGGCGCCGGGTTCACTGAAAGTGCTGTCGATCTCAACGTGGTCAAACGCCACAAGCCAGATGAATCTGCCAAGTCCTTTTCCACCACGGCTGATTTTCAGTTCGGAGAAGGCCGTATTGAAGGAGTCGAAGTTCGTGTCGTTCAGCCCGATTCCGCTGTCCGTGATTTTGAACCCGTTGATGGGTGGCGTGTCGTCCAGGCCAAGGCCGCGCCCACGCTCTATTTCGATCACAAGCTTGCCTTGGACCGTCGCAGCGTCCTGAATCGCCTGAAAGGCGTTTATGACCGCCTCGAAGAGGGGAAGAAGCGGCTTGTATTTGTTCAGGACGGTCTGGCGAACCTGTCCTCGAAAACTCGTTTTCAGCATGATGGACCCATTTGGGACGGCTGGCGCCTAAGCTGCCATAAGCCGGTAGAAGCGTCAGAACAAAAATAGAACATCTAGGTGGCTGCCAATCGAACTTGCCGACAATATCCGAATGACCGGTCTATCTTAAATCATCACGCTCTCGACCTCTTCGAGATTATGGTGGCACGGCATGGCATGCGCCTTGCCGTCCTTCTCGCGCAGCCGCACCCAAAACCGCCGGTTTTGGGTGTACACATCTTCAACCTTCATGCCGAGCGCGGCGCCGATGCGCGCGGAGGAATAGACCATACGACTGATGAGCGCCCGGTCGCGAAGCCCCGCCTGCGTCGCGATGTCGATGCTGGTCGAGCAAGGCGCGCGCCTCGGCCAGATCGAGCACCGCGTTTTGCCGCCTTTTACGATGTGCTGCGGGCTGCGCACGGAAGCGGCGGGACTAGTTGGCACGACCTAGCCGACCACAAACCAGTCGAACAAGTGCCAAAGGGCTCCAAGCCGCTGCTTGACGCTGGGCGCGGGCAAGCTTGCGCGTCTGCGCCTCGATCAGGAGCTGTCGCCTCGCCTGGGCAGACCACCCTCAAGCAGCTTGAGCTTCTGCGCCAGGACCTACACCACCCATCGATCCACGCCAAGAAATACGATGAAGCACGGATGTGTGGCAAGGACGCGTGAACCGAGACTATCGCTTTTATTTCGCATTGTCGGCACCACCTACCGTATCCTCCGCATCATGCCGCACCCGAAGTAGAAGATTGTCTATGGCTCTGGCGCTTTGGCTCCGAGTTGCAAACTGGAAACCCGTGTGATTTAAGATCGCCGCACGGCTTCCAGAACGGCGGTGCCTATGAGGTGCCTGACGAAAACGAGCAGAACCGTAAGTAATTGAAAAGATTTGATGGCGGAGTAGCTCAGCTGGCTAGAGCAGAGGAATCATAATCCTTGTGTTCGGGGGTTCGAGTCCCTCCTCCGCTACCACTTAGCCAATTGTTTTCACTTCTACTTTTCATTTCCATCCATCTGCTTGCGTAAAGGGTTGACACTTTTTTCAGTCCGGGTTGACAGTTTTTGTTCGCCGTTTGGCCAATTCCGCGTCGAAGCTTTTCACAACCCCGCGCATCTTTCCGCGAAGGTCCGCGCCCTTGGCGTAGTGACGCGCCATTTCGATGGTTTTTTGCCCGAGCGCATCGGCGATCGTGCGTTCGTCCCAACCGCACTCGCGAAGGATAACCGCGACCGTATGGCGCAGCCCATAAAGCGTCAGGCCCGGCCCTATTTGCCCGTCTGTGCGGATGCGCAGCGTCCGCCATGACGCCCGGAAGCCGCCAAGAGTCCAGGGAAGGCCCTTAGAATTGGCGCAAAGCGTTGTGGCGGCATGAGACGGGGCTTGATCGAGAATGGCCGCTAGCGGGCGCGGCATGGGCCAGAAAACGGGCTCCCCCTCTTCGATCGCCTGATCGCGATTTCCCCGCCCTTGGCGAAGTTTCGAGGGAGTGTGAGCGCGTCTTTCGGCCCGAGCCCCGTGAACATCATCAAGGCGATGGCCGGCCTCATATGTCCCGGCACCGCGTCTAATACGGCGTCGCGCTCTTGATCGCTCCAGGGCCGGTTCGCTTCCGGCGCGCCTTTCTGGCGCCGAATGTCCTTTATGCCGGCCGCGGGATTGTCGGCGAGATAACCGCGCTCCCGGCCCCAACCGAAAACAATCGAAAGGACCGCCTTGACGTAGTTCCCAAAGCGTCGCCCCTTGCTCGCCGCAGCCTTGTCGCGGATTCGCACAACGAGCGGTCGATCAAAGCGCACAAGCTGCGTATCGGCGATCGGCCGCAGATAGTCGAAAATTTTCTGATAGTCGAATTGCGTCTGCGGTGCCAGGTCTTGAAAGCCCGGCGACTTTCGATAGTCGCAAATCAGCAAGCCTAGCGTGCCGGGCTTTTCCTTCGTGGACTTCGCATCCGCAAGCGCGGCGATCTTCGCACATTCGGCAATGAATTCGGCCGACCCGACCGGCGCCTTTGCGAGGTCTACAGGCTTCCGCGTCTTGCGATGATAGCAGCGCAAGTGGCCATGCCTATCCTTGAAAATTTGGAACCCTTTGACGCGAATAATGGTCATCGCAGCCTCGCGATTATTTCGTCATCATCGCTCGATTTTCCCGCCTTGAGCCTGTTGATCCATTTGTCCAAATCTTGCACGTCATAGCGAGAATCGCCGTTCGGAAATTTGACGGGAGACACGTCGCACTCGACTTCGAAACGGCGCACTGGCCGGCCGCAATGATGCGCGGCTTCGGTCTTGGTAAGCATCCGCTTCGGAATGAAATTGAGTTGAACGGTCGCGCTCATTCAGTCGGGATATCCTCGGGGCTCATGCGCGCTCTTTTTTAACCGGGTTTTTGAATATCCCGGTTACGGCTTTCCCCATTGCCCCCGCTTCGAGCCGCGCCGCGTGGGCACCTATTGATCCTTGACAAACTGAGTAACAGATCCCACATCCATTCTATGGGTTTTCCAAGGCAAGGATGTAGTCATGAGCAAAGCGCGAGACCGTGCGGAACTGGAAGCGCGACGCTTAGAGGGCGCGCGTTTGCTGCAACGTGGTGTGAGGCCGCCGGAGGTGGCGCGGCGGCTCAAAGTCAGCCGCACGTTGGTCTGGCGCTGGGAGCAGGCGCTGGCGAACGGGCGCAGAGCGTTGCGCAAGACACCGCGCACCGGGCGACCGCCGCGGCTGACCGACGCCAAGAAGAAGCGATTGGTCGTCGCGCTCGAAGCCGGCGCCTTGGCGCAAGGATATGCCACCGATCTGTGGACTCTGGGGCGGGTCGGCAAGCTCATCGAGAAGCTCAGTGGCAAGCGGTATTCGCAATCGGGCGTGTGGCGGCTGCTCAAGGGACTGAACTTCTCCTGCCAGCGGCCGAGCGGTCGCGCCAGGAAGCGCGATGAAGCCGCCATCTGGCAGTGGAAGAAGAAGCGTTGGCCGGCACTAAAAAAAACTGCGCGAGAGAAGGCCGAACCATCGTCTTCATCGACGAGTCCGGGGTGAGCGAACGACCTCACCGCGTTCGGACCTGGGCGCCCAAAGGCAAGACGCCAATCCTGCAATACAGCTTCACATGGAACCAGCTCTCCGCCGTGGCGGGCGTCACCTTCTGGAACATCTACTTCAAGCTCGTCAAAGGCGCCGTCCGCGCGCCCGAAATCGTCGCCTTTCTCAAAAATCTTAAGCGCCATCTCGCCGGCCGCAAGCTCCTCATCATTTGGGATCGCCTGCAAGCCCATCGCAGCCGGCTCGTGCGCGATTACGTTGAGACGGAAGGCGGCGACATAAAGCTTGAATTCTTGCCGCCCTACGCGCCAGAACTCAATCCCGTCGAGTACCTGTGGGCGCATTGGAAGCAGCACGAGATGCCCAACTTCTGTCCGAAGGACTTCGCCGAACTCAGCGCCTTCGCGCGCGCCAAGCTCAAACGCACGCAGCGTCGCAAAACTCTCGTCGCAGCTTTCTGGAAGCAAGCCGAGTTGCCCTTCTGATGTTACTCTGTTTATCAAAGGTCAATAGCTCGCCAAGGCCGCGCTCGGTGAGGCGGAAATAACGATTGAGCCGCATGGACGCGCCGGGCTCGCCGCTCATGACGCGAACCTGCACTTCGAGGCGCGGCGCAAGCTCCCGCCGCTCGATATGGGGAGCGTTCATCACTTGATTTTGCCGGTGCGGGGCGATGCTGCGAAGATAGGCCATTAGAAGATCGCGACCCCGTTCAAGCGCACAGCGGCGGTCGTGTCGCTCGCACCGGCTGCGGCGGTTGCGGCCCCGATCAGCTTATGGCCCGTCCCGTCCGAGGTGACATTATGGTTGGTGTCGTCCCAATAAACATAGTCCCCCACCGCAAAGACGATTGTCGCGGCCTTGGGCAGGGAATAGACGCCAACGACCGACACCTCGATCGGGTTGCCGGGGATCGGGCAGTCGTAGTTGGCGACGCCGAAAAATTTGTTGAGCAAAACCCCGTCGCCGGACTTTACGCCGAAAAGCGATGTAAGGGTTAAGACGTTGCCGGGCTGAATGTAGTTTCTCATTTGCCTTGTTCCTTTCGTTGCGTGTCAATCATCCCGTTCAAAGTCTGGCGGGGTAGGGGGGAAGCGATTGCGGAAGGCCAAGCGCGCGGGGAGGCCTTTGTTGGTTGCGACAAGCACGGTCCGCCGCGCGCCCCCGGCTTGCAGAGCCGCGATGCGCTGTTGCAAGTCCCATTGAGCGTTGCGCATTTCGATGTCCGATTTCCAGTTTACTGTACGTCGGACTCCGTTGGCCTCATACGATGTCGATGTGACACCGTTAGCCCTAGCCTTGTTCAAGGCGATGAGTTGCGCTTGGAGTTCCTCGATCGTTTCGGTCATGACTTAGGCACCGGGATTTTTAAAGAGCCCGCGATATTCGACGATCGCCGCGCCAAAATCCTCGCGAATTTTAAAACTCATACCGTCCCGCGCGAACCCAACCTCGCTGAACGTTTGCGGGCCGGGCTCCCCTTCGAGATACGCGTATTCCATCCCCTCGATCGCGGCCGTGTCCGCCACGAGATACCACGCAGTTTGCGACGCGAGGCGCGGCTCGACGACGAGCGATAGGAAGGAGAACGTGTTGACGCTTTCGATTGCGACGGCTTGGATTTGCGTTAGCTGACGCTCGGCCAATGTCTCCAAGTTCGTAGGGACAACCAAATATTTCGGCGTGACCTCGATGGCCTCGCCAACCAAGCCCGTCTGCCGCCGCATGGCGGCGCGCGCGGCGCTTAGCGAGTCTTGGCTGATGACCGTGCCGGTTGCCGCGAGGTTCCCATGCGCCGCATGAAAGACCGGGTGCGTGTCCGTCATCGCCGCGTTTGCCTGCAAAACATCAACAAGAAACTGAGCCTCGAAGTTGGCCGCCGCAACGCCCATGCGCCGGGTCAAATCGTTCAGGGCGCCGAGGTCGTCATTCACAAACGCTTGCCTCGTAAGCCCTACGATCCGGCCATATGTCCCCAGGCGATACGTCTCTTCCTGGTCGCTTAATGGCGAGCTATGAAATTCCCCTGACTCGTTGACCGGGAGCAAGGTCGCCGCCGCGCTCAGTTGGATGCGGTGCATTGTGCGAAAATCGCGTGCCGTTGTTTGCCGGGCGATCCGTTTCAAGCCGCTCGGCGCCGCGGTGTACGCCTGGCGAAGCGTTCTGTTTATCGCGTCGCTCATGAGCGCGGGGAGGTCCGACATGCTGATGAGCGAGCGCTCCATGACCTGCGCCGGATTGCCCGTCGTCGAGAGCCCGCGGGCGCGCAGGCAATCCTTCGCAATCTCGACAAGCGTTAGTTCCGCGTATGGCCTTGCGGCCTCGCTGGGCGCCGTGCCGCTCATCCGGCAATGGATCGCCTCGCCTATCGTGCGTATTCGCCACTCGGGATCGTTGGCGTCATGCCCCGATATGCCGGCCGTGGCCGTGCGGATGTTATCGGCGGCAGCGCTCCTGGCCTGCATCGCGGCAAATGCGGCGGCGCGGGCGGCCTCGATGGTCGCGCCGGCGTCAATCTGCGAATCGGTCCAGGATTGCGGCAAGCCGGCAACCTTCGCGATTCCGCGAATCTCGACGTTGATCGCCCCGCGGTTTTCGATGCCCGGTGGATCAGTGTTGGTTTCTTGCGTTTCAGTTTCCATTGGTTCACCTCGAATTACTGCTGCCGGGTCCGCCGGTATCGGCACGAGGCTTACTTCAATAGGACTTAGCTTCGTGATTGTGACGATGCGCTTGCCGGCCTCGGTCAACTCCTTCGTGGCGTCGATCCGGTATCCGAAACTGATCCCTCGAAGGTGACCTTCAAGCGCCGCTTGCACGGCCGCCTCGCCCTCGGGACTCTTCGACATTCGAACAACCGCGCGAACCTCACGGCCGACAATGTGCACGTCGGCGACGCTGCCAAGAATGTTTTTGATGTCGCCCCTCTGATGCGCGTTAAGGACCGGGGCGCCGATCAGCGCGCGCCAGTTTTGATCGAGGGCGAATCGCTCGATGTAAGCCCCCTTATGATCGCGGCGCTCGACGTCGGCGCCGGTCGAGACGACAACCTCGAAGGTCCGGGCCTCGGCATTCCAACTTTGCGGCGTGAGGGCAACGTCGCGGGTGAACACGGCCACGCCGGACGCTTCGTGGGTTGCCTTCCTGGCGGACGCTTTATGCATTTTCTAGCTCCTTTGTTGGGGTCTGCGCGATCGGAGTGAAGTCGATCCCAAGCGCTTTTTCTCGTGCTCTGTCGGCCGCTATCTCGTTGTCGAGTTGCTCAATGTCCAAGCCGCGGGCGGCGACGGCTTCTCTGCGCGAAGTCAACCCGGCGGATATCGCAATCGACTCGCCCTGAATATCCTTCAACGGATCGAGCCACGCGCTCTTCGGGGCGATCCATTTGTGCCGTAAGGTCGCCTCGTTGACCGGCACGTCAGCAATGCGGCCGGAAAGGATTTCCACAGTTAACCAACGCCGGTAAATCGGCCTTAGCACCTGATGCGCAAAGAGTTCTTGCCATGCCTCCAATCTGCGCCTGAACGCGACGATGGCTGTCCTCGAGGATGAAAAGTTCACCTCACTGAGATCGTGGTCGATCATGAAGTGCGGCACGCCGCATCCGGCGCCGATCTCGCGAATGATGCCTTTCTCAAAAGCGTCCGCCTCTGTCCCGATTTGCGGCGGATCGCTCCAACTTACGCTCTCGCCTGGGTTAAGCCGCTGCATCGTGCCTGGCTCTAAAGACACCTCGCCTAAATGTGGACGTTCATCGAGCAGTGTTCCGTCGCCGCTGTCGATGATGAAGCCCGCGAGCATCGCGCCGATTTTCTGCCGCATGAGCTGCGCGTCGACATATTCGTCGTGTTCTTGCAGACGAAGCAGCACAGGGGCGAGTTGTGAGATACCGCGCACCTGTCCAGCCGCATCCGGCCGGAACAAATGAACGACGTCGGCTGCGTCGATCCGGTAACCTCAAGCCCCCTCAAAAGTGGAAGTGAAGGCAGCCAATTTTTATATAGATGATAGGCGACGCGCCGCCCGCCGGCATTAAGCTCGACGCCCGCTACAACACATCCGCCGCCCTGCAATTCCATTGTCAATGGCGGTATTTGCGCCGGGTCAAGCATCTTGATTTTCAGCTCGTCGCCGTCGATAACGAGAAGAGCAAAGGTTTCGCCGTCGGTGAAAAAGCGCCGCGCGAATGTGGCTTGCATGGTGTAGAACGAAGAGGAACCGAAATAGTCCGCGCGGTCGGCCCATGAATAAAACGCCCCCTTGATGATCGCGTCGAGCGCATCGTCGCCGGTCTGCGGGATTACGTCAGCCCCAGAGCCAATAGCCTCGCCAACCCATGTTGCCTCCGCGCCGGTGGCAATGCCGTTGTTGCATACCGCCGCCCGCGTCCGCCGCCCTACCGCCTCGCGGCTGGCGAGCATCGCGCTTTGTAAGTTCGGGACTGACCCGCTGCCGCGGAATCTCCTGCCGCCGCCGCCGGCCTCGAAGCCGGCCACGCCGGTATAGCCGCGCGTCGCGAGCGGCTTTGGCGTTCGCTTGAAAATGCGGGCAAATATGTTCATGCCAGCCCCTTCGGTTCGGCAGCGGCGAGCGCGCGGGCAGCTACACGTTGCAAATCGTGCGGATCGATTGGCGACGGTATGCCGACCGGCACGACCGCGCGGCCCTGGCAAGCCATCGAATACTGAAGTCCGCCGAGCACCACGGCCAGCGGGACGTCCCACGCATGGGCGATTTGTTGAGCGGTTAAATGCTCGCCGGCCCGCATGCGCGCGGCGACGCGCCTAGCACGCCGCCGGAATGTGCGCGAAGTGATGTACTCGCGTAGGCACCGGCCGTGCGAGTCACGGCACCCACAGCACTCGTAGCGAGCGCAAGTTGCATTAATAGTGGCAGGCATCAGTCGGAATCCTCCGCCAGAAAACGCGAAACGTAGCTTGCGAGGTCGCTTATATCGATCACTACGATCGTGTCGCACCGGGACTTGCGCGGGAGCTTTTTATTCACCCGCTCGAAGACATCGATCTTGCGTCCACCGTCGCGTTCGGAATGAAAGACAACATCGCCGATACCAAGCCGTGGGTGAACCTTTGCGATGAGAAAGCCGCCGGCGGAAGGATCGATCAACGCACGAGTGAGACGGGGGAGGGCATTGGCAGCAGTTGCGCATGCCTGCTCGACTTCCATACCTAAGAGGGAAAGTCTGGCAATAAGGACAATCTGCAATGCTTCTGCTTCGGAAAAGTATACTCGGTTTTTTTCGTCGGCCTCGCCGAGCGGAAGTACTTTGCGGCTGCGCCAGTTGCGCAGCTTATCGACGGTCGTATCGGCCAAACTCGCAACCTGCTCGTAGGTAAACATCATCATCGAGCCCCTTTATGATGGCTAATCTGATCTCATATGGCATATCATATAAGATGTCAAGCGGGCGCAAGCCTCCTCTCGGCGTGCCTCAAGCGCTCCAAAAAACAAGCACAGCGCGCGCCGCTCGGGGCGCTGGCGAAATGAGGGCAGGAACCGGCTGGGTTGCGCTCGATGGCGAGCCGAAGGCGGCACCGAGTGGTACGCTGACGATCATCGGGGCGCGGCCCGGCGTCGATGGTTCCTATCTAATGAATGAAACGATGCAACCGCTTTTGTGTTAGTAAGCGAACCGTGTCGTGGTCGTCGTCGTCTTGTGCTCCATTAAGGCACGCAATTGTTGACTCATAAGTCGCTTCGCCTGGCGTCTTTGCCCCGTATCTAAACCTCACCCACTCACCGCCGCAGGTTTCTTTCCTTAGGTCGCTTAAGCCGCTCCAGATATTCTTCGCGTAATCGTAGTCACCCTGTTCATCATTGAAGCATTTGGTATAGTCGCGGTCCGGGCGCGGGTTCATCTTGCACCAGTCCTCGATGCTCTCCGTCACCGGGAATGTTTCATCAAAAGTCTTTTCGCCCGCCCCCGCTGGCCCGGCGATTGCGGCCATAGCGGCGGCGGCAATTAAAATCTTTCTCACGCTCGTTTTCCCTTTTTCGGTTTCAATAGCGCGGGCGGCTGTGTCCAGCTTGCCTTGCAAACCGGCTCGCAAAAGGTGAGCCTTTCTTGCGGCCTTCCGCTACGACCGCTTTGTACAGCTTTTCCAAGTCGTCTTTGCTCAGCTTGGGAAGGGCCGCCACTATGTCGTCCAGCGATGGTTCGTTGTTCTCTGCCATTGGATTTCCTCGCGCTCGATCATTTCAAGAAACCTTTGGACTTCAGCCATTCGATTACGACCTTATGAATGAGACTTGAAGACGGACGATCGTCCTCCTTAGCGGCTTTCTCGAGCGCCGTCTTCTCTGGCGGCGTAAACCGCGTGCCGATGATGATAGTGGGCGCAGGCTTGGCGCCCTTCATTGCTTTTGCCATGAACTTTCCAGTTTGCTATTGACGAACGATAAGAAACATCGTATGTTGCCGTTTCTCTATCACAAACATGGAGAAAATGCAAATGACACGCCAGGTTTCCAAACCGAATATTTTCTGGGCACCTTCGCTCGAAACCGCCCGGAAAATCGACGACGAAGATACGGTCAAATCAATCGAGACCGCCAGGTATCGTTTCGCGGCAAGCATGGCCGATCTCGAACGCTGCTATGACGAGCAAGCGAGCAGGCTGCGCGCCGCGTTCGTCGCGGAAGTAGCTGCGCTTTACCAAAGCGAAGCCGCATAATCACAAGCCCTTGCCGGGTTCCCGGCAGGGGTTTTTCGCGAATAGGAGGAAACCATGACAAACATGACGAAACACCCCGCCCCGCCGGCCGGCGAAGACTTGCGAAATCCCGGCGCCGGTGGATCAATTCTAATGGAGACGGAGCATGGGCTTTCCGTTCGCCGCCCACTGAAATCGTTAAAAACTTCTATCCTTCCAGCCGATTCGCTTGATGAGTTCATGAGCCTGCTGGACCGTTATGTTTCGTTTGGCGACCGTGAGGATTGTGTTCGCCACTATTGGACCAAGGTGGGCTTATCAGGTAGCAATGAACAGTTCAGGGCTATGGCGATCGAAGCCAACGTCGACCAGAAAAGCGCCCGGCGGGCGCTCACTGGGCATTTAAGCATCATACGCCAGGCGCCCGCCAAGAACCTCGATGATATCCTTTTCAAGGCCGAGCTGGTCGCCGTGCTTGAGCGGCGTGAAGTCAAACATCATCGGACTGTAGCCCACTCGATCGTTGATGACCTTCTTTCCTCGGGCTGCACTTGGATGCAACCCAGTACGAACGAATAGGGCACCCCGCATGACAACCAAACCGAAGACACGCAAAGCGCCGGCGGCCGCCGCGCCAAAACGGCGGCGCGCCAGTGTCGTCACGGAGGCGGAAGCCGCGGCGATGGATTTCGAGCCCTGGCAGGGAGAAGTCGATACCAAATGTCTGCCCAACAATGAACAATTCACGGAGCATGGACTTTTCCACCTGATCACCTGCCGCATGGCCCTCGTGATGATGTACAAAACCAAAGCTCAGCTAAGCGAAGTGTTCGAGCAAGAGGGGGATGCCATGTGCGAATTGGTCGAGGGCATGGAAAGAGCGAAGAAATTTTTCTCGCACTTTTCCAAGCTTCTTGACGCGGCCTCAGCGCGGGTTGGCGTCGCTGTGGTCAGCGTTTGCCAAAACCCGGAGAAATGCGGCGAGCGTGGCCGGGAAGGGGGAAACGCCTAATGCTGCGCGTCCGCGCCTTCGCTTTCCCACCTGGAAGCTTCTCGCCCTAATCGCCGCGCTTCTCGTCGCCACCAGCCCCGCTTTCGCGTGGGACCGGAACGATCAGCGCGATTCAGCTAATCCGAACTGGCGCACCGAGATACCATTCCCACGACGCGACTTTCGCGACGACCGCCCCCGCGGTTACTACGACCGCTACGGGGATTATCGCGAAGAGTGCTATCGGTGTGGGGATGAAGAATGACGCAAGCTCAGGGCGTCGCGACGCTGTGATTTAAATGCAAAGGGCGGCCTCCGGGCCGCCTTTTTCTTGAGCGCGCGCCGCGTCTCGCGTATCATGCGGCCTGAGAATCAGGAGCGAAAATATCAATGACCGACGTAGAGACGCGTCTCAAGATCGTTGCCTCGGAGCATGCGGCGGCGGCTTTCCGCAATGTCTCGCAACAAGTCGCGCAGCTCGAGCATAATGTAACTAGGTCAAACAGAAAAATCCACGAGTTCCGGCCAGACTGTCCTCACTCAAATGGAGGATATGGGCACACGTGGTTTCACATCGATCAACAAGCTTACAGGCGGGTTCGCGGGGCTCGGGCTAAAGGTCCTCGGCGTGGCGGCCGCCGCCGAAACTTTAATCGACAGCTTTACGTCCTTCGCCAAACGCGAGGAACAAATTGTACGCGCATCGAATGCAACCGGCGCGTCTGTTGAAAGGATCGCGGAAGCCTATGAGAAGGCGGAGGACGCCGCGCGAAGATTTGGTATCGCACCTGAAGATGCGCGCAAGGGCGTCGATGCTCTGAATACCGCGCTCGGCGGTATTGGCAAGGCTGAGCCGCAATATGAATTGCTTATCAGGACAACGGCGGCGCTGGGCACGACGACCGAAGAAACGGCGGCTATCATAAAATCAGCCGTCAATGATTTAAAAATTCCAACCCAAGACCTTACCGCCTTTTTCGATAAGGTCCAGAAGGGCGCCGAAGGCGGGGCTCTGAAATCGAAGGGCCTCGCGCAAACGCTCGCCGGTGTCGGCCAGCAGGCGTCGGCTCTATACGGTGGCCAGGTGGGGCCGAAGGCGCAAGGACAGCTCATTGGCCTTGCGGAATCGATAGCGAAAAGCGCGCCGGAAGCCGAGGTCCCGGGGATTATTGAAGAGTTTCTGAATATATCTGGCGGCAAAAAACCAGAGAAATTGTTTGAGCGAGAGACCGGCATAAATCTCGGGCGGGAGGCCCAGAAGGCCGCTAAGCGGAGGCGCCTGGAGCAAGAGGCGGGGCGCGAGGGGCAGGACCCGCTTGAAAGCTTTCTTGATACCGTCGAGCGCGGGCGAGAGAAATTACATAAGCAAAAACCGGATATCCCGATAAATCAACTGACGAATCGTCTATTCGCAAGCCCGTCGATGCGGCGGGCCGTTAATGATATGCTCGAAGACCGCGAAAGCATAAAGGCCGCACGCGACCGCCCGGCCGCGGAAGAAGCCGGCGCGGTAGCCAAGGCGGCTGAAAAGGATGTCGCTACCACGGCCGCGAAAGTGCGGAGCGCAAAAGGGTATTGGGACAAAGCAAAGGAAGCCATCGGTGGCTTTGTGGCGCACCCGCTTGATGCCCTACAGGGATTGCCAACACAGGCGACGCCAACGCCGGACGCCTTAAAGCGCCCCGATCTTGTACAAAAAGGCGTGGCCCCAAAAAAAACATGGGGGGAATGGTTTAATCAATTCAATCCGATAAGCGCCGCGGGCGCGGCCGAAATGCCAAACGGTGGCATGTCATCAAGCATGCCAAGCACTGCGAGGCCCCTTATCCCCAGCGCGCCAGGCACGGCGACCGAGCGGACCGCGCGCGAGCAGCTTGAGGCAATCCGGCGGCTAGAACGTATCCACATGTGGGGAGGCGGGCTTCGTGGTGCCGGCGGGCTGAGCGGATCGAGCGGCGCGTCGCCAGGCGGCGTAAGCCCCGGTGGCGGCGGTGGTGGGGGGGAAAGCCCGGCGCCAACCTGGGGCAGTGTGATCGGCCCGCACCACGACCAGCGAGCCATTCTGGGGGGCATGGGAGGGCGGCGCGGCGGAGGCGTGACACCTGGCGGTAGGCCAGGAGGGTCAAGCCAAGGAAATACGCCAGGCGGTGCGGAGGGTGGCGCGCGCGCTGTTGCGCGAAGCAAGAAGGATCAAAGCGCGGACGCTGCCCTCATTCGCCAACTCGCTATAGAGGAAGGCGTTGACCCGGACACGGCGGTTGCAGTGGCGCGCAGCGAGGGGCTTGGTACCTCTTGGGCTGGTGGCGATAAAGGGTCGTCATTCGGGCCTCTACAAGCCCATTTTGGCGGCATGGCGCGCGGCATGATGTCGAAAGGCCAGGGCGACGTGATGGCCGCCCAAGGCATCGACGCGAAGAATCCGGCGAACAAAGAAGCCGTGCTAAGGTGGCAACTTAGATACGCGAAAAAGCACGGCTGGGGCGAGTGGTATGGCGCGGCCCGTGTGGGAATTGGAAGGCGCCAAGGATTGGATGGTCAGGCGCACCCCGCGACCGCCGCCGCACGGCAACACACAAGCGCATTAAGTGAAGGCGAGCAGGGGAAACAAAGTTACGACGAAATGTTTAAGTCTACTCTCCATCGACAAATGAACGAGGATAGACGTGAACATCCCGAAGGTCCTAGTGGCGTCCCCAGCAATCCAAGCAATTTCAAGGTTGCCCAGCTCGAAGACCTGCGCCTCAAGGCTGCCGAGCCGGTGCGCGTCAAGGTGGCCTATGACTTCGATGCGGCTGACGTTCGCACGCATAGCCGGGCATACGCGCGGCGGTCGTTCAATAAAGAAGTGCGGGACAGTAGGTATTCGAGCTATACCAACATGGGCACGCCGACGTGAGTATTCGCGAAACAAGGCGGGCGCGGGGTAGTGGGTCAGTTTCATTAAGGCAGATTGATTTTGCTCTAGCGATATCGCCTCTGTCGTCCCATAATGCAAGATGGGCGAAGTTCATCCATTTACGATGAGGATTGACGCTAAGTCAGTGAACGAGCGCCGGTTCCGTTGGACGATTTTCGAGGATAATCAAATTCATATTCAATCCCCTTATTCTTACGCGACTCGGCGCGAAGCCAAGAAGGAGGCGAACGAAGCGATGCTTAGATGCGCTGCAACATGGCGCCACCACAAATGACCAAGCGCCTCAAACGCCCTCGCGATTTCAGCCAAGCCGCTAAGCTCGTTGTCGATATCGCGAGCGGTCAAGTAGAGGATCGGGAGCCTACGCCAAACTGAACCACTACCTGGCGCGGTACTCGTCGTTCTCAGATGTTGGCGTGATTTAAGCCGCGCGCGGCGTTCGACCAAAGCGTCGAGCTTTTCCTCCGGCATTGCAGCAAATTTGCGCGCACGCTTTGCCAGGTGCTTGTCGATCCCCGCATCTGAAAGAGTGATTGGCTTGTTTCCACGCGGGTCCCTGGTTCCCGCGCGCCATTCGCCAAGACGCCTAGTTGCTCGGTCTTTTAGCGCAGCCGCGTGGCATTATTCTTGACATGCCACCCCGAAAGCACCGCATTGTGCATTGCACAAACTGTGCGAACTGATTATGTGTGGAATGGTCGAGGAGAAACAATGTCTAAACGCCGGGTAAAAGAGCGCCGCAAGCGCGCACATGAATTAAAGCGGCTGATCCAAGTCCATGGCGGCCGGAAAAAGCAGCCCGCGGCGCCATCGCCTGCGCCGCCTCGCGAGGCAAGTTGATGAAACGCGACAGAGATTAATTGCCACAATCAAACTTGAGACACTACCATTCGTTCTGCTTGCGGATCCCTTGACCTCGTCGACGCGTTGCGCCCTTACACGCCCTCAAGCCATTTCGACCTAATAATATTCGGCCGCGGCGCGCTTACCGGATTGAGCCGCAAGGCCTGCTCCCGCGCGTCCAAGGCGATCGCCACGCCTTCGCGCGCGCTCGTCGCATCGATCAAAGCGTCCAAAGCCTCGGCGCGGCGACCGGGTATGCGCTCGAACAGCGGGGCAGGGCGCCCACGAGAATATTTCACTACGCGCCGCTCCGAACACAATTGATCGAACCAGTTCGCATCGAGGCTGCTTGAAAAATGGATCAGCTGCCCGCGTTGCAGCTTGGCGAAAAGCAGGCTTTTCAATCCGTCGACGCCAATCAAAACAAGCCGCTGATTCCCGCGATTGTGGAGCCCTTGCGACAGTGCAAACGCGGCGCGGCTGAACCCCGGAACGCCCTTGCCGGCATAGACCCGCCTCGACGCCCGCGCGGCACAAAAGCGCATGACGATATCGAAGTGGCCGCCGTCGCCGGCGTCGATGATCGCGCCGTCAACCCCGATCGTGCCGCCGAGGGGATGGGCCCATCTCTGTTTTAGCAAGCCGTCCATGTCTTGCCAGACGGTGTCGCTCGTAATCGGCCCGTAAATGACCGTGTGGCCAAGCACAAAACACTCGCCTGGCACCCTCGACCAGCCCGCGAAGGTGCATTCGAGCCGGTCGTCCTGGCAATCGACGCCGCACGTAACGACGAGTACCTCGGGCGGGATCGCGTTGAGCGAAAACGGTTCAACGCGGTCCGCAAGCGCCGCGTCGTCGATGTCCTCGCCGGCCGCGCGCCAACCTTGTGCCAGGACGGTATTGACGAAGGGCATGAGAGTTTCCGGGTTATCCTTCGCCCGCAGGAACTCGGCCGCCAAAACGCTCCAGCGCGCATTGTGCAACAGGGTCGCAAGGCTATTCAGGCGGAACCCGGCATGATTGGGCACCTCCGGCGCCGTCGCCCGCCAGCGGCCTTGCGTGACCATTTGCAGTTTGAAGGATTCCTCGACGATTGCCGCGCAATGCGGACATCTGAACGCCGCGGCCTCCGGCTCGCCCGGCGGCCACTCAATATGCTGCCACATAATCTCGGTGAAGCCGCCGCATCGGGGGCAAGGGCACACATAGACGCGTTGATCGCTCGCCGCATAGGCGCGTAGCACATGGCTTGCATCTTCGAACAGCGGCGTCGAGCCCACGATAATTTTCCGGTCCGCAAACGTGAGCATCCGCTTCTCGGCAAGCGCCAATGGGTTGCCTTCCGCGCTCGCCTCCATGGCGTCCGCCTCGTCGATCAGCAAGATTTTCGCGGTATGACGGCGGAGATTGCGCGGCGCCTGGGCCGCGACGATTTTGAGCGAGCCGCCGGGAAACTTGCGGCTCAAGATCGTGTTTCGCGAGGCGCCACGCTGACCTATGCGCTCTTCGGTCAAGACGCCCGCAAGCCCGCTCGCCGCGAACAACGGCTCAAGATCGCTCGTGACGTAGTCGCGGCAATCCGATTCCACCGGGAGGAGCACGAGCACGGCCTGTGGATCGTTGGACGTCCAGTTCGCAAGGGCGGCGGTGAGCAAGCTGGTGAAGCCTATCCGGGCGGCCTTGACAAGCGTGACGCGCTCGATGCGCGGGTCACCGATCGTGTTCGCTATTTCCACCTGGTATGGCCACAGCTTCATGGGACCGGGCATGGCGGATAGACCCTCGGGCAACTGCACGTGCGACTCGATCCACTCGGCCAGCGGGACTTCCGGTGGTGGGCGCAACTGCGCAAGCGTAGCCATGACAAGCCGGGAAGCCTTGTCGCTTAGAAGCTCTGGTTGCAAACGCTACCCCCTAGAAAAAACCTGCGTAGAGTGAAATATCGGGCGCCGCGTCCCCGCGCAGCCTAGGCTTGGGGAAGTACCTTTTGCCCAAAGGAAGGCGCCGGCCCATGGCGCCCCCTCAATAGTAACCCGTTGTTACCGTTAAAGGACCTCGGCGAACCCCTTCCGCGCGTTGCGCCACATACGTTCAAGCTCGTCCTCCCGCGGCTCCTTCGTCGTCGGCGGCAGGATAAAGTAGAGCGCTTCGAGCCCGGCGGGCGGCTCATACTTGACGACGGCATAGACGAAGCAGCTCTCGTCAGCCACCCACCCTGGCGGCCATGCACCGCTACTGTGTAGCTCCTCGATTTCCTGCGCCGTGGCGAGGCGGGCGCGGAAGTTGCGGTCGGGTCGCGCTTTGAACCATTGGCGATCGGCGTTGAACGTCGCGTTGCGCTCGGCGATAGCTAGGGCCTCGCCCTTTTCGTTAGCGGCGGTTGCGAGCCGCGCGGCGTCTTCGAGCAGGCTTGCGATCGCGGGGTCTTCGTCAGGGGCATCAGTCATTACCGTTTAGCTCATGTTTGTTGCGCTTGGCCATCTTGGCCGCCCCAACATGCCCAAACCCTCTAAAGCCATTTTCTTGGCGGTCTTGGCGGCCTTCAATAATAACAATAACTTATGAGATAGTACTTTTGGCAACCTTGCCAAACCAAGGTCGCCAAGGCCGCCAAGACCGCCACTCCGCCAGGCTTAGAGGCTTGGCGGACTTGCTCATGGCAAACTCCACCAATACCAGCCCAGGGTGCCTTTCCGTTTACTAACGGTTCCCTTCATGGCCCGCTCCAACGTCCTTTCCGAAATGCCTGCTATTTTGGCTTCGGCCGCGACCTCGCGCCCAAGCCGTTCGCCGTGCGCCAGCGCGGTTTTCAGGAACACCATTGCCTCGGCAACCTTCGAGGTCTTGTCGTCTTTGTCCTCATCCAAACCTTCGGCCGCATTCAACAGCTCTCGCGCGGTCCCTTCAAGCGCGTGCTCCCAAACGATACGCGTCGCCTCAATGTCCGGGCGTTCGAGCAAGGCCGCCGTGTCGATATGGTAGCCAAAGCCGCCGCCGCTCAGCCCGATGTTGCTCTTGATGCGCACCATGATGCGCTCGGGTTTGTCTTCGCCTGCGTCGGCCTCATTCTTCGCGGCGCCCATGACGAGGCGCGGCAACGCGCCAAACGCGCTGGATCCATTGATGCGCTCCAGTGGGTCCTTGCCGGCTGTGCCTTTGGTCAAGTGGCCAATTCCAATGACGGCCGCGCCGGTTGCCCTAGCGTAGTCAACGACAGGCTGCATTCCATTTCTGGCTTCCGCATTGTTATGAGAGTTGCGTGACATTGGAATGGCCGCAACGACCGGATCGAGGATCAGTAAGGCGACGTTGCCGATAGCCTTTGTCTTGTCTTCAAGGGCTGGCAAATCCGTTGCAGGATTGAACGGCCGCGACTTCGCCCCTGGCGGGATCGCTTCTTCGATAAAGTGGATGCGCGACAGATCGGCGCCCATGCGGATTAAGCGCGGCACAAGCGTGTCGGCTGCGTCGTCTTCGGACGTCCAAATCAAGACGTTCCCAACGGGCGCGCGCGTTCCGTCCGGCCACGTTGCCCCCGAAGAAACGATTGCCGCGTAAGACAGCGCGATCGTCGTCTTGCCGGTTTCAGGAACGCCGCCGATGATGTGAAGCTTGCCGCGTGCGAGCCAATATTTCCAAAGCCATGAAAAGGGCTCCGGCCTTATTTCGCTGGCGCGGCGGGTGATTATTTGCGGCGCGGCGAGCGCAAGCCCGCGCCCCGCATTCACGGACTCGCGCTCGCTTGGCACCCATGGCCGCGCCTCACGCTCGATCAGGGCGTGAAGCTGTTCAACCGTTCCGCCGGCGCGTTCCCAGTCGATAACGTCGCCCTTAGGCCCGACGGGAAGGTTGAGCACGCGAACGCTCGCGCCAACCTCTATCAGAGATACCCCGATCGCGTCGAGATAAACGACGCCGTCAGGATCATTGTCTGGCAGCACGACGATATCTGCGCCGCGCAGAGTTGCGGCGTAAAGATCGCCTCGCCAATTCTTCGCGCCCATTGGGCTGCAGGTCGCCGGGATGTTCCAGCTCCAAAGCAAATCGGCCTTGGCCTCGCCCTCGACGAGGACGACAGTGTGGCCATAGGCTAAAGCCTCGATCAGCTCCGGCAAGCGATAGAGAACGCGCCGCACGCCTTCGAGGTTGTAAATCCATTCGCCGGGCCGGTCAGGATCGGGGCGGCGCTGGGGGAAGTCCTTTTTGCGCTTGCCGTCCTTCTGATACTCGACACGTTCGACCTGGTAGACGACAGCGCCGTGCGCGTCGCGATAATCGAAACGCGCGACGACGATTTGCTTGGCGCTTGGCTGTACCGGTTTCGCATCAGGCCTCTTCGCCGCCGGCCTCCCGGAAGGCTTCTCAACCGCATCTTCAAAACCTACGCCATCGAGATGGCGCACGAGCGCGATCACGTCGCCGCCGCGTTGGCATCCCCGGCAATTCCAAACCTGTTTTTTGATGTTGATCGAGAACCGGTCCATTCCGCCGCAGACAGGGCAGGGGCCGGAGCGCTCATTGCCACCACGCAGCTTGATCCCGCGACGGGCGACCTCGTCTTCGATGCGGACCGCCCGCGCTTCTTCTAGCCGATAATCCCGAGCGGCGGCGGCGTTCACGGCACGCGTTTGAATGAGCGCCTCAAGCTTTACGCAGACGGCGCAACCATCGCCCTCTTCTTCCGCGGCGAGAATGTCCGTGTTGCGCTCCCACGGCTCAACCGGCTCTTCCTCTAAGGCCTGGCGGTATAGGGCGCGGTAGTGGTCGTCCATGGGGACTTCCTCGATCCGCGGCGCGGTCCATTCAAGCCCGCTCATGGCCGCCGCCCTCCGTCGATGACGAAGACCGCCGGCCCGAAGTGTGAGCCGCCCAGCGCCGCGATAAAATCGGGATCGAGACGGGCATATCGTTCGAGATGCTGGCGCAAGTCCGCGCCGCGCTCGACTTCGTTCAAGAAATGATAAAGTGGCGATGGCCCAAGGCGGTGAAGATGCTCGACGAGGCGTTGGCGGCGGAGTCGATTTAGGGATTGCGCATGGCCGGTGGGCATGGCAGGATTCGCCTGCTTTTCCTCGCATGCCCGCTTGGTAAGCATATTGGCCGGTTCCCCTCTTGACCGAGGGGGCCGGCCTTCGCGCATCATGGTGGGCAACATCGCATCAAGCCCCCCGCGAGAGGTTTACCAAAACGCGCGTAAGCCTTTGATCGCTTGCGGCTGGGTTTACAGCTTCTTTGAGGCTAAGGTTTTGATTTTCCGCGCTTAGCGGCGGCATCATAATCCTTGTGTTGGGGGTTCGAGTCCCTCCTCCGCTACCACTTAGCGGTCCTAGTAATTCCAGCAACATCCAGAAGCAACTGTAACTGCAGGATTATCGTTTTGTTTTTCATCCAACAAGTGCCAGCACCGTCCATTGACATGCGGGGGCAGGTGGGGGCAATATTAGTGGCAAGTGAGTTGCCGACGCAATGAGTTGCCCCCATGTCCCTGACCGATACCGCGATCCGTAATGCCAAGCCCGGCGAGAAGCCCGTCAGGCTGTTCGACGGTGGCGGGCTTTACTTGGAAGTCTCCCGACTGGCGGGAAATGGTGGCGGTTGAAGTACCGGTTTGACGGCAAGGAAAAGCGGTTGTCCCTTGGCGTCTATCCCGACGTGAGTTTGAAAGACGCCCGCGACGGGCGGGACACTCGCGCAAGCTGCTGGCCGATGCAATCGACCCCAGCGAAAACCGTAAGGCAATGAAGTCGGCGCGAGCGGACGGGGCGGCAAACAGCTTCGAGGTAGTGGCACGGGAGTGGTTCACCAAGTATTCCGCGACCTGGGCCGCGAATCACGGCGACCGCATTATCCGGCGTTTCGAACGCGACATCTTCCCGTGGATTGGCGGGCGACCGATTGCCGAAGTGACCGCCCCCGAACTCCTAGCCGTGGTGCGGCGGATTGAAAACCGGGACACACTGGAAACCGCGCATCGGGCGCTGGGCAACTGCGGGCAGGTGTTCCGTTACGCCGTGGCGACCGGGCGGGCAATGCGCGATCCATGCGGCGACCTGCGCGGCGCGTTGCCCCCGGTGAAGGGTGAACACTTCGCGGCGACAACCGAGCCGAAGCGGGTTGCGGAACTGCTGCGGGCGATGGATGGCTATGAAGGAACGCTCACGGTGCGCTGTGCCCTGCGCCTTGCCCCGCTGGTATTCGTGCGCCCCGGCGAGCTACGCAAGGCCGAATGGGTGCACATCGACTTGGACGCGGCGGAATGGCGCTACACCGTGACCAAGACCAAAACCCCGCATATCGTCCCCCTCTCCCGGCAGGCCGTAGACATCCTGCGCGAACTGCACCCTCTCACCGGGCGGGGACGCTTTGTTTTTCCGGGAGCCCGGAGCAACGTACGGCCAATGAGCGATAACGCCATTCTCGCGGCAATGCGGCGCATGGGCATCGGCAAGGACGAAATGAGCGGGCACGGCTTCCGGGCGGTAGCGTGGACGATTCTTGACGAAGTGCTAGGGGTCCGTCCTGACTACATCGAACACCAACTGGCCCATGCCGTGCGCGATCCGAACGGGCGTGCCTACAACCGGACGGCGCACCTCCCCGGCGCATGATGCAGCAATGGGCTGACTATCTCGACAAGTTGAAGGGTAGGGCGGAAGTGATACCGCTGCACGGTCACATGGCTTGACTATTGGGCCGCGCCTGGCAAATTTACACATAATGCAAATTTTGCGGGCGCGAGCCGGACAGCGACCAGCCGCCTTGGTTGGGGAGGCAGCACCAAACCTCTACCGTAGCCGCTGACAAATGGGCGCGGGACCACCGCCGCGAAATTCCGAAAAGCGTCCGGCGGCGCACTGCCAATAGTGCCGAAAGAATTCTAACGGCAGTAATGGCAGTGCCCCTTCCTGGCTTTCGCGAGAAATTGGAGGGGTCTATCGTCAGTAACGGCAGTGCCCCGGAACGCGAGAATTATGATCGAAACTTCTCAATCAGGACACTAGAGCGTTATCCGTTCAAGTTGGTTCGTACCCGGCGGCCTTGAAGTAGTTTTCGCATTCCTTCTGGGGGAAGTGATCGAGGAGTTCGCCGATCCAAGTCCAGAGGGCTTCGACGGTTCGTTCGGAAGCCTTTCGCAGGAGCGTCTTTAATTTCGAAAAGACCATCTCGATCGGGTTGAAGTCGGGCGAGTAGCGCGGCAGGAAACGCAGTGCGGCGCCCTTGGCCTCGATCGCTTTCCTGATTTTCGGGCTCTTGTGCGAGGCGAGATTGTCGATCAGGACGATGTCTCCTTTCGAGAGCGTCGGAGCAAGCATTTCTTTGACATAAACGAGGAAACATTCGCCATTGATCGGGCCGTCGAAGACGAAGGGGGCGGTGATGCCATCATGGCGAAGCGCGGCCACGAAAGTCGTCGTCTTCCAATGGCCATGCGGCACTTTGGCATAAAGCCTTTGGCCGCGCCGGCACCGGCCATGCGTGGGCGCCATGTTGGTCTTTGCCCATGTCTCGTCGATGAACACGAGACGCTTGGGATCGAGCTGCTTCTGGTCTTCTTGCCAGCGCATCCGCTCGGCCGCGATGTCAGGCCGGTCCTGCTCGTCGGCGCGCACGATTTTTTTTAAAGGTGATCTTCTCCTTAGCGAAAAAGCGCCAAATCGTGCCATAGCCGACACGGACCTGGCGCGCGGCAAGCTCGCGCCTGATGTCATGAAGCGGCAAATCGGGCGACGCGGCGACGCGGGCGAGCAGCCAGTCTCGCTCATCTTTGAGACGCGAGTTGCGCTTCCCGCCCATCGGCTTGGCCGCGACGCCCCCGGTCCGCCGGAACCGCTGCGCCCACCGCACAACACTGCTCACGCCGACACTGAACCGCTGTGCCGCATCCCGGCAGCTTGCGCCCGCCACAACGGCCGCTACCACGCGCGTCCGAAGATCTTCCGAATAGGGCTTCGTCATTCATCCTGGCCTCCTCCCAGCCCGAAGCTTGAATCACGACAAAGCCCGCTTGGGAATCCCACCCGATTCTGTCACAGTGGATAACGCTCTAGCCACGCGGGGTTGGACTTTCGTGGAACACGCGGCCACTCGCAACGGCGCCGCCAATGGTGCTGGTCGTCAAACGCTGTCTGGCCTCTCCACTAAGGCTATCGCCCGCATCCTCGATCAGCCCGGACTCTGCCCCCTGCGATACGATCCGAAACGCAAGCGCGACCTTGCGAGCGATCGTAGCGAGAGATTGCTCGTCAACTGGCACGACCGGAACCCCATCGGACCCGGCCACGGCATGCAAGCGCGGGTGCATGTATGGCGCCGCGTCCTTGGCAACTGCCGCGGCACGTTCGAGATTGCCCTCCTCCTGGTAGCACCGCATAGCCTCAAGCATAACCTCAAGCGGGGCACGCGCGGTAAGCGCTGCCTGTTTGGCATATTCCTTCTTTCGGACTGTCTTGGCGCCCTTAGGCAGCCCGCATCCTATCCGTAATCCACCACGCATTTGATTTTCTTTGGTTCTCTGGTTTCTGTTTGATTATCTTTGATTTTAGGACCGAAATCAAATTTCCTGCTTGGCAATAAGGACCCCGTTTTCGGGGTAACTGTCCCGCCAGCGCGATCCCGGCCCGCAGGACACGATCCTCATGCCGGCTAAGGACCTCGCCGACTTCCAGTTCGAGGGCACGCCGATCAACCGGACGCTCGTGCACGACCTCGCCGGTTTGCATACTCCTATGGTACCCAGTAGCCAGCGTTCCGCAAGGGGCGATGCGTAAGTTATTCATACTTAGTGAGTTCTGTCTTGTCTTGTCCGCAAATGTCTTGATCGTATCTCAAAAGTAAGGCGGTCCTATTTACCGCTATTCGTTATCATCCTCGCCCTGAGGTTGATCATCCAACAACTCAAAAAGCTGGTCGTGATTGCCGCCGCTATCTGAGGTAAGCGGGTTAGCGCTAAGAACATTAAATCAAATGTTTCAATTCATCCGGTAGCTTGCCGCCATTCGCTGCAAGGTTCACCATGATTTGTTTGTGAAGCCCAATGTTCATCGACGCAGAGTTGTTCATATCGCCATCGTAGTGAAGTTCCTTTGCGAGTTCCTTACGCGCAGCAAGACTGTTGTCGAGGGACAGGAGCTTCATAAGATCGACGATGGAGTGTTTCCAATCCAACTCCTCCGTAGCTTTATTGTTCAAGTCGTCTAGAATCGCGGCAACATCCACCGATGGTCCCGATGGCGTCGATGGTGAGGTTGAAGCTTGGACGGACGGTGCCGGAGTTGTTGTCCCGCTGGTCTGAGCAGAAGGCGCCGCAGTAGGGGAAGCGGGCGTCTTGCCCAATACTTTTGACATGATCGTCCCAAAGATGCTCATCGCACGCTCCTATTTCACGATACGGGTTTTGACGAGGTCTTTTTGCGTTTAATGGTGCTGCGGAGAGCTAATGCGCCGCGGTCCATAACGTTGCGCTAGTTGCCAAAAAATGTCGAAATGGCTGTGCTCAAGGCCCGCCTTCCCTTGGGCTTCGCTAGATGTCGTGTCTCGATAGGTTGTTTCTTGGGATCCTTGAGATAGGTGAGCATCCGTTGATGCCGAAGTGAGGCCGATGATGATTGTAATGGTGGAGGAAAGGCAACAGTGCGGCGGCCCGTTCGGATGAATGGTTGTAGGGTTTGGCATAGGCCCATTCCCGCAAGGAGGTCTGCACGAAGCGTTCGGCCTTTCCGTTTGTTCTTGGCGTATAGGGTCTGGTGCGCTTATGCTTGATTTTCAGCATTCGCAACGCCTTTGTGTAGCGGCGCGAACGGAAGCTGGCGCCGTTGTCGGTCATGACGCGAAGGACCCTGACGCCGTGATCGCGAAAGAAGCGCAAGGCTTGCAAGAGGAATTTCAGGCAGGAGCGCCGTGTTTCGTCCGGCAGGATTTCAGAATAGGCCAGCCGGGAGTGATCGTCGACGGCCAGATGGAGATATTCCCAGCCCTTGCCGCCTTCCTTGCGGCTGCGTGGCGCGCTCTGTCCGGTACGGTCTCCCGTGATGCGATGTCCGATCCCTTCGATGCGGCCGAGCTTCTTGATGTCGATATGGATCATCTCGCCCGGCTGCTTCTTTTCATAGCGGATGATCGCGATCCTTTGATCGAGGGCGGACAGGCGGCTCAGCCCCTTGGCCTTTGCGATGCGGGCCACCGTCGCGCGCGACAGCCCGGTCGCGCGGGCGATCTTCCAGAAGGGCTGACGGGCCCGGCGCAGGGCTTCGACCTGGGCGATCTGATGTGATGTGATCCGTGTCCGCAGGCGATGCGGCCGGCTGGTCCGGTCTTGGAGGCCAGCGGCGCCTTCGCTTTCGTGGCGCCGGAGCCATTTCCTCACGGTCGCGGCCGAAACGCCTACAGCGCCGGCTATGGAGCGCGGCGTTTCGCCCGCTTGGCGGCGCCCGACAATCAAGGCTCGCATGTTCGGCGTCGTCCTGGCATTCTTATGAATGTTCACGGGTGGGTCTCCTGAGCCTGTGGTGCTTCGCAAACCCCACAAACCTCAGATTCTCCCCGTGAACAACCTGTTGAGACATTACAGCTAGAGCGGGTCCCGATTAGGTGGACCCGTATCCGGCATTGCGAAAATAGTTGAAGCATTCGGTTGGAGGGAAGTCGTCGAGAGCTAATCCGATGCCATCCCACAGAGCATCGACGGTTCGGTGGGCCATTTTGCGCAACGTATTTTTGAGCTTGGCGAAGACTTGTTCGATGGGATCGAAGTCAGGACTGTAGGCGGGCAAGAAGCACTGCGTCGCCCCGGCGGCTTCGATGGCTTTTCGAACGCCGGCGCGTTTATGGGAACCGAGATTATCCATCACCACGATTTCGCCAGGCGACAAGGTCGGCACCAGAACCTGCTCGACATAGGCGAGGAACTTTGCGCCGTTAATGGGACCGTCGAAGACACAAGGAGCGGTGATGCGATCGTGGCGCAACGCCGCCAAAAAGGTCGTCGTCTTCCAGTGGCCGAACGGGGCGTGAGCGATAAGTCTCTTGCCTCTTTCACATCGCCCATAGCGAGGTGTCATGTTGGTCGAGGCCCAGGTCTCATCGATGAATACAAGCCTTTGAGGATCAAGACTTTTCTGCTTATCGCGCCAAGCGAGACGTGCGGCCCGGACATCCGCTCTTTCTTGTTCGGCGGCGTGCAGAGTTTTTTTTAAAGGTCAATTGCAGATGCCGCAAAAAACGCCCGACGGCGGACCGCCCGACTTTGATCTCGAGCGTCGTCAGCTTGCTCCACAGCTCCGTGATCGTCAGCTCGGGCTGCACCGCCACCAACGCCCGCACCTTATCTTCATGCGCAGCCAGCGCGTGCCGCTTATGGCCGCCAAACTTTCGCGGCAGACAACCGCCTGTTATCTCAAACTGCTGCATGAGCTTGATCACGCAGCTCGCACTGACATCAAAGCTGCGCGCCGCCTTGCGCCGAGACTGACCTGCCAGTACAGCCCGCACCAGGCGGTCACGTAAATCCTGCGAATAGGGTTTTGCCATCCATGCCGGCCTCCATTCCAGCCAACATGGTGAATCACGATTCCGCCGATTCGGGAATCCCCCTTCCGATTCTGTCTATTCGGGACCCGCTCTAAAGCACATCACGACAGGACCCTCACGCTGACACTGCATCGGGCGCGTTGGAGGTGATGTTGCGCCCCAGCGCGGCGGAGGTCATCACCGGCGCGCCGGAGGTACGCGGCAAACATCGAGTTGGACGAGCTGGTGAGCTTTCCAGCACCACCGCGTAGAGCGCGGCGCGGCCGAGAGTGAGGGGGTCGAGGGCGATGGTGAGGAGAGAAGCTTGTTCTGTTCTCCAGCAACCCGACCGGCAAGGAGAAACCCGATGTCCTTCTGTGCAATTCTGCTCCGCCACTGTCGGTGGCCGAGCGTTCTGTTCGCCCTGCTGCTGTGCGCCGCCGTTGTGCCGGCATCGGCACAGACCCAGACCAGCTGCGGCGCGGATGTCAAGACCGAGGTGGTGAACACCCTCGCCGCGGCATCCAAGTTGTCCGAGGCGGAGCAGCTAAAGGCTCAGGCCAGCCTCTACCAAAAGTTCAGCAGTTGTGGCGTGAATGATGCGAAGGCGATCCCGCTCACGGACCCGTTCTTCGCCGCAGTGAAACAGTGCGGCGGGTCCGTGAGCAAACGCGGCAGCCTGTTCTACGAGGAAATGTCCTGCTGCGGATACGATCCGCAGCGGCGCACCTTCGGTTGCCCGATCAAGGTGAAGCAAAACTTCGGCTTCGGGCCGTCGCCGTTGCCCGGCAGTCGCGAATTCGTAAAGCACTGCGTAAAGGACGCGGCCGGCGTGTTCCAGCCGGTGGGCTTTGACAGCGTGCATCTGTCCGACAGCACCGGCGTGCCCACCTGGCAGTTCGCCGTGATCGCCAACGCCGTGACCAACCTGCCTCTGCTGCAGCCTATGGACGGTGCCACGCGCGTCGCGCGCTCCATCCTGTCGTGGAACCTGGTTCCGACCAGCTGCACTTACTTGCCGGTCTGGGGTATTTCGATCGACTATCGCATCCGCCTGGATCAGTAACGTTCGCGGCGTTTGGCCGCAAACCTGAGCCTCTTGCTGACGTGCTGGAGGCGCATCGTCTCGTGGGCTCTGCGTCCCGCACACCCGCAAAGCGACCTTGAGGCACAGGAGGCTTTTAAAACGTATGGCCCGCCCGTTTGCAAGCGATTTTGCGATCTGGTCTGGTCAGTCTGCGACAACGTATCCGGTCTCAGGACCATAGGCCTGGCCAAGATGGAGGCCCCACGTTCGCCCAGCGCCTGCGCCGCCGCCGCCTGCACGTCGCTCTGTGGCGACCTCAGCAGCGGGAGGAGCTTGTCGATCACTTGGGTGGCGCGATCGCCGGGCGGGATCGGACAATCACCCCTATCTGGTCACGAAAGGCGTCCGATCGCATGTACTGCGCGTGCATGAGGGCAAGCTTGGCGTTCCAATGCGCGACAGCGCCACGCTTCACAACCTCCAGTTCATCGGGCCGGAGGGCGACAAGCGCTTCTTGACTAGCGGGCGCGTGAGCGGCTGTTACCTCCTCATCGGCAAGCCGGGCGGCACGCTGTGCATCGTGGAAGGCTACGCCACGGGCGCGAGCATCCATGTAGCCGCGGGCTGCGCCGTGGCCGTGGCCTTCAACGCCGGGAACCTGCTGCCGGTGGCGCGCACGTTGCGGCGAAATTTCCAGACCTACGCCTGATTGTCTGCGCCGATGACGACGCCAGCACACCGGGCAATCCGGGTCTGAGCAAGGCTCGCGAAGCGGCGCAAGCCGTGGGCGCATTGCTGGCCGTGCCCGACTTCGGCAGGAACCGACCGGACGGCGCGACCGACTTCAACGATCTGCATCAATGCGCCGGGCCTGAGGCTGTGCGCGCGTGTATCGAGCGGGCAATCCCATTCGAGTGGACGGCTGGTGATGATGACGAAGGCCAGCGGAATGCTGGCAATGGGGGCGACGACCGGAAGCCACGCTTCCCTTTCATCATGAAGCCGGGCGGCCTTTATTGGCGCAATCCTGAAGGCGACGGCGACGATGTTTTCCTCGCGGGGCCATTCCAAATTCTTGCGGAGACGCGCGACGCTGAGGGGACCAGCTGGGGGCTGTTGCTTCAATGGAGAGATCGCGACAATCGCACAAAAACTTGGGCCATGCCGAAATCTCTGCTCGCCGGCGACGGCGTCGACGTTCAGCGCGCGCTTCTCGATCGCGGCCTGGCGATCGCAAGCGGGACGAAGGCGCGGAATTCTTCTGTCCAATCATCTGGTTTCCCAGCGCTCACATGAACGCGCTCGGGCCGTGGCGACGACCGTGTTCGCGAAAATCGTGACGTGGTTGATCGACTTGCGAAGGAGCTGAGAGATAGAGGCGTAACCGTATGGCTAGACCGCAATGACATCGAGCCGGGCGCACGTTGGAAGGATGCGATAAAGAAGGCAATCCAGAGCGGCAAGTTTTGTATAGCGTGCTTTTCTAAAGAATCTAATGAGCGCGATACAACTTTTATGGGAGAAGAAATAACCATCGCAATAGACGAAATACGTCTTAGGCCTTCTGATAAGAATTGGTTCATTTCAATACTACTTGATAATACGACAATTCCATCACAACGCATTAGTAGTGTTGAGTACTTGAGCGACACACCGTTGACTTACACATGTCTGTCGAAAAGGCCTGCGAGTTGGCATGACCGGATTTGCGGCCGCACCGAGTTCTTCAGGGCATCGGCCCCGCAGACGTGGTGTGAAGTCGTCGCTGCGGCGTGAGCCTGACGTGCCAGGCGATTTGTTACGTGCTCTATTTGGCAGTGTGACGGAACCCGCGATTAGTCTAGCGCGAGATCCGGCTTGATTTTGTCGCGGTCGTAATATCGCTCGTCATTCGGCAGTGTCGTATGTTGCTGTCACGATCAGATCTTATTTCCGACCGCCGGAGTTGTCGACGACCACGGATTTCACCCGATCTCCGTCCCGCAGGAATGCCCCCGCGCGCGCAACGACCATGTCTCCTTCTACGAGGCCCTGGCGGATCTCGACATTTCCTTCGGACCGCAGACCGGTCGTGACAATTCGGGATTCAATTCTCTCATCGCGGACCACTTGCACAACGGAGCCCTCCTGGCCGTACAGCAACGCCGAGAGAGGGACGGCGACTTTGTTGCATCTTTGTCCGGAGTTGATGATGGCGCGGCCAAACATGCCGACTTTCAGCCGCTCATCGAAGCTGATCGAGACACGTACTTCGCCCAATTGAGTCGTCGAATCGACCGTCTTGGAAACAAATCGCGCTCGGCCCGGCAATTCGCCGACCCCGACGACCCTGATCTTCGCCGGCAGGCCAAAAGTCAGCTTGGAAAGGCTCTTTGTCGAGATCTGTGCCGACAATTCCAACTCGCCGCCAGCAATAATTTGGAATAGCGGTTCCGCTCTCGCCGATGCCATGGTTCCGATAACGGCGCTCGCCTTGCCGATAATTCCTGCGACCGGAGCTTGTACGGAAACTGGTTCTCCCGAGCCTTGTTGAGCTTCAGGATTCGCGAGTTGCGCGAGTGCCTGGCCCACGTTCACCTTAGCTCCGGCCTCGACGAGAACCTTCGATATCTGTAAGCCTTCGCGGTCCGGCCGCACCTGAACTTCGTGTTTCGGAACGAGCACGCCTGTGATCTCTGTTATGTCGTCGAAGCAGGTCTTCTTCGCCTTTGTCACGCTCACTGCCGCGCCCTTGGATACCTTTGGTCCGGGCGGGTTGGCGGCAAATAATTGCGACGTTTCAACCAAAAAAAGGCTCGTTGGCACGAATAATGCGGCCAACCTGAACTTGGCGATCCGAAATCGGATAAACATTGTCATGTCTCTCGACCCAAACTGCCTTTCCTTTAGGCCGCTCATTTCATTCACTGCCGTTGTCATGCCCACACCGAGGACATTGGCGGAAATTTATTGGGTAGCACATCCGCAGCCAAGCCCCAAACTGTCTCAGTTGCATCATCCCGCCCATTCGGCAATTCACTCCCTCGAACTCAGCCTAAGTTAAGATGTTGCCGACTTCAGCCGCGGCGGCGACGGATCCACTGAAACCCTCACCTGATTGGCGCCTTTGGCGCTCGCGAGCTCTCGCAACGGGGCAGGTGAAAGAGGTGCTGCCGGCTTCATAAGCCATTGGCCGACGATGGCGGCGCAGAGACCGGCCCATGGCATTGTAATTCGTCCCGCCAGGCCAGGACCTCGAAGGCCGACATCGGTCTATTGAAACCCTTCAGGTTCAGTGCGCCAACGTGCGCGGCGTCGACACATTGTTCAATTAGGCCGAACGCCCGTTGGCTGATCAGTATCTGGCCTGCCTTTGCCTCGTCGCAGAGCCGCGACGCGAGATTGGTAACGCTCCCCACTGCCGCGTATTCCAGGCGACGGTCGAAGCCGACTTGTCCAAGAGTAGCATAGCCGAGAGCAATTCCAATTCCGAGCCCCAGAACGTGTCCGCGGCTGCGCCAGTTCTCTGAAAGCTTGCCAGCACAGTCGCGCATCTCCACCGCCATTCGGACTGCGCGCTGGGTATGGTCCCGATAGGGGATCGGATCGTTGAACAGGATCAATATGCCGTCCCCAGCGAACCGATCCAAGGTGCCTTCATAAAGGAAAATGATTTCTCCCAGTGCGGCGTGGTACTCGCGAAGCACCCTCATGACCTCTTCAGGCTCGGCACTCTCCGTGAAGGCAGTGAACCCTCTCAGGTCGCAGAACACCACCGTAACCTCACGCCGGTGGCTCGCTAGCAGCGACGCATTCTCGTCGGAGGACGCAATCACTTGGGCCAACTGCGGCGCCAGGAACCGTTGCAGACGGCCGATCCGCTCGATTTCCGCCAATTGCGTCGCCACCCGTTCTTCCAGCAACAGGTTCCAAGACCCCAGCTGCTCGGTCTGTTCCTTAAGCTTTGTTGCTTGCTGCTGGACGGTGTCGTGCGCTTTCGCTAGCTCGCGGCCTTTCTGATCGATTTCGCGGAACAGTCGGGCGTTCTGCAACGCGAGAACCAACTGGTGAGCAAAGGTCTGCATCAATCCGATCGTATTCGATGGCAATGCCCCGGTCGCTTTGCGCTGCACGACCAGTGCGCCGAGAACCTCGTCCTGACCCACCAGTGGAACAACGAGAATGGAGTTTATCCCCGCGACCAGCGGGAGGTTCTTCAACGGATAGTCGGGCGCATTCAACAAATCCGGGATGCATATGGGTTCTCGCTTTCCAGCAGCGACACCCATGAGGCAGTCGTTTTCGTCGATCCGAACGGAGCGTAGGTCATCCACCAGGGACTGCTCAATACCAGAAGCTTCCGCGAGTTCGAAGACACCCAAGGAGCTGTTGTAGCAGTAAATGGCCCCGGCATCGGCTTGCGTGATTTCGACCGCGTTGGTGACGATCGTAGTCAGCACCGCATCTAGGTCGAGCGAGGAGTTGATGACACGCCCGGTCGCCTCGAGCACCTTCAATTCACGCACAGATTGGGCGAGGTCGCACGTGCGCTCCTCGACTTTCTGCTCCAGGCGCGAATAGGAGTCCTGGAGCTGCCCGGCCATTCGGTTGAACTGGTCGGCGAGTTCCTCCACCTCATCTCCTGTTCGCACGTCGATGCGGTTACCGAATTCGTTCGCCCCGAGCTCGCGTGCGCCGGCTTGAAGCTGGCGAATCGGAACGACCATTCGGCGCGCCAGCAGCAGTCCGACGCTGATTGCAAGCATAAGACCCAGCGTTAGCAGCAAGCCAATACGCGCCAACATATCGTAGATCGGAGCGAATGCCTGGCTCAAGGGCTGCTCGTAGAAGACGAACCAGTTCAATTGTGGGATCGGCGCGGATGCCGTCAACACCGAGCGTCCGTTGCGGTCTTTGCCGATGGTGATGGGACTTGCGATGGCCTTCAGCATGTTGGCGACCTGGGGAAGCCTGGACAGATCGGTAGCGGGACTTTGGCTCGAATCTGAATGAACGAGCAGTCGGCCCTTCCGGTCGACCAAATAAGCATAGTTGGCCTTTCCGACCTGACCCGCGTTCACGAAATCTGAAAGAAATTTCAGATTGATCTCGGCAACTGTGACACCGGCGTTACGGCCCGAATGTGCCATCGCGATCAACATGAACGGCTCGCGCGCGTGGAAATAGGCCGGTGACCACCAAACGCCCCCGGCGATCGCTTCGGTGAATCTCGGATCGTGCGAGTAATCGGTGCCTGTCCCAACCGCGAAGGTGTGGCGCAAGGATCGCAGCTGCTCATGACCGGCGGCGTCAAGCTGTACGAGTTCGTCGATGGCCGGCATCTGGTCTAGCAGCACCGCATAGTCCGACCGCCGCTGTTCGATCATGACGACGCTGGCCCTCGTCACCCAGCTGATCTGCCGTTCGATGTCGGACATGAACTGCTCGATGCGACGCGCCGTCGCCACGGCCTTTTCGGACTGCACGCCGACCAGCGTCGTCGTAGTCTCGCGGTACATGAACCAAGTTTCGACTGCGCCGTTCACGGCGAGCACGAATACGACCAGTCCGACGAACGAAACGACAAATTTGGCGAACAAACCTCCCCAACGTAACCATCCCCCGCGCAGCGCCCTATCCATTCAATCCACCGGATCGGCGCGCGAAGGAGATCGTCTCGATCAGAATCAGCTGGCTGTTGACGGCGTCGGGACCGAAAAATTGGGCCAGGCTGAATAGGATATAGTTTTGGTAGGTTAAGTAGATGCTATTGCCGTCTGCGTAGGACTTCTCCCACCCGCCGCCGAGCAGCGTCTTCCAATCGGCTACAACCACCATCCCGTGGGCGACTTGGATTTGTGCCGCCCAGGCAATATTCATCTTCAGATAGGGCGCTTGTTTCTGGGAGAAGTCCTGCAAGGCTGCGAAAGATATGACGCCCTTCGCCAGGCCTTCGTCCATGAATGCGATGTTGTTCTGGAGAATGCTGCGATTGTTCGCCCGCCAGTCCTCTTGCGTCTCGGTGGCGTCCAGGTCGTCCTGAGCTGATTGCAATTTGCTACGATAGGCGAGCATCGGACCGCGCCGGGACTGGTCGCCAAGGTTGTTCAGATGCGGACCAACTACCTCCGCCAATGCAATCGTGCTATGGGCGACAGCTTTCAACAGCTGATCGGCAACCGGGAAGGGGGGCGCCTCAAGCGGCGCCATGCTCGGACGGTAGCGAATGAACCGCCCCCCTGCTTCCGAGAAAAGCGCGACGATAACCGGTGCGGCGTCGCTATACGGCTCGAACATACCTGTATTTTGTGCCAGGATCTTTTTCGTCGCGATTTCACTTGCGCTGGACCGCGAGGCGCCGACCATCACCCCCCTGTAGGGAGGGAGATCCGTGGCATGCGATGCCACGCCTAGCCCGAATACAGCCGAGATCTGATAAAGTCACGCAGGCACAGTGCATCATGAAAGAAACGGTTTCACGAATGTTCGTCCCACGAAAGGCATTTTGTGCAGATTGTCAACGGCGGAGTAAAACACGTCATCGGGGCAGACGCGGCCTTTAGGAGGCGCCGATGTTTGTGCCGGTTTCGGGATCGGCGGGTCGGAGTTCATGCCGCCTTGCCTTCGATTGCTTGAGCCGGTTGCTCTCGCCGTTCAGTGCGCCCCGATCGCGCGGATCACCAGTGGAGGAGGGTTGACCCTCCCTCGAAATAGTGGACACCCCTGATAAAGTCCTGAGGGAGCAAGAAGGTGTTTGATGGGTACAGCGCGTCGTCAATTCACGGATGAATTTTAGCGGGAGGCGGTGGGGCTGCTGGCGAGCAGCGGCCGGCCGTTGAGCCAGATTGCGGGATCGCCGCGGCGCTCCAATACGCAGGCGGCGATCCCGCCTGCCGGCGCGGATTTGGCGGCTAAAAATGCCCGTCTGCGGCGCGAGAATGAGCGCCTGCGCATGGCGCGGGAGATTCTACAAAAAAACCGAAATGAAATTCCGCCTCATCGAGGATCAGCGCGAAATGTTTCCGGTTCGTGTCATGTGCGATGGGATGGGCGTCTCTCAGCAGGGTATTCCGTGTACTATAAAAGGTGAGATTTGATCGAACATTTGGTGTCATAGAGCCGAAGCGTGAGCCGAGGCCGGGCGCGGAGCTGGCCGGGTTGCGAAGTGCCCGGTCTCGGCGCTTCAAGAGGATACCGACGATGATGAAGGATCAAAAGATCATCAAAGGCAAGGTGGGCTTGGCTTACGCTCGCCAGGCAACTCGGCAATGTGAGCCAGGCTTGCAAGATGCTCGGCTATAGCCGCGACAGCTTTTATCGGTTCAAGGAGCTCTATGACCCCTTTGGCAAGCTCATGAGGCGGCGAGCTCGCCCTGCAGGAGATGAGCCGCAAGAAGCCGATCCTGGCGAACCGGACCGCGCCCGAGATCGAGGCGCGGATCGTTGCATTTTCGTTGGAGCAGCCGGCCTATGGCCAGATCCGCGTCGCCAACGAAATGAAGAAGCTTGGCCACTCGATCTCGCCAGCCGGCGTGCGTGGCGTCTGGCAGCGCCATGATCTCGAGACGATGAAGAAGCGGCTGAAGGCCTTGGAAGCGAAGGTCGCGCAGGAGGGCTTGATCCTGCCCGAGGCGCAGCTGGTCGCGCTGGAAAAGGCCAAATCCGAGAAGGAGGCCCATGGCGAGTTCGAGAGCGAATGCCCGGGTTACTGCGGCGCGCAGATCCTATGAGGGCAAATCTGGATTACGATAGCACAATCATCGGCCTTGCGCAGCGCCCCGCCTCGGCTTGCGATTCGCCGTGAGGTCCGACACCATATGTTGGATTAAATCACAGATAATATAAGCCTCTCAGCGCCCGAATAAATCGCGCAGGAAATCAAGGTTGGGGACCTGCGTATCGCGAGAATCGGATCCTTTTGCGCCTCCCGTATTCGTGCCAACATCGTTGCGATCGTGTGTCGAAGGACCGAAAAGATTTCCCAAGCCCTGCGTGAGCGTGTCAACCCTGGCACCCGATTGCGCGTTGCTGCTGCCGAACAACCCCTTGCCGAGAGCATGTAGTTTGGCATAAGCGGCATTCGGATCGTCCAGGATTCCGGCAATATCGGGATAGATACGCGGTGCGTCCCAGGCCCCCTGCACGACGACCGGCACCCCGATACCGACCGGGTCCGCAGAGCCGCCCTGGCCTTCGAGGCTCATGATGAGTTTCGGATCGAGTTTGAACCATAGTGTTTTTGCGGCGATATTGGCGGAACCCGCACCGTTCACGCGCACGAGGGGTCCCATCAATTGAAGATTATCCGTCGTCGCTCGACCATTGCTGATACGGAAGAGCGCGCTGAGCTGGGAGAGGTCCGTCTTTTCAGCCTTGTTCTCCTGCCAACCGGTGAGCGGGTTTGCCGCCAGGGCGCGGATGATCTTCGCGACGTTGATGGCGCGGATCTCCCCGTCCTGGACAAGGATGTCCGCTGATCCGCCGAGCGTCGACATGACGGTGCGGAGGTTTGCCCCCTTCGCATGCACGTCGATTTTCGCCTGCATGTGCCCGTCGATGGCATCGAAATTAGCCACGTCGATCAGCAGCGGCAGTGCACGCAGTCCCCTCAGGTTGATTCGCATGGCCTGATTTGGCATCGCACCGGAGGCATCGACGAGCAGTACACCGTCGCCGTGGCCGCCATAGAGCCCGATGTGCGGAAACTCAGCTTTTAGCACCCCGCTGGCGACCGTCCCCTGAACCGACATAGGTGCGAAGCAGAACTTATCGACTCTAAACTCGGCGGCCCGGATTTGCACGTCCGCATCGAAGAAATTCAAGGCGTCGATATTGACCACTCGATCGCTCCACGGCCGGTTCGAATTTGAATGAGCTCCGGTGCCGCCAAATCCAAATCCGGTACTGCCGGCATCTGATGCTTTGGCAGGCACAAGCCCCAGCGTTAGACGTTGGGAGTCCAGGTCCGCTTTTACCACTGGTTTGCCGGCGAATTCGACTGAGGCCCAACCGGTGATTGTGCTTTGGCCGATCGTTCCTTTCAGCCCGTTGATTGTCAGCGTAGAGCCGACCACCTTGATGTCGGCCACGCCGGAGAGCTGATCTTGCAACAAACCGGGGGCCTCGAAAGCCCATTGGACCAGGACGGCCTGTCCATTCCAGGTGTCGGCCGACCCATCCGCTTTGACCTGAATCCGAAGTGTCTGATCACCCCACTGTCCTAGTGCCTTGATGCCGGGCGGGCCATCCAGCCCGGAAAGAGAAGCCGCCAGAACGATCCCGTTGATTCGACTCTCCACGTAATCCCTAGCGCTAAAGAGCACGACGGTGCCGTTTTCGATGGTTACCCGGTCGACTGAAAAATTCTTTGCGGAGGCGGAGGGGTCGCTCCCCGATCGCACCGATGCGGTCTCCATGGGGTTCGATCGCTGGCGCAGGAGCGGAATGCGCAGAACCGGGCGCGCAATAGCGATCTCGCTTATCAGCGGATAGCCTGCGAACAGGCTCGAAAACGTAATTGAGAACCGCATGCTTTCGGCGGTTAGCTTGCCCAGCTGATCTGCGTCGTTTGCGTCGAACAGGCTGATGTCGCGAACTGTTAAGGTCGGTGAGGGCCAGAACGCCAGCGTCGAATTGCCGACGATCCGCAATCGATATCCGGTATCGGCTTCAACTCTGTTTTGGAGCGCACCCACCATGAGGCCGGCGGGAACTCCCAGCACCAGGGCAAGCAAAGCTGTCACCAAAACAACGCCAATACCTATGGCCGCGATCTTCAACGTCTTCATGTCGATTTCCCGTGCTAGAGTGGGATGATATCAGGTTTGTCCATATCCTGCATGGGTGAAATAGTTGGCACATTCTTGAGGGGTGTAGGTTCCGAGCAGCTGGCCGATGACGGCGATGACGGCTTCGACGGCGCGTGCCGCCGCTTTGCGCAACAGATGCTTCAGCTTGGCGAAGACTTGTTCGATTGGGTGTAGATCGGGCGAGTATTTGGGAAGGAAGAACAATTTGGCGCCCGCTGCTCGGATCGCCCGGCGAATGGCTTTCCCCTTGTGGCTGCCAAGATTATCCATCATCACGAGGTCGCCAGCAGCAAGCGTGGGCACAAGCACCTTCTCGACATAAGTTTTGAAGCATTCGCCATTGATCGGACCGTCGAGCACGAAAGGCGCCTCGATGCGATCATGCCGAAGTGCGGCGACAAAGGTCAGGGTTTTCCAATGGCCGTGCGGAACTTTGGTCACGAGCCTTGCGCCGCGCGGCGCCCATCCCCTGAGCGGCGCCATGTTCGTCCTGAGCCTGTCGAAGGATGGTCCACGTCTCATCGATGAAGACCAGGCGCTCCGGCTTGATCCGGCTTTGATGCTCAATCCACTGCGCGCGCCGCCGTGCGATGTCAGGGCGATCCCGTTCGCTGGCGATGACGGTTTTTTTTAAAGCTGAGTTTCTCGGCGTGAACAAAGTTCCACACCGATCGATAGTCGACCTTGAGGCCGCGCTCGGAAAGTTCGGCCACAAGGCCGCGCAGGGTGAACTCTCGCTCCCTGATCCGCTGCACGAGAAAGACATGGTGCTCGCCGGCAATGGCTTTGGGTTTGTGGCCGCCCATCTGGCCTGGCGCCACGCTGCCCGTCGCCTGGAACCGCCGAACCCAATTGATCACCGTGCTGGGAGCGACGCCAAATCGGGCCGCCACCCGATGCCGCGATAGTCGCCTTCCAAAGGAGCCGCGACGGCACGCTCACGCAGGTCAATCGATAAGGGACTCGCCATCCATGCTGGCCTCCCTTCCAGCCAGCATGTTGAATCAGACCCGAGCCGATTCGGGAATCCCAAATCAATTCTGCCCAAAGTCATCCCGCTCTAATGAATCTCGGCCATATAGCGATGCGCCGAATGGCACAACCTGCCTCGCCGGGAGACGTGGCCGCGGTTGGCAACCAACCTTTCTCGTAAATTCAATTCCGGCCGTTGCGATCCAGCAATTATTTGACTAGTACGGCAATTTGTCGATATGTCTTTTGCTGTCCCCCGCGTGAATTCCCCGTGGATCATGGCGATGAGCAAGCAGTCTGAATTTGCGGTGCTCCTCGGATTGAATCCCTTTTTCTCCGGCTTGGACGCCGATGCGATTAACAAGGTTGCCGCATTGTGCCACACGCGGCATCTCGCCGCCGGCGAGATACTCTTCCGGAAGGGCGACAGTGGGGACGCATTGTTCGGGATTCGACGAGGACAAATTCGCATCGAGACCGGCTCGGCCGACGGACGGCGCTTGGCGCTGAATTTTCTCGGTGCCGGTGATCTGTTCGGAGAAATTGCGTTGCTCGATGGTCAAACCCGCACCGCTGATGCGATGGCGGGCGAACCCAGCGAACTCTTCGTTGTCCGTCGGAATGATTTCCTGTCCTATCTCGAGAGTGAGCCGCGGGTCGCGGTGAAACTCATCGCGCTGCTCTGCCAGCGGATCAGGTGGGCCAGCGACCGCTTCGAAGAATCCGTCTTGTTGCCCCTCCAGGTTCGGCTGGCGCGACAACTCTGTGACCTCGCCACCGATTTCGGATCGGAGGTTTACATTTCCCAGGAACAGCTGGGAATCTATGTGGGGGCGGCGCGCGAAAGCGTAAACCGTCAATTGCAGCAATGGCGGCAGCAAGGAATTCTCAAAATACGTCGCGGACGTATTTTGCTGTTGAATGCCAACCGGCTCAGGGCCGAGGCGCGCGAGGCTGAATTCCGCACTAGTCGGCAGCAGGATATGTAGGTGCGCCTTTCGATTGCTCGATCTCGTGCCCCGAGCTGATGAAGCGCTTGCCGAGCCGCCGCGCGAAGCGCGCACTATCGTCCATGAGCGAGAACACGGCCGGAACGAAGACCAGCGACAGCACGGTCGAAACGAGCAGTCCGCCGATCACGGCGATCGCCATGGGCGATCGGAATTCACCTCCAGCGCCAAATGCCAGGGCGCTCGGGACCATGCCGGCGACCATGGCGACCGTCGTCATGACGATCGGTCGCGCCCGCTTCTGGCCGGCATCGATGATGGCGACGTCGCGATCCACACCATTGTGGATCAATTCAATTGCAAAGTCGACCAGCATGATCGCATTTTTCGTGACGATGCCCATCAGCATCAGGATCCCGATCCAGACCGGTGTGGTGAGTTGCTTGCCCGTAAGCAGGAGCGCAATGATCGCCCCACCGATCGAGAGCGGCAGCGAAAACAAGATTGTGATCGGTTGCAGGAAACTTCCGAACAGAATGACAAGCACCGCATAGACCATCATCAGCCCGCCGCGCATGGCGTCGGCAAAGCCATCGGCCAGTTCATTCAGGCTTTCCGCGTCGCCCAACTGATTGACGCTGATCCCCTTGGGAAGGTTCTTCATCACGGGCAGTGCATAGATATCCCGCATCGCATCGCCGAGCGCGGAGATGCCGGCGAGATCGGCCGAGACCGTTGCCTGACGCTCGCGGTCGTAACGATTGATGCTGGTCGGTCCCTGATAAAATTGGACATCGGCGATCGTTGCAAGCGGAACACCGCCACCGCGACCCATGGGCACCCGCAACTGCTCGATCACCTGTTGCGTCGGCTCGAGCGCTGGCCTCGAGCTGTACGCGAATGGGGACCAGGCGATCGCCCGCATCGAAACTGGCAAGCGCCGGGCCGACGTCACCGATCGTTGCCACCCTGATCGTCTCGGCCAAGCTCTCGGTCGACACACCGAGACGGACTGACAGGTCCATTCGCGGACGGATGCGAAGCTCCGGCCGGTCAAGTGAGATTTCCGAAGTGACATTGGCGACCAGCGGTATTGGGTTCATCTCGTTCGCAAGCTCGCTGGCGACATTCCCGACCGTCATGCTGTCCTCACCGGTCACGATCAGCGAAATGGCGCGCAGCCCATTCTCGTCGGTAAACCAGTACCGAATGTCTGGAATGTCATCGAGCTCGCGGCCGATGGCGAATTCCAGTTCACTCTGTGTGATCGCTCGCTCTGATTTCGATGTGTAGTTGATGAGTAGGCCGGCCTTGCGGACTTCATTCGCTCTCTGCGGTATCCTTCCGCCGTCGACAAAGACGCTTTTCACTTCCGGTCGATTGCGCAAGCGAGTGACGATATCTTCCGTCGCTTTTTCAGTATCGGACAATTGCGATCCTGGCGGCAGTTCGATCGCCAGCACCAACCGAGCCGTGTCCTGCGCCGGCAGGAAGCCCTTAGACAGAAGTCGCACGCTCCCGATCGAGGTTGCAAACAGCAGCAAACCAACGAATACGGTAACGACGTAGTGCCGGACCAACCAGCTTACGAGGTGCACATAAGTCCTTAGAAGGCGCCCCGGCGGTTTCTCCGCTTGATGATTAGGTAGGAGGAAATAGGCAGCCAGCATCGGAGTGACGAGCCGCGCCGCGAGCAGCGAGAACAAAACCAGCGCCGAGACAGTGATACCGAACTGCTTGAAGAATTGACCTGCAATGCCGGACATAAAGCTTGCGGGCGCAAAAATCGCGACAATTGTCAGGCTGATGGCGATGACCGCGAGGCCAATCTCGTCGGCCGCTTCGAGTGCTGCCTGATAGGGCGATTTTCCCATTCGCATGTGCCGCACGATGTTCTCGATCTCGACAATCGCGTCATCGACGAGAATGCCCGTGCTGAGAGTAATCGCGAGAAAGCTCACGAGGTTAAGCGAAAAGCCCAGAACATCCATCACCCAAAATGCGGGGAATATCGAAAGCGGCAAGGAGATTGCTACGATAACCGTGGCCCGAAAATCACGCAAGAATAGGAATACGACGATGACCGCCAACGCGGCGCCTTCGAACAGCGTGTGTATGGCGACCTCGTAATTGCCCTGAGTGAAGTCGACCGAAGTGTCAATCAGCCTGAGGTCGACCTCCGGATGGGCTAGCTTGAGTTCGTCGACGCGTTTTTGCACCGCATCTGCGACGACGACGTCGCTCGCCCCCTTCGAACGCTTAATCCCGAGCGCGACGACAGGTTCGCCGTTGACCCGGGCAAAGGTTCGCCGTTCAGCAATCGTGTCGGTCACGATGCCGAGATCATCGAGACGAACCTCGCCGCCCGTCGCCATGCTGATCATTGTCGCCGCCAGTTCATTGATCGTCCGCGCCGCGGCGAGCGTGCGGATAGCCTGATCGCGCCCGCCGATTTCGGCGCGACCACCGGCCAGATCGACATTGGTGCCGCGCAATCGATGGCTCACGTCGGCCGACGTCAAGCCAACCGCCTGCAGCCGATCCGGGTCGAGCGAAACAAGGATCTCCCGTTCTACGCCACCGATGCGTTCGACCTGCGCAACACCCCTGACCCCCTGGAGGGAGCGCGTGACGATATCGTCCACGAACCAGGAGACCTGTTCCGGAGTCTTGCCCGGAGCGATGGCTGCATAGGTGACGATCGGCAGGCCAACCACGTCGACGCGCTGAATCAGAGGCTCCTCGACATTTCGCGGAAGCTTGGTTCGAATGCGCGTGACGGCATCCTTGACGTCGTTGAGGGCGCGATCCGTATTGGTCTCGAGCCTGAAGGCAATTGTCGTCACCGAAGTCCCGTCGGTGATTGATGAGGCGATGTGGCGGACGCCCTCGACCCCGGAGACGCCATCTTCGATCGTCTTCGTGACCTGTGACTCAAGCTCCGCTGGTGCCGCCCCGAATTGCGTCACGACCACGGATACGACCGGAATATCGGCGTTCGGTAGGCGGGTTATCGGCAGTCTGCTGAAGCTCGTCCAGCCGAGCAGCAACAGGACGATCGACATGACGATCGAGGGTAGCGGTCGACGGATCGACCAGGCCGAAATGTTCAGCGCCATCGCCGCATTCTCAGTTGTCCGGTTCGTCGGCGAAAATTGGTTGCACCTGATCGCCATCGTGCAACGAAGCGCCGGCATTGGCGATGACCACCTCGCCCTCCTTGAGCCCTTCGCTGATTTCAAAACTGGTATCGGACGAGAGTTCCAACCCGAACCCGCCGCGTCTCGACCGTCCGATTGTGCACCACCTGCACGCTTGTTCCTTCGGTCTGACGGAAGATCGCGTCACGGGGCACGGCGACGCCGCAGCTCTGGCTGGCATCGATCGTTGCCCGAGTGAACATTCCGACCCGAAGCGACGGATCCTGGGCGACCGACAGCCGTGCCCGACCGAGCTGTGTGGTTCGATCGATTTGGGCCGGCACCAGGCGGACTTGTCCGATCAGTTCTGTGCCGCCTTCGAGCTTGATCCGCGCCGTTTCCGGGGATTTGAGCTTCGGCACATGGATGCTCGGCACGTCGGCTTCGAGTTCGATTTCGTTGTCGACCATGATGCGGAACAGCGGCTCGCCGCGGGGCGATGGCACCGCCCCGACGCTTGCCGTCGATTGCGTCACGAGGCCAGCGGCGGGAGCCTTCAACGTGATCGTGTTGGAGGTCGGCTTCGCGGATGCGGGCGTGCCGGCGGCGGACGGGACTTCTCGGGACTGCCGTGTCGCCCGCGCGAGCACTTGCCCAACTTTCACTTGATCGCCTTCCGCGGCCAATAGTTCGGTGACCCGGGACCCCTCATCGAGGGTCACGACCGCCTCTTGCTTGGGCACAAGGATACCGGTGACGTAAATAGTGTCGGAGAAGCATTCCTTGCTGGCGTGAACGACTTTCACCACGGCGCCGCTCGACGATTTCGGCTGCGCTGCAAACGCACTTCCGCGCTGAGGCCCGGAAAGATTCGTCCCGACCAGACAAGTCGCCGTCGCGGCACCGATCGTAATCAGAACGGAGGATTTCATCGCACGACCATGCCACAGCCCACAACACGTTGCCCTTATCGCCGGCGAGATTTCCCCGGTACCCGCGAAGGCAACCGTAGTTGGTCGTGAGCGCGCCGCCGGCGACTCCCTCTCCCGGGATGTGCTTCGCTTGCTAACGCGCGCTCTCGACTTCTAATTGTTCGCCATTTCATTCGCCATGTTGACGACCCGGACGCGGCGGTTTTCCGCTCCGAAGGGATTGTCTTTGTTTTTGAGCTTGGTCTTGCCGTAGCCAACAGGTCTCAAATTCGCGGCCGGTATCCTATAGCGCTCCACGAGGAAGCGCTTGATCGTGTCCGCGCGCCGCTCCGAGAGCCTCTGATTGAACGTGTCGCCACCCTTGGCATCCGTGTGACCTTCGACGAGAAAGGTGCTGCCCTTGAAGACCGAACTCGAAAGCGCCTCGCCGAGGGTCCTGGCCTTGGACACTTCCGAGGGCGCGAGATTGGCCGAATTGTATTCGAAGTTCATGTCGATATCGATGCTGGGCTTGTCCTCGGCAAACGTTGCCAACTTCTCGCGCTCATTGAGGGTGAGCGAACGTGTTGTTCTGTTCCTCAAGGTGTCGAGGAACTGCGTTTCCTCCGCGTTCCGCGCCGACTCGCCAGGCGATAGCGTGAGGCTGCGTGTCAGATTGGGTGTCAACGCCTTGACGATTTGATCGACCGAAGGCAGCTCGGCCGTGAGCGCCGATCCGATGCCTGTGGCCAAAGCCAATCCTATGGCAAGCAATGAACAGGCAAGAGCGCGCTTTAATTTGGCAAGATCTACTGACATGGATGTTCTCCCAGTTTCATTTGCATCATGTGCGGAAAATCCGCGGATTATGCCACTTGCTCCTAACGGATGCCGTCCCTGTCGAACTCCGCGGCGATGGCCGGATCGAGAGCTTTCGCTGCTGCAATATCGCTGTCTCCTTCGGCGGTATTACCGTTCTGTTTCTTGGCTATGCCACGCCCATACAGGGACGATGCTTGTTTCTTGATCTTCAGCGCCGCGTCATAGTCGGCGATTGCGCTCGCCGGCAGGCCAATTTTCAGTTTGACAAAGCCGCGACTATCCAAGGCATCGGCGTAATCGGGCCGAAGTTGCAGCGCCTCGTTGCAGTCTTTCAGCGCTGCCTGGGAATCGCCGACCATGGTGCGTGCCCAGCAGCGGTTGTTCAGCGCCTCGGCATCCTTGGGGTTGAGCCGAAGCGCCTCGTCGAAATCCTTTATGGCGTGGGAAAAATCAGCGATCTTCGCATAAAGTTGCCCGCGCCTATAGAATGCGGCGGCATCACTCGGATTGTTCCGAAGATACTTATCGAGATCCTTGATGGCATCGAGTTCCTTGACGTCCACCACCGGCGGCTTCGGAATGGACGTGCTGTCCGGGCCCACCGGGACTTCAAGCTTTGCCAATTGTTCCCGCGCAAGGCCCGCATAAAATCCCGACGGATGTTCGGTGAGGAAATCCTCCCAGGCTTTCCTCGTTCCAGCTTGCTCCGCAAGCTCGTAGTCATGCCGCGCTTCGGCTGTTGGATCGCTCGGCGGCGTTGGGGTGTTCGGATTCTTGGCCTGTGGAACATTCGGGGTGAACGTAAAATCCTCGTTCAGCGAGGAATAATTCGAGGGATTCTGCTCGCCCTGAGTTGCTCGCAAGACGCCCATGCGCGTGCGGTTAAAAACTTCTTCGGCCGACACTCCCGGCGCCCGCATTTCCTTAAGTAACTCGCTTACAAACAGACTGCGCTCACTCGCTGCATCACGGACCACGCCGCCCGACCCCGCGGAGTACATTACCAACGTTCCGCTCGGGGGGTTCGCCGGAAGGGCAAGCCCAAGGGGAGCTCCACGGAAATTGCCCTCAAATCGATTGCGCCGCGAAGCGTCGAGTATGGCGATCTTGACGCTGGCACCTCTGTTGTTCATCTCGGACAAAACATTGTCCACACTAATTCCGTCATGCCGCACGTCGTCTTCTTTGTAGATCTGCCCGTCGACCGGGATCATATAGCTCTGTCTGTTCGACTGAATTCCGTAGCCACTGAAAAAGATCAGGGCGACCGTGCCCAGCTTGATCCTGTCGTAAAGACGACCGAAGGCGCGTTGCATCCCCTCTTTGGTAAGGTTTTCTCCTACGTCGACCTGGAATCCGGCGCGCATTAGTTCTTCGCCCAAGCTGCGGGCGTTGCCGATGGGTTGCGTCAATTGGGGGTCGGCGTTGGGATAACTGGCGTTGCCAATGATCAACGCCACCCGCGCGCCCGAATTCGCTGCATCGGCCTGCTGCGCGGAAGCATGGCGAGCGGCTGGTCCCACAATAAGGCTCAAAATAAGAAGGACAAGGACGACGCGCATGTTCGTGTTATGCCGATATCACATGCCAAATTTTACCGTTGGTGGCGAATGGACTTAAGCATTCGCATAGTTTGGGGGGTCTCACCAGGTGAAGTCAAGTCGAGGCAGCCCTGCCGAGATCATCCCGTCTGTACGTCAGAAGCCCCCCAATCGCGGTGCCGCCGCCGTCGCCAATCGAAGTCATACAACACCTTTCCAGCTCCCACAGGAGCTTATCAAAGGTGTCCACCATTTCGAGGAAGGTCAACCCTTCTACGGATGCGACCAACCCTTCTAAGGACGACGGCGACAGAATTGGCTCGTTTTCGATAATCCCGCCACTTTATAGTCTATTCGCCAGCCGCAGGCGCCCTCCGATTGCAAATTTTGTGTGACCTACGTCACAGTCGCCGCTGAGTTTTGGGGCCAATAACGCGCAGACCTTGGAACCGCCAGTCATCCCAATGGCCAACAAAGTTCCAGTATGGGAGAGCGTCATGAAAGCGAATCAGGCCGAATTCCGTCCCATTCTGCGCGCCGCGGTCCCCATGGTCGTCGGGCTTGCGCTGTCCTCCTACGCAACCGCGAGCTTCGCGCTCGGCACCGCCGAGCAGCGTGTCGCCTGCACGCCCGACGTGTTTCGGCTCTGCAGCTCGGAAATCCCCAATGTCGGGCTCATCATCTCGTGCATGAAGGCCAACAAGGCCAGCCTGAGCCAGGCTTGCAGATCCGTATTCGACACGCCCACGTCTAATAAGACCGCATCAAGCGAGTAACGAACCGACCATTATCCGTCCCCACGATATCGCACTAGATCGACCGGAGGTTCATATGAAAACGCTCAGCATTGCCATGGCCCTCGCCCTTACGAGCGGCGCTGCCCAAGCTGGTTCCGTGTTCGAAGTCCCGATCAATGGCGGGATCGCTCGAATTCTGCTCGACGACAACTGTCAGGAGTTGGTGTGCGCGTTGGTATCCTGGACCGAAATCGATCGGCGCCAAGATCGTAAGGAACAGTATCGCAAGGCACCCGCCAAGCCGTCCACAAGATTGAAAGGAGCGCCGGCGGCGAACCTGACATCGTCCGATCCCGCCCCCGCTTCGGGCAGTGCCACCGGGCCTGGCGTCAGCTTTGGCGCGACGTCAGCTCCCGCGCCGACCCCAACTGGCGCGGGCCCTGCTGGCGGCGGATCGCACGTTGAGCCGCCTGCGATGGCCAGTCGCGAGCCCGACGCGAACGTTGCGCCTCCTGCCCCTGTTTTGGAACCCAACGCGGTGGCCGCCATCGCGCCACCGCAGCCGGCGGTTTCCACCATCGAGGCATCGGAGCCCAGCCCAGTCGGCGAGTGGCTGGTCGAAGACGGCGAGGCGAGCATCCGCATCGAGGAATGCGGGAACAACCTGTGCGGTGTCGTCTCTGGCGCGAAGAATTGGAACGAGACGGATCGCAAGAATCCCAATCCTGAGCTGCGCAATCGCCCCATCATCGGCATGCCTATCCTGCTCGACATGAAGCCGACCAAGAGCAATCGATGGGAGGGCCGGGCCTACAACTCGAAGAATGGCCAGACCTACACTGCCAATATCTCCATGAACAATTCGCAAGGCCTGCGGGTCGAAGGCTGCGTGTTCGGCGGGTTCCTCTGCGGTGGCCAGAATTGGACCCGCGTGAACTAATACAAACGAGGGGATGCGACCTCTTGTGCTCCGCACAAGAGGAACAGCGGCAGACCAGATCCCAGGACGGAATGTTTACTCGTAGCAAAGGAGAGGTCATGATGAGCAACGGAAAGTCGATGTCTGCTTAGATCGGACAAGGCGTTGGAGATAGAATCGCCGGCAGACAATTTCACCCCAGTCGACAGTCCCTTCGCCAGAATATCTTGATAGCCGTAGCGCGTCGGCGCCGGACACTCGTTATTTTGGGAGCTCACAGGCGGCAGGGATGAGACACGGCGGACGAGTTTGTCGCAGGCATCGGAAGGGCGCCGCCGGCAACGCCATGAACGCCGCTGCGTCCGCCGGTATCCGCAAGCAAAATCGATATGCGATTCCCCCTGGTAAGATTGCCTGCCCTGTCTTGCCTTGGTGGTTCAAAGAGAGTAACCTGGATTTTCTTTGACTGATCGTAAATTAGCATTGGCCGTCCGGCAGTTGGTATTGCGAGCATGGGAAAGATACTACCACCCATTGCAGTCCAGTTTCTGAGCGTCCTGATATTGACTTTTTTTTGGGTCGGGACAGCGCTGGCGGAAAAGCGCGTCGCTCTTGTGGTTGGAAACAGCCAATACGCACGCGCTTCGCTAAAGCTCATCAATCCCACCAATGACGCGCAAGATTTGGCCCAGGCGCTGAAGGAGATCGGCTTTGACGTCATTCTCCGCACCGATGTTGGCAAAGGCAATTTCGACCAAGCGCTTGTCGACTTCGCGCGCAAGGCAAAGAATGCCGATACCGCGCTCGTTTACTACGCGGGTCACGGTCTCCAGCGTAATGGAAAGAACTATTTCCTGCCGACAGACATCGACGCTCAAGACGAGTATGACTTCAACTTCCGGACCATAAGCCAGGACAGCATTTTGGACGCTGTTAGCCAGGCGAAAAGCGTAAAAATCGTGATTCTCGATGCCTGCCGCGACAATCCTCTCGCCAGACAGTTCGTTGCGTCGCGCAGTTGGGGCGGCGGGCTCGCGCGCATAGACTTCGCGGAAGAGGCAGTGATCGCCTATGCAACGGCACCCGGCCGCGTTGCCAACGACGGGGAAAGCCGCAACAGCCCATTCGCAGCGGCCCTCATCAAGCGCATCAAGGAGCCGGGGCTTGAGATCATGACGATGTTCCGCCGGGTGGCAAGCGATGTCTATGAGAAGACCAATGGCAAGCAACAGCCCGAGGTCACAAGCTCGCTGCGCACCAACTATTTTCTCAATCTGGCTGAGAGTGACAGCGCTGCATGGAGCCGGGTTCGCGAATCGACCAATCCGGCCGATTTTAAAGAGTTCATCCAGAAATTTCCGGCATCGCCTTTTGCGCACGAAGCACAATTTCGCATTGACCTTTTGGACCGCATTCGTCGTGAGAACGAGGAAGCCAAGCAGGAGGCCGAGCGTATCGCATTAGCGGCCGAAAAGAAACGCCAGGAGGAGGCAGCCAAAAAGGAGGCTGAACGTCTCGCCGTCGAGGCCCAAACGAAACGTCAGGAAGACGCGGCCAGGAAGGAAGCCGAGCGTATCGCCCTGGAGGCCGAAAGGAAACGCCAGGAGGAAGCCGCCAGGAAGGAAGCCGAGCGTAGCGCTTTCGAGGCCGAAAAAAAGCGCCAGGAAGTGGCGGCCAGAAAGGAGGCTGAACGTCTCGCGTTCGAGGCCCAAAAGAAACGCCAGGAAGAAGCGGCCAGGAAAGAGGCCGAACGTCTGGCTCTGGAAGCCGAAAAGAAACGCCAGGAAGAAGCGGCCGCCAAACACGAGGCCGAACGTCTGGCTTTAGAGGCCGAAAAGAAAGGCCATGAAGACGCAGCCAAGAATGAGGCCGCACGTCTGACGCTCGAGGCCGAAAAGAAACGCCAGGAAGAAGCGGCCACCAAAAAGGAGACCGCACGTCTGATGCTTGAGGCCGAAAAGAAGCGCCAGGAAGAAGCGGCCAGGAAAGAGGCAGAGCGGCAGCAAGAAGAAAAGCGTGCTGGCGAAGAGCGCAGGATCGCGGCGCGCGCGGAGGAAGATCGCAAGAACCAGGAGATCGACCGGGAAAAGCAACGTATCGCGCGAATTTGCGACGGTGACCAAAACACGCTGCAAGAATTAACTACTACGCTGCAGGCGGCTGCGATCGAGAAATTGGCCAAAGAGACGGCTTGTCCCACGATGAAGCCAGCAATCGAGACCGCACTGAAAAAGGTAGCGCGCGCGTTCAAGCAGGCCTGCGACTCGGACCGCAGAACTCTCGCCGCGCTTAAAGATAATGATCTTGGATCGCTCAAAACCGCCGTTGAGCGCGTGAGCTGCGAGCCGGTGCGGGCCGAAGGGTACCAGCGTATTGCCAAGCTTGAGGACGAACTCAAGCGCAAACAATCCATTTGCGCGGATGAAACGGCAAAACTGCACGCGATCGACGAAAGCGCGTCACAGGCGCGCCAACAATATTCCGAGTTTTTGGCTCATTCGGGGTGCCCGTCCCTTAGCACGGAAGTAAGCGGGACTATAATAAAGATCGATTTGCGGGTGAAGGCAGCACAGACCGAGCTTGCACGACTAGGCTGCTACAGCGCGTCAATAAGCGGTAAATTTGACGAAGCAACAAAGAAATCATTGGCGCTCTATCATTCCAAGAAAGGCTCTTTGGCAGACAGCGATCACCTCAATGAAGGCCTTCTGTCCGAATTGAAGCAGCAAATTCTTGGGCTATGCCCAGAAGAGAAACCAGCCGCGCCCGTCATTGCAACGCCGGTCCCAGGGCAGACCAAAGAACAGGCGAATAGAGAAGAAGAACCCCCTCCGGACCATAAACGGCACAAGAGCGAGAGTGCCTCGCGCGAAGAACAAGCACCGGTCTCAAGGCCGCCGAGATACAAAACCCATAGCGCCGCGCGCGAAGAGGAGCCCGTCTCGGAGCTGCCGAGACACAAAACCCACAGCGCCGCACGTGAAGAAGGGTCGGAGCCGAGGTCACGTCAAAGATCGCATCCGTCACTTGCGATCAGTAGACCTAAATCTGTTGTTGCCGGGCGCGCACCGCGGATGCCACCGAAGCCGAGGGCGGAGGCCGGTTCAGCACATAGCACAGCCATTGGCGTGGGTTTCTAAGATGCGCGGTCTCGTGATCGCACGTGCCCAGGCATGAGGCTGGAGTCTCATCATGTTTGAGATCTCGTCGAATTCAAGTCCGATATAAATTACGATCGTAGCTGAACGATACGACGGCGCCCGGCGTATGAGTGGGGTTGACTGGTTTATCCACCGAGCCGGGAGACATAGTAGCGCAGGTCTTTTCAGCGAGCCATCGGCCCGAAACGGCGAGCGTTCCGGGCCGATGTTGCCGTGATTTTAAGCCTAGAGCGGGTCCCGATTAGGTGGACCCGTATCCGGCATTGCGAAAATAGTTGAAGCATTCGGTTGGAGGGAAGTCGTCGAGAGCTAATCCGATGCCATCCCACAGAGCATCGACGGTTCGGTGGGCCATTTTGCGCAACGTATTTTTGAGCTTGGCGAAGACTTGTTCGATGGGATCGAAGTCAGGACTGTAGGCGGGCAAGAAGCACTGCGTCGCCCCGGCGGCTTCGATGGCTTTTCGAACGCCGGCGCGTTTATGGGAACCGAGATTATCCATCACCACGATTTCGCCAGGCGACAAGGTCGGCACCAGAACCTGCTCGACATAGGCGAGGAACTTTGCGCCGTTAATGGGACCGTCGAAGACACAAGGAGCGGTGATGCGATCGTGGCGCAACGCCGCCAAAAAGGTCGTCGTCTTCCAGTGGCCGAACGGGGCGTGAGCGATAAGTCTCTTGCCTCTTTCACATCGCCCATAGCGAGGTGTCATGTTGGTCGAGGCCCAGGTCTCATCGATGAATACAAGCCTTTGAGGATCAAGACTTTTCTGCTTATCGCGCCAAGCGAGACGTGCGGCCCGGACATCCGCTCTTTCTTGTTCGGCGGCGTGCAGAGTTTTTTTTAAAGGTCAATTGCAGATGCCGCAAAAAACGCCCAACGGCGGACCGCCCGACTTTGATCTCGAGCGTCGTCAGCTTGCTCCACAGCTCCGTGATCGTCAGCTCGGGCTGCACCGCCACCAACGCCCGCACCTTATCTTCATGCGCAGCCAGCGCGTGCCGCTTATGGCCGCCAAACTTTCGCGGCAGACAACCGCCTGTTATCTCAAACTGCTGCATGAGCTTGATCACGCAGCTCGCACTGACATCAAAGCTGCGCGCCGCCTTGCGCCGAGACTGACCTGCCAGTACAGCCCGCACCAGGCGGTCACGTAAATCCTGCGAATAGGGTTTTGCCATCCATGCCGGCCTCCATTCCAGCCAACATGGTGAATCACGATTCCGCCGATTCGGGAATCCCCCTTCCGATTCTGTCTATTCGGGACCCGCTCTAATATTTCGCAACGAGGGCCGGAGCTTCGCCAAATCCGGTGAAGCGATAGTTCAATCCGATGTTTGCGATCCAGCCGCTGCGCCTGACGTCAGCTCCCGTGGACGAGGCCAGTTGACCAAACGTATAGTTGCCGGTTCCGAGGTTGAAGTAGCTTGTTTCGGCATTGACCGACCAATTGTCCGTCAGGGCAAGCTCTGAGCCACCCCCGACCGTCCAACCAGCATCGGTACGGGTCGTGCCTTGTACCGGGCAACCTGGCGGAAAGGCAATAAACAAGGTCGGTTGGGAACCGGTGTTGCAGCGGCCTTGCGCCTTGACCTCGCCGATCGCCAAACCTCCCTTGGCATACCACAGGACCCGGTCCGGATAGGCAAAGCCGATCCTTCCTGTCACGGTGTACAGAGAATTCACGTTGATTTCGCAGCTGAAGAAGAAGTTGTTCGGGCAGGCGCGGGAGCCGCGCGCATTGGTCCAGCCGGCACCGCCTTCAACGCCGAAGACCCATTGCCCGTATTGATAATTATATCCGACCTGGCCGCCGGGAAGGATACCGGCGAAGCGGGGAAAGGTCTTGGCGCCATTGGACACGAACGTCCAGTTGGTATAGCCCCAATCGACACCGAGCGAGGGCCCGAGATAGAAACCGGTCCAATTATAGGCGGCGACGGGCAGAGGGGCGCCTGGGACGTCGGCGCTGCGCCCGGTGACGACGGGGTGACCAGGGTTCAATTGGTAGCGAATGCCGCCATTCATGGTCCAGCCGTCGATACGGTCTCCCGTCCGGTAGTCAGCGCGAACATAGGAGAGCCATCCGGTGTTCGGGAGGATGGCCACGAGGCCAAGGCCGAATTGGCCATAGTTCCCGATGTTGGTGGCGGAGAGATTCCCGCCCAAAACGCCGCCAATGCCTATTGCCGCGAAATTGCTCGTGAGAGTTCGCGCTGTTATTGCGGTCGAATTCGCGAAAGCCGCTTATCGTGGCGAAAGGCTGGAGAATCCAATTGTCCGTGCTGAAGCTTGTTCCCACCCGCAAACTCACGCGTCCGAGGGTGCTGTAGATAGGGCTGATATTAACCGTGCCGGGAGGCGCCAAACCCGTACTTTGCGCCAACACAAATGTGCCGGACGTGTTCAGCGGATCGACAGAGACCTTCGACCAGAGGACGCCCGCGGAGGGCTCGATGAACCAAGTGTCCGCGAAGCCGTAATTATAACCGATATTGCCGTTTATTGAGAGGCCGCGCGCGTCGAGATTTTGGCCGAACAAGCCATTTGACGGATCTACAAGCTTGTTTTGATAGTAATTCCACCGCGCCTGGCCGTCGACGAAAAAGCCGCCCTTGGTTGCCGCGCCATAAAGTCCGACGAAGGGGACCTGTAAAGTATCACTAAAACTTCCGCCAGAGGAAAAATCATTGGCGTTGGCGCCCAGGTAACCCAGAGTCGAGCCCCCATGAAGGTTCCACCCGTCGACGTTCAATTGGGCGATGTCCGTGCCGATCTGGACGCCGGAGAAATTGAGCTTCGTTGTTGAGTTGCACCTGATGTTGCCGGAGAGCGGCGTTCCGTTCAAGCTAAAGGTCGATGTCGACGTGCTTTTGAAATCGGTTTGGCCGCCAATGCCGCGGGCCCAGACGCCGCCGCCCAATTGCCATGGCTCCGGATTAGGCGGGGCTCCGATAAATGCCGTCGACTGATTCAGGAAGGCGGTATTCGCGGCATTGATCCCGGCGACAAGGGAATTGATTGACCCGCCGGTAGCAAAGGGCACCAAAGCCGTGGCCGGTATCGGGATGCGCCCGAGGAAAATTGTGGGTAGAGACGAGGTGCAGGGAGTCTGCGCGGCGGCTGGAGTCGCCAGTGTCACCGCAGTGGCGAAGCCACCCAGGATCGCGCCGATGCGCATTGCAGGGAACAATCGCCTGTAACCGAACTCGCTGGCTTGAGCGTACTTATCTCCGAAAATTTGCGTAACCATCTTTATCACCCCTGAAATGGTGTCTTCGCGAGTCCGCTCGCCCAGCCTCAAAATCGGCAGGATTAGGATGCTTATCAGCGCGTGACACAAATGTCTGTGTCCCCTTTGCAACAGTGCACTGAGAAACACATCCGCTGGCGGCGGCGGCAGACCCTCTCGCAAACGTTCTGGCGCAGCCTTTGGAAAGGCTTAGCTCCAACAATTTGATCGGACTATTGCGTCCGGGTGACGGCTCACTTATGTTGTTGGACGATAAGCCGTGGGCTCACCAGTCACTTAAGACAGAATACGCTCTCGGAATGAGATTATGAGAGAACGTTGTATTATCGCAACACGGGAACACTAAAGGCCCTGTGGGGCTCCCCAATTTGCCTTCCCAGGAAAGTCGCCGAGTGTCGAAAACAAGTTGCCCGCAAGGATCGCCAATGTGGTTTTTAGAACCGTCCTGGATAAACGATTGCCTTGGGCCTTTCGGCCTCGGCTTGCACAAGAGGTGTCGCGCCATGCTTCACGCCAGTCTTTTTCTCGCCGCCGCAACGGTCTTGTTTGGGTCCGTCACGGCGCTTTGGGCAGAACCCCTCCCGGTGTCGAATTCCACAGAGATCTCGTCGCGCGACCTCGGCCCTTCGCCGGTCACCGTGCCGGCGGAACTCCACGGCGGCGCCCGCAGTTGTGCCTCCGTCATCCGTTGCTGAGATCGCGGTGGACCCAGGGATGAAGGGCATGCCGCAAGAGGGAAAGTCTGACCCAATTCCGCATGCCGTGCATGCGGTTGTACCGCCGCACCGGCTGGTCACTCATCGGGCCCGGCTCGGTTGTTTTTGCTCGCATCCCTCGGCACGCTTGGCAAAACGCGCTATGCCTCAGCGTGTTGCGGCACCTCGGGCCGCGGTGTGGCTTACTGCGTCGAGCGAGCCGCGGTACGTGCTGCTCGGGGTCGGCTTTTAGGGGGTGATTTCGCGTGTTTCTGGATTGGCAGCTGCAATGGCCTCGTCGGCGGGCCGCGGGTCACGCCGCCGCCTTGCCTTCGATTGCTTGAGCCGCCGTGCCAGCCGGTCGTCCCATCGCATCGAGGATCGTAACGTCGACGTGCCCATATTTTGCACGCACCATGACGGTAACCGCACTGTCGCCGACTTTTCGCCGATGCGGCTCCGTTTCTCAATATGATCGAGCGAGCTGGCGGCCGCCATAGACGATGCAACTGCCGTTTCGTCGGCAAATCTCGTCTAATTCGGCGTTGCGGCCGAAGAATGCCTCGACGGGAATGCTGCCTGGCATGCCTGTTCAAAGGCTGAGAACGGCATTTGATTTTCGCCCAGAAATCAAAGATAATTCAAACAGAAATCAATGAAATCAAACGATCGTTGGAAAATAAGGAATGGGACGAGGCGGCTATCGGCAAGGCGCTGGACGTAAAAAGGGCACCAGGGACGGGGCCCGGACAGAGGTCGCTGAGCAAATCGCCTTGACCGGCAGAACTCCGCTCGAAGTCATGATGGAAGCCATGGGGCACTATCAGGAGGTAGGGGACCGCGAGAGAGCCGTATCCATTGTCAGGCTTGCTGCACCGTACATGCACGCGCGCCTTCACGCTGTAGCCGGAACCAATGGAATGTCCCTCCGGCCAGTCGGTGACGAGCAATCCCTCGCTGTGATCGCGCGCAAGGTCGCGCTTGCTTTCCGCATCGTGGCGCAGGGGAAAGAGGCCGGGCTGATCGAGGATGCGGGCGATGGGTCATCCTGAAATTCATTCTGATCGTGCGGGCCTACGCACCACGCACAAGGCTAAGGAACTCCTCACGCGTGCGGGGGTCATCGCGGATCACGCCGAGCAGGCGGCTGGTGGTCAGCGTGGATCCGAGCATGTTCACACCGCGTAACGTCATGCAGCTGTGTTCGGCCTCGATCACCACGCCCACGCCCTGCGGCTCGAGAATGTCCTGGATGGCTTCGGCGATCTCGGCAGTGAGTTTCTCCTGGATCTGCAGCCGACGGGCAAACCCGTGCACCACCCGCGCCAGCTTAGAGATACCCACCACCTTATTCGTCGGCAGGTAGCCGACGTGCGCGCGACCGATCACCGGCAGCATGTGATGCTCACAAAAACTGACCACGCGAATGTCTCTCAGCACCACCAGCTCGTCGTAACCGCCTACTTCCTCGAAGGTACGCTTTAGATAGTCACGGGGCTCGGCGGCGTAGCCGGCGAACAGCTCGCAGTAAGATCGCGCCACCCGTCCAGGCGTATCGATCAGGCCTTCGCGGCTCGGATCGTCGCCCGCCCATTCGATGAGCACCCTGACGGCTGCTTCGGCGTCGGCCAGAGTCGGTTTCGCCATCCTTGTCTCCCGAGTTGTTCGCCAATCCCCGCGGACGGCCGGGGCCACTCGCAAAGCGACGAAATGGAACCGCGTGGTGAGGCCGCTGAATCGACTTCTTGATTGGAAGCTCGATCACTTGCGCAATCCTTATATCATGCTGCGAAGTGCGCTGGGTCTTTTCGCGCTTTTGATCATTGGCAGTCGAACTTGTCCCGTTTTTTTCCCCGTAAAGCCGGATTGGACGCTCGTGTCCGTGGTCTTTCTGCCCGCCGCCGTAATTAAATTCCAATACTGAAATACGGGGTTACCGGGCATTAACTTCCTCACCACATGATTGTTTTCAAAGCTCCCCCGCGAGCTGAGGTTGACGCTTGGATTTATCGAAATGGCCACCGATCAGAACATTCCGCAAGAAGCCGCCGCGAACCGGCCCCGCGATCTGCTTTTAAGGCTCTACCGTGAAATCGGAATTTCGGCGGTCGCCGCGGCGCTTGACGCAACCGCCCGCAAGACGCAAACGCCCCCGAAAAGCCGCACGAACATTTCCGCGGTGCTCAGGGGCGACGAGGTGGGGCGACGCAGCCACGTTGGTAGCTAACGATCGCCAGCCTGTCGCTAGCCGCGGTCGAGGCCATCGCTGCACGTGAGCACCTCAACCGGTTGCCCACCGGGAAGTCGTACATCGGGCGCCCGAGCCCGCCACCTCGATCATCGCGAACTGTTGTCCCGTCCACCCGGCGGCCCTCGCCGTTGCCGCGGCGGTGTTTGCGCAGCTGGCACTCATCGAGCGTGAATTTCATCTCCGCGTTGACGGCGGCGACTTCCTCGTCGTTGGTGATGAGAAATCCGATTGAATAATGCTTTCGTCGGCGAATTGGTGGCCGGGACGGCACTGCGGTATGGCATCAAGTTCTTGGGACACCGACTAAGCGCGGGGGCAACTATGGGGGCATCTAAAGGACAATTATTTGTGCGCAGTATTTATTATCAATATGTTATGATGCTTATTTGGTATCCTCCTCCGCTACGAAATAAATCAATTAGTTAGTAAACCACGCCCTTTGAATTTGGCCCCGATTTGGCACCTGACACCTTTATGTCCTGACGCGTGAATATGTGAAGCGCCACTCGAAAGCGGCTCTTTGAGGTTGATAAGCCGCTATGATCAGCGGCGATGTGATTCACGCGCGGCCGTTCCCAGTCGCTCCCGTTGCGGCCATTGAGCCGGCGCGTCGTGTGGGGGGGGGGGCTTGACGGGCTTGAGCGCGACGGTCAAATCGATGGAAGAGAACCGCGGTAGGCTGACGCCGAGGCAGTTTTCTGCGCGTTCGCGACAACAAAAGTCATAAACCGCGTTTAACTTTATCTTATACCAACGATCGGTTTCGCTCTCAAATTTTCGTTAACCCATTGAAGAAGCAAAAATTTGAGAAAGGCACCATGAGTCGCTGTCCGCGACCCATGGTATTAATAGTGGTCCAGCGGTACGCGCGCTTTGCAGTTTCTCGTACCTTTGACCGCCAGCGCCGCCAATCCCACTGAGATCACCGCGTTCCAGCCCGCGAGCGACAACCCCAATATGCGCAGGGCCGTGCTATCGCATCGGGCGACCTTGACACTTTGCAATTGTTTCAGGAAATCCGACACCGAGGCGGCCCGATCGAGCGCGCCGCTGCACTCTTTTGGCCCAGGCCAAAAACCCCATTCAATTCCAGCGTGATAGACGCCAAAACCCGCGCTCGCCGCGAAGATCAGCGCAAGACCCGCGAAGGCCGCGCGCAAAAGCTTCCGTTGGCTTCGCACGGCGAACAAAACCGCGAGAATCGCTATCGGAATGGCCGCATAGTAGGGAATGCGCTCCTTGAGGCAGAGCTCGCAAGGCGCGAATCCGAGCATCTCAATGACGAAGGCCCCTGCGATAGACGAGGCGGCGATCGCCAGAATAAAAAGAGCAATGCGCAAGGGAGGACGCATCGCGGCGGTCAAATTACACGCGCGGCGATCCAAAAGCCCGCCACGATGGCAACCGCAAGGATTGCCAAGAACCAGCCAAAATATTTGTCGAGCAGGGCCTTTATCGGTTCGCCATAGCGCTTGAGAAGCACCGCGATGAAGAAAAAACGCGCACCACGGGTGAGGAAAGACAAGAGAACGAAGAGCGGCAGACTATAGGCCAGAAGCCCGCTCGTGATCGTCACGATTTTGAACGGAATTGGCGTCAACCCTTTCAAGAGGATAACCGCCCAGCCCCACTGGGCATAAAGCGCGCGCATTTCATCGACGCGCTCGCCGTAGCCGTAAAGGTTGATCAGCCATTTTCCAACTGTTTCGTAAAGGAGCGCGCCGATCGCATAACCGAGCAGGGCACCCGCGACCGATCCACCCGTGCAGATCAGCGCATAGACCCATGCGCGCTTCGGCTTGGCGAGCGACATCGGGATCAAAATCGTATCGGGCGGCAATGGGAAAAACGAGCTTTCCGCGAAGGCGATCACGCCGAGTGCCCAAGGCGCGTGCCGGCTCTCGGCAAGGCTCATGGTCCAACGATAAAGTTTTTGGAACATCGTTCCAGTTTATGAAAGAGCCGTGGCTCATAGAACGCGGCGGAGGCGAGACGTCGCGATCTTTGCCCATCTATGCCTAGAACGCAATTCGTCCCTCAGGCGATGGTGTCGACGACGCCACCGTCAACGCGCAGCGCAGCGCCAGTGGTGGCGGAAGCCTGCGGCGAGCCGACGTAGACGATCATGTTGGCGACTTCCCACGCGCTCGCCGTGCGCTGGATGATTGACGACGGTTTGCCTTGACGAAGACCTCACCGGCGTCCGCGAACGATTGTCCGGCCACCATCGTATCCTTAAGCATCTCAGCCACTCCCTCCGAAAGCGTCGGTCCTGGCAGCACGGAATTGACTGTCACGCCGGTTCCGGCGGCGCGTTTGGCAAGACCGCGTGCAATAGAGAGTTGCGCCGTCTTGGTGAAGCCGTAGTGGATCATGTCGGCCGGAATGTTTAGCGCCGACTCCGAGGCGACGAAAACAATCCGGCCCCAGCCCCGGCCGATCATTGCCGGCAGATAGGCACGCGACAGGCGCACGCCTGACATGTCGTTGACCTCGAAAAAGCGCGTCCATTCACTGACGAGGATCTCGCAGTTCGGGCGCATTGCGACCAGAGCGTTGCAGCCGCCTGCATTACCGAGGTCCGCCGCAAAACTGGCCGCCTCAGCACCAGGGACTGCAGTGCCGACTGCCTTGACCGCCCGTTCGACAGCTTCCGGGGTGCAGCCGTTGACGACTACTTTCGCGCCTGCGGTCGCGAGTCCCTTGGCCGTCGGGAGGCCAATGCCGGCGGTCGAACCAGTGATGATGGCGGTTTTTCCGGAAAGATCGATTCTCATGTCAACTCCGTGAGGTCAGGCCTTTTAAACGTTTACTCTCGTGCGGCCGGTAGGGTTAGATCCAGGAGTCTGTGTTATGACGATTTCGGTGTTCGTTTGCCACCGCCCCGCAAATTGCCTTATGGAAACGCCGGCATGCGCTGTCGCTGGATCGGAACCATAGTGACATTGAACCTTTGCGCCTCCACGATTTCCGCTGACCCCGCCCTCCGGCGGACCGGCGCTCCGTGGCCGGACACTTTGCTCGCGCGCGTCGAGGCCCTCGCCTTGATCGAAACCCTGAACGCCCGCCTCCTTTCCGCCTCCTGTACCGCGACCGAGGTGCTCGAAAAATGGTGCGCCGATCACAAACTGGCGAGCGAACCCGTGGTCCACGCAAGGCGGATCACTGGTACGGAGAAGCCTGTCTCGTCTGAGCAGCGGCAAAGACTGCAAGTCGGCCCCGAAGAAGAAGTCACCTACCGGCATGTCGAGCTTACCTGCGGCGGCCACATCCTGGCCGAAGCTGACAACTGGTATGTACCAAGCCGGGTTCGGGGCCGAAACTAACCAGTTGCTGACAACAACCGACACACCTTTCGGCCGGGCGGTGCGGGGTTTGAAGCCAATCCGGAAGAATTTCTCGGTCGAAATCCTATGGAAACCCCTTCCCGATGGATGGGAACTGGGACCGCTTCAGCCTGACAGCCCAGGAGAGGCTTTGGCGATGCCCTGGCGGCTTTTCCAGCATCGCGCTGTCATCTATAATGATAAACATGAGCCTTTCTCAGAAGTCAGAGAAATTTTTACGCGCGAAGTGCTGGCTTTTGGACCACCGTAAAGGGGGGCCGCGATGGCCGCCGCGCAGCCTGCTTTGCGGGCTCTCTCCAACTTAGTGCGAAATGCCGCCGTGGACTGGGCATTGCCGCTTTTGCGCAGCCTCGCCCGCGCGGCGGCGGACACTGTGTTCCCGCCGGCTTGCCTCAATTGCCGCCAATCCACCGGTGCCATGGGCTCGCTCTGCGCCGCCTGTTGGGCGCAGGTTCGTTTTATCGAGCGTCCCTTTTGCGAGCGTCTGGGCACGCCCTTCGCCATGGATCTCGGCAGTGAAGGGCTTCTCTCGCCCGAGGCGGTCGCCGATCCCCCGGTCTATGCCCGCGCCCGGGCGGTCGCCCAATTCGACGATGGCCCGGTGCGGCAATTGGTCCATCGGCTCAAATACTACGACCGGATGGAATTAGCCAAACCGCTCGGGGCTTGGATGGCCCGCGCCGGCAACGAACTTTTGGTCGAGGCCGATCTCCTCGTGCCAGTCCCTTTGCACCGCCGCCGCCTTGCCTCGCGCAAATTCAATCAGGCCAATGCCTTGGCGCAAGCGATCTCCGCCCAATGCGGCGTCCCGGTTGATCCTTTCGCCCTCGCGCGGGTCAAGGGGACGCCGCCCCAGGTTGGGCTTTCGCGTTCGCAGCGGGCTCTCAATATGCAGGGGGCGTTTCGAGTGACCGAAGGGATGGGAGCAAAGGTCGAAGGCCGCGCGATTGTCCTTATCGATGATGTCATGACCTCGGGCGCTACGGTCAATGCCGCGTCGCGCGCCCTATTGCGCGGCGGCGCCAAACGCGTCGATGTTTTGGTATTCGCCCGGGCGGTTTAGAAGCGGGTGCCGGCTAAGCAGAGATTCGCTGTTTGGCCGACGAACGGGGTTTGCGATTTCATCGATCGCGGTTTTGAGGTTGTCTCCCGTTGGCGGCCAATCGTCACACGACTGCTTAGCTTAGCCGGATGTCCGGTGCTTGGCCACGGCTGACCGGGCGTTTCTCCTGTCGTGGCCGGGTCTCGCCCTCGTTGGCCAAGCTTGGAATGCTCCCCGCCATGCTTACGCATGGTCAAGTCCTCTCGTCCCCGGTATAAGTCAATATGGCGTGATGGAACTATCGCGCGGCGAAAAGGGCACGTGCAAGTGCCGGATCGGCAGCAGGGCAGGGGAGGCCACGCATGACTTCGGATTCCGCCACACCAACCGGGCCGGACTTGCAGCAAGGAATCGCGTTCGGCGATCTTCCGGACGGCGGCATGCTGGCCGGCCATGCCGGCGGCGAGGCTGTCCTGCTCGTCCGGCGCGGCGAAGACGTGTTTGCCGTCGGCGCCGTATGTACCCATTATGGCGGGCCGCTCGCGGAGGGGTTAGTGGATGGCGAGACGGTTCGCTGCCCCTGGCACCATGCTTGTTTCAGCCTGCGCACCGGCGAGGCGCTTCGCGCGCCCGCGCTTAACCCGGTGTCCTGCTTCCGCGTCGAACGGCGGAACGGGGCCATGTATGTTCAGGAAAAACTCGAAATTCCAATACCGCGTGCGCTGACCTCGCCCACTTTGCCTCGATCCGTCGTCATAGTGGGCGGCGGCGCGGCTGCCAACGCCGCCGCCGAAACGCTCCGCAACGAGGGCTATCGTGGTGGCATAACCATGTTGAGCGCTGATGACTCCGGTCCCTACGATCGCCCGAATCTGTCGAAGGGTTTTCTCGCGGGCACGGCCGAAGAAGACTGGATCCCGTTACGGTCACTGGACTTCTACAGAGAACATGACATCGATCTTAAGCTTCGCGCCTGCGTCGCCGGAGTTGACCCAACGAGCCGAACGCTGCGGCTCGTCGATGGCAGCGAATTGATGTATGATACGCTTCTCCTCGCCACGGGGGCCGAACCGGTGCGGCTTGACATACCGGGCAACGATCTTGCGCATGTGCATTATTTGCGCACGCTTACGGACAGCCGCGCTCTTGTCGCCAAAACCGAGGCTTCGCGTCGGGTCGTTGTGATTGGCGCGAGCTTTATCGGTCTCGAAGTTGCGGCATCGCTTCGCGCCCGAACTATCGAGGTCGATGTCGTGGCGCCCGAGACGATCCCGATGGAGCGGATTCTTGGAGCGGATGCCGGAAATTTCATTCGCCAGCTTCACGAGGAGCATGGGGTAAGGTTTCATCTCGGCACCACCGCCGCATCGATCATGGCGCGAAGAGTCACATTGGAAAATGGCGAAAACCTCGAAGCCGATCTTGTTGTCATCGGCGTCGGCGTGCGACCTTCGACGTCGTTGGCGGAACACGCAGGACTTTCCATCGACCGCGGCGTCGCGGTGAACGAATATCTAGAGACGAGTGCCCCCAGCATTTTCGCGGCCGGAGACATCGCGCGCTGGCCGGACCGGCTCACCGGCGAATCAATTCGAGTTCGAACACTTTATTGTCGCCGAGAGACAAGGCCAGACGGCCGCCCGCAATATCCTCGGGGCACGTGAACGATTCGACGCCGTCCCCTTCTTCTGGACCGAACAATACGATCTGCAGATTGCCTACGTGGGGCATGCCGAACGCTGGGACAAGGCGGACATCGAGGGCAGTCTCGAGGCGCGCGACTGCGCGATAAGCTATCGCCGCGGCGGCAAGAAATTGGCGGTCGCTACGATCGGCCGGGATCTTGCAAGCCTTGAAGCCGAGGTCGCATTCGAACGCGCCATCGCTTCCAAATAGAAATTTGCGGTGCGCGACTATGTTTTCTGGAGATCGTTGGTCGCCGGTCTTGGCCCATGCTTTAGACCATGATCGCTTCAAGTTGAATCGCTCATGGTCTCTATGTCTTGTTTTATCGCATGATCTTATCCAAAAAGTCTGCAACTTTTTGGGATCATGCTTCCGCCCAGGGCGGGTGCGCCTCGCGGCCGATGGTTTTTCTGCATCTGCCGCGCCGGGGGCTTGCCCACGCAAGCCCATTGCCGTATATAGATTTTCGTTCATGCGTCTCATGACGGTTGTTTTAGCGAAACGATCGCTCTATTGAGAGTGGGCCCCTCGGGACCCGCTCTTTTTTATTGCCGCTTGGGCTCCTTCGAGGGGGAAGCGTGGTTCCTCGATATTTTGATGCCGGAGCGAACCGACGATGGACTGGCGAAGTTTGGATCGCGACAGCAATGGCATGGAGACGGAGGCGCAAGGTGTCCTCGATGAACCTCGCTTGATCGAGGAAACCGGGGTCGCCGCGCGCGTGGCGCATGTTGCGCAACCGGTTTTGACCGGTCTCGGATACCGGCTGGTCCGGGTCAAGCTTTCGGCGCAAGCGGGAATGACAGTGCAGATCATGGCGGAACGTCCCGACGGTTCGATGAACCTCAATGATTGCGAAATCGTGAGCGCGGCTCTCTCGCCCATCCTCGATGTCGAGGAGCCGGTAAAAGGGGCCTATCGCCTCGAAATCTCCTCGCCGGGGATCGATCGTCCGCTCGTCCGCGTCTCGGATTTCCAGCGCGCTTTTGCGCGCGAAGCACGGATCGAGATGACGACCGGCGTTAACGGGCGCAAGCGCTTCCGCGGCTTTGTTGGCGAGGTCGAAGGCGAGGGCCGAAGTGCCGTACTGACGCTCGATCGCAGCGATGCAAAGCCAGTCGAAGCCATCAAAGCCGTGCTTTTGCTCCGCGACGTTGCCGAAGCAAGGCTGATTTTGAGCGAGGCGCTTATCCGCCAGTCCCTGCGGGCCGCGAAAGCATCGCAGGGCCTGGATGCCAGCATGGAAGATGAGGCCAGGAAAGCGGCGCCAGGCGAGGGTGCCGAGCCGAGGCGCGGACCTGGCCACGGCGTGCGAGGCGCGCTCAAGGCCAAGCCCATTCTGCCCGCGGGCGTCCGGTCTAGCTTCAAGCAAGCCACATCAAAGCGAGCCAAAGTGACGGCGCCGCGCCAGTCCGGCGCGGCTTCGCCCGAAACAGGAGACAAAGATGGCAGTTAGCGCCAATAGGCTCGAACTTTTGCAGATCGCCGATGCCGTCGCGCGGGAAAAATCGATCGATCGGCAAATCGTTCTTGCCTCGATGGAGGACGCCATTCAGAAAGCGGCGCGGTCCCGCTACGGTCAAGAGACCGAGGTTCGCGCCGAAATCAATCCAAAAACAGGAGAGATCCGGTTTTCCCGCCTGCTCCTCGTCGTCGATCAGATCGAGAACGACGCCACTCAGATCACGGTCAATGAGGCGCGCAAGAAAAACCCGGCGGCGCAGACCGGCGATTGGATCGCGGAAACCTTGCCGCCTTTCGATTTCGGGCGGATCGCCGCGCAATCGGCTAAGCAGGTGATCGTTCAGAAAGTCCGCGAAGCAGAGCGCGACCGGCAATATGAGGAATACAAGGACCGGATCGGCGATATCGTCAACGGCGTCGTGAAGCGGGTGGAATTTGGCAATGTGATCATCGATCTCGGACGCGGCGAGGCGACGATAAGGCGTGACGAAATGATCCCGCGCGAAGTTTTCCGGCCCGGCGATCGCGCCCGTGCGTATGTCTATGACGTTCGCCGCGAACAGCGCGGGCCGCAGATTTTTCTGTCGCGCACGCATCCGCAATTCATGGCAAAACTGTTTCGCCAGGAAGTGCCGGAAATCTACGATAATGTCATCGAGGTGAAGTCGGTCGCGCGCGATCCTGGGGTCGCGCGCCAAGATCGCGGTGATTTCGCGGGATACTTCGATCGATCCGGTCGGCGCCTGCGTCGGCATGCGCGGATCGCGGGTGCAGGCGGTCGTCAATGAATTGCAGGGCGAGAAGGTCGATATCATTCCATGGTCGCCGGACGCCGCCACCTTTATCGTCAATGCATTGCAGCCGGCGGAAGTTGTCAAGGTCGTGCTTGACGAAGATTCCGCGCGGATCGAAGTCGTCGTGCCGGATGACCAGCTCTCCCTGGCGATCGGGCGCCGCGGCCAAAACGTCCGGCTTGCGTCGCAACTCACCGGCTGGGATATCGATATTTTGACGGAAGCGGAGGAATCGGAACGCCGGCAGAAGGAATTTGCCGAACGCACGAACATCTTCATGAAAGCGCTGAACGTGGACGAAGTTGTCGGCCAGTTGCTTGCGTCGGAAGGGTTCCGGTTGGTCAAGGAATTGGCTTTCGTCGAGCCTTCCGAGGTTGCCGCGATTGAGGGTTTCGATCAGGACACAGCCGCCGAGATTCAGACCCGCGCGCATGATTATTTGGCCAAGGTCGAGGCGGAGCAGGACGCGCGGCGGCAAGAACTCGGCGTTTCCGACGAACTCAAGGAAGTCGCCGGGGTCACGACGGCGATGCTCGTCAAATTTGGCGAAAACGAAATCAAGACCGTCGAGGACCTCGCCGGCTGCGCGACCGACGATCTCGTTGGCTGGAGCGAACGCAAGGACGGGGAGACAATGAAGCACGCCGGCGTTCTTGACGGTTTCGAAATCTCGCGCGAGGAAGCGGAATCCCTCATCATGACCGCGCGGGTCAAGGCGGGGTGGATCGAAGCCGTGCCCGATCGCACGGCGGAGGACACCTTTGAAAACGAGACCGGCGAATAGGAGAAAATCATTTGGCCAGGCCGGCACTCCTCGACGCGGAAGGTTCGCCCGAACGGACCTGCATCGTCACACGGGCGAAAGGTTTGCCCGAGGACATGATTCGTTTCGTTGTTGGGCCAGGGGCGATCGTCGTGCCTGACATCAGACGAAAATTGCCGGGACGCGGCGTTTGGGTGACGGCGTGGGCCGGCCACGTGGCGGAAGCCGTCAAACGGCAAGCTTTCTCCCGTGGTTTTAAGACAAAGGTCGTCGCTTCGGAGAGTTTGGCGGCCGAGATCGAGGTTCTTTTGACGAAGGACTGCTTGCAGGCTTTGTCGCTCGCCAGCAAGGCCGGTCAAGTTGTGAGCGGTTTTGTCAAGGTCGAGGAGGCAATTGCCACGGGCGCCATCGCCGGTCTTGTTCATGCCACGGATTGCGGCGCCGACGGAATGCGCAAACTCGGGCAAAGCCTGCGCCGGCGTTATGGCGATGAGCGGGCGAGGCCGCGCATAGAACTGTTTCGGTCCGGCCAATTGGATTTGGCATTGGGGCGGGCAAATGTGATACATGCCGCTTTGATTGAGGGACCGGCAAGCGAGGGATTTTTGGAACGCTGCCGGAAGTTGACGCTTTATCGATCCGGATCGCCTGGGGCGGAAACCCAGGACCGGCCGTCCGGGCCGGGATCGAATGGGGAATTGAATAGCCTGCCGGCCCTCGGGCGTGCTGAAACCGAATGGGCGGAAACGCAAGACTGATGAATGACACCAAGAACCCCGGTGACACGCTGAGCGTCGCTCCGGCCAAAACGCTAACATTGAAGCGTCCGGTCGAGGCGGGCATCGTGCGCCAGAGCTTTTCGCATGGACGCTCGAAAGCGGTGGTCGTCGAGAAGGTGAAGCGCCGCGCGATCGCGCTGGGCGAGGCGCATGCGCCGCGCGAGGCGAATTTAATGCCGCCGCCCGCCGCCGCCCCGAGACAGCGCCCGCAGCCAGCCCCGGCACCCCCGCAAGCGCCGCCGCAGCGGACGTCGTCCGGGGTTATTTTGCGTTCGCTGACGGACGAGGAACGCGAATTCCGATCGCGAGCCCTTTCCGGGGCCCGTGAACGCGAGGTGGAAGAGCGGAAGCGTGCCGAAATCGAGGCCAAGGCCCGCGAAGAACGAGACGCCCGCGAACGTGACGAGCGCGCTGCGGCCGAAGCCCGCAAACGTGAGGAAGAGTTGCGGCGCGCGCATGATGCGGAAGCCAAGCGCCGCTCGGAAAGCGAGGCCAAACGGCGTCTCGCCGGCGGTGAACCGGCTCCAGCGCCGGCGGCATCGGCCCTGCGCAAGACCGCCGCCGCCACGGCGATGGCTCCGGCCGGCCTTTCACCGGCGCCAAAACCGTCCCCGGCCGAGGACGAGGAAGTCCCGCGCCTTATTCGCCGTCCTGGAATGCCGGTGAAGACCGCTATTCCTCGCCCTGTCCGGGGCGCCGGGGGAAAAAGCCGCGGCCGCCTGACGGTTGCCAATGTCACGGGAGAAGAAGAAGAGCGCACCAGGTCCGTTGCCGCTTTCCGCCGCCGCGTTCAACGGCTCAAGGGTCAGGTCAACGAGGCCAAGGAAAAGCTCACTCGTGAAGTGATCCTGCCCGAGACAATAACGATCCAGGAACTCGCTAGCCGCATGTCGGAACGTGGTGTCGATGTCATCAAGCTTCTGATGAAGCAGGGCCAGATGGCGAAAATCACCGATGTGATCGATGCCGACACGGCGCAGCTCATCGCCGAGGAACTCGGTCACAACGTGAAACGGGTCGCCGAGGCCGATGTCGAGGAAGGGCTCTTCGATGCGCCGGACACCGGCGAACATCTGGTGCCGCGCCCTCCGGTCGTGACGATCATGGGTCATGTCGATCATGGCAAGACTTCGCTGCTCGATGCGATCCGTCATGCCAATGTCGTCTCCGGGGAGGCCGGCGGCATCACCCAGCACATTGGCGCCTATCAGATTGTCGCGCCGAACGGCTCGAAGGTAACGTTCATCGACACCCCCGGTCACGCGGCCTTCACCGCGATGCGCGCGCGCGGCGCCAAGGTCACGGACATCGTCGTTCTCGTCGTCGCCGCGGACGATGGCGTCATGCCGCAGACGGCGGAAGCGATCGCCCATGCGCGCGCCGCCAATGTCCCGATGATCGTGGCAATCAACAAGATCGACAAGCCAGACGCCAAACCAGAGCGCGTGCGCAGCGAATTGCTGCAACATGAAGTGCAGGTCGAATCGCTCGGTGGCGAAACGCTTGAGGTCGAAGTTTCGGCGACCAAGAACATCAATCTCGACAAGCTGCTCGATCTAATCGCGCTGCAAGCCGAATTTCTCAACTTGCGAGCCAATCCGGCGCGCCCAACCGAAGGAACTGTCATCGAAGCGCGTCTCGACAAGGGCCGCGGGCCGGTGGCGACCGTGCTGGTCCAACGCGGTACGCTCAAGGTAGGCGATCTCATCGTCGGCGGTTCGCAATGGGGCCGCGTGCGCGCCCTTCTCGGCGACAAGGGCGAGACGAGACAGGACGCCGGCCCCTCGATGCCGGTCGAGGTTTTGGGCTTTTCCGGGTCGCCCGACGCCGGCGATCGCGTCGCCGTCGTCGAAACCGAAGCGAGAGCACGCGAAATCACCGAATATCGCGAGCGGCAGAGGCGCGAGAAGGCCGCCGCGCGGGGCGGCATAGCGCGCGGATCGCTGTCCGATATGATGAGCCAGTTGAAGACGACTGGCCGCAAGGAGTTCCCGCTCGTCATCAAGGGCGACGTTCAGGGCTCGGTCGAGGCAATCATCGCGACGCTCGACAAGCTCAATACCGAAGAAGTTACGGCGCGCGTGATCCATGCGGGCGCCGGCGGGATCACCGAATCCGACATAACCTTGGCCGAAGCCTCGGGAGCGGCAGTGATTGGCTTCAATGTGCGCACGCACAAGGAAGCCCGCGCGCTGGCCGAACAGTTGGGCATTGAGATCCGCTATTACAATATCATCTATAATCTCGTCGATGACGTGAAAGCGGCAATGTCCGGCCTCCTCGCGCCGACTCTGCGCGAGGAAATGCTTGGCAATGCCCAAATCCGAGAAGTCTTCACGATTTCCAAGGTGGGCAAGGTCGCGGGCTGCCGGGTCACCGACGGCACGGTTCAGCGCGGCGCCCAGGTGCGCCTCATCCGCGACAATGTCGTGGTGCATGAAGGCAAGCTCTCGACACTGAAGCGCTTCAAGGACGAGGTCAAGGAAGTGCAGGCCGGGCAGGAATGCGGCATGGCGTTCGAGAATTACCAGGACATGCGGATTGGCGATGTCATCGAATGCTATACCGTGCAGGAGATCAAGCGCTCGTTGTGAGGCGGGCGGGTGGGAACACGGAGGTCGCTATGGTTGACTTCGATGCGGGCGGCGGGGGCGGGGGCCTCGTCCCGCGCGTGGATACATTCGAGTCTCCAATTGAGAAACTCGGTTGCATCGCCGAGGAACTCGGGTCGTTGGCTCAGTCAAGTGCTAAGGCAGTAGCTAAACATCTACTAAGCGAGTCCATGGATCGCCTCGCCATCGTCGCCAAAGACATTAGCGATCTGGCGGCGGAGACCGCCATCGACTTGGCGCTGATTAAAACCAAGCGCGTTCAGATTGATCGCGCTCAGGCCGAGAATTGGGAGCTATTGCGCGAACTCACTGAACAGCCGCAATGACCGAAAGAGGCAAGCAAGACCAGGAGGCTTCGCAGCCATCGGGACAGGAATCCGATGAATGGAAGTTCCCCTCTTGGCGGAGAATTGGCGATTTCGTCGCCAATATCCTCCAACTTGAGCGGAGCGTGGACGCGCTGGAAGAAGAAAACAAGCGGCTGCGCGAAGAGTTAAAGGCGATTCAGCGGCAGGTGAACGAACAGGAAGGTCAATTGAAGGTCTTGCTGACATTCGTGCAAACCGCCCTTCATGAGCAAGTGGACTCCCGTGCCGAACGTGCGGCGGTTCGCGCCGTGGAGAGGATGATCTCGTTTCGCGGCGAACGACCGCCCGAGATCGAATAAGCCGATTATTTAGGGCACCCATGTCCAGAGTTCACCACCAGCAGGGCGGCGAGCCTTCGCAGCGGATGCTGCGTGTGGCCGAGCTTATCCGCCATACCACGGCCGAGCTATTGATCCGTTCAGCGATGGGCGATCCGGTACTCGAAAGCAACGCGATAACGATTCCGGAAGTGCGCATGAGCCCCGATCTCAAGCTCGCCACGATCTATGTCATGCCCCTCGGCGGCAAGAGCATCGCGGATGTCCTAGCCGCGCTCGACCGGCACAAGAAATTCTTGCGCGGCGAGATTGCCCGCCGCATAGACCTAAGATTCGCCCCCGATATTCGCTTCAAGGCGGACCCGAGTTTCGAATATGGCGCCAAGATCGACGCATTGCTCGAATTGCCCGAGGTGAAACGCGATTTGAGCAAAAAACAGGACAAGACAGAATGAAGGTCCGCGCATCGGCGCGAAACGACATTCATGGCTGGGTCGTGCTCGACAAACCGGCCGGCATGACCTCGACCCAAGCGGTATCCCGGCTGAAGCGCATATTCAACTCCAAGAAGGCGGGACACGCCGGAACGCTCGACCCGCTTGCCACGGGGGTGTTGCCGGTCGCTTTTGGCGAGGCGACAAAAACCGTGCCTTTCGTTCAAGATGGTGAAAAGGCGTATCGCTTTACCGTGCGCTGGGGCGTTGAAACCGACACCGACGATTCCGACGGCAGGGTTGCCGCGCAATCGGACGCGCGGCCCGACGCCGCCGGTATCCTCGCGCTGTTGCCGCAGTTTACCGGAACGATCCAACAACTGCCGCCGTCCTATTCGGCGATCAAGATCAATGGCGAGCGCGCTTATGATCTCGCGCGCGAGGGTGCGGCGCCGGTTTTATCCCCGCGTCCGGTGACGATTCACGCGCTCGATCTCATTGACGCGGGGTGTGACGAGGCGGTGTTCGAAGCCCGCTGCGGTAAGGGAACTTATGTCCGCGCGATCGCCCGCGACCTTGGCAGAAGCCTTGGCTGCTATGGCCATGTCAGCGCATTGCGGCGAACTCGCGTCGGGCCATTCAGCGAAGCCGATGCCGCCGCATTCATGGATCTGGCCGATGGCATGATCGAGGCACGGCAAGCCATGCGCCGGACCGAGGCCGGCCTTATGGAGTTGCCGTGCGTCACGGTTGATCGCAATGCCGCCGCCAAACTCCGGCGCGGCCAGTCTATCCTTCTGCGCGGCCATGACGCGCCGTTTGATGGCTTCGCCTATGCCGCCTGTTGCGGCGTGGTCATCGCTGTCGGCGCGGTCGAGAAGGGAGAATTAATTCCAGGCCGCGTATTCAATTTGCCTCTTTAAATTGGCCTTCAAGATCCCTCTTCGCCGAGCATGGCTTCGAGCTTCGCGCGTTCGGCTTCGGACAAGGACAAGCTATATGCCTGGGCGAGGCTCTTTTGCCGGCGCCGGGCAACAAATATGATACAGCCGCCCGCGAGAAGGATAAGGAAGGGCGCGCCCCAAAGCAGCCAGGTTTCAAGCTTGAAGGGCGGCCTCAGCAATATGAAATCGCCATAGCGGCGGACCAGGTAGGCGCGAATTTGATCGTCGCTTTCGCCTGCCTGAAGCCGTTCGCGCACGAGTAGCCGCAAATCGCGGGCAAGCTCGGCGTTGGATTCGTCAATCGATTCGTTCTGGCAAACCATGCAGCGCAGTTGCGCCGAAAGCGCGCGTGCTCTTGCTTCAAGCATCGGGTCCGTCATGAGTTCGTCGGGCTGAACCGCCCTCGCCGCAAGCGGCGCCAACAAAAGCAGACAAGTCAAGGTAAACGTGCGCGCGGAAATCATCGAATTCATTCCGCCGGTTGCGGGCGCGGCGCTTGCGCCTTGCGGGCGCGGCGCGCGATGCCGACCCTGAAACTCAGATCGCTGAGGGACAGGCATCCGCCGAAAGCCATGACCAACGCGCCGATCCAGATCAAGGCGACAAGCGGCTTCCAGAATATCCTTGCGTTGACGGCGCCATTGGCCGCGACATCGGCGATGCTCATATAGACTTGTCCAAGGCCAAGGGTCGCGATACCCGCCTCGGACCTATTCATCCTGCGTACCGGATAGAAGCGTGTCGCGGGTTCGATTGTAGCGACCAGCGCACCTTTGGAACGGATCAACGTGTGCCCAGCGAGTTCGGAATAGTTCGGGCCATTGCGCGGCACGACCCTCTCGAAGGTCAGTTCGTAAGGGCCGATTTCGACCGCCTCTCCAGGCTTCAACGCCGTGATCTTCTCGGCGCCCCAGCCAGTCGCGGCAAGGCCGAGCAAGGTCACTCCGAGCCCGGCATGCGCGAAAGCCGTGCCGAACGCATGGCGCGGTAAGCCGCGCGCACGTTGGCTCACCATGTCGGCGGAGACGCCGCCGCCGAAAAGACGCCTGCCGAGATCGACGAAAGAGCCGAGGATCACATAAACCGCGACCCCGGACAGGATTACGCTGACGGCGGGGCCGCCGCGCCACGCCGCAAGAACCGCCATGAAAATGAGCCCCGCCCCGAACGCCACGGCGAGCCTTTGCGTGACGCCGGCGAGATCGCCGCGTTTCCACGGCAGCAACTGGCCAAACGGCATCAGGATAAACAGCGGAATGAACAAAGGTACGAAAGTCAGATTGAAGAAAGGCGGACCGACCGAGATTTTTTCGCCACTCATGGCTTCGAGTGCCAGCGGATAGAGGGTGCCGACGAAAACCGTCGCGCAGCAGGTGGTCAATAGCAGATTGTTGAGGACGATGGCGCCCTCGCGCGAGACGGGCGCAAAGAGGCCGCCTTGTTGCAGCCCGCCTGCGCGCAGAGCGAAGAGAGCAAGCGATCCGCCGATGAAGACCACCAGGATGAGGAGTATAAAGACTCCCCGCGTGGGATCGCTCGCAAAAGCATGGACCGACGTCAATACGCCGGAGCGAACCAAAAAGGTTCCGACAAGCGACAGGGAAAAGGCCAGGATCGCAAGGAAGATCGTCCAGATTTTGAGGGCTTCCCGCTTTTCCATCACCGCCGTGCAATGCAACAGCGCGGTGGCCGCGAGCCATGGCATCAGCGAGGCGTTCTCGACCGGATCCCAGAACCAGAAGCCGCCCCAGCCAAGCGTGTAATAGGCCCAGTAGGAGCCCATCGCTATGCCAAGGGTCAGGGAAATCCAGGCGATCAGCGTCCAGGGCCGCATGAAACGTGCGAGGACCGCATCGATGCGGCCGGAAATCAAGGCCGCCGCCGCGAAGGAATAAGTGATCGAAAGTCCGACATAGCCGAGGTAAAGCAGCGGCGGGTGGATGGCGAGGCCCGGATCCTGGAGGATCGGGTTCAAATCATTGCCCTCCGCCGGCGCCGCGGCGACGCGCGCGAAGGGATTAGATGTCAGGAGAATAAACAGAATGAATGCCACCGCGATCCAGGATTGCACGGCGAGCACATTCGCGCGCATGTCTTCCGGCATCGATCGCGAAAACAGAGCGACCGCCGCGGCGAACAGCGACAGCACCAAGACCCACAAAAGCATTGAGCCTTCGTGATTGCCCCAGACGCCGGTGATTTTATAGATCAAGGGTTTGGCGGAATGCGAGTTCTCGACGACATTGACGAGCGAGAAATCGGAGACCACATGGGCCATCGTGAAGGCGAAATAGGCGTAGGACACGAGGCCAAAGCCCATCAGCGCGACCGGAGGCGCGATGGCCATCAGCCGCTGGTCCCGCGCGACGCTGCCCCATATTGGCAATACGGAATTGACGAGCGCGAGCGCCAAGGCGAGCACAAGCGCGTAATGGCCGGTTTCGACAATCATGCGCGCCTCGTTGGCAGATTCTCAGCCTTCGTCATCGCCGGCGAATCCTCATTTGTCCGTGCCTGCCGCTTCCGCGCCTTCCCGCCAGACGCCTTGTTTCTTCAACGCGTCGGCGACGTCGCGCGGCATGTAGCGCTCATCGTGCTTGGCGAGAATACTGTCGGCGTGAAAGAGTTTGTCCTGGCCAAGCGTTCCCTCGGCGACGACGCCCTGTCCTTCCCGGAAGAGGTTGGGCAAAAGCCCCGTATAGGTCACTACGACATCTTGTTTTTTATCGGTGACAGCGAAGTGCACGGTCTGGCCGCCCTCGTGGACAAGCGAGCCCTGTTTCACGAGCCCGCCGATGCGCAGCCTTTGCCCGGCATGCGGCGCTTTTTGCGCAAGCTCGCTCGGCCCATAGAAAAAGACGATATTGTCGCGCAAGGCCAAAAGGACGAGTCCTAGGGCAAGGGTGAGCGCGGCGAGCGCGGTGGAGATCAAAGCGAGACGGCGTTTGCGGCGCGTCATGATTACGACTAGCCTTCCAGACCGAGTTCCCGCGCGAGCGCCTCGATGCGCGCGATCGCGCTTGGATCACCCGCGAGACTGCGTTTTGCATCGATCAAAGCCGAGCGCGCCTTGCCCTGCTCGTGGAGCACCGTATAGGAGCGAACAAGACGAAGCCAGCCTTCAAGGTCCTGCCCGTTTTGCGCCAGGCGCGAGGCGAGCCTCTCCACCATGCCGCGAATGGCATTCATCCGCCCGGCTTCCGGTAGCGCCTCGATCTTGGCCGCCACGCCATCTTGTGTTGTCTCAGGCCCCGCGCCGAGCGCCGCTAGTCGTTCGTGCAGCGCTTGCCTCCAAGGCGCGTCTTGAGGCGCTTCAGCAGCAAGTTTACGCCAGACATCCCTTGCACGCGCCCTGTCCCCTTCTTGTTCGGCGGCGAGCCCGAGAAAAAAACGTGGCGCGGCCGCCGAGGGATCCTTCGCCGCCGCGGCTTCGAAGGATTGTCGTGCTTCCGGCGTCACGACACCATTGGCGGCAACAACCAAGGACTCTCCGTAAAGGGTCTGCCGCGCCGGGGTCTCGCCAAGCAGCCGCAATGCCGCGCGCGCGGCATTCACGGCTTCGCCGGCGCGGCCGATCCGGAGATAAACCGGCGCCAACACCTCATAGCCGCGCCCATCGTCCGGATGTTGCGCGAGATGCGCTTCGATCTTAGCGATCGCAGCCGTCAAATCCAGGCGCGCGGGCGAAGCGTCGAGCCGCGCCGCGAGCGGTGCGTTGGGCATATCCGGATGGCCGATGGTCGCATAAAGCGAAAGCGCCAGAACTGGAACGAACATCAATACGCCCATGGACGCAAGCCGGGCCCTGGTCCACGACGCGGCGGGCGGCAGTTCAATCGTGGCATTCGCCGTTAGCAGGCGGCGGGCCGCTTCGGCCTTGGCGCCTTGCGCATCTTCCGGCGCCACGAGGCGTTGCGCTTCATCCCTTTCAATCTCGGCGAGTTGGGCCTTGTAGAGTGCGATGCCGATTTCGCCGCGCGCAACCCCGCGCGGGGTTTTCGCAAGCGGCCATAGGACGCTTAGCACCGCGACGGCGGTCAGAACGGCAAAAATCAACCATAACATGGAACCTTAATAGTGATTGCCAGGGCGGTTGCAAGTCGTGTCACAAATATTTGGCGCGTAATCGGTTGTTCTCATGCTTCACGCCGAGGGCAGCCTGAGGTCCGCGCGCAGTCCGCCTTTGGGGCTATCTTCGAGGGACAAATCGCCGCCGTAAAGCGACGCCAGATCGGCGACGATCGAAAGCCCGAGGCCCGATCCGGGTTTCGTTTCATCGAGGCGCTTGCCACGCGGCAGCGCGGCCTGGCGCAGCCCGGCGGCAAGTCCTGGCCCATCATCGTCGATGGTGACGCGAAAGAAACGGCGCTCCGAGAGGTTGCGCCAGGGCTCCGGCGCTATGCTGATCGCAACCGCGTGGCGCGCCCATTTGCCGGCATCATCGACGAGATTGCCAACCATCTCCTCGAAATCCTGGCGTTCCCCTTGAAAACGAATGGTCCCCGGCACCGAGACGGCAAAGCCAATCGCCCGCTCCGCATAGATTTTTTCGAAGGTGCGAACCAAGGCTTCGACGGCCGGGGCCACCTCGGTCGCTCCGCCCAGCGTCCGCGCTCGCACCGCCGCGCGGGCGCGGTTAAGGTAATAGGAAACCTGATCGCGCATGATGGCAGCCTGCTCGTCCATCTTCGCCGCGAGCGGGCCGGGATCGACCGCGGCTTCGTTGACGATGACGCTGAGCGGCGTTTTCAAGGCATGCGCGAGATTGCCGACCTGGGTGCGCGCACGTTCCACCACGTCGCGATTGGCGTCAATCAGCAGATTGAGTTCGCTGGCGAGTGGCGCGAGATCCTGCGGGAAATTGCCTTCGATTTTTTCGGCTTCACCGCGTCTTATCGCGGCGACCCCTTCCTGCAATTGCCAAAGCGGTTTTAAGCCATAGCGAAGCTGCGCCGCCGCAGACACAACAAGCGCAATCGCGAGAGCCGCGAAGGTGATCACGAGATCAAATTCGAAGCGGGAAATTTGCGCGTCTATCTGCTCCGTCGTTGCGGCGACTTGAACAAGATAAATTCCCTGATCGCCGGTATCGATGATGTGTTCGGCCATTCGCAAAACGCGGTCATCGGGCCCGTTCGCATAGCCTCTCCGCGCGCCGCCGGCGCCGGCCGCCACGCCGGCATCGGACAGACGCGGAAGCTTTGCCGCGAACAGCGAGCGCGAACTTCTGATCTCTGGCTTGGGGACATCCAATCGCGTGAGTTGCCAATACCAGCCAGATAAGGGCAGCTCGAATTGCGGTTCGCCGAGCTGGCCCGGCGCGACCCGGCTATCTTCTCCGGATGTTGCGATATCGGCGACGAGCTCATGCAAGTAAACGCCGAGGCGCTCGTCGAAATTGGCCACCGCCGTGCGCCGGTAAATCGTCGAGAGTACGAGGCCTGCGACGAGAAGAATGGCAAAGCTTAATAGCGCGGCGGAAAAGAAAAGCCGCTTCGCGATTGATTGTGGCCTCGGCCGTGCGCGGACGCTCTCTGGCCACGCCAGGCCGGAAGGCCGCTCTAGCTGTCGTGTCTCGATAGGTTGTTTCTTGGGATCCTTGAGATAGGGGAGCATCCGTTGATGCCGAAGTGAGGCCGATGATGATTGTAATGGTGGAGGAAAGGCAACAGTGCGGCGGCCCGTTCGGATGAATGGTTGTAGGGTTTGGCATAGGCCCATTCCCGCAAGGAGGTCTGCACGAAGCGTTCGGCCTTTCCGTTTGTTCTTGGCGTATAGGGTCTGGTGCGCTTATGCTTGATTTTCAGCATTCGCAACGCCTTTGTGTAGCGGCGCGAACGGAAGCTGGCGCCGTTGTTGGTCATGACGCGAAGGACCCTGACGCCGTGATCGCGAAAGAAGCGCAAGGCTTGCAAGAGGAATTTCAGGCAGGAGCGCCGTGTTTCGTCCGGCAGGATTTCAGAATAGGCCAGCCGGGAGTGATCGTCGACGGCCAGATGGAGATATTCCCAGCCCTTGCCGCCTTCCTTGCGGCTGCGTGGCGCGCTCTGTCCGGTCCGGTCTCCCGTGATGCGATGTCCGATCCCTTCGATGCGGCCGAGCTTCTTGATGTCGATATGGATCATCTCGCCCGGCTGCTTCTTTTCATAGCGGATGATCGCGATCCTTTGATCGAGGGCGGACAGGCGGCTCAGCCCCTTGGCCTTTGCGATGCGGGCCACCGTCGCGCGCGACAGCCCGGTCGCGCGGGCGATCTTCCAGAAGGGCTGACGGGCCCGGCGCAGGGCTTCGACCTGGGCGATCTGATGTGATGTGATCCGTGTCCGCAGGCGATGCGGCCGGCTGGTCCGGTCTTGGAGGCCAGCGGCGCCTTCGCTTTCGTGGCGCCGGAGCCATTTCCTCACGGTCGCGGCCGAAACGCCTACAGCGCCGGCTATGGAGCGCGGCGTTTCGCCCGCTTGGCGGCGCCCGACAATCAAGGCTCGCATGTTCGGCGTCGTCCTGGCATTTTTATGAATGTTCACGGGTGGGTCTCCTGAGCCTGTGGTGCTTCGCAAACCCCACAAACCTCAGATTATCCCCGTGAACAACCTGTTGAGACATTACATCTAGCTCTTCGTCGTTTCGCATCTGCTTGCCGCCGGCAAAATGGCCCTAGGCGCGAGGAGTTAATCGCGGGCGAACGGGTTCGCCCGGGGCGGCTTGCTTCCGGCATCCTTCGTTTCGGGCGCGGCCAAGAGATAGCCGAGCCCGCGCATCGTTTGGATGACTTCGACGCCGAGCTTCTTGCGCAGCCGTCCGACGAAAACCTCGATCGTATTTGAATTCGCGATCAAAATCTTGTTCATAGAGATGCTCGACGATCTCGCCGCGCGATACGATTTGCCCCGCATGATGCATCAAATAAGACAACAGCCGGTATTCGTGCGAGGTAAGCTTGACCGGATTGCCATCGACCGACACCCGGCCCATGCGTGTATCGAGGTCCACTGGACCGAACCTAAGTTCGCTCGTGGCGTGGCCGGCGGCGCGCCGTAACAGCGGGCCAGCCGGGCAAGGATTTCCTCGATATGGAAGGGCTTGGCGACGTAATCGTCAGCCCCGGCGTCGAAACCCTGAACCTTGTCGCTCCACCGGTCGCGGGCCGTCAAAATCAACACCGGCATGGCGCGGCCAGCCCAGCGCCACTCACTAAGCACGGAAGTACCGTCCTTTTTGGGCAAGCCCAAATCCAGGACGACGGCATCGTAAGGTTCGGTGTCACCCAAAAACCATCCTTCTTCACCATCGAAGGCGCGGTCGACGGCATAGCTCGCCTGCGTAAGCGCGGCAGCGATCTGGCGGTTTAGGTCCTTGTCATCCTCGACGACTAGCAACCGCACGCTTCGATACCCATTTGCGAAAGCAATGTCTCGCATGAAACCATGCTTATCCGGATGCTTGACAAGCGTTTGAGCATGTGCTATCGTCTCAAACATGGATACAACCTTTCCAACCAGTCTTCCGAAATTTCAACGCGTCTTCCCTGACGACGGCGCTTGCGCCCGTTATTTGGAGGCGATGCGCTGGCCTGACGGCTTCTCCTGCCCGGCGTGCGGGCACATTGGGGAGCCTTACCGTTTTGCAACCCGCTCGTTGGTCGTGTTGCGCTGTCGCGTGTGTAAGAAAAACACGTCTCTTACTGCCAGAACAGTCATGCAGTCGAGCCACATGCCGCTCTCGACGTGGTTTTGGGGCGCCTATCTCATGACGACACAGACGCCCGGTCAATCCGCTGTTCAATTTCAGCGCCAGCTTGACATCGCAAGATATGAAACGGCATTCACGATGCTTCACAAACTCCGCGCTGGTATGGTTCGACCTGATCGTGACACCATTGGGGCGCTCCACCCCGTCGAAGTGGACGAATGTTGCGTTGGCGGGCGCACGCGGGGTGAAGGAAGGGGAATTCATCATCAAACGACAGTAGTTGGCGCTGTTGAAGTGCGGACACGCAAGGATGCCGAGGATCGTAGTGCGAAATGGAGTGACGCTCACGAAGGCTGCATCCCGGTCAAGAAACTTACTTATGCTGGGCGTCTTAGGCTTCGCGTCGTTTCCAGCGTCGAGCCGATAGAGGCTCCTCTTTCTGGTCGCGACGCCGATACACTCACAACATTCGTCAAAGATAATGTAACGGCTGGCTCTATCATTCTGACTGATGGCTGGCAGGGATATTACGGGCTTAGTGAGATTGGCTATAAGCACAATGCTCTTACTCTCGGCGGTGACCCAGAAAAGGCGGAAAAACACCTGCCGATGATCCATCTTGTCTTCTCTAATTTGAAGACATGGATCAATGGCACTCACCACGGTCGTATCGAGCCTCGTCATCTGCAAGCTTACCTCAATGAATTCGTTTTTCGTTTCAACCGCCGTTTCTATCCGATGAATTCCTTCAACTCTGTTTTGGGGATTTCAGCGCGGACCGTTCCGCCGACCTATGCACAACTTTATTCCGGCGAATGGACACACGCGGCGTAGCTGGAGCATCCTGAGTGATAAAGAATTTGTAATCCTCAGTGAGTACGCTTTTGTTTTTCGCAAATGACTTGTGCATACGGGCAAGACGTTCCTGCGGCGTTGTCATCCGGGTAATTCTCTCGCTTTGAAGAAAAAATATTGAATGATATCCTCCCTCTTTTTGGCATAGCGCTGTTGGACAATCCACACAGCCTTGTATTGGTTTATACTTTCCTGAGATTTAATATTGCTTTGCGGTGGGGGTGTGGGCGCTCCTTGGAGGTCATTCAGGCGAATATCGAGGAAGGGCTTAGCTTGGGGTTGCCACTGTAACCACTCGATGTCAATTTGCCTCATAGCCCTTTCCCATACCGCGTGATCAGCGGCCCACGCGGCTTCATCAGGATAAGATTCTTCTAGAGCGTTATCCGTTCAAGTTGGTTCGTACCCGGCGGCCTTGAAGTAGTTTTCGCATTCCTTCTGGGGGAAGTGATCGAGGAGTTCGCCGATCCGAGTCCAGAGGGCTTCGACGGTTCGTTCGGAAGCCTTTCGCAGGAGCGTCTTTAATTTCGAAAAGACCATCTCGATCGGGTTGAAGTCGGGCGAGTAGCGCGGCAGGAAACGCAGTGCGGCGCCCTTGGCCTCGATCGCTTTCCTGATTTTCGGGCTCTTGTGCGAGGCGAGATTGTCGATCAGGACGATGTCTCCTTTCGAGAGCGTCGGAGCAAGCATTTCTTTGACATAAACGAGGAAACATTCGCCATTGATCGGGCCGTCGAAGACGAAGGGGGCGGTGATGCCATCATGGCGAAGCGCGGCCACGAAAGTCGTCGTCTTCCAATGGCCATGCGGCACTTTGGCATAAAGCCTTTGGCCGCGCCGGCACCGGCCATGCGTGGGCGCCATGTTGGTCTTTGCCCATGTCTCGTCGATGAACACGAGACGCTTGGGATCGAGCTGCTTCTGGTCTTCTTGCCAGCGCATCCGCTCGGCCGCGATGTCAGGCCGGTCCTGCTCGGCGGCGCGCACGATTTTTTTTAAAGGTGATCTTCTCCTTAGCGAAAAAGCGCCAAATCGTGCCATAGCCGACACGGACCTGGCGCGCGGCAAGCTCGCGCCTGATGTCATGAAGCGGCAAATCGGGCGACGCGGCGACGCGGGCGAGCAGCCAGTCTCGCTCATCTTTGAGACGCGAGTTGCGCTTCCCGCCCATCGGCTTGGCCGCGACGCCCCCGGTCCGCCGGAACCGCTGCGCCCACCGCACAACACTGCTCACGCCGACACTGAACCGCTGTGCCGCATCCCGGCAGCTTGCGCCCGCCACAACGGCCGCTACCACGCGCGTCCGAAGATCTTCCGAATAGGGCTTCGTCATTCATCCTGGCCTCCTCCCAGCCCGAAGCTTGAATCACGACAAAGCCCGCTTGGGAATCCCACCCGATTCTGTCACAGTGGATAACGCTCTAGAAGTGTTTTGGCAGTTCCGGTTTTGGAAGATGGCATAATTACTTGATCAGCCTCCTTGATTTTGGATTTCAGCATCACGAAGACGTAATGCCCTTGTCAGCGTTGCCAACTCCCTTTGAAGCCCCTCCAGATTATATGTGAAATGGCGCTCGGTTTCGGTAAGACGTCGCAGTAGATCGTCGAGCGTTGGCGCTCGACGATCTACTGGCGTAGTTATTTTACGCCCCCATTGAAGCAGCGCCCTATCGAGCCCGTAATCGTGGATCAAAAAAACTACACAAACAATTCCCACAATGAGAAATGACGCGGTAGCCAGCATCGGAAAGTAGGACATTGCGATCAATGCCCCCCGCACGTCGTCTGGCAGGCCGAGAAACCCGAGATGATTGGCGACCCAATTCGCCTTGCTGAGCAGCGATGCCCCGCCAAGCCCGACAACCGTGCCAACCCATGCAAAGTTTTTGCGCATAAAATGGACGCTAGAGCGGGTCCCGAATAGACAGAATTGGGAAGGGGGATTCCCGAATCGGCGGAATTGTGGTTCACCATGTTGGCTGGAATGGAGGCCGGCATGGATGGCAAAACCCTATTCGCAGGATTTACGTGACCGCCTGGTGCGGGCTGTACTGGCAGGTCAGTCTCGGCGCAAGGCGGCGCGCAGCTTTGATGTCAGTGCGAGCTGCGTGATCAAGCTCATGCAGCAGTTTGAGATAACAGGCGGTTGTCTGCCGCGAAAGTTTGGCGGCCATAAGCGGCACGCGCTGGCTGCGCATGAAGATAAGGTGCGGGCGTTGGTGGCGGTGCAGCCCGAGCTGACGATCACGGAGCTGTGGAGCAAGCTGACGACGCTCGAGATCAAAGTCGGGCGGTCCGCCGTTGGGCGTTTTTTGCGGCATCTGCAATTGACCTTTAAAAAAAACTCTGCACGCCGCCGAACAAGAAAGAGCGGATGTCCGGGCCGCACGTCTCGCTTGGCGCGATAAGCAGAAAAGTCTTGATCCTCAAAGGCTTGTATTCATCGATGAGACCTGGGCCTCGACCAACATGACACCTCGCTATGGGCGATGTGAAAGAGGCAAGAGACTTATCGCTCACGCCCCGTTCGGCCACTGGAAGACGACGACCTTTTTGGCGGCGTTGCGCCACGATCGCATCACCGCTCCTTGTGTCTTCGACGGTCCCATTAACGGCGCAAAGTTCCTCGCCTATGTCGAGCAGGTTCTGGTGCCGACCTTGTCGCCTGGCGAAATCGTGGTGATGGATAATCTCGGTTCCCATAAACGCGCCGGCGTTCGAAAAGCCATCGAAGCCGCCGGGGCGACGCAGTGCTTCTTGCCCGCCTACAGTCCTGACTTCGATCCCATCGAACAAGTCTTCGCCAAGCTCAAAAATACGTTGCGCAAAATGGCCCACCGAACCGTCGATGCTCTGTGGGATGGCATCGGATTAGCTCTCGACGACTTCCCTCCAACCGAATGCTTCAACTATTTTCGCAATGCCGGATACGGGTCCACCTAATCGGGACCCGCTCTAGGTGTCGTGTCTCGATAGGTTGTTTCTTGGGATCCTTGAGATAGGTGAGCATCCGTTGATGCCGAAGTGAGGCCGATGATGATTGTAATGGTGGAGGAAAGGCAACAGTGCGGCGGCCCGTTCGGATGAATGGTTGTAGGGTTTGGCATAGGCCCATTCCCGCAAGGAGGTCTGCACGAAGCGTTCGGCCTTTCCGTTTGTTCTTGGCGTATAGGGTCTGGTGCGCTTATGCTTGATTTTCAGCATTCGCAACGCCTTTGTGTAGCGGCGCGAACGGAAGCTGGCGCCGTTGTCGGTCATGACGCGAAGGACCCTGACGCCGTGATCGCGAAAGAAGCGCAAGGCTTGCAAGAGGAATTTCAGGCAGGAGCGCCGTGTTTCGTCCGGCAGGATTTCAGAATAGGCCAGCCGGGAGTGATCGTCGACGGCCAGATGGAGATATTCCCAGCCCTTGCCGCCTTCCTTGCGGCTGCGTGGCGCGCTCTGTCCGGTACGGTCTCCCGTGATGCGATGTCCGATCCCTTCGATGCGGCCGAGCTTCTTGATGTCGATATGGATCATCTCGCCCGGCTGCTTCTTTTCATAGCGGATGATCGCGATCCTTTGATCGAGGGCGGACAGGCGGCTCAGCCCCTTGGCCTTTGCGATGCGGGCCACCGTCGCGCGCGACAGCCCGGTCGCGCGGGCGATCTTCCAGAAGGGCTGACGGGCCCGGCGCAGGGCTTCGACCTGGGCGATCTGATGTGATGTGATCCGTGTCCGCAGGCGATGCGGCCGGCTGGTCCGGTCTTGGAGGCCAGCGGCGCCTTCGCTTTCGTGGCGCCGGAGCCATTTCCTCACGGTCGCGGCCGAAACGCCTACAGCGCCGGCTATGGAGCGCGGCGTTTCGCCCGCTTGGCGGCGCCCGACAATCAAGGCTCGCATGTTCGGCGTCGTCCTGGCATTCTTATGAATGTTCACGGGTGGGTCTCCTGAGCCTGTGGTGCTTCGCAAACCCCACAAACCTCAGATTCTCCCCGTGAACAACCTGTTGAGACATTACATCTAGGACATGCGTGGCGTTCATGTCAAGCATCCGGATAAGCATGCATGAAACATTGCCGCTTCTCCAAACTCAAACGAAAACCCGGAACTCCGCCATTTTTTCATAACACAACAAGGACTCAATGTTCATTCCTTTGAACCCACGGCCTGGCCAGTCTTGGCATCAATAAAAACGTGAATGGCGTGTCCGTCGCGGCGCAAAAGGCTCATCTCATAGACGAGCTCCTCGCTCCAGCGGCAAAGCTTGACCCCGATGGCTTTCGCCTGCGACCGGCTGGCCGCGCTCCGCATGACATGAAACGGCTCAAAGAGCCCATGCGCGAGAATTTTTTCGCGCGTCTCGGCCGTCGAGAAACAGACCCGGTCCGGCTCTGGTTCCGTCCGAGCCGCGGTGCTTGAGCCCAGATAGGCCGCGAAAATGACCGCGATGAAATAAAGCATGCCTCAAGGCTGGCGCGGCGACAATGAATGAGCCATGTATAATGCGAACATGCGCGGCTATTTTCAGATCGCTTCGCTCGCTAAGACTTTCTTGCGGGCCCCACGCGCGGGTGCGGGCACAATACTGGCCTGCCTGTCCGGCATGGTTTTAGCTGCGCCCGCATTGGCTTTGGTCGGTCCCGCCCTAGAGGCCCCGGAGTTCGCGCCCTATGTCGTTACGGTATTGGACATGAGCGGCAGTGGCGGCGGCGACTTTTGTACCGCGAGCGTCATCGCTCCGGACGTTGTCCTGACCGCCGCCCATTGCGTCTCCAACCTTTCAAACACGCGGGTATTTTATCGCGGCGGCCATAGCCAGCTGGTTTTTTTCGATGTTGCTTCGATCGCCGTTCACCCGGAATTCCGGCCCAAAATCGGGCGAAAACATTTGATTTCCATCGATCTCGCGCTTCTGCGCCTCGCCGAGCCGTTGCCTCCTGCATTCAAACCCATCGAACTCACGGATTCCGGCGCGGTCGCGATCGGGCAGCCGGTTCGCATAGCAGGTTTTGGCCGTACGGATGAACGCGTGAGCGGAACGTCAGGTGTCTTGCGGGCGGGCATTCTCGTTGCGAGCGGACCGAAATCGCCGGTTCTTGTTTGGCTTACCGATCCGGATGGCACCGGACTTGGCGGTTGCACGGGCGATTCCGGCGCGCCGGTCCTCGCCATCGGTCAACCGGCGCTCGTCGCCGTGGCGATCAGGGCCAAAGGCAACAACGGATATTCATGCGGCGGCATCACCGAAGCGGTGCTGATCGGGCCGCAAATGCCATGGGTTCGCAAAACCTTGCAAGCCTGGGGAGCAACCTGGAGCATGGCACATTAACACCATTCGCCCCCGGTTGCCCCACTCCCCGCGAAAGGGTTCCGGCTTCGCTCTGGCAATTCCTCTAACTAATGCGTGATGGCGCCGGGGGTTTCCTCCTCGGAGGAAAGCGGAGCGAGCGGCTTCGCCTCCTCTTCCCAAACTATCGGCACCGGCTGGCGAACCAGGGCATGGTTTAATACCTCTTCCATGCGCGAGACCGGCACGATCTCGAGCGCGTTCTTGACCAAATTTGGAATTTCAACCAGATCCTTGGCGTTTTCCTCGGGAATTAAAATTTTCTTTAGGCCACCGCGCAGTGCGGCAAGCAATTTTTCCTTGAGCCCGCCGATCGGCAGAATCCTGCCGCGCAAGGTGATTTCGCCGGTCATCGCTATGTCGCGCCGGATCGGGATGCCAGTCATGATCGAGACGATCGCCGTCGCCATGGCAACACCCGCCGATGGACCATCCTTGGGCGTCGCGCCTTCTGGCACGTGCACGTGGATGTCGCGACGCTCGAACACCGGCGGCTCGATGCCGAAATCGACCGCGCGCGAGCGGACATAGGACGCCGCCGCCGAGATCGACTCCTTCATGACGTCGCGCAAATTTCCGGTGACCGTCATGCGCCCCTTGCCGGGCATCATCACGCCTTCGATCGTCAGCAATTCGCCCCCGACCTCGGTCCAAGCAAGGCCCGTCACGACGCCGATCTGATCCTCGGTTTCCGCCTCGCCGTAGCGGAATTTGGGAACGCCGAGAAAATCCGGCAGGTTGTCGTCGGTGATCGCGACCTGCTTCGTCTTGCCGGTCAAAATTTGTTTGACCGCCTTGCGTTCGAGTTTGGCGAGTTCGCGTTCAAGATTTCGCACGCCGGCCTCACGCGTATAGCGCCGTATTATGGTAATGAGACCGCTGTCGTCGATTGACCATTCCTTGGACCCAAGACCGTGCTTCTTGAGCCCGGCCGGAATCAGATGGCGGCGGGCGATCTCGACCTTTTCATTCTCCGTGTAGCCGGCGATACGGATGATTTCCATGCGGTCCATGAGTGGCGGGGGAATATTCAACGTATTGGCCGTCGTGACAAACATGACATGCGACAAGTCATAGTCGACTTCGAGATAGTGATCGTTGAAGCAATGATTCTGCTCCGGATCGAGAACCTCAAGCAGCGCGGACGACGGATCACCACGGAAGTCCATTCCCATCTTGTCGATTTCGTCGAGCAGGAAGAGCGGATTCGAACTCTTGGCCTTGCGCATCGACTGGATGATCTTGCCGGGCATGGAACCGATATAGGTGCGCCGATGGCCGCGGATTTCGGCTTCGTCGCGCACGCCGCCAAGCGACATGCGGACGAATTCACGGCCCGTGGCCTTGGCGATCGACTTGCCAAGCGAGGTCTTGCCGACACCGGGAGGGCCAACGAGGCACAGGATGGGCCCCGTCAATTTGTTCGCGCGGCTCTGCACGGCAAGATATTCGATGATGCGCTCCTTGACTTTTTCAAGACCGAAATGCTCGCTGTCGAGGACGTTTTCGGCGATGTTCAGGTCCTTCTTAATCTTGGAGCGCTTGTTCCAGGGAATTGATAAAAGCCAGTCGAGATAATTGCGCACGACCGTCGCTTCCGCCGACATTGGCGACATCTGACGCAATTTTTTCAATTCGGCGGTCGCCTTGTCGCGCGCCTCCTTGGACAGTTTCGTCGTCTTGATGCGTTCGTCGATCTCGGCAAGATCGTCCTTGCCGTCTTCGTCGCCCAGCTCCTTCTGGATCGCTTTCATTTGCTCGTTCAAATAGTATTCGCGCTGGGTCTTCTCCATCTGGCGCTTGACCCTGGTGCGGATGCGCTTTTCCACTTGCAGAACCGAAATCTCGCTTTCCATGAGCGCCAGGCACTTTTCGAGTTTCTTGGCGATCGAGCCGGTATCGAGCACGGCCTGTTTATCGGTTATCTTGACCGCGAGATGGGAAGCGACCGTGTCGGCAAGCTTGGAATAATCGTCGATTTGGGCGACAGCGGCCACGACCTCCGGCGAGATCTTCTTGTTGAGCTTGACGTAGCCTTCGAACTCGGCGACGACCGACCGGGCAAGCGCTTCCACCTCGACCTTGTCGAAGGACTCGTCGGCGATTGCCTCGGCACGGGCTTCATAGAAATCCTCGGTGCGCGAATATCCTTGCACCTTGGCGCGAACCTGTCCCTCGACCAGAACCTTGACCGTACCGTTGGGAAGCTTCAAGAGCTGAAGAACCGAAGCGAGCGTGCCGGTCGCGAAGATCGCTTCCGTCGCCGGATCGTCGTCGGCGGCCGTCATCTGCGTCGCAAGAAGGATGAGCTTGTCGGCCCTCATGACCTCTTCGAGAGCGCGGATCGATTTCTCGCGGCCGACGAAAAGCGGCACGATCATGTGCGGAAATACCACAATGTCGCGTAGCGGCAGAACCGGATAGGTGTCGATCGTGCCGGGGCGAGCGGGCTCGCGCTTTTGGGTCATTACATCATCCTATCCGGAGAATTCTTGATCTATATCGAAAGATGGCGGCGCGGCGGTTCAGTTTCAAGAAGGCCTCGGCCGCCCGGACGGCCTCTCGAAGCTGGAGCATCATGGTGGCACAAGCTCAAGCGCTCGTGCCGCTTTTTTCAGTGCGTTCGGCGTAAATGTAGAGGGGGCGGGATTCTCCCTCGACAACATCGGGGCCGATGACGACCTGTTCGACGCTGTCGAGGCCAGGAAGATCGAACATTGTATCGAGCAGGATGCCTTCCATGATGGAGCGCAATCCACGCGCGCCGGTGCGCCTCTCGATCGCTTTCTTGGCGACTGCCTTCAGGGCCTCCTCCTGGAAGGTGAGTTCGGTATTTTCCATTTCGAACAAGCGCTGATACTGCTTGACGAGCGCGTTCTTCGGCTCGGTCAGGATTTTCTTCAGGGAGTCTTCATCGAGATCGTCGAGCGTTGCGATGACCGGCAATCTGCCGACGAATTCCGGGATCAGTCCGAATTTCAGCAAATCCTCCGGTTCGACTTTTCGGAAAATCTCGCCCGTCTTGCGATCGTCCGGCGATTGGACCGTGGCGCCAAATCCGATCGACGTACTCTTGCCGCGCGTCGAGATGATCTTTTCGAGGCCACCGAAGGCGCCGCCGCAAACGAACAAAATATTCGTCGTATCGACCTGCAGAAATTCTTGCTGCGGATGCTTGCGTCCACCCTGCGGTGGCACCGACGCGACAGTGCCTTCCATGATTTTCAGGAGTGCTTGCTGGACACCTTCGCCCGACACATCCCGGGTGATCGACGGATTGTCGGATTTGCGCGAAATTTTGTCGATCTCGTCGATATAGACAATCCCGCGTTGCGCCCGCTCGACATTATAATCAGAAGCTTGAAGAAGCTTCAAAATGATGTTTTCGACATCCTCGCCGACATAGCCAGCCTCGGTCAGCGTCGTAGCGTCGGCCATCGTGAAGGGCACGTCGAGAATTCGCGCCAAGGTCTGCGCAAGCAAAGTCTTGCCAGAACCGGTCGGGCCGATCAACAGAATGTTCGATTTCGCAAGCTCCACATCATTGTGCTTGGCCGCGTGATTGAGGCGCTTGTAATGATTGTGGACAGCAACCGACAACACCCGCTTGGCTTGCGGTTGCCCGATAACGTAATCGTCCAGAACCTTGCAGATTTCCTTGGGAGTAGGGACGCCGTCGCGGCTTTTTACAAGCGATGATTTGTTCTCCTCGCGGATGATATCCATGCAAAGTTCGACGCATTCATCGCAGATGAAAACCGTCGGGCCGGCAATGAGCTTGCGCACCTCATGCTGGCTCTTGCCGCAAAACGAGCAATAGAGCGTGTTTTTCGAGTTGCTGCCGCCGACCTTGGTCATCGAACGTCTCCGTACCACCCGAAGTCATGTGCGAACTCCGGTCACGCTGCGTGAAAGGCGGCGGACGCCCCGCCACCGGCTGAGGGATGGCACACGAACCAGCCCAGTTTAATTCTTGCCCAGACTTCCTAACGCGGTTGCCACTTTAACTCAGCTTCCATTCTCCTTCAAAACGCGCTCGATCCGCAAGATGGCCCTGGCCACTCCCGGCATCGCCGAAGAGTTGAAAAAGCTCCTTTGCTCGTGGCATGATATCCGAATCATATCTAGGCAATGTTTTATATAAACCTAAATGCTATTTGTTTCGATTTTGCGCGACAATCGCACATCGAGCGGTTCACGCTGGCGATTTATGCGGAAGTCGTATATAAGCAATCTTTATACCAAATACCAAGACAATCGATATTTCTCTGTCAGGGCGGCGGCGCTCCTGCGACGTTCGCTCTGCCGATGTCCCCGGAAGGCGGCCCGTCGAGGAATCGGCCCGTTGCACTTATCGACAAGTCGCCACAGCTATTAACGAACGAGCAGGGATGAGTTCGATAGCCTATTTACTTTCCGGCAGCGGCATTTCGTCGGGCCGCCTCAAAATAACATGATCCACGATACCAAATTCTTTCGACTTATCGGCGGACATAAAGTGGTCACGGTCCAAGGTTTTTTCGATCATGTCATAATCCCGGCCAGTATGCCGGACGTAGATCTCATTCAACCGCCGCTTGACCTTCATGATATCTTCGGCGTGACGGACGATATCGGAAGCCTGACCCTGGAAGCCGCCGGACGGCTGGTGCATCATGATTCGCGCGTTCGGCAAAGCGTATCGCGCTTTTTTCTCTCCGGCACAAAGGAGAAGCGAACCCATGGAGGCGGCCTGCCCGACGCAGAGCGTCGAGACCTTGGGCTTTACGAACTGCATCGTATCGTAGATCGCAAGGCCCGACGTCACCACGCCGCCCGGCGAATTGATGTACATCGAGATTTCCTTCTTCGGGTTTTCCGCCTCGAGGAACAGCAATTCGGCGATGATCACCGAGGCCACGTGGTCGTCGACCGGGCCAGTCAGGAAAATGATCCGCTCGCGCAAGAGCCGGGAGTAGATGTCGAAACCGCGCTCGCCGCGGCTCGTATTTTCAATAACCTGAGGAATGAGGTAGTTATCGTGGATTTCAATCGGACTGCGATCGCGCATGGTGGAGTTTCCCTGATGAAAACGAACTCGTCGCTACGACGCGAAGATTATGCCCTCGCCGAATTGATTAGGATACCATATCGGCGTACCGGGCGAACAAATCCTTTGCTCGGGTTCCGCGCGCCGTGTCAATTGGGCACGCTCTCCGGCACGGTCTCGCCGCCTGCGGCGTTTGCGTCTTCGTCGTTCACCGTCAGAAGTTCGTCCCTCGAAACTTTCCTGTCGGTCAGCTTGACCTGAGAAATTATATGATCGACGACTTTTTCCTCGAAAAGCGACGCCCTGATCCCGGCTAAGGCGCCGGGATTTTTACGATAATACTCCCACACCGTCTTTTCCTGGCCGGGAAATGCACGCGCCCGCTGAGCCAGAGCCTGACTGACCTCTTCGTCCGAGACCTTGATGTCCGCCCTTGCCCCGATTTCAGCCAGGAGGAGGCCGAGCCGCACCCTCCGTTCGGCAATCTTGAGATAGTCTGCGCGCGCTGCCTCCTCGGTTGTGTTGTCGTCCTCGTGGCTCCGCCCGCCCCGCTTTCGCTCGGCCTCGACCTTGCGCCACACCGCATCGAATTCCTGTGTCACTAGCCCTTCGGGCAAGTCGAAAACGTATTTCTTATCGAGCGCGTCGAGGAGATCGCGCTTCCATTTTCCCCGCGAGGCCGCGAGATGATCGCGCTCGATATTGGCGCGGATCGTGTCTTTGAGATTGGACAGATCCTCGAAGCCAAAACCTTTCGCGAATTCATCGCCAATTTCGACCTCGGTCGGGACCGCCGCGCCCTTGAGCGTCACCTCGAAGGTGGCCGTCTTGCCGGCGAGCCTGGCCGCGCTGTAATCATCCGGGAAGGTCACCGGAATCGTCCGGCTTTCACCGGCCTTCATGCCTTCGATTCGCGCTTCGAAGTCCGGGAGGAAACTGCCCGAACCGAGGACGACGTCAACATTTTCTCCAGAACCGCCCTCGAAGGGCTCGCCGTCGATCTTTCCGGTAAAATCCAGCGTGACTTTGTCGCCGTTTTCGGCGCCAGCCTCCCCTTCCTTTGCCGTGTAAACCCGATTTGCTCGGCGAGCCTGACCAAGACCTGGTCGACGTCGGCGCCGGACACGTCGGCGATAAGTCGTTCGATTTCTATATCATCGAAACCGACGGCCTCGATCTTCGGCAACACTTCGAGCGCGACGGTAAAGGCGAGATCAGTTTGCGCTTCGAACACCTTCTCGATTTCTTGGCTGTCCCCCGGAAAATCGATCTTGGGATCCATGGCAAGCCGCAGTTGATTGTCCTCGATAATCTTGCGATTGGCCTCGTTGACGGCGTCCTGGACAACTTCGGCCATGATCGAGCGTCCATAGAGACGCTTCAGGTGTGAAACAGGGACCTTGCCCGGACGAAACCCGGGAATGCGCGCCTTGGCCTTGACCTCGGTGAGCTGACCTTCGACTTGCTCCGCGAGATCGGCGGCCGCTAGCACCACCTTGAATTCGCGCTTGAGGCCTTGCGCGTGAGTTTGCGTGACTTGCATTTGAAACAAACCTTTTTTGATTTCGTCGCTTCCCATCCGAGATTCCGCTTCGGCAGGCCCAGCACGCTAAATTAAGCTGGCCACGGCTACTGTTAAATGCATGCGGCGCGGCGCACCGGTCAAGGTTTGGTGCGGGCGGAGGGACTCGAACCCCCACGATTTTCACCACCGGAACCTAAATCCGGCGCGTCTACCAGTTCCGCCACGCCCGCCACGCGCTAGGCATTCTACCGCGCGGCCTCCAGCGCGTCCGGCTCTATAGCAACCGAGGCGGCTCCCTGCACGAAAAAACCGTGGGCGATCATTATAGATGCGCAAAAGGATCCAGGAAGCCGGCAAGGAAGCCGGCAAGGGCTTTCGCCGCCGCAACCAAACCACGAAGGCTGCGCAGGTTCACAACCAGCGCCGTCGGCTTCGTGCTTCTCAACATCAAGCGGACATCGCCGATTAAGACTGCGCGGAGGCGCTTCCGGCGGACGGGGCGGGACATAAGAAATCGTTAACGAATACGCTCAGGGGTTTCCGGAACATTAACCAGAAAACGCGCCATGACTTTATCCACGAGCCGAGCCGGCAGGATGCGGGCGAGGCGCGCCACCAGATAGAGGGACCTTGGAAAAGCAATAATCGCCCTGCCCCGTGCGAGACCGCGTTGAATGAGGATGGCGGCGTCAGTGCCGGTGATTTCGAGCGGCTTCATGGCGTCGATACTGTCGTTCAATGGGGTCTTCACAAAGCCGGGGATGATAAGACTGACCCGAACACCTCGGGCCTCGAGGCGGCCGCGCAAGGATTCGCTATAAGCATGGACCGCCGCCTTGGCCGCGCAATAGGAAGGCGCGTAGGGCAAGCCGCGTAAGCCCGCGATCGAGCCAACGAAGGCAATTTGGCCGGCCCCGCGCGCGCACATCGGCGCGATCAACGGTTCGACCGTGTTCAAGACGCCGATAAGATTGGTCCCGACAATGGCGCGAACCGCGCGCGGGTCTTCGGCGATGTCTCCCGGCGCCAGGCCGGTCGTGATGCCCGCGTTGGCGATGACAAGGTCGAACGGCCGGCCCCTGTCGGCGGCTTCGATCCATTGCGCCATGGCGTCTTGATCGCGCACATCCAATTGGCCAATGCTGACTTCGGCGCCTTGCGCGCGGGCGGCGGCGGCGGTGTCCTCCAGCCGTTCGCGGTCACGCCCGATGAGCGACAAGGATACCCCATCGCGCGCGTAAACGAAGGCGAGCGCGCGGCCAATACCGCTCGATCCGCCAGTAATGAGGATGGTTTTCGGGCGCATCTCAGATAAGCGGACCGGGAATTTTGTACCAAACCGCCGCTTCCCCTAAAATCGCAAGATCGTTATTTTGCGCGCGCGCGATCAGCCGCAGGGTGAGCTCTGGTCTTGGAACGTCGCGCCTGCGCATAACCCGGCCGGACCCGCGGATGCCTTCGCCGGCCAGCACCGGCCGCAGAAACTTGCCCGATAGCCGCGCGATGAATAGATCACGCCGCCACCGCATGATCATAGGTTCGAAACAGGAGAGCATCAGCATCCCATGGACTGGCGGCCCGGCGAGCCCGGCCGCCCTGGCCGCTTCTGGATCGAGATGCAGAGGATTGTCGTCGCCGGAAACGGCCGCATAACGCGCGAGCGCTTCCCGCCCAAAAGGTCCGAAGTGTTGCGCGCGGATTTCGTCCCCGGCCTTTGGCCAATCCGGCGGCGCCGGCTCCATTCCGGCTTCGATCATGATGCCGGTTCCAAATAAAGCGGCACGATGCGCAGTACGGTTTCGAGATGCGCGCAAATCTCCCCTTGCCCGGTCGAAACAGCCATTTTTAAAGTCAAGCGCGGCGGCTTTGTGGTGCGGCGCGCCTCGACGGCGAGGACGTAATCGGTTTCGATTCGCAGCTCATGCTCGTAGGCAAAGCTCTGCGCCTCGTGAACCGGCAGAAAACCATGGCCGCCGATCAATTGCAAGATCAAGCCGCGGATGGCTGGAAGCGCCAGCCACCGGAACGGGAAGGTGAGAGGGACAAAGCCGCCTATCCGAGCGCCTCCTGTCTCGCGCAAAAATCCCGCAACCTCGCTTGCTCCGGTCCGGACCCAAATCGGCGGCAGATGAACTAGCGTATCCTCGCTTGGCTCCGGCGCCAAGGCGGCGGCACGAGGATCATGCACCGCGTTCATGCCGCGCGCCGCACGACGAGACTGGCGTTAATGCCGCCGAAAGCGAAGGAATTGGTCAGGGCGGTGCGGATCGGCATGGGACGCGCTTCATTGGGCACGGCATCGACGGGGCATTTGGCGTCGGCCTCGCGCCAGTTGATGGTTGGCGGCGCAACATTCTCGCGAATCGCTCCAATCGTCACGACAAGTTCGAGCGCGCCGGCGGCACCCAGGGCATGTCCATGGATGGGTTTCGTGGAGGAAACCGGGAGATTCGAAAGCCGATTGCCGAAGACAAGCCTCAGCGCCTCCGCTTCCGTGGCGTCGTTGGCGGTCGTCCCGGTTCCATGCGCATTGACGTAATCGATTGCCTCGCCTTCCAAGCCGGCGTCGACCAACGCATTACGCATACATGCGGCCGCGCCTTGTGCATCGGGACGCACGGGATCCTTGGCGTCGGTCGAGGTCCCATATCCGGCGATTTCGACGAGCGCTTCGGCACCGCGGGCGCGGGCAAATTCCGCTTCCTCGAGGATGAACACCGCGGCACCCGCGCCAAGTACCATGCCGTTGCGGCCCTTGGAAAAAGGCCGGCAGGCGTCCGGGGTGAGCACCCGCAGCGCTTCCCAGGCCAGCATCGCGCCGTTGGTGATGCAATCTTCCGTTCCGCCGACAATGGCGCGATCGACGAACCCGGAGCGAATAAGATGCGCGCCGATTCCGATCGCTTGTGTCGCCGAGGAGCAAGCGCTCGCCACAGCGAAGCACGGCCCTGTCGATCCGTAGCGGATACTCACCTGGGAAGGAGCGGCGCTGGGAATTAGACGCGGCACCGTCAATGGATCGGGACGTCCTTGCTCGACCAATATCAAGTAAAGCCCGTTCTCGAGGGTATGCATGCCGCCAATGCCGGTTCCGATAATGGTGGCCGTTCGCGGACCCATTGGCTTTGCAAGGGCAAGCCCGGCCTGGGCGGCGGCTTCGCCGGCGGCGGCAAGCGAATATTGTGTGACCGGATCGCAGAACGGCAATTCGCCTTTCGTAAGATGCTCGGCCGGATCGAAATCCTGGACCTGGGCGGCAATCCTGATGCGGCCGTGATAGGGACGCACGAAGCGGGCTTCGCCGACGCACGACCGCCCGTCGCGCGCCGCCCGCCAGAGAGCCGGCGCGCCAATGCCCGCGGCGGAGACAGCTCCCATGCCGGTGACGACGATTCGCCGCGCGTCAGCCATTCAGCTTTTTTCTTTGCCTATATAAGCGGCGATGGCGGCGATCAAATCGCCGATGTTCCTTGCCTCGTGGAATGGCCCATCCATTGGAATATAGACGTCGAACTTGTCCTCGATGGCGGTCAAAATCATCACGATGTCGATCGATTTCAGATCGAGGCTTTCAATCGTCGCATCCAAGGTCGCTTTCTCGCGGTCAACCATTCCTTCCTTGACGATCACGTCGATGATCTGGTTGGCGAGCTCGGTATGATCGAGGGCCTTTGTTTCCACCGGTTACTCCCTGCAAATGACCAATGGGCGCCCGCATAGCGCGCGCCGGCGATGCGGGTGGGCTGTCGCGACTCATGGACCGCATGCGAGCAACTCTACGCCGAACCCAACCAGCCAGCAATCCCGCCAAGCAGCCCCATTGCACAGCGCGCGCGCCGGAGGCCGGCGCGAGCGCAAAATATCCGGGCCGGAAGAATGGGTTAGACCATTCCGCAATCGAAATAAAGGCGTCTTACGGAATTGCGACGACCGGCGTCCCAACCTCGACGCGATGATAAAGGTCGACGACGTCCTCATTAAACATGCGGATGCAACCATAGGAAGCGGCCGTGCCGACGGATCTGCGCATGCTCGCGCTCGTGCCGTGGATCGCGACTTCGGAGAGATTCAGGGTGATTGCCGCCGCGCCCATGGGGTTGCGCGGCGAGCCGCCGGGGATAACCCTCGAAAGCGCCGGGTGGTCTCGCAGCACGACCCAGGGTGCCACCCAAGCGGGGGAGATAAACTTGCCTTGAACGAAGGTTTCGCCCCGCCAAGCCTTGCCCGCCCGGCCGATTGCAATCGGATAGCGAATGGCGGTCCCGGATCCGGTCGTAAAATAAAGCCTGCGCTCGCTTTGCTTGATAATGATCGTGCCGGCGGGATACGTCGGTGAAAACGCGACAAATTCGCGCGCGCCCGCCTCTCCTGCCGCCACCCAAACTGCCAAGCCCCCGAAAAAGGCGGTGCCAACCCGAATCTTCCCAACAATGTGGCCAAGGCTTATGCTCTGCTTATCCATCGACGTTCCGAATCGAATACTGAATGAACCCGCATGAGCTCAGTTAAGCCAAGCCTTGGTTCAACAATATCTAAGGTTACGTTCGATCGATGCGAGAATCTCCAGCGGTGGTTAAAATGTGGTTTCCACGTAACTTCCCGGCTACACCTCCCTAAACGCAGTTCAATCGATCCGATTGCGAATCAAATCTTCGACAACCGTCGGATCGGCCAGGGTGGAAATATCGCCGAGCGCGTGAAATTCCTTTTCGGCGATCTTGCGCAGGATGCGGCGCATGATTTTGCCGGAACGGGTTTTTGGCAATCCGGGTGCGAATTGAACGATGTCCGGGCTGGCGATCGCCCCGATATCCTTGCGCACCCAGGCGACGAGATCGGCGCGGAGTTCCTCGCTCTGCTCGACCCCGGTCATCAAGGTGACGTAGGCATAGATGCCCAGGCCCTTGATGTCGTGCGGATAGCCAACGACCGCGGCTTCCGCGACCTTTTCATGCGCGACGAGGGAACTCTCCACCTCCGCCGTGCCGAGCCGGTGACCGGAGACATTGATGACATCGTCGATCCGGCCGGTGATCCAATAATAGCCGTCCGCGTCGCGGCGGCATCCGTCGCCGGTGAAATATTTGCCGGGATAGGCGGAAAAATAAGTCCGCATGAAGCGCTCGTGCGCGCCATGAACCGTGCGCATTTGGCCTGGCCACGAATCGGCCAAGACAAGATTGCCCGAGCAGGCGCCTTCGAGAACGGTTCCGGCGGCATCCACCACCTCCGGCCGGATTCCGAAAAACGGCCGCGCCGCCGAGCCGGGTTTTAAGTCCGTCGCGCCGGGCAGCGGCGAAATGAGGATGCCGCCGGTCTCGGTTTGCCACCAGGTATCGACGATCGGGCAGCGCGCGTCGCCGATGACATGGTAATACCATTCCCAGGCGTCCGGATTGATCGGCTCGCCGACCGTACCTAGAAGCCGCAACGAGGCGCGGCTCGTTGCCTTGACCGGCGCGTCGCCGGCGCGCATCAGGGCGCGGATCGCGGTCGGCGCGGTATAAAAAATATTGACCCGATGCTTGTCGACAACCTCCCAGAAGCGCGCCACGCTGGGGTAGGTTGGAATGCCTTCAAAGATCAGCGTCGTGGCGCCATTGGCGAGGGGACCGTAGACGATATAGCTGTGCCCAGTCACCCAGCCGACGTCTGCGGTGCACCAAAAAATATCGCCTTCGCGATAATCGAAAACATATTGATGCGTCATCGCGGCGTAGACGAGGTAGCCCGCCGTTGTATGCACCACGCCCTTCGGCGCGCCGGTCGAGCCCGACGTATAGAGGATGAACAGAGGGTCTTCCGCGTTCATCCCGGCGCAGGGGCACTCCGTCGCGGCTTGGGCCATGGCCTCGCGGTACCAGACATCGCGGCCATCGACCCACTGGACGGCGCCGCCGGTGTGCTTAACGACGAGTATGGTCTCGATGATTCCGGCGGTTTTCGTCGCGGCTTCGTCGGCGTGCGCCTTAAGCGGCGTCTTGCGGCCACCACGCCACCCTTCATCGGCGGTGATGAGAAGTTTCGAGCGGCAATCCTCGATCCGTCCAGCGAGCGACTCAGCGGAGAAACCGCCGAAAACGACCGAATGGATCGCGCCGATCCGCGCGCAAGCGAGCATTGCATAAGCTGCCGCGGGAATCATCGGCAAATAGATCGTAACCGTGTCGCCCTTCTTGACGCCATGCGCATTGAGGACATTGGCGAGGCGGCAAACTTCGTCGTGCAGTTCCTGGTAAGTGATATGTTTCGATTCCTTCGGGTCGTCCCCTTCCCAAATGATCGCGGTTTGGTTTGCGAGTTGGGGCAGATGCCGGTCGATACAATTTTGCGCGACATTGGTGGTTCCATCCTCGAACCATTTGATCGAGACGGAGTCCGGCCCGAAGGACGTATTTTTCACGCGTGTGAAGGGTTTGATCCAGTCTATGCGACGGGCCTGCTCGGCCCAGAAGGACTCGGGATCGGCGACCGACCAAGCATAGAGTTCCAGGTATTTCGCGTTATCGATATAGGCGTGTTTCATCCAGCCTGGAGCGACGGGATAGATTTTGCCGGACATGGCTTTCCTCCCGGAGGCAACTCGCGAGCGCGCTGGCGATTCCGGACCAGCTCAAGGGCATTCCTTCTCAACTCTTTCGAGAGCTTGCGAGAGGCCCGCGAGAGAATAGCTGTCGGTCGTTACGTGACCTCTCAGCGAAGGTGCCTTGACGATGAGTTTCGCGCCCTTTTTCAAGGCATCGACGAATTTGGCTTCCTCGGACTGGTTCTTAACCCAGGCGTTGGCCCCCTTAGCAATGAGATCGAAGCCGGACCCGGCGATTTCCGCGCGGCCGCCGCCTTCTTTCATTGGAAACCCCATGATGATCGAGACCTCCTCGCGCACATTCTCGCCTGGCCGGTTGGCGATGAAGATATAGGCGGGATCGCGTTTCAATCCGGAGGGAGCCCTGTCCTTGGGCGTCGCCAGCGCATAGCAGGTCTTGGACTTTTCGCCCTGCGCGAGAAACACTCCCCAGACGCCGTAACTCGCCAGTTGCGAGGGCTTCCCAGTCTTTGTCGTGTCCGCGCCCGGGGCGCCGGATTGTTCGGCCTTCGCCGCGGGCTTTGCCTCCTTGGGCTTGGTCTTGGAGGACGCGGGGACGGTGCAGGCCAATGCGGCCGCGAAGGCGAGAGTTAGTACGGCGGCGAATCCGCGAAAAATTCGGCGAGACATGGCGTGTCGATACTCCTGGCCGCTTTGCGCGAAAAGGGGATGCGGCCTTGCCTCCTCTATATGCCGTGAGCGCGGCAGGCGAAAGGCGAAAAGCTGGTAGCGGCCGATCGCCGGAAATTTGGAGACTCTCAGGGATAATGTATGCGGCGACGATCGCCGCTTTGCACGGCCGTGCGCCTCACAGTCCTTCGGTTTTCACGGCGGCAAGTATGGCGCCCGGCCGCTCCGGCGTACCCTTTTGCACCGGCACGACAAAGCCTTCGCCATAGGGTGCCGCGCCCGGCATGTCGAAGGTCGCGGTCTCACCGGTCCAATCGCCTAGATTGTCGATGGCACGGACGACATTCGTATAGGTGACGCTGCGCCCGGCATTCTCGCCACGCTGGATATCAACCGTGCTGGCGCGGGCAACCCGCAGCGCAAAAACACCCGCCGGGCCGCCGCCGGCGACCTGGACCGAATAATGGCCGCCAGCCTCGGACAGGCGCATCGGCACGGTCAGCGCGTCATCGAGCCGCTTGGTTGCCTTAATCGCCTGCTCAATTTCGGCCCGGTCGCCGCCGGCCGCGCCGGCCAGCCCATTCACAATGACTTGCGGCGTATAGACTTGTCCCTCGCCATGCGCCGCCGCATAGGCGTTCTGGCGCGCCGCAAAGGCCGGGGATGCGAGCGTATCCCGCCAGCCGATATAGTCCCAATAATCGACCGGGAAGGAAACCGCCACAACACCGGGCGCACGCGCGATCGTCGCGAGCCATTGGTCGGCGCGCGGACAGGAGGAACACCCCTGGCTCGCGAAAAGCTCGACGGTGCAATTGATCGTGCTGGAAGTAAACGGCCCGGCTCCAAGATTGCAGCAGGCCACCATAACCATCGCCGTACGGGCGCAAGCGACGAAGATCGAGCGACTGGAGAAAGCCATGAGCGAACCACCGAGCTTGTAACGATTTCCCGTGTTCACCGAACTTGGAGGAACCGATATTTGGCGCCAGTCAATTCGTGTTTACCAGCGGTCGCTCAAGTCTGCGTTCCCCGGACATTGCAAGCGCTCAGTTCCGGCCTGCGCGGCAGTACCCGCGACGTTATGACCTGGCCCGACGCATTTGCCGCGGGACCGCCGGCTGCGCCGTCCTCTTCAAACTTTTGATGACAGGATTCGCTCGCGCGAGAAAGATGGCGACCCCAATTTCGCGGGCTGTTGCAAATCGCTTGGGGTGGCGCCATTGTGTACGTGACAGCTATTCTCATTTATTCTCATTGGCGCCGCGTGACGCGCCACGCGGAGCGGACGGATTGGCCCGCGTGAAATTTCTTCTTGCCCATTTGTCCGATCCGCATGTCGGACCCTTGCCGCGTCCCCGCCGGCGCGAGCTGATCGGCAAACGTGTCACCGGCTATTTGAACTGGACGCGCTCCCGCTCGCGCATCCATGACATGGCGGTTCTCGAGCAAATCGTCACGGACATGAAGGCGCATCATCCAAGCCACGTCGCGATGACCGGGGACATCGCGAACCTCGGTCTGCCGGTTGAGTTCCAGCTCGCCCGGACCTGGCTCGAAACCTTGGGCGCGCCCGAGGACGTGAGTTTCGTGCCCGGCAATCACGACGCCTATGTGCGCGGCTCGTTGCCTTATCTCACTCGCACCTTCGCGCCCTGGACCACGGGGGAGGCGAGCGTCGGCGAGGGTTTCCCTTATCTGCGGATCCGCGGCGAGGTTGCCTTGGTCGGCTTGTCATCGGGGGTTCCCACGCCGTTGTTCATTGCGGCGGGCTATTTAGGCCGCCGCCAATTAAAAGCCGCCGAGAGGCTTCTTGTCGAAACTGGCATGCGCGGGCTCGTCCGCGTCGTGATGCTGCACCATCCGCCGCAAACCACCGCCTCGCAGCTCGGGCGCGGCCTCGTGGACGCAGGCGGTCTCGCGGCTCTGATCCGCAGGGCGGGCGCCGAGCTTATCGTGCATGGCCATAACCACAGGCTTTGCTTGGCGCGGATGGAAGGTCCAAAAGGTCTCGTGCCGGTGGTCGGCGTGCCGTCGGCCTCCGTTATTCGCGGGACGCCGCATCATCGCGCCGGATATCATCTTTTCGAGATCAGCGGCAGCGGGACCAATTGCAAAATCGCGGCGCGAGCACGGGGGCTGTTGCCGGGGACGGCCGCGGTCGGCGATCTCGGTCCGCTCACGCTGTGACGCCGCTGCAACGGGGCCACAGCGAACGGTTTCCCGGCCGCCTAGAACCGGCACGACAAAGCTTGGTTCGACGCACCAGAAGTTATTGTTTTGTTGGAAGTTCCCGGCGCGGAGTGCTTGCGCAGATGCTAATCCGCGGCTGTTTCGACCGTGACTCGCGCCAAGCCGGCCCGGCGAAAACCGAGAACGTCGGCGGCGCCAGTCGAGACATCGATGATTCGGTCCCCGATAAACGGCCCCCGGTCATTGACCACCAGCAACGCCGAGCGATTGTTGGAGAGATTTGTCACCCGGACATGGGTTCCGAACGGCAGCGAACGATGCGCGCAGGTCATGTGGCCGCGTCCGCGGTAGTAAGAAGCCTTGCCTGTCCAGCTTTGGGCCTGCGCGGCAGCGCAAGCGGCGAGCAGCGCAAGAATTCTCATGATAATATTCTTCAATATTCACACTCCATGTAAGGCATCGTTAAGCTCGGAGATCCGAGTGGGATAACGCTGCATTGAATATGTGATGAAAAAACGGCCATATATCTGCACGGCCAAGCTACGTAATATTCAAATGTTTGTAGAGTATTGGATTCTATATCTATTATGTATTGCAATTGTAATCTTCTATTCATCCGCAACTAAACGGGATTGTGGCGTTGCACCAACTCTATTGGAGGGTGGCACCCGCGGCAGATGCCCAAATCGGCTATGGGCTGGCTCAAACAGCTTTTGAAAAGTTTGCCATGTCAGCTCCGCCTCTGCTTGGATCCGGCTTCAATTCGGCTTTGCCGCAAGCTGGCGAGGAAATCGCCCGATGCCGATCAGCTGGATCGCGATCGCGGCGTGACCCGAGAATATTTTCGACGCGTTGAAGAACCAAGCGGAATGGGGCGGGCTTCGTCACGCCGGACCTTGCCCGTTGCCGGCATGGAGATCCGGAACGGCTCGCGTCCCGCGATCCCATGGCCCGCGCGCCACGCTTGACAAAGGAGCATTCGCTGTGTATTAAACCGAATGGTTATTTAACTATACGGTTATATACAGGATGTCGCCTGATCGCCTTAGCACCACCCTCGCGGCTCTCGCCGATCCGACGCGGCGGGCGATCCTCGCGCGGCTTGCCTTGGGCGAGAACATCGGTGACCGAGCTGGCCGAGCCCTTCGAGATGAGCCTTCCCGCTGTCTCGAAGCACCTCAAGGTGCTGGAGCGCGCTGGTCTCATCGCGCGCGGCCGCGAGGCGCAATGGCGGCCATGCCGGATCGAGATGGCCGCCCTCAAGGACGTCGACGACTGGCTCCAACATTATCGCCGTTTCTGGAATGAGAGCTTCGATCGTTTGGACGACTACGTTCGCGACTTGCAAACGAAGGAGCAAGAGCGTGACCGCAAGAAACGAAATTAGCGCCGCGGCCGAACCTGTACGCGGCGGAGCAATAGTCGGCCACTGGAGCGGCGGCATAGGGCCGCTGCGTGGCGGAGTAAAATCCGGCCAGTGGTAGAGGCTGATCCTTTCGAGGGGATTCGAAGAGGGATGGCCGGGGATGTTCGCGGTGGAGGTCTACGCGGCGGTTCGGCGGTTTGTGTTCGTCGAGGGCCACAGCCGGCGTGAGGCGGCGCGGGTGTTCGGGCTGAGCCGGGAGACGATTGCCAAGATGTGCCGGTTCTCGGTGCCGCCGGGCTATCGCGCGGACGAAGCCGGCGGAGAAGCCGAAGCTGGGGCCGCTGCTGCCGGTGATCGACGCGATCCTGGAGGCGGACCGGAGCGGCGCCGGCGAAGCAGCGGCACACGGCCAAGCGGATCTTCGAGCGGCTGCGCGACGAGCACGGCTATGCCGGCGGCTACACGGTGGTGAAGGATTACGTCCGGATCGCCGCGCGCGCGGGCGCGGGAGACCTTCGTGCCGCTGGCCCATCCGCCCGGCCATGCCCAGGTGGATTTCGGCGAGGCGGTCGGCGGTGATCGGCGGCGTGCGGCAGAAGGTGCACTTCTTCTGCATGGACCTGCCGCACTCGGACGCCTGCTTCGTGAAGGCCTATCCGGCGGAGACGACCGAGGCGTTCCTCGACGGGCACGTCTCGGCCTTCGCCTTCTTCGGCGGCGTGCCGCTGTCGATCCTCTACGACAACACCAAGATCGCGGTGGCGAAGATCTGCGGCGACGGCAAGCGCGAGCGGACGCGCGCCTTCACCGAGCTGGTCAGCCACTACCTGTTCCGGGATCGCTTCGGCCGTCCGGGCAAGGGCAACGACAAGGGCAAGGTCGAGGGGCTGGTGAAGTACGCCCGGCGCGAACTTCATGACGCCCGGTGCCGCAGGCGGCCGCGCTTCGACGGCGCTGAACGCCGATGCTGGCCGAGCGCTGCCGCGCGCCGGCAGGGCGAGCGCGCCGGCCGGCATGCCGAGACGATCGGCGAGCGGCTGGTGGCCGACCTGGCGGCGCTTGCGGGACCTGCCCGCGGTGCCGCTGGAGCCGTGCGAGAAGCGGCCGGCCCGGGTCTCGTCGACCGCGCTGGTCCGCTATCGCTGCAACGACTACTCGGTGCCGACCGCCTACGGCTTCCAGGACGTGCTGGTGAAGGGCTTCGTCGACGAGGTCGTGATCCTGTGCGGCGCGGCAGGAGATCGCCCGGCACGCGCGCAGCTATGGCCACGGGCGCGTTCGTCTTCGATCCGCTGCACTACCTGGCGCTGATCGAGCCCAAGCCGGGCGCGCTCGACCAGGCGGCGCCGCTGCAGGGCTGGGACCTGCCGGAGGCGTTCCAGCACCTGCGCCATCTGCTGGAGGCGCGCATGGGCAACCGCGGCAAGCGGGAGTTCATCCAGGTGCTGCGGCTGCTGGAGGCGATCCCGAGGACGATCGTGGCCGCCGCGGTGCCGAGGCGATCCGGCTCGGCGCGATCGGCTTCGATGCGGTCAAGCAGATCGTGCTGGCCCGGATCGAGCGACGGCCGGCCCGGCTCGATCTGGCGGCCTATCCCCATCTGCCCGACGCGACGGTGCAGGACGACGGCGGCCGCCGACTACGCCGTGCTGCTGCCGGAGGGCGGCATGACGGCGGCGCGCACGATGCCGCCAGCGCCGGCGCACGCCGCAGGTTCTGCTGGCCCATCACCTCAAGCAGCTGAAGCTGCCGACGGTGCTGCGCGAGTACGACAAGGTGGCCGCGAATGCGCCCGCGAGGGCGTCGATCATCCCGCGCTATCTGCTGCGCCTGGTCGAGCTGGAGCTGATCGACCGCGAGCGGCGCATGGTCGAGCGGCGGATCCGGGCGGCCCGGTTCCCGGCGGTGAAGAGCCTCGACACCTTCGACTTCACCGCCATCCCGAGCCTGAACAAGATGCTGGTGCTGGAGCTGGCGCGCTGCGAGTACATCCTGCGCCGCGAGAACATCATCGCGCTCGGCAATCAGCGGCACCGGCAAGACCCACGTCGCGCTGGCGCTCGGCCTGGCGGCCTGCCAGAAGGGCTTCTCGGTCGCGTTCACCACGGCGGCCGCGCTGGTCCACCAGCTGATGGAGGCGCGCGACGAGCGGCGCCTGCTGAGGCTGCAGCGCGAGCTGCAGGCGGTGAAGCTGCTGATCGTCGACGAACTCGGCTATGTGCCGCTGTCGCCGACCGGCGCCGAGCTGCTGTTCGAGGTGTTCTCCCAGCGCTACGAGCGCGGCTCGACCATCGTCACCTCCAACCTGCCGTTCGAGGACTGGACCATCGGTCTTCGGGCTCCGAGCGGCTCACCGGCGCGCTGCTCGACCGGCTGACCCACCACGTCAGCATCCTGGACCATGAACGGCGACAGCTACCGGCTCAAGCAATCCAAGGCAAGACCGCGCCGGTTGACGCCGCCCGCAGGCGAGCAAATCGACCGCGACAGCTGCCGATCCTGCCCGGCAAACCACCGAAGCGACCTGAAAGCCGCAGATCTGGCCGGGCTGCGAAATCCCGGCCATCGCCGCTGGGGCGATGCGTGGCGTCTTGTTTTACTCCGCCGCAAAGCTGGCCTGGTTTTGCTCCGCCCCAATGGCCGGCTTTTAGTCCGCCGTTGACACGCGAGACCGTGCGGAACTGGAAGCGCGACGCTTAGAGGGCGCGCGTTTGCTGCAACGTGGTGTGAAGCCGCCGGAGGTGGCGCGGCGGCTCAAAGTGAGCCGCACGTCGGTCTGGCGCTGGGAGCAGGCGCTGGCCGGCGAACGGGCGCAGAGCGTTGCGCAAGACACCGCGCACCGGGCGACCGCCGCGGCTGACCGACGCCAAGAAGAAGCGATTGGTCGTCGCGCTCGAAGCCGGCGCCTTGGCGCAAGGATATGCTCCCGATTGTCGGCGACTCTGGGGCGGGTCTGCAGGCTCATCGAGAAGATCAGTGGCAAGCGGTATTCGCAATCGGGCGTGTGGCGGCTGCTCAAGGGACTGAACTTCTCCTGCCAGCGGCCGAGCGGTCGCGCCAGGAAGCGCGATGAAGCCGCCATCCGGCAGTGGAAGAAGAAGCGTTGGCCGGCACTAAAAAAAACTGCGCGAGAGAAGGCCGAACCATCGTTTTCATCGACAAGTCCGGGGTGAGCGAACGACCTCACCGCGTTCGGACCTGGGCACCCAAAGGCAAGACGCCAGTCCTGCAATACAGCTTCACATGGAACCAGCTCTCCGCCGTGGCGGGCGTCACCTTCTGGAACATCTACTTCAAGCTCGTCAAAGGCGCCGTCCGCGCGCCCGAAATCGTCGCCTTTCTCAAAAATCTTAAGCGCCATCTCGCCGGCCGCAAGCTCCTCATCATTTGGGATCGCCTGCAAGCCCATCGCAGCCGGCTCGTGCGCGATTACGTTGAGACGGAAGGCGGCGGTATAAAGCTTGAAACTCTGCCGCCCTACGCGCCAGAACTCAATCCAGTCGAGTACCTGTGGGCGCATTGGAAGCAGCACGAGATGCCCAACTTCTGTCCGAAGGACTTCGCCGAACTCAGCGCCTTCGCGCGCGCCAAGCTCAAACGCACGCAGCGTCGCAAAACTCTCGTCGCAGCTTTCTGGAACAAGCCCAGTTGCCCTTCTGATGTTACTCTGTTTATCAAAGGTCAATAAATGCAAATAATCACCCCATGCTTGTGGTTCGACGGTCAGGCCGAGGACGCCGCGAACTTCTATGTCTCCATATTTAAGAACTCGCGGATCACGGCCCTGTCCCGTTACGGCGACGCCGGTCCCGGTCCCAATGGCGGCGTCATGACCGTCGCGTTCGAGCTCGACGGGCAATCGTTCACGGGCCTCAACGGCGGCCCAATGTTCAAGTTTAACGAGGCGATCTCAATGATCGTCAACTGCGAGACGCAAACCGAGGTCGACCATACTGGGAAAAGTTTCCGCCGGCGGGCACACCCAGCAATGCGGCTGGCTGAAGGACAAGTTCGGAGTGTCCTGGCAAATCGTGCCGACCGCGCTTGTCGAGCTGATATGCGACAAGGACCCGGCCAAATCGCAGCGAGTCATGCAGGCCATGCTGCGGATGACCAAGATCGACATCGCCAGACTGCGAGAGGCGCATGCGGATCGACACTTTGATGAGATGAAAGGAGAACCATCATGACCAACTATGTCGATGTTTTCGTCGTCCCCGTCCCCGAGAGTAATATCGAGGCTTACCGCAAGCAGGCCGAATTGTTCGCCAAGGTCTGGCGGGAGCATGGTGCACTTTCGTGCATCGAGGTTGAGGCCGACGACGTGAAACCAGGGAACTGGACCTCGTTCCCACAGAGCGTGGACCTGAAGCCAGGCGAGAAAGTGTTCGTCGGGATCATCACCTACGGATCGCGCGCCCACCGCGACGAGGTCAATGCCAAGGCGATGAAGGACGGCGATGGCCGGCATTAAACCGGAAACGATGCCGTTCGACGGCAAGCGAATGTTCTTCGGCGGGTTCAAGCCCTTCGTTGGCGGATGAGCGCCGATCCTCGGCACGACACGCTGGCTGATAGACCCGCTATACCTGGCGGTTCGGGCAATTCATATAGAAGTGAAGGCGACACCGCGCGTTTAGAAATCCAAAGAGAGGTCATGGATGATTAGCTAAAGCGGTGCACTCGACAATCTGGCAAGAGAATTCGAGCGGTCACCAACGAGCGCCTGAGGTTGCCTGTCGCGTTTCGACGCTTGGCCCACCGCCCCGCGTCGTTTCAAGGCAATGGAAATCACAACGGCAACGATTGGGAGAAAAAAATGACGACCAAAATCTTCGTGAACCTTGCGGTGAAGGACCTCGACAGATCGAAGGCGTTCTTCGCCAAGCTCGGTTACAAATTCAATCCGCAATTCACCGACGCGACCGCCGCAAGCATGGTCATAAGCGAGGATATTTCTGCCATACTACTTACCGAGGCGAAATTCAAGGAATTCACAAGGAAGGAGATCGCGGACGCCAGCAAGACGACCGAAGTGCTCACCTGCCTGTCGGCGGACAGCAGAGCGAAAGTGGACGGGATAGTCGATATCGCGCTGAAATCCGGTGCCACCGAGGCTGGGGAGCCGATGGACCATGGGTTCATGTATAGCAGGAGTTTCAACGATCTCGACGGGCACATTTGGGAATATATGTGGATGACCCCGCCGCAATCAACAAGGAGCCGTAGAAGTACGAGCGTGAGTAGAGGCGCCCGCGTGAACGCGGAAACGCTGACGCCGACCTTGTTCCGCTTGCTACGTGCCCCGCGCGTGTAACGCGAGAGATAACGGCGGAATGAACACCTTCAACAAATCCGACCACTGAAAAGGAGACGCAATGCAAGTCCAACCCTACCTGTGCTTCGAAGGCCGCTGCGAAGAGGCGGTCGAGTTCTACCGCAAGGCGCTTGGCGCCGAGATAACGATGCTCATGCGCGTCAAGGAAAGCCCCGATCCCGGCATGTGCGCGCCCGGTGCCGAGGACAAGGTAATGCATATGTGCTTTCGCATCGGCGATTCAACTTTGTTGGCGTCCGACGGGCGGTGCACGGGCCAACCGAACTTCCAGGGCATTTCGCTGTCGCTCACGGCGCCTAACGATTCCGAGGCTGAGCGGCTGTTCGCTTCCTTGGCCGACGGGGGGCAGGTGCAGATGCCGTTGACCAAGACCTTCTTTTCCTCGCGCTTTGGCATGGTTGCCGACCGCTTCGGCGTGCCATGGATGATCGTCGTGGCGCCTTGAGGGCCTGTCCCTGTCCCGCTGATACTCAACAAAGCAATCCAGCGGACACCTTGATACAGAAGGAGTTATAACGATGCGATTCATGATGCTGATGATCCCCAAGGGCTACGAGAAGGCAGCGCCGGGCGCCATGCCGGACGCCAAGGCCGTTGCTGCGATGATGAAGTACAACGAATCCCTGCAGAAAGCCGGCGTGCTGCTCGCGCTCGATGGCCTCCATCCGCCCTCGATGGGCGCGCGCGTCTCGTTCTCCGGAGGGAAGCCCAAGGTGACCGACGGGCCCTTCACCGAGGCGAAGGAAGTCGTCGGCGGCTACTGGATGATTCAGGTGAAGTCGAAGGAAGAGGCGGTCGAATGGGCGTCGCGCTGCCCGGCTTCGGACAATGAAGTGATCGAGGTTCGCCAGGTGCAGGAGTTCTCGGACTTTCCTGCCGATGTCAAGGAGGCCGCGGCCAAGTTTCCCGAGCTGCAGGCGCAGTTTCCGGGCAGCGGGGGGATCGTTGATGCCGTAGCGGCGGCGCGCCTCGGCCTTGGCCTGGCGGACACTATAGTCTAACCGGGGCACGCGCGATCGACGTGGCCGAGGATGCCGTGATCGCGACCGAGATAAATCGCGTGAAATGTTGCCGAGGCCGATGCGGCAATTTGCTCGTCTTTAGCTATTTTTCTGGGCTACGGCCCAGCCGTCCACCAACCGTGCCGCGGCGTTGACTTCGGCATGAATTTGCGCCGGGGCGGCAGTGAGCAGGCCATGGCGGGTATCGTTGCGATTATAGACAATCGCGCGCCCGTCAAGACTTGCCAAGCGCCCCCTGCCTCGTGGAGGAGGAGATCGGCCGCCGCGATGTCCCAATCATGAGCGTTTTCCGAGGCGAAGCCCGCGTCGAGCGCGCCTGACGCGACATTGGCGAAACGCAACGCAAGCGACGGAAACTTGGGCTGCAACGCGAATTGGAGCCCGGTTTCGCGCAGCCGCTCGGCGAGCAACACGGGCGCCGCCACCCTTGCGCTGGCACCAAGCGCAACAAGTTTCGAAACCGCGATTGCCTTGTCATTGAGCCGGGCGCCGGCGCCTCTTACCGCGACATAGGTTTCCCCGAGCGCCGGGGCATGGACGACTCCGATCAGCGGGCGCCCCTGTTCGACAAGCGCGATCGCGATCGCCCACGCCCCATGGCCTCTCATAAAGCCGCGGGTGCCGTCGATCGGATCGACCACAAGGACAATATCGTTCGAAAGACGCGCCGATGTGTCCGCAGTTTCCTCGGAAAGCCAGCCTGCTTCCGGCACCAGGCTCTCAAGACGCTGCTTTAAAAAGCGATCGACAAGATAATCGGCTTCGGTAACAGGAGAGCCGCCCGCCTTGTGCGAAATCCCGGCGCTGGTCGCCGCGCCCGGGCGAAAAAACTCTAGCGCCAGCGTCCCGGCGCCGCGGGCGGCGTCGACGAAGGAGGCGACCAGGCCATCCCCATGCGAGATCGGAACCAATGTCATATGCCGGAGCGAGAAAAGGATCCCTTTCGCTTATCCTGCTGCAGTGCGGGAAACAAGCGTTTCCCTTCGCCGCGACGCCACGGCATCCTCGCTCGCCGCCGCTTCGCGGAGCCGGTCTGGCTTCCGTGGGGTCCTTGCCAAGCCATGGGCGCGAGAACGTTCAATTTACGCAAGCACGATGCCCCTTCCGTTCGGCCATCGCTAGCTCAAGATTTGGCCGCCGACCCGTTGGGACGACATTCTCCGCATTGCAATGTCAAACAATTTTCCCACCGCTAAGCGGCCTTTATTACGAGCGCTTGTCAATCGCGACGTAGTCGCGCCTCGGCGCACCGATGTAGAGCTGACGCGGACGGCCGATCTTCTGACTGGGGTCCTCGATCATTTCCTTCCATTGCGCGATCCAGCCGGCGGTGCGTGCCACCGCGAAAAGCACGGTGAACATCGACACCGGGAAGCCCAACGCTTTCAGCGTGATCCCGGAATAGAAATCGATATTGGGATAGAGCTTCTTCTCGATGAAATATTCGTCGCTCAAAGCGATTTTCTCAAGTTCCATCGCGACATCGAGCAACGGGCTGTCCTTGATGCCGAGTTCGTTCAGGACATCGTGACATGTCTTTTGCATGATCTTGGCGCGCGGGTCATAGTTTTTATAGACGCGGTGGCCAAACCCCATCAGCCGGAACGGATCCTGACCGTCCTTGGCGCGGGCGATAAACTTCGGGATATTCTCGACGGTGCCAATTTCCATCAACATTTTGAGCGCGGCTTCATTGGCGCCGCCATGCGCCGGCCCCCACAGGCACGCGACGCCCGCGGCGATGCACGCGAACGGATTTGCGCCCGACGAGCCGGCAAGCCTCACTGTCGAGGTTGACGCATTCTGCTCGTGATCGGCATGGAGAATGAAGATACGATCGAGCGCGCGGGCAAACACCGGATTGATCTTATATTCTTCGGTCGGCACGGCATAGCACATGCGCAAGAAATTCGAGGCATAATCGAGCTCGTTCTTTGGATAAATGAAAGGCTGGCCGAGCGAATATTTATACGCCATCGCGGCGAGGGTCGGCATTTTGCCGATCAGACGAAACGACGCGACCATGCGCTGCTTCGGATCTGAAATATCGGTCGTATCGTGATAGAAGGCCGAGAGCGCTCCCACGCTCGCCACCAGCACGGCCATCGGATGAGAGTCGCGGCGCAGGCCGCCCAGGAACCTGGCCATCTGCTCGTGAACCATCGTGTGCCGGGTGACTCTGTGGTCGAAGTCCTTCTTTTGGACGGCGGCCGGCAATTGCCCATAGAGCAAGAGATAGCAGGTCTCGAGGAAATCGCCGTGCTCGGCGATCTGCTCGATCGGATAGCCGCGATAGAGCAACACACCCTGGTCGCCGTCGATATAGGTGATCTCCGATTCGCAACTCGCCGTCGAGGTGAAACCAGGATCGTAGGTGAACATTCCGGACTGGGCATAGAGCTTGCTGATATCAACAACCGAAGGACCGATTGTTCCGGCCTTGACCGGCATTTGGACGGTGGAATTGCCGACGCTAAAAGAGCCGGTCGTCGCGCTCATGGGGCTGCTTTCCTTAGGTTCGTTGCGGCGAGCCTGGCGTGCCATCCATGAGGGCTCCCACGCAGTATGAATGATGCGGCGCAGCAACACTAGCTTATGCGCGGCGTCCTTTCAAGCGGAGGAAAAACGGACTTGCGCGACTGTCACCTGAGAGCGCTGAAGGGCCTGAACGCACACCTACAGGGGCGCGACGCTGCTATTCAACCTGGCTCGACAGCGTAACCCACAAAAGCCGCCGCCGCGAAATCCTAAGGGCAATCCCTCTTGAGGGACTTGCCACCTCGCCGGTGGGCTTGCCGTTTCGTGACTTCAGCCGTAACCTTTGATGATGAATCCAACGGAGATCGCGGGATTCGGAAGAGGCAGCCGCAGTGAGCGGACGAAGCGTGAGTGGAGAAAAGAGTGAGGGTTCAGAACGAGATCCCTTCGTGTGGTTCGTCTGCAAGATGCTCCTCACGTTTTTCACCGTGATCGCCATCGACCTCGTCGCCGTCTCGCTGCTGACGCACAAGGTGCGTGTCTGGTTCCCGGTCTGGCTCGACGCGCACTGGGCGACGCGCACCGATCCGTGGGTCGTGTACTCGCAGAGCTACTTCGCCGGGATCTTCTTCATCCCTCTCCTATCTGTCTCTCTGGACCGCCACGTGTTGAGGGGACGTCTAGGCTGGGTTCGACCGGTGTTCTGGATCCTCGCCATCGGGGCCTTCCTCTTCATTCTGGGTTGGAAGGGGGAGCTGGTGGTGCGTTTCGGAAAGCAGTGGGAGGCACTGGGTTGGCTCGCGCTCACCTCCGCGATCTGGACCGCGCTCTCGGTGGCCGAGCGTCTCCCCGCGAGACTGGCGGGCGTGACTCCGAAGAGGATGCTCCAGCTGCTCGCGCGCGGCGTCGCCTGCTTCTTCCTCGTGATGGCCGTTCTCGATCCGATGCTCCAAATCGGCGTGCAGCACCTCGGCTGGTCAGGCGGGCTCTTGATCGAGGTGGGCTTCTTCGTGCCCGTCGGTTTCGCGCTCCTCGCGGTGTCGCGATGAAGGCGCTGACGTTCCATTTTTCCTATCCGCGCTTCGTGGCGGGGAAGATGTTCGGCGGGCTCTCGCGCGGCGGACCACTCGTCTACGAGGACGTGCCGGACGCGAAGCTCCTCGGCGACGACTGGGTGATCGTCGAGACGCGCTACTGCGGCATCTGCGGCAGCGACGTGAAGCAGGCGTACCTCGAGGGGGCGTTCGACAACCCGATGACGGCGGTGATCTCCTTCCCGCACGTGCTCGGCCACGAGGTCGTCGGCACCGTCGTCGAGGCCGGCAAGGACGTGCGCCGCGTGAAGAAAGGCGATCGCGTCGCCTGCTACCCGTGGATCACCTGCGCGGTGCGCGGCCTGCCGCCGTGCGCGGCGTGCGCGGCGGGCGACCTCGCGCTCTGTCAGAACTTCGCCGGCGGTCGCTTCTCGGCGGGCATCCATCACGGCACCTGTTGCGATCTGTCCGGCGGCTTCGCGACGCACATGCCGGCGCACGAGAGCGCCTGCTTCGCGATCCCGAGCGACGTCACCTTCGAGGAAGCGGTGCTCGCCGATCCGTTCTCCGTCTGCCTGCACGCCGTGCACAAAGCGCCCCCGCGTCTCGGCGAGACGGTGGTCGTCGTCGGCTGCGGCGCGCTCGGCATGCTCCTGATCCATCTCATGTCGCGCCTCTACCCCGGCGTCACGATCTGGGGCGTCGACGTGCACGCGTCGCAGCGCGAGAAGGCGGTCGCGATCGGCGCCACGGATTTCTTCTCGCTTCCGCCGCGCGAGCTGATCGCGACCATCGGCGAGCGCACCGAGACGCCGCTTCTGCGCCCGATGGGCGGCCTGCCCTGGCTACACGGCGGCGTCGATCGCATCTACGACACCGTGGCGACCGCCGGCACGCTCGAGATCGGCGTCCGCGTCCTGCGCCCGCACGGCACGCTCGTGATGGTCGGCGTCGCCACGCCGGCGCGCTTCGAGTGGACACCGATCTACTTCAAGGAGCTCGCCATCCTCGGCGCGAGCGGCTATGGCATCGAGACGGTGGACGGCGCACGCGACCACGCCTTCCGTCTCTACCTCGATCTCGCCGCGCGCCGCCGCGTCGAGCCCGGCTCGATCGTGACGCACACGATGCCGATGCAGGACTTCCGCCAGGGCTTCCGCAGCGCACGCGAGAAGGCGACGTATGCGTCAATCAAGGTGCTGCTCGAGCCGTCGCCGTCGTGCGTCGCGCGCCAGGGGGACGACTTGACTTGATCCGTACGATCCTGAAAACTATACGTATGAGCAAGGCGCCGAGGAGACGACCGGAGGCTGGCGTTCCCTATCGTGCCGGCGGGCAACGGGCGGCGTTCGGATCAGCGCTTCCCGCCGCCGGTTCGATCGTGCAGTCCATTCCGGTTCCGGGACTAAGGGCGGCAACCTATCGCGCCCTAGCGGCGCGGTGCAGTTTCGTGAGGGCTCTATTCGGTTTAAGTGCTTTTGCAAGTTAGTTTGAGGGCAAGCGGGAAAGAAAACCGGTGGAGCGAGGTGGGTGGCGAAGCGCGGCGGGCAGCAGGACATGGATCAACGAGAACAAGTCGAACGGCACGGCGATGCAAGCCGCGAGCGCGAAAATGAAGCCTTGAGGGCGCGGCTCGACAAGCTTTCCAGCGCGCTCGACGCACAACGACGAATTGGGCGCAAGTCTTCGGGCGCGAGCGGCCTGGGGCAAGACGGCGCCGGTCCTTCCCCCGCGTCGATTGGGAACGCGATCGGCCTCGCCTTCCGCGTCCTGAGCGAGTTCGTGGCGGCGGTGATCGTCGGCGCCTTCATCGGATGGTGGATCGACCGCATTGCCGGCACCACGCCGGCGTTTCTTATAACCTTTCTGCTCATGGGAGCGGCGGCGGGATTTTGGAACGTGTATCAAATCGCCATGAAGCCGCCTGGTTCAGAGGGCCGATAGAAGAATGAAGACGGACGCCGGATTCTTGAACAATGGAGTCCCGTTTTTCGCTAAGATTTGGAAGGTAAAGACGCTAGCCAATTTTCCAAGTGAAGCGGGCACTGGGCCGCATTAAGCAAATGTGTCAATCAAGAACCTAGAGCTACTTCGATGGAAACAACTCTAGAGGCGGAGAAGGGAAGATCAAGACGTGGCCGAAGAACACACCATGGATCCCATCCATCAGTTCACAATCAAACCGATCGTCGGCCTCCATCCTTTCGGCATCGATGCGTCTTTCACCAATGCCTCTCTTTTCATGTTGATCGTCGTTCTGGCCGCCGCCGCGCTGATGCTCCTCGGAACGCGCGCGCGCGCACTCGTTCCTGGCCGCCTTCAGTCCATCGCGGAGATGGCGTATGAGTTCGTCGTGTCCACCGTGCACATAGCGGGCGGACATGACGGCATGCGCTTCTTTCCCTTCGTGTTCACGCTGTTTCTATTCGTGTTGTTTTGCAACCTGATCGGGCTCATTCCTTATACATTCTCGGTGACGAGTCAGATCGCGGTGACTGGCGCGCTTGCGCTGCTTGTCATTGGCATCGTCATTGTTTATGGCTTTCTGCACAATGGCCCGCGTTTCCTCAGGCTGTTCGTGCCTTCGGGGGTGCCTGTCGCCCTGCTGCCCTTTCTGGTGCCAATCGAAATCATTTCGTTCCTTTCCCGCCCGGTCAGCTTGTCGGTTCGTCTTTTCGCCAATATGCTTGCCGGACACATCACGCTCAAGGTAATGGGTGGTTTCGTCGTGAGCTTGCTTGGCGCCGGCGCCTTCGTGGTCGTCGCGCCATTGCCTTTCGCGATGGCAATCGTATTGACGGCATTCGAATTGCTCGTGGCCGTCCTCCAGGCCTATGTCTTTGCCATTCTCACTTGCGTCTATCTCAACGACGCAATTCATCCGGGCCACTGAATAAATATTGCACAACAGATTGGCCGCCCATCATCGCAACCTTAAGGAGTGCACAATGGAACCCGCAGCAGCCAGATTAATAGGCGCCGGTCTCGCCGCGATCGGCACAGGAGCGGCCGCGATAGGCGTTGGAATAATTTTCGGTAATTTCTTGTTGGGTGCGCTACGCAATCCGAGCGCTTCCGATGGTCAGTTCGGACGGGTTTTCATCGGCGTCGCGCTCGCCGAAGGCTTGGGCATTTTTGCCTTGCTCATAGCGATTCTTCTGCTCTTCGTCGTCAAGTAGAAAGACCCTTAGAGCATGTCCCAAAAAAGTTGCTCGACTTTTTAGATATTTATAGACATCGGATATATCCGATGTCTCATGAGGACATGCTCCAACTTATTGATCTTGAGCGAGTCCTTATCGATCAAATGATTTCATTTGATCGGGACGCGCTCTGGGAGCGTCCGGAGTTTTCGGGACGCACTCTTGAGGCCGCAAACTTTTCCGCGCGGGATGTGACGGATGGCCAGCAACGAACAAGAAGGTCACATTGCCGGAACCGGGACGCCGGCAGGCGGCGGCCATGGCGAGACCTCGTTCCCGCCGTTCGATCCGGTCAATTTCACGCCGATGCTGATCTGGCTCTCCTTGAGCTTTGGGTTGCTCTACCTTTTGATGTCGAAAATTGCCTTGCCGCGGGTGGAAAGCATTCTCCGTACCCGCGCCCACAAGATCAGCAACGACATCGGCGAGGCAAATGCTTTCCGAGCGCGATCGGAAGAAGCCGCCGCGGCGCATGACAAGGCAATCGCCGACGCGAAAGCCAAGGCGCTGGCGCTAGCCCAGGAAACCCACGCAACGCTCACCGCGGAGACCGAGGCAAACCGCCTCGCGCTAGAAGCCGAGCTCAACGTCAGGCTCGCGGCGTCGGAAGCACAAATTCTTGAAATGAAGATCAAGGCCATGGGCAACGTCGGGGCGATCGCCAGCGAGGCGGCGGCGGCGATCGTTCAGCACATCACCGGCAAACCCGCCGGCCAAGAGGCCATCGCAAGGGCGATCGCCACGATCAAGGCGTGAGCTGGAGAGTTTTGATGTTCGACGGGGAGTTTGTCGTCGCGGTTGGCTTTGTGATTTTCGTGGGCCTGATGCTTTACCTCGGCGTGCACAGGAAGGTCAATTCCGCGCTCGACGGTCGCGCGGCACGAATTTCGGCTGAACTCGCGGAGGCCGCAAGGCTACGAGCGGAAGCCGAAGCCGTTCTCGCCTCTTTCGAACAGCGGCGCGCCGAAGCGCAAGCCGAGGCCGAGGCGGTCGTCGCGCAAGCCCATGCGGAAGCCGAACGTATCGCCAGCGAGGCACGTGCACATATGACCGAATTTCTTCAACGCCGGACCAAACAGGCCGAGGAGAAAATTAGCGTGGCGGAAACCCAGGCGACGGCGGAGGTGCGTGCCGCCGCCGCCGAGGCCGCGACCAAAGCCGCGGAAATCGTGCTAAGAGCCGAGGCGCAAGGTGCTTTTGGCGCCGAGCTCATAGCCAAGGGCATCGCCGATTTGAAAACCATGTTCCAGTAGCGCCTGGTTCCGGATTATACAATCGAGTCGCCGGATAAACTTGTTGCGTGTTTCAGCATGAACCGCGCATGGTCAGATCGTTGCGCCCAATTTTACTCTGCCGGGTTTACCGCGAATAGAACTCGATGACGAGATTGGGTTCCATCATCACCGGATAGGGCACTTCGGACGGCAATGGAATCCGGGTGATTTTCGCCGTCATCTTGGTGTGATCGACTTCGTAATAATCCGGGACGTCGCGTTCGGCGAGTTGCTGGGCCTCCAGAACGAGGATGATCTGGCGTGAACTCTCCTTGAGCTCGATCGTATCGCCGACCTTCACCTGGTGGGAGGCTATATCTACCCGGCGGCCATTGACCTTGACATGGCCGTGATTGACGAATTGGCGCGCCGAAAAAACGGTCGGAACGAATTTGGCGCGATAAATCACGGCATCGAGCCGGCGCTCCAAAAGCCCGATCAGATTGTCGCCGCTATCGCCCTTCATGCGGATCGCTTCGGCGTAATATTTGCGGAACTGCTTTTCCGAAATGTTGCCGTAATAGCCTTTGAGCTTCTGCTTGGCCTTAAGCTGGGTGCCGAAATCGGATAGCTTGCCCTTGCGGCGCTGTCCGTGCTGGCCCGGCCCATATTCGCGCCGGTTGAAGGGGCTTTTCGGACGGCCCCAAATATTCTGGCCCATCCGGCGGTCGATTTTATATTTGGCCTCGGCGCGCTTCGTCATCGCGTGTCCTCTTAAAGCGTTGCGCCGGAAAAAGGACACGGCCCGCGCGGAAGCGTGGCGCTGAAACCGCGTCCTCCCGCCAGCAAGGGGGAGGAACGCGCCCTCCTCTGCCAGGCCCCATCAAAGGCCAAGCCGACAGGCCCAACGCTTCACATAATAGATATGAAGGCGGCACCACGGGTGCGTCTTTGGTGGGCGACGCCCACTCCACAGTCTCGAAGCACCAAACAGCGCAACGGGACGCGTTCGAGTTAGAAGGTTTTGCCGCATGGGTCAAGATCTGGCTGCGGTCGGCGCTAACTCGGTGAGGGATCAAGGGGGTTGCTAGTGTCCTGATAGGTTGTTCACGGGGAAAATCTGAGGTTTGTGGGGTTTGCCAAGCACCACGGGCTCATGAGCCCCTCCCGGGCGCCCCGGGTTTCGGCCCGCCGCGCATTAATTTATTGTTTACGGGCGCTTTGAAGGTCGCAATGATTTGTGGCTTGGGCATGGCGCGTCGCGATTGGATCATGCTGGCGCTTTCAGGAAAGCAAGCTCCGCTGGCGGCATGCGCGAGAACATACTATGGGCGTGGTCGGGGACGTCGGATTCGGCGCTCTCGAACCTGGTGGCGCCGGGCTTATCCTCGGCATGGGCTGCGCGATTTGCCGGGTGCCGGGGCTTTGCGGCATAATAGGCCATACGATGCCGGAGCCGAATCCGGCAAGTTCACGAAGAGACCGAGGGCTCGATGCGCGGCGAGGACCCAGACACAGACGAAGCTCGCTTCGATGGTCCGCCCCGGGCAAGCCAGCGGCGCGACGATGCAAATCATACTTGGTTTTTTGACGGTGAAAGGCAGCCTGTGTCCGCAATTTCCTCCAAGGCTGATGACGGTTCTCTTAACCCGAGCGATCCAGAAGCGCTGGTCCATGCCTCGCGTGGAGGCCTAGGAGGACGCCCGGCCGAGAGTGTGGAACAGGCCGCCGGGCTACTTGCGGGGATCGCCAAGCTGCTGTCGCCGGGTTTAACCACGTTCGACATGAACCGCGAAAGGGGCGCGAAGCTGGTCCAAAAATTGGATGAATTGGAGGTGCGGCTGCGTAATCGCGGCCGCGACGGCAGCAACTCGCTCAGGGCCGCGCTGGCCGGGCTTGAAGCCGAGCTCCGGGCTTCGCGTCGCATGCCCACGGTCGAACCGCCCGGGCAAAAGACCTCTCTGCAAACTGACAGCGAAGGCGCTGCCAAGCGGACTCCATCGATGGCGGGTGAAAGAATGGCTTCGAATCACGTTAGCCCCTCGGTCGCCGAATCGATTCTTGGGCGGCCCGGAAAAGGACATTGTGGAGCTTGCCCAAAAGCTTGAGAATGCCTGCGATGACGTTGACCGCGATTTTGGGGGCGAAGGCGTCGACCGCGACGGCAAAGCCAGCGTACTCGGCGCGGAAGCGAGGCAGGGAGCTGCGCTCGAAACCCCGGTTCGCGCCCAAACCATGCGGGAACTTGGCGAATGCGCGAGTTCGCTGGAACAATTCGATCGTATCGCGCGGGTGTTTCAACGGTCATTGACGCAACTCGAGGCGGCAAAAGCTTATAGGGCTTCGTTCGAGGGGCATGATGCGGAAAATCCCGTCCCTGAAACGTTTCCGGCGCCAAGCAAGGATCCGGCCCGCTACGATGCGCTTACGCGGCAGATCGAGACCTCGCACCAGCAACTCGCAGCACGGCTCGAAGCGGGGCTGGCCGCAGGCGCGAACGAGATGATCACGCTACGGAATCTGGTCGGCGACGCCGTCAAAAAGATGGAGCTAGCCCGAGACTCCGGTCACGACCGGTACGCGGGCGCGGCTCTGGAACTGGAGATCGCCAAGCTCGCCGAGCGTCTCGATCGCGCCGGCGAAGGCCTTGCTTCGCTGACTTCGCTTGAACGTTCTATCGGTGGCCTATCCGATCAGCTCGAGGAGACGCGCCGGATTGTGAGCGGCCTGTCAAGTGTGGCCGAGCCGAATCCGTCGAATGGACCTGGTTCGTTCGAGGATGCGGAAGGCGTCATGCGCGGAATCGACGGCCTGCGCGCCTTTCACGAGGAAACCGCCCAGTGCGCGCAGCTCGCCTTGACCGCGATCCAAAAATCCGTGGAGCAAGTTGCCGGCTACTGCGCTCGCCTGGAGGCCGTCGCAGGCGGGGTGCGGCCTGACCGCCGCGGCGCCGGAGTTGCCCCTGAAGATCCTTTTGCGCCGATCCTTACGTACCTCGCGCAACACGAGAACCCGCTAGCCAGGAAGACTCTTGTCGACGATGGCGTGCAAGGAGCCGGGAAGCTCCAACCTGCCGCGCACGGCGACACAGCCGGCGAGGCTGCTTTCCTGATTGAACCCGGCTTTGGCTTTCCTGGCCGGGACGAACATAGCGAGCCCCGCGGTGCGCCGCCCAAGGCCTCTCAGGTTCGCGACGAAGGGGCGAGCCGCACCGATTTCATCGCTGCCGCCCGCCGCGCGGCGCGTACCGCGCAAATGGAGCTGGATGGCGCGACATCTAAATCCCTGGCGGGAGACGACGGCAGGGCGACGCCGGGCGCCTTTCTATTTGGCCGGAGCCGGGGCCTTTTTGTCATGCATAAGCGTCCGCTCGTTTTGGTCGCCGCCGTTTTGTTCGCCGCGATTGGCGCCTATGCCCTGGCCAGAACGCTCGCTTATAACAATTTGAACGATTTCGTTCCTGACTTTCTGAGGCATTCCGGTAGAATGGCCGAGCATGGGAAGCCGGCGGGCGTCGCAAGCCGGCCCTTCGCAGGCATGAGGCCCAAGGGCCGACTGCCAGCAAGCGAGGCGCGACGAATCGAAGCGCCAGGAGGCCAGCTTCCGGCAGAGGGCGCGGCGAGCACGATGACCGCACTGCTCGATCCATCGCGGCTGGCGGCGTCGGCGGAATCCGGGTTTCCTTCGGATGGCGCCACACCTTTCGGTAAGCTTTCGCCCGCCACGCGAGCCATCGCGGGCAGCGACGCGGTCGTGGCCGGGACCATTCGCCCGGGCAATATGGCGAGCATATCAGCGCCGCCACGCCCTCCTGTCGCCACTGTCCCCGCGAAAGCTCTTCCACCAGCCGCCTTGGCGCCCGCGCCAACAGTGCCTTCCGCCGGCCCATTCACCGCGCGGGCAGCTCCGCCGGCAGTTGGGCCAAGTAAAAATCTCCTTGGCCAAGCCGAAGCCGGCGAGGCGGTGGCGCAATTCGATCTGGCGGTTCGTTACGCTGCGGGCGGCGCCGGTCCGCGGAATTATGAACTGGCGGCGCAATGGTACGAGAAGGCGGCGCAACAAGGTCTCGCTGTGGCGGAATACCGGCTGGGATCGCTTTACGAAAAAGGCCTCGGCGTCGGAAGGGACATGCAGCGCGCCAAGAATTTGTATCAGCGGGCGGCCGAGAAGGGTAACACCCGCGCCATGCATAATCTCGGCGTGCTCGCCGCCGAAGGCGGCAAGCCCAATTATACGAGCGCGGCTTTGTGGTTTGGCAAAGCGGCCGAATATGGCATTCGCGACAGCCAATATAATTTGGCGGTTCTGCTCGCGCGGGGCCTTGGGCTGCCGAAAGACCTTGTCAAATCCTACACCTGGTTTGCGATCGTCGCGACGACGGGCGACGCCGACGCCGCCCGGAAACGCGACGCCGTTGCCGCGAGGCTCACGAGTTCGGAACTGGCTGCCGCCAATGCGGCCGCCGCGGGTTTTGCGCCCCGCCCGGCCGATCACGCGGCAAACGAAATCACGCCGCCGGCCGCGCAACTGGAGGGCCGCTCCGGCGCAAGGACAACCGGTCAAGCCGAAGGTTTCGGGACTTTGACATTATCCGTGCAAGCGGGCCGAGGTTTTCCGGATCATGCGAAAAGACAAAACTTTAGACCATGATCTTATGTCATTTGAACGGATAATGGTCTGGACCAATCGTACCAAATTGTTTCACTGAAACACGTTGTACGATTGGTTACTTTACCGACTCGACATAACGCTGTAATACATCCCGTACATGAGGTTGCTGCTCTCCGGCGGAAGGTGTGAAGCTTTCGCTGGTGATTCGTGAACGACGAATGGAGAGCAGCGATGACCATGTTTGCAGGATTGGACGTTGGGGGCAAGCGGACGGCGTTGTGTGTCGTGGAGGCGGACGGCAAGATCGTCTGGCGCGGTATGGTTGACACGCACCCCGAGATGATCGCCGCCGCCTTGAAGCGTTTTCGGGACAAACCCGCGAAGGCCGGGCGGGAGAGCGGGCCGTTCACGCCGCATCTTTTCCGCTCGCTCGCGGCGATGGGCTATCCAATGGCATGCATGGACGCGCGCCGAGCGGCGGACGCGATCAAGAGCCGGCGGATCAAGAGCGACAAGGCCGATGCATGGGCGCTTGCCGAGATGTTGCGGACGGGCTGGTTTTCGCCGGTGCACGTCAAGTCGCTAGACAGTCATCGCCTCAAGACCCTGCTCGGCGCTCGCGACCAATTGGTCAAGGCGAAGCGCTCGCTCGGCAACCAGGTGCGCGGACTGTTGCGCCCCTTCGGCATATGGCTTCCTTCGCGGGTTGGAGCGAAGAAGTTCGCCGAGGCGGCGTATCGAGCGACACGCAACGATCCGCTCATGCATGCCAGCATCAACGCGCGGCTCGAGGCCTTGGCGTCGATCGAGGCGCAAGTGGCCAAGCTCGACGACGGACTCAAGGAGCTGGCGCGCCGCAACGAGATCGCCTGGCGGTTGATGAGCGTGCCTGGGGTGGGGCCGGTCACGGCGCTCGCCTTCATTGCCGCGATCGAGAATGTGGAGAGGTTTAAGAGAACGCGCGACATCGGCGCTTATCTTGGTCTCACCGAGAAACGCTACCAATCGGCCGACACTGATGTCGGCATGGGCATTCTCCAAACAGGGCGATGCGATGGCGAGGCATTATCTCTACGAGGCCGCCAATGTGCTGTTGACCACTGTGAAGAAGCGCTTCGCCTTGCCCAGCTTCGGCCTGAAGCTCATCAAGAAACTCGGGCCGAAGCGGGCGCGCGTGGCGGTGGCGAGGAAGCTCGCCGTGCTCATGGGGCGTATGTGGAAGGACGGCGCGCATTTCGAGGCGGCCGCCGCGGCATAAGGCAAGAAAGGCTTGGCGATGAAGAGGAGATCTTGAGGTTCGAGCGTTTCCGCCCCTTCCGCAACGAAGCGGGCGTGGACCGGAAGGGCGAGCGCGCGACAATTTGGTTGCAGGGTGACCTGCGTTTAATACCTGCGTTTAATACATTGCGCCGCCCGATGGGTCAGTGCCAGCGTCGGCCCGGACTGTTGACGCCAGCTTCATGCTGGACGTCGTAAAGAACCATTGATGTGGGCCAACCCAAAAGACGCGGAAACGCAAAAAAAACACTTGACGCAGCAGCCTCATGTAAAGAACCAACGGTCAAGTGGAACGACCGTTGGTCCACTCTCAAATTTTCGCGAACCCATTGAAGACGCGAAAATTTGAGAAAGGCACCATGCGTCGCTGTCCGCGACCGATGGTATAAGTCCGGCCGAGAGCACAACCTTGCATGCGTTTTGCCACTCGCGTAAACAGCGGTTTTGGGGGCTGTAGCTCAGATGGGAGAGCGCTGCAATCGCACTGCAGAGGTCAGGGGTTCGAGTCCCCTCAGCTCCACCATCCAAAACCGGAACGTTTAGCGTACTGCTTGCATCGTCCGTTTTCGCATGCTCGAACCCAGATGAAAATCATGCCGAATTACGCCAACCCAGCCAATTTCCTGCGGCTTGCCAAAGTGCTCGTGCCGTTATCGGCGACGCTCACGGCGCTCTCGTTCGGCGTTGGCCTTTATCTCGCATGGTTCGTCGCCCCTCCGGATTATCAGCAAGGCGAGACGGTCCGGATCATGTATCTGCATGTGCCCGCGGCCTGGCTTGCCATGTTGATCTATGTCGTCATGACCTCGGCGGCACTCGGCACGCTTGTCTGGCGCCATCCGCTCGCCGACGCGGCGCAAAAACCGGCGGCGGCACTTGGCGCCGGTTTCACCTTGCTCTGCCTTGGCACCGGCTCGCTCTGGGGCAAGCCCATGTGGGGCGCTTGGTGGGTCTGGGATGCGCGCCTTACCTCGGTTCTTGTGCTATTCTTGATCTATCTCGGCCTCGTCGCCTTGTGGCGCACGATCGAGGATCCGGGCAAGGCCGCCCGCGCTGCCGCGATATTCACCCTTGTCGGCGCGGTCAACATTCCGATCATCAAATTCTCCGTCGATTGGTGGAACACCCTGCACCAGCCGGCCTCGGTCTTCCGCCTCGGCGGTCCCGCGATCGCGCCGTCCATGCTGTGGCCGCTCGTGGTGATAGCGTTCGCCTTCAGCATGCTTTTTGTCACGCTTTATCTCATGGCGATCCGCAACGAGATCCTCCGCAGGCGCTTGCGCCGTCTGTCGATCCGAGCGGCGGGTGCGCAGGAGCAGGGCCGCGCGGGCGCGTCATCCGCCTGGGAGACCGCTTATGAGCCATGATCCGCATCTTGGCTTCGTCGTCGCGGCCTATGCCCTTGCCTTCGTGATCGTGGCGGGAATGATCGTGACGATCTTGGCCGATTACATGCGCTTGAAACAGGCGCTTGCGTCATTGTCGCGCGAGACCCGCCAACACCCGGACCCGGAAAGCTTGGAATAGATGGCGGAAACCGCGCCACGGCGAGAAGTGGAACCGCCTGCCACGCGGCGGCCGCTTCTCGTTTTTGTACCCTTGGTTCTTTTCGCCGCCCTCACGGCACTGTTCGTGATCCGGCTCTATTCCGGCGATGCGTCGCGTCTGCCGTCGGCGCTCGTCGGCAGGCAAGTCCCGGCCTTCGCCTTGCCGCCCGTCGAAGGGCTGCCGGACAAGCCGGGATTTTCCGATGCGGATCTCCGCCAAGGCAAGGTGACGCTCGTCAATGTGTTTGCCTCCTGGTGCGTGCCTTGCCACCAGGAGCATGAGCTGATCGCGCGGCTTTCGACGGACCCTGCGCTTGCACGCGCGGGCGTGCGGTTGTTTGGGCTTGCCTACAAGGACGAGCCGGCAAACATCAGAGGGTTTCTCGCCGAGGTAGGCGACCCCTATGCGCGGATCGGCGCCGACCGCAAGGGGCGAACCGCGATCGACTGGGGCGTCTATGGCGTGCCGGAAACTTTTGTTGTCAAGGGCGACGGCACGATCGCCTTTCGGTTCGCCGGACCGATCGGCGAGGAGAGCTATCGGGACGTGATTTTGCCCGAGATTGAGAAAGCGCTGCGGTGACCCCGCGCAAACCCACAAGCCCGTGCTCGTTCCCGGCGGTCCCAATCGTACCAAAATGTTTCACGTGAAACATTTTGGTACGATTGGGGCCAAAAACCTTACAAGGCCGAAGACAGTGGCCCCACTTCGATCTTGTAAGATCAATCAATCTTTTGGTGCAATTCCAGAAGCGCGCCCCCGCCGCCTCGATGGCTCAGCCGGTTTGCCGGAATTCATCCCCGATGTAAGGTTCGCTGACCGAATCAAAGTTGTCACGCGGGATGCCCAACCCGGCAACGCATCCCTGCGAGTTGATCAGGTCTAGTGATCCGCATCGTGACGCGCCCCGGGTTGGGCGCGTTGCACGCTAGAGCGGGTCCCGATTAGGTGGACCCGTATCCGGCATTGCGAAAATAGTTGAAGCATTCGGTTGGAGGGAAGTCGTCGAGAGCTAATCCGATGCCATCCCACAGAGCATCGACGGTTCGGTGGGCCATTTTGCGCAACGTATTTTTGAGCTTGGCGAAGACTTGTTCGATGGGATCGAAGTCAGGACTGTAGGCGGGCAAGAAGCACTGCGTCGCCCCGGCGGCTTCGATGGCTTTTCGAACGCCGGCGCGTTTATGGGAACCGAGATTATCCATCACCACGATTTCGCCAGGCGACAAGGTCGGCACCAGAACCTGCTCGACATAGGCGAGGAACTTTGCGCCGTTAATGGGACCGTCGAAGACACAAGGAGCGGTGATGCGATCGTGGCGCAACGCCGCCAAAAAGGTCGTCGTCTTCCAGTGGCCGAACGGGGCGTGAGCGATAAGTCTCTTGCCTCTTTCACATCGCCCATAGCGAGGTGTCATGTTGGTCGAGGCCCAGGTCTCATCGATGAATACAAGCCTTTGAGGATCAAGACTTTTCTGCTTATCGCGCCAAGCGAGACGTGCGGCCCGGACATCCGCTCTTTCTTGTTCGGCGGCGTGCAGAGTTTTTTTTAAAGGTCAATTGCAGATGCCGCAAAAAACGCCCAACGGCGGACCGCCCGACTTTAATCTCGAGCGTCGTCAGCTTGCTCCACAGCTCCGTGATCGTCAGCTCGGGCTGCACCGCCACCAACGCCCGCACCTTATCTTCATGCGCAGCCAGCGCGTGCCGCTTATGGCCGCCAAACTTTCGCGGCAGACAACCGCCTGTTATCTCAAACTGCTGCATGAGCTTGATCACGCAGCTCGCACTGACATCAAAGCTGCGCGCCGCCTTGCGCCGAGACTGACCTGCCAGTACAGCCCGCACCAGGCGGTCACGTAAATCCTGCGAATAGGGTTTTGCCATCCATGCCGGCCTCCATTCCAGCCAACATGGTAAATCACAATTCCGCCAATTCGGGAATCCCCCTTCCAATTCTGTCTATTCGGGACCCGCTCTAGACTGACCTTGTGGCGAACTGCGGCTGCCGGTTGGGCTCCGCAGCTTTACTGATTGTCAGCCGCCAGTTGCGGTTTGCGGGGCAGGTTTGCTCACTTCACGCCGGCCGCTCGCCTTCTGGATTTGCAATGCCTGCTGTTTGAGGCTTGCAGCGAGAGCTTTAATTTCCTTCTGCTGCTGCGCAAAATCCTTCTGCTGCCGCGCAAAATCCTTCTGCTGCCGCGCGATAGCCGCTTCCAACTCCTGCACCTTGCGGTGCTCTTTGAGGAACTCGTTGAGCAACATCGCGTTCACCGCTTCGTAGCGCACGGTGTAAGCCTTCCTTGGTCGTCGCGCGCCACCAGATCGGGGTTCACTTTTTCCACTTGCTCGGCCACCAGGCCAAACTGCGGGATGCCATCGGGATCAAGCTCGTGCTTGTAGCGGAAGGTCACCGGTTTGAGCGCGAGGATCGCTTCGCTCGCCTTGTCCATCGGTTTGATCTCGATCCTTGAAACGCTGCCGAGGAGATGACCGTGCCGAGCTGACCGTCGGCACCTATGATAACCCCTACGCCTCCGGCCACAATGCTCTCCGCTAATGCCGGCGATAAAGGTGCCAGTCTGCGTTCGCTTCCGTGCCGATGCGGATAGTGTTGGACTCGCCCGCGACACCGGGTTGCCGATGTCGATATTGTTATTGCCCGTGGTGAGATAGAACCGGCACCACCGCCCAATGCGATGTTGCTGCTGCCGGTTGTGTTGTTTAAGAGCGCACTAATGCCGTTGGCCGTGTTGCCGCCGCCGGTTGTGTTGTCTTAGGAGCGCAAGAGCACCGTTGGCCATGTTGTTGGCGCCGGTTGTGTTGTTTTCGAGCGCACCATTACCGTCGGCCGTGTTGTTCATGCCGGTTGTGTTGCTGCAGAGCGCAATAACACCGGTGGCCGTGTTGTCGATGCCGGTTGTGTTGCTCCCTGAGCGCACTATGACCGTTGGCCGTATTTTCGCCGCCGGTTGTGTTGCCAGCGAGCGCACCACCACCGGTGGCCGTGTTGTTCGTGCCGGTTGTGTTGCTCCTGAGCGCACTAGCACCGGTGGCCGTATTGCCGAAGCCGGTTGTGTTGCTCCTGAGCGCAACAAGACCGTTGGCCGTGTTTTGGGTGCCGGTTGTGTTGCTGAAGAGCGCCTCACTACCGTTCGCCGTGTTGCCGCTACCGGTTCTGTTATTGAAGAGCGCTGCAAATCCGATGGCCGTGTTGAGGGAGCCGGTTGTGAGGTTAAGGAGAGCATTCGTACCCTCAGCGGTGTTTTGGCCGGGATAGCCTCCGTCCGGTGCTGGGATAACCGCTCGCGCCGCCGGCGAAAGCGCCAACCATGGTAGGGCGATGGCAAACGGGATGAGAAAAAAACCGCGGCGCGAGCGGCCTCGTCGTCTCGCAGCCTTGTCTCGCTGTCCGTTGGCCATCGAGCCAAGGAACTGCTGCTCGACTTCCTCGCCAAGCGAATTTCGTGCCTCCAAGCCGGTGACATCGGCGCGCCGAGTGCCGAAAAATCCGGATTTTGTTGTCATCTAAACCTCTCCCTTGGTTTTGCCCGGCCGCAAAACAATCAAGCGTTTCACGCTGATACGTCTGTCGGAGGCGGCCGCAGTTCCGCGATAAGCCGCAGGATGCCGGCAAACAGATACCGAGAGATTGCGGCCCGTCCATCTGGAAGGCGGCATAGCGGCCGTGGCTGACGGGCTTCGCGCCGAGGGTCCTTCACGTCCCGATAGTCGGCCGCCGCTGGCGATCGATCATCGGCAAATCGTATGCGGGAAATTGACCAAAGTGTTTCCGTTCGCTATTGTCACATATTGCGTGAAGCATACGGGATTATACACAGGCGGGCCGACAGGCGTATATTCAGGCGGGCCGAAGGGAGGATATCCATATCCGGCGGGTGCCTGTCCCGCGACGGAGAGACCTGCAAGACCGAACTGGCCGAAGTCAGCTGCGGCGTTGGCAGCCGCAATGTTGTCGGCAGCTTTCGCGGATGCGAATGCTAGGGGTATGGCGATCAACGCCGTTAGTCCAATTTTAAACATTGCGGGTCCTCGCGTTTTCATCGAGCTTCCAACTGGCTTCGCGTTCGTCAAAACAACGCGCCTCCCCCTTCCCCGAGCGAGCCCTGAGAGGGCAGCTCCGGCGAACAACTGACGGCGGACGGCCCGGCGAAGACGTCTGGACGCCACCGCCCGGCATCCCGCTATTTATCGGTCTTCTTAACCTTTGACCAATCGGGGTAGTAGTTTGTATCGCCTGCGGCCTTCGCGGCAGAGTCCTTATCGGCACTCTTATCTGCATCTGCACCTTCTTTCGTGCCCGGAGGGCGACCGGTAATTGCCCCGATGGCCTTTTCTACTAGGCCGGGTTCATCCTTCGTGTCTCCTGGATCATTTGCGGGAGCTTGTGCGAGCCCGACGGCCGGCGCAAGCACGAGCGCTGCGGTGGATAGTGCTGTTACGAGCTTCATGAAAAATCTCCTGTCATGCGAAAATACCGGCTCAGGATAAGATTGTGCCGGATTTATCCGAGGTTCCGCTGACCTGAACGGCGATTAGCCGATAAGGTTCCAGCGAATGCGCCCCAAACTCCCGCTCCGCGTCGACAGCTCGCTGATAACGTTTGGCTTGTTTATCGTGCTGATGAGGAATTTGTGCCTGAACCGGCATCACCTAAGAACCGCTCAGATGGTGCCTAGCGGGTGGCCCCCGACCGCAGCCCGCCGCCGCGCCGCTGGCTCTAGCTTCAGGCGGCGCGCATCGGGCCAATTCAGAACTCAAACCGGTGATTCTCCTACGCTGCTTGCAGTGCCAAGTCGGTCTGTTTGTAGCCTTCGTTCGCACGCTGTTCGATTGTCTCGGGCGAGAAATCGCTGCCTCCGAAGCCCAAGACCTGGTCCGGACGCGTGATCGGGACGATTCGCGGGACACGAACGTAGCGGCGCTTCGCCACCGCCTGATAGGCCGGATTGTCCTTGAGCGGATTGCCTTCGGGAAGACTTTCGAGCGCGGCCATCAAGTCGGCGACCTCGTCAATCCGCCGCAGCATTTTCACATCTCCCAGGGTCTTGTTGGCGAACTGGAGGTTTTGGGTCCGCACGGTGACCTCCTGCATGTTGCGGGGAATGGGTGCCTTATTCGGAAACAGATTGACGACATAAACGGTCAGGTCCACGCCCGCCGCGCTATCGAGCCTGTCAAGCACGGCGCCGAGCGGCGTATTGTCGAACAATCCCCCGTCCCAGTAGAATTTATCATGCGCAGCAGGGTATCCATGCTGACGCCGAAAGCCTTTTCGACCCGCATAGCCATTTCCGGCGAAAGGGCCGCTTTTTCGTTCGCAAGGTCGGACAAGGTGGCGCGGCGCACGCTGGGGGCGAGCTTGTCCGGGGTTCATCGCGAGGAACATCGAGCAACCCGGCTCGCGCCACACGCAGCGGCAAGATAGATTTCCGTTCTAAAATGATTTCGGTCGCGGGCTGGTTTTGGTCTTGGGCACATAGGGCTGAACTTGAATGTCTTGTTCCCTCTTCCGCGCCTCAGCGATCTCGAAAGAGGTCTGCATCCGCATGAGCGTGTCCATCGAGACGCCGAACGCTTTTTAAATCCTTATCGCCATGCCGGGCGAAAGGGATGCGCGTTCGTTCAAAAAGGTTGAGAGAGCTGCCCTCGTTATGCCAAGCACCTGTGCGGCGTCAGTCACCGACAAGCCGAGCGGCTCGATGATCTCGGTCTTTACGAACCCGCCGGGATGGGCCGGGTTCTTCATGCGAATGTCCTGTGCCATGGCTCCACCTCTTAGTGGTAGTTCTCGTTAGTGGTAGTTCTCGTAATCAAGATTGATAATTTCAACCCCCGGCTGATTGATCTGGAACGTGATGCGCCAGTTCTTGGTGACGAACAGGCTCCAAGTGCCTTTCCGGTCGCCGGTCATCTGGTGGGCTTTCCAGAGAGGCACGGTACGTAGTTCGCCTTCCTGCTCTATGTCCTGAAGGAAAGACACCATCTTGCGGACCTTCGGCCCAACGGCGGGCGGCAAGCCTGAACTGTCGTCGTCCTCGATGAAGCGTCGCAGCCCTTTATGGATCAGGTTCCTGATTTTCATAGGGTAGCTTAGCAGGGAAAGTGTATTCCGTCAAGCGACGCTATACGTATCGGCGTGCCGGGGTCATCCTGAATTCGGCGAAGCTACTGGAAACAAAGGGGCCGGGGCGCCCTCGTTTCACGTGCAACATTTTAATGCGAACCGCGCGGCAAGCCTGGGGCAGGCACGTAAAGCCGTGTAGGATGGGAGCCGCGATCATCCCACAAGCTCAGGCCGAAAGCTTCATGCAGGCAGCGAACGTCTTTACCATCGCGCCTGGCGCGCCATTTTTGAAAACCTTCGCTGCCGCGCTCCTCGAAGGCCGCGTCGTCGAGGGGTTTTCGGCGCGCCTCGGTCCTCTCGCATTGGCGGATGCCACGATCTATGTGCCGACGCGGCGTGCCGCCCGCGCGCTCGCCGATGAATTTTTCCGCGCGATAAACCGCTCCTCGGTGGTGTTGCCGCGCATTCTCCCGCTCGGCGCGCTGGAGGAAACGGAGACAGGCCTGCTCTTCGACGAAGGGGCGCTTGATCGCACCTATGAGCCGGGTATCCCCGAGGCGATGGGAGAGATCGCGCGGCGGATGCAGCTCGCCGAACTCATCCTCGAATGGGCGCAATTCCTAAGCCATGCGATCGTCTCGGTCGACGCGCAAGGCAAATATGAGTTCGATACGCATGAGTCTTTTCTTGTCGCGACGACGCCCGCCGATGCCTGGTATTTGTCCGGCGAGCTCGCGAACCTCATCGACGAATTGATCATCGAGGATGTAGCCTGGAAAGCCCTCGATCCTCTCGTTCTGCCCGAGTTCGACTCCTATTGGCGAATCACGCTCGATTTCCTCAATATCGCGATCGAGCATTGGCCAAAGATTCTCGCCGAATGCAACTTGGTGGACAAAGCGCGGCGCCAGGTTGCGCTGATCGAGGCGCAAAGCCGCCGCCTGCGAGATGGCATGCTAAGCGGTCCGGTCATTGCGATCGGCTCGACGGGCACCAATCGCGCGACCGCCCGCCTTCTCGCGGCAATCGCCCGGGCGCCGAAGGGCGCGGTCGTGCTGCCTGGCCTCGATCTTGATCTCGACGATCGCGCATGGGCGATGATCGCGGGCGATCCCGGCCAAAATATCGAGGCCTCGTTCACCCATCCGCAGGCCGCGCTCTCCCGCCTTCTCGGCCTTCTCCAGGTCAAGCGCGAAACTGTTGTCAGTCTCGGCGAGGTCGCGCAAAGTCTCGCCGCGCGGGATGCGTTTGTATCCGAGGCCTTGCGTCCGGCGGAATCGACCCACGAATGGATCGATTACCGCGCGCGCGTGGACGCGCCTTTGCTCGATGCCGCGCTGCAAGGGGTCAGTTTGATCGAGGCGGCCGACGAGCGCGAGGAAGCGCTGGCGCTTGCGATCGCCATGCGGCACGTTTTGGAGACGCCTTGCGCGACGGCGGCGCTCGTCACTCCGGATCGCAACCTTGCACGGCGGGTGCGCGCGGAATTGCTGCGCTGGGGCGTCGATGCCGAGGACTCCGCCGGCGAACCTCTCAGCACGAGCCCTTTTGGCGCGCTGGCGCGGCTCGTGGTCGCCTGCGCCGCGAGCAAAATGGAGGTAGCAGACCTTGTCGCGCTGCTTGACGCATCCGCTGCTGCGGCTGGGGCTTTCCCGCGAAGACGTTGCCCGGCGTGCCGCGCTTCTCGAAATCGGCTTGCTGCGCTCGGCCAGCGCCGCTGGATGCCTTGCCGAACGCAATGTTGGCGAGCCGTCCGCCTTGATCGCCACGGCTCGTGACGAAGCGGACAACGCTTTCGCGCATCCGGCCAAGAAGCGGATTTCCGCCGAAGAATGGGCGAGCCTCGACGATCTGCTGTCCCGCCTTGGCGCCCAATTCGCGCCGCTCTCTGAACTTGCGCGGCAACCACACCCTGGACTGGTGGGCGGCGGCGCATCGCGACACGATCGAGGCGATCGCTGGTTCCGAGGACGATGACGGTGACCGCGAGGACCGGGAGGCGCTCGACGACCTCTTCGAGGAGCTTATGCAAAACGCTCCAGACCGCATGACCTTCGACGTCGAATCCTACGGGCTTTTTTTTGCGGCGATCGCGCGCGAAATCATCCTGCGCGAGGCGACGCGGGCGCATCCGCGCCTCCAAATCCTCGGGCTTCTCGAGGCGCGCCTTATCGACGCCGATGTCATGTTGCTTGGCGGCCTCGACGAGACGGTTTGGCCGCCTCAGGCACGCACCGACGCTTTTCTCAATCGGCCCATGCGCGCCGCTTTGGGTCTGACGCCGCCAGAGCGCAAACTCGGCCAGACGGCGCATGATTTCGCGCAAGCCATGGGCAAAGGCAAAGTGATTTTGAGCCGTGCCCGCAAACGCGACGGCGCGCCCGTGGTGGCGTCGCGATTCCTTCAGCGCATGGCGGCGCTTGGCGGCGAGGCATGGAAGGCATGCCGTGAACGCGGAGAGTTTTATTTGCGTCTTGCGCAGGCAATCGACCAATCGGCCCCGGTCCCGGCGTCAAGCGACAGACCGCGGCCAAGGCCGCCGGTCGAGCTGCGCCCAAAGCGCCTCAGCGTGACCCAGATCGAGACGCTGCGCCGCGACCCTTACGCCCTTTATGCCGAGAAAATTCTGCGTCTCAAGGAACTCGATCCCCTCGGCGGTGCTTTGGGCGCGGGCGAATTCGGCAGCGCGATCCACGCGGCACTTGCGCGCTTTGTCGATTGCTACGCGGTTGGACCCCTGCCACCAGACGCGCGCGAAAAACTTCGCGCCCTCCTGCGCGAAGAGCTCACCGCGCAATTGCAAGACGCCGATTTCGTGGCGCTAAGATGGCCTCGGCTCGAAAAGACGATCGATTTCTATCTTGGATTCGAAGCAGGCCGCCGGGATAGGATCAAAGCAATCAAAACCGAGCTCAAGGGTAAACTCGATATTCCTCTTTGCGATGGTTCGGTCTTTCGGCTGGAGGCGCGCGCGGACCGGATCGAGCTGAATATCGATGGAACGGTAACGCTCGTCGATTACAAGACTGGAACACCGCCAGGAGTGAACGAAATTCTTGTTGGATTTCGCGCCGCAACTAACGCTGGAAGCGGCGATGTGCCTGCGCGGCGCCTTCGACCTTGGGGCGGCGGTCACATCGGTCGAGGCGCTCTATCTAAAGCTCGGAGGACTCTTGGGCGGCGAGGAAAAGCCCCTCGATTTTGCCAAGACTAGAGCCAATGTCACGAAAAAAAACTTCATGGATACTGCGGACGTCCATTATCGCGGTCTTATTGAACTGCTCGATCAGTTCCGCGACCCGGCAACAGCCTATCCGCCGCGTCCGTTTCCGAAATTCGCGAAGCGCTACAATGCTTACGATCATCTTGCCCGTGTCAAGGAATGGTCGCTCGGTGGTGAGCCGGAGGATGGCGGCATATAATGGCATCCTTCGACATCCCGGCCGGCACGCGGGGCAAACAGCACCAGGCGTCAAATCCGAACCAGTCGGTGTGGGTTTCGGCCAATGCCGGATCCGGCAAGACGCATGTGCTCGCGAGCCGTGTCATCCGGCTTCTCCTCCAAGGCGTCGCGCCCTCAAAAATCCTCTGCCTCACCTTTACCAAGGCAGCGTCCGCGAACATGGCCGCGCGCGTGTTCGAGACGCTCGCCCAGTGGACACAGCTTGCCGACGAGGAACTTGGATGGCGGATCGTCGCGGCCGGGTCGCCGGTACCAGGCAGCCAGGAATTGACCGCGGCAAGAAAACTTTTCGCGCGGACGGTCGAGACACCGGGCGGCTTAAAAATCCAGACGATCCATGCTTTTTGCGAACGGCTGCTGCATTTGTTTCCATTCGAGGCGAATGTCCCGTCGCGGTTCGAAGTGCCCGACGATCTGCGTCAGGCGGAACTGTTGCAGCGCGCCCGGAGCGTGGTTCTTGCTGAGGCGAATTCCAACAAGGGCTCGCCCGGTGCCGCTCTGCGACGCGTCCTCGACGAATGCGGGCCGGAGGCGTTTGACGAACTCATCAAGGAAACGATGAAGCACGGTGCGACTTTGCGCGCGCACTGGCCACACGAGCCCACGGAGATTTTGCGCCGTTCCTTGGGTCTGGCCAAGGATCGCGATGTTGCTTGCATCGAGCGCGAGATGGCCGAGGAAGGGATCGCGCCGGAGCGCTGGACCGTGATCGCGGCGATTCTCGATTCCGGCCAGAAGCCCGATCAAGGTCGCGCAAACCGGTTCCGGCAAGCCTTTTCGGCCTATCGGCCGCAGTCTTCCGATGGCTCCCTCGAAGTGTGCCTTGCGTCTTATCGTGCCATTTTCTTCAAAGCGGACGACATGAAATACGCGTCTCTTATCACCAAGAATCTCGCGCTGGCGCATCCTGAAATCGCTGCTGAACTTGACGCCGAGCAGGTGCGTCTCGGTGCGCTTCGCGCCGAGCGCAAGCGTGCCGCGACACTCGACCGAACGCACGCGCTGATCGAGGTCGCAAGTGCGATTTTCGAGCGCTACCGTGAGGAGAAAGCGGCGTGCGGGGTTCTTGATTTCGACGATCTCATCGAAAAAACCTTGGCTTTGCTCAAACGCTCCGATGCGCGTTGGGTGCTCTACAAGCTGGATTCCGGAATCGACCATGTTCTGGTCGATGAGGCGCAGGACACAAGCGAAGCCCAGTGGAAAATTCTCGAAGAGCTCACCAGCGATTTCGCGGCCGGGCGCGGGCAAAGCCCCGGCCCGCGCACTTTCTTCGCGGTCGGCGACGAAAAGCAATCGATCTTTTCGTTCCAGGGCGCCATGCCACTCAGGTTCGACAAGATGCGGCGAAAATTCGAAGCCCAGTTTACGGCGGGCGCTCAACCTTTCGCGCACGTGCCGCTCACCCTGTCGTTTCGTTCGGCGCCGGGCGTTCTTTCCGCGATCGACAAGGTTTTCGAGCACGGGGACCATAAAGGCGGGCTTGTCGCGGCGAATGACGTTTGGATGCCCCACCAGGCGTTGAAGCATCAATTGCCCGGTCTTGTGGAACTCTGGCCGCTGGCGGCGGCGCGGTCCAGTGAAGATCCCCGCGCGTGGAAACTTCCGCTCGATCTTCTCGATGCGAAAGACCCGGCCAATCTTGTTGCCCAGCGGGTTGCCCAGAAAATCGCGCATTTCATGAAACCTGGTTCCGATGAATTTGTGCACGATAGCCAAACCTTGCGGCGGCGACCGGTGCGCCCTGGCGACATTCTGATCCTCGTTCGCACACGCGGGCCTTTTTTCGAGGCGATGATCCGGGCCCTGAAAAAGAGCGGAAATCCGCACGGCAGGCGCCGACCGGCTTGAGCTCACGCAACATATCGCCGTCATGGATCTCATGGCAGCCGGGCGCGCCAGCCTGCTTCCGCAAGACGATCTCGCGCTCGCCTGCGTGCTGAAATCGCCGCTCATCGGGCTCGACGATGACGATCTCATGGCGCTCGCGCCCGGCCGGGGCGGCAGCCTTCTCGACGCGCTCAAAGCCTCGACCGGCACAAGGCATGTCGAGGCCGTAGCCAAGCTCGCTCGCTGGCGCGCGCGGGCGAGCGGCAGACCTTTTGTTTTCTACGCGGGCCTTCTCGGCGCGGATGGCGGACGCCGCGCCGTCGAAGCGAGACTTGGACCGGAAGCCGGCGATGCCATCGACGAACTCTTGCGTCTCGCCATCGCCCACGAAGACGCGCGGGCGCCGTCGCTCGCGGCCTTTCTCAACGATCTCGCGGGGTTGGAGTACTCGATCAAGCGCGACATGGAGGGGGCCGAGGACGCGGTGCGGGTCATGACCGTCCATGCGGCCAAGGGGCTCGAAGCAAAAATCGTGTTTCTGCCGGATAGCTGTGGCGTGCCATCCCCACGCCACGACCCAAGAGTCTTTGCGCTCGAAACAAAAATGCCCGGCGAACAGACCATCGCGTGGTCGCCAAAGAGGGAGCTCGATTGCGAGGCGATTGCCGCCGCGCGGGGGAAGGCACGCGATGCGGCGAGGGACGAATACAGGCGGCTTCTGTATGTAGCTTTGACCCGCGCCGAAGAGCGTCTCTATGTCGCCGGGTATCACGGTACGAAAGGGCCAGATCCCGGCTGCTGGGCCAAGATGATCGAGGCCGCTCTCGCCAACGAAACCGGAATTCAGACGGTGCCGGCGTTCTGGAATGGCGAGGATCAAATTCTGCGCCTCATCGCGGAAGGGAGCGGCGCGCCCGCCGCCGCCGCTTGGCCAGACGGCCAGGCCGCCGCCACGCCGGCCGCCGACTTGCCGGACTGGCTCTGGCGCGGCGCCGGATTCGAGACAAATGCGATGTCTCCCGTCAATCCTTCGCACGCCCTCGCGCCGGCCCATCGCCACGACGGCACGAGAGCTGCGCAAGCTAGGCGCGAAGCCTCGCGGCGCGGCCGCCTGATGCATCTGCTGTTGCAATATTTGCCAGGCATTGCCGCGCGGCACCGCCGCGACGCGGCGCAGGCTTTTCTAGCCGCACAGGCCACCGGCCTCGACGATATGGCCTGTCATCATCTCGCCGGGGAGGTGCTTAAGGTGATCGGCCTGCCCGAGCTTGCCGGATTGTTCGAGCAAGATTCGAAAGCGGAAGTTTGTGTGGCAGGCAGAATAGCGACTGGGCGGCGGTTGATTGACGTCAACGGCAAAATCGACCGGATTGGCGAAAACCAGAAAGAAATTCTCGCCGCCGATTACAAGACCGGCGCACCTTGCCCGCTCGACGGCACGCCCGCCGAATACATCGCGCAAATGGCGCTCTACCGCGCGGTTCTGACGCCGCTCTGGCCAGACAAAACGTTGCGGATGCTGCTGATCTGGACAGCCGGGCCCCGCGTCGTTTGGCTTCCGGCCGGGATGCTCGATGCGGCTCTGGCGGCTCTCGAGGCTGGCTGAGCACCTTTGCCCGGGAGTCGGACCCTCCTCGCGCAGCATCGCCATGACGCCGCGACTGTCCGTCGTCATGCAAACGATCTTCGCGTCGCCACGCAGCCGCAGAAGCTACATGCGAGCCTTCGGATCCTTCAGCCATAGCGTTCCCCCCACTTATAAAGCGCCTTTAATACCGGGCCTAGCGCTTGGCCTTTTTCGGTGAGGAAATATTCGAACCGGGGCGGATGTTGCTCATAAAGCCGCGTCCCGATGACCCCCTGTTTTTCGAGCGTCTTGAGCCGCGCGGACAGCGTGTTCGGCGCGACGCCCGCGAGCCCCGTCGCCAAATCCTGAAATCGCAAAGGACCCTTGCGGAGCAGATCCCGGAGCACGAGCAACGACCATTTTTCGCCGACGACGTCGAGGGCTTGGGCAATCGGGCAATTTTGGTCATATCCGCTGGTCATGGACGACACATAGCGTATCGCTTAAAATTTTCAACTCACTATCTATTGACAAGTCGCTATAAATTATATAGGTACGTCTGGAGTTGGTCTTTCCCTGAGGTCGAAAGGGCAGCTAACCGTCGCCTTTGGTGACGCGCGCAATGAATGGTGCAATCCTGTTTGTGGAGGTATGTGATGATCGTTCCTGCCTATCTTCCCGACTACGTGCTCACCGGCGCGATTGGCGCGATAGCGGCTATCCTGTTTGGATTGCGCGGCGCGCTTCGCAACGCCCATTGGACCGCCGACGACCGCACCGCGACGCTCCGCGCCGCAACCGTCACCGTCATCGGATGGTTTCTCCTGGCCATCGCACTCGCGTCGGCCGATGCCTATCGTGGCACCGCGGATCGTATTCCCACGATCCAATACGGAATTCTCGTTCCGATCCTCATCGGCGGGTTACTGATCTGGCGATCGCCCCGCGTCGCGCGAATCATTGATGCGGTGCCCCAGCATTGGCTCATCGGGGTTCAGCTATATCGTGCGTTCGGCGTGATTTTCCTGATCCTTTACGCGGCGGGCAAGCTGCCGGGATTGTTCGCCTGGCCGGCCGGTCTCGGCGACGTTCTTGTTGGTGTTCTCGCGCCGGTCGTCGCCATTGCGTACCGGCGTGGGCCGCGTGAGAATGCCGATCTGGTCTCCGCGTGGAACCTATTTGGGCTTGCCGATCTCGTCGTCGCGGTGACGGCGGGATTTTTGACTTCCCCGTCGGCGTTCCAGTTATTTGCCTTCGATCTGCCGAACGAGCTCGTTAGCCGGTTTCCGCTGGTGCTTATTCCGGTCTTCCTCGTGCCGGTCTCGGTACTCCTCCATCTAGCGTCGCTCACCAAGCTCCGCCGGGATGCCTTGCGCGACAACAACCGTCACGAAATCGCACGCGCTCCGGTGTGATTCCGGGTTGTTGGCGCCGAGAGCTTCGAGAGTTGACAGTGCGCGCGGTCCTGGCAGAGATACCAGGATCGCGTCGTTGGGTTCTGGCGTCTATTTTCCCGCGGCATATTCGCAACTCCTTCAATGCCGCCGCAACCGCGCGCAGAGTCTTCGGACCCGTTTTGGCCTGGAAAAAGCCCCGGCATTCGGCTACCGCTTCGCCGCGCCGCTTTCGAAATCGTCGTTTTGAGCATTGCATGACCCGCAAAGTATCGGCTGCGGCCGACTTACCCGGCGATCCAATAGCCTCCCCCCAACATGCCCCTTCCGGCCCGGTGCCAGCGGCGAGCGGCGCGGCGATCAGGACCGGAATCCTTTGGATGCTGGTCACGACTTTCCTGTTCGTCTGCCAGGATTCAACCGCGCGCACCTTGCTCAAAACCTATCCGACGGCGGAAATCGCCTTCGCGCGCTTTTTCGTGCACATGGTTTTGGTGAGCATTTTCATTGCTTGGCGCGACCCGCGCCTCATGATCTCGCGCCGGCCTCTATTGCAAATTCTGCGGTCAACCTTTCTGCTCGCCACGACTTTGTTCGGCATGTTGGCGCTTAAGATCATGCCTTTTGTCGATTTTTCCGCCGTTGTGTGGGTGGCGCCTGTTCTTGTCGCCGCGCTTTCGGTCTACATTCTCCATGAAAAAGTGAGCCCAAGCGTATGGGTAAGCGTGATCGCGGGTTTGATTGGGGTATGGATGATCATTGGCCGGAAAGGCATGGATTTTTCGCTGTCCATGCTGTTTCCTTTCCTCGCCGCTGTCGCCAATGCGTTCTATCAGATCGCGACCCGGCTTTTGCATCGCGCCGATTTGCCGGTGACGACCTTGTTTTACACGGCGCTGGCCGGAGTTTTCTTCTGCGGCGGATTGCTGCCCTTTGCCGCCGTCGCGCCCGGGCTTGCCGACGCCGGTCTGATGCTCGTCTTGGGGCTGATCGGCGTCATCAGCCACTTTTGTCTGATCCGCGCCTTTGCCGCGGCGCCGGCCAACATCATCGCGCCCTTCGGCTATACCGCGCTGCTTTGGGCCACTCTGTTCGGCCTGTTGATTTTCGCGGAAATTCCCGGCCCGCGCACGTTGTTTGGGGCGGGGTTGATTGCGGGCGCCGGTTTGTTCGTTTTCCTTCATGGACCAAAAACATGAGATCTTGGCGGATTTTCCGCATTCCGAACGTTATGTGTGGGGACGACCCCATCGAGGAATTATCTCGGGCAAAACAACTCGCCGGTGCTCGACCGTGACGAACCGTCCACTACATTACTAATACCATGGGTCGCGGATAACTCATGGCGCCTTTCTCAAATTTTCGCTTCTTCAATGGGTTAGCGGTGCTCGCTTATGAAGGTGCCTCTCGCCATCGTCGCCGCGATCGCCGAAAATGGCGTGATTGGCGACGGACGCGGCCTGCCGTGGCGTTTGCCGAGCGATCTCAAACATTTCCGCGAGGTCACCATGGGCAAGCCCCTGCTCATGGGACGCAAAACCTTCAAATCGATAGGGCGTGCCCTGCCCGGGCGCGAGACAATCGTCGTCACCCGCGACCGTGCCTTCGACCCAACGCGCGCCCGCGGACCGGCCAAGGCCATCCATGTCGTGCACGAACTCGACGCGGCGCTCGCGCTCGCGCAGGCGCGGGCGCAGGCAATGGGCGCGGAAGAGGTTATTTTGGCCGGCGGCGGGAATCTTTACGAAAGTTTGATTGGCCGCGCCGAGCGCATGCATCTAACCTTCGTCGATATCGCTCCAAGGGGCGGGGTGCGTTTTCCCGCCATCGACTGGTCTAATTGGCTGGAAGTAAGCCGGGTTCGGCCACGGCCAGCGGCCAAGGACGAGGCGACATTCGCCTTTGTCGATTTTGACCGGCGCCGCTGCTTATCATTGTAGTGCCCGCGAGGCTCTCCTATAAGGACCAGGACAGGTCCGATCCGATCCGGGGCCTTGGCGGTTATCGCCCGCTTTCTTGGGCGTCACCTTTCAAAAGAGAATCTCATGCCGTGGAGCAGTGAAGGCGGAAATGGCGGCTCTTGGAAGCCCGGCAGTCCCGGGCCTTGGGGGCAAAAGCCGGGCGCGCCGCCACCTGAATTCGAGGAATTCCTCAAGCGCGCGCAGGAGAAGCTCAAACAATGGATGCCGGGACCAAGGGGAATGGGAGGACGCGGCCTTCTCGCCTTGGCTCTCGCCGGCACGACCATCTGGCTTTTGTCCGGCTTTTACACGGTCGGCCCCAACGAAGTCGGGCTGAACAGGATTTTCGGCCGCTACATGGGCAAGACCGCCCCGGGATTAAACTACAATTTGCCGATCCCCATCGGCAGCGTGGAGAAGCTCCAGGTCACCGATCGCAACACGATCAACATCGGCTTCGGCTTGCGTCAGGACGTGCGCACGCCGAATGCGCAAAGTCCGCTCGATCTGCCCGAAGAAAGCCTGATGCTGACCGGCGACGAAAATATCGCCGATGTCAAATTTGTCGTGATCTGGCAGATCGACCCGGTGCGCCCCGAGGACTATGCCTTCAATATCGCAAACCAGCGCGACACGGTGAAGGCGGTGGCCGAGAGCGCAATGCGCGAGGTCATCGGCCGCGGCCAAATTCAGCGCATTCTGACCGCCGACCGCCCAAAGATCGAGGCGGACGTGCAAGAGCTCATGCAAGGAGTCCTCAAATGGTATAAGGCCGGCATTCTGGTGTTGCAGGTGCAATTGCAATCCGTCGACCCGCCCGAGCAGGTCATCGCCGCCTTTAAGGACGTGACGGCGGCGCAGCAGGACCAAAACCGTTTGCGCAATGAGGCCGAGGCCTATGCCAACCGGGTCGTTCCCGAGGCACGGGGCAAGGCCGCGGCGATTGTCCAGGAGGCCGAAGGCTACAAGCTCCAAACCGTCGCGGAGGCAACCGGTCAGGTTTCCCGCTTCAACCAAATCTATGACCAATATAAGAAAGCGCCCGAGGTGACGCGCGAAAAACTCTATCTCGAGACCATGGAACGTGTGCTCGCCGGCATGGACAAGATCATTCTCGATCAGAGCGGTGGGCAAGGCCAGGGGGTGGTTCCTTATTTGCCGCTTGGGCCCTTGACGCCGCGGGCGGGCCAAGGAGACCGCAAGTGAAGGGCGCGGCCGCATTCGGCGCGATTGCCGCCATTATCGTCATCCTGGTCGTCGCGCTGGCCTCGGTGTTTACCGTGGACCAGACCGAGCAGGCGATTGTCTTGCGTTTCGGCGAGCCGGTCGCCGGGCGGGGTCTCATCACCACGCCAGGGCTTCATTTTAAATACCCCTTCATCGAGAATGTCGTTTTTCTCGACAATCGCATCCTCGTTGTCGAGGCACCGAAGCAGGAAGTGCTTGCGTCCGACAACAACCGGCTCGACGTCAATTCCTTCCTGCGCTACCGGATCGTCGATCCGCTCAAATTCTATCAGACGGTTGGCTCGCCCGAGCGAGCGAACAGTCAGCTGGGCTTCATCTTGAACTCGGCAGTGCGCCGTGTGCTCAGCGAGGCGGATATGACCCAAATCGTCCGCGAAAATCGTAACACTCTCATGGTCAAGATTCGCGAGCAGGTAAATCAGGAAGGCGGCCGTCTCGGCATCGCCGCCGTCGATGTGAGAATCCGCCGCGCCGATCTGCCCCGGCAGATTTCGGAAAAGGTGTTTAGCCGGATGCAGAGCGAGCGAGCGCGCGAGGCGGCGGAATATCGCGCTAAAGGCTCCGAAACCGCGCAAACCACTAGGGCCAAAGCCGACCGTGATGTGGTGGTGCTGCTCGGCAAGGCGCAGCAACAAGCCGACCAGACGCGAGGCGCGGGCGACGCGGAAAGGAATCGCATTTTCGCCGACGCCTTCGGCAAGGACCCCGATTTTTTTGCCTTCTACCGCTCGATGCAAGCCTATGAAACAGGGTTGAAAGGCGGCGATACACGGATGGTCATGAGCCCGAAATCGGACTTCTTCCGCTTCTTCGGCACGCCCAATGGACAGCCGGCCGCGCCCGTTGCGCCCGCCACCAGCCGCTAATGGCGTTCGATCCAGACACGCTCGAAATTCGACCGTAAATCCCTTGCGTCCGCGATCCGGCATTTGTCCGGAGCGCAGGAGAAAACAACAGATGGCGGCGGGTGGCAAAACCACGCGGTCCTTCGCCTGGGACGATCCCTTCGATCTCGTCGGCCAACTCAGCGAAGACGAAAAGCTCGTGCGGGACTCGGCTCGCGCGTTCGCGCAAGGATATTTGTTTCCGCGCGTGACCGAAGATTATCTCCAGGAACGTTTCGATCGCGAGATCATGACGCGGATGGGCGGCGTTGGGCTGCTCGGTCCGGCAATTCCGCAAGAATATGGCGGCGCCGGGCTCGGCCATGTCGCCTACGGGCTTGCCGCCCGCGAGGTCGAGCGCACCGATAGCGGCTATCGCTCGATGATAAGTGTGCAGTCTTCTCTTGTGATGCACGCGATCCACGCCTATGGCAGCGAGGCTCAGCGCCGCAAATATTTGTCAAGGCTCGCCACGGGTGAATGGATCGGCTGCTTTGAACTCACCGAACCAGATGCGGGATCCAACCCGCAAGCGATGCGCACCAAGGCGGAGCGTTCGAAGGATGGCTACCGGCTCACCGGCGCCAAAACCTGGATCACCAATAGTCCGGTCGCCGACATATTCGTGGTATGGACAAAATCGAGCGCGCATCAAAACGCGATCCGCGGATTTCTTCTCGAACGCGGGATGCAAGGCCTCGCGACGCCAACGATTTCGCAAAAGCTTTCGCTGCGGGTCTCGCCGACCGGCGGGGTCATCATGGACGCTGTCGAGGTCCCGGCGGACAACCTTTTGCCGGACGCTACGGGGCTCAAGGGCCCTTTTGGCTGCCTCAATCACGCGCGCTACGGTATCTGTTGGGGCGCGATGGGGGCGGCCGAGGCCTGTTTCGAGGCGGCCCGGTCGTATACGCTCGAACGCCAGCAGTTCGGCCGGCCGCTTGCCGCCAATCAACTGATCCAAAAAAAACTCGCCGACATGCAAACCGAAATCGCGCTCGGGCTTCAGGCCGCATTACGCATCGGCCGGCTATTGGATGCGGGGAAGCTCGCGCCGGAAGCGATCTCGCTCGTCAAGCGCAACAACGCGGGCAAGGCGCTCGATATCGCTCGCCTGGCGCGCGATATGCTCGGTGCCAATGGGATTTCGGCCGCGTTCCCGGTCATGCGCCACCTCGCCAATCTCGAAACGGTGAATACGTACGAGGGCACCCACGATATTCACGCCCTTGCATGATCGCTGATCCCAAATCTGATTAGATTTCGGGCTGACCGTCGGGGGTGGCCACCCCCCGACGGTCAGGCGGGCGGGATCGTGCAGCCCTAGGCTTGGCACCGTGGATGAGCTTGATCCGTCCGCCCTTCGCGCCTGTCCTGAACAGATGAAGGGGAGCAAGTCCCGCATGCAAGGCAAGGGTTCGCCAGAACGAAGCGCGGCAACGCAAGTCTACGCCGGAATCGACGTCTGTAAAGCTAGGCTTGACGTCTTTGTCCATCCGATTGGCCAAAAGCTCACCGTCGGCAATGATCCGGCCGGCCTCAAGCGATTGAAAAAATCGCTGGCCGCCTATCAAGTCGTGCTTGTCGTCATGGAGGCGACAGGCAAGTTTCACCGCGAGGCTCACCGCAATCTCAGCGCCGGGGGCTTTGCGGTCGCGGTCGTCAATCCGTTGCGTTCGCGTCTGTTTGCCGAGGCCATCGGCGCCCTGGCCAAGACCGATACCGTCGACGCGCGCATGCTCGCGATCCTGGGCGAGAGCCTCGGCCCCGGCATCACCCCGCCGCCGTCCGGCCTCGTCGAGATCCTGCAGGAACTCGTGCATGGCCGCGATGCCGCCGTCACCGCGCGGACCGCCATTCTCAACCGCCTCGGCACGAGCAAGGCCAAGCGGGCTGATCCTGGAGCTCAAACGCCAGCTCAAGGCCGTCAAGATAGCGATCGCCAACCTCGATATCGAGATCAAGCGCCTGATCGCCGGCGATCCCGTCCTCGCCAGGCGTCTTGATGTTCTCACCTCAATTCCCGGTGTCGGACCTGTCGCCGCGATCGCACTGATCGTCGGATTGCACGAGATCGGCGCCTTGTCGGCCAAGCAAGCCGCCATGATCGCGGGCCTCGCGCCGGTCGCCCGCGACAGTGGTGAACACAATGGCCCGCGTCACATCAGAGGTGGACGCGCTGATGTGCGCAAAGCCTTGTACATGGCCGCCGTCTCCGCGGCCCGCTTCAACCCAGCGCTCAAACTGTTCTACAGCCGTCTCATCGCCGCCGGTAAAAAGCCAAAGGTCGCCCTCACCGCGGTCATGCGCAAGCTCGTCGTTCTCGCCAACACGCTCCTTCGAGAGGACCGGCCTTGGCAGCCAAATCATCCTTGACTTCCATCACAGATGCTCATCCTTGGGCGTGCCATCACCGGCCTGCAGGCTTTTTAACGAAGCGCGGTGCTGCCGAGGGCAAGGTCCCAGACGATGATCGACCTTTATTATTGGACCACCCCCAATGGCCACAAAATCACGCTCTTCCTGGAAGAGGCGGAACTCCCCTACACGATCCATCCGGTCAATCTCAGCCGGGGGGACCAGTTCAAGCCGGAATTTCTGGCGATTTCGCCCAATAACCGCATTCCGGCGATCGTTGACAAAGATCCTGGCGACGGCGGCGCGCCGGTGTCCGTTTTCGAATCAGGCGCGATCCTCGTCTATCTCGCCGAGAAAACCGGGAAATTTCTCGCTCCTAATTTGCGCGGCCGGATGGAAGCGCTCGAATGGCTGTTCTGGCAGGTCGGCGGCCTTGGCCCAATGGCCGGCCAAAACCATCATTTCAAGCAATACGCGCGCGAAAAGCTAAAGTATGCGATCGAACGCTATCAGAACGAAACCAATCGCCTCTATGGCGTCCTCAATAAACGCCTAGCGGACCGCGCCTTTCTGGCGGGGGAGTATTCGATCGCGGACATGGCGGCCTATCCTTGGATTGTCCCGCACGAAAACCAAGGCCAGAATCTCGACGATTTTTTGCATCTGAAGCGTTGGTTCGAGGCGATCCGTGCCCGTCCCGCGACGCGGCGCGCCTATGCCATCGCGGCCGAAATCAATACGACGCCAATCGCCAGCGATGAGGAGTCGCGCAAAATCCTGTTCGGCCAGACGGCGGCGAATGTGAAATAAGGTTTCTCCGCCACGCCGCCGCAACAAGCCTTTTGGGTTGCTTTATTTCTTGAAATTGTCGGCTTATATCAACCTCGTAGAGTTCTTATCGATCAAATGGTTTTATTTGATCGGGCGGCGCTTTAAGGCTCGCCTTGGCCAACGCGTGCCGCGCGGCGGGCCGCATGGGAGACCGGACGCAATGTCGGGACATAGCCAGTTCAAGAACATCATGCACAAGAAGGGCAAGCAGGATGCGATCCGCTCCAACCTGTTTTCCAAGCTCGCCCGCGAAATTACCGTTGCCGCGAAAATGGGATTACCCGACCCGGGCATGAACCCGCGTCTGCGCGCCGCCGTCTTGGCCGCCCGCGCGGAAAACATGCCGAAGGACAATATCGAGCGCGCCATCAAGAAGGCCTCCGCCGCCGACGCCGAGACTTATGACGAGGTTCGCTATGAAGGCTACGCGCCGGGCGGGGTCGCCGTCATAGTCGAAGCGCTGACCGGCAATCGTAACCGGACGGCGGGCGAGGTGCGCTCTTATTTCACCAAGTCCGGCGGCTCGCTCGCCGAGACCGGCGCGGTGTCCTTCCTGTTCGATCATGTCGGCCTTGTCGAGTTTCCGGCGAAGGCCGCTTCGGAGGACGCCATGATGGAGGCGGCGATCGAAGCCGGAGCCGAAGATGTCCAATCGAGCGAGGACGGCCACGAGGTCATCACCGCGCTCGAAAGCCTGCGCGAGGTCGCGCAAGAGCTCGAGTCGAAATTCGGCGAGCCGCGCGAGGCGAGGCTGATTTGGAAGCCGCAAAATACGATCAGCGTTGACGACGATGCCGGCGAGAAGATCTTGCGCCTCGTCGGCATGCTCGAAGACAATGACGACGTGCAAAACGTCTATGCCAATTTTGAAGTTTCCGACGCGCTCATGGCGAAGTTCGCCGGTTCATAGAGCGCTTCCCGATCACATGGAATCATGTGATCGAAAAGGAATCGCTCAATATCAATAAGTTGGAGCATGTCCTGATCGAAAAAGTCGAGCAACTTTTTCGGGACATGCTCTAGCGATTGTCTGGAGTGCGGAGGTCGTGGCCGGCGGCATCTTTATCACGCCGTGACTTTTTCCGGGATCGTGTCCTCCGGAAGGCCGCTTTTCGCCGGCCCTTCTTCGGGTACGGCCTCGGTGGAGCCGCCTGCCGCGCGAATGATCGCGGCGCCGATTTCATTGATTTTGTGCCGCAAAATTTCATTTTCCTCGCGTTGCATGAGGGCCGCGTCGACCTCTTGCGGAGGCAGCGTGGCCCTCAGCGCGGCCAGCTCCTGGGTGAGCCCGTCGCACGTCCTGCGGGCCGCATCGAGGGCATCCTGCGCGGCCGCATGAGCGCTACGCAGCCGCTCGATTTTTTCGAGATAGCCGAGCTCGGTCGCGCGGGCTGTTTCGGCTTGCAGCTTGCGGTTCCGGATCAAGTCCTTTTCCCGTTTGACCGCGGCTTCCAAAGCCTCTTCGCGATCCGCGACCCTGGCCGCCGCGGTTTTGAGGCTGACCTGATCGGCTTGATGCTGAAGCCGCAGGGTCGAAAGCTCCCCTTCGAGTAGCTCGACCTTGCTTGTTTGCGCCGCGAGCGCTTGGCCCTGCCGCGCGATATGGGCCTCAAGCGCCGCCAAAGCGTCCCGCTGCTTGGCGACGAGCGCTTGCGTCTCCTCGAAGCCGGCCGTGAGCACGTTAATTTGAACCTCCTTCCGCGCAATGAGTCCGCTTGTGTCGTAACCGTCCTTTGCCGTGGCGGCGAGTTCGGCCGAGGTTTCCGCGAGGGCGCGTTGAAGCGCGGCGAGCTCGGCGCCGCGTTCGCTACCGTGCTGGGAAAGGGCGAGCAATTCGGCGTCTTGACCGGCGATGGTCGCCGCGCGGCGGCCGAGTTCGGTCATATCGGCGGCATGAACGAGGTTGAGGGCTTCGATCTTTTGCTCGAGCCGCCTGCGTTCGACCGCGAATTCGGCCCGCAGTAAATCGCGCCCGGCGAGGATTTCCTCGGGGGAAAGCGGAAGCTGCATTTCGAGCCGGCGTGTGGACAACCGTATGGCGCGCCGCCAAAACGCCGGAGCGGCCGCGAGAGCGATAAGGCCCGCGACCAAAAACCCAAGCGCAAAGATCATTGCTTGTTCAATCACACCGCTGCCTATTCAATCTGATCGAGAACTGTCAGGTAAGCAAGGCGAACTCGAATTAGCCAGTATCCGGCATCTAGTTCTACACGCAAACCGCCGCGATTAAAACACGCCATGGTCACGCGGGTTTGCGGCGAAACCGGGACTGAGCGGCGCATCGGTCACGCCTCCTCTCAAAATAAAGCGCGATCGGCAGGCTTGCTCGGGGACAAGGCGTTACGTTGAAAGAAAGAGTGACATGCCTTCGATAGCTTGAGTGTGGGCGCGGACCCAAAGGAGCATGGAGCAATAATGCGGCATGAAGCGACAGAGCATGTCACGGACGATTCCAGACTTTTTGAGCAGGAACCGTGGCGGCGATGTTTCAATCTCATAAATCTGAAGGTAAACTCCACGCTTCAAATTGGATGTTGCGCTTCGCGACAGCGATTGAACGGGGCAATTGAGAAAAATGGCGGCTGACAAAAGACGCGAGGCAATTCTGGTTCGTGCAGCAAATGAGTTTGGGGGCGAATTGCGCAACCGCGGGCTGCCAGCGGTCCGACTCACAAGTGTTGGTGAACCGACCCCAACTAATACAGGGGGCTGGTGCGTCCAAGTCGCGTCAGTGGGTCAAAGACCAGACATCTGGGCTTGGTACGATAGATATATTGATGGGATATCCTACAAGCTCTGGTTCGGCTTCGGTTCTGATGCTGGCGCGGACCAATTGGTCCAGATGATCAAAAATATGTCCGATCCGCCAGAAATCGGCAAGCGCTTACACTCAATCAAAGATGAAGCGCTCCCAGAACCTTTTTGGCATCTTCGGGATCCCTTGCTGCCTAATATCTTGTCGAAGCCGATCCTGGAGACTTATCCACCAGACGGTAAGTCCGGATTCGGACTCTATCAACTGGAGGATACTTCGACTTTCGTTCGACGGGCTGTGGACTTCATTGAACAGGCCCTGAGAGGCCTGCCGGAGAATGCCCCCTCTTTAGAGGACTCCCTCTCCTTGGAAGCGCTGAGGGCGATAGCGATAGCAGCCGCTACTACTCCACCGACGGGAGGCAAAACCTCGCGAACGTATTATCAGCGGAGCGCGGCGGTCAGGACGTACGTTCTCGCCCGCGCAGAAGGGATTTGCGAGGCATGTGGCGTTCCGGCCCCCTTCACCCGCACGGACGGGAAACCCTATTTGGAGACGCACCATATAGAAATGCTCGCCGATGGCGGACCAGATCATCCTCGAGTTGTCGCTGCTGTTTGTCCGAACTGCCATCGAGAGATTCACCACGGCGCGAACCGCGAAAAGGTCAACGCCCGCGCCCGCGAGACTGCAAGAAAAAAAGAGCCTGCTGAAGACCTCGCTAAATGAAATCCCGCGACGAACGACCAACGCCTGATTGAGCCGAGATCGTGAGGGCAACATACGCCGGCTTCGCCTAGAACGCGAACTTACTCCGTGAGAGGTCACTGATGCTGCTAGAATTGCATTCATGCCGGCCCCGACCGCCGCCCCGGCCTGCAGGGTCAGAACGGGTTCCAGGTCGAGCTCTGGGTGAATTTCAGATAGCTGACGTTCAGCCCCAGACGCGCGCCGATCCCGGAGCGGATCGGAACGACATAAACATCGTCGTTGACGAGCGCCGTCATGCCAAAGCCGCCGACGAGATAGGCCGAGCCGTCAACGCCACCGAAGCGGCGAAAGATCGCGCCCATCGAAGGCAGATTATAAACAAGCATCATGGTGCGATCGCCGTCGGCTCCGGCATCGAAGCCCAGCGAGGGGCCTTGCCAAAAAACCTTCAATTCGCCGGCGTTGCGCGTATACATCACGCCTTCGCCATAGCGCAGCCCGCCGATGAAGGCGCCGCCCGCCTCCTGGCCCAGGACATAGCCATTGGGCTTGCCCCAGCGTTTTGTCGCGGCCTCGACAACCTCGGCAAGTCCGCGCGAGACCGATCCAAAGAAACGATGGCCGTTGGCGACCATCTCGTTCGAGGAGAATTCGCCCGGCCGTCCGTTCGAGGGACCGGGGTCCGCCAAAACAACTTTCCCCCCGAGAACCGGGATGCCCACGGCGAGAGCCGCCAGCGTCAGCGTCATTTCCCTTCGCGTTTGCATGGTCAAAGTCCTCCGTAACTCTTCCGCGAACCGGGCATTGCGCCGAGCTTTGAAGGAATAGCGTTAACGAAGAATTGACGCCGCCAGGGTTTTGTTATGGCTTTATCAAGGCGAAGCTGTGCCCGGTTGCCCGGCCAATTTATCCGGCGGGCTTTACGATGCACAAAAATTGGCCGCGTTTGGATCGCCCCAGGCAACAAAAGGCCCGTTTCTGAATTGCGCTTCGGATTTTCCATACCGCAATGGGCGTCCCGCGCTATCGCGAACGATTCCGCCGGCCGCGCGCAACACCGCGTCGCCCGCCGCCGTGTCCCATTCCATGGTTTGGCCGAAACGCGGATAGACGTCGGCTTGGCCCTCGGCAACCACACAGAATTTGAGGGCGGAACCTGCCTGCCGCCGCTCCTTGACCGGGAGCTTCGCGAGAAAAGCCTCGGTCGCCGGATCGGCGTGGGAGCGGCTCACCAGCGCCGTCAATCCTTGCTCCGGCACAGGCCGCGCATGGATAACCCGGCGCTCGCCAGGCGGCGGCAGAGGCGCGCCCGGCGCGACATTGCAGGTACTGGCGGTGGCGCCGCCGATCCAGAGTTGTTCAAACGCCGGAGCGTAAACCACGCCGGCACGCGGCGCCGAATCGACGATCAGCCCTATATTTATCGTGAACTCGCCATTATGGCTCAGAAATTCGCGCGTCCCATCGACCGGATCGACCAGGATGAAAACTTGTCCCGCAACCATCTTCCCGCCTCTTGAAGCCGCTTCCTCGGCGAGGACCACAAGATTAGGCAACCGCGTCGCGAGGCGCTTCAGGATGATGGCTTCGGCCGCTTCGTCGGCATCGCAGACGAGACTCCCATCCAGCTTGCGCCTGGCGCGGCTGTCGCCCGCATAGACGGCCATCACCGCGACGGCGGCTTCGAGCGCGATTTCGGCGAAAATATCCGCTATTGCATCGCGATCGATCGCTGCTACTGCGTTGATGTTGTTGTATTTCACGAAATTGCTACTCCGTTTTTCGGATTTCGGGGCCCGGAAAGGCGCGCCTGAAACAATTGTCCCGCGGCCATCGCCCAACTTGCAATTGCCGCGGCGAGATCCAAAGCCCGAGATCCAAAGCCATTGTGGGTTGCTTGCGCGGGTCGCCCGAATCCCGCATGGTGCGACGATTTGTTAATCTATAATTCGCAGATTGGAATTGTCAGCCTTGACGCGTGAACACGGCAGCGGTTCACATCGGAGTGTGATGTTTCGTGTTCGTTTGCGCCCGCCCGGGAGCCAAGCACTTCTTGCCGTGGCAAAAGCTCCAGGCATTTCAATTGGCGCAATTCTGTGAAGGGGCTATGCCCTTGAATGGATGAATCATGACGGTGTTTGACCTCGACCCCCTCGACCTCGCCGCGCTTCTTTGCTCCCGCGTCTGTCATGATGTGATCGGCCCGGTTGGCGCCATTATCAATGGCCTTGAGATGCTCGACGAGGAGCAAGACGCGGAAATTCGCTCCTTTGCGCTCGAACTCATCAAGAAAAGCGCCGAGCAGGCCTCGGCGCGTCTGCAATTTTGCCGGTTGGCTTTCGGGGCCGCCGGTTCTGCCGGGGCTTCAATCGATACCAGCGATGCGGCAATGGTCGCGCGCGGCCTCTTTGGCGGCGAGCGGACGGAACTCGAATGGAATGTCCCTCCTCTTCGAATGCCAAAGAACAATGTTAAGCTAATCCTGAATTTGTGTCTGATCGCCGCCACGGCAATCCCGCGCGGCGGCGTAATCGAGGTTGCGCTGAGCGGAGACGGGGAAACGGCGCGGATCACGGTCGCGGCCAAGAGCACGAATGCAAAGCTTGCCGGGCACGTACCGCTTCTCCTCGCCGGAACGCCAGATCATCCTCCGGCCGGTCCGCAGGACATTCAGGCATATTATGCGGGCCTCGTCGCCAAGGCCGCAAACATGAAGTTGACTGTCGCGGCGGAAGCGGATCGCGTCACCATTGAAGCCGAGCCTCTTTCTGCCAAGGTCATCGCCGAGCCGGTCGCGCTTTAGGGGGTCACGCCTGCCGAGGTGGAACGCCAGGCGGCGGATATCGCTTTTCTTCTCGCCGATCGTACCAAAATGTTTCACGGGAAACATTTTTGTCCGATTGTGGAGGCCGTACCAGGTCTGATCGAACGACAATGGACGGGAACTTAGACCACCTTCTTTGATCGAAAGGCGCGCCGGTGAGACAAACGGCCTGCTGCTTAATCTACATAGCCGGATCTACATAGCCGGCCTGTCGAGCGCAGTTTTGCATTCAGGAGATAGTCATGCAGGAGATAGTCATGACTGGGAAGAGGTGCAAAGCTTAAGGCCGTCCCCTCAATAATCACCGGACACAAAAAAGCACCCGCCGGGGAGGATCAGCGGGCGCTTCTGAGCGGCGAGGGAGCGTAAGAGCGGCCGCCGCTGCGCCGTTGCAATCGAGCTTTGACCGTTGCCTCCTTTCTTTAACTTTGAGGTTTTAACTGCGAAGCTTTAAGTGTAAACGAGCTTGTAACGAAACTGTACCCATTCCAAGCAAAAGTCTGTGCATAATTGCTCACATCAGGGTGATCCGCGGATCTTATCGCCAGGCCCGCGCGGCAAACGGGCATGCTTAAATCTCGATATGCGGCTCGTCGTGCAGAACGACATTCAACAAGGAACTGTGGACTTCGATGTCGCCGTTGTAGTCGATAAGACCCAGTTTTCGAAATTTGTTCATGAAGGAACTCACCCGGGACCTGGTCGTGCCGATCATATCCGCAAGCGTCTCCTGGCTGATGTGCGCGAGGATCGGCTCCGGCTTCTCGTCCTTGCCAAAGTTCGCCAACAGCAGGAGCAGCCGGGCAAGCCGCTTCTCACTCGAATTGAACAGCTGATCGACGAGATCTGCCTCGACGCGGACGGCCCGAGCCAGAAGATGGGCAATGAACATCCCGGAGAACGCCGGCTCCTGTTGGATCACGCGGACAATCGCCGCTTTTTCCAGGCGAACGATGACGGAGTCCATCATCGTCGCGGCCGTCGCTATGCGCCGCATTTGCCCGGCAAGACATCCTTCCCCGAAGAATTCGTTCGTTCCAAGCATTGCGACGACGGCTTCCTTGCCTTGCTCCGAAACGACGGTGAGCTTCACCTTGCCGCTCTCGATGTAGAAGACCGCATCCGCGGGATCTCCCTGGGAAAAGACGATCTCGTCCTTGCGGTACCTACCAATGCTGCGGCCCTCGCCAACCTTGGCGAGAAAAGATTTCGGATCGAACGACGGCCGGCGTTTGGTTGCCATGACACACCTCCCGTACCGAGTCTCTCAAAGCGATGCTTACTATTATCATATATTATCATATATTATCATAATTTTCGCAAATAAAATTGCGCGATGAGCTATTTTGGACAGTTCGCCGCTCGTTAGAGCGGGTCCCGAATAGACAGAATCGGAAGGGGGATTCCCGAATATCGGCGGAATCGTGATTCACGATGTTGGCTGGAATGGAGGCCGGCATGGATGGCAAAACCCTATTCGCAGGATTTACGTGACCGCCTGGTGCGGGCTGTACTGGCAGGTCAGTCTCGGCGCAAGGCGGCGCGCAGCTTTGATGTCAGTGCGAGCTGCGTGATCAAGCTCATGCAGCAGTTTGAGATAACAGGCGGTTGTCTGCCGCGAAAGTTTGGCGGCCATAAGCGGCACGCGCTGGCTGCGCATGAAGATAAGGTGCGGGCGTTGGTGGCGGTGCAGCCCGAGCTGACGATCACGGAGCTGTGGAGCAAGCTGACGACGCTCGAGATCAAAGTCGGGCGGTCCGCCGTCGGGCGTTTTTTGCGGCATCTGCAATTGACCTTTAAAAAAAACTCTGCACGCCGCCGAACAAGAAAGAGCGGATGTCCGGGCCGCACGTCTCGCTTGGCGCGATAAGCAGAAAAGTCTTGATCCTCAAAGGCTTGTATTCATCGATGAGACCTGGGCCTCGACCAACATGACACCTCGCTATGGGCGATGTGAAAGAGGCAAGAGACTTATCGCTCACGCCCCGTTCGGCCACTGGAAGACGACGACCTTTTTGGCGGCGTTGCGCCACGATCGCATCACCGCTCCTTGTGTCTTCGACGGTCCCATTAACGGCGCAAAGTTCCTCGCCTATGTCGAGCAGGTTCTGGTGCCGACCTTGTCGCCTGGCGAAATCGTGGTGATGGATAATCTCGGTTCCCATAAACGCGCCGGCGTTCGAAAAGCCATCGAAGCCGCCGGGGCGACGCAGTGCTTCTTGCCCGCCTACAGTCCTGACTTCGATCCCATCGAACAAGTCTTCGCCAAGCTCAAAAATACGTTGCGCAAAATGGCCCACCGAACCGTCGATGCTCTGTGGGATGGCATCGGATTAGCTCTCGACGACTTCCCTCCAACCGAATGCTTCAACTATTTTCGCAATGCCGGATACGGGTCCACCTAATCGGGACCCGCTCTAGTCTGTTACTTGAGTTTTGCGACCAAGGAAGAGTTGAACTAAACCGTAGCTCCCCTCTCCCGTTCAGAGGCTTAGCTAGTGGTGCGGGTCAAGCGCTCCGAACCCGCTATCATCCTGTGAATGTCCTGATTTCCCTGACATAGCCTAGACTTTTCCGTCTGATTTTCACCACTAGGCTTTCCCTTAAATTCAACCTTTCCGGCCTTGACCTGGAAAGGGCGCGCGTTTTGTGCGTGGCAATAACATTTTTGCAATTGCGGTGAGAAACTCCGTCTTAGCCGTATTCTCGCCATGAACCATCGGTTAACCTTGTCCTTGATTGCTCAAATGCACCGCTTTCTGGTTAGCTTCGATCAAGGTTGATGGAACATTCCTTTAACGAAAGGCAGGTAGGACTGCGATCTGCCCCGCGATCACAGAAGGAATATGGGATGAGCATTCTTCAGCGGACCGGCGAACTCAAATTCGCTGCCGCGCTGGGCGCCGCCCTTGCGATCTCCGCCTGCGCGAAGGCCCCCGCCGAGACTGCCGACACGCTCGCCGGGCTGAATGGCGGGCGGGCAGCACCTGGCAGCCCTCGAGATTTCGCCGTCAACGCTGGCGACCGGGTTTTCTTCGACAGCGATTTGAGCGAATTGACTAGACCGCGCAGACAACCCTCGCCAAGCAGGTGAGCTGGCTGCAGCAATATGGCCGCTACAATTTGACCGTTGAGGGCCATGCCGACGAGCGTGGCACGCGCGAATATAATTTCGCGCTAGGCGCGCGGCGGGCCCAAACCACCAAGGACTATCTCGTGGCCCGCGGCATTCCGACGGCAAGAATTCGCACCATCAGCTATGGCAAGGAGCGCCCCGTCGCGACCTGCAACGACATCTCCTGCTGGTCGCAAAACCGCCGCGCGGTTACGGTGCTGACGGGCGGCCAGTCCTAACCAAGGTTTCGGCGAACGGCCCTCCCCCGTCGCCGATATGTCCCGGAGGAACACAAGACCCGTCTGTTCTTGGTCCCAATCCGGCACCGGCGACTTCCTCGTGAGCCGCCGGTTTTTTTGTCATGCCGAACCGCCCCTTCGAGCGGGTTCCGAAAAGGCAGAATTGTGGGGGATTGAATGAAGCCGCTATCAGATGCGGAAAACCGGGCCCGGGTCCCTATGACCGGCCGTTGAAGCGCCGCCTGCGATTCCTATTTGCTCTTGGCATTCCTTGGGTCGTCTTCCGGATTGACAAAGTTGACGACAAACGGCGCCTCTCCAAACAATTCAATCACATTGTCGGCCTTGGTAAGGCTAAAGTGGCGGACCCCCGCAGGCATCATAGCGTGCGCCCCCACCTTCATCTCCTGCAGCTTGCTCGCATCGAACTGCTCGCCCTGTCCGATCGAAAAGGAACCCTCGAGCACCGTAACGTGTTCGTCGGTCTCGTGCCAGTGCGGCGGCACTTTGACCTCCCTTTGCAACGGATGCGGATCACGTACAAACCGCCCTTCTTCTCCGGGTCGCCGAAAACGACGGCCATCTCCGCGCCCGGTATGATCGTCGTCCAGACCAGCTGATCTGGCGCGACGATGTCGTGGCTCATCGGCGGATTTGTGGCGCTGGGAGTCATGCCCTGCGCAAGAGCTAAAACCGGCATTGCCAAGATCGCAACAGATAAACCCTCATGACCAAAACTCTCCCTGCCCCGGCGATGTCGCCGCCTGAAATAGTGCCGCCCGTGACTCCGAAAATCCATCCATTATGAAGTTTTGACCTCTCATGGCGCTTGTTATCACGGCACCTTACACAGACGCTCAATTCGTAGTCAATTGGGCGGCTTTGTCCGTTGTTGGCGCAATCCGTATCAAATGCGAACCGGCTCCGTCCGCTTTCCGCCCTTGTAACGGGCCATTGGCCGGGGTATAGGGCGGCAACTCCGGGCATGATGGCGAACGGTACGGCGTCGCGGCAAGGGCGGCGAAGCTGGCGCGTTCATACAGGGACTTGCCGATGAAACCCGATATTCACCCCCAGTACCATTTGATCAAGGTGGTCATGACCAACGGGACCGAGTTTTTCACCCGCTCCACCTATGGGAAAGCGGGCGACACCTTGCACCTCGACATCGATCCCACCACCCATCCGGCCTGGACCGGAGGCTCGCAGCACCTGGTCGATCGCGGCGGCCGCCTGTCGCGCTTCAACACCCGCTTCGGCAAGCTGAGCTTCGGCAAAAAATAGACGCCTGGCTGCCGCGCGGATCTGGTCCCGCCGCTCAGAGCCCCGCATGACAAAGCCTAACTTTCGCGTCGAGAGAAACCTGCTGAAGCGCGGGATTTGGCCGGTGGCGGGGATCGACGAGGCGGGACGCGGTCCCCTCGCCGGGCCGGTCGCCGCGGCGGCCGTCATCCTCGACCCGCGCAAGCTCCCGCGCGGGCTGAACGATTCGAAGCAGCTCACCCCTAGCGAGCGCGAACGCCTTTACGAAGAGATCATGTTCGATGCGATCGCAGTGGCGGTTGCCTTCGCGAGCGCGGCGGAAATCGATCGCATCAACATCCGCCAAGCGACGTTTTCCGCCATGCGCCGGGCGCTCTTCGCGCTTTCCGTCGCGCCCCGCCACCTTCTGATCGATGGCAATGATTTGCCGCCGGGTCTTTGCCTCCCCGCCGAGACGATCGTCAAGGGCGACGCCGCCAGTTCATCGATCGCCGCTGCCTCCATCATCGCGAAGGTGACCCGCGACCGCCTAATGCGCCGCCTCTGCGGTGTTTATCCGGCCTATCGTTTTAGCGAGCATTTTGGCTATGCCACGAAAGCCCATATCGCGGCGATCGCCGGACATGGACCGTGCCCGTTTCATCGATTGAGTTTCCGGCCCTTCGCGGCGGGCTAACCCGCGATCGCCGCGCCATGCCGACGCGCTCCACATTCGCTTCGATCCGCTCGCGACGTGCGAAAAAGAGACAGTCCGGGATTTGCCTTCTAAACGCGGTCTTTACCCGACGTAACGCAGGATTCGTTTGGGATGCACGCCGTCACGACGAATGACCGCTGGCTCGAGTTCGGTGAAATACCGCTCTTCGCTCTCGCTAAACGGCGGAATTTCGAGCAGGCCCCATGGGCCGCCCTGCGCGGCACAGGCGATCGCGTCGCGTACGGGTTTTCGTTCATGCGTCAACAACGTGGCGGGGCGCCCGGCGCGAAATCCCAGGTCAAGGTGATGCGTACTGGGATTTCGCCGGCGCGCGCCGTCACGCCCGGCCCTGGTCCGGCGCCCGGCGCGCTTCCCCTCGACGAAATCTTGCAAGGCGATTGCATCGAAGCGATGGCCCGGCTGCCGCCGGAATGCGTCGATCTCGTCTTCGCCGATCCACCTTATAATTTGCAGCTCGAACATGCTCTCTCGCGGCCGGACCAAAGCCTCGTCGATGGCGTCGACGACGATTGGGACAAGTTCGCAAGCTTTTCCGATTACGACAATTTTACCCGGGCCTGGCTCACCGCGGTGCGCCGCGTCATGAAAAAGGACGCGACGATTTTCGTGATCGGCTCCTACCACAATATTTTCCGGGCCGGTGCGATCCTGCAGGATCAGGGATTTTGGATCCTGAACGATATTATCTGGCGCAAAGCCAATCCAATGCCGAATTTTCGCGGGCGGCGCTTCACCAATGCGCATGAGACTTTGATCTGGGCAGCCAAAAGCGCGCGGGCCAAGAACTATTGCTTCAACTACGCATTGCTGAAAGCCGGCAACGAGGACTGCCAGGTCCGCTCCGATTGGTTTTTGCCGATTTGCACCGGAGCCGAACGCCTGAAAAATTCCTCTGGCCGCAAAGTCCACCCGACGCAGAAGCCCGAGGCGCTGCTCTCGCGCATTCTGCTCGCCGCCTCGAACAAGGGCGACGTGGTTCTCGATCCATTCCTTGGGTCCGGCACCACCGGCGCCGTTGCCAAAAGGCTCGGGCGTTCCTTTATCGGCATCGAACGAGACGCAACTTTTGTGCGCGCCGCAAGGGTAAGGATCGCGGGCGTGGAGCCGCTCCCGCTCGATGCCATCGCGGCGGTCGCTTCCAGCCGTTCCGAGCCGCGCATTCCATTCGCCGCGATCGTCGAGGCGGGGCTCATTCAACCTGGCGAAATTCTGGTCGATGAAAGGAAGAGGCACCCTGCGACGGTGCGCGCCGATGGGACGGTCTCGATCGGCGCGGTGACCGGCTCGATTCACAAGATCGGCGCACTCGTGCAAGGCCTGCCCGCCTGCAATGGCTGGACATTCTGGCATTTTTTCCGCGAGGGGAGATATAAGCCCATCGATGCCCTGCGGTCATTGGCGAGGGCGAGCCTGCGCCAGGCGGCGGAATAAATTCGTGAGGTACCGCCCATTTGATAAGGTGCCGTGGCGATCTGCGTAGGAATTTAATTTGGCGCGATCTCCGACGTGACAAGCTCAGACGGCTTCAGACGGCATTGTCATGTATGGACGGCGCCCCGCCAGAAGGACCGCATGCCGGAACCGCTGTGACAATGCTGCCACAACAAGCCGCTTTGGTGGAAGAAAACCGATTGCTGCTTGACAAAGATTGACTGTAAATTCATCCTGAAGCCTTGGTGGTTCCCGCAAGGGATCAAAAGGGAACGTGGTGCGCGCGTTTACGCCAACGCCACGGCTGCCCCCGCAACTGTAAGCAGCGAGTTTTCGGCCACGATGCCACTTGGAGCCTCGGCTCTTGGGAAGGCGGCCGTAAGCAATGACCTGCGAGCCAGGAGACCTGCCGCCAGCCGTGGTCACGTGCGAAAGCGCCGGGCGGGGTGCACCGGGGGGGACGAAGCCTTCTGGTTTACTCGCGGGCCATGAAGAGCCAAGTTCAATTCGCAGTGACGGTCCACGTTCACTGCGAGGTCTTCCGTGTCAATTCCCGTGTCTGAAGCCGCGAAGCGCGGCTCTCTGTTCGCTGCCCGTTGTTTCATTTGGCCCTTGCCGGTGTTGCTGCTGGCGCCGCCCTGCCTGATATCGCTGCTTGCCAGTCCGCTTGGCGCGCTGGAGGCAAGCCCACTCGAAGCGCAGGAGGCGAGCCCGGTCAAAGCGCGCAAGGCGAGCCCGCTCGGCGCGAAGGAGAAGCGCCCGCCTCCCGAAACCATCGAACTCCCAGAGGTAACGGTCAGCGCGACCGCCACGCCGGAACCCGTCAAGGATGTCGGCAGCTCGGTCACGGTCATCGATGCAGCGCGGATCGAGCGCGAGCAGCGCCGCACCGTGCCCGACGCATTGAGCCTCGCGCCCGGGCTCAATGTCGTCCAGACCGGCGGGCCGGGAGGGCAAACGTCCGTGTTCATCCGCGGAACGAACTCGAACCAGGTCAAGGTTCTGATCGACGGCATCGACGCCAGCGATCCGAGCAATGCAAACGGCAGCTTCGATTTTGGCCAATTGTTGACCTATGACATCGCCCGTATCGAGGTATTGCGCGGGCCGCAGAGCGGACTCTATGGCGCCGACGCCATCGGCGGCGTCATCTCGATCACGACCAAAGGGGGTGAAGGACCGCCCAAGGCCAAGGCACTTGTCGAAGGCGGCTCCTTCGGCACGCTGAACGAGACAATGGGGTTCAGCGGTTCGACGCCAGTCTTCAGCTATTATATGAACCTTGCCCATTTCGACGTGGCGAACACGCCGGTGACGCCCCCCGAGCTATTGCCGCCGGGCCGCCTTGCGATCGGCAATGCCTACGAGAATTGGACGCTCTCGACCAAACTCGGGGCGCATCTTAGCGATTCTTTGGACGCGAGCCTTGTCACGCGCTATATCGATTCGACGCTGCGCTTCACCGGCAATGATTTCTCGACTTTTCCGGCAACTCCAGCAGCATCGCAAAGCACCCAGCGCAATAATCAGCTCTATACGCGCGGCGAGGCCTATTGGATTGCCTTTGACGGCGCGTTCAAGAACCGCTTCGGGTTGGGCTATACGCAAGCCTATACGCTGTTCAAGGATCCCGACACGAGCTTCGGATTTACCCCGCCTACCAGCAATCTCGGCCAAAGGCTGCAATATGATTGGCAGGGCAATTGGGCTCTGTCCCAGGTGTGGACCTTAATCGGTGGCTTCGAGGGCAAGCACGATCAATTGTCCACGGCGCCAACCTTTGCCCGTTTTGCCAACAACGCAGGTTATCTCCAGCTCTTGACGCGCTACGACGACAGGTTTTTTCTTGCCTCCAATGTTCGCTACGACGCCAATAGTCAATTCGGTAGCCGTGCCACCTTCCGCGTCGCGCCGAGCTTTCACGTTCCTTGGACCGAAACTGTGTTGAAGGGCAGCTATGGCACCGGTTTCAAGACGCCGACCTTGAGCCAGCTCTTTGTCGATTTTCCGGCCTTCAACTTCTTTGGCAATCCGAATCTGAAGCCTGAGGAAAGCACGGGATACGACATCGGCTTCGAGCAGCCGCTCTTCAATGACGTCATCCGCGCAGGCGCGACCTATTACCAAAACAACATCACCGATCTCATTAACATCAACGAGACCTTCACCTCCCTCACCAACATCGGCCACGCCAAGACCTATGGGTGCGAGGCGTTTTCTGCGTTCACCATCACGCCCGAGCTGAATTTCCGGCTAGATTATACATTTACGATCGCCAGGGACGAGATTGCTGATCTCGAATTGTTGCGGCGGCCGCGCAACAAGCTTAGCATGCAAGCCGCTTGGACCCCAATCGACAAGCTTTCGCTTTCGACGACGCTTGTCTTCGTCGGCACCTTTATCGACGGCAATCGCGATTTCTCTGTTCAGCGGCTCAAGGCGCCGGGCTACACACTCGTCAATCTCGCGGCGAACTATGAAGTCAACGAGCACTTCTCGGCCTTCGGGCGGATCGACAATCTCTTCAATGTCCGCTATCAAAATCCGACCGGATTCCTGGCCCCCGGCTTCGCCATAGTCGGCGGCCTGAAGGTCACATTCGGCCCGGACGGTTTTTTGTGATGCAAGAGGAAGTCTCAATATCCGACACCGATCGGCCACGGCGCATGATCGATGTCGACGGCTCGGCCATCGACGTCTTCCCCTTGCCAGTGGAGGAGGCGACACTCGAAGCCCTGTTGCGCGATCTTTTCGAGAACCACTGGCGCGAAATCACTTTCGGACCGATCATCGAGGGCGCCGCCTATGAGTTCCGGGCGTCGTCGCCGCCGACCCATGTCGGGACGTTCGACGGCTATCTGACGATCGCTTTTGGCGCGCCGCATTTCCATATTTGCATCGGCGCGCACAAAGGCGGGCCCAGCAATCCGGCGTCGCCGGCGCTTGCGCGTCACCGGCGGACGTCGCGCGCCGAGCTTTACCGCCGCCTCGATCGTTCCGGCGCTCCGGTTTCCTGGGGGCTCCGCCTGTTCAACGGCGAGGGCGAGCAGCAGATTACGGTGCTGCTTCCCAATCCATTTCTAGATCAAGACAGCGACAGGTGTCTGCAAACTCCAGAGTGGGCGCGCCTCGGTCTTTGGGACAGCCTCCGCGCCCGCTGGCTCGGGTTCATCGAGCCCGATCCGGTCGACCGAACCGGCAAGGGCTTCCGGCACGACTAACTCATGGCTTTCAACTTAGGCTCAACCTCGACAAGGAGTACGCCGATGCATCCCCAATCTCATGCAGTGCCCATAGATTGGCGCCGCCCCATCTGGATCGCATTGCTGGTCATCGCCAGCATAGCCTTCAGTCTCGGCTTTGCCTGCGCGACGCCGTTTGCCGCTTTTGCCGCCGCCGCGGCCCTGACCATGAACCGCCGAGACGCCATGCTCCTCGTCGGCTTGGTCTGGCTCGCCAACCAAGGCGTGGGATTTGGCCTGCTGCATTATCCCTGGACGGCGGATTGTCTCGCCTGGGGCGTCGGTCTCGGCATTGTTGCGCTGCTTTCGGCATTGGGCGCCGAATTTGGCGCGAAGCGCTTTATCGCCCGTAACGGGCTCCTTGCTTCGACCGTGGCATTCCTTTCTGCTTTTGGAGTCTATGAAGGTCTTTTGTTCATTGCCTCCATGATCTTCCAAAGCGGCGTCGCGGACTATGCCCCAGCGATCGTCGGGCGGATCTTCGCCATCAATGCCGTCGCCTTCATCGGGCTCCTCGTGGTGAACAGACTAGGCGTGTCCGCCGGTCTCGTCCTGGAGCCAAGGCGTCAGCTTGTCGCGACCGGAAGACGCAGTTGACGTCAAAGCGCCGTCCCTTTCCGCGCGAGGGCGGGACGAACCGATCCGCATTTGCGTCCACTAGACCATATAGCTTCAAGTTGAATCGCTCATGGTCTCTATGTCTTTGTTTTATCGCATGATCTTATCCAAAAAGTCTGCAACTTTTTGGGATCATGCTCTAGGGGCCATGCGGATCACAATCTTTATGTCCGCAACGGGCCAAACGCAGCCGCCGCGCAGCCGCACCCGCCGGGCGCCATCGCGGCGGTTGCTTCCAGCCGTTCCGAGCCGCGCATTCCTTTCGCCGCGATCGTCGAGGCGGGGCTGATTTTGCCCGGCGAAATTCTGGTCGATGAAAGGAAGCGGCACGCCGCGATGGTGCGGGCCGATGGCACGGTTTCGATCGGCGCCATCACCGGCTCGATTCACAAGATTGGCGCGCTGGTGCAAGGCCTGCCCGCCTGCAATGGCTGGAGTTTCTGGCATTTTTTCCGCGAGGGGAGATATCAGCCGATCGATGCCCTGCGGTCATTGGTTCGCGCGAGCCTGCGCCCGGCGGCGATCACTTCGTTCCCCGGCTTCGTGTCCGCTGACGCAAGCTTTCCGCGGTTATGTAAAGCAGCGGAATAACGAAAATCCCGAAGACGGATGCAGCGATCATGCCGCCGAACACTGGCGTGCCCACCGCTTGGCGCGTGATGGCCCCGGCCCCCCGCGCAATAACCAGGGGCAATAGTCCAAGGATGAACGCGAAACTGGTCATCATCACCGGGCGGAACCTCAGACCCGCCGCTTCAATGGCGCTAGCGTCGATGGCCTTGCCGAGCCGCCGCTGCTCCACCGCAAACGCAACGATCAGAATGCCGTTCTTTGCGGCAAGCGCGATCAGCACGACGAGTCCGATCTGCGCGTAGACGTCGAAGCTCAGCCCAGCCAGCATCACCGCGACGATGGCGCCAAGTACCCCGACACTGACCGACAGCAAAGCGGGAACCGGAATGTTCCAGCTCTCGTAAAGCGCAACGAGAAACAGATAAGCGAAGAGAACGGCGAATCCGAGCACGATGGCCGTGCGTCCGCTCGCCGCCTTTTCCTGGAGCGCGGTCCCGGTCCATTCGAAGCTGTAGCCAGCCGGCAGGGTTGCGGCGGAGATGCGCTCCATCGCGGCGAGCGCCTGGCCGGAACTGTGGCCGGGCTTCGGTGCGCCGTTCACAATCGCGCCGCGGAATCCGTTGTAACGCACCACCGTTTGGGGCCCTTGCACGAGCTTCGCCTCGGCCAGGGCGCGGATCGGGACCATCGCCCCCTGGGCGTTACGCACGTAGATCCGGTAGATGTCGTCTACTTTATTGCGAAATGGCGTCTCGGCCTGGACATTGACCTGCCATGTACGGCCGAACACGTTGAAGTCGTTGATATAGAAGCTGCCCAGCGTCGATTGTAGGGCACTGAAGATATCGGTAATTTTGACGCCGAGGATCTGCGCCTTATCGCGGTCGATATCGAGATAAATCTGAGGCGTGTCGGCAGCATAGGTGCTGAATACGCCCGCGAGCTCGGGCTGCCCATTGGCCGCCACGAGTAGGCCGCGGAGCGCCGCCGCAACGTCGGAAGGCGGCTGACCCTGCAGCGCCTCCAGCACGTATTGGAAGCCGCCGGTGCTGCCCAGGCCGAGAATGGGCGGAAGATTGAACGGAAACGCGATGGCACCCTTTATGGCCGCCATCTGGGGCCGTAGACGCGCAATAATCGCCCCGGCGCCCTGCGCCGGATCGATGCGCGCCTCGTAGGGCTTGAGCCGAATGACGAAGAAGGCCTGGTTCGACGATGTGATGTAGTCGATGAAGTTCAGCCCGACCACCGACAACACTCCTTCGACGCCGGGGATCGGCGTGACGATGGCTTCGACCTCTTTGACCACCGCCTCGGTGCGGTTGATCGAGGCGCCCTCGGGAAGCCGCAGTGCGGCGAAGATCGCGCCCTGGTCCTCCTCGGGTAAAAAGCTCTGCGGCGTCTTGCTGAACAACCATGCCGACGCCGCCAGAACGCCGGCCACGACCGCGACGCCGACGATCGCCACGCGTACCAGCCGGCGCACCACCGCCACATAACCGTCTCGGACCCTGTCGATCCCACCCAAGACATAGCGCATTGGGCCGCGGCTTGTCTGGCCGCGCTTCAAGAGCACAGCGCAGAGCGCCGGACTCAAGGTCAGGGCATTGAGCGCCGAGATGAGCATCGATACCGACACCGCCACCGCAAATTGGCGGAAAAGCTGGCCGCTGATGCCGGGGATGAAGGCCACGGGAACGAAGACCGACAACAAGACTAGGGAGATGGCGAGGATCGGGCCGGTAATCTCGGCCATGGCTTTCTTGCAGGCCTCCGGCACGGGCAGCTCGGGTTCCTCGTCGATCACCCGCTCGACGTTCTCGACGACGACGATGGCATCATCGACCACGATGCCGATGGCGAGCACGAGCGCCAGTAAAGAGACGGTGTTGGCCGAATAGCCGATGGCCAGCATCACGGCGAACGTGCCGACGATCGACACCGGTACGGCAACCAGCGGGATCAGTGTCGTCCTCAACTTGCCGAGGAACAAGAACACCACCAGAGCCACGAGGATGATTGCCTCGACCAGCGTGCGAATGACCTCGTCGATCGTCGAGGTGACGAAGACCGTGGTGTCGAAGAACACGGTGTAGGCGAGATCATTGGGGAAGCGCGTCGCCAGGGTACTCATGGTTTCACGAACACGACGGGTCAAGTCGACGGCATTGGACCCCGGCGTCTGGTAGATGCCGATGGAGGCGGTGGGTGCGCCATTGAAGCGGCTATAGCGGTCCTGCGATCTTGCGCCCATCTCGACGCGGGCGACGTCATTCACCCGGACAACCGAACCGCCGGGATTGGTGCGCAGGACGATGGCGGCGAATTCCTCCGGCCGCGTCAGCCGGCCCTTAGTCTTGATGGTGATCTGAACCTGCTGCTCGTTCGTGATCGGCGCCGCGCCCACCCGGCCGAGGGCCGCCTGAATATTCTGGCTCTGCACCGCCGAGATGACGTCGTTCGGCGTCAGATTGAGCTCGGTCAGCCGGTCAGGGTCGAGCCAGATTCGCAACGAATAGTCGAGCGGTCCGAAGAGACTCGCCTGGCCGACGCCATTGATCCTCGCCAGCGGATCGATGATGTTGATTGTCGCATAGTTGCTCAGAAAAAGGGCATCGTAGGTACTCTTCGGCGAGTAGATGTTTATGACCTGCAGCAGGGCGGCGGATTTCTTGCGGATGGACAGGCCATTGCGCGACACCTCCTGGGGCAGCTGCGGAATGGCGAGACTGGCGCGGTTCTGCACGTTGACGGTGTTGATGTCGGGATCGGTGCCCAGCGCGAAGGTCACGTTGAGGGTGTAGCTGCCGTCGGCCCCGCTGGCGGACTGATAGTATAGCGCATTGTCGATGCCGTTGACCTGCTCCTCGATCGGTTGCGCCACTGTGGTCTCGACCACTTCGGCATCGGCGCCGGGGTAGGTCGCGGACAGCGTGACCTGCGGCGGCACGATATCCGGGAACTGCGCGATCGGAATCACCGTGATGGCAATAATGCCGGCCAGCGTGATGACGATGGCGATGACGAAGGCGAGCCGCGGCCGGTCGATGAAGATGCCGGAAAACATTGTCTCAGTTTCCCGGCACGCCGCTCGCCGTCACGACTTGACCGGGATGCACCTTCTGTATCCCCTCGACAATCACCAGTTCTCCCTCCTTGAGACCGTCAGTCACGACAACGTCTCTACCTTGCTCGACGCCGGTCGTCACCCGGCGCAACTCGACCTTCTTCGCCTCGTCGACCACCAGGACATAGCGGCCGGCCTGATCGAGCTGGACGGCGGATTGCGGAACCATCAACGCCGGTCGCGGTGCGCCCCGTTCCGTGATGACGCCGACGACCCCACCGGGGACCAGAAGACCCTCCGGGTTCGGCACTTGCGCCCGCACCGCGAGAGTGTCCGTGGTGGTATCGACCTGGACGTCGAGCAAGTTGGTGATGCCGGGATGTGGATAGGCGCTGCCATCGGGCAGCTGGATGTGAACGGTCGCTTGCGGGTTCTTGACGCCCGGTTTGACGAACCTGCGCTTGTAGTTGATTACATCGCGCTCGCTTGGCTGAAAGATGACATAGACGGGGTCCTCCCTGACGATCGTCGCAAGCTTCCCGGACGACGGGTCGACCAGATTGCCCACGGTGAAATTGGCAAGCCCGATCCGTCCATCGATCGGTGAACGGATTTCCGTGTAACCGAGATTGATTTCCGCCTGGTCGAGCAGGGCCTGCGCCGCCAACACATTGGCCTGCGCCGCCGCCTCGTCGGCCGCACGCTGGTCGACCGTAGCTTGTGAAATGCTCTGCTTGCTGAGAAGTTCCTTGCCGCGCCCCAGTTGCAGCGCTGCGTTGACCTCTGTTGCCTTTGCCTTGGCGAGATTGGCGCGCTGCTGCTCGACCGCCGCCTTGTAGGTCGCTTGCTCGATGCGGAAGAGGAGGTCACCGGTTTTGACCTGCTGCCCTTCAGTGAAATACCGCACCTCGATGAAACCGGGGACCCGCGCGACAATGTCGACCTTGTCGATTGCCGTCACACGGCCGATGAAATCGCCTGTCTCTATCACCTGACGGCTCACCACCGGCGCCACCGAGACTGCCGGCGGCGGGGATGCGCCTTGGGCGGCGGCGGCGCCACAGCGAACAATGAAGCTCAGTGCGGCAACGGGGAGTCTCCAACCGAGGGAGTTATCGCGACCAAGCATCAAGGTTCCTCCTGACTTCGAGGTTCATTTCCATACCGGCCATACCTCCGCCGCCCTTTGAGAGCCGCTTTGGTTCAAACGAGTCGCCGCGCAGCCGCACCCGCCAACCGCCTAACGTACCACGCCGCGATGGTGCGCGCCGATGGCACGGTTTCGATCGGCGCCATCACCGGCTCAATTCACAAGATCGGCGCGCTGGTGCAAGGCTTGCCCGCCTGCAACGGCTGGACGTTCTGGCATTTTTTCCGCGAAGGGCGATATGAGCCGATCGATGCCCTGCGGTCATTGGCGAGGGCGAGCCTGCGCCCGGCGGCGGAATAGCTTCCCGCAAGCGCCACCCGCTTGAGGCTGGAAATCCCGCCCGGCATGAAGCTTTGGGCAGTTACGGCCGGGCCAGTCCTTCGCCCTTGCAAACTGGAATATGGCTATGGCAAAGTTTTCCGAATATGACATATGATTGTTAGTCAAAATAGACCGAATTTGATTGCACGGAGTGGTAGCGAAGTTGGCGCCTCAGATTAGTCAGGCGGAGCGTCTCGAAAGAACTCCTTGACGAAGCAAGAAAGCGTCTGGTCGAAACCGGTACGCGCAACCGGCTCGTCCACACGAACCGGAAAGCCCAAAGGCCTGCAACGCTTGCCCTCTTGCATCCCGATCCCAACGCTGCTTTCAAACGGCTTGTTGTCGACAGAGCGAACTTCCGCTTTCTTCCCGATCCTTTGGCCACTGAGCGCGAGCGCCGCCGCGACCCCGAGGATGATCCAGAGGAGGTCTTTGCAGAGCATGAACCACTCGTGGCGCCACATCAGGGTGATGTGCTGCAGACGCGCCTCGGGGAGGGCGAACTCCAGAAGAAGCTCACGCGCTTGTACCGCGAGGCCAAGACCCTAGAGGAGGAGCAAGGGATAAACATCCTCTTCCTCGCGATGGGGTTCCTGCAATGGTACGAGGACGAGGCGTCGAAAATTCTACGCGAGGGGCCACTCGTGCTCGTTCCTGTGAGCTTGGCGCGCGATTCTAGGCACTCGACCTACACGCTGAGGGCGCGCGAAGAGGACATCACGACCAACCTGCCCCTCGCCGAGCGCTTGCGCGACCATGGTATTGTCTTGCCGGAGATCCCCGAGGGGGAGGATTGGTCGCCTTCCGGCTATTTCGATATGGTAGCCGAGGCGGTGTCGAGCCGCGTGCGCTGGTCGATCGACAGGAAGGGTGTCGAACTCGGTTTCTTTTCCTTCGCCAAGTTGCTCATGTACCGCGATTTGGCCCGCGAAGCCTGGCCGAACGGCTCAAATCTGTCACATCCCCTCCTGCGCGGGCTCTTACAGGACGGTTTTCCGTATGAGGAGCCGTTGTTCCCAGATGACACGAAGATCGATGAACGCTTCCAGCCGGCTGACCTCGTTCATGTGCTCGACGCCGACGGATCGCAGACATTGGCGATCGAGACCGTTCGCGCGGGGCGGAACCTCGTTATCCACGGCCCGCCTGGTACGGGCAAGTCTCAAACGATCGCTAACATCATTGCAGCTGCAGCTCACGATGGAAAATCGGTGCTCTTCATCGCCGAGAAGATGGTCGCTCTCAAGGTGGTCCATGATCGTCTTAAAACCGCGGGTCTGGGCGCGCTCTGTCTGGAGCTTCATAGCCGAATGGCCAATAAACGGGCTCTCGCGGACGAATTAAAGCAAACACTAGGATCGGGCGCTGCCGAACCCGGCTTAGCCGACACGACAGTGCGCCTCACCGAGGCACGCGATGCCCTGAACCGTATTGCTAGAGACCTGCACGCGCCGATTGAGGCAACCGGAATGAGCGCGTTCCAGGCAATAGCTGATCTTGTGCGCGCCAAGGGCCTGGGTCTGTCGCCATCATCGATGTCAGTGCCAGGAATGGCTGCCTGGACCATTTCCGATTACGAGAAGGTTTTGGATTCAGCCGAGGCTTATGCGAAGATTATCCAAACTTCGGGCCCCGCGCATACTCATCCCTGGCGGGGCGTTCGCAACGAGGCGCTTGAGCCTACTGACCTCGACAGGGTCGCGGACGCTGGGCCACAGGCAGCTTCGAAGCTGCGTGACCTGGCCAAACTTGGTGATTCGACAGCGCGGTTGCTCCCGAGCGGCGGGCCGACTTCTTTGGGGAGCAGCGCGCGACTTAAACGCTTCGTAGAACTTCTCGCTGCAGCTCCCAAAAGGTGCAGTAACGCGCTCGCGCAGCTCCATACCTTCTCCCCGTCTCAGCTCGCAACCGCCGGGGAGATGATCGGAGAAGCGGCGCAGCTCGTAACCGGAATCACCGCCGAAATCGGAGCATTCCGGCCTGCGGCGCTCGAAGCGGAGGCCGCGAATGTGCGCGCGCAGCTTGTCGCAGGGACCTCGTGGTTCAAGCGTTGGAAAAGAGCCTATCGTGATGCTTCCGCAGAACTCGCAAGCTGGCTCACTGGCTCTCTCCCAAAATCAGCAGCGGAGCGTGTCTCCCTCGTGGACCACTTGATTGCCCTGAAAGCGAAACGCTACCGGTTAGAGCATCTGTCGAAAGAGGCACAGATGCTGTTTGGTCCCGTGTGGCACCGCGAGGCCACGGACCTGAGCGGTCTTCGGGCGGTGATAGCCTGGCTGAGGCGCGTGCGGGAGGAGGGTTTCGGATTCGACCTCACACCGGCGTTCGCGCTCCTGGAAAAGCCGGTCCTCCAAACTTATCGCGCCCGCCTCGGCGAGGAAGAAACCGCCGCGTGTGGTGAACTGGAAAAGATTATCTCTCTTCTCGATGTTGACGCCACTGCGGCGTTTGGTCACTCAAGCATTAGAGACGTTGGGATTGAGGACCTCGCGGCGCGCCTTGAGGGATGGGCGTCGCAGGTGGGCCGCTATTCCGAATGGTCAAAACTCGGGCGCGCCAACCGCACGCTTCGAAACTATGGCCTCTTGGTCCTCGCCGATCGAATTGGCGATGGCGCGCTGACCCCGGGGAGAGCTGTGGAGGAAGTGCGTCACGCGCGCTCGGAACTTCTATGGCAACTCGCGCGCGAGCGCAATCCGAGGCTCGGCCAACTGCGCGACCTGGATCGGATGAAGCTTGTTGAGACCTTCTGCCAGCTCGAAACCGACCGGCGCCAACTGGCCGCGGGCCATATTCGTGCACACCATTCGGCACAGATGCCACGAGGCGCAGTCGGGCATATGGCTATCATCCGAGGTGAGATTGCGCGGAAGCGGGGCCACATACCGATCCGAAAGCTCATTGAACGCGTTGGGCCTACGATCCAGAAGATTAAACCAGTCTTTCTAATGAGCCCGATTTCGGTGGCGCAGTTCATTGCGCCTGGCGGGATGGAATTCGATCTCCTTATAATTGATGAGGCGAGCCAGGTTCGCCCAGAGGATGCGCTTGGCGTCATCGCGCGAGCAAAGCAGATGTTAGTTGTAGGAGATGCCAAACAATTGCCGCCAACCAACTTTTTCAATCAACTCCTTTCCGACGACGACGTGGACGAGGACGACGACGATGCGGGTACCGAGAAGGACACCATTGCGGGCTCGGCGAAGGTAGCCGAACTCGAAAGCGTTCTGACCCTGTGTGAGGCGCGTGGCGTCGGCATGAAGATGCTTCGTTGGCACTACCGGTCAAAACATCCATCGCTTATCGAGGTCTCCAACGATGCCTTTTATGGTGGCGGCCTGTTCCTGCCGCCTTCGCCGGTCACTAGCCGCGATGGCGAAGGTTTCCTCCTCGTGCGAGTGCAGGGCGCTTACGACCGTGGCGGCAAAAGGACGAACGAGATCGAGGCAAAAGCTATCATCGAAGCGCTGACAGACCACGCGAAGCGGAATCTGAATAAATCGATAGGCATCGTCACTTTCGCGATCGCGCAGCGTGATCTCATCCTTAACCTGGTCGAAGATGCGCGGCGCCGTGAACCCGCTCTCGAAAGCTTCCTAAACGATCAGGTCGATGAAACTTTCGTGAAAAATCTCGAGAACGTACAAGGCGATGAACGTGATCACATCCTGGTTTCGGTCGGTTACGGCCCGCGCGCGGTAGGCGGTCGGCTCGACAGCATGAACTTCGGTCCGGTTTCCACCGATGGAGGGCAGCGCCGACTAAACGTCTTGTTCACACGTGCTCGTTATCGCTGCGAAGTGTTTTGCTCATTCGACCCGGCAGATATTGATACCGTGCGGACAACGAACGAGGGCGTGAAGGTGTTGAAACGCTACCTCACCTTTGCCGAGAACGGCCTCCTCGACGAGCCGGGTCCGACGGGCGAAGACTATGGCAGTCCCTTCGAGGAGGAGGCGCGAGAGATAAAGTCGCTCGGCTTCCTCGCCGATCCTCAGGTTGGCACTGCAGGTTTTAAAATTGACCTTGGCGTGCGCGATGCGGAGCGTCCTGGTTGCTACATCCTAGCGGTCGAGTGCGACGGAGCGGCTTATCACGGCGCGCTTTGGGCCCGCGAGCGCGACAGGTTGCGTCAGGAGATCCTTGAGAGCCAAGGCTGGCGTTTCCATCGCATCTGGAGCACCGACTGGTTTCACCGGCGATCTGAGGAAATCAAACGCCTGAGGGCTGTGCTCGAAGCGGCACGCACCAAGGCCGGCTGACGGCCTAACGTACCAAGTCTCCGCGCGATCTTACTCGTTCAAAGGCCGCCGGATGTATGAGGCCCTTGCGTATTCAGCCTCGCCAATCGTACCAAAATGTTTCACGTGAAACATTTTGGTACGATTGGCAAAGCCGAAAGGCGCACGGCTTCGATTACTTTGCGCATGACGCTGGGAAAAGCTTCCTGGTCGAGGCCGCGCTCGGGCACGAAACGGTAGCCGGCTGGCGCGCGCCGCCTGCTTGGAACGTCCGCCACATAAATGTCGAGCCGCAAGACGAAATGGGTGAACGCATGCGAGACACTCTTATCGAGCTTCCGGTAGGAAGCCTCGACCGGCGCCTGGCTTGCCGCCAAGGCCGCATCGAAATGAGTCTCCCAACCGGTTCCGGGTAATTCCGTCATGCCGCCGAGGAGCCCCTTGGGCGGCCTGGTGCGGACAAGAACCGCGCCGTCCCGGCGGCGCACGAAAAAGGCGGCGCCCTGGCGCAGCGGCCTTGCCCGCCGCGGCGCCTTGCGCGGCAGGCTTTCGGGGCAGCCCGAGGCATGGCCGCGACAAAATTTCAGCAAGGGACAAATGGCGCAAGAAGGGTGTTTTGGCGAGCAGATCATGGCGCCAAGGTCCATCATCGCCTGGGCGAAATCGCCGGGCCGCTCGACCGGCACCATGGCGGCAGCCTTGGCCCTGATTTCCAACCTTGCCGCCGGCAGCGGCGTGTCGATCGAATACAGCCGCGCGACGACTCGCTCGGCATTACCGTCGATCGCGGCCACGGGGCGGCCGAAAGCGATCGCCGCGATGGCCGCCGCGGTATAGGGCCCAATGCCCGGCAGCTCCCGCAACGCCGCTTCGGTATCCGGAAACTTGCCCTTGCACGGTCCCCCGACAATCTTGGCGCAGGCATGGAGGTTTCGCGCGCGGGAGTAGTAGCCAAGGCCGGCCCAGGCCCGCATCACCTCTTCGCCGCTGGCCTGAGCCAACAGGCCGACCTTGGGCCAGCGCGCCAGAAAGCCCAGGAAATAGGGTTTTACGGCCGTGACCGTCGTCTGTTGCAGCATGATTTCCGAAAGCCAAACCTTGTAGGGGTCGGCGGGCTCACCCGGCAACGCGCGCCAAGGCAGAGCGCGGCGATGGCGGTCATACCAGGCAAGAAGAGCACCAGCGGCACCGGCGCGCGCGTCAAGGCTCGTTTTGAACGCCATAGATGCGCCTCGTTTGACCACTCTTTTATCTTAGCTATGAATTAAGGGGCAAAGCAAAGGGGTCGAACGATGAGCACTTGGAACCAACCAATTTACGCGTTGAGCACCGACCAAGAAAAGGTATAAGGGAGGATGTGGAAACGCCGCCCCGGTAACATCCCCTGGTCCCGGCCGCTCGCGGACCTCGTTCAAACCGCGATCAATCCGGTTCTGAGGCGGCAAGGTTTTGGCCAGTCCGGCCTCGTTTTGTTTTGGAACGACATTGTCGGCGAGAGGCTCGCCGCGATGTCGCAACCGGTCAAAGTGCTGTGGCCAGTGCGGCAACGTCGCGCGGCAGAAGATGATCCGGTTCCGGCGACGCTCATTGTGCGCGTCGAGACGGGATTCGCATTGGAATTGCAGCATCTCGCGCCTATTGTCATCGAGCGCGTCAACGCCCATTTCGGCTGGCGTTGCGTCTCGCGCCTCGTGTTGAAGCAAGGTCCGGTTGTTGCCGCGCCTCCCCTCGCCAGGCATAGGCCCCGCCCGTTGGACAAGGCCGCCGAGGCGGCAGCGGAAACGATCGTCGGCAGTGTCACGGATGAACCGTTGCGGCTAGCCCTGACGCGGCTCGGCGCGCGTGTTCTTGCCGGGCCATAAGCAGGCTGCGTTGGCTTTTCAACGCTAAGCCGGCGGCCATTTTCGGGAAACGATGCCGTAGGGCGGGAGAGGCGCGCCCCTAAACTTGCAAAAACAATAATTGTCTTGCCTTCCTGCCGGGTAATCAGGCAAATCTGTGCTCAGCTGCCGATGGAGCATAAATTCATGCGCTCGCCCAAAATTGGTCAGACTGCCCTAAGGAGTCGTCGCGGGGTGTTCGAGATGGCGACAGCCGCCGGCCTGACAATCGCCGGTTGCTTGGTTGTGCTCGGCGATCCCGCGGCCCCGGTTCTGGCGCAAGGCGCGGCTGTGGCGTTGGATGAGCTGATGGCCGGCGAAGCGCTGCCAGACGTTGCGATTGGCACTAATAACGCGCCGGTCACGATTGTCGAATATGCTTCGATGACCTGCGCGCATTGCGCGGGCTTTCACGCCACCACGCTTCCGGCATTAAAAAGCAAATATATCGATCCCGGCAAGGTCCGTTTCATTTTGCGCGAATTCCCCCTCGACCCTTTGGCGGCCGCCGGTTTCATGTTGGCACGCTGCGCCGGCGACGACAAGCGAAATGCAATCGTCGATCTCTTGTTCGCCCAACAGAAGAACTGGGCCTTTACGGACAAGCCCCTCGAAGCCTTGGCCGCTCTCCTCAAGCAAACCGGAATGAGCCAAAATAGTTTCGAGGCTTGCCTCAAAAATAAAGATCTCTACGACAAGATCGCCAAGATGCATGATCGGGCAGCGGAGAAATTCGGTGTCACCGTCACGCCGACCTTCTTCATCAACGGCAAGAAGGAGACAGGCGAGATGACGTCAGACGCACTCGAAAAATTGCTCGGTCCCCTTCTGAAGGGATGAACGAACCAACGGCAAGGGTCGGCATCAGACGCCCCCGGCGTCGAGAAATCTAAAGAACCTTGCACACGTACTATTGCCTTCGCTTGCGCCACGCTGGCATGTGCATTGAATGTTGGTATATTCTTGACATGTCGTAAATCCACGCTCATCGCGCTTACCGAATTGCGCGATAAGTTCACAAGCATGCGCCACCCACTCCGTACCTGTATCCCCTCTGAGCTTTACGAACCCACCGTCCGGCATCACATAGTGTGGAAAGGTACCCCGTGGGTGACCGGGGTCATGAACGAAGGTTGGTTGCCAGTGGTTGTCGGTACACAGGCCCATGTCAGTACTCCTCTGTTTCGCTCCCACTCACCTATCCGCGCGGAGAAAAATCACAAGCACGAATTGATGCCAATAAATTAGCGCAAAGCCGCTATTTAATTTGGCCGCCGGGATTCCGCGCCGGAAGCTCAAAACATGTCAAGCGAAATACGCGCTTCGTCCGACATGCGTCCCTGGTCCCATGGCGGATCGAAAACAACCGTAACATTAACGCCGAGAACCCCTGGCACCGCGCCGGCCACTGTCTCGATCGACCGGGTGAGTTCGCCCGCCACCGGGCAGCCTGGCGCGGTCAGGGTCATCTCGATCTTGATCAGCCGATCGTCGCCAATCTCCACTTTGTAGATCAGTCCAAGCTCGTAAATATCGCATGGGATTTCAGGATCGAACACCGTCTTCAAAGCCGCAACGATGTCGTTGGTGAAACGCGCGCGCTCGTCTTCCGGCACCGATCCGTCGAACAGCCATTGCGGCTCGTTCGGCATGGATTCGGGACCTTCAACGGTTTCCCGGCATTCGCTGGTTTGTGCTTCGGCCATGTCTGGCTCCTCGTTTCTCAAGCAAATAGGCCTTCGGCCTTGATCAAGGCTCCGGCGAGCTTGTCCACTTCCTCGAAGGTGTTATAGAGCGCGAAGGAAGCGCGGCAGGTCGATGTCACGCCGAAGCGCGAAAGAAGCGGCTGGGCGCAATGCGTTCCGGCACGTACCGCGACACCGCATCGATCGAGCACGGTGGCGATATCATGCGCATGGGCGCCCTCCATGTTGAAGGATATGATCGCGCCCTTGCCTTTCGCTTGGCCGAATACCCGCAGCGAGTTGATCCGCGACAAGCGCTCGTGCGCATAATTGCTCAAGCCCAGTTCATGCGCATGAATGCGCTCGCGGCCGATCCTTCGCACATAGTTCACGGCGGCGCCGAGCCCGATCGCCTGCACGATCGGCGGAGTGCCGGCTTCGAAACGATGGGGCGGCTCGTTATAGGTCACGCGATCCGTGGTGACTTCATCGATCATCTCGCCGCCGCCGAGGAAGGGAGGCAATTTCTCCAGCCATTCCTTCTTGCCGTAGAGCGCGCCGATGCCGGTCGGCCCATAGAGCTTATGGCCGGTGAGGCAATAAAAATCGACATCGAGGTCAACAACATCGACGTCGAGATGGACCGCGCCTTGCGAACCATCGATCAATACGGGTATCCCGCGCCCGTGCGCGATCCTGACGATCTCCTTGACCGGAGTTACCGTGCCGAGCACGTTCGACAGATGGGTCAGGGCGACGATCTTGGTCTTCGCCGTCAATGCCTGCTCGAACGCATCGAGCAGGAAATTTCCCTCGTCGTCGACGTCCACCCATTTCAGGACGGCGCCCCTGCGCTCGCGCAAAAAATGCCAGGGCACGATGTTTGCGTGGTGTTCCATGATCGAAAGGACGATCTCGTCGCCGTCCTTGATGAAGGACTCGCCGAAAGTGGCCGCGACCAGATTGATTGCCTCGGTCGCCGATTTCGTGAAGACGATCTCGCTGGCGGACCCGGCGTTGAGGAAAGCGCGTACGCTTTCACGCGCGGCCTCATAGGCATCGGTCGCGGCGTTGGCAAGATAATGCAGGCCGCGATGAACGTTGGCATATTCATGATAGGTCGCGTGGAGCATCCGTTCGACGACTGCCTTTGGCTTTTGCGCCGAAGCGGCGTTGTCGAGATAGACGAGCGGCTTGCCATAGACCTTGGTCGCAAGGATGGGAAAATCCTCGCGGAGAGAAGCAATTTCGAGCGGTGCGTCGACGCCAATATGCTTGTTCATTCGTTGCTCCAAATTGGCGCCCCGCGCCAAAGCCACACTGCCTAGGCGATCAGGCCGCGCGACGGCGCCGCCGTGGGCCCATGCCGCGCGGAAAGCCAAGCGCTCACCTCGCGGCGATAGGCCTTGATCAACCCTTCATGCCCGATCCCGTCGACCAATTCTCCCGCGAAGGCTTCCAGCAAAAGCGCCTCGGCTTGCGCGAAAGGCAATCCTCTGGACTGAAGATAGAACAACTGATCGATGTCCAAGCCGCCGCATGTCGCGCCGTGCCCGCAGGCAACGTCGTCGGCAAAAATTTCAAGCTCCGGCTTGTTGTTCATCGCGGCCATATCGGACAACAGCATTGCCTTGCAAAGCATCTTGCCATCGGTCTTTTGGGCCCCCGGCGCGACACGGATCTTGCCCTGGAATACGCCGGTTGCTTCCTCGTCGAGAATATATTTGAAGGTTTCGCGGCTCACGCAACCGGGCGCCGCGTGCTCGACGCGCAAAGTCGTATCGGCATGTTCGCGGCCGCCGAGAAGCGACACGCCGCTGAGCGAGGTTTCCAACTCCGCGCCCTCGAACCGGACAAACATCTGCCGCCGCACAAGGCCGATGCCGGCGACGAGCGCGAAACTGTCGAACTTCGCCCTGGCGCCGATCCGCACCATTACGGTTTCGAGCCGCACCCCGCTTGGAGCAGGTCCCGTCACCCTCGCCGTGTGAGCAAACTTCGCCCCATCGTCGAGGGAGATGATAAGACAAGCGTTGGCTTGGCCCACGCGGACCGTTTGGGGACGGTTTGCGCCATGCATCGAACTCGTCGAGGCGCAGCGATGCGCCAGCCCCGATCATGAGTGCCGAGCGGGAAAAATGCGCGGCGGGCGCGGGCGAAGTCGTGACGTGAATGAGGTTGACCGGCTCGGCGATCACGGTCCCAGGCTTAACCTCGATCACGACGCCGTCCTGCATCAAAGCCGCGTTCAAGGAAACGATGGAATCCTGCTCGGCAAGATCTTGCGAAGACAACAGCGCGATCAGATCGGACCGCCCTTCGGTCAAAACCCCGGCGAGCGAGCGTACCTTTAGTCCTTCCGGCAAACCGCCGGATAATTCCGGAACGAAGAAGCCATCGACCAAAACAAGACGTCGAGCTGGCGCGCCGACGGCAGTAAGTTCCTTGCGCAGCGCATCGATTGTTGCGGTGCCGGGGGCCGTGGCAAGCGGCAAGGCATCGCGGATGAGCGTGCGCAGGTCGGTATAATGCCATGCCTCGATGCGCCGATGCGGTAGCCCCGATGCATTGAAAGCTTTAAACGAATCTTCCCGCCATTTGGCCACGTCCGTGTTGCCGGGCAGCCCGGCCTTGGAAGCGTCGAAGGCGCGGGCGAGGAAGATTTCGGCAGGCGTTCTCGCCGGTATGATGTCAGCGTTCATTGTCATTTTCTTCTATGCGACGGCCGGTTCGGCGACATAATCGCGATATCCGCTTTTTTCCAGTTCGACCGCCAATTCCTTGCCGCCGCTGCGGACAATTCGACCCTGCGCCATCACATGCACGGTGTCCGGCACCACGTGGTCGAGAACACGTTGGTAATGGGTAATGATGAGGAAACCGCGGCTTGGCGAGCGCAGCGCATTGACGCCATCGGCGACCACCCGCAAGGCGTCGATGTCGAGCCCTAAATCGGTTTCATCGAGAATGGCGAAAGCAGGCTCCAGAAGCGCCATCTGGAGAATCTCCATGCGCTTCTTCTCGCCGCCGGAAAAACCGGCGTTGAGCGCGCGCTTGAGCATGTCCTGGTTGATCTTGAGCTTGCCGGCGGATGCCTTGATCCGTTTCAAGAAATCCGGGGTCGAGAGCTCTTCCTGGCCGCGCTGCTTGCGCTGGGCGTTCAATGCCGCCTTGAGAAAGGTCAAGGTCGCGACGCCAGGAATTTCAGTTGGATATTGGAACGCGAGAAAAAGCCCCTTGGCGGCGCGGACATCCGGTTCGAGGTTTAAGATACTCTCGCCGTTCAGCAAGACGTCGCCTGTTTCGGCAATGTAGTCCTTGCGACCCGCAATGACATGGGACAAAGTGGACTTGCCGCTCCCGTTTGGGCCCATGAGCGCGGCAACTTCCCCGTCCCCGACAGTAAGATCGAGATCATCGAGGATTTTGCGTCCGCCGATGGAAACATTGAGGTTTTTTACTTCGAGCACGATTTTTTCTCGCCTAAAAATCAGCGGGTTTGAGCATTTGAGCGCCGGTTGCCGCTCGAATTTTCGCTTTTTACATCGCGAAAAGCCGATGCCAACCGGAACCGCCTGCCGCATCGCCGGAGGGGGATGGGCGTCAGCCGACGCTCCCTTCGAGCGAAATCGCGATCAATTTCTGCGCTTCCACCGCGAATTCCATCGGCAGCTGCTGCAACACATCGCGCACGAAGCCGTTGACGATCAAAGCCGTCGCCTCCTCGCCCGAAAGCCCACGCTGCATGCAATAAAACAGCTGATCCTCGGAAATTTTCGAGGTCGTCGCTTCGTGCTCGAATTGCGCGCTGGGAGTCTTCGAATTCGATATAGGGCACCGTATGGGCGCCGCACGAATTGCCGATGAGCAGCAAATCGCAATTGGTGAAATTGCGGGCGCCGGTGGCTTTCCGGTGCGCCGAAATCTGACCGCGGTAGGTATTTTGCGATCGGCCCGCGGAAATTCCCTTCGATAAGACCCGGCTCGTCGTATTCTTGCCGAGATGGATCATCTTGGTGCCGGAATCGACCTGCTGGCGGCCGTTGGAAATCGCGATCGAATAGAATTCGCCGCGCGAATTGTCGCCACGCAAAATGCAGGACGGATATTTCCAGGTAATCGCGGATCCGGTTTCAACCTAAGTCCAGGAGATCTTGGAATTCGCGCCCCGGCAATCGCCGCGCTTGGTGACGAAATTATAGATCCCGCCCCGGCCGTCCGCGTCGCCTGGATACCAGTTCTGCACCGTCGAATATTTGATCTCGGCATCGTCAAGGGTGATCAGCTCGACGACCGCGGCATGCAGTTGATTTTCGTCGCGCTTGGGTGCCGTGCAGCCCTCGAGATAGGAAACGTAGCTGCCCTTGTCGGCGATGATCAACGTGCGTTCGAACTGGCCCGTGTTTTGTTCGTTGATCCTGAAATACGTCGAGAGTTCCATCGGGCAGCGAACGCCCGGCGGAACGTAAACGAAGGACCCGTCGGAAAATACCGCGCTATTCAGCGTCGCGTAGAAATTGTCCGTCGTGGGCACCACCGATCCGAGATATTTCCGGACGAGGTCTGGATTTGTATGCACGGCTTCCGAGATCGGACAGAAAATCACCCCGGCCCTGGCCAGTTCCTCCTTGAAGGTGGTGACGACCGAGACAGAGTCGAACACCGCATCGACCGCAATTCTGCGGTCCGGGCCGATGCCGGCAAGCGCCTCCTGCTCACGCAACGGAATTCCGAGCTTTGCATATACCTTCAGAAGCTCCGGATCGACTTCGTCGAGCGATTTCGGACCGGCGGCCGTCTTGGGCGCGGAATAATAGTAAAGGTCCTGATAATCGATCTTCGGAAAGTCCACCCTGGCCCAGCGCGGCTCTTGCATCGTCAGCCAGCGCCGGTAGGCGCCGAGCCGCCATTCGGTCAGCCAGGCGGGCTCGTCCTTTTTCGCCGAAATGAACCGGACAATGTCTTCATTGAGACCCTTCGGGGCCTTGTCGGATTCAATATCGGAGAAAAAACCATACTTATATTCGCTGACGTCGATCGCCTTCACGCGATCGACGGTCGCTTGGACCGCAGGCATGCCATTCTCCTCACCTTGGCGGTTTCAAGGACCGCTGGTTCAGACGTCGTAGAGTACCTTATAAAGTCGCGGGAGGGAACCCGATAAAGTATGGGCAAGAAACCCGGCCGGTATTCGCCGGGAAACAGCCCGGTTTCATGCAGCGGATTTGTCCCGCCTTGCCCTGATTGTCCTGACCGTCCTTTCAAGAGCCGCGACGAACGACAGGCAGTCTTCCCGCCGCGAATTCCACCCGAGACTGACCCTGATTGCGCCTCCCGCGAGGTCCGGCTCCACGCCCATCGCGCTCAAGACGTGCGAACGTTTCACCTTTCCCGACGAACAGGCCGAGCCCGACGATACCGCAATACCCTCCATATCCAAAGCGATAAGCAACACGTGCGCCTCGATGCGGGGCAGGGCGAAGCAGGACGTATTCGGCAATCTTTCCGCCCCGGAGCCAAAAAACACCGCGCCGGGCGCGACGCGCGAAATGTCCGCCTCCAACTCGTCCCGCCAGACGGAGTGGGCCGCGGCTTCCTCCCGCAGCCGGACCTTCGCGGCGCAGAGGGCAGCGGCCATTCCGGCAACGGCGGCAACGTTCTCGGTTCCGGCGCGCAGCCCCCGCTCCTGGCCGCCGCCACGCAGGAGCGCTTCTCTTATGTGGTAAGAGTCAGAGCGAAAACAAAGCGCCCCGGCGCCCTTCGGGCCGCCGAATTTATGCGCCGAAAAGACGATCGCGTCCGCTCCCAAGCTCCCGATGTCACATTCGATCTTGCCCACCGCCTGGACGGCGTCGCAGACCAGAAACCCGCCTGCCGCATGGATCATCTCCGCCGCCGCCGCGACGGGCTGAATAACCCCCGTCTCGTTGTTGGCGGCCTGAAGGGCCAGCATAATGCGCTGCCCCGCGGCGCTCGCGCGGGCGAGAGTGGCGCCAAGGGCCTCGACATCGAGCACGCCTCGAGGCGTCAGCCCGGCAAGTTCAAGTTGCGCGGCCGCAAAACGGTGGCCCGAGAGGACAGCGGGATGCTCCCCGGCACTTGCCACGAGCAGGTCGAAGGGCCTTTGTTCGTCCGGCGTTTCGATAGAGGGCGTCAGCGCCAAATTCAGCGCCTCCGTCCCTCCCGAGGTAAAAACGATATTTTTGGGCGCGACGCCGGCGTATGCGGCCACCTCGGCACGGGCAGCTTCGATCATGGCCCGCGCGGTACGCCCTTCGGCATGAACGGAGGAGGCGTTGCCGCACAGATCGAAGGCCGCGCACATTGCCTCGCGCGCCTCCGGATGCAGCGGCGCCGTGGCGTTATAGTCAAGGTAAACACGCATGCGCGACACGAAAGAAATCTGCAACCTCCGCAACGTATCGCATTGAGAAATGAGGCAACCCGCCGGCCTCTCATGCTGGCAATCCGAAAGAGCTTGCAATCCACTGGGACATACGTGCTAGAAGATCCGCCGGGATCGCTAGGATTTCGCGGCGCCGGTATCAACTCGCGTCCCCCGCGCCCAATTGCCACACGTCATCTTAAGGCGCCGCGCGACTGTCAAAGTCAAGCGAGCCACAAACGCCGCCAATGCGCGGGAATGCGCGCAAGTGGGAAACGTCGAATTGCACCGAAAATCCGCCTGATCGTTGAGGGCCGCTTTCATCGCTTAGCCGCACCAATCCTAGTTGAGTAAGCATGCCTGAGGTCAAGTTCAACGGTCCCTGCGGCCGCATCGAGGGCCGTTTTCATCCCTCGACGATACGCGGCGCGCCGATCGCGATCATCTTGCACCCGCATCCGCAATTCGGCGGGACGATGAACAATCAGATCGTCTATAATCTCTATTATACGTTCGCGGAACGCGGCTTTTCCGTGCTGCGCTTTAATTTTCGCGGCGTCGGGCTTTCGCAAGGTTGTTTCGACCATGGCCAGGGCGAATTATCGGACGCGGCGGCAGCTCTCGATTGGGCGCAGGCCACCAGTCCCGAGGCGCGGGCCTGCTGGATCGCCGGAATCTCGTTCGGCGCCTGGATTGGCATGCAGCTCTTGATGCGGCGGCCGGAAATCGAAGGTTTCGTCGCGATCGCGCCGCCGGCCAGCCGTTTCGATTTTTCCTTTCTCGCGCCTTGTCCTTCCTCCGGACTTTTCGTGCATGGAGATCGCGACCGGGTCGCGCCCCTAAGAGAGGTTACCAGTCTGATCGAAAAGCTCAAGACTCAGAAGGGCATCTCAATTGAGCATGCGATCATTCCGGGCGCCAACCATTTCTTCGAAAACTGCATCGAGCTTTTGGCGGAGGAGGTCGGGCTCTATCTCGACCGCCGCCTCGGCAACCCGCCGCGGCTTCCGACGCCGACCCGCAGCGAGCCGGCGGAACGGCGCTAGGTCATCTTCTTGTGAGGCGCGAGCCACACGCCTTGGACTAGATCACGATGATTTTGGATTGAATCAATCCAAAATCATGAACGTGACCGATTCCAAAAGTTTAGAGCGGGATGCGGGCGGAAAACCGGTTTCCACTTTTCCTCATCCCGCTCTAGCCTCAGTCCTTGGCGCGCTCGACGTAGGAGCCATCTTCCGTCTGAACGATGACGCGGACGCCCGGCGAAATATGCGGCGGCACCATCACCCGCGCGCCGTTCGAGAGTTTCGCGGGCTTATAGGAAGACGATGCCGTTTGACCTTTCATCGCGGGCTCGGTCGCGACGACTTCGAGCGTCACCCGCGCGGGCAGTTGAATTCCGACGGCGGTGCCGTTGAAGATCGACAGCACGCAGGTCATGCCTTCCTGCAAATAGATCGCCTGGTCTCCAATGACCTCGGCGGGCACGACGATCTGATCGTAAGTGGCCGTATTCATGAAGGTGAAGCCATCGGAGTCCTGATAGAGGTAACTGAAATTCGAGTCCTCGACATAGGCGCGTTCGACCTGCTCGGTCGTTTTGTAGCGGTCGGTTGTTTTGACGCCGTCCGAGAGGCGCCGCATGTCGATTTAAGTCGTTGGCGTGCCTTTGCCGGGATGAAAGCTTTCCGCGGTCAAAACGACATAAAGCTGACCGTCCTCCCTCTCGATAATATTGCCTTTGCGGATTGAACTGGCGATGACTTTCACTGGCTTTCCTTGATCCGAACCTTATACGAAGATATGTTTCCGGAGCGCCCGGGGCAAAGGTGTAAGGCTTGCCCATCAACTCCGGGCGGCACAATAGCCATGTTCCGGCTTTTCGCTAGAGCATTTGCGGGCGAATGGGCTCCCCGGTTCGCCCCAAGAAAATGCGTCAAGGAAGAAACCGCAAGCCCTTTCGGGCCGCATTTCCAGCGGAATGGCACCAATGAGCACGCCCGCGCCCGAACGATCGCCCTGGTGGCAGCCGCGTGTTCACCGCGACCGGCGGCCTTTCCTCATCGGCCGCGCCAGGATGGTTGAAGCCGCGCGTGCTTTTTTTTCGGCGCAATCTTTTATCGAAGTCGATACGGCGATTCTCCAAGTGTCGCCCGGAAACGAAGCCCACATCAGCGCGTTCGCCACCTCGATGTTTGATGACACCGGAGCCAAATCAAGGCTTTATCTGCATTCCACCCCGGAATTCGCGGCGAAAAAACTGCTCGCCGCCGGCGAAACGCGCATCTTTTCCTTTGCGCATGTGTTCAGGAACCGCGAACGGGGGAAACTCCACCATCCCGAATTCACCATGCTCGAATGGTATCGCGCGGGCGAGCCTTACCAGAGATTGATCGAGGATTGCATGGGCCTTCTCGCCCGCGCCGTCGCCGCCGCGGGCAGCCGCGACCTACGCTTTGGCGGCCATGTCGCCGATCCCTTCGCGGAGCCGGAAATCTTGACCGTGGCCGAGGCCTTCGACCGCTTTGCCGGTATCGATCTTCTGGCCACGCTCAAGGGGTCCGAATCCGACCGCGAGGCGCTGGCGGTCGCCGCCCGCAAGCACGGAATCAGAACCAGTGCGGACGACAGCTGGTCTGATATTTTCAGCAAGATCCTGGCGGCAAAGATCGAGCCGCAACTCGGCCATGGCCGCCCGGCGATCCTCATGGACTATCCGGCAAGCGAGGCGGCGCTCGCCAAATTGCAGGAAGACACGCGTTTCGCGGAGCGGTTCGAACTTTATGCGTGCGGCGTCGAACTCGCCAATGGATTCGGCGAGTTGACCGATCCCGCTTTGCAGCGGCGCCGGTTCGAAACGGAAATGGCGGAGCGGCTCAGGATCTATGGCGAGGCCTATCCGATCGACGAGGATTTCTTGCAGGCTCTCGCGATCATGCCCGAGGCCAGCGGCATCGCGCTTGGCTTCGACAGGCTGGCGATGCTCGCGACCGGAGCGTCCCATATCGAGCAAGTCGTATGGACGCCGGTTCAGCAGGGCACGCCGGACCTATGAAGAAGCCTCCGGAAATCCTGCGCAGCGCCGCCGATCTGATCGGAGCCGGTCTCGTGCCGGAGGCAAAGAGGGACGCGATCGCGCGGGTCGCCGCGATCTACGCCATTGGCGTGAGCGGCACGGTCGCGGGCCTGATCGACTCCACCGATGCCACCGACCCAATTGCCCGCCAGTTTGTTCCCGACTTGGCCGAACTCTCTCAGCGGCCTGACGAAATGACCGATCCGACCGGCGATCTCGCGTTCAGCCCGGTCGAAGGCATCGTCCACCGCTACCCAGATCGCGCGCTCTTAAAACTGCTCCATGTCTGCCCGGTCTATTGCCGGTTCTGCTTTCGCCGCGCGGTCGTCGGGCCAACCAGTCCGGCTTATCTTGCACCGGAGGCGCTTGCCGCCGCGCTGGGCTATATCGCGGACCATTCCGGGATCTGGGAAGTCATTCTCACCGGCGGCGATCCGCTGACCTTGTCGGCGCGAAGGCTCGCGGACATCATGGCCAGGCTCAAAGCCATCGATCATGTGAAAATCATTCGCCTGCATACGCGTGTTCCGATCGCCGATCCCTCGAGGATCACGGCGGAGCTTGCCGGTGTCTTGCTTTCCTCCGGCAAGACCGTCTATGTGGCCTTGCACGCCAACCATCCGCGCGAGTTGTCCGAAGCGGCGCGCGCGGCCTGCGCAAAGTTTGTCGACGCCGGCATCCCAATGTTGAGCCAGAGCGTGCTGCTTGCCGGTGTGAATGACGATATCGAAACGCTGACAAGGCTCATGCGCGCCTTCGTCGAGGCACGGATCAAGCCCTATTATCTGCACCAGCTCGATCGGGCGCCGGGAACCGGGCATTTTTGGGTGCCGATCGCAAAAGGCCGGGACTTGATGCGGCAGTTGCGCGGCCGCGTGTCCGGCCTATGCCAGCCCCATTACATGCTGGATATTCCTGGCGGCCACGGCAAGTCGCCGATTGGCCCGGATTATCTAACAGACCTATCTCCCGGTGAAACGTATGCGGTCACCGATTACAAGGGCCGGTCGCACGTTTATCCACCGCAAGAACCACAGTAAGAAGCGTCGGTTGCCTTTGAAGCATGATTAAGCGAAAACCGATTTTGTCCCTGGCCGCGCGCGACACAAGGGCATGTCCCGAAAAAGTTGCTCGACTTTTTCGATATTTAGACATCGGATATATCCGATGCCTCATCAGGACATGCTCCACCTCTTTGATTTTGAGCGATTCCTTTTCGATCACATGATTGCATACGATCGGGAAGCGCTCTAGGAGAAGCCTTGCTAAAATATCTTGCGTGCCTGATCGGTCTTGTTGCGCTCCTCGCGATAGCGCCCGCGCATGGAGAGGCTCCCGCGAAACAGGCGCCGGTCCAAAAACAGGACAAGGCGCAAGGGCCCGCGCAAAAACAGGGGCCAGCAAATAGCCAGACGTCGCAGCCGGCGGGTCCGCCAGCTCCTCCGCGGCCCGCGCCGCCGCCGCCAGAGCAAGCGCCGGTCGGTCCGGCCCTCGACAAACTCAGCGCTTCCCTAAAGCAAATCGAAGCAGGCCTCGAGCGTCACGATCTGACCGATGCGGAACTCCAGGCCTTGCGGCAGCGGATCGATCCGATTTCGGACGCGGTAGGTAGTGCGCTCGACCGTCTGACGCCGCGCCTCGCCGAGATCAAGGCGCGCCTCGACCAGCTCGGTCCGAAACCGGACGATGAGGCGCCGCCCGAAAGCCCGGCGGTAACGGCGGAGCGCGCCGACGAGCAAAAGCTCTATAACGACACCGACGAACTTTCGAAGCGCGCCCGCCTGCTCGCGGTCGAGGCGGATCAGACCCGTGCGACTGTCACGGCGCGGCGGCGCAGCTTATTCACGCGTTCATTGTTCGCGCGGGCGACGAGTATCGCCAACCCCGCGCTCTGGGTCGATGTCTGGCGCGAAGCGCCCGGCGACGCGGCTGCCATAAAGGCGGTCTTCCGCGAATGGATCAACGGCATCAATAACCGGCTCGATGGCCAGCGGACAAAGGCTTTTTGGGGCGTCCTGGCCCTGATCCTTTTGCTTTGTCTGCCGCTTTCGCGGCTTGCCCGGCGCGTCCTTGCTCGCCATGCGGCGGTTCTCAATCCAAGCCGGTTTCTCAAAATTCTCGGGGCCTGGTGGATTGCGCTCGTCATCGCGGTTCCGGCAATCGCGATCATCTACATTATCGGCCTTGTGTTCCAAGCCTTCGATCTCACCAATGCGCGGTTGCAGCCTTTCATGCAGGCCTCCGGCGAGGCGGTGATCCGCATCGCCGCGGCGGCGGGAATAGCGCGCGGCCTGTTTGCTCCGACTCGCCCCAATTGGCGGCTGCCGAAGCTCAACGACAGAGCAGCGGAGGGCATCGTCCGCGCGGCGATCGTCCTTGCTTGCATCGTCTCGGTGACCCGCCTTTTCGAAGCTCTCAACGATATTGTTGGCGCCTCCTTGCCGGTCGCCGTCATGATGCGCGGGCTTGCCGCCATAATGGGGGCAATCATGCTCGGTGTCGAATTGTGGCGCTTCGGCAGCACCATGTCCGATGATCGTCTCGGGCCCCAGGTCGCCAGGGAGAGGGGCTGGTTCGACCTCTTTCGCGTGGCCTCTTGGGTGGTGACTTGCGCCATCTCCGTCTCGGTTCTGATCGGCTACGCGGCCTTCGGCAGTTTCCTCCTTGATCAATTTTTCCGTGTTTGCGTCATTGCCTGCGTGTTGTTCATGTTGATCGTTCTCGCCGAAGAGGCAATCAGCGCGGGCCTGGCGCCAACGACGCGGCTTGGGCATCGGCTGATCACCAGCATCGGCTTCAATCGCAACTCGCTTGAACTTACCGGCGTCCTCTTTGCCGGACTGATTAGGCTTGTGCTTTTCGTCGTCGCTGCGGGTCTCGTGCTGGCACCTTGGGGGCTTCAACGGAGCGATGTCCCGATCGATATTGGCGCCGCTTTTTTTGGCTTCAAGATTGGCGACGTAACGATTTCGCCGTTCAGCATCTTCATAGCGATCGCCCTCTTCGCGCTAGCCTTCGGGATTTTTCACGCGGTGCTGCAATGGGTCGATTCCAAGCTGTTTCCGCATATGAATTTCGATGTGGGGCTGCGTAATTCAATTCGGACGAGTTTCGGCTATCTCGGTTTCCTTATCGCGGGCGGCCTCGCGCTAGGCTATCTCGGATTGAATTTCGAAAACCTCGCTATTGTGGCGGGCGCCCTGTCGGTCGGTATCGGCTTCGGCCTCCAGTCGATCGTGAACAATTTCGTATCGGGCTTAATCCTGTTGTGGGAGCGCGCCGTAAGGGTCGGCGACTGGATTGTGGTTGGCGGCGATCAAGGCTTCGTGCGCCGCATCAATGTCCGCGCGACCGAGATCGAGACGTTTGATCGCGCCCAGGTGATAATACCGAACTCGAGCCTCGTCACCGGCGTCGTCACCAACCTTGTGCGGAACGACCGGACGGGCCGGGTGGTGATCCCTCTCACGGTTGCGGCGTTCGCCGATCCGGAGAAAGTTCGCGAGGTCTTGGTTGCGATCGCCAAGGCAAATCAGCTCGTTTTGACCATACCAGCCCCGCAAATCCTGTTTACCGGCATGTCGGGCAGCGCGCTCAACTTCGAGCTGCGTGTCTTCGTCGGCGACGTGGAAACCAGCGTCCGCGCTAAGAGCGACCTTAACTTCGAGATCTTTAGGCGATTTAAGGAGGAAAAATTCTTCGACGCCCCGGCACCGGGTGCCACGAAGGTCGAGATCGTCAGCTTCGAAAATCTGGAGAGTTTAGCGAAACCCTTCGATGAGATTGCCACGGCGAACCAGCCAAAGCGCGGCGCCCCGGGACGATGAACCGCCGTCGGGACGATCAGGAATTTTGCCGGCGGGGCAATATATCAATTAAGCTGGAGCAGGTCCTCATGAGACATCGGATATATCCGATGTCTAAATATCGAAAAAGTCAGTCCACTCTTAAATAACGGCCTGTTTTAGCGTGGCGCTTTTTTCGCCAAAATGCGCTGCAGCGTCCGCCGGTGCATGTTGAGACGGCGCGCCGTTTCCGAGACATTGCGGCCGCAAAGCTCGTAAATCCTTTGAATATGCTCCCACCGTACCCGGTCGGCGGACATTGGATTTTCCGGGAGTTCGGCCTTGTCGTGGTGGGTGGCCATGAGAGCATTGAAAATTTCGTCGGCATCGACAGGCTTGGCCAGATAATCGAAAGCCCCGAGCTTCACGGCGGTCACGGCGGTAACGATATTGCCATAGCCGGTCAGGATGATGCCTCGCGCGTCCGGGCGCTTCGCCTTTAATTCGCGGATCACATCGAGCCCGTTGCCGTCGGCAAGCCGCATGTCGATGACCGCGAAGGCGGGAGCGCGTTCGCCGATTGCAGCGAGACCCTCGGCGACCGAGTGCGCGGCGGTCACGGTGAAGCCGCGCGTCTCCATGCTGCGGCAAAGGCGCGTCAGGAAGGTATTATCGTCATCGACGATCAGGAGCGAGCGATCCGGCCCGAAACCGCCCTGCACACCTTGATCTTCACTCGGGTTTCCCGCCGTGACAGGCTCGGGGGGGACGTTTTTCATGGCCAATTGCCTCGTTTGAACCATTTCCAGGACAAAACACGACAAGGCAGGAGAGAATCAACAAATCTTTCGCGTCTTCTTGGGCCGTGAAAGTGCCCCGGCTTTGTCTTAAGAGCGCGGCCGGAGTACGGCCCCTGGTTTGGCCGCGGTACCGTTGCCAGGTAATCGTTTGGCGCCGCGCTCGAATACCGCCCTTTCCCACATAATCGTAACCACTGCGCCGGTCGCAGGGGGCACGCGATTCTCGGTCTTAACGATCGCGCCGGAGCGTTCCAGCAGGGTCTTGGCGATGAATAAGCCAAGGCCCAGCCCCGCGCCTTCTTCCGTTTTAGCACGCCTGTCGCTCTTGGTTGTTACATAAGGCTCGCCCAACCGGCCAACGACATCGGGAGAAAAACCGGGGCCGTCGTCTTCGATGACGATCGTAACCCGTGCCGCATTCCATTTCGCCCCGATACGGACTTCTGGATGCGGCGAAGTCTATCGCGTTTTCGATAAGATTGCCGAGCCCGTACAATATCCCCGGGTTCCGCAGGCAGGCCGGCTCCGGCCCTTGCCCATACGCGACAATTGAAATATGAACTCCGAAATCGCGGTACGGACCGGCAACCTCTTCTATGAGCACGCTCAAACTCATTTCATCGAGAATATTGCCGTCATCGCCGCCAAGCGAGGCGAGCTTGCCGAGGATGGCGCGGCAGCGGCCGGTCTCCTGCGCGAGCAGGGTGAGATCCTCTTCGAGGGGATCGCTGGCGGGAAGTTGCTTTTGGAGATCCTTGACGATGAGCGTGATCGTGGCCAGGGGCGTACCGAGTTCATGCGCCGCCGCCGCCGCCAACCCGTCGAGCTGGGTTAAATGCTGCTCGCGCGCGATCACGAGTTCGGTCGCGGCCAAGGCGTCGGCGAGTTTCCGCGCCTCGACGGCAACGCGCGACGCATAGATCGCGATGAACGCCGCCGCGAGTACGATCGCGACCCAAATGCCCGTATTATAGATCGACGGAAGCTGCAGCTGCTCTCCCGGAAACCAAGGCAGCGGGTAGTGCTGGAAGGTCAGGGCCGATACCGCGCCGATCATGAGCAGGGTCAGGATCAAAGTGATACGGCCCGACAGCGACACCGCGGAAATCATGATCGGCGCCAGGTAAAGCATCGCAAAGGGATTTTCGATCCCTCCGGTCAGATAGAGAAGAGCCGTCAACTGAAGGATATCGTAAGCCAGCATCAATGCGGCCGGCACATCCTCCAGCCGCTCGATGCGGCCGAAGCGCAGCCGCAGGCCGATGTTGAGCCCGGCCGAAGCCGCGATGATAAGAAGACAAGGGCCAAGCGGAAGCGAAAACCCGAGCCCGAAATAGGTCACGACAAGCGCGATAGCCTGTCCGAGCAGAGCCAGCCAGCGCAATGTGACGAGCGTATCGACGCGGAGCCGCCGCGAGCGCCCGCCTAGGTCGATGTTGATTAATTCGGCCATGATACCCGCTTACACCTGTCGCGATCGAAGTAACAGGGCTGGCGCCAAGCGCCAGCGGCGATGATGGCCGCCGGGCCGAAGTGCGTTTTTCAACCGGCCGGCGTTTGGGTCGGACCAGGCGTGCGATTTACGATATAGGATGGGTGGAGCATCCGCGATTTGGCTTAGTCCATGCGCCTCGACTGGAACGATATCAAAGCCCGCGCGGCGAAATTCGCCGGGGATTGGAACGGCGCCCAATACGAGCGCGGCGAGACGCAAACTTTTTACAACGAGTTTTTCCAACTGTTCGGCATCACCAGGCGGCGCGTCGCGAGCTTCGAGCACGGCGTGAACCTGCCCGATAAAAAGCGCGGCTATCTCGATCTTTTCTGGAAGGGCAAGCTCCTCGTCGAGCAGAAATCGGCCGGACGCAGCCTGATCCCCGCGCGACGGCAGGCGCTCGATTATTTTCCGGGCCTCAAGGAGCACGAGCTGCCGTGCTATATTCTCTTGTCGGATTTTCAGAATTTCGAGCTTTACGATCTCGACATCGCGCCGGACCGGCCGGTGCGCTTCCGGCTCCCGGAGCTGCCGGGTCACGTTCAGGATTTTGGCTTTATCGCCGGCCAGGAGCGCCGCGTTTTCCGCGACCAAGATCCGGTCAACATTCTCGCTTCCGAAATCATGGGCGCGCTGCACGACGCGCTCGACGAGGCGGGCTATCGCGGCCACCAACTCGAACGTTTCCTGGTGCGTCTCTTGTTTTGTCTCTTCGCCGACGACACCGGCATTTTCCAGCCGCTCGGCATTTTCGAGGAGTTTATAAAGGACCGTACGCGCGAGGATGGCGCGGACCTCGGCCCGATGTTATCGAAACTTTTCGAGGTACTTGACACGCCGGAGACGGAGCGCGGCAACAAGCTGGACGGGGATTTGGCCCGCTTTGATTACATCAACGGCGAGCTTTTCCACGAGCGCCTGCCGCTGCCCGATTTCGACCGCGCCATGCGCGACAAGCTTTTGTACGCCTGCGGCTTCAATTGGGAAAAAATCTCGCCCGCGATTTTCGGCTCGCTGTTTCAGTCGGTCATGGACAAGGTGGCCCGCCGCAAGCAAGGCGCCCATTACACCAGCGAGAAAAACATCCTGAAGGTCATCGAGCCGCTGTTTCTCGACGATCTCAAGGGCGAATTCGCGCGGCTGAAGGCACGCAAGGATACGGGCCGGAGGAGGGCGCTGGAGGATTTTCATGCGAAACTCGGTGGCCTCACTTTTTTCGATCCGGCCTGCGGCTGCGGAAATTTTTTGGTCATCGCCTATCGCGAATTGCGCGACCTCGAAATCGCGGTTTTGAAGGAACTCCATCCGGGCGAGCAGCGGGTCACCGATATCGGCCTCTATACGAAGGTCAACGTCGATCGTTTTTATGGGATCGAGATTTCCGAGTTTCCGGCTCGCATCGCCGAAGTCGCGATGTGGATGACGGACCACATCATGAATGCGCTGCTTTCCGCCGCTTTCGGCGAAAGTTTTGTGCGCATACCGTTAAAGACTTCGCCGAACATTGTTAATGCCGACGCGTTGGAGACGGATTGGGCCAACGTGCTCGCGCCCGAAAAATGTTCCTACATTCTCGGTAATCCGCCTTTTGGGGGGCAAAGCTATCAGGCGGCGCAACAGCGCAATCAGATGCGCCGAGTAATTGATGCTAAGAGCGGGCGGGCGGGATCGCTCGATTACGTCTGCGCCTGGTTCCTCAAGGCCGGCGAGTATGTTCGCGGTGCTGGGCTCCACCACCCTCATCCTGAGGAAGGCTTGCAACGCAAGCCTGTCTCGAAGGATGAGGAGCCGCGAAGCGGCGTCTCGAAGGACAAGACAGCCAATGACGCCTTCTCGAAGGATGCGGCACGGCCGTCGCCCTTCGAGATGGGCTCTGTGAGCCCTCATCAGGGTGAGGGCCGTGGTTCCAAGTCGCCCCGCATTGCTTTTGTCGCAACGAATTCGATCACCCAAGGCGAGCAGGTCGCGCAGCTCTGGCCCTTGCTCTTCGCGCGTTACGGGCTGGAAATCGCCTTCGCGCACCGCACCTTCGCATGGATGAGCGATGCCAAGGGCAAGGCCCATGTCCATTGCGTCATTATCGGCCTGACGCGGCGCGACGACGAGCCGAAGGAGAAGCGGCTTTTCTCTTATGACAATATCGACGGCGATCCGCACGAGAGCCGCCATTCGGCGCTGACGCCTTATTTATTCGACGCAAGCGCGCTCGCGGATCGCCATCTGGTTGTCAAAGAGTGCTCGCGCCCGATGTGCGATGCGCCTATCGCACGCATGGGCTCAAAGATCGTTGATGGCGGGCTCTACATTTTCGACGAAGCCAGCCGTGCCGAGTTCCTCGCCGAAGAGCCAAGGGCTGAGCAGTTTCTGTGCCCGCTCATGGGGTCAGAGGAATACATTAACGGAGGTAAACGTTCGGATTCTTAGCGTGGAGGGCGTTTCGCCCGCAATTCTCCGGTCCATGCCACGCGTGATGGAGCGCATCGCAGCGGTCAAGAAATTTCGGCTCGAAAGCAAGAAAGCCAACACGCGCAAATTGGCAGAAACGCCGACGCGCTTTGAGGTAATGACGATCCCTGCCGTTGATTTCTTGGTGATACCCGAGGTGAGTTCCGAGCGGCGGGATTACGTCCCCATTGGCTGGCTCAAGCCACCAACGATCCCTAGCAACCTCGTCCATACGGTTCTCGACGCCACCCTATCCGACTTCGCCTTCATCATCTCGCGCATGCACATGGCATGGCTGCGCAACATCGGCGGACGGCTTGAGAGCCGTTACCGATATTCGATTGGCATTGTCTACAATCCCTTTCCCTGGCCGCAGCTCGATCTTGCCGCCAAAACAAAACTCGAAACACTCGCGAAAGCCGTGCTCGACGCGCGCGCGGCGCACGACGGCGCGACACTCGCGGACCTTTACGATCCCGATGTCATGCCGGAGGATCTCCGCAAGGCGCATCGCGCGCTCGACGAGGCGGTGGATCGCCTCTATCGCAAGGAGCCTTTTGCGAGCGACCGCGAAAGGGTGGAGCATCTTTTCGGCTTGTACGAAAACCTCACAGCGCCGATGCTCGCCGCCGCCGCCAAACCCAAGCGCAGGCGGAAGAAGTGAAGGCCCGGCGAAAATCGCCGCCGCTGCAAACGGCCTGAAGCTCATCGGCTGCCCGAATCTTAGCCGTTGTTCTGCTGACCTATTGCAAAGGTCATGACTACCCCCTATCCGCGGGAGCGTTTGGTATTCGATACCAAGAGTGGTATACCTACCCCAACCAGCTGGGCGAGGGCACGGGGCTTTGATGGCGATGGCGGGTGAGCTTCGGGCGAGACTGGGTGTGCACAACCTTTCGGCCGATCAGGTCACGGCGTTCAGAGATGCCTATCGTCAAATGATGGAGATCAGCGACAACCGCGGCTATCAATTCTTCGCGGGGTTGCACGGCGTTCCAAGCTGGTATTGCTGGCATCACCAGCAGAACGCACGCTCAGCGCAGCAAATGCAGCTTTTTCTGCCCTGGCATCGCGCCTATCTTTACAATTTCGAAATGGCGATGCGCGATCGCGTTCCCGGAGTGACACTGCCATGGTGGGACTGGACGCTACGCCCGCCACGGCAGAGGGGAATCCCGGATATCTTTGGCGGGCCAACCGCTGGCAATCAGCCCAACCCACTCACCACGTTTCGGATCAATCTGCCAAATGCCAATCCTTCCTTGGTGCGTAACACCAAGCGCCAGCCGGGCGGTCCCAACGATTTGCCCACGCAGAGCGACGTCGACGACGTCCTGTCACGGACCGACTGGAGCGATTTTAACGACGCTATCGAAGATGTGCATGACGCCGTGCACGGTTGGGTTTCGGGCGACATGGGTGTGGTTGGAACGGCGGCTTTCGACCCTATATTCTGGTCACATCATGCGATGATTGATCGCATCTGGTGGCTCTGGCAGGTGCGGAACGGCTCCGGCAATATTCCTACGGACCTTCTCGACGCAGTCTTGGCGCCATTCAATTTCCGGGTACGGGATGTCTTGAACGTCAACGATCTGGGTTATGACTACGCCGCCGCACAGGCCGTTGCTTCAGCAGGAGGTACAGGCTGATGGCGAAAACACCGCGCAAACCGCCCACCGCGCCAAAGCAGGCTCTCCCGCACCGCCGCGCGCTCGCTGCCCCGACACGCGGGAAGGTTCCGGCACGAACATTTACGTCCCGGCCGGTGGCGGTTGAATTTGCGACCCCGGAGCACCGGTTCGTGCGCGCTGACATCGAGATCAGCGGAATTTTTCACGGCGAGGCCTCCTACGAGGGACGCATCTTCCTGAACAATCCCAAGGCGGACACAAAAACGCCGAAGGACTTGGCGCACGGGTATGCTGGATCGTTCCACATCTTCGGGCATGGCGGGTGCCTGGGCGATGTCGGGCATTGCGAGGTGAGCGAAGATAACCGCGAGTCCTATGATTTCCGCTCGCCGCATCCCCTCACTCCGGCCAAGAAACGCGTGACCGTAACCACGGCATTGCGCGAGATCGCGAAACGCAGCAAGGCAGTGACTGTTACGGTCGTGCCTGTCGTTACCGCGGTCAACGAACTTTGCGATGCCGAAAATATTTTTCGGTGCGAGAACATTCAATTTGTGACCTATGATTGATCACTTTGGCTGCGGCGGCCGCATATCAAACGGCTCATCAGCGTTTAACAGCCTCATTCCCTAAAAGCCCGCTCCAGGTTCTTGGCGCCCGAAAAAGCTTTTTCCTGCGCCGCGTCGATCCGGGCCGAGGTCATGTCCGTCCCGGTGAGATTCGTATGGCCGAAGATCGCGCCGCGAAAATCGGCGCCGCCGGCCTCGGCTTCGGCGAGCGAGGCACCTTTCAAATTCGCGCCTGGAAATTTCGCGAATTGCAAATCGGTCAAGGCGAGATTGGCAGTTTCGAAATCGGCTCCGGAGAGATCGGCGGATTTGAGCACGGCGCGTATCAGCCCCATCGACTGGTTCCGCATGTCGGCGGCAAGGTCCGCCCCAATGAATTTGGCGTTACGTAGACTGGCGCGAGACAAATCGGCGGCGACGCGGGCGCCGGAAAAATCGGCGCCGTCGCATTTCGCGTCTTGCATCTGGCTTGCGAAAAGATTGGCTTTCCTCAAGCTCGCGCCGGAAAAATCCGCCGCCACGGCCCAGACTTGATCGAGCACCGCGCCGTCGAGCTTCGCGCGGGAAAAGTTTGTGTTGTTCATCCTCGCGGCGCGGAAATTCACGTTGGAAAAATCGAGCCCGGACAGATCGAGCCCATTGAGGCTTTTGCCGGAGAAATCCACGCCGGGGGGCGCCCCCTTGAGGCTTGCCTCGACCTCCGCCCGCGTCATCCCGGCCGAGGAAAACAGCGGGCTCGAAAGATCGACATGGCGCATCATGTCCTGCGTGTAGGCGGGCGGCGAGAGAAGGCCGGCCGCCGCGGCGAGCATCGTCCATCTTCCGAAGCTTTGCATTGACGGCGCTCCCTCCGGTTGTTGACCGAATTTTATTCTAATTGCGCAACCATGAGTTCAACCCCAAAAAATGGTCAATTTTTTCCGCCAGTCACCATATAATAGCGACGGTCATGGGAAACGATCATTGGTCCTCCCAGACCGGCCGTAACGGCCCAAGGGGCGCAATTGCTTGGCCATCGTTGCCATAGCCGTTTAAGCATTTTTGAACCGGTTTACGCCTCGTGACAAAAGCACATCTCGAACCACTCCACCTTTCGCCGGCCGAGGACGCATCTGCCGCCGTCACGCTCGCCACCCCCCGTGTGATCGATCTCAATCGGATCGTCACAAGGCGCGAGCACGACCTGCTCGGCGAGAGGGAGGTTCCAGCGGAGGCCTATTGGGGCATCCATACGCTCCGCGCGGTCGAAAATTTTCCGATCACCGGCATCCCGATTGGGCATTTTCCCGAGCTTGTCCGCGCCTTGGCGCTCGTCAAGCAGGCGGCGGCGCGCGCCAACCGGCGCCTCGGGCAATTGGCCCCGGGGAAGGCCGATGCGATCGATCGCGCCTGCGATCTCATCGCCCATGAGAGCCGCTTCCTCGATCAATTCGTGGTGGATGCGGTGCAGGGCGGCGCCGGCACTTCAACCAATATGAACGTCAATGAAGTCGTCGCCAACCTCGCGCTGGAATTCTTGGGCCACCGGCGCGGCGAGTACCATTTTCTTCACCCGATCGACGACGTCAACATGGCCCAATCGACCAACGATGCCTATCCGACGGCAGTGCGTCTTGCCCTGATCTTCGCGACCGTTCCTCTCGCGAGGGCGCTGCGAGAACTCGCCTATGCCTTCAAGGCCAAGGCAGTCGAATTCGCCGATGTGCTCAAGATCGGCCGCACCCAGTTGCAGGACGCAGTGCCGATGACGCTCGGCCAGGAATTCGATGCGTTTCATACTACCGTGAAGGAGGACATCGACCGGCTGCGGGAGGCCGCCGCACTGTTTCGGGAGGTGAATCTCGGCGCGACCGCGATCGGCACAGGGATCACCGCCGATCCCCGTTACGCTTCGCTTGCGGTCGAGGAACTGGCGCATGTCTCGGGCGAACCGATGGTGCTCGCCGCCAATCTGATCGAGGCGACGTCCGACATGGGCGCCTTCGTTTTGTTCTCGGGCGTGTTGAAGCGGATCGCCGTAAAGCTTTCGAAGATTTGCAACGATCTTCGCCTGCTCTCCTCCGGTCCGCGCGCGGGCTTTGGCGAAATCCGCCTGCCCGCCGTTCAGGCCGGCTCCTCGATCATGCCGGGCAAGGTCAACCCGGTCATCCCCGAGGTCGTGAGCCAGGTCGCCTATCTCGTCATCGGCCACGATCTCACGGTGACGATGTGCGCCGAGGGCGGCCAGCTCCAGCTCAATGCCTTCGAGCCGACGATCGGCTTTTCCATTCTGAAATCCCTGCGGATGCTGACCGCCGCGATCGATACGCTGACAAGCCGTTGCGTCAACGGCATCGAGGCGGATCGCGAGCGCTGCCTCGGCCTCGTCGAAAACTCGATCGGCCTCGTGACCGCGCTTGGCCCCGTGCTTGGCTACGAGACCTGCTCGCGCATCGCCCGCCGGGCACTTGACGAGCGGCGCACGATTGCCGAGATCGTCCTCGAAGAAGGCTTGCTGACAGAGACGCGGCTCAACGAGCTGCTCCGGCTCGAAGCCATGACCAGGCCCTCGCGCATCGCCATGGCGGCCGCGGTTACCAAGCCGAGGGGATAGAGCACGGACCGTCCGGCGCGGTCAAAGTCGTTCAGCGGCGCGCCCGGTTTCGTAGTCGCGTGGCTCGGCTTGCCGGTGGGGTTGGCGAACATCCGTCGCGTCAATCATTCCCGATCTCGCAGGTTTTCTCGATAATTTTGCCGGCGAGCTGTCGCTTTTTGCGCTCATGCCAACTTTAAGTCAGCAGGAAGGACAAAATCCTGATGCTCGCCCATGTTCGCTTTGCAGGGAAGCAGGATTTTGGTCTTCCAGCGGGCGGCACGGGGCGCTATCTTTATGCCGGCTTGGAAACAAAGCCTAGGAGTTCGACAATGGCGGACGTCAAATGGCATCTCAAAGGCCGGAATTTTTCCCACTGCAATTGCGCATACGGTTGTCCTTGCCAGTTCAACGCTCTTCCTACCCACGGCAACTGTGAAGCGGTTGTCGGGATCGTGATTGATGAGGGCCACCATGGCGACACCAAGCTCGACGGGCTGATGTTCGCTGGTGTGTTTTCATGGCCGGGCCCGATCCATGAGGGGCACGGCCAAGCGGTCCCGATCGTCGATGAGCGCGCGAGCCCCGCGCAGCGCGAGGCCATTCTCCGCATTATGAGTGGCCAGGACACCGAACCGGGCGCGACATTCTTTCAGGTCTATGGATCGATGCTTGAAAAGGTTCATGATCCGATCGTCGCCAAGATCAACCTCGACATTGATGTGAATGCGCGCAAAGCGCGCCTTATCGTTCCCGACGTTGTGGAATCGCGGGGTGAGCCGATCATCAATCCGGTGACAAAGAACGAGCACCGCGCGCGGTTCAACATACCGGATGGCTTTGAATTTACCTTGGCCGAGGTCGGGCGCGGCTGGGCGACGACAAACGGTCCCATCGAGCTTAATCTGGCGGACTCGCACGCTCATTTCGCCGAGTTGAATATCACTGGAACCGGGGTCATTCGCTGACGGTCATGACCAAGGCGATGCTGGAAATCATACTCCGGCGCGACCGCATCATTGTGGCGGCAGCGCTCGCCGCGCTAACCGCGCTCGCATGGACTTATGTGCTGTGGCTTGCTGCGGACATGGACATGGGCAGAATGGAGATGACCGGATTTCGGATGGTTCCCGCCGGCATTGGGATCATGGCGCCCGCGCTCGCCCCGTGGCAAGCTACCGAGTTCGTTTACGTGTTCGCCATGTGGGCGGTGATGATGGTCGGCATGATGACTCCGTCCGCCGCGCCGATGATTTTGATCTATGCGCTGGTTGGCCGGCAAGCATCGGCGCAAGGTAAGCCGTTTGCGGCGACCGGTTGGTTCGCCACCGGGTATCTTCTGACGTGGGTCGGCTTCGCTCTCGTCGCCACCGTGGCACAGTGGGCCCTTGAACGCACGGCCTTGCTCGACCCGAAGATGGCGAGCGCTAGCCAAGTGTTCGGCGGAATTGTTCTCGTTGCGGCCGGCGTTTACCAGTGGACGCCGCTCAAGGATATATGTCTGGCACAATGCCAATCGCCGCTCCTGTTCATTCAGCGGCAGGGCGGGTTCCATCGCGATCCACTGGGCTCATTGCGGCTCGGCCTGCGCCATGGCGCTTATTGCATCGGCTGCTGTTGGGTATTGATGGCGCTTTTGTTCGTCGGCGGCGTCATGAACGTGCTGTGGATCGCCACGATCTCTGCCTTCGTGCTCATTGAAAAGATTGTGCCAGTTGGCCGCCTGATCTCCCGGATAGCAGGAGCGGGCTTTGTCGCGGCTGGGACCTGGCTAGTGGTTGGGGTGTGATGAACAGGCCTGCGAAGGTTTTGCCCGGGGCGACCTCCGCGCGATCGGGTAACAAACCGCCTGCAAGCTACAATGCTTCTCGCGTTTAAAGGCAAATCTGAAATAACCGGCCGATCGAGGGCCGGCCGAGTGTTTCGCCACGGCGGTTACCAAGCCGAAGGGATAGAGCACGAACCGCCCGGCCGGGCGTTTGAATGTTCAGCGGCGCGCGGCTAGTTTCTGCTTTCGGCCGGCTTTGCAAATTTTAAAATGTTTCACGAGAAACATTTCGGTACGATTGGCGATGGCCGAATATTGCAAGGGCCTCTATACATCCGGGCGTCCTTTGGGCGAGTAAGATCGGGCGGAAACTTGGTACCGTTGGGCGGTTGAATGGTGCGGTGGCGCTGGGGTGAGGCGTTGACACTTAGAAGAAATGGGTCAATCCGACTGAACCCCGGACATAAGTGGGGGTTCAACGCTTTTCCGCCTTCATCGCCTCGACGATCTTCATCGTCTCGACACTCACGCGCGTGACGCGCTTCAGGAGGTCGATGACCTTTTCTTTGTGGTCCGCGAAGCGGTAGGTGTTGAACTTCTCGCGGATGGTCGGGTCCTTCGGCGTCTTTTCCTTGTATTGGTCAAGAACCCATTCCAGCGCCGAGCGATTGCCAAGTTGATAGGTCCCACGCTTCCGGCGGCACGCCGGTCAGCTGCGTCTCGCTGTCGAGCTGGATGTTGCCCGTTTCCTTGTCCGCCTTCAGCATCGCCTTGGGCGCAAGACCGGATTTGCGCGACTTCTCGTCGGGCATGTCGATGCGCTCAAGTCGGCCACGGCTCGACGGTCTCATAGCCGATATGGAGCGCCATCAGCTTCTCGCCCCAATCGGCCCATCTCCAGAAGTCGGCATAGAAGGGGATGCGCGGGAACTCGCGCTTGAGATTGAGGGCGTATTTCTCGCGATAGATCGGGTCGTGAAGGACGCCGTAGACGTAGTGGAAGATCGCGTCCTTCGTGATATGGACGTTTCGGTTTAGCTCTTGCCGAGGCTGCATAATGCCTCCTGAATTGCTCCGAAACGCCCAGTCAGTGATGTTGTCGATGCCGACCAGTCGTGGCGAGATCTCTCAGAGGACAGCTTGCTAGTAGGCATCGCACCGATGCTGCCGAAGTGGAGATCGGCAACGCCGCTCACGGCGAGCACGACATAGCTGGTTCGCGGGCCTGATGGTCAGCGAAAGCAAATCGAAGCGTTGCATCCGACCAGGCAGGAAACATCGTCGCGTTCCGAATGCACCCTGGACGTATCGTCAATGAACAAGAGTGCATTGATTAATAGATGCGATCTCTCAAAGAATGGCCTATAGGATGCGCGCTCGAATGCGCGATTTATCGAAAGGCTCCTGACGTTGGGCACAAGCGCGTCTCTTCAGGTTTCGTGACCACTTGATTGAGTTCAACGTAGATTCTCCAGCCCTTCTGCCTCGGAACGACAGTGACTGTATCGTTGTAGCGATCAATTGAAGATAGAAAACCTTCGTCTTCGTAAGACGTGTCGAGATCTGAGTCATAAACCCATTCGTCGCGGTTTGTGGACGATACCAAGCGAAAATAGCTTGAAGAATACCTGCTCCTGATCCAAATCTTCGCCGGTTTCCTTGCCTGCTTCGTCGGCAATTGGAAATAGGCAATCAAAATCATTATCTGCGTCAGGTTGATCCAGTTGTGCTTCCCGTCGTGGCTCGAATCATCTTCGAACTCAGATCCGAGATGCCATCTGCGCTTGCCAAGAAAAGCGAGCTTCTCCTCCGCTGGTTTCCAACTCGGGCCGGCGCGCATAGAAGATGCGGCAGCCTTGCAGCCTTGTGCGCGCTTGACCATGAAAGCTGATCGCCACGCCGGTCTGAATCCGAAGACATTGTGCTTGGTGCCCGAGAGCTTCGGGTCAGCACGCACGTCCCCGCCCAGATCAACCACATAATTCGTTGAACTCGTCGCGACACGACTTTGCGAAAGCCATCGAAGGTTCGCTGTCGATGAAGCTGCGGTTAGTGATGAAAGCGAGAACTCCATTTTCGTCAAGCGGTCGCTGGCCCAGCGGAAGAACCGCGCATACATATCGTAGAGCTTGGTCTTCTGCGCTGTGACTGCCGCAATGTAGGTCTCCTTGATGCGCTCGGTCGATCTCGGGATATTCGCGGTTCTTGTTGTTCTCGTTCTCGTTGAGCTGGTTGGCGTTGTAGGGCGGGTTGCCGATGATGACACTGATCTTCTTGCTGTTCTGCCGCTTGATGCGCGCGACGTTCTCCTCGCTCACGCTGCCGAACAGATCGCCGACATGCTGGCCCTTCTGCGCCTGCAGGCCGCCATGTTGTCGAGCGTATCCACGAAGCACAGGTTTGGGAACTCCTCGTACTCGCCGGTGATCGCGGCGTAGGTCGCCTCGATGTTCAGGTTGGCCACGTAGTAGGGCAGGATCGCCACCTCGTTGGCGTGCAGTTCTTCCAGGTATTTGTAGCGCAGCTTCTGCCGGCTGGCCGCGGAAGTGCTCGATCAGCTCGGCTGATGAAGGTGCCGGTGCCGGTGGCCGGATCGAGGATTTCGACATCCTTGTCGATCAAGTCGACTTGCCGAAGTGCTTCTGGCACAGCCAGTCGGCGCTCTCGATCATGAAGCGCACGATCTCGTTCGGCGTGTAGACGACGCCCAGCCGGTCGGCTGCCTTCGTGTTGTAGACCTTGTAGAAATTCTCGTAGATGGCCTTCAGAAATTTCTGCTTCTCGTGATGGCTGCCGATCTGCGCGGCGGCGCGCTTGATCGCCGCATAGTACGGCTCGCAGCGCCTCGCAGCGTGCTCTTCTTCACCTTGCCGGTGAAGAACGTGTCCTCCAGCCCATAGAGCTCCTTCGCGACGTTGTTCTGGCGATGGAAGTCGAATTGTCGAACACCTGCGAGAAGATCTCTTCGGTCAGGATGTGCTGGATCAGCATCTCGCGCACGTCGGCGGCGGTGACGCTCGGATTGATCGTCTCCTGCGCGTGCTTGAGGAAGTCGCAGCGCGCCTTGCGGAAGTTGTCGTTGTCGTTGTCGGCCGTCTCGATCATGTCGCGCAGCGCCTTGAGCACGGCCGGCAGATCGGTCTTGAACTGCTCGACCGCCTTGCGGAAATCCGCGATCTCCGCGCGCTCGTAGCCGAAGAACAGCTCGAGCAGCTTTTCCAGCTGCGCGGCGTCGTCGACCGCGCAGCGCATCACCTCGCTGCCTGTTCTGGATCAGGACCGCCTCGTGCGAGTCCTCGAAGATGATGTTGTCCTGCGGATAGCCCTTGCGGAATTTCTTCTCGATCTCCGTCGTCGAGATCGTCTTCCTCATCCTTTCGCCTCCCAGTAGCCGAGCGGCACGCGCAGCGCGTGCAGCAGCGCGCCGTCGGGGTAGACGCGCGTCTTTTGCAGGGTCTGATACTCGTATTGCGGAATAAAAATGAGATCGTGCGACTTGCCCCAATCCTTAAGCAGCGTCTTGAACGCCTCGCTAACCACCGACTCGCGCGATGTGCCGGAGACACGGCGCAGCGTCTGCAAGTTCATTGAGGTAATGCTGGATGAGAAGTTGGCTCACCCAAGGGCTCCCGCTCTGATTCGCGTGCCTACGATACCGCTGCAACATCCACAGTGAAAGGTAGTGGCCTTTCGGCGCGCTTGATGCCGCTTCCGCCGTAACGCGGACGCAACCAAAGCTCCACCAAACCCCTTCAATGCGCGAGGCGCTCCAAAAGGTCGCGCACATGAACCTGGTCGGATTTGTAATTTCCGGTGAGCGTGTACATCACCAGATTGACGCCCCCGCGCAGGGCGAGTTCGTGCTGACGCTCGCCGCCCGGCACCAGCGAATAGAGGCTCTCGCCGTCGGGGTCGCTGGCCCAGCCCGCCGCGAGATCGTTGGCGGTGATGATGATCGGCGAGACGCTGTCGCCCGCGCGGGCCGGGCGCGGGCCGCCATCGGCGGGGGCGGGGGGCAGCGCCTCGATCCAGGTCGCGCCCGTCGTGTAACGGCCAAAAAAACCGTCGATGAGATAGAAAGTTTTCGTCACGACATGGTCGGCGGGAATGGGTTCGAGTTCCGGCACATCGACGCCATCGAGCAAGGCTCTGAGCCATTTGGCCTCCGGCGTCGGCGGCCCGCCGGGTCGCGAAGCGAGCGCGTCGTGGGTATCGAAAATAATCGTGCCACCCTGTTTCATGAAGAGGGCGGCCTTGGCGATCGCCTCGTGCGGCGGTTGCGGTTCCGACGCCACGATAGGCCAATAGAGAAGCGGATAAAAACTTAATTCGTCTCGCGCGGGATCGATTCCGACAGGATCGCCGGGCGTCAGCGACGTGCGACGCGCCAGCACTCGCGAAAGGCTCATCAAGCCCTGCCTGCTCACCTCGTCGACCCTGGCATCCCCGCTTGCCACGTAAGCAAGCTTCGTCGTCAGCGCGGCGTCAATATCGCGCTGGGACACGCTTGCGGCGGCGGGCTCGGCCGCGACCCGCGCCGGAACCAGCATCGAGGAGCCAACCGCAATGAGAACAAGGCAAGCGGCGGCGCGCCCTGTGCGGCCCGCGCAGGCTACCAGAGAGCCAAAGCGAGGCCAAGGTATCGGCGGCGAATAAGAGAAACGCGGCGGCAAGCAGCCAGGGCTTGAGATCGACCGGGCCATTGTCGCGCAGGGGTTCGTCGATAAAACCAAACCCCGAATAATCCGCCGCCTTGAGCGTTTCTTTCGGTCCCAGGGCGTTGACCGCGATCAGGCCATCGGGCGGGCCATAAAAACCCGGCGGATGTTCGGGTTCCGCGATGCCTTCGAACCCGGCGGGAATCGGCGTCGCGTTTGGCGGCGGCGGACCAAGGACACCGAAACCATCGAGGCTCCGGCTCGGCGCGAAGGCCGCGGCTTCAAGGGCCTTCCCGGCGCCGGCTTGCACATCCGCATCCATCGCGGTCTGCCCCGACAGAGCAACGATTTTGCGCAGCATGTCCACGAACAATCCCGAAATCGGCAGGTTCGACCAAGTCGTGTCCGCCGTGACATGGAACAAAACGATCAGTCCCTGGCCTTGCCGCGCCGCGGTCACGAGCGGAGTTCCGTCCGAAAGCCGCGCCCAGGTCTTGGCCGAAAGGCCGGGGTCCGGTTCGGCGAGCACCTGGCGCGAAACGGTTACATCATCGGGGACGGCCAAGCCAAAAAATGGGCTCTCGCGGTCGAAGGGCGCAAGTTTTTTCGGGGTATCCCAGGACATCGTGCCGCCCAGCACGCGGCCGCCCCGGCGCAGCCGGACAGGAACGAGATCGCCGGAGGCCGCGGCGAGATGGGTTCCGGCAAAGCGCACGAGGATTCCGCCGTCCTCGACAAAACGCGCGAGGCCGTCATGCGCCTGACCCGGCACCATGCCGGCATCGGCGAGGATCATGATCGCCACATGGTCATCGAGAAGGGAGCGTATGGGATCGGTCGCGGCGGGCCTCGCCTCGCGGATGTCCGCGAAGGGGGAGAGCGCCTTTGTGAGATAATAGCTTGGCGCGAGCAGAGGCTGCGCGATGTCCGCCGTTTCGCCGCTGACGAGGCCGATCCGGCGGCGGCGCCAGCGCTCGTCGAGAAGAAAAACCGCCGCCGCGGAATGTTCGCGAGCGATTTCGAGGCGGGCGATCTCGTTGCGCAATTCGACGGGCATCTCGAAACTGGCTTGCGTCTCGTTCACCGCCGCCGCGCCAAAATCGAACGATGCTTCGCCGAGCGCGAGCCCCTTGCGATCGAGCGCGCGGACAACCCCCTGTTCCGGGCCGGCAAGCTTGGAGCCGGCAACCTGGGAGCCGGCAACCTGGGAGCCGGAAAGGGCCGCGCGAAGCACCCGCACATCGAGGCGGCCGGTTTGGTTTTGCACGCCCGCGAGCGCGCGAACGGTTGTTCGCTCCGTAACAATCGTGAGTTCGCCGGAAACAGCCGCAAGCTTGCCGGCGAACTCCCGGGCATGGCCGCGATCGAGTCCGTCGGCGATCCACACTATCGTGGGGGTTTTTTGATGCGCGGTGGCATATTTTTCGATCGCGGAAAAAACCGGCAGCCGATCGGGAACAAACGGCACAGGCTTGAGCGCCCGCAGGCGATCTTGCGCCTTGGCCGCATCGAGGGGCACAATGTCGCGGCCCGCTTCCGATGTTGCCACGACGGCGGCGAGTTGCGAGTTTCGCTCCGCCGCCGCAATTCTGCGTGCGGCAGCGGCGATTCTGCGCTCCCAGCCCGGCGCCGCCGGCCAGCCGTCGTCCAACACGATGAGCAAAGACCCCTCGCGCGCCGTTGCCGCGGGCAGCGGATTGAACACCGGTCCCGCCATCGCAAAAATGAGCAAGGCCGCGATCGCAAGACGCAAGAGCAGCAGCCACCAGGGCGTGCGCGACGCGGTCTCGTTCCTCGGGCGGAGACCCAGAATGAGCCGCAGCGGCGGAAACGGCACGAGCGCCGGGCGCGGCGGCGTGATCCGCAGAAGAAAATACAAGAGTGGCAGGCTGGCGAGCGCGGCGAGGACGAACGGAAAAGTGAAAGCAAGCGGAAGGCCGGGCATCAGCGGGCGGCTCCTAGCGGGGCAGGAGCGGGGCCGGCATTGGTATCGAGTTGGGCCCGCAAGGCGAGAAGCGCCCCGGTGGCGGGCCTGTCGGTCCGGTGCACCGTCAAGGTCCACCCCCGCCTGCGCGCCGAAGCGCCAATAGCCTCGCGATGAACGCCGAGACGGTGGATGTACTCTTGGCGGAATGTTTCCGCCTGGCCCGCGCGCAACCTCGCCGGCAAATCGACATCGACGAATTCGGTATTGCCCGAGAAAGGAAAAGTCTCTTCGACGGGATCGGCGATCATCACGAGATGGCCGCGTGCCCCGCGCGCGGAAACGCTCTCGATCGTGGCCGAAATCAGCGCCGGATCGGCGAGAAAGTCGCCAATCAGAATGGCCTGGGCACCGCGCGGCAGGTTCACGGCCGCGGGCAGCTCCTCCGGCGCGTAACCGGCGGCGGCTTCCTGTGCCAGCAATACATCCGCGAACCGTTCGACGATATTTCTGACCGCGAGAGCGGGCGTCAGGCCAAGAAGGCCTACCCGCTCGCCGCCGCGCACGAGAAGATCGGCGGCGGCGAGGCCGAGCACGAGCGCGCGATCTATTTTCGGCTGCAGCGCAAGGTTTGATGCAAACCACATGGAAGGGGAGCGGTCGATCCAGAGGAAAATCGAGTGCGCCGCTTCCCATTCGCGCTCGCGAACATAGAGACGTTCGTCCTTGGCGGAGCGGCGCCAATCGATCCGGCCCGCGGCCTCGCCCGCGACGAAGGGGCGAAATTGCCAAAAGGTCTCGCCCTCGCCGGCACGCCTTCGTCCATGGACACCATGCAAGACGCTCGCGGCAACCTCTCTCGCCGCGGCAACGAGGCCGGGGAGTCGTTGCGCTATCTCGAGCGCATGATTTTGGTGGCGGGCCGCAATGCGGCTTGCATTTTTTTCGAGAAGCCGGACCGCGGGCATCGTTCAGCCGAGCCGCTTGGTCAGCCGGGTGACGAGATCGCTGACCGTCTCGCCCTCGGCCCGCGCGGCAAAGGTGAGCGCCATGCGATGCTTGAGCACCGGGACGGCGAGGGCCACGACATCGTCGAGGGAAGGCGAAAGCCGTCCGCCGAGGAGGGCGCGGGCGCGGGTTGCGAGCATCAAGGCCTGCGCCGCGCGGGGTCCGGGACCCCAGGCGATATGCTGGGTGACCGCCGGATCGCCCTCGCCGGGGCGGGCCAGACGGACGACATCGAGAATGGCTTCGATCACGCTTTCCCCGACCGGAAGTCGGCGCACGAGCCGTTGCGTCGCGATGAGATCCTCGGCGCTCATCGCGGATTTTGGCTCCGCGCAAGCGTCGCCGGTCGTCTCAATGAGAATCCGGCGTTCGGCCGCGCGATCAGGGTACACCACATCGATTTGCATGAGAAAGCGATCGAGTTGGGCCTCGGGCAGTGGGTATGTCCCCTCTTGCTCCAGCGGATTTTGCGTCGCGAGCACGTGAAAGGGGCGCGGCAGATCGTGCCGTTCGCCGGCGACCGAGACGTGATATTCCTGCATCGCCTGGAGAAGCGCCGACTGGGTTCTGGGGCTCGCCCGGTTGATTTCGTCGGCCATCAGCAATTGGGCAAAGATGGGTCCCCGCACGAAACGAAACCCGCGCTGGCGGCCAGCTGTCTCTTCCAGGATTTCGGAGCCGAGAATATCGGCGGGCATCAAATCGGGCGTGAACTGGACGCGGCGCGTCTGCAAGCCGAGAACGACGCCAAGGGTTTCGACAAGCTTGGTTTTGGCTAATCCCGGCACGCCGACGAGCAAGCCGTGCCCGCCCGAAAGAAGCGTGGTCAAGGCCTGCTCGACAACTTGCCCCTGACCGAGGATGATCGCCTCGATCGAACTCCGCGCCGCGGTGATCCGCTCCAGCGCGGCCTCGGCGGTACGCGTCACGGCGGCTTCGAGCGAGGCCGTAATTGCTTCCGGCATAGATGGTTTGGCCCTTGACTTGTTGCCTGAACGAACCGCCGCGTCTCGCCCCGCCATTCCGGCGGCAATATCACGCGTTACGCTCATAGCTGTATAGCCGGCGAGGCGAACGATCAAAACTTTTCGATGTTGGCATGGCAATGGGGCAAAGATTATGGCCGAAAAGTTTATTGCTAGGCGCGGAAAGCAGTCCCCGTCCAGCGCCGGCGGCGCGACGTTGAATATCGAAACCTTGGCTACGGCTGAGGGCGATGCGGCGCAACGGCCGCTCCCCCCAGTGGAGCAATGGAATCCGCCGTTTTGCGGCGATATCGACATGCGGATCGCCCGCGACGGCACCTGGTTTTATGGTGGCACGCCGATCGGCCGCCCCGCCCTTGTGCGGCTTTTCTCGACAATTTTGCGCAAGGACCCTGACGGCTATGTGCTTGTCACGCCGGTCGAGAGGGTCGGCATAAAAGTCGAGGACGCGCCTTTTCTAGCGGTGGAAATGACGGTCGCACATCAAGGAGCCGACCAGGTGTTGCGGTTCCGAACCAATGTCGAGGATTGGGTCGAGGCGGGCGCCGGCCATCCGATTCGATTCGAAAAAGCCGCCTGCGACGGCATCAAACCCTATATCCATGTGCGCGGCGATCTGTGGGCGCTTGTCACCCGCGCCTTGGTTTTCGATCTCGTGCAACTCGGCCAAATAGGCGAGCATGACGGCGCGCGCTGTTTTGGCGTCGGCTCGGCCGGCAGTTTCTTCCCAATCGCGAATGCCTATGAGGTCGAGAGTGTCGATATTGATCAGTTCATAAACATGAGAACATACAAGCGGCGTATTTGAGAGGGCCGCGCCCGGACGCCGAGGAAGTGCGCTGAGCAATGGAACGAGGAGCGAGGCCATGTCGAAATTCTACACCGAGAAACATCGGGCGCTGCAAGAAAAATTTGATACGCGCCGCACCGCCGATTTGCTGGAGAACGTCGCCGTCCATGGCGAATTCGCAGCCCATGAGGTGGAGTTCATTCAATCGCGGGACATGTTCTTTCTCTCCACCGTCGACGCCTCCGGCCGGCCGACGGTGTCTTACAAGGGCGGCGCGCCAGGCTTCGTCCGTGTCACCAGCGCCTCGTCGCTGCTGTTTCCCAATTATGACGGCAATGGATGTATTATTCCATCGGCAACATCATGAGCGCGCCGCAGATCGGTCTGTTGTTCATCGATTTCGAAACGCCGAACCGCCTTCGCGTACAGGGGCGGCGGAAGTTCTGTTCGACCATCCATTGCTGGAAATTTATCCAGGCGCGCAGTTCTTGATCGCCGTGGCGGTCGATTCGATCTGGGTCAATTGTCCGCGCTACATCCATCCGCACCGCAAACTCGAGCAGTCGAGATACGTGCCCGTAGCTGGCCTGGAACCGCCTTTGCCTGCATGGAAACGGATCGACATCGTGCAGGAGGCACTGGCGAACGACAACCGCGAACGAGTTCCGGGGGCAGGCGGCGAGATCACTATGGATGCTTACGCCGAATTGCTGGCCAAGGGCGAGGCGTGAAAGAAACCGGAACCAGGATCGTCGCCGGGATCACCAAGGATCGCGGAGATCCAACGTTTGTTGACGGCGGAGCGGTGCCAGCGGTAATGGGGAAGTAGCGTTCGGTCCGCGCTTGAATTTTTGCTCCTTGAGAAGGAATTTGCGCATGGCTCGCAGCATAAAACAAGAACGCCGGCTGCTCGGCGCGGACGAATTGGCCCTCGTGGAAAAAACCCATCATCCGGTATTGGGGCTTTTGCCGGATCAGGATTTGGCGGAGCTGCGCAAGCTCGTGCGCGAGCGGCGTGATCGCGCACAAGACATTGCCGCGCGCCAGCGCCGGGAGCTGCGCGGCAAGGCCGCGCCCAAGGGCGCGCGGGCCGCCACGGACGATAGCGGCACGCGGGAAAAGCGTGACGTCCTCGCGGCGGCCATGCAACGTCTGAACAAGGAGGTCACCCGCCGGCAAGCCAAAGCCGCCCGCCAGGATTTAGTTGACAGCGCCAAGCGCGCGCTCGAACTTCGCCGGGCCAGCGAATCAAACACCGCGCGACCCTCCGGACGCACGGCCAATGAAGGAATCAGTCCAAAAAGCACACCCGCTTACACCCTGCGCCATCCGGCCAAGGCCGGCGCGATCAGCCAGCACAATAAGAACATGCAGGCCAAGCGCAATTCGCGATAGGCGCGCCACCACCTTTCGCCGCGCCTCGTGAAGATCAGTTCGCCTCGCGGGTCAATCGTACCAAAATGTTTCATGGGAGGAGGTAGAGGGGCCGCCACAGATACAGATTGTCGCGGTCACCTTCCAGCCGTGCGTACGATTGCGCGCAACCTCACGCCGCGAAAGGTGACCCGCGCAGCGAGGCCAATTCCGCCTCGCTGAACACCCGCCCGCGGGTCAAGAACCGCACGCCTTCGGGGGCCTCGATCGAAAAGCCCGCGCCCCGGCCGGGAACGACATCGATGATGAGCTGCGTATGCCGCCATAGTTCGAATTGGGCGGCGCCGATATAAACCGGGCAGCCCGCGATTTCGCCTAAAAGTACGTCGCTCGGCCCGGTGCGAAACTCCGCTTGCGGAAAACACATGGGCGAGCTGCCGTCGCAGCAGCCGCCCGACTGATGCAACAGAAGAGCCCCATGCGTCTCCTTGAGGCGCGCGATGAGCTCCACCGCCTTTTCCGTCGCGACGACGCGTTCGACCATGAAACGGCACTCCCGGAATAAGTTCAGGCCGCGCCCGTTATCTGGTAAGGCGCCGGGGCAGTTTCCTGCACCGCATTATTCGCATCCGCGCCTCTAGGTGGCGATCGGCCACAAGGTCGATCACCATTACTGCCTGCGCTCCTCGGACGAGGCGGCTTGCTCGGGATAGATGATCATGAGCTTCCCCGTCTTTTTCGACGTAGCAGCATCAAATTTCATTTCGACCTCAAGGAAACGATCAACTTCTTTGGGGTTGGGGCGCGAGCGGAGTACCCGCACCCCGACGAAACACAGGAGCTCACAGCTTTGCCGTTACCGCCTTGATCTCGGTATAATTCGCCAGCACTTCGCCACCCATCTCCCGGCCCCATCCGGATTGCTTGTAGCCGCCAAAGGGCAAGGATGCGTCGAAGACGTTATGGCAGTTGATCCACACCGTGCCGGAGCGGATGAGACTCGCTAGCTTGTGCGCCTTGCCGATGTCCTTTGTCCAGATGCTGGCAGCCAGGCCATAGATCGTGTCGTTCGCTTTCTTGGCGATCCTCTCCAAGCCTGCATCGTCAAACGGTTCAGCGCAGACCACCGGCCCGAAAATCTCCTCGCGGATGACCTTCATCGACGGCTTGGTGTTGGTCAGGACGGTCGGCTCGACGAAGTAGCCGCCGTTGCCGCCGGCCTTTTTCCCGCCGGTCACAACCTTGGCGCCCTCCTTGATGCCCGACTCGATATAGCTGGTGACACGCTGGAACTGCTCTTCGGAAACCAGCGGACCCATGTTGGTGCTTGGATCGAGCCCCGGCCCCACCCTCATCTTCTTTGCTTCGGCCGACACGCCTTCGACGACCTGGTCGAATACGTTCTTGTGCGCATAGAGCCGCGACCCGGCGCAGCAGCACTGGCCGTGATTGAAAAAGACCGCGCTGGCGGCGCCGGGAATCGCCGCCTCGATGTCCGCGTCGCCAAAAACGATCGTCGGCGACTTGCCGCCGAGTTCGAGCGATACCTTTTTCAGGTTGCCGGCCGCGGCTTTGACGATGAGCTTCCCGACTTCGGTCGATCCAGTAAACGCGACCTTGTCGACATCATCGTGGGCCGCCAGCGCGGCACCAGCGGTCTCCCCATAACCGGCAAGGATGTTGACGACACCATTCGGAAACCCGGCTTCCTGGATCAGTTCGCCAAGCCGGAGCGCGCTGAGCGGCGTCTGCTCCGCGGCTTTCAGCACGATGGTGCAACCGGCGGCCAGCGCCGGGGCCAGCTTCCACGCCGCCATCAGCAGCGGGAAGTTCCAGGGAATGATTTGGCCGACGACGCCGACGGGCTCCCGCACCGTGTAGGAAAGGAACTCGTTCGGTACCGACCACGGGATGGTCGAGCCCGTTATCTTCGTCGCCCATCCGCCCATGTAGCGGAAAATGTCGACAGTGAGCGGAACGTCGGCGATACGCGCGACCGCCAGCGGCTTGCCGTTGTCGATCGACTCGATCTCTGCGAACTCTTCCAGATGCTGCTCGATTAAGTCGGCGAGCTTCCACATCAGCCGGCCGCGCTGCGATCCCGTCATCTTGCGCCAGGGACCTTCGTCGAAGGCGCGCCTTGCCGCTCTCACCGCGCGGTCGACGTCCTCCTTGTCGGCCTCGGCAACCTGCGCCAGCACGGTGCCCGTTGCCGGGTTGTAGACGGGAAACGTCTTGCCGGACACCGCCGCCACCGATTCGCCATCGACCAGCAGCTTGTGGTGATGCGACAAGAAATTCGCCGTTGGCTTGCTCAGCCGGCTGTCCAACGCAATTGTGTCCATCCCTTCCTCCTTCGGTTTCAAAGACACGAGCCTCATGAAATTTCTCAACATTGAGGCTTGCATCTTTGCTTCTCCATAAGTTTCGTATTTTAGATCATTTTCAATGAGGGGATGGCACATATCTCCCGCCCGCGCATCAGAGGAACCTCTGATGCCGAATTCAAGCGATGCCTATCTCGAGCTTCTGTTCGATCCGGTCGGCGATGCGCAGAAGCGCGAGCGAGCGCTCAGTGGGGGAGGTTCGTCCCCAGGCTTCCCGCGCCGCATGCGCGGCATCGAGCGCCAATTCGACATCCTCGGCGGTCGAACGGGCTACGGTGCAAACGACGCGGCCGTCAATCGGCGAAATATTCTCGAATGTTTGGCCCTTGGCCGCCGGGACCCATTTGCCGCCGATAAAATTGTCGTAGTGCGGCCGGATCGCGATCTGATTGGCGATCTCCGCGAGAATTTTGTCGACCATCTCTGACTCCCCAGATTTTTCAGGGCATCGCCGGTTTCCGGCGCACATCGCGCGCGGAAGACGCGGCCGAGACCGGCTTCGCCAGGATACTCGCCCTTAGACGGAATTTAGCACCATATCGGCCGTTGAGAAGATGCTTATGGTTGCAAAGGCTTTCAAAATGATGTGTCTCGGCAGAGGCCGAGGCGCGCGGGAAAGGGGCGGTTCGGACCGGCACCCTCATTTGCCCGGCCAGCCAAGCAAAAACCGGCGAATTTGCCGCGTTGATATTGCGCGGATTCCGGCGCACTGATGAGCCGCTTATGATCAGGAAGTCTTGATCTGATCCAAATCGATTTCGCATCGCCGCGTGGATTGGGAAGCCAGGCATGTCACGCCATCCGCTCGCCCGGGAAGTTGCTTTTGTCCTAGCTGTCAAGCTGATGATTATCCTTGCCGCGGCTCTTTTTGTATTCAACCCCGGGCGGCGGCCAAGGATCGACGCCACAGCCGTGCAGGCGCGCTTGATCGGCGCTTTGCCGGCAACCCCGCAGCCAAGGGATGTTTTGCCATGACGATCGCCTTGGACGTCGTGCAGCTCTCCAGGTTGCAATTCGGTCTGACCGCCATGTATCATTTTCTCTTTGTGCCCTTGACGCTCGGCCTCGCGATTCTGCTTGGCATCATGGAGAGCGTCTATGTCATGACCGGAAAAGAGATCTGGCGCCAGGCGACGAAATTCTGGGGCAGGCTGTTCGGCATCAATTTCGCCATGGGCGTCGCGACCGGCATCACCATGGAATTCCAGTTCGGGATGAACTGGGCCTATTTCAGCCATTATGTCGGCGATGTCTTCGGCGCGCCTCTCGCCCTGGAAGGCTTGATGGCGTTTTTCCTCGAGGCCACGTTCGTCGGCCTCTTCTTTTTCGGCTGGGACCGGTTGTCGAAAGTGGCGCATTTATGCGTCACCTGGCTCGTCGCGGCGGGCTCCAATCTTTCGGCGCTCTGGATCCTCGTTGCCAATGGCTGGATGCAGCATCCGGTGGGCGCGCGTTTCAATCCCGACACAATGCGGATGGAGGTGACCGACTTTGGGTCGATCTTCTTCAATGTTGTCGGGCAGGAGAAATTTGTCCATACGGTGAGCGCGGGCTATGTCACCGGCGCCGTTTTTGTCGCATCGGTGAGCGCGATTTATCTTCTTCGTGGCAAGCACATCGAGATGGCACGTCGCTCGATGACGGTCGCGGTGAGCTTCGGCCTCGCGTCCGCTCTTTCGGTCGTCGTGCTCGGCGATGCAAGCGGATATACGGCCACCGAAAACCAAAAGATGAAGATCGCCGCGATTGAAGCGATGTGGAAGACTGAGCCGCCGCCCGCCTCCTTCACGCTTTTCGGCCTGCCCAACGAGGCCAAGCGGCGGACTGAATATGCGCTGCGCATACCCTGGGTCCTGGGGCTCATCACGACGCACTCCATCGACGAGAAGGTACCGGGCATCGAAGAACTGGTTCACCGCCACGAGAACCATATTCGCACCGGACTCCTTGCTTATTCCGCGCTCGAAAAACTACGCGCCGATCGCGGCGACGCGAATGCTCGCGCGGAACTCGACCAATACGGGGCCGATCTCGGCTACGCGCTCCTCCTCAAGAAAATCCGTCCCGACATCGAACACGCGACCGACGCCGAAATCGCAAAGGCCGCTTGGGGAACCGTGCCGCGCGTGGCGCTGCTCTTTTGGGCGTTCCGCGTCATGGTTGGGCTTGGCTTTTTCTTTATTCTTTTATTTGGCTTTGCGTTCTATCTCGTGTCGACCGGCCGTCTGCTTAGAGCACGCGCGTTGCTTTGGGTGCTGGCGTTCGCCTTGCCGCTTCCATGGATCGCCGCCGAGCTCGGCTGGGTCGTCTCGGAAGTCGGCCGCCAGCCCTGGGCGATCGAAGGCGTTCTGCCGACCTTTCTCGCGGTATCGAGCGTTTCGGCGAATAATGTCCTTGTCACGCTCTTCGGCTTCATTAGCTTCTATTCCGCGCTGCTGATTGTCGATATCTATCTCATGGTCAAGGCGATTCGTCTTGGTCCGAAGGAAATCCCGCCTGAACCGCGCGCCCGGACGGTGCCAGCCGCGGGGAGCGCAGAATAGCGTTCGAAAGGAGCGCGCCGTGCTCGACTATGAAACCTTGCGACTCGTCTGGTGGCTGCTGCTCGGCACGTTGCTTATCGGCTTTGCGGTGATGGACGGTTTCGATCTTGGCGCCGCCATGCTCCTGCCCTTTGTCGCGCGGACGGACAACGAACGCAGGATCGTCCTGAACACGATCGGTCCAGTCTGGGAAGGCAATCAGGTCTGGCTCATCCTTGGTGCCGGCGCCATCTTCGCCGCCTGGCCGATGCTTTATGCGGTCGCCTTCTCCGGCTTTTATCTGGCGATGTTCCTCGCTCTCGCCGCATTGATATTGCGGCCAGTTAGTTTCAAGTTTCGCTCCGAAATCGAAAATTCGCTATGGCGTGGCCTGTGGGATTTCGGCTTGTTCGTCAGCGGCGCGGTTCCCGCGCTGATTTTCGGCATTGCCGTTGGCAATGTGTTGCAGGGCGTTCCGTTCCGCTTCGACGACACTCTGCGGATGACCTATGAGGGCGATCTTCTTGGTCTCTTCGATCCTTTCGCGCTTCTCTGCGGCCTCGTCAGTTGCGCGATGCTCGTCATGCATGGCGGCGCCTATCTGGCGCTCAAGGCGGACCAGCCGGTGGCCGATCGCGCAGCCAACATGGCGCGAAGGGGCGTCTTTGTTTTGCTTGCCCTTTTCGCTCTTGGCGGCGTCTTCGCCGGCCACGGGATTGATGGCTACAAGGTTACGAGCGTAGTGCTGCATGATGGGCCGTCGAACCCCTTGTTGAAGACCGTCACGCGAGCCAGCGGTGCCTGGCTTTCGAATTACAACACCTTCCCATGGATGCTGCTAGCCCCGGCGTCGGTTTTCGTCGGCGCGACGATGACGAGCGCTTTGCTGCGGGCGCGGCGAAACGGATTTGCATTGATGGCGAGCGGCGTGGCGGTCGCCGGCGTGATCGCGACGGTGGGCTTCAGCGCCTTTCCGTTCCTGCTGCCGTCTTCGCTCGATCCCAATGCAAGCCTCACCGTTTGGGACGCCTCTTCGAGTTGCTCGACCTTGCTAATCATGCTCTTCGCGACATTGGTCTTTTTGCCGCTCGTTCTGATTTACACGGCATTTGTCTATCGCGTCCTGCGCGGCCGGGTGACAATGGCCTATATCGAGGAAAACAGCTCCAGCATTTACTGACTGGGGGAAGGTCTTTCCATGTGGTACTTTTCCTGGGTTCTCGGGGTTAGCTTCGCCGTCTCCTTCTCGATCATCAACGCCATGTGGCTCGAACAGAAAGAGCTAGATACCGGCGACAGGGCAGGGGCCGCCGGCGAAGACGACCGCGCCGGGCGCGACTAGCGCCTCGTTCCCTCAGCGCACGAGCGTGTTGGCCTTGAATTGCACTTGAAACAAAATGACGACTGGCGCCACTCAAGGGCGGATAGCCGCGCTCAGTTTCCGTTATATTCCGCGAAGCAATCTTGCGTCTCGAACACAACGACGCTCACAAGTTGGGGCAGGGCGGTTTTGGTCCGCTCCCAGATCCAGATCGCGATATTTTCCGCCGTGGGGTTTTCGAGCCCCTCGATATCGTTCAAATAACGATGGTCGAGCCGTTCGAGCAAAGGTTTGAAGGCGGCCTCGATCGCGAAGAAATCGGCGACAAAGCCGGTGGCGGGATCGACAGGACCCGCAAGCCGCAATTCCACGCGATAGGAATGCCCGTGCAGCCGGTGGCACCGGTGCTCTTCGGCAACATTCGGCAGAAGGTGCGCCGCCTCGAAACTGAACGCCTGGGAGATCTTCACACATTGACCTTCATGGAATGCCTAGGAACTTCTGAGTTTGTAGGCTCAGCCGCCAGCGCGGATGATCGAGACAATAGGCGATGGCGGCCGCCGTATTCGCGGCGCGTTCGTCGCCGTCCATCGGCTGCAACCAAAAATGCGAGAACGCGAAGCCGCACAATGTTTCCGGCCCGAGGCCTTGTTGCGGGAAAACGAGTTTTAGCTCGGACCCGGAGTTCACAATGAGCGGCGCGCCTGCCTTTGGGCTGACGCAAAGCCAATCGATGCCGGGCGGCGGCGCGAGGGTGCCATTGGTCTCGACGGCAACTTCGAAACCCTTGGCATGGACCGCGCCGATCAGCGCTTGATCGAGCTGCAACAAGGGTTCGCCGCCGGTGAACACCACGAATCTGTTCGTCTCGCCGCCCGCCCAAACGCCTTCGATTGCGGCCGCAAGGGTTTCCGCGCCGGCAAAACTTCCGCCGCCCGCCCCATCCAGTCCGACGAAATCGGTATCGCAGAAACCGCAAACGGCGAGGCCACGATCTTTTTCCTGGCCGGACCAGAGATTGCAGCCGGAAAAGCGGCAAAATACGGCGGCGCGCCCGGCGTTCGCGCCTTCGCCTTGCAACGTGAGGAAGATTTCCTTCACCGCATATTTGCTCATGCGCGTCCCGCCGCGGTCCATGCAACGCCGGTACGTTGAAGCATGTTCTCGCGAAAGAGCATTTGAACCTGTCTCAAAAGCTGCACGGAACCCAAGCCCTCATGCTGAGGAGGGTCCGAAGGACCCGTCTCGAAGCACGAGGGCGCCTCGGGAGCCGCGCGGCCCATCCTTCGAGACGCGCCCTGTGGGCGCTCCTCAGGATGAGGTGGAAGGTTTTGGGACAGGTTCTTAGGACATGCAACAACAAATAAGGACCTCGCGCGAGGTCCTTTTTGCTTAACGTGACACGATTGCAACGGTCAGATAGCCTCGGTGATCCATTTTTTCAACTCGCTTTTCGGCGCCGCACCGATCTTCGAGGAGGCCATTTTGCCATCCTTGAACAGCATGAGCGTCGGTATGCTGCGGATACCGTAAGTGCTCGCGACGCCGGGGTTTTCATCGACATTCAGCTTGCCGATGGTCACCTTTCCCTGCATTTCGTTTGCGATTTCCTCGAGGGCCGGTCCGATCATCTTGCACGGGCCGCACCATTCGGCCCAGAAATCCACCACAACCGGCCCGCCGGCCCCCACGACTTCGGACTTGAAATTGGCATCCGTGACCTTGACGGTGGACATGAGCCATCTCTCGCGAACTCGGGCGCGGGACAATACCCGGCGCGTGTTCGCAAGGTAAGAAGAGGGAACGCCCGCGTCAAGCCGCGCATAGGCCCGCACCAAATTGCGCATCACTCGGCGGCGAGATCCTCGCGGTCGAGGACGCCAAGCGCGGCGTCCAAATCCGCGATGAGATCGCCGGCGTCCTCGAGCCCGGCCGAGAGGCGCAAAAGCCCTTCCGTCACCCCCAACGCGGCCCGCGCCTCTGGCGTCAGCCTTTGGTGCGTCGTCGTGGCGGGATGGGTGATGAGACTCTTCGCATCGCCCAGATTATTTGCAACGACAATGAGGGACAGCCGGTTGCCGAAAGCAAATGCCGCCGGCTTGCCGCCCCTGACCTCGAAGGCGACAAGCGTGCCGCCGCCGGACATTTGCCGCTTGACGATTTCGGCCTGGGGATGATCAGGCCGGCCAGGGTAAAGAACCTTCAGAATGTGGCGGTGGCCGCTCATGAACTCGGCGATCCGCTCGGCGTTTTGCGCCTGCTGGCGAACGCGCAAGGCAAGCGTCTCGAGCGATTTCAGGAAAACCCAGGCATTGAACGGTGATAGGCACGGACCGGTTTGCTTATAAAAAGGATGGACCTCGTTTTCGATAAGATCGCGGCTGCCGAGAATAATTCCGCCGAGACATCGGCCATGCCCGTCGATATGTTTTGTCGCCGAATAGACGACGCAATCGGCCCCAAGCTGGAGCGGCTTTTGCAAAATTGGCGTCGCGAAGACATTGTCGACGACAAGGCGCGCGCCATGTTCGTGCGCGATGGCCGCGATGGCCGCGATATCGTAGACTTCAAGACATGGATTGGTTGGGGTTTCGAGAAACAGGAGCTTTGTTTCTGGCCGCATCGCCGCGCGCCACTGGGAAAGATCCGCGCCATCGACAAGAGTTGAGGGAACGCCAAAGCGCGGCAGCATATCCTCGACCACATAAAGACAGGCGCCGAACATGGCGCCGGCGGCGACCACATGATCCCCCGCCCGGAGCTGCGCCATCAGCGCCGTCGTGACCGCGGCCATGCCGCTCGCCGTCGCGCGCGCCGCCTCCGCCCCTTCGAGCAAGGCCATCCGCTGCTGGAACATGTCGACGGTCGGATTGGAATAGCGCGAATAGACATAGCCGGGCTCGGCGCCCTTCATCCGCGCCTCGGCCGTTTCCATGTCCGGGTAGGCGTACCCCTGGGTCAGGAACAGGGCTTCGGAGGTTTCGCCGAACTGGGAGCGGACGGTGCCGCCATGGACGAGCTGGGTCGCCGGATGCAGGGTTTTCATGTTCGGGCTTTTGCCCGCGATCGTTCATCCCAATCTCCTCGTCCCAATCTCCTCGTCGCGGCCGGTAGGGCAGGGGAGGCCGCGTGGCAAGCGGCAACCGCACCACATCCATTGCGGCCAGTTGGCCCCAGAGGGCTCCGGATTGTTTACCCCTCGATGTAACATATCTCAACCCGGTGGACAGCGGGGATTTTCGAAGAAGCATCGCGACGGGTGCTTCATTTCGGCCTAAGACGCCATTGCAATCCCCTTTCGCGCGAGGCGTTCTAAACCGATCATGACCGTCCAGCCGCTCTCCCTTTTCGCCAAGCCGGGCCACGACAGCAGTGCGGACGCGCCGCTCCTGGGCGCCACTGAATTCGGCACACAGTTCGGCCTGCTTCCACGCGAAAAAATCGAGCTGATGGCGCGGCGCGGGATGATTTCAAGCCCAGAGATCGAAGATGCGCAGTTTCAGCCGGCGAGCCTCGATCTGCGCTTGGGCGCGCGGGCCTACCGCGTACGCGCGAGCTTTTTGCCAGGCAAGGCCTATTCCGTTCGCGCGCGCCTCGATGCCCTCGGGAACGCCGATGACGAAATCAACATCGACGGCAATGGCGCCGTCCTGGAGCGTGGCTGCGTCTATGTGATCCCGCTGATCGAGCATTTGAATTTGCCGGACAGTATTTCGGCGATCGCCAACCCCAAAAGCTCGACCGGACGTCTCGATATATTCACCCGCCTCATTACCGACAACTCGGATGTGTTCGACCGTGCGGCACGCGGCTATGAAGGGCCTCTCTACGCCGAAGTTTCGCCGCGCAGCTTCAGCGTCCGGGTGCGCAAGGGCTCGAAGCTCAATCAGATCCGGTTCCGCAGGCTGAATTCACAGCAGCTGGAGGGCAGCGATTTCGCCGTCAAGGCAAAGGAGCTCCGCGAGCGCCATGAAAAAATGCCGCTCGTCGATGACGATTTGCAACTGCGGCGGAATGGGCTCGTCGTACGGGTTGGCTTGGGCGCCGAACCGGCCGATGGAGTGATCGGATACAAAGCCCAGAAACACGCCGATATTCTCGATGTGGATCGGGGTGACTATAACGCCGCCGATTACTGGGTGCAGATCAGGGCGCGACCGGACAAAAGGCTGATCCTCGACCCAGACGAGTTCTACATTCTCGCCTCCAAGGAAAGGCTCCGGATCCCTCCCGATCTCGCCGCCGAAATGGTTGCGATCGACGCCGCGATGGGGGCATTCCGGGTGCATTACGCGGGCTTTTTCGATCCTGGCTTCGGCGCGGGCGCGAACAATCGTCCCTGCGCCCGCGCGGTTCTCGAAGTCCGCGGTTACGAGGTTCCCTTCTTTCTGGAGGACGGACAAATGATTGGACGCCTCGTTTATGAGAAAATGGCCGAGCCGCCGCAACTTCTTTACGGCGCGAGCGCTGTCTCGAATTACCAGGGCCAGGGGCTGAAACTGTCGAAGCATTTTCGGATGGAATGACGGCTTCGCCGGGGCACGGCCCGCGCTGGGCGCCCCTTTCGCGTCAAGGGGCGTTAAACCAGAGTCGCGGCCTTGGCTCCACTCAAGAGCGGCAGCGGTTTCCACTTTCGCGAATCATGCTCTAATGTTATTGCTATTGTGATTTTTTCAAAGACCTGTGCCAAAGTGGCGGTACCGGCCAACATTACGGAGAGGCAAATGCGCTGTCGATTGGCCCTGGCTGTGGTGGCTGCCTGTGTTGGTGGTACCTCGATTGCCGCTCACGCCCAGGCTCCTGTCGCCGTCAACCCGGGTGCGGCCTTCACCACCACCGGCATTGGCACCGGAGCGGGGACGGCAGGCCAGGGTGCCGGCACCGGCATTGGCACCGGAGCGGGGGCGGCAGGCCAGGGTGCCGGGACCGGCGGCATCTTGGGCACGACCCGCGCTGGGACCGGCGGTCTTCGAGATAACGCGACCTTTGGAAGTGCAACGGGCGGCATCACGGTCTCAGGCTCAGGCCGCGGTTCAAGTGCGGGAACCGGCGGCACCAAAGACTAGAACAGCTTCGGCCGGAATACGGGTGGTGTCATCGGCAGTCGTAGCGCGGGAACTGGCGGGATTGGCGACCTCAATAGCCTCGCTGCCGACACGGGTGGCATAAATTAAAGTAAACGCGCCAAGATTCCAGAGGGTGCACGTCGCGGAGATTTCCGTAAGCTTCTTGCCGCCGCCGGGCAACGCGGCAACGCGGCTTGTCCTCGATGCACTGGCCCCACCAGTTGACACCGCACCCAATTTCCGGGGCTAGAGAGGAACGATATTCTTGGCCAACAGGCGAAAATTCCAGGTTGCGCCGCTTGTTCCTGTTGGCGGCAAAAGCCGTTGTTGTCCTCTATATCGTTCTCGACGGCATCGTCACGCCGGTGGTCCGGCCGCTGATCGGATGGGTGGCCAAGACTCCGGTTTGTTATTCGTCTGCAAGACATTGTCGCCGCGCTTCCGCCTTATGCGATCCTTGTTTTGCTCGCCGTTCCCTTCGCGTTCGCGGAACCCGCCAAAATCTATGCCTTGTATTTGATGACCGAAGGACACTTCGCGACCGGCCTCGTTACCATTTCGATGGCCTATCTCGTGAGCCTCCTCGTCGTGGAGCGGATTTATCACGCGGGACAGGGGAAGCTCCAAACGATCGTCTGGTTCGCCAAACTCATGCAGACCGTGTGGAAACGGCTCCGTCTGAGCGGTGACAAATCACGGAAGCTCCTTTCAGCGATGTTTGAGCATTCTGGTGCAAGGTGCCCTCTGTGATGCCGCGATCGTCGTCCAGGTGGATCGGTCCGGCCAATATCGCGCCTCCCGTCATCCCCGGGCGGCCGCCATCATCGCCTCGACGCCGAGGATGTTGAGCGCCCGCCGCAAATTATAGACGAGCGCGGTCAGACTGAACTCGGCGCGGACATTGTCGAGGCCCTTCATCAGAAAGGCGCTCTGGTTCATCCATTGCTTGATCGAGCCGAAGGGATGCTCGACCATCTCGCGCCGCCGGTCGAAAATTTCCGGTCGCGCTTTCAGTCGCGCCGCCATGCGGTCGAGCACCGCCTCGTTTTCCAGACGCGAGACCTTGCGATAGTCCTTGGTGCAGCGCGACTTGATCGCGCAAACGAGACACGCCGCCCGATTGCTGTAATCGATCTTCATCAGTTCCCGCAGCTTGCTTTCATAGCGCGTCGACAGGACCTGGCCAGCCGGACAGATGAAGGCGTTGCACTCCGCGTCGTAGCGGAACTCATCCTTGCGGAAAAAGCCATTGCTTACCGATGATCCCCGTTGCGGCTTGGGAACATACGGCGTCATCCCCGCCTTCTCGCAGGCCTCGATGTCCTCGATCTTGAAGTAGCCGCGATCGGCGACGACATCGATCGTCTCAACCGCAAGGATGGCGCGGGCCGGTTCGGCGGTTTGCGTCAACAGGCCCATGTCGACGACCTGATTGGTCACTTCCTGGTCGACGATCATCTTGTGCTTCGCGTCGACGGCGACCTGGATATTGTAGCCGACGGCGACCTTGGTATGAGCGGCCATCGCGCGGCTGTCGGGATCGGTCAGCGATATCTGGCTCTCGCCGCTCTGCTCCAGTTCCGTCAGCAGCACCCCGTATCGCCCGCGCTTCTCGCGCAGCGCCTCGATCTTTTCCGCGAGGTTTTTGGTGCGCGAGCCGTCGCTCGCGGCTTCCTCGGCATCGCTCTCGTCGAGCCGCCGCAAATATTCGTCCAGACGCTTGTCCACCGCCTTGATGAACTTCTCCAGCGAGTTCTTCGTAAAGTTGCGGTCCTTGTTGTTGACCGCCTTGATGCGCGTGCCATCCACCGCCAGCAGCTCGCGGCCGAAAAGATTGAGTTCCCGGCACAGCAACGTGAACTGGCGGAACACGGCGCGGAAGGCGGCTCGATTGTCGCTCCGGAAGTCGGCGATGGTCTTGAAGTCTGGCTTCAAGGTTCGCAACAGCCAGATGATCTCGATGTTGCGGTGGCATTCGGCCTCAAGCCGCCGGCTTGACCGCACGCGGTTGAGATAGCCGTAGATGTAGAGTTTGAGCAGATCGCCCGGCGCATAGCCGGGGCGGCCCGTCACCTTCGGCGTGACGCGTTTGAACCCGGCTGCCGCGAGGTCGAGCCCATCAACGAAGGCGTCGATGAACCGAACGGGATTGTCGGCGACGACATAATCGTCGATCGCCTCTGGCAACAACAGAAGTTGCGAACGTTCGAATCCGGAAATGTGAGTCATGTCAGATTCTAGCGCGGCGCAGGCCGCAAGGGAATCCGATTGATGCGACTTTCCACACGGTCTGCATGGATTGGTTGACCGGCATTCGCGATCGTCTTCTCGCCTGGGCGCGGGCAACGCGGATCTGGGCCTTTTCCGTGCAGCTCAAGCGGAACGCGCGCGCCCTCGCGGCAAAGCTGCGGCTGGAGAGCTTTAAGTCGCGGATCGTCGTCCGTGAAGGGCCCGCCGCGAACAGGGATTCTCGATGCACCGGTTGATCATGTCGTTGGAGGCGTCCGGATGGCCCATGCCGCTGACCCTCCCTCTATATTGGCGAACATCTTGATCACAAAACCCTAACTGAATCCGGTCTTGTCTAATCCATAAACTGGCACGGAAATTTCTCAGGACAACGCGCCAGGGAGAGCTCCATTGGAACCAAGAAAACCGGACTTGTTCACCAGGTCCGCATTGGAAAAGGGAGCAATTCACGCAACTGTGTAGCATAATACCTAATAAAGTAAAGTAGTTTTCATTAAATTATTAAGCATGATTACTAATAATATTTACTATTATTTTTTGTCAGTTGCGCAATTTTTCGTTACGCGTTTCCTAAATCGATCTCGGGTATTTACATTTTAGATCCACCGGGTTACAGTCACCCCGGTGTTTCATACCGCCGTCACAAAACGCCGGTAAAAACGTCCGGTAAAATTGAAAAGCACTGGGACGAGGTTCATACCTTCGCCCCCTGACGCATAGTCCGCGCCAGCGCGTTCGGCGCTGCGGCAAAAGGAGTTCCAAAAGAGATGACAATTCAAGCCTTGGCCACGGCAGAGATGCCTTTTAACCCCATTCAAGCAAATGATATTGACGCGGAGCTTGAGCGCAGCCTGACGACGGAGTGGGATGCGCAAATTATGACATATCCGAATGACCGCTTTCCATTCAGTGAATGGATATTGAACCGCGTTCGCGGGATGGGATATGCGTTGGACGAACTGGATAACCTGCACGCGGTGGTCCCGCAGGCGGAAGTCTTCAAGGTCACCAAGCAACTCTGCGCCGATACCAACCTGCCCGAGTTCCAGCGGATGGTCAACCGCTTCGTCCGTGAGATCGTGATCCCGAAGGGCAAATTGCGGACGCCGGTCGCGGTGCAGCGCTACATGAACGTGCGCATCATGCTGCCGACCACGCCGGATTTATTCTTCCCGTTCCACACCGGCTTGCTCTACGGTCACGGCGTCGCCTCGCGCAGCCTCTGGCTGCCGTTCGTCGACGTGACGGCGGATGAGGACCGTAGCCGGTCGATGCAGATCATCGGCATTAAAAGGTCGCGCGAGCTGATCAAAATCGCGATCGATCAGCGGCTCAGCATGGAAGAGATGACGGAACTGTTCGGCAAGGAAAGCCATCAAATCAAGGCCAAGCCAGGCAGCTGCTGCTTGTTCACGCAGGAGAACATCCACGGCTCGGGACGGCCCAACACCACCGGCAAGACGCGGGTCAGCATGGATTTCCGGCTCGCCGAGGGCATGTATGGCGATCTGCTGGGGCGGAAGATCCCGGCCGGTTATTCCCACCTGATCCCCGAAACGGAAGAGGAGGAAGAATTACTGGCGCAACAGCCGGCCAAGGAGTTGTCGTTCAACAACGGCAAAAACAACATCTTCTACGTCGCCAACAACACCTCGGCGACCTACCCGATCCCGGTGCACCTGCAGCGCTACATGCTGTTGGATTACAGCAAGAAGCATGGTCTCACCGCCGATTTGGAGCTGTTCGACCTCGAGGACATGCTGCATCTGCCGACATTGTGGCATATCGTCGAACACCGGAACGTCAATGTCGTTTTGTATAGCATCTTTGCCCTGCCGGAAGAGGAGCCGGAGCGCAACCGCATGCTCGAGTTGGCCCTCAAGAAGGGGATGATCCTCCATTTCGTCAACGAGGGCCTGGCGCTGAACTCGGCCGAGGATCTGAAGACGATCAAGCACTATCTGGAGTTCTCCAAATACGGCAATTCGCGGCTGCCGATTGGGCTGCCGCTGTCCGACTTCAGCAGGGCGTACTTCAATAAATGGTCGGCCTCGCTGGCGGAATGGCGCAATAACTAGATGAGGACCTCGTCAATTCGATGAGGACCTCATTGGATAAAGACTGGACTTAAGATTTCAGTCGCTGTCGCGGGAAATCGCGGCGCGCCATTCATCTCATGGCGGCGAGTTTGGCGAGCGGGTCGATCCTGTCAAGGATGCCATAGGGCGTTCGGAAGAACGCCCGTTGCAAACAACGGGCTATGGCACCGGCTTCGCCAGCGCGAGTGCTTGGCCCGTGAGATGCGAGTGCTTGGCCCGTGAGATGAATGGCGAAGTCGGACAACGACCGTATCGATCAAATCTAGTTTTTTACACCTAATCATTGTGGGAAAGCCGCCGATGAATCCGCCGCCGAATGCCCTCGCTAATAACGCCTGCCTCGCGGTTGACCAGAGGCCGGTGGCGGTTGCCGGGACCGGGAGGAGCCTGGGCAGGCTGCACGCGGTACCGGTGCGCGATGTCGCCGCTTCCCGCTGGCTGGTGGAGGCGGTCTATCGCGGCTTCGAGATCCTGGTCGCTTTGACTGGACTGTTGGTCGGGCTGCCGCTGATGCTGATCGCGGCGGCGGTGATCCGTTGCGACTCCCCCGGGCCGGTGCTGTTTTTTCACCAGCGCCCGGGACGCTCGACGGCCGTGCGCGGACGTGATCTCAAAGGTCGAACGGATTTGCACCCGCCGCCGGGCGGCTTTGAGGCGGACCGTTTGTATTACGTGCCGAGCTACTTCACTTTGGTGAAATTCCGCACGATGTACAATGATGCGCGAACTCGTTTTCCCCAGTTCTACGCTTACAATTTTACGCCGGAGGAGTTCCACCGGCAGTATCCCACGATCCAGCGCGATCCTCGGGTCACACGGGCCGGACGGGTTCTGCGCATGACCTCCTTGGACGAACTGCCGAACTTGTGGTCGGTGCTGGCCGGTCATTTGCGGCTGGCCGGGCCCCGTCCGGAGGCTCCCGAGGTCTTGCAATATTATACCCCGGAAGACATGTACAAGTTCGCCTACAAGCCCGGGATCACCGGCCTGGCGCAGATAAACGGCCGCGGGTTGCTGAATTGGGGCGAGACCCTAGACTGGGACCTGCAATACGTCCGCACGCGGAGCGTCGGGCTGGACCTAAAAATTATTTTCATGACCTTGAAGCAAGTCATTACGCGGCACGGCGCTTTCTGACGGCACCTTGAGTATCAAAACGCCATGACCCCCAACTTGATGTTCCTCGTGCTGGCGCTTGCCGTCGTTGTGCTTCCGGTGGCGGTGTTGCGCTTTTCGGGGTTGAAGGGGCTGGTGCCGCTGGTCGTCGTTCAGATCATGGTGGGAATAGCTCTGGGGCCATCGGTGTTCGGCCGGGTGGCCCCCGGATTGTTTCAGATGTTCATCAATCCTGCATCGTTGGCAGCGCTTTCCGGTATCGGCTCGATTGCGGTTCTGATTTTCGGCCTGATTACCGGCCTGCATCTGGGACCCGGCATCTTGCGCGACTACGGGCGCGTCTTCTCGGCCGTGGCCGCCGCGAGGGTTATGGTTCCGGCCGCACTAGGCTGTATAGCCGGGTTCTGGATCCTCGCTCGCCATCCCGGGGAACTCCCGCCGGGTATCAGTCCCGCCGAGTTCGCGGTGGCGATCGGGATCTGTATTGGCACGTCGGCGCTTCCCGTCCTCGGGGCTATCTTGCGCGAAATGGATTTGCTGGGCAGCCGTATCGGCCATCTCGCGCTTGGGGTCGCCGGGATCAACGATGTGGCCCTTTGGATACTTCTGAGCGTCCTCTTGACAGCCAGGGCGGGGCAGGCGGCCGGAGGACTGGTTGGTCTCGCCGCCCTCCTGTTGGTTCCGCTCTACCTGGTCTTCATGGTACGGGTGGTGCGGCCGCTGCTCGGCCGCATGGTGTTTGCCCGGATGCGGGACGGAATGGTCGACGAGCGCGCCCTGGCCGTCGTCGGCGCCGTGACCATCGCCTCCGCCCTGGCGACGGAGACCATGGGACTGCATTACATTATCGGTGCCTTCGTCACCGGCGCCGTGATGCCGGTGAATTTACGTAAACCGATCCTGGACCGGCTGCAGGTGCTGACGTTGGCGCTGTTGATGCCCTTCTTCTTTGCATTGACCGGACTGCGAACCCTGATCGACCCCGGCTCGTCGGCATTCCTGGAAGTCTTTCTCATCGCAACGGTGGTCGCCGTGGCCGGCGTCGTCGGTGCAACCGCAGTGGCCGCCCGCCTCGCCGGTGCGTCGTGGCCCTTCGCCTTGGGGCTCGGAGCCCTGCTGCAGACAAAAGGCCTGATGGAAGTGGTCGTGCTGACGATCCTATTGGATGCCGGAATCATTTCAGCCAACATCTTCGCGGCCCTGGTCCTGATGGCGGTCGTCAGCACTGCGCTCGCCATGCCCCTCGCCCGGCTCATGCTGGCCCGCGAGGCCGTGCCGGGTTGGCGGATCTGAAACGCGAGGGCATAATCCCAAAAAGTTGCAGACTTTTTGGATAAGATTATGCGATAAAACAAAGGGATAGAGACCATGAGCGATTCAACTTGAAGCGATCATGGTCGAGATGAAAATAATCGAAATGGGATTGCCAGAGGCGAAGATCGTGATGCCGGTCAGCAGGACACGCATCAAGCCGGCTCGTATCGTGGTAACAGTCCTTCGAGCTGAGCCAAGGTCTGACCCGCTAGGTCATGCGCGGAAATCGTAGGTGCCGGATTGCCCCAATCGATTGCAAGCTCCGGATCGTTCCACCTCAAAACCTTCTCGTCGGACGGGCTGTAAAGTTCGTCGCACTTATAGAAGAAGTCTGCGTTCTCGGAACACACAATGAACCCATGCGCGAGACCGCGTGGAATCCAGAGCTGGCGCTGATTGACGTCGTTGAGCTCGACCGCCACGTGGCGTCCAAATGCCGGACTGCCAGTCCGCACGTCAACCGCGACGTCGAGCACGGACCCGCGTAGTACGGTGACCAGCTTGCCTTGGGGCCTCGGATTCTGGAAATGCAAGCCGCGCAGCACGCCATGGGCCGACCGCGAGAGATTATCCTGCACAAAGCATTGGGCGATACCGTTCGAGCTATATCGATTCCACTGATATAACTCAGTAAAGAAGCCACGCGCATCCCCGTAAATCTTCGGCTCGACGATCAGGACACCAGGAATTGCAGTTCCGATAACGTTCATGCTCCGTCCTTCCGCCTTGTACCGCTGCCCCAATCCAATTCCAAGCACCGATCGCCCGCAAGCTTGCCCCCAATACCCATGAGTGATGCGATAGACGCGCAGACCTGGAAAAGCAATGTTCTGCGTACCAAGTCTGAAACTCTTGCTGGGATTTGAAAAATCAATGATCTGCCCCCTGCTGTCGGCATATTGTTGCCACAAGATGATATGCTAGCACCGGCGGAAGACAGTTGTTTGGTCAGCCGCCAGCGGGCATCCGTGGCCGTTCAACCTCGACGGACGGAAATCGAACCGAGAGGACGATCGTGTCGCCGACTGCCTCCCAGGAATGCACGACATCGGGTCCAAAAATAACATAGTCCCCTTCCGTCCGCAGCGTAACAACCTGCGGCGTCCCGTCCACCTCGAAGGTCACATGCAAGGCACCATGGATCAGGACGGAAATCGTTGTGGCGTTTCCGTTAGCCAGCGGATGGGATCGCTTTTCGCCGTCCTTGTGGATGCCCCATTTCAACTCAACGTCGATCTGATGCCGTAGTCCTTGCTCGGCCGGAACGAACTGGCCGACGAACCAATCCGTGTCACGCACCTGATCCACGGCAGCGTTACCAAAGTAGAACAAGGCCTTGCTACCCAAGCTTGAATCCTCCGTGGAAGACAACACCTCTCCATTCATAGGACAGGCGAGACCGCGAGCGGGCCGCCGATTGGACGACGGTCGCATGCCTAGAACTGCGTCACATGGGCGCGGAATTCATCAGGATCAGCGCGGATCAACCGCAATTCGGCGAAGTGTGCAGAATCCTTGCCAAGGATTCGGCTTCAGCAATTCGAGCCAATGTGTCCAGAGACATAAGATATTTCTGCAAAGACGCCGGAGTTTACCGGAATATTGGCAGGCGCACGACAAATTATCGGTTCCGACATCAGTCGGCTGCCCACATAAAAAGGAAAGACCATGCCAGTTGAACCACAATCGCAACTCTCCCGCTCCACCGAGCACAGCTTTTGGCTTATTCCGGCCGAACCACTCAAAGGGCAGTTGCGCTCAATTGTCCAACAATTGGCGAAGACATATGATGCCGTCGATTTTGAGCCGCATGTTACCATATCCTCCGGACCTTCCGATGACGATCAAACCCACACCATAGCGCGCGGGGTCGCAAACCTGTATTCGCATGTTGAATTAATACCGGTGAAACTCGAGCACACGAGCGAGTACTCAAAAACTCTGTTCATACAATTTCAGGAATCCGGCATCGTTCGCCACATGTCCGATGCCATAAAAGATCGTTTTGCCCGGCCCGTGAATTATGTCTTGAACCCGCATTTGAGCCTTCTTTACAAGACGATGCCTCTTGCGATGCTGGCCGAAATTTGCCAGACGTTCGATGTGCCAAAAGGGACTTACGTCTTTGACCGGTTGCATGCAATCGAAACCGAAATTCCGCTCACCGGGCCTGATCAAATCAAAAGATGGCGGACGGTTTTTGAGTGCACGCTTGGGCAATCGTGACGAGGAGCCGCCGGACCGAGGCCGGATCAGCGTGCCGCCACGTTACCGGTCGCCGTTTCGTATCCGAGATCATGTGGCGGCGGGAAGCACGAGCATGAGCAGCGGTGACCACGCGTAAATGTCTATGAATGAGGCCCCGCGAGCCCGATGCGGACATGTGCTACTGCGTCCAAGCGACCCGGAGAGCCTAGAGTTACATACAGCACAGGAGATTCGTCGTGTCTCTTCGGTGAGGACCGCCTCGTTTGATGCGCGAGATTGACGTTGCGGAACAAGCCAACCCCCCGAGAAAGGCTCCCGAGCATTACCCTACCGGGCGAAGCTTGCGCCAACGCTATCAAAACCCCTCGAACAGGGCCGTCGACAGATAGCGTTCCGCGAAAGACGGGATGATAAGGACGATGTTTTTTCCTTCGAATTCCGGGCGCAGGCCTATTTCGACCGCGGCGGCGACGGCGGCGCCTGACGATATTCCGACTGGGATGCCCTCCAAGCGCGCGACGAGCCGCGCCGTGTCGAATGATGTCTGATTGCCGACGGTAAGGACTTCGTCGATCAACGACCGGTCGAGGATCGCGGGAACGAATCCGGCGCCGATTCCCTGAATCTTGTGCGGCCCCGCTTGCCCACCCGAGAGAACCGGCGAATCTTCCGGTTCAACCGCGATGATTTTCAGATTCGGACGGCGTGGCTTCAGAACTTGCGCCACTCCCGTGATGGTCCCCCCCGTGCCCACCGCGGACACAAAAACATCGACTTCGCCTTTGGTATCGTTCCAGATTTCCTCGGCTGTCGTAAGCCGGTGGATTTCCACATTCGCCGGGTTTTCGAACTGCTTCGGGATCATCGAGCCGGGCGTCGCCTCGGCGAGTTCCTGCGCCTTGGAAATGGCGCCCTTCATGCCTTGCGCCGCCGGGGTCAGGACAAGCTCGGCGCCAAGCAGGGCAAGCATCTTGCGGCGTTCGAGCGACATCGATTCCGGCATCACCAAGATGAGTTTGTAGCCGCGCGCCGCCGCGACAAAGGCAAGCGCGATGCCGGTGTTGCCGGAGGTCGGCTCGATGAGGGTGGTTGTGCCGGGCACGATCTTGCCCGCGCCTTCCATGACCGAGATCATGTGGACGCCGATACGGTCCTTCACGCTGGCGATTGGATTGAAGAATTCGAGCTTGGCGAGAAGGTTGGCCTTGACGCCCTTTTCCGTGGCGATCTTTTTTAGACGCACAAGTGGCGTATCGCCGATCGTATCGGTGATCGAATCATAAATGCGGCCGCGTCCCGGCAGCTGCGCGTCAGGGGTTTCGGTATGTTTCGCGGCGGGTTGCGTCATGCTGCTTCCTTAACGAATGGCCAGGGATTAACGGACGCGATGACTGAATGAGTTCAACTCTGAAATCACCACAGACGTCGAGCTCGCCTCAACGCCCGTGCAGCGCTGGCTAAATTGAGTTGAGGTATTCGACCAGGTCCTTCTTTTCCTTGTCGGTCAGTTTCAGATCGAAATGCCTGTCGTAGTGCTCTACGACATCGCCCAGCGAGGCAAATCGGCCGTCATGGTAAAATCCACCCTTGTGAATCTTCTTCGTGTCCCAGAGCGCCCGCAGCGGAGTAGTGCGATAGCTTCCGTCTGGGGACCGCTTGGCCTGGAAGTCGTCGATGCCGATCTCCTCCGCCTTGTGCGTGTTCCAGCCGGGTTCGGTGAACAGCGGCGGCACGTGGCAAGTGCTGCAACGCCCCTTCGCATCGAAGATCTTCTCTCCATCCCTTGCCGCAGTCTCATTGAAACTGCCGGCGGGCGGCTTCGGCGCAACCAACGATAATTGATAGTTGTGGAGGGCCGGAAGCTTGGCCGTAATGCGATCATCCTGGTCTTGCTTATGGCCCTGCTTCGTTCGCGCGGCCACCGGGTACTTATCGACGTCATCAAACCGGGGATCGTAGAAATTGCCTTTGCCGTACATTTCCAGATTGGCGACGTAAGCATTCCAGTACGTGACCGTGCCCCAACCGCCAGTCCAAGTGTGGTTGTTCACGCCGGCGAGTCCGAACGCTGGCGGATTGAGCGTGGCCGCCGGCTTGCCGTCCGGACGGAATGCTTTGCCATCCAGATTAAGTTCGGCGTCGAACTTGCCGGGGCCCCAGCTAGTGAGGACTTTTTTGACAGTCGCTTCGTCGACTTGGAGCATCTCGACGTATGCGTTGAGGTCGGGCGCGGTTGCTACGATGGCTCCAATGTTGAGGTCGCGGTTGGGCCAACCGTCCAGGCGAAGGCCTATTCCTGGTTTGAAGGAATCATCCACGGTCGAATGGCAGAGCGCACATTGAATACCGATCGATTGCAGCGTTTTCCCGTCCTTGCTGAAGAAGCCGGTGACTCCGACCACGGCATTGGCCTTGAGTAGCGCAAGCGTGACGGCTGGATCATCGAAGCTCAATGTCCCGGCCTCTATAAGTGGGCCTATCGCCTTGGGCACTGACACGAGATCGACCTTGAGGCCCAGCTCAAGGGCCTTGTTCGGACTAAGGCCTGGACCCACGCCGCCATGTTTCTCGCCCGCGATCGCCTGGTGCAGCTTCACCTGCCCGCCCCAGAAATCTTCACTGCCGAATGTGTCGTAGCGGAAGATTTGCTTGCCATCCTTAAGGCTCGCATCATCGAGTTGTTTCCCCGCAGTTTGTGCGAGCGCCGGAGCCAGATTTGACGAGGCAAGCAACGCGATGCCCACGGTGATGATCACCAGACGGATTGTATGCATCCAATCCTCCTAAAACTCGAAACCCCTAGCAAAGAATTGTTGTTCCCCTCACCACAGCTTTTTGCAGGGATCAGCCGCGCGGCTGCGCCACGACCCGCACATAGGGGCGCAACGCATCCGTGACAGCTTGCTCCGAAAGCCGATGGAACCTATCCAAGTTGGCGATGCCTTCAGGGTTGCGGGGTCAGGCGGAGATACGGCTTCAGGGCGCGGAAGCCTTTTGGGAAACGCTCCTTTGCCTGATCGTCGGTCACCGCCGTGACGATGATCACGTCCTCGCCTTGCTTCCAATTCACTGGGGTGGCGACCGGATGCTTCGCGGAGAGCTGGCAGGAGTCGAGGAGGCGGAGCACCTCGTCGAAATTGCGCCCGCTGGTCATCGGGTAGGTCAGCATCGCCTTGATCTTCTTGTCCGGTCCGATGATGAAGACCGAGCGCACCGTGGCGTTGTCGGCCGGCGTCCGGCCCTCGGATGTGTCTCCGGCTTCCGCGGGCAGCATGTCATAAAGCTTCGCGACCTTCAGCTCGGGATCGCCGGTCATCGGATAATTCACCGCATAACCCTGGGTCTCCTCGATATCCTTCGACCACCGGCCGTGCTGCGCTACCGGGTCGACGCTCAGTCCGATGATCTTGCAGCCGCGCTGGTCGAATTCCGGCTTCAGCCGGGCCATGTAGCCGAGCTCCGTGGTGCAGACCGGCGTAAAATCCTTTGGATGCGAAAAAAGGATAGCCCAGCCGTCGCCGATCCATTGATGGAAGTTTATCGTGCCTTGCGTGGTTTCCGCGGTAAAATTAGGCGCTTCGGAATTGATTCTCAGCGACATATCGTGTTTCCTCCTTCGGCCGGTTCGATCAGAGACGGCCAACTCTTAAGAATAAACGATGGCGAGTAGCCCTGAGTTTCTCGCCTTCGTCAAGGAAATCCGCCAAGATGCCGGCAACGTGACCATTGCCCGAGACCCCTTGGGGGCCGGTGCCCGGCATTGCCTCGATCGCCCATCGATTTCGGTCTGATCGTGCCTCCTTTCGGCCCGCCGGGCAAGCGTGAAACGTCGCGGTTGGTCGCGCGTCCATTCACGTTGTCAGACCGAGATTGCAGGCGAGCGCCGAAGGCGAACGGCGCTCGCGGCGAATGATCGGCATGAAAGAGGGGCAACCCCGGCACTGTGCGCGGCATGGCCTGTCTTTCCATCGTAAAGGTGCCAATTGGAAGGGCGCCCTTCAGATCGTGTAGGTGAAGGACTCATAGGCAAGCTGGCTCAAGATTTGAATTCATGCTGCGTGAGGGCTCGGCGCAGCCTGCCGTTCCCACCGCCCGGGCCGGCACGCCCGCCATGGTCGTATGGGGCGGCACCGGATACAAAACGACCGAGCCCGCGGCAATCAGCGAGCACGCCCCGATTTCGATGTTGCCGAGAATTTTCGCGCCAGCGCCAATCATGACGCCGCGCCGGACCTTGGGGTGCCGGTCGCCGGTTTCGTTGCCGGTACCGCCGAGCGTGACGTTCTGGAGAATCGAAACATCGTCGTCGATGACGCTCGTCGCGCCGACCACGAGGCCGGTCGCGTGATCAAGAAAGATGCCCTTGCCAAATACCGCCGCCGGATGGATATCGGTCTGAAACACGTCGGACGACCGGCTCTGTAGATAAAGCGCGAAATCTCTCCGGCCATTGGTCCAGAGCCAATGCGCGAGCCGATGCGTTTGGATGGCGTGGAACCCCTTGAAATAGAGCAATGGCTCGATCAAACGTTCGCAGGCCGGATCGCGGTCTAGCACCGCGATAATGTCGGCCCGGAAACCGGCGCCAATCGTCGCGTCGCCGGCGACCGCTTGGCCAAACACATCATTGACGAGATAAGCTGGAACAATCTCGTTGCCGAGCCGTGCCGAGATCCGGTGAATGACCGCGTCCTCGAAGGTCGGGCGGTTCAAAATCGAATTAACGAAAATGGGCGCCAGGGCGCGCTCGCGCGCGAACGCATCTTCGGCCTCCTGCCGCAGCCTTGCCCAAAGGGTCGCGGAAAGATCCGCCTGTGCCTTGGCGGATTGAAATGGTTCGAAGTTGGTAACCAGCGACATCTTTTTGACCGTCCCGGTTCATGGGGCGTTTCCGGTCAGAGGAAATGCGGCGCGATTTGTCTGGCCGGCACCCTGTTATGGGCGAGCCGGCAAAAGTATCGCCTCGGCGACCTATTCGCTTCCGAAAGCTCCGCAGGGGACTTTATTCATCGCCCTTGAACGACTGTAGCGCGGAGCGTCATACAGGTACAGCTGGCCCGCGCGATTAAGGAATCCTTCTCATCAAGGATATTGCATTCCACTAGGCCCACAGTATGCCCTTTGTGAACAACTTTACCTATCGCACGCAGCTTCGCTTGCCAAATAGGTTTGAGAAAATTGATCTTCAATTCCAGAGTTGCGAGAGTTTCGCCTTCCTCAAGCGTGGAAGCATAGGCGATGCCCATGGCTGCATCAGCTATGTCACAAAAGACACCGCCATGAAGTATCCCCATAGGATTGGCATGCTGTTCACCGGCTTGGAATTCAATGACTGCCTGTCCGTAAGTGACAGACGTGAGCTTAAAGCCGATCAAGTGAGCGATCGGTGGTAAGGGGGCATCCCCCTTAAGCATGGCCTGGATAAGATCTAACAGTTTGGGCCGCCGCGGTTCGTGTTAAAATTTAGTGACGCATTCCGAGACCCCGATCCCTAAATTTAGAGGAGTCTGCCTAAACAAGACTGCGAACGAAATGATACGTTCGTCGCGCGCCACTTGGGCGGGGTCCCGGTAAGAAATGCTTCTGCGCTACGAGGTGATAAGCTTGCAGGGTATTTGCGCGAAGGCAGTTGCAGCCGACCCAGAGGTACAAGCGGAAAGCGCGGTAAATTTCCTTCCCCCACTGTTCGATGATTTTCTCGCTGTTATTATCGAAGCGCATTGCCCAGTGTTTCATTGTCAGCTCATAATCGTGGGTTTCTCGCTTTACCTCCACGATTTCCAAGCCATAATACAGAAGCTCCTGGATTATGTCCTGTAAGCAGAGAAACGTGTGAGTGCCCCGCCAGATGTAGTTGCGTGCGAAATCATGCACGTCGTATTTTTCAAGAGCCGCGGCGGCGTCCAGATAGAGGCGTCCTCCAGGCTTGAGGCAAGCCGACATCCGTTCGCAGAACTTTCGATAATAGGGAATATGCTCGATAACCCCATAGATAACCACGGCGTCGTAGGGCTCTTTCGGGTGATGATTGAGAAAATCCTCTAGAATTATGGAACAATTCTTGAGTTCCATGCGCCTTATTAGGCTATCGGTGTAGCTGTAAGAATCGTCAGTCAATGTGAGAGAAGTAACATGGATACCACGAGGCCCGCAATATTGGTGCACCCCGCCCCAACCTGCACCAATATCCAACAGGCGCATTCCAGGCTTTAATTGCAAGGCGCCGTACATGCTCTCCAGTTTGTGCTCCGATGCTTGCTCCAGCGTATCGTCATCGGAATGAAATATTCCGTGGGAATAGAACCGATATTTTCTGTCTATAAAAGTCAAATAAAAATCATTACCAAAACTGTAATGGGCGGCAATGGCACGCTTATTTACCCATGTCGCAGACTTAAGGAAAAGGTCGGTAATAAACTTCAGCTTTGTATAGAAATGACCTTTTCCCTTTAGATGATGTCGAAGGTCCAGAGCATTTAACGTATCCCCATCGACATCCCATTCGCCCTTGAGGTAGGCCTTGCCAAAAGAAAAGTCACTTAGATTGCCTAGCAGTACTCGATCATTATGAAATTTCACAAAAATTCTAGGATTTCCTACTCCGCATCGAAGAATCTCGCCAGACGCGAATTCCACTTCACACGGGGTTCCATTGTCCTCGACGATATATGTGAGAAGCCGTCTCGCCTGTCGCATCGCATGAGGGTGTACGGCCATCGGCTGATATCCTATTTATTCTTCTTGTCAGTCTCCGCCTCGATGCGGCCGGAACGGCGAATTTCTGCCGAGCGCATGGGCATGAGGACCGGTTTGGCCGCCGTGGCGTCATCGACGTATCACGGATTCCGGATACAGCGCCATCCTTGGCTGGCGCGCTGGCGAGGAACATTGGAGTGTGGTTCTGACGACTTCGCCCAGGCGGGAAACTATGCTCCGGGACCGGTTCGCGCAGACGAGCTTTCGCGTCCCGACCTCAAAGGGGCGTTACGTTCCTCGATCCAGGGACCGGCATCGAGGTCATCGGCTCGCCCCGGCGACGGTCTCTCCCCATCCCTCCCGAAAGGCGAGAGCAACCCCACCGTTGGCGGTTCAAGTAGGCGGGATCCTGGGGCGTGGCGCGCGGGGCGCGCCACGCCGTATAAATTGGCAGGTGTATGGTTATCAGAAACTCCACCCACCCACGAACCCTAGCGTGCCTACAACGACCACGAACCCAATGGCACAGGCGATATATCCTACTTGGCCATATAAGCGGCCGGTGAAATACGTCGCGGCGCCAAAGAGAATGATCATCGCGATCAGAACCACCATGCCGCCGCCGCCGGCGTTAACCCGATCTATAGTCCCGATTCCTACCGGCTTCACAATTTCTCCAGCCCATGCAACAGACATCGTCCATCTCCCTTTTTATCTCGATTCGGTGCCCGGCCGACCCGCGCCACGAGCAAAATCTTTCCGCGTACGAATGGACGCAGTTAGAAGCCGGCCGGCCCTACAGGGCTCAAAGCTCGTGGCGTGCCCCGTCGTTTGTCGAGGCTTCCGCTAGCTTATCATCTAAGAATTGTTCCGGAAAGCGGTTTCCGCTTCTCGCGAAAAAATGATGAGATCACGCATTCTAAGCCGATGACTGGGCCATCTCGCCTCGCGGGCCACCTGCGAGTCGATGATCCCGAAGGGCTAGCCGACTTGGACCCGGTCGCTCAGCGTGAGCGTGGCACCGAGATGGCGTCACGCATTATTTACCGCGACTTCGACCACCGTGAGCCACCGCTGTCCCGGCCGCTGCATGTAGGCCGGTGTTCCAGCCTACGCAGGGCGGCAAGCGCACGCCGGAGGACCGGCTCCTTGTCGATCTCATTCACCAAGCCGTGCGCCGCATCAAAGTAGGCGGCGGCGGAAAGCCCGCATCCGCGCCGCGGGTCGCGTTGATCAATATCTCTCCTGCCGATGAGACGCGGCCCTTTGCGTGCATCACGAGTCCAAATGCCAGCGCAATGGGCATCGTGGGCTTTGTGCCCGGCGCGATCCTGCTCGCCGCTGTCCCGGCCCGAGCCAAGGCTCCTGACGCGGGCGTCTGTCCAAATTTAAACTTGCTCCCCCACCTTTCCCGCGATTGTTGCTATCATCCCCAGGGCCTGACCGGATCAAACATTGGCCGATTGAGGATTTGCATTGAAAACCTGTTTCGCCCTCCTCTTCGCGGCTCTTGCTCTTGTAAGAACCCCCGCGCTTGCCCTCGACAAGGTCACATTCGCGACGAACTGGCTTGCGGAAGCCGAGCATGGCGGGTTCTATCAGGCCAAGGCCGACGGAACCTACGAAAAATACGGGCTTGACGTGACGATCCTGCAAGGCGGCCCCAACGCCAACAACAGGCTCTTGCTGGCGGCGGGAACAATTGAATTCGATCTCGGCGCCAATCTCATTCAAGCTTTCGATGCGGTGGCACAAAATATTCCCATCCTCGCGGTTGCCGCGCTGTTTCAAAAGGACCCTTTCATATTGATGTCGCACCCAGGCGTTGGCCTCGACCGGATCGAGGATCTGCCAAAGGCGACCGCCTTCATCGGCAAGGACGGTTTTGTCTCGGTCTACCAATGGCTGAAGAAGGCCTATGGTTTTCGGGACGAAAACGTTAAACCCTATACATACAATTCGGCGCCCTTCATCGCCGATAAACATTCGATCGAACAGGGCTATGCGACGTCGGAACCCTTCGAGGTCGAGCGGCAAGGCAAGTTCAAGCCGAATGTATTTCTGATCGCCGACGACGGCTACGATTCCTATTCGACCACGATCGAAACCACGCGCGGCCTCATCGCCAAGGATCCGGACCTCGTCCAGCGTTTCGTCGATGCCTCGATCATTGGTTGGTACAATTATATTTATGGCGACAACCGCGCGGCCAACGCTCTCATCAAACGCGACAATCCCGACATCAGCGACGATCAGCTTGCCTTTTCGGTTGCCAAGATGAAGGAATACGGCATTGTCGATTTGGGCGATTCCTTGACGCTCGGCATCGGCGCCATGCGAGACGCAAGGGTCAAGAGCTTTTTTGTCAAGATGGTGGAAGCGGGGCTTTTCAAGCCGGAGCTCGATTATAAACGCGCCTATACCTTGCAATTCGTTGGCAAAGGCGTTGGGATCGAGTTGCGGCCGCGCCAATGAAGTGCGGGGTTTTGCCGAGCTCCGTCCATACCGCCGATGACAAAGCCTCTCGTCTCCTTCCAAAATGCCGGCAAGATCTACCAAAACGGGACGATCGCGCTCGCGGGCCTCGACCTCGACGTGCGCACCGGCGAATTTCTCACCCTGCTTGGTCCTTCCGGCTGCGGCAAATCGACGATATTGCGGCTCATCGCCGGTCTCGACAACGTCACTTCCGGCACCCTTGCGCGGGATTTCGAGCAGGGCCACGCGAGCATCGGCTTTGTGTTCCAGGACCCAACCTTGATGCCCTGGGCGAGCGTCTTCGACAACGTATTCTTGCCGCTGCGATTGCGGGGGGTCGCGCGGAACGAAGCAGGCCCTGCGGTTAATGAGGCCTTGACACGCGTTGGGCTAGCCTCTTCCGGCAGGGCTTTTCCGCGCGAGCTTTCCGGCGGGATGCGCATGCGCGCCTCGATCGCGCGCGCGCTCGTCCTGCGCCCTTTGGTTCTATTGATGGACGAGCCTTTCGCGGCGCTCGACGAGATCACGCGATTCAAGCTCAACGACGATTTATTGGCCTTGCAAGGCGAGCTCGGGACGACAATCGTCTTCGTTACGCATTCGGTTTTCGAGAGCGTCTATCTTTCGACCCGGATCGCGGTGATGGCCGTGCGGGGCCGCGCTGTCGCGAAGATTGCAATCGACGCCCCCTCGCCGCGCGGCAAGGATTTCCGGACGAGTTCTGTCTACGCGCATTATTGTGCGCAAGCCTCGCGGGCGTTGCAAGGCGCGATCGATGGGGATTTAACATGAAATCCTTTGCCGTGACCGCGCCGCGATGGGCGGTTCATTACGGCCCGCCGGTCTTGGCCTTCGCGGCGGTGCTTGCGGGCTGGGAGGCCTATGTGCGGGCGATGAGCGTGCCCGCTTACATTTTGCCGTCGCCCTCGCTCGTGCTGGAAACGCTTTTCACCGACCGGGCCACGCTGTTCCCCGCCTTGCTCGTGACCCTGAAAACCACGTTTGGCGCGCTCGCGGCGGCGGTCATCGGCGGGGTTGGCCTCGCGATATTGTTTACTCAATGGAAATGGGTGGAGCGCTCGTTTTTGCCGTTTGCGATCGTGCTGCAGGTGACCCCGATCGTTGCCGTCGCGCCCTTGCTTCTCATCTACCTTGAAGCGCCGGCGGCGGTGCTCGTCTGCGCTTTTCTCGTCGCCTTTTTTCCCATTTTGTCGAATACCGCTCTCGGGCTCGCCTCGGCAGACCGCAATCTCGTCGATCTCTTCAAGCTCTATCGCGCCACGCGCTGGCAGACGCTGCTGCATCTGAGGTTGCCCGCCGCCTTGCCGTACTTTCTCGGGGGCTTGCGGATTGGCGGCGGCCTGGCGCTTATAGGCGCGATCGTCGCCGAACTCGCGGCGGGCAACGCGGGCAAAGGGGCTGGCCTCGCCTTCCGCATCGCCGAAGCCGGCTACCGCTTGAACATCCCGCGCATGTTCGCGGCGCTCACCTTGATCTCCGCGACCGGCATCGCGATTTTCGCGGCACTTTCCGCCGTGTCGTCTTATCTCCTCGGCCGCTGGCACGACAGCGCGGTCGGCCCCGAGCAGTGATGTTTTCGCGCCTGCCTTGCCCTATGCGCCGTGGCGGACTATGTTGGTCGTTCGCCATGGGGTGCTGCCGAAACGGTGGCTGAGATCAAACCCGTAGAACCTGAATTTGGGTAATGCCAGCGCAGGGACCGGCAAAGCAAAAGCGCCCCGCCTTGGGCCGCTTAGCATCCGCCTCCCGCCTCGTGGAAGAAGCCAAGACCAGGATCGCTTCAAGTTGAACCGCTCATGGTCTCTATCTCTTTGTTTTATCGCATGATCTTATCCAAAAAGTCTGTAACTTTTTGAGATCATACTCTAAGCGGAGGATCGCGATGAATATTTTGGACAAGCCGCAAAACCTCGTTCCGCGAAGCGTTACGAGCGGGCCGTTGCCGGGCTCGAAAAAGATTTATCATCATCCGCAAGGCCGCGCGGACATCGCGGTCCCGTTTCGTGAAATCGCGCTCGATCCTTCAGCGGGCGAGCCGCCGGTCAGGGTTTACGACCCCTCGGGACCCTATACAGAAGAGGGGGTTTCAATCGATCTCTCCAAAGGGCTTGCCTCAATTCGCGAACCTTGGCTTTCCGCCCGGCGAGGGCTTCAAAATTATGTGGGGCGCAGCGTCCTCCCTGAAGATAATGGCGGCGCCGCGCCGGGCCGCCTCGTGCCGCCCTGTCCCGCGAACAGGCCGCCGCGCAAGGGCCGCGTTGGGGCGCTGATTACCCAATATGAACTTGCCCGCGCGGGCATCATCACGGAGGAAATGATTTTTGTAGCGGCGCGGGAAAATCTCGGCCGCGAACAGATGTGCGAAGACGCCGAGGCGCGACTTGCCGATGGCGAGAGTTTTGGCGCCGCGATCCCTTCCTTCGTGACGCCGGAATTCGTCCGCGACGAAATCGCGAGGGGCCGCGCGATCATTCCCGCCAACATCAATCATCCGGAATTGGAGCCGATGATCATCGGCCGCAATTTCCTCGTCAAGGTGAATGCCAATATCGGCAATTCGGCGGTGACCTCTTCCGTCGCCGAGGAAGTCGAGAAAATGGTCTGGGCGATCCGCTGGGGTGCCGACACCGTCATGGACCTCTCGACCGGGCGCAATATCCACAATATCCGCGATTGGATCATGCGCAATTCGCCGGTGCCGATCGGCACGGTGCCAATTTACCAGGCGCTCGAAAAAGTCGACGGCGATCCCATAAAACTCACTTGGGAGATTTTCCGCGACACCTTGATCGAGCAGTCCGAGCAGGGCGTCGACTATTTCACGATCCATGCCGGCGTGCGCCTCGCCTATGTGCCGCTGACCGCCAAGCGCACCACGGGCATTGTCTCGCGCGGCGGCTCGATCATGGCGCGCTGGTGCCTCTCGCATCACAAGGAAAGTTTTCTCTATGAGCGCTTCGACGAGATTTGCGACATCATGCGCGCTTACGATGTGTCTTTTTCGCTAGGCGACGGTCTACGGCCTGGCTCGATCGCCGACGCCAACGATCGCGCCCAATTCGCCGAACTCGAAACGCTCGGCGAATTGACAAAAATCGCCTGGGACAAGGGCTGTCAGGTCATGATCGAAGGGCCCGGCCATGTGCCGATGCACAAGATCAAGATCAACATGGAAAAGCAGCTTGCGGAATGCGGCGAGGCGCCGTTCTATACACTCGGGCCGCTGACGACCGATATCGCGCCGGGTTACGATCACATCACCTCGGGGATCGGCGCCGCGATGATCGGCTGGTTTGGCTGCGCCATGCTCTGCTATGTGACCCCGAAGGAACATCTTGGCCTGCCGGATCGCGACGACGTGAAGGTTGGCGTGATCACCTATCGCATCGCCGCGCACGCAGGAGACCTCGCCAAGGGGCACCCGGCGGCGCAAATCAGGGACGATGCGGTCTCCCGCGCAAGGTTCGATTTCCGCTGGCAGGATCAGTTCAACCTCGGTCTCGATCCCGATACGGCGCGGCTGTTTCACGACGAAACGCTGCCGAAAGAGGCGCATAAAACCGCGCATTTCTGCTCGATGTGCGGACCGCAATTTTGCTCGATGAAGATCACTCAGGATCTGCGCGAGGAAGTTTTGGCGATGGCCGAGCGCGAAAAAGGCATGGCGGAAAAGAGCGCCGAGTTTTTGGCGAAGGGCGGCAAGCTTTATGTAGAGAGAACAGGGTAAGGGACGAAACGAAAAATGTCAGGCAATTTACGATGGCATATAGTGTTTTTGTATCCCATGGCTGGCACGACAGGTGGGTAGCGCAGCAAATTGCGATCGGTATTCGTGTTCAAATGGGAGCTGAGGTATTCATTGACATATTCGACATCAAAAGCGGTGATCGTATCGAAGAAAAGATTCACGCGGGTCTTAGCGGCTGCAGCGAGTTGGTCTCGTTGCTAACGCCATGGTCTGTAGATCGCAACTGGGTTTGGACAGAGATGGCAGCCGCTTGGATCTTGCGCAAACGATATGTCGGCGTCATGTATGGAGTTACGCTTGAACAAATTGATAAGGAACACGGTGGGTTGGCGGTATTATCCCAGACGAACGTGATAAGTATCAACGCCCTCGACGACTATTTCAACGAACTTTCTGTTCGAGTGAAGGACGCGCCAAATGTCTAGTACGAAGTACGTGTTTCTTTCCTATGCCGCCGAGAATAGAGATTTAGCTAAGGATTTGGCGAGCTTAATGTCGCGGCGCGGCGTATCGGTATTTTTCGACTCTGATATGAAGCCGGGCGACCTTTGGTCCAGCTTGGTTCGAAGAGAGATCGAAAAAGCATCTGCGCTTGTTCTCCTCATACCCTCGGATGACGTTCCAAACAGAAACAATATCTGGTTCGAAGCGGGCGCTGCTAAAGCACTGGGAAAGAGAGTTTTGGCTGTATTGCCTCCAAATCGGCGCTTGGTTGATCTGCCTTCGGATATCGCGGATATCCTGGTCCTTGACGCTGACAAGAGGCCCCTCGAAAGCATAGCCGACACCTTGATACAGGCGGTGCCCGAAATTGATAACGTTAAGGCATCAGCAAACTGAAGTTCGCGTTCGTCTCAAATCCGATATGGCTCACCGCTAACACGATCAGAGCGTGCCGAAAGAGGCGCATAAAACCGCGCATTTCTGCTCGATGTGCGGGCCGCAATTTTGCTCGATGAAGATCACCCAGGATCTGCGCGAGGAAGCTTTGGCGATGGCCGAGCGCGAAAAAGGCATGACGGAAAAGAGCGCCGTGTTTTTGGAGAAAGGTGGCAAGCTTTATGTGTGAGGGGGCGGTAGACCAGCAGCGACAACCGTCCAATCGAAAAATGTCTTCGTCAATTTTCTTGATTTGAAGGGTGTCCTCAACTCTGCACCTGACGTTGTGACGAATTATGAGTTTGGCTAACTGCTCGCCGTCGATTAGAACGATTCTCTTACTGAGATCTTGGGTAGTCTCTATCGCGGAAGGGGAAAAGATTGAGGTCGTTACAAAGAGGCCCTTGGTAGCCTTGTGGCGGTCGAGGCTTCCGAAGAAATCCCGTATCGCACCGGAGCCAAGAACAGGGAGCATTAGAGACTGATAATCAGGAATTGACATTTGCAGAATTATTCGGGATTTGTATCTCTTGGGAAGGGATTTTGTGGGGCCGGCGGGTCAGATCGCAACCTGTTCGGCGTGCCGCCAAGACAAGGACGAAGGAAAACGGCATTTCCCCTCATAAAAGCCCAAGGATTTGGAGGCCTCGATTTACATTGTGAAAAGCTTGATGTCTGCACACATTACTGCACGGTAGGACGGGCTTCGGAGCAGGTGCCCTTGTTTACCCGGCAACGCCCGCAATGCCCCTTTTAATCACAGCAAGGACCGATTGAACCATTTGCCCTTCAACGTCTGCTGCCGGGTTCACGTCGGCAATCCCAAACGCCGCAACTTTGGGATAGGCCATGATGATCTCCAGCGCGGCTGCTAACTCCGTCCTCGTGGGACCATTGGCTTCCGTGAGCCGCATGGAAGCCACCTCGGATTGATCAAGCACATCCGCATCAAAGTGTATATAGATCAGGTCGACGGTGCTGCTCAGGCGCTCCATTGCAGCGGAAAGCTGACCGCAATCCCCTTTGACATCGGCTACCGGCACTATTTCGATACCGGATTGATCAATCAACTCCTGCTCAAGAGGATCGTTTGCACGCACACAAACCATCACGACGTCGCGCGGGGCAATCGGGGGATCAAGCCCTGCCTGTTTGCGCAGACGATGCAGACATAATCCTGTGGCAATGGCGACCGGCATCCCACTCAGCATGCCGCTCAGCGTCGTTTCCGGCGTGTTGCAATCGCCGTGAGCGTCTATCCAGATCAGACCAAGGCGCGGAGAAGATGGGCCGGCAGACATTTGGAGCCCCGCCAGGGCACCGACAGCGCCGTAACAATTGCTTTGCAAAAGCAGCGGAAAAGCTTGTGCCCGCGCTGCTCGCGAGATCAGCCGGGCAAGGTGCGCATTGGCAAGGGCGATTTTATTCCAGGCACCATAGGCCGCCTCTTCGCCGGGCGCTAATTTGACATGGACGGTACCAGCCACCTCGTGCCCTTGTTCACGCAACCAGTCGACTAGTCCCGCCTGCAACAGCGCGCCGGGCCCCGCCGCCGTACCCTTATCTCCATCCATGCTGTACGGAAAGGTGATAATAGCAAACTTCATCTTTGAACCTCTTTTGGTAGCGCCGCGCCTTGTCGTTGACGCTTGCAACATGCGCATATCGCGCGACTTGACCTTTCGGGCAGGTGCCATCACGCCTCGTGTTGAACCTGACACAAGAGCCCGCCCGAAAGACAAACCGAGCGCCTTGCGGGTGTATGTTTGCGCAAAGTGTCAATCGTACCAAAATGTTTCACGTGAAACATTTTGGTACGATTGCGCAAAACGTATAGACTCCTCGCTTCGGTAAAGGCGCACGAGTAAAAATGTCCCCTTTTCTCCCGGCCGAACCTGCCGAGGTGGCGGAATGTGTCACCGAGGCAGCGGCAAAACGCACGCCGCTTTCGATCACCGGTCTCGGATCGAAGGCAGCGCTTGGCCGGCCGACGAAAAACGCGGGTCGCCTCGATCTCTCCCGCCTCGACGGCGTCACCTTTTATAGAGTCCGGCGAACTCGTTTTCTCGGCGCTTGCCGGAACCCCCATCGAGACCATCGAGACGATGCTCGCCCAAAACGCGCAAGAGCTTGCCTTCGAGCCGATGTCCTTCGCTGCGCTTTATGGCACCGGGAGTGGAACGCTCGGCGGCGCACTCATGGCCAATCTCTCCGGTTCGCGCCGGATCAAGGCGGGCGCGGCGCGGGATTTTGTCTTGGGGCTAAAGGCGGTGACCGGCCGCGGCGAGGCCTTTAAGGCTGGCGGCCGGGTCGTGAAAAACGTCACCGGCTATGATCTTTCGCGCGGGCTAGCGGGCTCATTCGGAACCCTCGCGATAGCGACCGAGGTGACCCTAAAAGTGCTTCCGCGCGGAGAAACCTCAGCGACATTGATACTTGCAGGCCTCGATCCGGCGCCAGCCGTTACCGCGCTTTGCGCCGCGATGGGCGCGCCCGCCGATGTGTCCGGCGCCGCGCATTTGCCGCCGTTCGCCGCGAAGACACAAGGATACTCGACCTCGATCACGGCGTTGCGTCTCGAAGGTTTTGCGCCCTCCGTCGCCGGGCGTCTCGACCGGCTCGAAGCGATGCTGAAAGACTTAGCACCGATGGCCCGGCTCGACGCGCCTGCGTCCCAAAAACTCTGGCGGGCCATCCGCGATGTCGCGCCGCTCGCCTACCCGCGCGAAAAAATCATCTGGAAAATTTCGGTGGCGCCAACAGCCGGACCAAAAATCGCCGAGACGGTTGCCCGCGCGCATGACGCCAAAACCTTGTTCGATTGGTCGGGCGGCTTGCTCTGGCTCGCGCTCGATCCTTGCCCGGACGCGGCGGCGGGTCTCATTCGTCAAGCGATCGCGGAAAATAGCGGCGGGCACGCGACCTTGATCCGCGCGCCTGCCGAAACGCGTGCGACAATCCCGGTGTTCGAGCCGCAGCCTCAAGGGCTCGCCGCTCTGTCGCGGCGGCTGAAAGATGCGTTCGATCCTTATGCTATTTTGGAGCCGCGTCGCATGTGGGCGGAATTTTGAGATGCAGACGCATTTTTCCCCCGCGCTGCTCGAGAATCCTGCGACGGCGGAGGCGGAGAAAATTCTCCGCGCCTGCGTCCATTGCGGCTTCTGCAACGCGACCTGCCCGACCTTCGTGCTGCTTGGCGACGAACTCAATTCTCCGCGCGGACGCATCTATCTTATCAAGGATATGCTCGAACGGAACCGGCCCGCCGATGCGCTGACCGTCAAGCACATCGACCGCTGTCTTTCTTGCCTCGCCTGCATGACGGCCTGCCCGTCCGGGGTGAACTATATGCATCTTGTCGATGGGGCGAGAAGCCATATCGAGAAGACCTATCGAAGGCCGCTCACGGACCGGCTCTTCCGTGCTTTCCTCGGCGCCGTACTCCCTTATCCGAACCGTTTCCGGCTTGCGCTTGCCGCCGCGCCCTTGGCCAGACCCTTCAACTCTCTTTATCCGCGCTTTGGCCGGACCGGGCGGCGCGTTGCCGCGATGCTGCGCCTCGCGCCGGGCCGCATCCACCGAACCGCTCCACGTTCGGGTGTGACCTCCCCGGCCGTAGCGCCGGTTGCTCGCGTGGCCCTTCATGGCGGCTGCGTGCAGCAGGTGTTGCGGCCGGATATCAACGCCGCCGCGATTCGCTTGCTGACCAGGTTCGGGATTAACACCGTGCTTGCCAAGGGCGAAGGCTGCTGCGGCGCGCTGCTTCACCATTTGGGCAAGGAAGCGGGCGCCTTTGCCCAGGCGCGGGCCAACGTCGATGTCTGGAGCAGGGAAATCGAGCGGCATGGACTCAATGCGATTTTGATCACCGCATCGGGCTGTGGCACCATGATAAAGGATTATGGATTTTTGCTGCGCAATGATCCGGCCTATGCGGTTAAGGCGGCGCGCGTTTCCGCGCTTGCCAAGGATGTGACGGAATTTTTGGACACGCTCGATCTGCCCGAACCGGCGAAACCTTCCGGCCTAACGGTCGCCTATCATTCCGCCTGCTCGATGCAGCATGGCCAAAAGATCGACGCCTTGCCAAGGCGGCTCTTGACGCAAGCAGGCTTTAATGTCCGCGACATGCCGGAAGGGCATTTGTGCTGCGGCTCGGCGGGCACCTATAATATTTTGGAGCCGGAGATCGCCACGCGACTGCGCGACCGCAAGATCGCGAATATCGTGCAAACCTCGCCCGATCTTGTCGCGACCGGAAACATCGGCTGCATCACTCAGATCGCGAGCGGCACATCGATCCCGGTGCTCCACACGATCGAACTTCTCGACTTCGCCCATGGCGGGCCAACGCCGGATTGCCTCGCGAGCCTTGCGGGCTGAACGTTGTTTCCGCAAAACGGCCGGAACAAGTGCGAACGGTGGCCTGGCGGGCCACGCCCGATGATGAGTACTATAGCTACGTTATAGCACTGTGAAAAATTCCAAATGCGGGTCTCCTGTGAGGCCCCCTCGGGACAAAAGATGCGAACGCGTATGTGATTGAAATATTGCTTTGAATTTGGAGACGCCTAAAACATGGAGTCCGCTTTGCCACTGGCTGCGACCATATGTCGGCATGCCCCCGGTCCGTCCAGCGCCGCGGGAATGCGCCAACTGCGGAAGTCGTGCTTGCACGCGAACAGACGATCTCAGTGTCGCAGAAACATCTTTCTTGTGCGACGCATCGAGGACGGGTCCGTTGAGCCATCTCTGCCCCAGCACTCGGCAACCGGCAGCTACTCGGGGAAGTTCTGGACCATTGATGCCCGACAAGCGCGACCTTAAGCCCGGCCGCGTGCTTGCTAAATGGTGAGAAAGCTGAAAAAGCAGAACGGGACGTAGCCGGAATTTCCTGTAGTATCAATGCGCACTGCAGAAGCCTCACCGCGATAGCGGTTCAACCATCAAAGGTAACCGTATCCCCGTGGCGTACCATGCCCCCACGAACGACGTGAGCGTAGACGCCGACGTTGCCCTGGTTCTGCTGAACTGCGGTCCGTAGGATGCCCGTGTCCCGGGGCAAATCCTCTTGCGGCAGAGTTGTCATTACACAGCGGCCACAGGGCATCGTGATTTGAAGCCGGACTTCATCGCCCAGGCGCAGCGTGCGCCCGACCCAGTCGTTTTCTACAAAGCCACGCGTACCGGCAGTCGGCGCAACCACGATATTGGGCCGGAAACGCCGCACCTCGAACTTTCCTTGCGGATAGGACCAAGCCAGCATATGCAGCGCCGCGGTCGTCAGCAGGTGAACGATTCCTACGTCGAAGAATGTGTTCTCCGGCATTTTCTCGTCGGTCACGGTTTCGCGATGTGCCAGGCCGTCGATGTCCGGCCAATATTCCTCCAACACGGGTGTTTCTGGAACGGCGGCGCGCAAGGAAACAGCCCGCCCCACCGCTGTTGATAGTGCCGCGTCAGTACCCTCAGCGCCGCTGGTGTGAACGCTTCCATCGGGCAACGTAATGCGGACTGGCGGCAACGGCCGGTCGGAAACAGGTGCTTCCACGTAGCCAGTTCGAAATTCGAAAATATGCGGCCATTTCCGTGGATTTTGGCGCTGGCAACCTTGCCGTCCTCTGCGTGGACAAGCGCGTAGCCGCGGTCGCCCAGCAGGCCGCGCTCGTCCACCGGAGAAGTGCTCAGCTCTTCGCCTTGCATGGACTTAACAGGATAGCGCCAGATGGCAATCACTGTGCCGATGGCAGGACCGTTGGCGATGTTTGGCTCCTTGGCAGGATTGCAGGAATACCGTGTTTGTGCACCGACGGCAATGGCCTGGCAAGGTGCGCCGCACGGCCTCTGTTTCCACAGAAACGGCAGCATGCCAGACTTTCACGCTCATTATCGATCGTCTCCATCCAATTCGGACAGATCATGTCCCCAAACTGGTTTGCGCGCCGGATCGCAAAGGTCCGCAATGGGTCAAACGAGAAATCCTCGGCGCAAGCATTTTCCGTCTGCAGTACGTCGGCAGTACATACGATAGCCGCCGTAGCCGAGCGGTTTGCGTGTAGGCATGACGCGTGACGCGCGAGTCTCGCGCGCGATGCCATGCCACGGCGGCTGTTAACGCAAGCAGGTTTTGAGGTCCGCGATATTCCCGAAGGGCATTTGTGCTGCGGCTCGGCGGGCACCTATAATATTTTGGAGCCGGAGATCGCGTTGCGGCTGCGCGACCGCAAGATCGCGAATATCGTGAACACCTCGCCCGATCTCGTCGCGACCGGCAACATCGGCTGCATCGCTCAGATCGCGAGCGGCACATCGATCCCGGTGCTCCATACGATCGAACTTCTCGACTTCGCCCATGGCGGGCCGACGCCGGATGGCCTCGCGAGCCTCGCGGGCTGAACGTCATTTCCACAAACCGGAATTTTGAGCCATGACAATTTGGCACGAGGGCGACGGCACGATCGCCTACTCGTCGGGCCGATCAGCGAGGGGAGCTATCGGAACGTGATTTTGCTCGAGATTGAAAAAGCGCTGCGGTAACTTCGCGCAAACCTACAAGCCGGGGCGCGCTTTCGGCGAGCCCAATCGTACCAAAATGTTTCACGTGAAACATTTTGGTACGATTGGGGCCAAAAACCTTACAAGGCTTAAGACAGCGGCCCCTCCTTCGATCTTGTAAGATCGATCAATTTCTCGGACCAATTCCAGAAACGCGGTGCCGCCGCCTCGATGGCTTAGCCGGTTTGCGGGAAATCATCCCCGATGTAAGATACGCTCGGATCAACCGGCCGTAAACGACGGAATATTTTTGACCGGAAATATGCATCAAGAAAGCCATGCAATAACAATGGCCTAATTTTGGTGCAGTATTCTAACAGACCGTGTGGAAACGGCTCCGTCTGAGCGGTGACAAATCACGGAAGCTCCTTTCAGCGATGTTTGAGCATTCTGGTGCAAGGTGCCCTCTGTGATGCCGCGATCGTCGTCCAGGTGGATCGGTCCGGCCAATATCGCGCCTCCCGTCATCCCCGGGCGGCCGCCATCATCGCCTCGACGCCGAGGATGTTGAGCGCCCGCCGCAAATTATAGACGAGCGCGGTCAGACTGAACTCGGCGCGGACATTGTCGAGGCCCTTCATCAGAAAGGCGCTCTGGTTCATCCATTGCTTGATCGAGCCGAAGGGATGCTCGACCATCTCGCGCCGCCGGTCGAAAATTTCCGGTCGCGCTTTCAGTCGCGCCGCCATGCGGTCGAGCACCGCCTCGTTTTCCAGACGCGAGACCTTGCGATAGTCCTTGGTGCAGCGCGACTTGATCGCGCAAACGAGACACGCCGCCCGATTGCTGTAATCGATCTTCGTCAGTTCCCGCAGCTTGCTTTCATAGCGCGTCGACAGGACCTGGCCAGCCGGACAGATGAAGGCGTTGCACTCCGCGTCGTAGCGGAACTCATCCTTGCGGAAAAAGCCATTGCTTACCGATGATCCCCGTTGCGGCTTGGGAACATACGGCGTCATCCCCGCCTTCTCGCAGGCCTCGATGTCCTCGATCTTGAAGTAGCCGCGATCGGCGACGACATCGATCGTCTCAACCGCAAGGATGGCGCGGGCCGGTTCGGCGGTTTGCGTCAACAGGCCCATGTCGACGACCTGATTGGTCACTTCCTGGTCGACGATCATCTTGTGCTTCGCGTCGACGGCGACCTGGATATTGTAGCCGACGGCGACCTTGGTATGAGCGGCCATCGCGCGGCTGTCGGGATCGGTCAGCGATATCTGGCTCTCGCCGCTCTGCTCCAGTTCCGTCAGCAGCACCCCGTATCGCCCGCGCTTCTCGCGCAGCGCCTCGATCTTTTCCGCGAGGTTTTTGGTGCGCGAGCCGTCGCTCGCGGCTTCCTCGGCATCGCTCTCGTCGAGCCGCCGCAAATATTCGTCCAGACGCTTGTCCACCGCCTTGATGAACTTCTCCAGCGAGTTCTTCGTAAAGTTGCGGTCCTTGTTGTTGACCGCCTTGATGCGCGTGCCATCCACCGCCAGCAGCTCGCGGCCGAAAAGATTGAGTTCCCGGCACAGCAACGTGAACTGGCGGAACACGGCGCGGAAGGCGGCTCGATTGTCGCTCCGGAAGTCGGCGATGGTCTTGAAGTCTGGCTTCAAGGTTCGCAACAGCCAGATGATCTCGATGTTGCGGTGGCATTCGGCCTCAAGCCGCCGGCTTGACCGCACGCGGTTGAGATAGCCGTAGATGTAGAGTTTGAGCAGATCGCCCGGCGCATAGCCGGGGCGGCCCGTCACCTTCGGCGTGACGCGTTTGAACCCGGCTGCCGCGAGGTCGAGCCCATCAACGAAGGCGTCGATGAACCGAACGGGATTGTCGGCGACGACATAATCGTCGATCGCCTCTGGCAACAACAGAAGTTGCGAACGTTCGAATCCGGAAATGTGAGTCATGTCAGATTCTAGCGCGGCGCAGGCCGCAAGGGAATCCGATTGATGCGACTTTCCACACGGTCTGCAAGAATTTCGCACCACCGTGCCGGGACGGCTTTTACGAGGCTTGGCACCTGCAGAGGGTTGAGCATCTAACGATGTCGCAGGGCGACCCGCCAAATTCTTCACGCGCTTATACAGCCGGTCCACTGCAACTACTTGATGACTATCGTGGTGATAATAAGTGCTCTTGCCGATCAGGGTCTGCAGATCGGAAGTGAGGTGCAGAACCATGGAGCCGATGATGAACCCTCTTCCGTGGATGTCTTCAAAAAAGAGTACGAGTTGGCCTGCCAAGAAGCGGCCTTCATAGTCGAATCGCCTTAAGCCACTGGAGTTACTACGACGTACGACAGTCGCCCTCACGAAAGACCCGCGCTGTTCAAGTTCTAAGGTGCTATTACTTTCCTCAGGATTGGGTCCATTCGGTGAATAACCGGTCCACGTTCCTGATAGAGTCAGACTGGAGTTACTTTCGGTCTCCTCCTGCTCCTCAATCTGCATGAGATGAGGACGGCACCCAGATTTGGTAATACGACGGGCTATCTTGGTAGCTGCGCTTCCTACGGAAGCATCGAAATTCCCACTAGCATGCAAGCTGTATGTTGCAGCCGAAATACCAAGTAAATCGGACGGAATTTTGAAAATGTGCTGATGCTGCTCATTGTACACAAAGAAACATCGGTGTCTCCCCAGCTTACCCATAAATAGACCAAGCTCGAACACAACGTTATCCCGTGGTGACGGCTTCTGACGGCCACGGCTTTTAGTCAAGTCGTCTGGCGTTAGCACGGGCAATTATGTACTTGACGTAGAGGTTTCTCGTGTGCCATGATTCGGTAATTATGTACTTGACGTAGATTTTGATATGGGCTATTATCTTCTCAATCGAGGATAAGTCCATGTGCGATCTTACAAATCCAATCTTCATCGACGCCGACAAGGCCCGCGAGCACCTTGAGCGCCTGTATTGGCCTAATGGTGTCGCTTGCCGCCATTGCGGAAATGCCGACCCGGCGCGCATCACAAAGCTTGCTGGCAAGAGCACGCGCCCTGGCGTCCGTTGGTGCAACGAATGCAACACGCCTTTCACCGTAACAGTTGGAACCGTCATGGAAGACTCCCACATTCCACTCAACAAGTGGGTTTTTGCCTATCATCTGATGGCCGCCAGCAAAAAGGGGATGAGCGCCCATCAACTTCACCGCATGTTGAGCGTCTCCTATAAGTCCGCTTGGTTCCTCGCGCATCGCATTCGCGAGTCAATGAACGATATTACTCCTAGCTCAATTGGAGGAACCGGCAAAGTGGTCGAAGCCGACGAAACCTACGTCGGCGGTAAATCCAAAAATCGCGCTTATAAACCGGAGCCAAAGAAGCATATCGTTATGACGCTTGTCGAGCGTGGCGGTTCAGCCCGCTCGTTCTATGTCAAGAATGCAACCGCAAAAACGCTACGCGAAACCGCAGTTAAGATCGCCAGCCGCAAATCATACCTGATGACAGACGAAAACCCAGCTTACACGAAGCTCGGTAAAGAATTTTCCGGGCACGGAACCGTGAACCACTCTGCCGACGAATATGTGCGGCTAGGCGGCTTCGTCCACGTCAACAGCGCCGAAAACTATTTTTCAATTTTCAAGCGCGGCGTGATCGGTACATTCCATCATATCAGCGAACAGCATTTGCATCGCTATCTTGCCGAGTTCGATTTCCGTTATAACACCCGCTCCGGTCTTGGCGTCGCGGATAAGGAGCGCGCCGTGAAAGCGGTTATGGGTGGCGAAGGCAAGCGTTTGACGTATCGACAGCCTCGTGAAGCCACGCACGCTTAAACAGAAGGCGAAGCGCCTAACCCGAATGAGGAAATTTTTGAAAGCAAACTATCCGTCGCCTTCAGACATTTGAGACCAACTTCCGCATCACTCGCAATAACCGCACCAACAAATGCAGCAAAGAGGTGGACAACATCGCCCCCGCCTGCTGCATACGACCGCCCGAGCGATTCAGCGAAAACCATCGCTGATTCTATGTTCGGCGGAACATCGTCAACAGGAGCGACCATTCAATGCCTGTCATGGAATTAACTGCCTATCTCACGGCCGCAAAAACAGTGCTTGACCTATTCAAGGGTATTCGCGCCGAGCTACCACAGACCACGAAAACTCACGAAGTAGCCCAACACATCGAAAAGGCCGAGGAGGCTTTACGTGCGACTGAGGCACAGTTGGCTAAAGCGCTTGGATACCCGCTCTGTCAGTGCACTTGGCCGCCTCAGATCATGCTATGGCACGAAAACGAGTCCGCCCATCTTTGCCCACGAACTGAGTGCGGCAAACGCATTGAGAGGCCACGGCCAATAAACACCCACAGGCGTAGTAGTTGGGTAGACGCGCGGCGACGCTAACTCCGCTTACCGTTCTTAGGCCGATTCGCCTTCTGGCTCGCTTTCGCCGTACGCTTGCCGAGCTTCATTTCGGAATGATGCTTCGGCGGCGTGCTAAGCGCACGTAAGAGTGCCGCATCGCGGCGCCGCGCGGTCTCTTCGTCGCTGTAAACCTCATGGTTTTTTATCATAGCAAGCCGCCATCATGCCAAAGAAAACCACGAAGCCTCCAAAGCCGCCATTATGTCCTCCAGCCCCACGCTCCAAACGCAAACTGACAGAGCCATCGTTAGACGCAGAAAACCACATATTTAAACTCCCCAGTCGAGCATCAAGAAAATTAATAGATTCTCTTCCGTCTGGCGAAGAAGCGGGTGATATAATATGGAACCTTGCGAAGCGTGACCATTACGCCCTCGCTATGCTCGGAGCGTCCTATTTAAATTCAGCCATCGAGCGATTGTTGATCGCCCATTTTGTGCCATTGAGTCCGGATGATCAACGGCGAATGTTTGATGGAGCTGCAAATGGAATACTTGGGCCTTTATCTAATAAAATTAGAATAGCATATGCTATAGATTTACTAGAGGACGATGAGTACGGAGATTTGATTGTAATTAACGACATAAGAAACGCTTTTGCGCATTCATTGCATGAAATAAACTTTAGAAATGACAATATAATAGATGACTGCAATAAATTATGCGTTTTAAGGAATATGTCTGAGAGAAATTGGAAAGTATCAGTTTTACACTACAGCCCGGTTGAAATTTATTGTGAGACAGTATATTATTTATATACCAGTTTGTTGGTTGACGCAAAAATCGCCTTACGGCGTCGAGGCCGGTAATTATGCTTCTTAACCGAGAACATTTTTTTAAATATCTCCTCGACAACTTCTTCAGCTGTCTCCATTCCCAACCTAAATGAACAGAACGCCACCACTCCCGCCTCGATCATCTCCGGCGTGATTTCAATCTCATTCGCGGGCGCGCCAGCCGCCCGATCACGAGCGGCGGCAGACGAGAGCAGCAAAATCGACCCTACCTACTTCTTTGATCAGGGACTCCAAGTAACTGAAGGACAGATCAAATACGCCTTGGGTCCAGAGCTCAACATCGGCGGTTCTATCTAGAGCGAGCTGGAGAGCTTTAGCGACGTCTAAACCTTCGGTCGACGAGCCGATAAACATTGATGGTCTGCGGTTCATTTGCCCAGCGCCTTTTCTCAGCTCCACGGCCCGGAGCCTCCTCTTCTCGATAGTCCTCCACCCGCCGCGCACGCCCCATTGGCGGCTTTCCACCAAATCCGCGACGTGCATAAGTTTAGCAGACCGTGTGGAAAGTCGCATCAATCGGATTCCCTTGCGGCCTGCGCCGCGCTAGAATCTGACATGACTCACATTTCCGGATTCGAACGTTCGCAACTTCTGTTGTTGCCAGAGGCGATCGACGATTATGTCGTCGCCGACAATCCCGTTCGGTTCATCGACGCCTTCGTTGATGGGCTCGACCTCGCGGCAGCCGGGTTCAAACGCGTCACGCCGAAGGTGACGGGCCGCCCCGGCTATGCGCCGGGCGATCTGCTCAAACTCTACATCTACGGCTATCTCAACCGCGTGCGGTCAAGCCGGCGGCTTGAGGCCGAATGCCACCGCAACATCGAGATCATCTGGCTGTTGCGAACCTTGAAGCCAGACTTCAAGACCATCGCCGACTTCCGGAGCGACAATCGAGCCGCCTTCCGCGCCGTGTTCCGCCAGTTCACGTTGCTGTGCCGGGAACTCAATCTTTTCGGCCGCGAGCTGCTGGCGGTGGATGGCACGCGCATCAAGGCGGTCAACAACAAGGACCGCAACTTTACGAAGAACTCGCTGGAGAAGTTCATCAAGGCGGTGGACAAGCGTCTGGACGAATATTTGCGGCGGCTCGACGAGAGCGATGCCGAGGAAGCCGCGAGCGACGGCTCGCGCACCAAAAACCTCGCGGAAAAGATCGAGGCGCTGCGCGAGAAGCGCGGGCGATACGGGGTGCTGCTGACGGAACTGGAGCAGAGCGGCGAGAGCCAGATATCGCTGACCGATCCCGACAGCCGCGCGATGGCCGCTCATACCAAGGTCGCCGTCGGCTACAATATCCAGGTCGCCGTCGACGCGAAGCACAAGATGATCGTCGACCAGGAAGTGACCAATCAGGTCGTCGACATGGGCCTGTTGACGCAAACCGCCGAACCGGCCCGCGCCATCCTTGCGGTTGAGACGATCGATGTCGTCGCCGATCGCGGCTACTTCAAGATCGAGGACATCGAGGCCTGCGAGAAGGCGGGGATGACGCCGTATGTTCCCAAGCCGCAACGGGGATCATCGGTAAGCAATGGCTTTTTCCGCAAGGATGAGTTCCGCTACGACGCGGAGTGCAACGCCTTCATCTGTCCGGCTGGCCAGGTCCTGTCGACGCGCTATGAAAGCAAGCTGCGGGAACTGACGAAGATCGATTACAGCAATCGGGCGGCGTGTCTCGTTTGCGCGATCAAGTCGCGCTGCACCAAGGACTATCGCAAGGTCTCGCGTCTGGAAAACGAGGCGGTGCTCGACCGCATGGCGGCGCGACTGAAAGCGCGACCGGAAATTTTCGACCGGCGGCGCGAGATGGTCGAGCATCCCTTCGGCTCGATCAAGCAATGGATGAACCAGAGCGCCTTTCTGATGAAGGGCCTCGACAATGTCCGCGCCGAGTTCAGTCTGACCGCGCTCGTCTATAATTTGCGGCGGGCGCTCAACATCCTCGGCGTCGAGGCGATGATGGCGGCCGCCCGGGGATGACGGGAGGCGCGATATTGGCCGGACCGATCCACCTGGACGACGATCGCGGCATCACAGAGGGCACCTTGCACCAGAATGCTCAAACATCGCTGAAAGGAGCTTCCGTGATTTGTCACCGCTCAGACGGAGCCGTTTCCACACGGTCTGCTTCAATTTTGCACACGCCGCGAAAGCGGCAGGGACAACAAGCGGGCCATCTATCCATTCAAACAGGGCGTTACGTCAGCTCGCTTGGAAGCATCCAAAAGCCGCTACCGCCGGCCGCTTAACCGTCACCGGCAGGGATCGGCTTCAAGCGCAAGAACTCGTAAACCCGCTTCCCGCGGTCCAGCCCCGCCAGAAACACGGGTTCGATCATGCGGATGACCGTTTGAACCGCGCGGGCGCGGCGCTCGGCGTTCGATGGGGCTTCAAATTCCGTCAATTCGAAACCAACGAGTTCGCTCGCGCGGACGAGCTCGCGCAACAACGCGCGCAGCGCCGCCGGGTGCAGCCCGCCCTCGACCCGGTATTCGGCGGGGAGATAGAGCGGATCGACAACATCCGTGTCGATGTGAAGCCAGACCGGAGCGCCACCAATGGCCTCGATCACGCGGCCAGTGTCGATGATGCCATCCTTCGCGGTAATGACCCTCACCCCATGCGCCGCGATCAGCTCACTTTCGGAGGCGTCGAGATCCCGCGCACCGGCGAGGACGATATGATCCGGCGATAGGCCCGCGCCAAAGCCGGAGTCCCACAAGCCGCAAAGCGCCGACAAGACCATGCCGCCGAGATAGCCGGTCGGCGTCGTCGCCGGCGTATTGAAATCGCCATGCGCGTCGCACCAGACGACCTTTGCATCCGGCCGGTGGCGCAGCACCGCGGCGATTGTCGCCAGGCTCACGCCGCAGCGGTTGGCGAAGATGAACGGCAACAGCTCATGGCGCATGAGTTCATAGACCTCTCCCGCGACATCGCGAAGATAAGGTGACGCCTTGGCGAGGTTCTCGCGCCAGCCGAGATTGATGGCGGGTTCGGGGACGCCAAGTTCGCGCAACGGCGCGTGCATTTTGACCGCGGCGGCCCGCGCGAGCAAGGAGGCGCCTTGCATCCCGGCATTGGTGTAGCGATCGCATACAAAGCCGCGCAAGGCGAGCACGAAGGGACGTTTCGCGGCGAGGGTTCCGGCGCCATTTTGAGGCACCGGCGCGTTTGCGACGTGAATGTTCATCCAACGCAACTCACGGCATGGGGCGCGACGGCTTCCTCAAGCGCGTCATGGAAGACCTCGACCGCCTGCAAGAGATCGGCCTCCTCGATTATCAGGGGCGGCGCGAAGCGAATGACGGTCTCATGCGTCTCCTTGGTCAAAACGCCGCGCCGCAGCATGGCGAGACACACGGCCTTTGCGTTGGCGCGCGCGGGATCGAGTTCGACTCCCGCCCAAAGCCCTTTGCCACGCACCTCGACGATGGCGGGATGGTCGATGCCGGCAAGCGCGGCGAGCAACGTTTTCCCGAGGACGCGGCTACGCAAGGCAAGATCCTCGTCTTGAAGAACGTGGATCGCCTCGCGCGCGACCGCCGCGGCCAGCGGATTGCCGCCAAAGGTGGAACCATGGCTGCCGGGATCGAAAACGTCCATGACGGCGCGCCGCGCGACAAACGCGGAGACGGGCATCAGGCCGCCGCCGAGCGCCTTGCCGACGACGAGACCGTCGGGCTTGGCGTTCTCGTGTTCAAAACAGAAGTTTCGCCCGGTGCGCCCGAGGCCCGACTGGACCTCGTCGAAAATCAACAATATGCCGTGCCGGTCGCAGATCCGCCGGAGGCTTGCCAGATATCCCCCGATTGGTACGACAATGCCAGCCTCGCCCTGAATGGGCTCGATGAGAACGGCGGCGGTGAATGGCGAGATCGCCGCCTCAAGTGCCCCCGCGTCGCCGAACGGCACCGTGACAAAGCCGGGCGCGAAAGGGCCAAAACCGCGCCGGCAGGACGGTTCGCTGGAAAAGCCTATGATCGACGTCGTCCGGCCATGGAAATTCCTCGCGGCGACAATAATTTCCGCCTTGCCGCCTGGGATCGAAAGCCGGTCATACCCATAACGGCGCGCGGCCTTGATCGCGGTCTCGACCGCCTCCGCGCCGGTGTTCATCGGCAGGCACGCATCGAGCCCAGCGAGCCCCGCAAGCTCTTCGCAAAGCGGCCCGAGATTATCCGAATGATAGGCACGGGAGACGACATCCAAGCGGTCGAGCTGACGCTTCATGGCGTGGACAAGACGCGGATGCAGATGGCCGAAACTCGCCGCCGAATAGGCGCTCATCATATCGATGTAGCGCTTGCCGCCGGTATCGAAGAGATGCGCGCCGGCGCCCCTCGCCAAGACAACCGGCAGCGGCGCGTAATTTTTCGCGCCAAAGCGGGCTTCCCGAGCGATGACGCTTTGCGCGGATATGGCGGTTGGCAAGGACATCGGGCCTTGCAAGGACATGGTGGCCTCCTATCGACACTCTCTTCCAACAAGATTTATCGCACGGAAGGCGGCGCTCTTGCCCCGGAACTTGGCCCGTTTTCGCGCAGAATATCCGCGACAAAGCCCCTTCCACGCGCGAAAATGCGCGGGCACGTATTTCGCCCAAGGCCTAGCGACAAGTGAGAAAGAGATGGCGCGTCGGCACATGATCGACGAAATGGACTTCAAAATCTTGAAGCGGCTGCAACTCGACGCGCGGATCAGCAATGTCCGCCTCGCCGAGGAGGTGCATTTGTCGCCGAGCGCCTGCCTAGAGCGGGTCAAAGCGCTCGAAAAGGATGGGCTGATCAGGCGCTATGTTGCCGACTTCGATCTTACGAAAATCTGCAGTTCGGTGATGCTGCTGGTCGAGGTGATCCTGGAAAACCACCGCGAAGCCGATTTCGAGCGTTTTCTGGCCGCGATCCGCAAGCGCAACGAAGTTTTGGAATGCTACAAAATCGGCGGCCGGATCGATTATCTGATGCGGGTGCTTTGCCGCGATATCGACCATTACAACGAGCTCAGCGACTTTATGAGCCGTGGCGAACTGGGCGTCGAGAAATTCCACGGCCATGTCGTCCTCGCCATCGACAAGGCTTTTCAAGGCTATCCGCTCGATCTTCTCATCGAGCCGCACGGGCGGGAGTGACGCGAGCGGACCTTGAACGGCGGCAGAGAACTGCGTATGTTGCAACTATGTGCATCCTCCGAATAATGCGAGGTGCACTCAGCCAGTTTAAATCGTTCAAGAAGCGGAGCTCCAAGTCCGCGCTTCTTGTTTAAGAGATTCGTGAATTTCGCGCATTGACTCCGGCCATGTTGTTTGGTGGTATAGTAATTCATGTCTCGCACAAAAATCTTTAACAGTTTTGTATGCTTCCCAATACTTCATCCGCGACATTGTGGGGAAAAGATGATGCTCGATCTGAAAATTAAGTCCGCCGAGAAGATAGAAGACGGGCCACGTCGGATAGAGATCGCGCGTGAGCGTTATTTGGTGGGTCCAATTGAATTTTTCATCCTCATCAAGCATTTCCTCCCCTTTATGATTTGGTGCAAAGACCATGCCTATGTATGCACCAATGACAATAAATGATATGCTGAGGAAAAGAATTGCGACAGGAAGTGGTAGCAGGTAGAGTGGCAGCCCAACAACGACCGAATAATGTACTATAATCAGGAAAAGCTCAAACATGGATCTGGCTGTAAAGTTTCTAAAAATGTATTGCATGCTGTATCCGAGGTTGTACGGAACCACGAACGAAAACGCGATCCAAAACAAAATATGCTGATACGGAAAAAACCATTTCTTGTAGAAATCTGACCATCGCGCTGCCTGAATATGCGAAAAGACGAACGGTATTTCGAGATCAGGATCGTGGCCGATGTGATTTGGATTTTTATGGTGCGTGTTGTGTTTATGGAACCACCTACTTTCGCACAAACCTCCCAAAAGCCCCCACGCCATCATCGCAAAAAAACGATTCACTTCATGCGACTTAAAGACTTCGCCATGTGAAAGATCGTGTCCGATCATTCCAATTTGTACTGAGAAAAATGCGAAACCGATAGCATTCAGAGCTTGAAAGAGCGCGTTGTCAGACAGCGAAAGCCCATAGAGACTTGCAGTCACGCCGATAATCGCAATGCCTCCCGTGAGTTCGTAGTGCCAATATGTGCGTTTAAATAGACCCCGTGCGGTTACTTCCGCAAGGAGCGCATCGTAGTACTCTATTGGAAGCGTTGCGGCATGTACGCGCGAAGCGACTTCTGCGCTGCTCGGGTAAATATCGGCCTCTGACATTGATGGATATTGTAGCATATCCCCAGCTATCCCGTCGCCCGTGAAGATTTCACAAGTTATTGATTATACGGCTTCCGGCTGATTAACTCGACGTTGAAAAGGGGGATTTACGCGGCTTTGCGAAGCAGATAGGCTTAAAGCGCCATGAGTTGGGGAATGTGACCGGCTCGCCGCGGCATCTCTCCCAGCATCCGGGCGGCGGCCGGTCGAGACCCTCCGCGCGCAACTCGGCGCGCAGCTCCGACAACGCGCGAAGCTCGTCCGCCCGCGTCCGCAATGGCGTCATGTCGGCCCCCTCATTCAAGCGCGGCCGGCATCCCGCGACGCACGGCCACGTATTTTCAAACGCGCTGGAACGGAATGTCGATCTTATGGCTGTTGGCGAACAGCACCTGCCAGAGCGAGCCGGTCGAGACCGTGGCCGCAGCGGCGCTACAGGACAAGAAGTATTCCCACAGCCGCTTGAAACGCTCGTCGTATTTCTTGTGATCGAGCTTGGGGTAGTTGCGCTGGAAGTTCTCCAGCCAGCGGCGCGCGGTCGGCGCGTAGTGGCGGACCATGTTCTCCACGTCGTGGATCGGCATGCCGCAGTGCTCGATGTGCGAGGCCATCTCCGAGAGCGTCGGCGTGCGACTACCGGGGAAGATGTATTTCTGGGTGAAGGCGTCGCGCGGATTGTCCTCGGTGGCGCAACCGATGCAGTGCACGAGACCCATCCCGTCCTCGGTCAGCACCTTCTTGATGTTGCCGAAGAAGACCGGATAGTCGCTGAGCTTCAGGTGCTCGAACATGCCGATGCTTACAACCTTCTCGAACGGGCCCGGCGGCAGGTCCTCGTGACTGGCGAACAGCACCTGCACGCGGTCGGCGACGCCGCGCTCGGCGGCAAGCTCGTTCGCGCGCTTCAGCTGCACATGGCTCAGCGTGATGCCGGTGCCGCGCGCGCCGTAGTTCTTGGCCGCGTGCATGAGCAGGCCCCCGAAGCCGCAGCCGATATCGAGCAGCCGGTCGCCGGGCTTGATGCGCACCTTCTTGCAGATGCGGTCGAACTTCTGCCGCTGCAGGTCGGCAAGGGAATCGTCGGCCGAATACGCGTAGCCGCAGGAATAGGCCATGCTCTCGTCGAGGCAGGCATCGAACAGATCCTGGCCCACGTCGTAATGGGCCTGGACGTTACCGTTCCGCCCGCGGAACAGGTTCTTCAGGTGGATGGCGGCGACCTTGGCCATGCTCGCCGGGTTGCTGCGAACGTATTTCTCCACGTCGGCGCGGATCAGCGACACGACGAAATGCTCGAGCGAGCCGTGCACCACCTCGACCTTCTTATCCATGTAGCATTCGGCGAGGCCGAGATTGCCCTCGGTGAGGATGCGGTCGAAGACGCCGGAGTTCGAGATGCGGATGACGGTCGGCTCGGCGGACGAACCGTACCGGTACTCGCGGTCCCCGCAGAGGAAGGTGAGCGGTTGGTTCTTCAGCGCGGGCCCCACCAGCTCGAAGAACCGACGCTCGCTGCGCGGCGCCCGGGGATGCACCGGAGCTACGTCGGAAACTCGCGTTTGGGCGGGCTCTGTCAAATGTGGACGCGCCGTTTGGCAAGGGTTTTTATGAGCGTTAGTGCAGTACGGTCGGGTGCGGTCAGATGTCCGGCCTTTGTGCGCCGCTCCGATGGCCGCTGGCCCTGATGATAGCCGCGGATTGATCCATTCACAAGGGGCGCGCATTCCTCATTTACCGCGCTCGGCCGCGGCCCTCTCCTGGCAAATAACGGCACATGTTTCAAAGGCTTTATCGTTGGACCCTGAGCCTGGCCGAAAGCTGGCGCCCGCCTTGGCATGGCGCCAGCATCGCAATCGCGACGTCCAATGGCATTTTCCGGATTTCGGTGCTGGAACGCTGGGCTGGAGTGAAACGGATTCTTCTTCTAGCTAAACAGGAGGTCTGCGATCTTCGTAATCCCTCCACTCCAATTCGACAAGCCATCCATTTTTGCATGAAATACGGTTATGGCACCGAGGAAACCGTGGGCGAATTTCTGGGAATGGTTTCCTAAAGTCTGGATCTCACACTCGATCACGCATCATGAAATTCACCAGCGACAGGCATTCTGGCAGAGCGGTTAAGGCCGTGCCCACTTTTGAGGGAATATCAATTGTAAACCGCATCACAAACTGCTAGTTTCATCCTATGTTATTGAATTTGCAACAATCCTTGATCGATCGTGTTCTCGCTCACCTGGCAGCTCGGACTACGGATCTTGCCCCTTCAGAGCGTAAAGTACCGGTAGAGAATTATTTTTCTTTGATGCGTTTTGAACTGGAGCAACGCAGTATTTTTCAACAAAGACCTGTTGTTGCAGCACTTTCAGCCATGCTCCAAAGGCCAGGTGATTTTTCAGCTTTGGATTTGGGAGGAGTACCTGTTCTTTTGTCGCGCGATCGACAATGTAAGGTTCATGCCCATGTCAATGCGTGCAGACATCGAGGGACAAAACTCGTTTGGCAAGCACAAGGCAGTGACATGCATACCTTTACCTGCCCTTATCATGCATGGAGTTACAGCAACGATGGGGCACTTCTTGGTATACCCCATGGGCATTGTTTTCCTAACCTGAAAAAGAACGATCACAATCTCATTCCTTTGCCTGTTGAAGAGCGTTTTGGCTTGATCTGGGTATTGCCACAACCGAAGGCTGATCTTGATCTGAGTGGCTTTCTCGATCATTCCCTTTCAGGGATTTCTGAAGACTTGAAGGCCCTGGAGCTAGAGCATCATATTGTTTTCAAGCCTCATGAGCGCAATTGGCGCGCCAACTGGAAAGTCCTGGCGGATGGAGGATTGGAAACCTATCACTTTCGGGTCGTCCATCAACGTTCGATCTATCCCTTTTTTTTCGATAATCTTTTGGTCTTTGACCGCTTCTCTCATCACCAACGCTTGGTGCTTCCAAAACGGTCGATTGCCGAGCTTGCCAAGGTCGAACGAAATCAATGGAACTTACGTTCTCATGCTAACCTAATTTACTTTTTGTTTCCAAATATCGTGTTGCTGATTTAACCTGATCACATCGCGGTTGTGGTTATCTCGCCGATCAGCGTGTCAGAATCGCGAATTACTGTTACGATGCTCATACCTCAATCCAACACCATCGAGAAGGACGTCGAGTACTGGGAGAAAAACCGTCAAATTACGATCAGTGCTTTAGATGAGGATTTTATTGTAGGGGAGAAGATTTTCGAAGGAGCGCGTTCAATCGCATTTCCCCATTTTGTGTTTGGTCGTAACGAGCTTGGAATTTCTGCCTTTCACGAAAGCCTCGAAGAAATCATTATGGAGCAAGAGAAAGAGCCGGGGTGAGAAGGTATTCAGCCTAATCCGACTCTGGGCTTATTCTGGGTGCTTGACCCCTGCGGTCTTCCGGGCCATGCGGCTCCAATAATCGAAATCTGCTACGGCGTAGGGTTAACGACGCGTTGGTTCTCCTCATAATCTGATTTCGCCTTTTGGGCGCGCGATGATGGGCCTTTGATTTTGGGAACAAAGCGGACCTTGAACGGCGGCAGAGAACTGCATATGGTGCAGGCATGTGCATTCTCTTTCTCCGGCGATTGCTCATTGTCCTGACCGGCCTTGCCTTCCTCGCCGGGGCGGCGGTTCCGCGTGCGGAGTTCATGGCGCCGGCTTGTATGGGCGCGGCGAAAACCGCGACCGGCGACTGCTGCGCGAATATGGCGATGAAAGACCATACCGCGCCAGAGCCTATGAAACAGGTGCCGTGCAAGGGCATTTCGCTCGATTGTGCCAACCAGCCGGGTTGTATTTCTTCGCCCGCCCTTCCGGCTCCGTCAATCGCGCTCGGGTCTCCAACCGCTTATGCCCGCGTCGCATATTGGCCGCCCCCTGCTTCGCGTGCCGGGCTGTCGATCAAACCCGGCCTCGTCCCCCCTATAACGAGCCGCATGACCGCCTGATCGACCCGGAGCGGGCGCATGCGCACGCCTGTGGATCGCCTCTGGGCGCATCCAGCGCGGTTTCGAATCACGCGTGTCCCTGCAGCTAAACCGTATCCCGGGTTGGAGGTCATTTCCATGTCGTCGCGTTTCTTCGCGGGCGCCGTCGCGCTTGCCATTATTCTTGCCGCTGGCCACACTTTGGCGGCGGCCGAGGACCAGCGCTCTACGCCCGCCGGCAAGCCGCAGAAGGCCGGCGGCTCCGCTAAGTCCGCCGCGCCATCACGGCCCGTGCCCCTGGGCGCGACGGTGGAAAGCGTGCTCGCGGCAGGCCGGCGGCTCAACCCGGCGCTGCGTGCGGCGGCGCTCGAAACCTCGGCTGCCGCGGCCAAGGCTGCCGGCGCGGATAAGCTTGACGATCCAATACTGTCGGACATGTATTGGTATAATCGCAACCCCAATGTCTACAGCGGCCACGCGATTACGGTAACGCAGGCGTTCCCGCTGTGGGGAAAGCTGAGCTTGCGCCGGGAGGCGGCGCTGGCGGAGTTGGATGCCGTGCGGGGGCGAGAACAGGTGGCGCGCGATGCCCTCGACGAGCGCATCAAGGTTGCCTTCGCTCAATATTATGTGGCGAGCCAAGCCCTTGCCGTGAACTCGAGAGGTGCTCGCGGTAGATCGCGGCATGCGTGCCGCCGCCGAGGCGCGCTATGGGGCCGGACAAGGCGATCAGGCGACGGTCATCCTGGCGCTCGGCGAGGAGACGGCGGCGGAGGTCGAAATAGCCCGCCTCGAAGGCGATCGCGCGGTTGCGGGGGAAATGCTCAACGCGCTACTTGCTCGCCCGCCTAGCGCCCCGCTGGCAAAGCCTTTGCGGCTAAGGCCCGTTCCTGCCAGGGACCTAGCCATTGGTTCCCTGGTGGACCGTGCCCGCGGCGCCAGCCCGGCGCTTGCCGCTAGCGGTGCGGAAGTAAGTGCGGCGCAGGCACGCCGCACTCTTGCAGAGAAAGCCTGGTACCCGGACCTGACCGTCGGGGCCGGGCCGCTGATCCAGACCAACGACCGCCCGCCCGGCGTCGCGGCAACCGTCGGGCTCAACATTCCTTTGCCCTGGGGCAAGAAAGGCCCCGAGGAACAGGCGGCGGCGGCGCAGCTCGGCGCGGCCCAACAACGTTACGAGGCGGCGCTTCTCGACATCCAGAGCGCTCTCGGCGAGGCGCGCGAGAAGCTCAAGGCGGCACGGCGAGGGAAGACCTTGGTGGCGCGCAAAGCCCTTGCGGAGGCGCGGGCGGCCCTCAAATCGCTTACCGCGGACTACGCCCAGGGGCGCGGCAACCTCGCCACCGCACTCGAGGCACAGCACCGGGTCCACGACCTCGAACTCAAGCTCCTCAAGCTTGAGTTGGACGAGCAGACGGCGCTTGCCGGGATCGAACGGTTGATCGGGGGTGAGCTGTGAACCGCTCAAAAACAACTCGAGCGGCCGCCATCCTGGCGGGCGTCATAGCGGCAGGGCTCGCCGGATATTATCTCGGTCACTTCAGCGGCGACCCAGGAGCATCGACGGTGAAAGCTCTGCCGTCTCCTCCCGAGAGCCCGACTGGCATGGCAAGCCCGGACGCCGCGCCGGGGGCCGCAGCGCCGCTTTCCGAACCGAGCCTGGTGCCAGTCACGCTTACTCCGCAACGCATGCAGAGCATCGGGGTGAAGACCGGCATCGTGGAGTATCGGCCGGTCCGTGACGAGATCCGCACCGTCGGAAACATCGAGGCGGACGAAACGCGACTCTCCGACGTGCAAGTTCGCTTCGCCGGCTGGGTCCAGAAGGTATACGCCGACGCAATGTTCAAACAGGTGCGACAGGGCCAGCCGCTCCTGACCATCTATAGCCCGGAGCTGGTAACGGCCGAGCAGGAATACTTAGTGGCCAAGGAGCTCCTGGCACAAACCACCGTTCCGGGCGCCCCTGGCGGACCCCACGGATCCCAGTCGCTGTTAAATGCCGCAACCGAGCGGTTGAAGCAGTGGCAGGTCCCCGACCGCGAGATCGCCCGGCTGAAAAAGAGCGGGAAAATTCAGCGTGAGATCGAGATCGACTTGCCGGTGTCCGGTTTCATCATCGAGAGGAAGGCCTTTCCGAACATGTATGTACAACCGGGCACGAAGTTGTACTCGGTGGCGGACTTGTCGACCGTCTGGGTCTACGCTCAGCTTTTCCAGAACGATATCGGCCGGGTGAGAGTAGGAGATCCGGCGTCGGTCACTGTGAACGCCTATCCGGGTGAGATCTTTCCGGCTCGCGTGAGTTTCATTTGGCCGGAAGTGGATGAGGCGATGCGCCGGGCCCGCGTGCGCTTGGAGATTCCCAATCCGGAATTGAAGCTTTCGCTCGGGATGTTCGTTAGTGTCGAGCTCGGCTTGCCGCTTGGAGAGCGGCTGGTGATTCCGGCTTCGGGAGTGTTTCAGTCCGGTACGCGCCAGATCGCATTCGTGGACCATGGCGGCGGTTATTTTGAGCCCCGGAATATCGAGGCCGGCGCCCGGGCCGGTGACGATTTCATCGTGTTGAAGGGCCTCAACGCCGGCGAGCGCATCGTCACCTCGGCCAATTTTCTGATCGATTCAGAGAGCCAGCTCGCGGCCGCGCTGGGGTCGTTCGCGCCTCCGCCTCCCGGCGCGGGAGCGGCGGCAGCGATGAATGCGCCGCAGGGGGCAACACTCGAATATTCCTCGAACCCGTCGACTCCGCGCAAGGGAAGCAACAATTTCCGCGTCAAGCTCACCGGCGCCGATGGGGCGCCACTCTTAGGCGCTCAGGTAACCGTAACGTTCTTCATGCCCGCGATGCCGGCGATGGGCATGGCCGCCATGCGCAACGTGGTGACGCTCAGCGACAAAGGCGGCGGCCTCTATGAAGGCGCGGGAGAGGTGCAGATGGGCGGGACCTGGCAAGTCGCTGCGCTGGCGACCAAGGCTGGTCAGACCATCGCCCAGAAACAGTTCTCCGTCGCCGTGGAAGGGGGCATGTAGATGATCGCCCGCTGGATCGATTTGTGCGCCCGCAACAACTTCCTGGTTTTCACCGGCACGCTTCTGCTGGTGTTGGCCGGCATCTGGAGCATGCGCCGGATTCCGCTGGATGCCTTGCCCGACATTTCAGACGTGCAGGTGATCATTCATACGGCGTGGAATGAACCGCCCAATGTCATCGAGGATCAGGTTACCTACCCGATCGTGACGACCCTGCTCGCCGCGCCGAGGGTGAAGGCCGTGCGCGCCACGACCATGTTCGGCGATTCCTACGTGTACGTTATCTTCGAGGACGGCTCCGATCCCTACTGGGCGCGATCGCGTGTGCTTGAATATCTCCAGCAGATCGCGGGCCGCCTCCCCGCCGCGGCCAAACCGGTGATCGGACCTGACGCGACCGGCGCAGGCTGGGTTTATGAGTACTTGGTCGTGGATCACAACCACCGCTACAGTCTCGCCGATTTGCGCAGCCTCCAGGATTGGTTCCTCCGCTATCAGCTTAAGACGGTGCCGGGGGTGGCGGAAGTCGCGAGCATCGGCGGCTTTGTCCGGCAATACCAGGTCCGGTTGGACCCCGACAAGCTCCGCGCGTTTAACATTCCGCTCTCGACGGTGATCGAAAAGGTCCGCGACAGCACCAACGAGGTGGGCGGAAGGTTGCTTGAGTTCCAAGGCGCCGAGTACATGGTTCGGGGCTTGGGCTATCTGCGGTCGCTCTCGGATCTGGATACGGTTCCCGTCGCCAGCAAGAATGGGACGCCGGTTCTGGTCCGGGACCTCGGAACGGTGTCGTTCGGGCCGGACATCCGCCGCGGCGTGGCGGAGTGGAATGGCGAGGGCGAAACCGTCGCGGGCATCGTCGTCATGCGCGACGGGATGAACGCGCTGAATGTTATCTCCGGCGTCAAGAAGAAGCTCGCCGAAATTTCCGGATCGCTACCGCCGGGAGTGGAGATCGTCTCCGGTTACGATCGTTCCGGGCTGATCCAAGCCTCGATCGAGACCCTCGAGCGCGTCCTGATCGAGGAAGCGGTCATTGTCAGCCTCGTGATCATCATCTTCCTTTTTCACTTCCGCTCCGCCCTTATTCCGATCCTGACCCTGCCGATCGCCGTGGTCGCATCGTTCATTCCGATGTACTACCTCAAGGTCAGCTCGAACATCATGTCTCTTGGCGGGCTGGCGCTGGCCATCGGGGTTCTGGTGGACGCGGCGATCGTGATGGTGGAAAACGGCTACCGGCATCTGTCCGAAGCGCAGCACGCGAACGCTGGCGATAAACCGGAGCAGCGCGGCATCTCTTCCCGCGAAAGGCTGCGAATCCTCCTGGATGCGGCCAAGCAGGTCGGACCCGCGCTCTTCTTCTCGCTCTTGATTATCGTCGTCTCGTTTCTTCCGGTGTTCTTGCTCGAAGCGCAGGAGGGACGGATGTTCCGGCCGCTGGCCTGGACGAAGACCCTGGCTGTCGGCTTTTCGTCGCTGCTTGCCATCACCCTGGTGCCGCCGCTGATGCTTCTGTTTATTCGCGGCCGGCTGCGGCCGGAATCGAGCAATCCTGTTTCGCGGGTCACGCAGGCGCTCTACCTGCCGGTGTTGCGGCTCTGCCTTCGATTTCCAAAGACCACGGTAGTGCTCAATCTCGTCTTTCTGGCCGTGACGGCTCCTCTTGCCCTCAAGCTGGGGAGTCAGTTCATGCCCCCCTTATTTGAAGGCGCTTCCTTGTACATGCCGACGGCGCTCCCCGGAATCTCGATCGGCCAGGCGACGCAGCTGATGCAGCAGCAGGATCAAGTTCTTCGCTCCTTCCCCGAGGTGGCGACCGTGTTCGGCTCCATCGGCCGGTCCGACAGTGCGACCGACAATGCCCCTCTCGATATGTACGATACCACGGTGACGTTCAAACCCCGTAGCCAATGGCGCCCGGGGATGACCTACGAGAAGCTGATCTCGGAAATGGATGCCAAACTCCAGTTCCCTGGGTTGACCAACACCTGGACCATGCCGATCGCGAATCGTCTCGACATGGAGCTCACCGGAATCAAGACCCCGGTGGGCATCAAGATTCAAGGCCCGAGCCTGGAAGGTATCGAGGAATTGGGCGTGAGAGTGCAGCAGATTCTAGGCGCGATGCCGGAGGTGAGATCGGTCTTTGCCGAGCGCGTCGCGCAGGGATTCTATATCAATGTGGAAGTGAACCGGCCGGAAGCGGCGCGCTATGGATTGACCGTGGGCGATGTGCAGCGGGCGATCACCTCTGGAATCGGCGGCGAGAACATCGCCGAGAATATCGAGGGCCGCGAACGCTATCCCATCTCCGTCCGCTATGCGATCGATTTCCGGGACGACATTCAAAAGCTCGAGCGGGTGGTGATTGCGACGCCTTCCAACGCGCAGGTGCCGCTCGGCGAGCTCGCCAAGATTTCGTTTTCGAAGGGGCCCTCGACTATTCGGGACGAGGATGCGGCGCTCACCGGCTATGTGTACCTGGATCTGAACACGCGGGACTATGGCGGCTTTGTCTCCCGGGCTGACAAGCTCCTCCAACAGAAGCTCCTACTGCCGGTCGGCTACAGTCTGAAGTGGTCCGGCCAGTATGAATTTGAGCTGCGCGCCAAGGAGCGGTTGAAGATCATGCTGCCGGTCGTCTTCGTTACGATCTTTCTGCTGCTGTATATGGTCTTCCGTTCGGTGACCGAGGCACTCATTCTGATTTTTCCGACGCTCTACGCGATGACGGGAGGCCTTCTTCTTCAGTGGTACCTTGGCTACAATTTTAGCGTCGCGGTCTGGGTTGGCTACATCGCGCTGTTTGGAGTCGCGGTCGAGACCGGAGTCGTGATGGTCGTTTATTTGCACGAAGCCCTCGACCGGAGGCTTGCCGCCGGGTCTGTCATGCAGCGCGGCGATATTGAGCAGGCCGCCATCGAAGGCGCCGTCCAGCGCTTGCGTCCCAAACTGATGACCGTCGCGGCTGTTCTGGCGAGCCTTGTGCCGATCCTGTGGGCGACTGGCATCGGGTCGGACGTGATGAAGCCCATCGCCGCGCCGATTGTCGGGGGCATGATCACCTCCACGATAAACGTGCTGATTTTGGTTCCCGTCTTCTTCGTGATGATGAAGGCCCGCGCGCTGCGGCGGGGCAAGCTCCAGAATCCGGACGAAGGTGATGCGTGAGCAAAAATATGAAATGGGCGGTGCGGATCGAAAGGATGTCCAATGAGCCAGGCGAATCCGGGACGGCTAAGAATTTTCTCAGCGAGCAGAAGAGGTAATGCGGCAAGGCGTAATACATCTTACATCGGCGTGTTCCCGCAACATTGCGCCCGCTCCGGCGATAGCTAGCCGTTGCAGGTCCTGGCCAAGAACCGGTGCAACCGGCGGGAGGGCGCGGAGGACGCGGCCGGCTTTCGAGTCGCGCATTTGTTTGAAGCGGGGGCATCGCGGGGATGCCGGCGAGACGCCGCCGGTGTTAAGATCGCGGAATTTTGCGGGCCGCGCCCCATGCCGGACCGCTCCTCCGGGAAATGCCACGATGGAACACTATGATCCGTACGACCCGCCAGATCCGGAAGAATGGCTGGACATGGACGAGTCGCAACGCATCCATTTGGCCGAGGACTACCACCGGCGTGCGGGTATCCGGCTGCCAAATGCGAAGGCGCATGCGATCTTCCACGTCATTGTGGAAAACCAGGCCGCGCTCAGCGACGAAATCCCCGTGCAGGGGACTCTCGAGCGGCTGATGGGCGAAGGCCTCGACCGGCACGAGGCCATTCACGCCATCGCTTCGGTTCTCTCCGGGCACGTGTTCGACATTACGCGCGGCAAACCGGCGCGGCCAGACGCGAACGCCGCGTACTTCGCCGCGCTGGGGAAGCTGACCGTCGAGAGCTGGCGGCGAGCTTACCGCTGATCGCGGCGCGCGTTTCGCGCTTCGCGCCGCTTTCATGCCGCGGCGGTATGCGTCGATCCGACCGGCTAGATGTAATGTCTCAACAGGTTGTTCACGGGGAGAATCTGAGGTTTGTGGGGTTTGCGAAGCACCACAGGCTCAGGAGACCCACCCGTGAACATTCATAAGAATGCCAGGACGACGCCGAACATGCGAGCCTTGATTGTCGGGCGCCGCCAAGCGGGCGAAACGCCGCGCTCCATAGCCGGCGCTGTAGGCGTTTCGGCCGCGACCGTGAGGAAATGGCTCCGGCGCCACGAAAGCGAAGGCGCCGCTGGCCTCCAAGACCGGACCAGCCGGCCGCATCGCCTGCGGACACGGATCACATCACATCAGATCGCCCAGGTCGAAGCCCTGCGCCGGGCCCGTCAGCCCTTCTGGAAGATCGCCCGCGCGACCGGGCTGTCGCGCGCGACGGTGGCCCGCATCGCAAAGGCCAAGGGGCTGAGCCGCCTGTCCGCCCTCGATCAAAGGATCGCGATCATCCGCTATGAAAAGAAGCAGCCGGGCGAGATGATCCATATCACATCAAGAAGCTCGGCCGCATCGAAGGGATCGGACATCGCATCACGGGAGACCGTACCGGACAGAGCGCGCCACGCAGCCGCAAGGAAGGCGGCAAGGGCTGGGAATATCTCCATCTGGCCGTCGACGATCACTCCCGGCTGGCCTATTCTGAAATCCTGCCGGACGAAACACGGCGCTCCTGCCTGAAATTCCTCTTGCAAGCCTTGCGCTTCTTTCGCGATCACGGCGTCAGGGTCCTTCGCGTCATGACCGACAACGGCGCCAGCTTCCGTTCGCGCCGCTACACAAAGGCGTTGCGAATGCTGAAAATCAAGCATAAGCGCACCAGACCCTATACGCCAAGAACAAACGGAAAGGCCGAACGCTTCGTGCAGACCTCCTTGCGGGAATGGGCCTATGCCAAACCCTACAACCATTCATCCGAACGGGCCGCCGCACTGTTGCCTTTCCTCCACCATTACAATCATCATCGGCCTCACTTCGGCATCAACGGATGCTCCCCTATCTCAAGGATCCCAAGAAACAACCTATCGAGACACGACAGCTAGAGCGGGTCCCGAATAGACAGAATCGGAAGGGGGATTCCCGAATCGGCGGAATCGTGATTCACCATGTTGGCTGGAATGGAGGCCGGCATGGATGGCAAAACCCTATTCGCAGGATTTACGTGACCGCCTGGTGCGGGCTGTACTGGCAGGTCAGTCTCGGCGCAAGGCGGCGCGCAGCTTTGATGTCAGTGCGAGCTGCGTGATCAAGCTCATGCAGCAGTTTGAGATAACAGGCGGTTGTCTGCCGCGAAAGTTTGGCGGCCATAAGCGGCACGCGCTGGCTGCGCATGAAGATAAGGTGCGGGCGTTGGTGGCGGTGCAGCCCGAGCTGACGATCACGGAGCTGTGGAGCAAGCTGACGACGCTCGAGATCAAAGTCGGGCGGTCCGCCGTCGGGCGTTTTTTGCGGCATCTGCAATTGACCTTTAAAAAAAACTCTGCACGCCGCCGAACAAGAAAGAGCGGATGTCCGGGCCGCACGTCTCGCTTGGCGCGATAAGCAGAAAAGTCTTGATCCTCAAAGGCTTGTATTCATCGATGAGACCTGGGCCTCGACCAACATGACACCTCGCTATGGGCGATGTGAAAGAGGCAAGAGACTTATCGCTCACGCCCCGTTCGGCCACTGGAAGACGACGACCTTTTTGGCGGCGTTGCGCCACGATCGCATCACCGCTCCTTGTGTCTTCGACGGTCCCATTAACGGCGCAAAGTTCCTCGCCTATGTCGAGCAGGTTCTGGTGCCGACCTTGTCGCCTGGCGAAATCGTGGTGATGGATAATCTCGGTTCCCATAAACGCGCCGGCGTTCGAAAAGCCATCGAAGCCGCCGGGGCGACGCAGTGCTTCTTGCCCGCCTACAGTCCTGACTTCGATCCCATCGAACAAGTCTTCGCCAAGCTCAAAAATACGTTGCGCAAAATGGCCCACCGAACCGTCGATGCTCTGTGGGATGGCATCGGATTAGCTCTCGACGACTTCCCTCCAACCGAATGCTTCAACTATTTTCGCAATGCCGGATACGGGTCCACCTAATCGGGACCCGCTCTAGGCGCAATCCAGCTGCGGAATGCCGGCGGTTATCCACCGTTAGGTATTTGCCTCCTCACCACTAAAGCGCGTCCCGATCAAGTGGAATCATTTTATCGATAAGGACTCACTCAAAATCAAAGAGTTGGAGCATGTCCTGATCGAAAAAGTCGAGCAACTTTTTCGGGACATGTCCTAAGGGCGGGCCTCGCCGGCGAGCCTTGCGATTCAGGCAGCCGCCCCGCGCGCCGGCGGCACTGGCGCCTCAATTCGGAACATCGGGCCGTGATCTTCCAGCGGGCCGCGCCTCAACCCGCCCTTGCGTGGAGCGCCGCGATCAGCGACGATCGCGCAATCGACGAAAAGCCCGAATCATTTTATGCCAGCCACGTTGGATCGAACGCATGCCGGCATTTTCCCAGCCCCGCGCCAGTGCTCGCGCGCATGCCGGCGCGGCGAGACCGGCCTCGCCGCCGGCGAGCGCTGTTCGCGCGGCGTTGCGGCTGACCCCGCATGGCAAGCTCGTCTTCGAGGATACTGGCGACGCGCCGGACCTCGACGCGAGGGCCGCCGCGCGGTTGCGCGACGCCTTTGCCCGGGGAAGCGGCGAGGGCCTCTGGCGCCTCGGCGCCGGTGAAATTGGCGAGAATTTGCCGCCGGTTTTCGTCTGGTGGCGCGACTTTGCCGCGCGCTTCGTGACGGCGCTCCGCCACCGGCCCAGGGAATTGGCCGAGCGGGTTGGCGAAGCCGCGACGGCCGGAATCGCGCCGCCAACTCCGGCCGAGCTCGCGTCGCTCGCTTTGACGGCGCCCATGATGGCAGGCGCCGAATATCTTGGCCCCGAACTGCTTAGCGCCCTGTGGGAAGCACTGGGCACCGCCTTCGGTAAGGCCTATGCGACGGCCGGGACGGATTTGCAGAGCTTCCTCGCCGGGGTCAATCCGGCCTGGACGCTTGTCGGCAGGGTTCATTTCAATCTGGCGGAAAACCGCCGCGATCCGGACTTTCCCTTCGCCTTCATGGCGACCTACACGACGGGCCTCTCGGCCGGCGCCAAGGCCCAGCACCTGCCGTTGGGCGACGCGCTGCGCCAATATGCCGGGGCGAGGAACAAAAACGAACTTTTGTCGCTGCTCCTGCCGGTCAAGCGCGCCGCGGAAACATGCGATTGGCTGAAGCGGATGGTCGACGAGGGTGAGATCTTCCACCCGTTGCGCTGGCGACCGCATGAGGCGCTCTCGCTCATCCGGTCGGCGTCCGATCTCGAGGACGCGGGCGTGATTTTGCGGATGCCGCCGGCGTGGCCGGGCGGGCGGCCGCCGCGCCCGAAGGCGACGGCGACAATCGGCCGCCGCGAGCCCTCCGCCCTCGGTCTCGATGGGCTGCTCGATTTCAGAGTCGAGACGACCCTCGATGGCGACCCGCTGACCGAAGCGGAGGTCCGCGCTCTGCTCGCCGGCACCGATGGACTGGCCCTCTTGCGCGGCCAATGGGTCGAGGTCGACCGCGCAAGGCTCGAACAGGCGATGGCGCGGTTCCACGACGCCGAAAGCTTGGCGGAGCACGAGGGGCTGAGTTTCGCCGCGGCGATGCGGATGCTCGCCGGCGCGGCGGTCACGCAAGACGACGCGGAACAAACGAGCCTGGATTGGGCGGAAACCGCCGCCGGGCCGTGGCTCGCCGATACTCTGCGCGCCTTGCGGGCGCCGGGCGCGGCGAGCAATTCAAGTGGCGATCCTGGTCCGGCATTGACGGGCGCGTTGCGGCCCTATCAACAAGCCGGCGCCTCCTGGCTGCGGCTCGTCTCGGGGTTAGGGCTCGGCGCCTGCCTCGCCGACGACATGGGCCTCGGCAAGACCATCCAGGTCCTCGCCCTGTTGCTCGTGGTGAAGCGCGATCATGGTGTCGCGACGGCGCGCACGAGCCTGCTCGTCGCGCCCGCTTCGCTGCTCGCCAATTGGGCGGCGGAGATCGAAAAATTCGCGCCGAGCCTCAAGGCCACGATCGTTCATCCCTCGGCCATGAGATACGAGGACTTGCAGCAATTTTCGGAAGACAGTGCGCAAAACCTCGATCTCGTCATCACGAGCTACGGATCGCTTCTGCGCATTCCATCGCTGAAAGACATCTTCTGGCGCTTCGTTGTTCTCGACGAGGCACAAGCAATCAAGAACGCCAACGCGAAGCAGACCCGCGCGGCAAAAGCGCTGAAGGCTCATGCCCGATTGGCGCTCACCGGCACGCCGGTCGAGAACCATCTGGGCGACCTTTGGTCGATTTTCGATTTCCTCAATCCCGGCCTGCTCGGCACGACCAAGCAATTCAAGCGCTATGCCACGAGCCTCGCCGCCCGCGAGCACAATCCCTATGGTCCTCTGCGCGAGCTGGTGGCGCCCTACATCTTGCGGCGGATGAAGACCGACCGGTCGATCATCGCCGATTTGCCCGAGAAAACCGAGGTTAAGGCGCATTGCCATTTAAGCCGCAAGCAGGCGGCGCTCTACGCGCAGGCCGTTGACGATCTCGGCGCCGCGCTCGACGATGCCGATGGGATTGCCCGCAAGGGACTGGTGCTGGCCTCGTTGATGCGGCTGAAGCAAATCTGCAACCATCCCTCGCAATGGCTCGCCGATCATGCCTGGCGGGAAGAAGATAGCGGCAAATGGAAGCGCCTGCGCGAGATCGCCGAGGTGATCGCCTCCCGTCAGGAGAAGATGCTGGTCTTTACCCAGTTCCGCGCGATAATCGACCCGCTCGCCGCGTTCCTTGCGGGCCTTTTCGGGCGGCCCGGCCTGACATTGCACGGTGAGACGGAAGTGCGAAAGCGCAAGACTCTCGTCCGGGATTTCCAGGAGGACGAGCGGATCCCGTTCTTCGTTTTGTCGCTGAAGGCTGGCGGGTCTGGCCTCAACCTGACGGCGGCGGCGCATGTCGTGCATTTCGACCGCTGGTGGAACCCGGCGGTCGAGAATCAGGCGACGGATCGCGCCTTCCGCATCGGTCAGACGCAAAACGTCCTCGTCCATAAATTCATCTGCCGGGGCACGGTCGAGGAAAGGATCGACGCGCTGATCGAGTCGAAGCTCGGCCTTGCGAACGAATTGCTGGACGGATCCGCCGAAATTAACCTGACGGAACTCGGGAACGACGAGATCCTGCGGCTTGTCGCCCTCGATCTCCGCACGGCGATGAAGATGGAGGAGTGACGCACATGGGATTTGGTTATGGGGCATGGGCGCCCTATGTGCCGGTCGCGGAACGCCGCCGCAATGCATTGCTCGAAATCGCCCGGTTGAAGAAGACAGGCCAGCCGGTGGCGCCGGTCGTCGTCGAAGGAAGCAAGATCGCAACCACCTTCTGGGGCAAGGCCTGGTGCGACAATCTCGAGGCTTACGGCGATTACGCCAATCGCCTGCCGCGCGGACGCACCTATGTCCGCAACGGCTCGGTGATCGATCTTCGGATCGGCCCGCGCGAGGTGACGGCGAAGGTCAGCGGCTCCGAGGTCTATTCGGTCAGGATCACCATCGAGGCGTTGTCTGTCGCGGCCTGGAGATCGATTTGCGCCGATTGCGCGGGCCGGGTCGCGTCCCTGGTCGAGCTCCTGCAAGGCCACTTGTCCAAGGCGGTCATGGACCGCGTCTGCCGGCAGGGCGACGGCCTATTTCCAAAGCCGGCCGGCATCAGGTTTTCCTGTAGCTGCCCCAATTCCGCCTCGCTGTGCAAGCATGTGGCGGCGGCGCTTTATGGGACCGGTGCGCGGTTGGACGCCGCTCCGGAATTGCTGTTTCGCCTGCGCGAGGTCGACGCCGGCGGGCTCTTCGCCGATCTCGACGCGGCCTTGCCCGCCGCGCGGGGAAGCGCTACCGGACCGCGGCTCGATACCGGCGACCTCTCGGAGATATTCGGTATCGACATGGCGGCGCCCGCTTCGGCACCGCGTGACAGAGCCTCAACTCCGGCAAAGCCTTCGCCGGCGGTCATAATTTCGCGCTCCGAACGCGGCGATGGCAAGAAGACGAAGCGGGCCGGGCCGGCGAAGCCCACCAGAGCGCGGCAATCGCCCGCCATACCAAACGAGCCGGTTCAGGAGCCAGGGCGGCGGCCTGGACGCAAGCGGTCAGTTCCAGCACCATCGACGCTAGCTGTCGTGTCTCGATAGGTTGTTTCTTGGGATCCTTGAGATAGGGGAGCATCCGTTGATGCCGAAGTGAGGCCGATGATGATTGTAATGGTGGAGGAAAGGCAACAGTGCGGCGGCCCGTTCGGATGAATGGTTGTAGGGTTTGGCATAGGCCCATTCCCGCAAGGAGGTCTGCACGAAGCGTTCGGCCTTTCCGTTTGTTCTTGGCGTATAGGGTCTGGTGCGCTTATGCTTGATTTTCAGCATTCGCAACGCCTTTGTGTAGCGGCGCGAACGGAAGCTGGCGCCGTTGTCGGTCATGACGCGAAGGACCCTGACGCCGTGATCGCGAAAGAAGCGCAAGGCTTGCAAGAGGAATTTCAGGCAGGAGCGCCGTGTTTCGTCCGGCAGGATTTCAGAATAGGCCAGCCGGGAGTGATCGTCGACGGCCAGATGGAGATATTCCCAGCCCTTGCCGCCTTCCTTGCGGCTGCGTGGCGCGCTCTGTCCGGTCCGGTCTCCCGTGATGCGATGTCCGATCCCTTCGATGCGGCCGAGCTTCTTGATGTCGATATGGATCATCTCGCCCGGCTGCTTCTTTTCATAGCGGATGATCGCAATCCTTTGATCGAGGGCGGACAGGCGGCTCAGCCCCTTGGCCTTTGCGATGCGGGCCACCGTCGCGCGCGACAGCCCGGTCGCGCGGGCGATCTTCCAGAAGGGCTGACGGGCCCGGCGCAGGGCTTCGACCTGGGCGATCTGATGTGATGTGATCCGTGTCCGCAGGCGATGCGGCCGGCTGGTCCGGTCTTGGAGGCCAGCGGCGCCTTCGCTTTCGTGGCGCCGGAGCCATTTCCTCACGGTCGCGGCCGAAACGCCTACAGCGCCGGCTATGGAGCGCGGCGTTTCGCCCGCTTGGCGGCGCCCGACAATCAAGGCTCGCATGTTCGGCGTCGTCCTGGCATTCTTATGAATGTTCACGGGTGGGTCTCCTGAGCCTGTGGTGCTTCGCAAACCCCACAAACCTCAGATTCTCCCCGTGAACAACCTGTTGAGACATTACAGCTAGAGCGCGTCCCGATCACGTGGAATCACGTGATCGAAAAGGGCGCAGCTCAAAATCAAAGAGTTGGAGCATGTCCTGATCGAAAAAGTCGAGCAACTTTTTCGGGACATGCTCTAGCGGCCGAGAGCGCTCCGCCGGCGCGGAAAAGGAGGATCGCGCGCAAGACCAATTTGAAGAAAGACGTTCGCAAGACACGCAAATAAGCGGCGTCCGGCATTAGAGCATGTCCCGAAAAAGTTGCTCGACTTTTTCGATATTAAGACATCGGATATATCCGATGTCTCATGAGGACATGCTCCAATTCTTTGATTTTGAGCTGCGCCCTTATCGATCAAACGATTCCATTTGGTCGGGACGCGCTCTAAGCCTAGCGTCCTTGCCGGTCGCGCCGCTGGCTCATGAAGCGCTCAAATTCCTCGCGATCCTTGGCGTGGTGGAGATTTTCCACGTAGTCCGCGAATTCGCGCGCGGCGGCGGCGAGCCGTTTGCGCTCTTCCTCGAGCCGCGCGAGTTCGGTGGCGCGCCACTCGTCGAATGCACGATTTCCGGTCGAGCCCGAGGCAAAGCCTTGCCAATTACTTGCCGCAAAGCCCCAGCGGCCGGAGGCCCAGTTCGCCCCATTGCCCCATTTTTCTCGCCCGAAAGAAAGGATGTCGCCAGGGTAGCCGGATTTGCTTTGCCAAAATTTCCAGCCGAGGACAGCGAGGCCGATCGGCCAAAACACGATAAAGCCCAGAACCATCGCGAGAATTTCCACGATCTTCCAAGGCTCCCCAGGCGCGCATCCACGCCACTGCGCTGCGCCGGATTGGTGCGTCGCGCACGATTGATAGAGGTTTCCGGTGTCGGCACTCATCTCGTTTCCTAGCTCCTCTCATCTCCACTCGCCGCTCCGCCGCCGCCGCGCGATCGGCGCAACGGCGTTGCATGGCGCTCCAGATATATGTTCGGATTTCCCGCTTTCGACGTTTGGGAAGCGGAAATTCCCGAGCTATCCAGCAAGCAGCGTAAGGCTGACGCGGCGCTTGCCGCGCCCCTTCCGCTAGATATGACGCCGGTTGTGGCTTCGGCTGTGTCTCCCATATAAAGATTTCGTGAAAGGGTGACGCAATGCCGCAAATCACCGTCTATACGACGGCCGCCTGCCCCTATTGCCGCCGGGCCAAGGACTTGTTGCACAAGAAGAACCTCGCTTTCACCGAGGTCGCGGTGGATGGCGACCCGCGGACGCGTGGGGACATGACGGCAAGGGCGCATGGCCGCATGAGCGTTCCGCAAATCTTTTTCGACGATATTCATATCGGCGACTGCGACGAGCTGCATGAACTTGACCGTGAAGGAAAACTCGATTGGCTTGTGGCCGGATTCGCGCAATGATCAAATTCGCCTTGCTTTGCGCGCGCGGCCATGAATTCCAGAGCTGGTTCCAGAACAGCGAGGCTTTCGACACGCAGGTCAAGTCTGGCCTCGTCCTTTGCCCGCTTTGCCAGGCGACAGAGGTGACGAAAGCCATCATGGCGCCGGCGATCGCGAGCCGGGGCGAGGCGGAGCGCGCCAAACGTCCGGCGCAAGCTCAGGCGCAAACCAAGGTCGCGCTTCTCGATCGGCACGACCTGAAATCGCGGGCAACGATCGACGTTTTTCGTCAACGCATTTTTGCCGAGGCGGACGATGTCGGCTCGCGCTTTGCCGAGGAAGCGCGCAAGATTCACAATGGCCTCGTCCCGGGGCGCCCGATCCATGGCCAGGCGAGTGTCGGCGACGCGCGCGCCTTGATCGAGGAGGGCGTGCCTGTTTTGCCGGTCCCGCCTTCGCCGGACGAGTATAATTAATTCGACTGCATGCAGCCAAATCCGCGCGCTTCGAGTCAGCGGATACTCATCCGCTTGCACGGATGCCGGAACAAGCTCGTGGCCGCGGCGCGCGGATTCGTTTATGGTAGGGCTGGGCGCGGGGCGGCCCGCCGGTAGTCCCTAAACCGCGCGAGGGTTTGGCCCGATCCGGAGACGGCAATGAGCACGGTCCATGATTTTACCGCCACGACACCGGAAGGGCGGGAAAAGCCGCTTTCCGATTTCGCGGGACAGGTCCTGCTCATGGTTAATACCGCGAGCAAATGGGGCTTTACGCCGCAGTACGAAGGGCTCGAGGCGCTTTATCGCAGTTATTATGCCCAAGGCTTTGCGGTTCTTGGCTTTCCGTGTAATCAATTCGGCGCCCAGGAACCGGGCGATGCCGCCGAAATCGCGCGATTTTGTTCGCGAACCTATAATGTGACATTTCCCATGTTCGGCAAGATCGATGTCAATGGCGCCGGGGCTCATCCGCTTTACCGGTTTTTCAAAGGCGAAGCCAAGGGACGTATGGGAACCGAGGCGATCAAATGGAATTTTACGAAATTCCTTGTCGATCGAAAAGGCGGGGTCGCGGCGCGCTTCGCACCGGCGGCGGCACCCAAGGGACTTGAAAAGGAAATCTAGAAGCTGCTCTAACCCGCGGGCTGCCCGACGTGTTGCCGCTCGCGGGTTTAGAAAGACGAAAAAGGCGAGCATTGTTTGATGCGCCCGCGATGGAGGCGGTTTGATGCCCTTGCGGCTCGATACGCGGAGCCCGGATTTCGGTGCCTCGTTCAACGCGCTTCTCACGATGAAACGGGAAGTGGCGGAGGACGTCGACCAAGCCGTTCAGGCGATCATCGCGGACGTCGTCGCGCATGGCGACGCCGCGCTCATCGGCTATTCGAGGAAATTCGATCGCGTCGATCTGGAGAAGCTGGGTTTGCGCGTGGGCGGGGCCGACATCGATGCGGCGTTCGCCCGCTGTCCCCAGGACGCGCTTGATGCGCTGCGGTTCGCGCATGCCCGGATCATTGCTTTTCATAAGCGGCAACTCCCGCAAGATCTACGATTTACCGATCCGCTCGGCGTCGAACTCGGGTGGCGCTGGCTTCCGATCGAGGCGGTAGGGCTCTATGTTCCGGCCGGCACCGCGAGCTACCCGTCTACGGTTTTGATGGTTGCCGCGCCGGCCAAGGTTGCCGGCGTTAGCCGCATTGTCATGGCCGTCCCGGCGCCGGAGGGGCGGATCAATCCGCTTGTTTTGGCCGCGGCTAAGCTCGCCGGCGTCGATGAAATTTACCGGGTTGGGGGCGCGCAAGCGATCGCGGCGCTGGCGTATGGAACTCAGACCATCGCCCCGGTCGCCAAGATCGTGGGCCCCGGCAACGCTTATGTGGCCGCGGCCAAGCGGAGGGTTTTCGGCGCCGTTGGCATCGACATGATCGCCGGACCTTCCGAGGTCCTGATCATTGCGGGCGATGGCGCCGATCCCGAATGGATCGCCGCCGATCTTCTCGCGCAGGCCGAACACGATGCCGCCGCGCAGTCAATTCTGATCGCCGATGACGCGAGTCTCGCCAGTGCCGTCGAGGCCGCGGTCGCGCGGCAGTTGCCTGCTCTCCCGCGCGAAAAAATCGCCGCGGCGAGCTGGCGCGATTTTGGCGCGATTATCCTTGTCGCCGATCTTGAGGACAGCATCGCGCTCGCCGACCGGCTTGCTCCGGAGCACCTCGAGATCATGACCGCGAACGCCGAGGTGCTCGCTCAACGGATCCGCAATGCGGGAGCTATTTTTCTCGGAGCTTATACGCCCGAGGCCATCGGCGACTATGTTGGTGGTTCGAATCACGTGTTGCCGACCGCGCGTTCGGCCCGGTTTTCTTCTGGCTTGAGCGTTCTCGATTTCTTGAAAAGAACCTCGATTTTAAAGTGCAACGCCGATAGTCTCGCAAGGCTCGGCCCGGCGGCGATCGCACTCGGCCGCGCCGAGGGACTGGATGCCCACGCCCGCTCGGTGGCGCTGCGTCTCAATCATCTTGCATGACGAGCAAGGACGATCAAAACGAGCGCAATCGCCTCGTTTCCGTGACCCTCGACGAGGCTTCGATCGGGCGTGGCGCGGCGGACCAGGAGCACGAGCGTCAAATCGCGATCTACGATCTTATCGACGAAAACAGCTTCGCCCTGCCGGGCCGCGACGCCGGTCCCTACGGACTGAAGATCGCCTTGCAGGACGCAAAGCTCGCGTTGGAGGTCGTTGACGAATATGGCGCGCCGCTCGTCGTCCATATTCTCTCGCTGACTCCATTCCGTGGTCTTCTCAAGGATTATTTTATGATTTGCGAAAGCTATTACGCGGCCATTCGCACCGCGATGCCGAGGCAAATCGAAGCGATCGACATGGGACGCCGCGCTCTTCACAACGAGGCGGCCGACCTTCTCATGGAAAGGCTCAAGGGCAAGCTAGATTGCGACCACGACACGGCACGGCGGATTTTCACCCTCGTCGCCGCGTTGCATTGGAAAGGCTGAGCGCCGATGCCTGCGGGGCAAGACTCCGGGGCGTCGCCGGGATGAAGCCAGCCGTAAAAAACCGCCCACAAGCCGTGCTGTTCGCCTGTACGCGAAATACCGTGCGCTCGCCGATGGCGGAGGCCCTCGGTAGGCATTTCTTCGGTAAACAAGTCTACTTCGCGTCGGCCGGAGTCAAGCGAGGCGAAAGCAACGGATTCGCCATCGCGGCGATGGATGAAATCGGCATCGACATCACCAAACATCGCCCCCACACGTTCGAGGATCTCGAGGACGCGTGTTTCGACGTCATCGTCACCCTTTCGCCCGAGGCGCATCACAAGGCGCTCGAATTCACTCGCACCCTTGCCACCGATGTCGTTTATTGGCCGACGTTGGATCCAACCGCCGTCGAAGGCTCCCGCGAGCACATTCTCGATGCGTATCGCGATGTGCGCGAAGGTTTGCTCGAACGCATCAAGACAATGTTGGATTACCAGCCGATGGGCAATCTGTGAATGGCGGCGGCATTTTCGCGGCAACCGGGTAGTAGGCCGGGAGCGATAAGGGGGTGCCATGCCCGATGGCGCGATGGCGGTCAGACCTCCCATTTTTCCGGCTCTCGCTTGTCCGCGAGGTCGAGCAGGAGATGGACGAGTTCGGCCTGACGATGGGTTCCGGTCTTTTCAAAAATGCTGGAGAGTTGCGCGCGGACTGTCGCGACCGAGATCCCGCGCCGCCGCGCCGCCGCCGCGCGGCCGTCGCCCTTGAGGATCTCGGCGGCGAGCCCCGTTTCGGCGCCGGTCAGGCCAAAACGGTTGTGCAGATTTTGGGCAAGCTGTCGCCGGCCGGTCTCGGGATCAACCACCGTGACAATAGCCGCCGGCGGGCGCAATCCTAGCCAAGGGATCCCGGCGGTCGGGTCTTTGGATCGAAGCGGCGTCACCGTTACATGGAGGCACAGGCGATTTGGGCCGCGCCGGACATCGAGTTCTCCGCCGAGCGGCCCGCGCAGCGGACCAACGCCGCGCGCGCAGGAGGCGATCAGCCGTTGCAAGGTGTCCGCGCCATCCGTGCTGGCGAGGCAACCGCCCTTGAGAACGAGCCCTTCGCCAGTTTCGAGCACTACCCGCGCCGGGGCATTGGCGAACAGCACGTTTGCCGCGGCGTCGACCAGGATGGCGACCTGCCGCAAGCTTTCGAGCCGCTCCGGCGCGGTGTCGTGCATAAGGTCGAGCGTCCAAAGCTGGCGATGGACGCGCACGGCGCGCGAGACGTGCCGCACCGCCGTTTCGAAGACACGTGTCTGCTCGCTCGTCAGCGCATCGTTCCCCCGCGCGTTAACGACGCAGATCAATGACGACACCCTTTCTTCGACGGGCAAATTGGCGCCAAGCATCGCAAGGCCATAATCGGCCGTTTTCCACCATTCGTTGAAAACGGGTGTCTTGACGAAGTCCTGTCGCGGCATGAGGGTATCGAGCGAGAACACTTCGCCTGTCGGCAAAGCCGTAGCGTTGTCCCAGAGCGGATTACGGAACGCCCAGTAATCCTTGTAGCTGGCCTCCAAATCTGGATAGGCGCGCCGCGAGATCGAAGCGAAGGTACCGCTGCGCCGGTCCATGGTCGCGATGATGGCCTGCATCGTTCCCGTGGCATCGGCGAGCTTGGCCATCACCGTTGGCCAGAGATCGCCATCGAGGACCGCCGCGTAAATAAAATCGATGAGAGCGATAAGCTCGCTGTCTTCGGTCATGGCGTCCCCCCAGCGTGATGCCAGTTGCCGGTGCGGACTGATTATTTCCTTCGGCCATGAAGGATGACCGTGGTGTCCGCCCTCGAATTGTCGTTAACCCTTTGGCGCGGAAGCGTTCGCGCGCAATCGCAATTCGTCCCTCCTCTCGACAACGATGCGCAAAAGATCTGGTAAGCGAAAACGATCTGGCTTTGCCCCCTTACCCCCGTCCGCGGCTTTCCGAGCGGGGAACCTAAACCAGCGCGCGAAGTCTGGCAATCGGTCGATTTAGGACGAACGTCCGATGCAGAGCGACACCAATGCTGCAATAATCGCTACCGTCATGGGACGAGCCTACGACCCTCCCAAGTCTCGTCCTAGCTGTTTAATGACCAAGCAATTTTTATTGCTTTCGCCGCCGCTCCGCCGGAACCTTCCGCGCAGTAATAGGAACTGGGGGAGCGGCGGCATTGACTGGTGTTGTCGAGTCTATGATGCTTCAACTTATTGATCCCGCGTGGTCTCTTGACCGATTCAATTGAGTCCGCCCGGCCCGGGAGCGCGCCAGGCCGGCCGCCGGCGAGCCAGCAGCGCACAAAAGCCCCGGACCAATGCGCCACGGCGCCGTCGTGCCGGAACCAGCCTTCGATATGGCGATGACGGGGGCGGGCGCCGGGTTCGCCCATGCGCTCGCGGGTGAGGAGTGCCCAGTGGCACATCATTGCGAAAGTTACTTCCGGATGGAATTGGAAGCCGTAGGCCTGCCCGCGATAACGGAAGGCCTGCGCCTCGAAATCCTGGCCGCTGGCTAGGAGAGTCGCGCCGTTCGGCAGATCGAAACCTTCCCGGTGCCATTGATAGACGTGGTTGGGGAACCGGCAGTCGCAAATGCGATGCCCGTGTTCAGTCGGATGGATAGGGTAATAGCCCACTTCGACCCGCCCTTGCGGATGCGGGCGGACGCGTTGACCGAGATGGCGCGCCAGCATCTGGGCGCCGAGACAAATGCCAAGGAAAGGCGTGTCTTCCTTAAGCGGGACCCCGATCCAGTCTATTTCGCGGCGCAACCACGCGTCTTCATCATTGACGCTCATCGGACCGCCGAAAACAATCGCGCCGGCGTAGCCCCTTAGCGTTTCCGGCAGCGGATCGCCGAAGCAGGGACGCCGGCAATCGAGATCAAATCCTTGCGCGCGTAAGAGCCGCCCGAGCCGCCCCGGAGTCGAATGTGCTTGATGCAGGACGATGAGAACCCTGCCGCAAGATTTGATCCCTTTAGGCATCGTTCGCAAGATGAAAAATATCAAACCGGACTTCAGGGGAGAGGAGCCCGATTTTGCTGCAACCGCGAAATGACTGCTAATGTTATGGATTTTGGCAAAAATGGCAAGAGCCCAATGCCGAGTTTGTTCAGCGACCCAGGCACGATCTCGCGGCGTCCGGCAATCAGCCCGGCATAGCCGGCTTCCGCGACCTCAATGGCGGTCGAACCCGGGAGACGAGCGAGGTCCATGTTTGGCCCGATACCCGCGCGGGCCTGGAAATCCGTCTTGGTGTAGCCGGGGCATAGCGCCGAGACCGTGACGCCCTGCGAATGCAGTTCCTGCGAGAGAGCCAGCGAGAACGAGAGCACAAAGGATTTGGAGGCGTAATAGGCGGCCATGCCCGGGCCGCCCGGAAAATAGGCCGCGATTGATGCTACGTTCAAAATCTTGCCTCGAGCCGAGCGAATACCGGGCAGGAACCGCAAAGTCATTTCAACGAGCGTTCGGACATTGAGATCGACGATCGCAAGCTGTTCGGCCGGGTTTAGCCCGGCAACGGGGCCGGCAAGGCCGAAACCGGCGTTGTTCACGAGAATTTCCGGTGTGGCGCCAGCGGCGTCCAGCGCGGCGGCGAGGTCGTTGACGGCGCCACGTTCGGTCAGGTCGAATGCCAGCACGAAGGGCCGTGGCCTGCCGGACGCCGCGATTTCATCGGCGAGCGCTTCGAGCTTGGCGCGGCCGCGCGCGACAAGAGCGAGATCGCGACCATGTCTTGCAAAGACGCGGGCAAGAGCGGCGCCGATCCCGCCGGAGGCGCCTGTAATCAAGGTGACGCGGCGCGTCTCGCGGCCGTCTTGCGTTAGACCCATCTCGCTCATGCTTTCCCTTTCGCGGCGGACGCGGACCAGGGGCCTTCGGAGGGGGCGTCCCGCGGCGTTTGTGCGGCCACCCGCTGGCGCAGCAAGACCCTGTCGCGCGTCGATACGCCAAGAAGTTCGGCGATGCGCCAGATCGTGTTTTCCTCGAATTCGTGGACCACACCGTCGGCAAACGCGATGTCCCACAACATCTCCACGATTTTCTGGCGTCCATCGTCGTCGAGCACGCGTTTCAGGACGCTGGTGAAATGGTAGAAATCGACGGCCTCGCGGTCGCTTTGCTCGCCCATCGTGATTAATTCCGAGGCTGCTTTCGCGTCGAGGTCGAACCGCTCCTCGATGATTGTCTTCAGCCGGCGCCGCTCGGCGAGGTCCGTCTGGCCGTCGATAGTGGCGACATGAATCAGCAAGGCCACCGCCGCGAGACGATAATCCTCTTCGCCAAAACTCCGGGCGGGCGCCTCCGCACCGCTGATCTCGGCGATAAAATTTTTCAAGGCATCGATCATTGCGGCTCTCCAGACCCGGTGCGCTCGAATTTAGGGTGCGCAGGCGCCAAACGCATCCGCCATTCAGCGCAGAAGTAAACAGGTCCAAAAGCCCTCGGGGCGACGATTGGCGCGGCGCAAGCCGGCGATCCAGGCTTGACACTTTTGCCGCGAGGGAAAGCAAAGTTTGTCATCCCGCCAATCGATGAAGGTTTGCCCATTGCCATCTTCAAAGCGGCGGCCGCCGGAAAAATGCCCAAGCCAGACGGAAGCCCAGGGCAAATCTTCCGCAGTGGCCGCCGGCGGCGCCCAGACAGGCGCGCCAACCGAACAGGCGACGCCACCGCTTGCCCGATCTTCCCAGGCGGCGGGAGGCGCCGTGCCCGAAACCGCCGGCGTGACCGGCACCGAAAAAGCTTAAGAACGCGGCAACGAATAAAGGCCTCGCCTCAAAGGGCCATCCCCTGACCACCATGCCTACTTTTTCGCCGCCGGTCACGCTTTGCGTCCTGCCAGCCAAACCATGTTTGGATCCTTGCCCGTCAAGGCGTCTCGACGCAAGCGCTATTGTATGATCAATGGTGCCGCAATCCTGGCCGACGGGTTCGCTTTCCGGCCAGCGAGTCGCCTCGAAATGGGCGCGCGCCGCATCCTCATTATTGAAAATCGGATTCGCATGACGACCGGTAGATAGGGAAAGCTCAGATGCTGCGGACCTTACGTTTGATGCATGATGCCCTTGTCTTGTTTCGGCCGTCCTCAGCTAGGATTTGGTTAAATAATAAGCGCCTGGCACCACGACTCCGGTAAGATCACAAAGGGCCGCTATGCCGTCCAAGCGGGCGCGGTCCGGTGCGGTCCCGCTTAGGCCGGCGGTGGCCGGCAGATGAGCGTCCTCGATCAGAGGGTCGATGATCTCCTTGCCTTCGTGCTCACCGCCCAGAGCCTGAAGGAAGTGGGCTGTCCAATCGTGGATGCTGTTCGCGCGAAGCACCGCCATCAAGGAGTTCCAACGGTCCTTGCGTTCTTCGAGTGGCATGGCGTAGGCGCGCGCGATGGCGGCGGCGGTCGCTTCAACGTCGTAGGGGTTGACGATCAAGGCGCTTTTTAGTTCATGGGCGGCGCCGGCGAATTGCGACAAGACAAGCACGCCAGGATTATCCGGCGCTTGCGCCGCGACATATTCCTTCGCAACGAGATTCATGCCGTCACGCAAGGGTGTCACGAGGCCGATCCGCGCGATACGATAAAGCCCGGCCAGGGCCGAACGGCTCATCGTCTTGTTGATGTAGCGCAGTGGAGTCCAATCGACATCTCCGTGTTTGCCATTGATGCGGCCGACTTCTTCCGCCAATTCGCGCTGCAACCGGGCATATTCGGGAACTTCCGAGCGCGACTTGGGCGTGATCTGCAACATCGTCACCCGCGCCCGCTCCGCCTGTGGTGAACGCTCGAGGAACGTGCAAAACGCTTCGATTCGCTGTTTCAAGCCTTTGGAATAGTCGAGCCGGTCTACCCCAATGATCAGGTCCCGGCCTTCGAGGCTCGCGAGCATGCATTTCACGGTTGCGCTCTTTTCGGCGGCACGGGCTTCCTTGGCGAAGACTTCGGTGTCGATGCCGATGGGAAATGCGCTGACCCGCGTCCGGCGGCCATCGATCTCGCACCAATCGCCGCTGGCGACTCGGCCCGCATTGGCGCTCACGATGCAGTCACGAAAATTATCGGCGTCGGTCTCGGTCTGAAAACCAACGACATCATAGGCTCCAAACGAGCGCAGCATTCGCTGATAGGCGGGCAAAGCGCTGGCGACTTCCGGCCCCGGCCAGGGAATATGCAAGAAAAAGCCGATCCGGTTGACGCAGCCCAGCTCGCGCAGGACTCTCGCCATCGGAATGAAATGATAGTCGTGCACCCAAATGATGTCGTCCCGGCGCAGCATCTTGTGGACCTGCCGGGCGAATTGCTTGTTCACCCGAAAATAGGCACCGGCATTGCACTCCGACAGATCGGCGAGATCGAGACGATAATGACAGATCGGCCACAGCGCCCGGTTGGCGAAGCCATGGTAATATTGTTCGATATCGCGGCGCGAAAGGTCGGACACCGCATAGGTGAGCGATCCAAAAGTCCCCCATTGGCAGGCGAGAGTGCTCTTCTCGCTGGTTTTGCCCGACCAGCCGAACCAAAGTCCGCCACGCTCCTTGAGCGCTGCTTTAAGCGCGACGGCAAGTCCTCCCGCCGCTGGCGCCGCCGACGATGACGCCAAAGGCACCCAATTCGACATGATCACAAGTCTCCCGCTCGACCCGCCGGGAACGATCCCGGCAGGTTTGTACGGAAGTTCAAGGTGATCCATGGGCGCGATGACCTTATTCTGACCAAGCCAATGCGTTAAACGCATAAAGGCGGAATTAGTTCCGCCACGACACCGGCGGCCAAAGCGAAGTGCCTGAACTTAACTAAACTCAATTCAAGCTCTATTAGAAAATAACAATGGCAAAGTTACGGCTGGAACTCGTTCATATTGCCGACGAGAAGGAGGGCCTTGGGATGCGCGAGCCTCTGCAACAAAGCCACGGCGCGCGGGTTGCTACGATCGCTCCCTCAAACCAAGCGATGCAAACGAAGCGATTGTTTCCCGATAGGCCCTAAGCCTGATCCGCCCCGAAGCGAAGGAGGCCGGATCCATGCGCCTTGAGCCACGCCTCCGCGCGCTCCGTATCAGCCGTCAAGCGCCCGACCGCGGCCCAGAACGCGGCGGAATGGTTCATATGCAAGAGATGCGCTGCTTCATGCGCTGCGAGATAGTCGAGGACGAAACGAGGTGCCAGGATCAGGCGCCAGGAAAAGCTAAGCCTGCCCGACGAGGAGCAAGATCCCCACCGGCTCGTCGTATCCCGCAAGGTGATTTTCGGAGGCGCGACTCCAAGTTTTTTGGTGTGGCTCTCGACGGCGGCCGCGATGTCCCGCGCGGCCTCCCTGACAAGAAAGTCGCGCACCCGGCGGGGCACGAACGGCGCCCCAGCGCTCACGCAAAGCAAGGGCCCGGCGTTGCTCCCCGGACTTGCCACGCCGTCCTCGATCCAGACTCTCCCGCGCTTCGCGGGGCAATGGGTAATCCGGTGCAACGTTCCCCGCACGGGAACGAACGCTCCCGGCTCGAAGGGGATCAGTTCCGGTAACCGGCGCAGTTTTGCGCCGATCCAGGCCGCGTGCCGGCCAGCGAAGGATTTTGCCTCGCCGAGGCTTCCCCGCGCGGGCATGGTCAAAACAACGTCCTGTGTCGCCGCCCGGACCCGCAAGGTAAAGCGGCGCGTGGCGGCCGTTCGCCGCAAATTGATTCGATAGGTCTCGCCTGCGTGAGACACATCGAGATAGGCGATACCGGTAACGCGGGGCGCGTTGTTTCGCGGGAGACGCGGCATGGCCCCAGAATACCGGGAGGCGGGGTGAGTCGCTAGAGCTTAATTGTTGAAAATTCGCTCGCCTCGCGGATGGCGGCCCGTGACACGATAAAGAGATAAAGTTAAATCATAGGAATTTGAATTGAAAGGCTTTCCGCGTCGAGCTATCCTCCTACGATGCCCCGCCGAATTCTACTCGCGTGTGGCTAGGCGATTAATGACAACGAACAGGATTTTTGAGCCATGATAAAGATCTTGTACGCCGTCAGCGCCGCTATAGCTCTCGTGAGTTTCCTCGGGTTCGTACATGCCATCGTAACTAGGCGCGATAACCCATCAACTTACGAGCAATTGCAGCTATGGGAGGTGCCTCCATGAGTTGGCTGGGATTTCAAACTGATGCACTACCGAAGCTTTCGGCAAATGACCGGGGCCCTGTCGCGGATGCGAGCCATGTCTCCTGAATGGAGCTGTATGCTGCAGAGCTTCGCCGCACTGCGACATGAACGGTAGACGACGCTTGGCGCTCAGGAGTCGGCCCGCCCACCCGCAAGCCCCGCATTATGGGTATGGCGTAAGTGTGCCGCACGGACAAGAGCAACATCGGGGGTCCGTCATTTTTCGCCGCCAATTTGAGTGAAGCTTTGTTCCGTTTCGAAGAGCCGCGCAAGCGCGGTGCGAGGCTCATCGATGTCGGCTGCATGCAAATCGATCATCACTTCCATTCAGGCCGGTTCCGTTCTCTCGCGGCCATGTTCTGCAATCAACCGATGCCTTGACCGCTACCGGAAGCAGCGCCATGTTACAACCTAAGGCTGTAGTTATCGCGCGATAAACAACTTTAACGATAAATTTCAGTTGACATTTAACCATAAGTTGTTAATGATTAATGAATGAGGAGATTTGGAGGAGATTTCAATGTTAGTGATAATTGACGAACGTGAAATTGTAACATCTGATTACACATGCCGTTTTGACAGCGAAGGCGTTTCCTCCGCCGGATTTTGCCCTCTGGAATTCCAGGAATGGGTGGCGACGGTGGCCGATGCCGACCTCTTCGCGGTCGAAGCATTTCTCCTCGGGGACTGCCGGGACCGGCAGCTTTATCCCAAGATGATCAAGGACCGCACCTGTGCTCCGGTGATTGCCATGAACGAGATACCTTGTCTCGAGGCAGACGCTGGATTTGTTCGCGGCCGGCGTCGATGACGTGGTGCGCAAACCGATCCATGTTCGCGAAATACTGGCCAGGGTGGGAGCAATCCGGCGCCGGCACGATTACGAGCGCGACTGTGCCGTGGTTGGCGAATTGCGGGTCTTTTTCGATGGCCGGGATCCGCAACTCAAGGGAGTTTCTCTGCCATTGCCACGACGCGAGCGCCGCATCCTTGAATATCTGGTCAATCACCGCGGCCGGCGCGTCAGCAAGTCCCAAATCTTCAATTCCATCTACGGAATTTTCGACGAGGACGTCGAAGAGAACGTGGTTGAAAGCCATATCAGCAAGCTGCGCAAGAAATTGCGCGGCAAGCTCGGTTACGACCCCATCAATTCGGTTCGCTATCTTGGGTATCGTTTGGACGAATTGATTTAGGGGAGACTGAGACGCCGATGGCGCGCGCAAACTAACTTGCCGGTACCGGTAATACGCGGCGCGACGGCGAGCTTGCCGAAAAGTCGCGCGAAGATTCCTAATCAAGCACGGCGATGGCTTTGACCTCGCGGAAATCATCCGCAAACACATCCGTAGAGGCGTATTCCGCAGCGTCGCCGAACTCGAACACGCTATCCACGACCACATCCAAAACGACAACGCAAAACCCGCAGCTCTTCGTCTGGACAAAAAAGGCTGATGACATCCTCAAAAAAGCCCGTAATTGTAAAGCTATCTTGGAAACCCTACACTAGGGTGCGGCCTCGATCGAGGCCTGCCGGGGCCGGTAGCTCAACGGTTAGAGCCGGCCGCTCATAACGGTCTGGTTGCAGGTTCGAATCCTGCCCGGCCCACCAATTTATCTTTGGTTCCAACCCGGCCGGTCATCGAAATTTATTTGGACAATCCGATCGAACAGGATCGCCGATCCATCGAACGTCGACTTGCCCCGATCCTTGGATTTAAACGGCACGCGTCGATTTGCGGGTATCGAACTCATCGCACCGGAAAAACCGATTCGTAACTTCGATCGAAGGCCAACTCCATGGCTTGGATTTCGATTCCAGTCGTTGCCGGCCGACCGCAAATCGAAATGAGAACGCAACACGTCGACTCTCAAAGTTTGGCTTCGGTTAGAGCGGATCCTGATTGGGTGGACCGATATCCGGCATTGCGAAAATAGTTGAAGCAGTCTTCTGGGAAAAGTCATCGGAGGCAACAACGCCAAAACAAAAATGGTTTCAAGGCGATTTGGACGACTTCGGATCGGGTGAGAAATTGATGTGGTTCGTGGTGTACAGACAAGCAATGCGATGAGAGCGCTTACCGTAAGCACCGTTCCGGAGTAAGCTGCAAGTGGCCAGAGCGTTACGCAGACGATGAGGAAGATAATGGTAAGGCCCGAAAGCAGAATCGACAGCGCGAGTTCGTTAGGCGTCTTCTGACGCTGCGCGCCCTCGACCAGCGCGATCATCCGATCGATGAAAGTCGAACCTGGCGCCGCCGTGATTTTCACTTTGATCCAGTCTGATAAAACGGTCGTGCCGCCGGTAACGGCCGAACGGTCGCCGCCAGCTTCTCGAATGACGGGCGCGGACTCGCCAGTGATTGCCGACTCATTGACGGAAGCCACTCCTTCGATGACCTCGCCGTCACCCGGTATGAGATCGCCCGCCTCGACCAGAACCAATTCGCCGATCCTCAGGTCGAGTGCGGATACGCCTTCGACGACATTCCCCGTGCCGCTCTTGCCATCAGGGTCGATTAGCCGCTTTGCCCTGGTGTCGGTACGGGTCTTGCGCAGCGCGTCCGCCTGCGCCTTGCCGCGCCCTTCCGCCACCGCCTCGGCGAAATTGGCGAACAGCACAGTAAACCACAGCCAGGCCGCGATCTGACCTGTAAACAGCGCGGTTCCGTTTTGCGTGACGAGATCGCGGACGAAGAGGAGAGTCACGACCGCCGAGACAATTTCGGTGACGAAGATGACCGGATTACGCGCGAGCTGGCGCGGGTCGAGTTTACGGAACGCGTCGATTGCGGCGCGGCGGATTATGGCTGGATTGAAGAGGCCGGGAGCGGCGGTTTTCGAAGACATGGGAAAACTCCGTTCAGAAGGCCTTGCCTGCTTGCGGCAGGAAGTGCTCGACGATAGGGCCGAGCGCGAGAGCCGGGAAATATTGGAGGAGGTACAAAATGAGGATGACGCCGAGCAGCAGGCCGACGAACGAAGGCCCATGAGTTCGGGAAGGTGCCGGCCGAGGCAAGCGCTTTCTTCTTCGCCGCGAAGAAGCCCGCGAGCGCCAGCACCGGGATCACGTAAGCGAACCGCCCGAGGAACATGGCGAGGCCGAGCGTCGTATTGTACCAGAGCGTATTGCCACTCAAGCCAGCGAAGGCCGAGCCATTGTTGGCGTTGGTGGACGCGAAGGCATAGAGGACTTCCGAGAGGCCATGCGGGCCGGCGTTGTTCAGGCTGTCGAGCCCCGTTTTCAGCATCACCGACGCGGCCGAGAAGCCGACAACGCTGAGCGGATAGATAAGCACGGCCAGCATGGCGAGCTTCATCTCGCGCGTTTCGATCTTCTTGACGAGATATTCCGGCGTGCGACCGACCATGAGGCCGGCGACGAAGACGGCGATGACCGCAAGCATCAGGAATCCGTAAAGGCCCGCGCCGTCGCCGCCCGGCGTGACGCAGCCAAGCAGCATGTTGAACATGGGCACGAGTTCGCCGAGCGGTGTGAAGGAGTTGTGCATGGAGTTAACGGAGCCCGTGCTGGTGCCCGTCGTCGCGGTGGCATAGAGCGCGCTCATAGCCGGCCCGAATTCGAACTTCCTTGCCCTCCATATTGCCAGGCGAAGGATCGACCCGATGGCGGTCAGCAGGGGGTTGCCGGCGGCTTCCACCCAATAGGCGACCAGGATGCCGGTCACGAGGACGATCCCCATCGTTATGACAATCGCGCGTCCCTGACGGAAGTTGGTTACCGCTCGTCCAAAAGCGAAAACCGTCGCGAATTGCCGACCGTCGGCGACTTGAAGCGCGCAAAGCCCCGCACCAGCGCGAACGCCATGGCGAGACCTGTCGCGGCGGAGACGAAGTTGTGAACTGTCAGGCCGAGCATCTGAACGAGGTGACTCATCGTCGTCTCGCCGCTGCGATTGCATTTGCGGGTCGTGCCGGTCTTGCCTGGCTTGACCTCTGGATCTTTGCGCATAACGCACCGGCCTGGGCACTTTACCACAAGATCGGTTTTATCGAAGTCGGACGTCTTCCGGACCAGTTTCGCATCGGCCAAATGTCGATCACGGATGTGGCCATGGTACTCCAGCTCGACCCGCATCTGCCAGCCAGACCCAACCGGAACCCAGAGTGAGGCCCTTCGTCGTCGAGCAGCATGCCGACAGCTACCTCGCATACTTTCCGGCCCTTATCGGCTGCCCGACATGGGGCGATACATTTGAGGCCGCAGTGAAGCATGCGGAAGAAGCGCTCGCGGTTTATCTCGATATACTCATTGCGCATCGCGATACCATTCCCACGGACGGTGAGGGCCCCGATCATCGCGTATTATGTTTGCCCGGCTGCCGGGTGTGCGAGCGAAGCAAGTTCTCGCTTCGCTCGAAAAGTTGGGGGTTACGTTTGAGCGACAGAAATGAGAGGGATGCCATGTGGAGGAAGATTGGTGCCCAGGGGCGGAATTGAACCACCGACACTGCGATTTTCAGTCGCATGCTCTACCAACTGAGCTACCTGGGCGCCGCCGGTATTTTGCGAGGTCCCGGCCCAGCGGGGTTATAGAGGAGCGGCGGTCCGAATGTCCAGCGGCGGTCGCGGCGAACCAGGACTCCGAAACTCAAGTTAACACCTGTTACCGGATGACAATTTGCGTAACAATTTGCGTACTTCAAAGAGAGCTAGCTTGGCAAATTTGAACAGGACGACAAGTGGATTTTCGGCCTGAAGGCGGCGTGGATTTGCGGTTGCGCAGTTGCAAGCGAAGCGGTTAACGCGAGACCGATCCCACCGGCCGGCGGGGCGCCCGGCCAACAAGGTAAAACTTGCCCAGTTCGGAACATCGAAACGCAACCGCATGGCGATTATCAAGGCGATCACCAATCTTGGATCGAGCCTCGGCATTCCCACCCTGGCGGAAGGCGTCGAGACAAAAAAGCAACTTGCATGGTTGCGCGAAGCCGGCTGCACCGAAATGCAGGGCTATTTGTTTAGCCGGCCGATTCCTGCGAGCGAAATCGCGGGATTGCTGAGTTCACCCCGCAACCGCCGCCAAGCCGATGAATATCTTCTCACCGCATAGAGTAGACCCTTCGGCGCAGGTCCAGAAAACGTTGCTCTACTTTTTTGGACATGCTCTAGGAGCTCTCGGCAAAAGTTGGTGACGGCGTAATGAGGTGGGGCGGCGTATCCGTCTCGGAAGCCGGCGAGTCCGTCACGTCCATGGTGATCTCGACAGAAGTCCCCGCTCGCGGTCGCGCGGGCCGCCGCCGCGCCGATTTCCTGGCGCGCCGGTCAAGCAAGCCACGGTCCTTGCGCCCCCCAAGCTTGTCGGCAAGCGCGAAGGGCGCGTCCATCGCGCAAAATTAGGCAGGCTGTGTCTAATCGGTAACAACGTTATAGCATTACATCTGATATTATGTTTCAAGAGCCGGGCAATTTAAGAAGGAAAATGCCATGTTGTTCGCGCCGCGTGGACGGGCAAGAATGAGCGCCGTCGTGGCACTTGCCGCTACCCCCGCGCTTGCGGAGAGTCCCGCGCCGGTGCCGCAAGCATCGGCCGATGGCGGGACAACCTCAATCACCCTCGATACGATTGAAATCATATCGCAAGAACTCAACGCCGCTCGCCTTCAAATTCAGCCGAGCCTCGGCGCCAGCACCTATACATTCGGTCCCGAGGCACTGGAGACCATCCCGCAAGGTGAAAACGCGCCTTTGAACCAGGTCTTGCTGCAGATGCCGGGCGTCGCGCAGGACAGTTTCGGCCAGATCCATGTACGCGGCGAACATGCCAATGTGCAATTCAGGATCAACGGCGTCCAATTGCCGGAGGGGCTCTCGGTCTTTGGTCAGGCGCTTCAAACCCGTTTCGCCCGCAGCATCTCGCTGCTCACCGGCGCCTTGCCGGCGCAATATGGATTTCGAACCGCAGGAGTCCTGGACATCCAGACCAAGACCGGCCTCACAAATGCGGGGATCGCCCTCTCCATGTATGGCGGAAGCTTCAATTGGCTGCAGCCAAGCTTCGAATATGGCGGACACTATGGCCCCGTCGATTGGTTCTTGACCGGTAGCTATCTCAGCAACGACCGCGGCATCGAAAATCCTGTTGCGTCCTACGATGCGCTGCACGATTCGACGCAGCAATTCAACGGCTTTTCCTATATGTCCGGCATTATCGATCCGGATACGCGGGTGAGCCTGATCGGAGGCGCTTTCAACGGCCGCTTTCAAATCCCGAATAGTCCTGGCCGGATCCCCGCGCTCGGCCTCAATGTGCTTGGCGCAACAAGGTTCAACAGCTCACTCCTCAACGAAGTCCAGCACGAGGCGACCCAATTCGGTTTGCTATCGCTGCAAAAACATATCGGCGATATCGATTTGCAAATCTCCGCCTTTGTGCGCAACAGCGTTCTGTCGTTCAGCCCAGACACGCTCGGCGATCTCCTCTTTAACGGGATCACCCCGTTTGCGCGGCGATCCAGTCTGGCCGAAGGCGTTCAGGCCGATGCCAGCTGGCGGCTCAACGACAGCCATACGTTGCGGGGCGGTTTTCTCGGACAAGTGGAGACCGTCGCCTTCGATACCAATTCCTTCGTTTTGCCAATCGACGGGGTGGGCGCACAGACCTCGAATGTGCCGCTCAGCATCATCGATAATGGCACGCGCACCGGCGGCCTTTATGGTGTTTACCTACAAGACGAATGGCGGCTCTTCGCCGGCGCTCACCCTCAACTCCGGCCTGCGCTTTGACGGCGTCAACGAGTTCACCAACGAAACTCAGGCGAGCCCGCGCGTGAACTTGGTCATGAACGCGACGGACGCGACGACGGTCCATGCGGGCTATTCGCGCTATTTTGTGCCGCCGCCTTTGGCACTCGTTTCATCGGCCTCGATCGCGCTCTTCGCCAATACGACGGCAGCACCCGCCGTTCAGGAAAACGGCACCGTCAAGGCCGAGCGATCGCATTATTTCGATGTCGGAATCAACCAGACGATCCTTCCCGGTCTCACCGTCGGACTCGATGGCTATTACAAGCTTGCGACAAATCTGCTCGACGAAGGTCAATTCGGTGCCCCCATCATCCTGACGGCGTTCAATTATGCCAAGGCCTATGTCGCCGGCTCGGTCTTCACGATCAGCTACGACCAGGGTCCCTGGTCGATCTATGGCAATGCCGCCTATTCGCGCGCGATGGGAACAAACATCAATTCCGCACAGTTCAATTTCCCGCCGGATGAGCTGGCTTACATCGCGCAGCATTACATCCATCTCGATCATGACCAGACATGGACAGGCTCTGCCGGAATTGCCTACATCTTCAACCAAGGCACGAACTACCAAACTCGGGTGTCGGCGGATCTCCTGGCACAAAGCGGCCTGCGCTCGGGCACACCAACCGTGCCGAACGGCGCGTCGCTACCCGCCTATGCCGTCGTAAATGTAAGCCTCGTCCAAAAGTTCGACCTCGGGATCGGGCAAGGGACAGAGCTGCGCCTCGATGTTTTGAACATCGGTGACGCCATCTATCAAATCCGCGACGGCTCTGGGATTGGCGTCGGCGCGCCGCAATTTGGGATTCGCCGCGCGATCCTCGCGGGATTAACCCAGCGATTTTGAAGACACGCAAAGTCCGCAGAATGCTACGCCAAAAGCCTTTCGAGGAAAGACATTTTCCAAAAAATCACGTTCCGAAAACTAAATCCTATCCGAAAATCGCGCTAGGTCCAAATCCCCGCTTCTTACCTCGCCGCGCCTTGCAAATGTATGTTTGCGTCGAATGTCAATCGTACCAAAATGTTTCACGTGAAACATTTTGGTACGATTGCGCAAAAACAAGGACCTCGCGAAAAACCCGCGCGGAACATCACAGGGGAATATTGCCGTGCTTCTTCCACGGATTCCTGAGGTCCTTGGTGCGCAGCATGGCGAGCGCGCGGGCGATGCGCTTTCGGGTTTCATGCGGCAGGATGATGTCGTCGATATAGCCGCGCTCCGCCGCCACGAAGGGCGATAGAAAACGCTCCTCGTATTCGCGCGTGCGCGCGGCGATTTTCTCCGAGTTGCCCAAGTCGGCGCGGAAGATGATTTCGACTGCGCCCTTGGCGCCCATGACCGCGATTTCGGCACCGGGCCAGGCGTAATTCATGTCGCCGCGCAGATGTTTCGAGGCCATCACGTCATAGGCGCCGCCAAACGCTTTGCGCGTGATGACGGTTACCTTCGGCACCGTCGCCTCAGCATAGGCAAAGAGGAGCTTCGCGCCATGCTTGATGAGGCCGCCATATTCCTGCGCAATGCCGGGAAGAAATCCCGGCACATCGACGAAGGTCACGATTGGAATATTGAAACAATCGCAGAAGCGCACGAAGCGGGCGGCCTTGCGCGAGGCGTCGGAGTTGAGCGTGCCGGCGAGCACCATGGGCTGATTGGCGACAAAGCCCACCGTGCGCCCTTCGATGCGGCCAAAGCCTGTCACGATATTGCGCGCATAAGCTTCCTGGATCTCGAAGAAATCGCCTTCGTCAACGGTCTTGGCGATGAGTTCCTTGATGTCGTAGGGCTTTGCCGGATCGTCCGGCGCGAGCGAGTTCGAGCGAAGCCTCGCAGCGCTCGGGGTCATCGAAGCCCGGCCATTCCGGCACGCCACTCGTGTTCGACGATGGCAGGAAATCGACTAGCCGCCGCATTTGCAGCAAAGCCTCGACATCGTTTTCATAGGCGCCGTCGGCGACCGCGCTTTTGGCCGTATGCACCGATGCTCCGCCGAGATCCTCGGCGCTCACCGTCTCGTTGGTGACCGCCCTCACCACATCGGGGCCGGTGACGAACATATAGCTCGTGTCCTTGACCATGAAGATGAAATCGGTGAGCGCCGGAGAGTAGACATCGCCGCCCGCGCAGGGACCCATGACGAGGGAAATCTGCGGGATCACACCGGACGCCAGGACGTTGCGCTGGAAAACCTCGCCGTAGCCCGCGAGTGCGGCGACTCCCTCCTGGATGCGGGCACCGCCCGAATCAAACAGCCCGATGAGCGGCGCGCGATTGTTGAGCGCCATGTCCTGCAGCTTGGCGATCTTTTGCGCGTGCGCCTCGGAAAGCGAACCCCCAAAAACCGTAAAATCCTTGGCATAGACGAAGATCGCGCGGCCGTTGATGGTGCCGGACCCGGTGATAACGCCATCGCCCGGCGAGTGACGTTGTTCCATGCCGAAGTCCGTCGCGCGATGCTCGACGAACATCCCGGATTCCTCGAACGAACCTTGGTCGGTGAGAAGCTCGATCCGCTCCCGCGCGGTGAGTTTTCCACGCCCGTGTTGTGCGAGGATCCGCTTTTCGCCGCCGCCTCGAAGGGCACGCGCGCGGCGCTCGGCAAGGCGTTCGAGACTGGATTTCACTGGCCAACCTCCTGTTTGCCGGTCGCATTGCCCATGCTTGGGAACGTCCCGCCGTCACTTCGCGACAACGTGTGCTCTTTCATGCTCGTGCGCCATGGACGGCTTGAAACAGGCGTGCGGCCGCCTCCATCTCGCGCCATTGCCGTGCGCGCCGCCGCAAAGCCTCCGCGTCCTCGCCCCAGGCGCGCATCTCAAAATCCTCGTCGACATGGGCGGCAGTCCAGGCCTCGTCGAGGGTGAGCGCGCCATGCGCCACGGCGAGCGCGAGCAAGACCGAGCCGGTGAGCGTTGTCATCACATGCAGCGCGGCCAGCGCGAAGGGCGCCGCCGGGCCGCTGTTTGCGATGTGCAGGATGGCCTCTTTCACCGCCGCGCGGGCGGGTTCCGGCTGTTCGACGAACACCACGCCGTCGGTGCAAATGAAATGGGCGCCAAGTTTTTCGCGCGCGAAGGCGAGGATAGGATCCCAGCCGGCGGCTTGCGCCTCGGCGAGCGCCATTGGCTCGGCGGCGCGAAAACAAACGAGGTCCGCCCCGGCATATCTGGCGATTTCGTCCACCGTGGCGCCGAGCCGGTTGGCAACTCCGTCAATCGCGGAATTGACGATGCGGGTCAATGGCATCGATGCCGGATCGATGAACTCGCCCTGCGCGGACCATTCGTCCGCCAGCGCTTTTGCCGCCGCCACACCCGGAAGCGCCAAGGGGTTTCCGCGCGGCGATTTTGCAACCCGCCCGTCGAGAAGCAGAGCGTGAGCACCATCCCGCTGTTGCACCGTCACTTCCTTGTAGAAGCGCCGGGGCAGGGCTTTGTTCAGATCGCGCCTTGCCATCGCAATGGGATCGGCCGCCTTGGCCGGAAGGCCGAAGGATTGGTCGAGACGTGCCTCAGGCGAGATTTTTTTCAGCGTCGGTTTCCTTTGGTATAGGCGGAAGCGCCCATTCATCGCCGGACGGCAGGTAGACAATTGCCGTTATTTTATTTTATCGCATGTTCTTCCGAATACAGATAGGCGCGCCTAAATTGGCGTGACGAGGCACAGGCCCCACTGTTTGATTTTATACGCCCAACGACCGGTTGTCGCGGCCCCGCGCATTTGCCGGGCGAAGGGTTGCGCCGCAAAAAGCTCTATGTTAGGTGATCCGTGCCTCGTCGTGGCGCCGCTTTCCTTGACGCCTTTCCTCGTTTTCCAGTTCTGGACCGCGTCTCGATTTTTTGCCGCGAAAAGCCGGGCCTTTGGGAAGCGGCTTCGGCGGCCATTTGAATTTTGGGGATTTCGCTTTGGCGGCGCAAGAGACACGCGTGTCCGGGATGGCGGGGCGCTATGCCCAGGCACTGTTCGCGCTCAGCCAAGAAACCGGGACGACGGAAACGACCGCCGCCGATCTCGCACACTTCGCGGAATTGGTCCGATCCAGCGCGGATTTGCAACGTTTCGTCAAGAGTCCGGTTTTCTCGGCCGAAGAGCAGGTTAAGGCGCTCGATGCCCTTCTCGCCAAGGCGGAGATTGGCGGGATCGCCGCCAAATTCATCAAGCTCGTCGCGGCAAAACGCAGGCTCTTCGCGATTTTCGACATGATCCGCGATTTCAATTTGCTGAACGACGCGCGAAAAGGCGTCACGCGGGCTCACGTGACGGTCGCCGAGCCGCTCAACCCCGAGCATGTCGAGGCATTGCGGAACGCGCTTACCGATATTTCCGGCGGCGGCGAGGTCGACATCGCCGTCAAGGTGGACCCGGCGATCATCGGCGGCCTGATCGTCAAACTGGGCTCGCGCATGGTGGACAGTTCCCTCAAAACCAAACTCAATTCGATTCGTATACGCATGAAAGAGGCCGGCTGATGGAGATCCGCGCCGCGGAAATTTCCGCGATCCTCAAGAACGAGATCGCGAACTTCGGCAATGAAGCAGAGGTGACCGAGGTAGGCCAGGTCCTCTCGGTCGGGGACGGTATCGCCCGGGTCTATGGCCTCGACAACGTCCAGGCCGGCGAAATGGTCGAGTTCGAGAACGGCGTGCGCGGCATGGCCTTGAACCTTGAAAGCGACAACGTCGGCATTGTCATTTTCGGTACCGACCGCGACATCAAGGAAGGCCAGACGGTCAAGCGGACCGGCGCCATCGTCGATGTTCCGATTGGCAAAGGGCTGCTCGGCCGCGTCGTCGACGCGCTGGGCAATCCGATCGATGGCAAGGGCCCGATCCATGCGGAGAAGCGCGCCCGCGTCGATGTCAAGGCGCCGGGCATCATCCCGCGCAAATCCGTGCACGAGCCGATGGCGACCGGCCTCAAGGCGATCGACGCGCTGATCCCGATCGGGCGCGGCCAGCGCGAACTGATCATTGGCGACCGCCAGACCGGCAAGACCGCGCTGGCGCTCGATACCATCCTCAATCAAAAGCCGCTGAACCAGGGCAGCGACGAAAACCTCAAGCTCTATTGCGTCTATGTCGCGGTCGGACAGAAACGCTCGACCGTCGCTCAATTCGTGAAAGTGCTGGAAGAGCAGGGTGCGCTGCCCTACTCGATCATTGTCGCGGCGACCGCGTCCGATCCGGCGCCGATGCAGTTTCTCGCGCCGTTCGCCGGTTGCGCAATGGGCGAATATTTCCGCGACAACGCGATGCACGCCTTGATCATCTACGACGATCTTTCGAAGCAAGCCGTCGCCTACCGCCAGATGTCGCTTTTGTTGCGCCGCCCGCCGGGACGCGAAGCCTATCCGGGCGATGTGTTCTATCTGCATTCACGGCTGCTCGAACGCGCGGCGAAACTCAACGACGCCCACGGGGGAGGCTCGCTCACGGCGCTTCCGGTGATCGAAACGCAAGCCAACGACGTTTCGGCCTATATTCCGACGAATGTCATTTCGATCACCGACGGCCAGATCTTTCTTGAGACGGATCTCTTCTATCAAGGCATCAGGCCCGCCGTGAACGTCGGCCTTTCGGTCTCGCGCGTCGGCTCCTCGGCGCAAACGAAGGCGATGAAAAAGGTCGCGGGCAGGATCAAGGGCGAACTCGCGCAATACCGCGAAATGGCGGCTTTCGCGCAGTTCGGCTCCGATCTCGACGCGACGACCCAGCGCCTGCTCGCGCGCGGCGCCCGCCTGACCGAGCTTTTGAAGCAGGCGCAATTCTCGCCTTTGAAGATGGAGGAACAGGTTTGCGTGATCTATGCCGGGGTCAATGGTTATCTCGATGCGTTTCCGGTTGACCGGGTGCGGGCCTTCGAGGACGGGCTCCTCGCGCTGATGCGCGCGAGCCACACCGGTCTCCTCGATGCGATTCGCGACTCGAAGGATCTTTCCGACGAGTCCGGCGCAAAACTCAAATCGATTGTCGATGCCTACGCCAAGAACTTTGCATGATCGAGAACTTCGCTTGAGTTGGCGGGGCCGGGACGGAGATGAAGCGGATAGACCATGCCCTCATTGAAGGATCTGCGCAACCGGATCGCCTCCGTCAAGGCGACGCAAAAGATCACCAAGGCCATGCAGATGGTCGCGGCGGCAAAACTGCGGCGCGCGCAGACCGCGGCCGAATTGGCGCGGCCTTACGCCGAGCGGATGGAGAGGGTTTTGGCCAATCTCGCCGCCTCGATTGCGACGAGGGGCCAAGTTCCGCCGCTGCTCGGGGGCGGCGGCGACAGCATCCATCTCTTGCTCGTTTGTACCGCCGAACGCGGTCTTTGCGGCGCTTTCAATGCCTCGATCGCGCGCCTCGCGCGTGAGGCGGCGCTGTCGCTCATGGGGCAAGGCAAGACGGTTAAGATCCTTTGTGTCGGCAAGAAAGGCCATGACATCCTGCGCCGGCAATTCGGACGCCAAATCGTCGAGGTGATCGACCTTCGCGCCGTGCGCACGCTTGGCTTCGGCGATGCCGACGCAATCGGCCGCAAGGTCGTTGCGTTGCATCAGGCTGGCGAATTCGACGTATGCACCTTGTTTTACTCGCGGTTCAAATCGGTGATCGCGCAGATCCCGACCGCGCGGCAGCTGATACCTCTCGCCCTCCCGGCGGAGGAAAAAGCGGCGCAACCGGGGGCGGCTTACGAGTATGAGCCAGACGAAGAGGAAATTCTCGCGGCGCTGCTGCCGCGCAACATTTCGACTCAGATCTTGCGGGCCCTGCTTGAAAATGCAGCGTCCGAACAAGGCGCGCGGATGAGCGCGATGGATAGCGCCTCGCGCAATGCCGGCGAAATGATCAAGAAGCAAACCATGAAGTATAATCGCTCGCGCCAGGCGATGATCACCAAGGAATTGATCGAGATCATCTCCGGCGCGGAAGCGCTTTAAGCATTCAACCTGTCAAGAGGACAAACCATGGTCGACGCCGCATCCAACACGCGCACGGGCCACGTCACGCAGGTCATTGGCGCCGTCGTCGATGTGAAGTTCGACGGCGATCTGCCGGAAATCCTCAACGCCCTCGAAACCGACAATGGCGGCAACCGGCTGGTCCTTGAAGTCGCACAGCATCTTGGGGAAAATTCGGTGCGCTGCGTCGCGATGGACATTTCCGAAGGCCTTGTCCGCGGCCAGCCGGTCAGGGATACTGGAGGCCCAATCACGGTGCCGGTCGGTGAGGCGTGCCTTGGCCGTATCATCAATGTCATCGGCGAGCCGGTGGACGAATTGGGTCCGGTCGAAACCACGACGCGGCGCGCGATCCATCAGCCGGCGCCCTCCTATGCCGAACAAGCCACCGAAGCGCAGATCCTGGTGACCGGCATCAAGGTCGTCGATCTACTGGCACCTTACGCGAAAGGCGGCAAGGTCGGGCTCTTCGGCGGCGCCGGGGTCGGCAAAACGGTTTTGATCATGGAACTCATCAACAATATCGCCAAGGCGCACGGCGGTTATTCCGTGTTCGCCGGGGTAGGCGAGCGGACCCGCGAGGGCAACGATCTCTATCACGAAATGATCGAATCCAAGGTGAATGTGGATCCGCGCGAGCATGGCGGCTCCGCCAAGGGCTCCAAATGCGCCCTGGTCTATGGCCAGATGAACGAGCCGCCGGGGGCGCGCGCGCGCGTCGGGCTGAGCGGCCTCACCGTCGCCGAGGATTTCCGCGACAAGGGCCAGGACGTGCTGTTGTTTATCGACAATATTTTTCGCTTCACCCAGGCGGGCTCGGAAGTCTCGGCGCTTCTCGGCCGCATGCCCTCGGCGGTCGGCTATCAGCCGACGCTCGCGACCGACATGGGGGACTTGCAGGAGCGGATCACCACCACGACCAAAGGTTCGATCACCTCGGTGCAAGCGATCTATGTGCCCGCCGACGATCTGACCGATCCGGCGCCCGCCACCTCCTTCGCGCATCTCGATGCGACAACCGTTTTGTCGCGCGCGATCGCCGAGAAAGGCATTTATCCGGCGGTCGATCCGCTCGACTCCACGTCGCGCATGTTGTCGCCGCTCGTCGTCGGCGAGGAACATTACGGCGTCGCGCGCCAGGTTCAGCAGATTTTGCAGCGCTACAAGGCGCTGCAGGACATCATCGCCATTCTCGGCATGGACGAACTCTCCGAGGAAGACAAGTTGACGGTCGCCCGCGCGCGCAAGATCGAGCGCTTCCTGTCGCAGCCCTTCCACGTCGCCGAAGTGTTTACCGGTTCGCCCGGCAAGCTGGTTTCGCTCGCCGACACCATCACGGGTTTCAAGGGGCTCATCGAAGGCAATTACGATCATTTGCCGGAAGCCGCTTTCTACATGGTCGGCTCCATCGACGAGGCCGTCGAAAAAGCGCAAAAGCTCGCGGCCGAGGCGGCGTAGCGACAGACTTGCAGGGACTGCCGCGCGGAAATAGCCAATGCATTCGGGGCGAATTTTGCGCGGCACAAGCAATCTTGAACTACAACCGGGGCATGCGATGGCGGCTTTTCACTTCGAACTCGTTTCTCCCGAAAAACTCGTCTTTTCGGGAGACGTCGAAGCCGTGGTCGTTCCTGGAACGGAAGGCGAATTCACCGTCCTCAAGGATCATGCCCCCTTGATCTCGACTATGAAGCCAGGCGTTGTCGTGATCGACGAAACGCCCGCAAAAAAACGGCGTCTCTTCGTGCGTGGCGGGTTCGCCGAGGTTGCTCCGTCCGGCCTTACCATCCTCGCGGAGCAAACGATCCCCCTCGCGGAACTCGACGCCGCCGGGCTCGATACGGAGCTTAAAAATTTCACAGAAGAAGTTGCCGCCGCCAAAACGGACGAGGCGCGCCGGATGGCGGTGGAGAAGCGCGATCAACTGCTGGAATTGAGGGTCGCGCTTAAACTCTGAACGGCATCGCGCGAGGCACGATCGAGTAAGCGCGCAAGGTGGCACGGGCAGCTCGAGGGATCCCGCCTATCCGATGTTGGCGTTGCCATTGCCGCGGCTTTCGGGCGCGCCGCACGAAGCAGTGTCGCCAACATGGCCGTTGCCTTCGGTCACGGCACCAGCAATAGACGTCTCAGAGAGGAAAAGGGTATATACAAAGAGCGCGACCTTCAGAGAACCGAGAAGTACGATCCTAAGAGAACCGAGAAGTGCGAGCTTGAGAATGGTCATCGTCAGTCTCCATCAGTCTCCCTTCTTCCGTCCGGTCGTCACATAACGAGCGTGACCCATGGATCGAGAGGGCCGGTGCCACGGCATCGATACACATCATGATTACGAAATGACACGACAGGACGGCAGTTCCTGACATCACGCGGAATTGATTCTCCATCGTCTTCACGGCGTGACGACGATATTTCTCACGGCCAGCGCCGTCTCGCCGTAGTGCATTTCCGTCGCGCGCGCGACGGAGGAGAAAGAACGATGCTGCGTCGCAAGGATGGTTCCGATGTGATCGCCATTCCGCAGCCGTGCCACGCGTGGCTTTCCGGCCAGATCGCACGCCCGCGCCGCAAACAAGCCTGGTTTTGCTCCGCCCCGCTGGCCGGCTTTTACTCCGCCGTTGATCCTTTAGGTCTGGATGGCGTGCGCCTTGCGGCCGCCGCGTTCGATCGATGCCGGGGCTTGGTCGCGGGTGATGAGATGACCCGCGAAATCGAGACAGCGCTTCGTCAGCATGGCCGCGCCTTCGGCAAGCTCCTTGGACGCGCGCACGATCTCGACATTGCGTTCCATGTCCTCGTGCGACCAGCCGCGCGAGTGCAATATAGGGAAACTGCGGAAAGATGAAGCCAAGTTCGGCGAAGAAACCGAGCATCTGGCCTGCGACTATAGTCGCCATCAAGCCGGCCCTCGCCAAGCGGCCCGCCGACATGGTTGCACGTATTCGAAACCGCGCCGAATTTCCCATCCTTGTGAGGTATTGCTAGTTCGCGGTTCGCTGCCTTGATGCGTCTGAGTGGCGGCCCGGAAAGCTCGTCCATCGAGCCGATGTCGACCCAGTTTTCATCTCCGGCCATGACAATCCCATGCTCCCAATTGTTTTAATCGATGTGCAAGCCTATCGTTTCGTCGTAATATATCTGCGGCCGTAAGTTCCTTAATCCGCCTGCGGTGGCCCGGAGCGAGATCATCGCCGACCTCGATTGGGCATGATAGCGGAAAAGCAAGACGGACAGGAGTGCGGCGACCATGGGTGGATCGGATTGGCGGCCACTTCGAGGCGTGGACCAGCGCCGGCTGAGCGTCGCCCGCCTGCAAGCCCATCATGCAGTGCAATGGCTCGCGCGCGCGGCGCGCGCCTATGTTCCACCGCGGCCAGACGACGGCCACACAAATCTTGGTTGGGACGACACCTTCGATGGCTTTACGACCCATCGGTTGAAAAACGGCATGCATCTAAGCTTGAAAATTGCCGATCTCACGCTTGTAGTGCATGACAACGAGAGGACGGCGCGCATCCAATCTTTCTCTCTTAACGGCCGCACGGATGCGCAGACACGCCAATGGCTGGGCGAGCAACTCCGCGCGAGGGGCCTCGACCCGAATGCTCTCGACGCGCCGTCACCCTATGAATTGCCCGCGCACCCAGTCGCCCAAGGCGCCGCCTATGGCGTCGCGAATGCGGCGGATGCGTTAGCCGAGCTTGCCGCCTGGTTCGCCAATGCCGAATTTTCGCTCGTCCGCGTCCAAAGACAAATGAGTCAGCGCAAATTGGCGGCCTCGGACGTGCGCTGCTGGCCGCACCACTTCGATCTCGCCACCTTGGCCTCGTTCCCGGCGCGGGAGGCTGGCGCCACGGGCTATATCGGTGCTGGGCTTTCGCCCGGAGATGCGTATTATGACGAGCCCTATTTCTATGTGTCGGTTTATCCTAGACCCGACAGCGCCGCACTGCCGCGCCTGTCAAAGCTCGGTCATTGGCATACGCACGAGTTCACCGCGGCTGTTGCGCCGGCGCATCGGATTGTTGCGGCCAATAATCAAAAAGCCGCGGCCGACGAATTCCTCAAGGCCGCGATCGATGTCGCGATCAAAATCTTGAAGTGAGGTGAGGTGACGGCTCTTCTCTATTTGACGGGCAAGAGCAGCCAAATTGGCGCGAACTACAACTGTCCTCCTCTGCTTCAGGCACTCTTGAAAACACAATTATGAGAACAGGCTCCACGAACTGGTGAGCGCCGTGCTGCACAGGGCTTGAAGCGGCCTATCCCTATCGTCGACCCGGCATTGAGAATGTTTCCGCCGTGGCGGAAAATGCTAAAGACCAATGCGGTAGATTCCCGAAACCCAGGACGCGAATGGCACCACCGCTTTTGCTGTTGCAGGATATTGCGCTGACCTTCGGCGGCAGGCCGCTCCTAGAAACCGCCGGGCTTTCGGTCTCGGCCGGAGAACGTTTGTGCCTGGTCGGGCGCAATGGCTCGGGTAAATCGACGCTTCTGAAGATCGCGGCGGGCCTCATCGAGCCAGACAGCGGGACGCGTTTCCTGCAGCCGGGTGCCAGTGTGCGCTATCTGCCGCAGGAGCCCGATCTTTTCGGCTATGCCACCGCGCGCGCCTATGTGGAGGCGGGCCTTGGCCCAATTGGCGATCGACATCGCGCAACGACGCTTTTGAACGAATTGGGGCTAAACGGGGAGGAAGATCCGGCGCGGCTTTCGGGCGGCGAGGCTAGGCGCGCCGCGCTCGCGCGCGTGCTCGCGCCAGAACCAGACATTTTGCTTCTCGACGAGCCGACCAATCATCTCGACCTGCCGGCGATCGAATGGCTCGAGGCGGAACTCGAAGCCGCGCGGTCCGCGCTCGTCATTGTCAGTCATGACCGCAGATTCCTGCAAAATCTTTCGCGGAACACGGTCTGGCTCGATCGCGGCCGGACCCGTTTTTTTCCGCGCGGGTTTTCCGAATTCGAGGCTTGGCGCGACCTTGCGCTCGAAGACGAAGCGCGCGCGCGGCATAAGCTCGATCGCAAGAACGCCGCCGAGGAACACTGGCTCCGTTATGGCGTCACCGCGCGGCGCAAGCGCAACCAGAAACGTCTCGAAGGCCTTGCGGCGATGCGCGCCGCGCGACGCCAGTGGGGCGTCGTCACCGGTTTGAGGCTCGAAGCAAGCGAGGCGGATATTTCCGGCAAGCTCGTCATCGAAGCCAAGGACTTAGCGAAATCTTTTGGCGAGCGCGTGATCGTCAAGAATTTCTCGACCCGCATCCTGCGCGGCGATCGTCTCGGCCTGATCGGCGCCAATGGCGCGGGCAAGACGACGCTTGTCAACCTCTTGACCGGCACCTTGGCCCCGGACTGTGGCTCCATCCGGCATGGTGCCAATCTTGTGCTGGCAACGCTCGACCAGGGCCGCGCGAGCCTCGATCCGGAAACCGTCTTGAAGGACGCGCTCACCGGCGGCGGCGATTTCGTCGAGATCAACGGCGAGCGGAAACATGTCATCGGCTATATGAAGGATTTTTTGTTCGGCCCGGAACAGGCGCGCACGCCTATCGGACGTCTCTCGGGAGGCGAACGCGGAAGGCTGATGCTCGCGCAGGCCTTGGCCCGGCCATCCAATCTCCTCGTCCTCGACGAGCCGACCAATGATCTCGATCTCGAAACCCTCGATCTCTTGCAGGAAATGCTCGCCGGCTACAAAGGGACTCTTTTGATCGTTAGCCATGATCGCGATTTTCTCGACCGGGTGACGACATCGGTGCTCGTCGCGGAGGGAGGCGGTCGCTGGATCGAATATGCCGGTGGCTATTCCGACATGGTGGCACAACGCGGCGCGGGGGTGAGTGCTGCGCCGCCTTTGTCCGTGCCCGCGGCTTATAAGGACAAGCCCAGAACCGCCGCCGTTCAAGCGCAAAGGGTGAAGCCGCGCCTCTCTTCCAGGGAAAGGCAGGTCCTCGATAATCTGCCGGCGCGCATCGAGGAACTGCGCGTTCTCAAGGCAAGGCTCCAGTCCCTCCTCTACGATACCGGGTTTTACGCACGTAACCCCGCGAACTTCGCGGAAGTTTCGGCGGCATTCGCGAAAGCCGAGGCGGCGTTGGCCGAGGCCGAAGGGGAATGGCTTCGGCTTGAAATCCTACGCGAGGAGACCGCGCGCTAGATGTGGAGTCCGCATTCGTTCGATCAGTACCTGCTGCAACTTTATGGTTGAGCAATGGGCGCTCGCGCAAAAATCTCAACCCGGATCGACCCAATGACCTGAAGCCATCTTTCAAGGTCACCCGCTTCCCCGAACTCGCCGAACACCCAAGGCGGTCCTCACTGGAAGCTTAAATCATTCTTGCGCCGCGAGGCCTCGCGCGTCATGGCTGCCGCGTCGCGACCCTGGGCGAGTTGGGAGCTTTGAGGACCAAGCTGTCGATGCGGTCGCGCTCACGCTTGAAATTGGCGAGCATGCGGCCGTCGAATTCCCGCGTGCGGGCGAGCTTGACCCGCATCGGATCGACTAAATGGCCATTCACGATGATTTCGTAATGGAGATGCGGCCCGGTCGCGAGACCGGTCTGACCGAGATAACCGATGACCTGGCCCTGCCGCATATGGGCTCCTTCGATCGCCCCGCGGGCAAACCCGGACATATGATTATAGGTCGTGATATAGCCGTTGGCGTGCTGAATCTCGATGCGGCGGCCATAGCCTGAATCCCATTCCGCCTTGACGATCGTGCCACTGCCGGCGGCAAAAATGGGCGTGCCGGCCGGCGCCGCCCAATCGACTCCCGTGTGCGGGCGGTAATAGCCGAGGATCGGGTGAAACCTTATCCCGAATCCGGAGGTCAGCCGGCCCCCGACAATCGGCATGCGAACCAGGAACTTGCGGGTCGAGCGGCCGTCTTGATCGTAGTAATCGACAAGTCCGTCATCCGGTGTCTGGAACCGGTAGTAGCGGAAAATTTCGTTGCGGGCGGTGATCGCCGCATAGAGAAGCTCGTGGTGTCCCTCGCCTTCCTCGCTTTCGTCGTAGAACGTCTCGAAGGAATCGCCAGCATTCACGGCTCCTTGAAAATCGACGTCATTGGCGAAAATCCGGACCAGATCGTCGATGACCGGACGCGGTATTTCCTGTTTCAGCGCGGTTTCATAAAACGAATTGTAAAGCCGCATGCCATCCGCGTCATCGGCATCGTCGCTATCGTCCCGGCTCCGCCGCTTGGCGTGACGCGGCGGGGTCACCCGGACATAGCCGCCGCGGTCATTGATCGCAATGTTCGTTTCCAAGGTTTCGCCGGAATAAACCGAAAGGCGCGCCAGGGTCATGTTGCCGCCGGAGCCGTCGAGATCGGCGAAGAGGAGTTTGAGGCGCGCCCCTTCCGCCACCGCGGCTTCGCCCCGCGCGGCGCCGAAAGCGCCAACGATGCCGATGACCTGGTCCTTTGTCAGCCCGGCACCGCGCAGCACGCCCTCAATCGTCTCGCCATGGCGAACCACGACGAGGCGCTCCTCCATTTGCGTCGGCTGCACGACTTGCGGCGAACGGCCGACATTGGTCACGTTTTCGGGGACCATGCGCACTTCGATCGTGGAAAATGGGGCCGTCGAGATCGGCGACGTGGGATTGGCATAGGCAAGAACGCCCGGAAGATCGGCGCGGGACGTCCGCATTAGAAGAAGTTGCGGTGGCAAGGGAAGCGGCTTGGCGCCCGCCGCGAGCGTGTTTTTTACCTGCTCGGCTACCTGGGCCTGGACCTCTTCCATCGATAGAGCGGCGGATGGCGAAAACGCCCCGTTTCCCAGATCGCGGGTGGACCACGAGATTTCGGCATCGTCCTGAACCGGCTCCTGCACGGCGTCAATTGGATTGCGCGCGTCGGCAAGAACCTTCAACGGATTAAACGGAGGAACATCCTCGGAGAGGCCGATGCTCGCCAATGCCAGTGTGGTCTGGACATGGGTGAACGTGTGGACCTTGACGACCTCCTTGTCGCCGAGCCTGAGCGTCGTTGGCGCCTGGAAGCTCTGCTTTCCGGCGACGATATCGACCGCCTTGACGAGACGATCGCCCTTGCGCGGATTGACCCCGAAATCCAGGTTGATCTCCTTGCGCTGAGAGAGCGAGGGCGCCGGCGCCTCGGCAAAATATGTTTGATGCCCAAGCGCCGCGTAGATCGCCGATCCGATGAGCGCGGCCCCGGAAAGACCAGTTAGAAGAGTGCCAAATAACCAGCGCAGCGAGACTCGCCGTCGATCAAAGGAAGCGTGGCGGGCGCCATCGGCTTCTATGGCGGGATCGACTCCAAATTCGATATTGGCGCGCAACCGGGCCGGCTGAAGGTAAACGCCGGGACTCTGACTTTGCACCCGCGCGTCCATCGTCATCGCGTCGCTTCGATCCTGGGAACGGCGGCACCAAGTTTCATGGGCGTGAACCCGACCGGCAGGATACAGGGCAGCAGGATACAGGAACGAGCCCGCGCGCGTGGGCCATGGGAAGGCTCCTCGAATTGCTCGGCCGGAATCTCACGCCCCGGCGAATGGAGCCCAGATGCTCGATAAAGGGGGCACGACGCCGGACGGATAACCGTAATCGCTTCGTTAAGACGACCCTCCAACTAAACCTTTTGAAAATGGCTCAAATACGGCGTAGCTCACGGAGGTTGCGCCGGGCATGTGTTTGCGGCAACCGCCTGTCGAGGCGGTTTTCAGGAATAACCATCCTTTTGAAAAAGGTGGAATTTCGAGAACGCGGCTCCGCCTCGAATCGGTGGCGGCGCGTGGGAAAGGGATGGTTGACAACCGGCGCCAAGCTTCGTAGAGGACGCCCGGACGGAATAGCGAGCCGGCCGCTCGTCTCGGGCTGCGGAGGCGTGTTGTTGCGCAATGAAGATGGACGGACGATACCTTAGATATCTTCGGCGACACTTCACCGCCGGATGTGCCGCCATTAAAGCGGTTCCGATGTTCGCGCGCTTCTAATTCTGGATCTTGGCGAGGCGGCAATCCGCGGCGGAAATCCGTGGCTAGCGCATGATCCCGAAAAGTTGCAGACTTTTCGGACAAGATCATGCGTCAAATCAAAGAGTGAGAACCGCCGATTCGATCAAAACGTCATCCCGCTCTAGCGGCATCGCCATGGCGGACGCTGGTTTGAAGATGCTCCCCACGGCGGGGTGGATGGAACACGAGGCGCATGGAACACGAGGAAAGCAGGTTGTTCGCGGTGATCAAAACCGGCGGCAAGCAATATAGCGTCGCCGCCGGCGATACGATCACCGTCATGACGCTCGCCGGCAATCCCGGCGATCGCGTGACGTTCGATCGTGTTCTCATGCTCTCTCAAGACGGCGAACCGGCGTTAGGAACCCCGTTCGTCGACGGCGCCTGCGTTGGCGGCCAGATTGTCGAGCAGACGCGCGGACCGAAGGCAATTGCATTCAAAAAGCGGCGGCGAAAGAACTCGAAGCGTAAGCGCGGCCATCGGCAGGACTTGACGCTCGTGCGGATCACCGGATTTTTGACTGGCGGCGTCGAATTGTCCGTTGGGTCCGCCCCGTCGGAATAAACCCGCGTTCGTCCGCTTGGGGCGCGTAAATTTCAATTATGATGCGGAAAAGCATCAAGTGGCACAATTCGTGCTCAGATATTTGGAGCTAGATCGATGGCACATAAAAAAGCAGGCGGTTCGTCCCGCAACGGCCGCGATTCCAAAGGCCGGCGTCTGGGGGTGAAGAAATTCGGCGGCGAGGCGGTCATCGGCGGCAACATCATTGTGCGCCAGCGCGGCACCACATGGCATCCGGGCGCGAATGTCGGAATCGGGACGGATCACACGTTATATGCCTTGATCGAAGGAAAAGTCGCATTCCAGACCAAAGCCGGCGGACGCTCGTACATTTCCGTCCAGCCAACGCCGCAGCCAAAGGCCGCGGAATAAGGGGGAGACCGGAAAACCTCCACCTGCTCTCATGGACCCGGTGGACTTGGTTTTTCCGAACCCGTTCCTGAAATTCAGGAGGAAAGTCCGGAAAACCCGAAAGGGTTTTGAACGGGAGGCGGGGCCACCGCTCTTTATTTTGGTTCAAGACCTCGCAAGAGGGCCGGAGCCCGCATGTTCCCGGATTTGACCGCCGACGACATCTTCCGCATCGAAACCACGCGGCTTTGGCTGCGCTGGCCGCGCGCCTCCGACGCGCCGGCGATCACGAGTTTCGTGAGCTTGGGCCAAATCGCTCGGATGACTGCGTCGATTCCGCATCCCTATCCGCCAGGCGAAGCGGAGCGTTTCATTATGACGGCGCGCACCGGCAACGCCAGCGGAACGGCGCTCGTCCTGGCGATTACCCAAAAAGGCGGCGCGCGTCAGACGATAGGTCTCCTTAGCGCGACACTGGCTGCGGGGAGGGACATCGAGTTCGGCTACGTTCTCGCGCCGCCCGTCTGGGGCAAGGGGTTCGCCAGCGAAGCCGTCAAGGCGCTCGCCGACACGGTCTTCAGCCTCACCCGGGCGAACCGGATTCTCGCCAACTCGCGCGTCAACAACATTGCCTCCCGACGTGTCCTCGAAAAAACCGGCTTTGCCTTCGTGGATACCGGCCTCGACGTCCTGCCCGCGCGTGGCGGCCGGCATCCCTGCGACCGGTGGCAGCTTGACCGCACGACGTGGGCGGCGAACCGGAGAGCGGGAGGCGATAGCCGGCCTATGCCGCCAATGGCTCAGCAGGCCTATGATGCAAGCGATGCCAAAGTGCTCGTCCCGGCAGCCCCGCAAGTCGAAAGTTGATGACCGGCGGCCCGCGCGGCATCGAAACATTTTCAGCCTCTCCGCAAAAATTCCGCGCCTTGCGGCAACGCCACGTAAGCCATGCTCAGGGTCAGTAACCGATGATACGCGAAACGGGGGCGAATCAGGGCGCGGCGCAAGAGCATGGCGGACCTCATGAAATCGAATGGACGAAACATCGTGATTCGCGCCCAAAACAGCCGGCTGCGGCAGCGTGCGGCCGGCGCCATGCGGGGAACGTTTGTGGCCGCCGCGCTTTGTCTCGGCGGCTGCCAGTCCAGTAGTCTGCAAGACGTCACCGGCTCGATCGGCGGCGCATCCGAGCCGGATATCCGGCGGAGCGCGGCGGAATTGGGACGCCAATACGACCGCAACCCGGACGACAAGGCAACTGCGCTAAATTACGCACGGGCCCTGCGCGGCAACACGGAAAATGCGCAGGCGGTTGCGGTATTGCAACGGCTGGCAATCAAATTTCCCCGCGACGTAGAGGTGCTCGGCGCTTATGGCAAGGCCTTGGCCGATGCCGGGCGGTCGCGCGAGGCGGCCGAGGTATTGGCTCATGCCCATACCCCCGAGCGGCCTGATTGGTCCGTGCTTTCCGCGCAAGGCTCGGTCGCCGATCAGCTTGGTGATCACGAGCAAGCGCAAGCCTATTATGCGGCGGCGCTGAAAATCGTGCCGGCGCAGCCGCATGTCTTGTCTAACCTTGGGCTTTCCTACGCGCTTTCGAAAAAATTGCCGCAAGCCGAAACGGCGCTGAAAGAAGCCGCGGCACAGCACGAGGCCGACAAACCGGTACGCCAGAATCTGGCCCTCGTGCTTGCTCTCGAAGGCAAATTCGCGAGCGCCGAGGAGGTGGCGCGGCGCGATCTCGACGCCAAGGACGCCGCAGCCAATGTCGCCGCAATCCGCCGGATGATCGCGCAGTCGAATACGTGGAAACGGATCCAACAACTAGACACCACGCCACAGTCCGCCGCCAAGACGGACGTGGGAAGCAATATCGAATAGAGCACAATCCACGAAGGACAGACTCATCCGATTTCGATCGACAGCGGCGCCAATCCCGCGATCGTGGCTTCGATTTTGTCGCCCTTGACGACGGGTCCGACCCCCGCCGGCGTGCCGGTGAAGATCAGATCGCCTGGCGCGATTTCGACTTGTTGCGAAAGATAATGGATGATTTGGGGAACTCCCCAGATCATGCCGTCGAGATCGCCGCTTTGCCGCAATTGCCCGTTCACCCTGCACTCTATCTTGCCTGTGGCGATCACGCCGGTGCGGGTCTTTAACGCAATGGTGGAACAGGGCGCGGAGAAGTCGAACGCTTTGGCCATTTCCCATGGCCGGCCCTTTTTCTTCAATTCGGCCTGGACATCGCGTTTCGTCATATCGAGACCCACGGCATAGCCGAAAACCATATCGTTGGCCTTTTCGGGTGGAATATTCCTCCCGCCCATGTTCATCGCCACGACAAGCTCGACCTCATGCTGGAGATCACTCGTGCCCGGCGGATAGGGCATGGTTTCGCCGTGCTTCAGGATCGCTCCGGCGGGTTTCATGAAGAAAAACGGCGGATCGGTCTCCGGGTCTCCGCCCATCTCCCTGGCGTGGTCCTTGTAATTCAGGGCGACGCAAAAAATACGCCGGACCGGGAAAGCCTTTCCCGGCGGCGAAGGTAGCGAGACGCGCGGCGGCGCGGCGAGCGCATAATCACCCATGCGATCAAACCTCGGTTGGATTTCGTTTTCGGAAACGGCAAAGCGCAACGGCGGTGAGCAATCCCCGCGCGGAGAACGATGGTTCAGCCAAGAACACTCCTGGATTCATTCCACGTCGAGCGGTTCGGTTCCGCTCGGCCGGCCATCGGCGCCCAAACTGATCTTTTCGATTCTCTGCTCGGCATTCCTAAGCAAATCATTGCAATGTGTCTTCAACGCCTCGCCGCGCGCGTAGATTGCAATCGACTCCTCAAGCCCAACAGTGCCTTTTTCGAGCTTGTCCACGATCTGTTCGAGTTCTTTGAGCGCATCCTCGAAAGACAGTTTGGCGATATCTGCGTCGGTGGCGGGCAAGGTCGCCTCTTTTTTCGGCTTCACGCATAGTCCTGACGCGAACCGGCCCCGGCTTCGCGCAAAATGCTCTAGATGTAATGTCTCAACAGGTTGTTCACGGGGAGAATCTGAGGTTTGTGGGGTTTGCGAAGCACCACAGGCTCAGGAGACCCACCCGTGAACATTCATAAGAATGCCAGGACGACGCCGAACATGCGAGCCTTGATTGTCGGGCGCCGCCAAGCGGGCGAAACGCCGCGCTCCATAGCCGGCGCTGTAGGCGTTTCGGCCGCGACCGTGAGGAAATGGCTCCGGCGCCACGAAAGCGAAGGCGCCGCTGGCCTCCAAGACCGGACCAGCCGGCCGCATCGCCTGCGGACACGGATCACATCACATCAGATCGCCCAGGTCGAAACCCTGCGCCGGGCCCGTCAGCCCTTCTGGAAGATCGCCCGCGCGACCGGGCTGTCGCGCGCGACGGTGGCCCGCATCGCAAAGGCCAAGGGGCTGAGCCGCCTGTCCGCCCTCGATCAAAGGATCGCGATCATCCGCTATGAAAAGAAGCAGCCGGGCGAGATGATCCATATCGACATCAAGAAGCTCGGCCGCATCGAAGGGATCGGACATCGCATCACGGGAGACCGGACCGGACAGAGCGCGCCACGCAGCCGCAAGGAAGGCGGCAAGGGCTGGGAATATCTCCATCTGGCCGTCGACGATCACTCCCGGCTGGCCTATTCTGAAATCCTGCCGGACGAAACACGGCGCTCCTGCCTGAAATTCCTCTTGCAAGCCTTGCGCTTCTTTCGCGATCACGGCGTCAGGGTCCTTCGCGTCATGACCGACAACGGCGCCAGCTTCCGTTCGCGCCGCTACACAAAGGCGTTGCGAATGCTGAAAATCAAGCATAAGCGCACCAGACCCTATACGCCAAGAACAAACGGAAAGGCCGAACGCTTCGTGCAGACCTCCTTGCGGGAATGGGCCTATGCCAAACCCTACAACCATTCATCCGAACGGGCCGCCGCACTGTTGCCTTTCCTCCACCATTACAATCATCATCGGCCTCACTTCGGCATCAACGGATGCTCACCTATCTCAAGGATCCCAAGAAACAACCTATCGAGACACGACATCTAGGCATCGTCTTCCCCGTGGTTCCAGAAAAACAGTTCATTTCCACTCTCATCTAAGATGCGCAGTCCATCCGGCTTCTGGGGCATCTCCAGTGTCTCGAAAAGCGATCTAGCCCTCACCTTTGCGGCGTCAAGATCATCAACGATCACCGAAAGCCGGTCTAGCGTAGCGTGTGCGTCATCGTTCAGCCTAATGCGGAAAAATTCTATGGTGAAAATCATTCCCGGCTTCCCTTGCATTGCGCCAAGCATAGCACGGGAAATTGTGGCAGCGCGAGCGGCTGTTAAAGGGCAAACATCGGCGTGACGGCGCTCGCCTTTGGGCCGCTCGGCATGACGCACCTCACAATTAACGAAGCCCCGGCAAATGACCGGGGCTATGTCGCGGATGCGAGCCATGCCGCGGCCAACTTTGCAGCCACGGCGCGGGGCGCCCCTATTGCCCATTAAGCGTCGGCCTACACCCTTAACGGACCGCATCATGCTCGCATTGGGACTTGCCGCTGGAACGCGCCTGATGACGCGCGCCAGCATGACATCGCCAACCGGCCGCAAACACACTTTCTCCCTTTATTTCCAGTGAGTTAGTAGCGCGGCCGTGTTGCAATTGCCCTATATATGCACTATACTGGAAAGATGTCGAAGAGTTTGCAAATTCGATGCGACGAAGGTCTTCGCAACTCTTTGCGCGCGGCGGCCAGGAAAGATGGCCTGCTTGTCGCAGAAGCGGCGCGACGTGCGATCCGCACCTATGTCGACAGACTCTGTGCACGGCTTGGCCTTGCGATGCCGGTGGCATGGTTTCCGAGGCGGAGCTGCTGATTCTACCTTCCTACTGATCGAATGTATAGAATACGTGCATCAAATTCTCATCTGTAAATGCGGAGCAGCAGATGGGAACCATGGGCGACCAAACTGTGCTGCCGTCCGAGGCGGAGATTCCCGTAGCCTCCTGTATTGGCAAAATGGGGGAAAGGTGCGTCGAAAAGCAACAAACGATTTTACATAGAACGAAAACGCAAGATCATTCCATGATTGATTCTTGGGGGAGGGGTAGACTGGGCTTTACCGGCACCCCGTTCAGCCACAGTGCCTACAAGCTGAAGCTTCACCAAGAGTCCATCAAGCGGCTCTGAGAGTGACGTCCATGAGAATCGTCAAATGCTCTTTGAAGTTTGTCGTTCGCGTCATCACACTGTCTTGTATAAGGCACTACATGAGGAAAGATACGTCATTGCGTATATAGCGCATAAGAAAGTCGCGCTCTGAAGAATGCCCTGCTAAGGAGGAAAGATGAAACTACGTTGTTGGCACTGCTATAAGGTCCTAAAACTGACCTTTAGGATATCTGGTAACAAGGAGTCTTTTTGCTCTTTGAGGTGTATGGATGAATTCCGTAAGAAACATGTTAGCTCCGAGCATTTTGATAACAGGCGCAAGGAGCACGGTCATGGATAAACCGAGTTCTATCACGTCCTGGACTGATCTTTACAAGAACCTCTCCCAGGAGCATGATGTCGCCAATGAACATCAACGCTATTAGGAATTTTAGCGCCTTTGGAAATAGGAGCGCGAAGAGAATTAGAACAAGCAGTGCGGCGATCATCGTTCTCCCCTTGCCTTCTCTAGGGCTCGTTTTGTGCAGAAGCGATATAACTCCGGGTTCGACGGGTCTAGTGCACTGACACAAACGGCTGATTCACAAATGGCGCAGGCCATGCGAATCACCGATTGACTGCACCTTCCGTCTGAGTCAGTGCACTAGCATTGAGTTGTGGTCATTAAAAGAACCGTCAGCATTCGGCATGGCGTTTACTATGGCTGCATTCTGTAAACACTGAGTCGCGCCTTACGGATACGGTCCGAGCGGATGGAAGCCGCGCGCAAGATCCAGGCGTTGATTTTTGAAAACACTAACGGTTTAGTTCAGTATGGCTGAGTGATCGCATGGGTGCTCCAAAAGGACATCCCAAATACGGCGGCGGCCGTCCTCCGGGAGGGCTCAACAAAGTCACGCTGGAGATTAAGGAACTCGCTCGCGAATATGGGCCGGCGGGGATTGCGCGGCTGGCTGAGATCGCCTTTGAAGACCCTCCCGGTGAACTGGAAGCGGTCAATATACTGAGGGCCATGGTGAAGGACGGCGCTAATACGGCGGATATCGCCAAGTTTGCACGCGCGTCGTTTGGCACTCGCAATGACCTTACGCGCGTCGCGGCTGTGAAGGAATTGTTTGATCGTGGCTATGGCAGGGCGGTGCAACCACTGTCCGGGCCGCCCGGCGGGGCTAAATCTATCGATAACGGCGGCTCGCAATCTCTTGCTACGATCGCGCGCAAGGTCGCGTTGGCGTTCAGGCTTGCGGCGATGCATCAGGACAAGGCCGCGCTGATTGAGAGCGCGGGCGATGGCAAGTCTTGATCCGAAGCGTCTGGTGGGAAATCCGGGGGCACCCGCCTATACAGGGAGCATTCTGGGCATCGATCAGACATCAAAAACCGGCGCCGGGGACCTATACGGGTTGCACCAAGAGGAAATTCTCAGGCAGCCCGTTCCCACACTAAACACAGGGCGATCCCGCGTGCCGACTACGCGTTACGGACTCCTATGGATCTGGTTGGTTTGCGGGCCGATCTCTTAAAGCGCCTGGCGCCAAAGCTCCCGCGCGGAGTGGAGTAACGCCGCCACAAGCCCGCCGGGCGTCCGTCTCTGGGTTTGGCTTTCTTGGCGCTCCGTGGCTGGGCGCTAGGCCTGCGTGGCGTGGCGGTGGGCTGGCTTTTCGGGCTCGGCTGGTGTGACGGTAGCGGCCGGCGCCTGAAGTCCGGCGGGCAACGCTTTTGCGCGGCGGTCAGGCGGCGGCGGGATTGTCTCCTCCGGCTTCAGCTTTTCGCTGGGCCGCCTCGCGCTTTTTGGCCGCCTCGGCGAGCCGATCGGGCCCGTCGCGCGCCAGAGCCTTCTCGGTGAGACGATGCTCTTTGCGCTTGTGTTTCGATGATGCGTGCTTCGATGATGCGTGCTTCGATGATGCGTGCTTCGATGTTTCACTCATTTTCGATCCACCACTTTCCTATCACTCAATAGTTACGCTTTCGTCTGTGCGAACGCATGCGAACGCATTCAAGTGTTCCCGACGTCCTGTATGTGTGCGCACGCGCGCACCTTGAAAATATGTCCTGGGGAGACGGTGATAAAGGGGCGATCCGCTCGCATCCGCTCGCACCCTCAATCATCGCGATAAAAACTGGGCTGCGCCGGCGGCGGCTCTGCGACTTTGACGCGATGTCGGTTCCCAAAACGAGTTTCATGGGTGAACCTCGCCCAAGGCGTCGAGGGCCGCGCCCAGCGCCGTTGTGCTCGCGAGTGAGCGCCGTATTGATTGTTTTCAAGACTGCCCCCGAACTGAAGTGCGAAGCGAACAAAGCGAACAAAGCGAACAAAGTTCGTTATTGCGCCGAAATGTTCGTGCGAACAAAACGAACAAGCGTCTATAAAAGACGCGTTCTTTGTTCGCCATTTTTGTTCGCCTGCATCTAGACAGTAAGCTAGACGTTCCACACGAATGGCTCCCATACCGTTACTTTCTTCGCGGCTACTAAGGTTTCATGAGCACGCCGGAACGCGAGCTGTCGAGGGCGCGGTTCGTCCGAGCCGGAAATTCCTTGCCGGTACGCATAATCTCGCCATTGGTCTTGCGTGATGCACTTCACGCCTGCCGGAATGTGGTTTGACGCTGGTGGAACCTGGCCGCATTCGCCGATCGCCTCATGGAGTGCCTCAAGCGCGATCTTTGCGCTTTTAGTAAGTGTTGTCCGGCTTTGGCCTCGGGCTGGCGCCAATCCTTCGACTGGCACGATGACGCATGAGGTAATTTTGTCACCGTCATCGTCTATGCCGACTTCGACAACTTCGAGCTTGCTGGCGAACTCGTCACCTTGCGGCCCGTCTTTCATAAGCTCGACGGTGGCAATTATGTTGTCCGTGGCGTCGCGCTTGACCGCAATCTGCGCATCGGCGGCGCCCATGAGCGAGCTATGGCCGCGCGGGCGTGTCCCTTCGTGCCCACAGTGGTGCACAATGATGACGATGCAATCGAAGGCGTCCCGGATTGCATCGGCGGCCTTCACATAGGCGGCCATGTCGCGATCATCGCTTTCGGAACCGGCAAGGGAGCGGTTCAGCGTGTCGATGGCAATCGCGGCAGGCCTAATAGCGCCGAGCGTGGCTCGGATCGAAGCTATTAACGTCGCCTGGTCGGTCACCAATGATATTGGCGAGGCGATAAGGTGAAATGGAACCTCGCTCGCGGTTTCGGCAAGCCGCGCCAGGCGGAAAGCTTGGACGCGGTTCTTGAACGCCTCGCCGCCTTCAAGTGCGCAATAGACAACGGCGCCTTGCCTGATCTTCCGGCCGCGGTATTTCCAGCCGAGCGCTACGTGCAGCAACAAGTCGAAGGTTAGAAACGACTTCCCGCATTTGGGCGGCCCCCAAAAGACACAAAGGCCAACGCGCGGAACTATGCCCTTGATGAGATAGGCCGGCGTTGTGTCGAATGCGATCTTATCGAACGGGATCAGCTCGAAGCGCTTCCCTTGCGTCACTGCGTCGAACCCGTTGCCTTGAGGCGCGGCTGGCTCGCGAACAAGCCTTGCTTTTCGCTCTCTTGGCTTGCCATCGGCGCCGGGCCTCGGGGGATCGAATTCGACGGTCATGACGCCACCTTGATTTCATCGTTGAGATCGTTGCCGGCCAAAGGCCACGCGGTTAGCGTTTCAATGCCAGCTTCGAGCCAACGACCGGCGCACGATTTAATAGCCAGCTTGCTTTGATCCCTTTCGTCGCGTTCGCCGAAGATGGTCAGCCCGTCGATACCGGGTAGGATTGGAAAGCTGGCGACGCCGGACTTGCTCATAACAGACCACGCGGGCCGATAGCCCATTTGCCGCCCGGCAAGACACGTCTCGACACCTTCGCCGATGCAAAGGCCCTGCGTCACGTCCTCGTCAGGATCGATCTTGATGGCGCCGCCGGTGATTGGCCCGAGGCTCATGCGGTGCGTCTTGCCGTTTCTCTTGATGGCCGTTCCGTCCGGCGCGAGCGCGGTGCGGTGAATCGCCTGCAGTTCATTCGTGGCGATGTTGCGCACAAGGCAAACCATCGCCGGAAATCGTTCAGAATTGAACAGGCAGGCCGAATGAAATCGAATTGCCTCGTTTGCGGTTCCGTTGGGCAATTTGAGCGCGCGGGATTTCAGATATTGCTCGACGAGCGTTCCGCGCGGATCGATGGTCTGACGCCAGATGTTCAGCGCCCGCGCGGCGTTGTCCGGGGGGTGCGTGGCAGCCTTGGCGGGCGCGACGCTGTCCCTATAGTCCGCTACGCCATGGCGGGCGCCAGGCGCCGATTTCTGTGGCGCTGCGCCAGTAAGCACTCTGACGGCTTCGCCGAAGGAAAGCCCGTCGAGATGGCGGACAAGCTCGATAACATCGCCGCCGCGTTCACACCTTCGGCAATTCCACAACTGCTTTTTGAGATTGACTGAAAATCTGTCCGTCCCGCCGCAAACCGGGCATGGCCCGCAACGCTCGACGCTTCCGGCGGAAAGCTTAATGCCACGGCGGGCAATTTCGCTTTCGATACGAACGGAACGGCCCTCGGTGGCCATGGTCATGGGCTTGGAGTAGTTTTGCCCCTGATCAAAAATACTCATGACGTTGCCCACGCTCTGACGTACGCGTTGAGGCTGTCCCGCTCCGCCGCCTCGGTTGTTTGGCAATGTGCCCACGCGGCCATATCGATGCACTGAATGATTTCATTTCGAACCCGCTCGCGCAAAACATTCGGGTTCATCGCGTCCAGCTCCCAACAGCGGTCACTGTAATTCCGCTTGAACCAGGAATAGCGTGGGTCGCGGCGCTTGGTTTCAACGCTGAACGATGGCAAGGCGTCAGTGCCTGGTCAGAGCGATGCGCGTTATATCGACCACCCCGCCATATTTTTCGACGCGCCCCGGCAAATCGACCTCGGACATATGCATTCCGGACGGATCGAAATCGCCGATGTAGAGAATTTCGAGATAGCGATCGCCAGTCAGAGATTCTTCCGCAACGTCATGAAGCGACGTCGCCGATCCGAACCCGTGAAGGACTTGAAAGCCGACCGCAAACTCGTCCAAGACCGGGCGCACAACGCCGCCAACGGTAGCCTTTTCGCTGAAAACTTTAATCCATGAATCTTGGTGCTGCCAAAAGTCCTTACGGTATCCTCGCACAACCGTCTCACCAAAATCGCCAAGTCCATTCCAGCTCGAAACCCGCTCCTCTTGGCGTGTTTCGTCAACGATCCATCCCCACGGGATGATTTCCTTTTCCCGCGCGATGACGATCATTCGCGAGACGTTGCGGACGCATGCCGCGCCCATATTCTCGATTAAGCCCTGTGTGAAAAGCTGATAGGCCACGCCCCTGACGGTTGTTGGATGAATTTCGGCGAGAATGCGCCGGCAGTGCCCGATAAGGTCGATGCTCTTCTGTGCCATTCCCCGGCCGCCACTCATGACCGCACTTCCAACCGGCAGGCAGCTCCGATAAGCTCATCGAGCGCGTCATGGGTTAGGAAAAATGGTCGGCTTCGTCCATGCGGATAGTTAGCCGCGCGAACGCTAATTTGAACCATTAGAGCCGGGCGGCGCGTTGACCGCGCGCGGCGAAACCAGTGCGCCGCGTCGATGACGACGTTTTGTGCTGGCAGCGGGACGTGGTTTGTGGAAGAAACTCGGTTGTCATTCCCGCCTGGAAACGACAGCTTACCGAGCCCGGCCGCGCCCAACGGCCAGGTTTCGTTTGAGGGGGCCATGTGACGTCAAGTTCCCTCGATCAGACGATCAATTTCCGTCTCGGGGACGAGGGTCCGGCCTCCGACCTTAACGAGTTTAAGTTTCTCAGCGGCGGCCATATTATAAATTGTTGTGCGTGAGACGCCGAGCGCGTGAGCCGCGTCATTGATGCGGCGCGCCCGTGGCCGGTCCAACATGAGTTTGTGGTTTTTGTCATGGGTTAGCATCTGTGGTTCCCTTTGCCGCTCCTGGTTTGGGGCGACTACGGGGGGACAATGGCCATGATGGCAAGCCACCAATTCGAGTATATCTAAAGTCTTTAATTGGTGGACACAAGGAATAGACTAGTTGCAGTTCAGCTCTCTTCGCACATCCTCGCAAATTTTGCGAAGCTTTTCCGGGAAAAACCCATGTGAAAAAAATTCGTCAGCTTCTTTTAACATGTTTATTGCTTCGATAAGCGGCCCTTCAACGTCATCAGGTCCCCGGCTAAACGTAAGTCTCTTGCCCATTTTGTCGGACACTATAATAAGCGATCTAATAACATGTCTGGCACCGAGGTGCTTCTTGATGTTGGTTGTTTGATATCCAACGGAAATCGCGGGATCGTCTTTGGTCTTTTGCAGGGAATGGTGGGTGATCGAGATAACTTTTGCCAGTTCGCCCAGAATTTTCGTTATCGCCACAACCGGATTGTCAGGATGCAATTCGCTCAAATCTCTCTGAATTTGCGCAATCGGCCCGAGCGAATTGTCATCACGCTCCGAGGCCAACAGTAGAGGCAACTGCTCCAGCGCATGGGTATGCGCCTCGTCGGCTGGCTTCAGCAGCCGGTTAGTGAGATTATCTGCCGCAAGGTCAATCTCTTTGAGATGACCGTCAACCGCGGGCAGCGTTGGGAAAGCCGAAATAATCTGGGGCGCACTTAGATGAAGGTTGCGCGCTTCCGCCAGCTCGCTCCGCATTAAAACGCGGAACGAATCTCGCTTGGTCCTGTTGGTCGGAACTCCCTCCTTCGAAAGAAACGGCGGCCATGCGCACGCGTCTGGGACTTCGGCATGGTCCTCGGCGATTTTATACAGAGCCGCATCTAACTTCGGGTCGTCATCCATCCGCGTGCATCCGCGCGCATCGGAGGGACACGCGGGAAGACGATCGATGCAAATCGTCTTGTCGGCCTGCAGAGCCTATCCCGCGTGTGTTCGTAATTTCATACCTGGTTCATGGCGCCGTCATGGTTCGATCCCCGCCTTGCGCGGCATCGGCACGACGTTGGAACCCTGCCCGGGCTCACAAAACGCCGCCCAGGCTTCCATGAGCGTGCGCCGCTTCTCCAAGGCGTCGCCGCGCCTATAGGCTCGCTCCGTGGCATCGCCAGAGACATGCGCAAGAGCCGCCTCGGCAATCTCACGCGGGAAAGGCGTTGTTTCGCCCGCCCAATCCCGGAAGGCCGACCGGAAGCCGTGAACCGTCACGCCTTCGGTTTTCATCCGGCGCAACACCATTTCGAGGGACATGGGCGAGAGCGGCTTGCCATGCCGCTGACCGGGAAACACGAAATCGCCTGTCCTGGCCGCCGCGAGCGTTTCGAGGATCGCCAGCGCCCGGCTTGAGAGCGGCACCCGATGTTCGCGCCCGGCTTTCATGCGTGTGGCCGGAACCGTCCAAACCTTGGCGTCGAGATCGAATTCATTCCAACGCGCCCCAAGCGCTTCGCCGGAGCGCGCCGCCGTCAGGATTAGGAATTCGAGAGCCATTGCCGCCATGGCTTGCCGCTCGCGCAAGCGGCCGATGAATTCCGGCACGGCCTCGAAGGCCATGGCCGCGAGGTGGCCGCGCGCGAGCTTCTGGCGCTTTGGCAGGATTAAGGCCAGGTGCCCGCGCCAGGCCGCCGGGTTCTCGCCGGAACGCCAGCCGTGCGCTTTTGCGAAGTCGAGCACCGCCTCGATCCGCCCGCGCAATCTTGAGGCGGTTTCCGGGGCTCGCTGCCAAAGCGGTTGCAGCACGCTCAGAACGGCCTCTGTGGCCACTTCATCGACGGGCAGGCCCCATAGCGGCGCGGCATAGGTTTCGAGCGTCGTGCGCCATTGGCTCCGGTGCTTTTCGTTCCTCCATTCGGAAGCCTTCGCCGCAAGCAGAGCGTTGGCGCATTGGCCGAATGGGCGCTTGCCGCCGGCCGTCCGCTTGGCTTCGCGCTTCGCAAGTATCGGATTGGTGCCAGCCGCGATAAGCGTTCTGGCCTCGGCCGCTTTGTCGCGGGCTTGTGCCAGCGGAACATCGGCATTGCCGAGCCCCATTTCGGTAACCCGGTGGTTGTAGGTGAAACGCAGCACCCACTTTTTCGCGCCGCTGTCCGAAACTGCCAGATAAAGCCCGCGCCCGTCGCAGTGGCGGCCAGGTTTGGCGGTTGCCACGGATCGCGCCGTAAGCCTGTTGGAATTTCTCGTTGCCGGAAGGCGTCTTGCGGGACGCGGCGCGGACGTGGTAGCTTCCTGTTGGGTCATCGTCCGCTCCTTCGGATTGATGATCAAGAAGCCGTCATGCGTTTGCCCCGCTGGCGGCTTTCGCTTTTTGTACGTCGCCGTTGAAAAATTGTCAATCGGTCTGACAATTATGCGTGGTTCCCCGCACCCAACCTCGTACATGTGCGGACAAGTCAATCGTCAAGTCATTGATTACCAAGTAGCTTACCGGACACCGATGGACGGCTTTGAACCGCAGTATGACAGACGCTCCCTCCGCCATCTATATAGCATAAGTGTTTGTAATATCAGCTTTCGTGGCGCAGGCGGCGAAACCCATAGACAAGCGTAGCGATCAACACTCCGAGGCCCAAAATGGCTCCGCCACGCTCCAAATCCTGGGCAACCGCCCTGATGTCGGATCCATGCTTGCCAAGATAAAACCCAGCAACTGTCCATAGCGAAACCCAAAGTGCGCCTCCGAGCGCATTGAAGACGAGAAAGCGCCGCCAATCCATTTTCAACATGCCCGCCACGACGCCGTTCAACTGTCGCAGGATATTGACGAACCTTGCGAAAGCGACGGTTACGGGACCATACCGCGCGAAGACCGCTTCCACCCGGTCGAGGCGATCGGCGTTGATGCCGATTTTCTCCCCGTAGCGGAGGACAATGGCGCGGCCAAGCCGCCTTCCAATCAGATACCCTATATTGTCCCCAAATACGGCACCTGCCCACGCCGACAACATCAGAGGCAGGAGCGATAATTCGCCGCGTCCGGCAAGAACCGAAGCAACAACGAGCAGAGACTCCCCTGGAAGAGGAAGTCCTAGAGACTCGAATGTCAGAATGACCATGACCGCGGCGGCGCCGTACTCATGGACAAGAGGCTCTAGGTTTCCAAGGATGTGCTCGATCTCAACCACGAATGCCATTGCCCGGCCCATGCCCTAGCGGATCGGCCGATTGTCGACTCCATCGCGGCCTTATGCAAATTCGGTATTGGACGGCAATATTTACAATATGATCGCGAGAACCATCGCCCTGCAGCAGAAATTGACCGGAGTGCCGGACATAGCGCGCTTGTTTGCGCTGGCCAACGTCGCCATGGCTGATTCAGGCATCGCCGCGTGGGATACGAAATATTTCTACCAGTACTCGCGGGTCCCGAACTTCACGCCGCCGTTTCCGGCCTATCCATCAGGCCACGCAACATTCGGCGGTGCCTTGTTCCAGATCCTGCGCCAATTTTTTCCAGATCAAACACCGTTTACTTTTGTTTCGGATGAATTCAACGGCCAGAATAAGGATGTTACCGGCAACCTCAGGCTCCTCCGGCCGGCCACGTTCAAATCGTTTAAGGACGCGGAATGGGACAACGCGCAAAGCCGACTTTACCTGGGCATACATTGGCAGTTCGACGCCTCGAAGGGCATCGAACAAGGCAATCAGGTGGCTAACTTTGTTTTCCAGAACGCCTTCCGGCCAGTCCCGTGAAGAGAGCGAGGTGGAATGTAATTTGACGCGATGTCCAGCGTGATTTGGTTATGTGATCGTCCGGCGAGGTCAATGATCTCGCCGGACGGCTTTCCGGCGAGGCGGCGGCTGGAACATTCATCGGAGCTTGGGCGTTTCATGGAAAAGTGAAGCCGATTTGGCGGGACGGGAGGCGCGGTGCCATGAACCCTTTGGATCTGGCCGGGCTCACCGCGCTGATGGGGCGTACGAGCGGTAGGCCCGAGGTCCTCGTGGGGCTCGTCGATGGCCCCATTGCCATGAATCATCCTGATCTGACGGGAGGCACCATACGCGAGGTTCCCGGCAAGATGAGCGGTACCTGTACGAAGACCAATAGCACGGCCTGCCTGCATGGGACTTTTGTGGCCGGGATCTTGTGCGCCAAACGGGGCTCTGCCGCGCCGGCCATCTGCCCGGACTGTACCTTGCTGGCATATCCGATCTTCGCCGAGACAGCGTCCGGCAACACGGAGATGCCGAGCGCCACGCCCGAGGACCTCACGGCGGCAATCCTCGCGTGCATCGAGGCGGGAGCACGCATTCTCAATCTAAGCCTTGCCCTCACGCAATCGTCCTCCAAAGGGGAACGCGCACTGGGGGAGGCGCTCGATCATGCCGCGAGGCAGGGTGTGCTCGTCGTGGCCGCGGCGGGCAATCAGGGCACCATCGGCAGCACGGTCATCACCAGCCATTCCTGGGTTATCCCGGTCGCCGCGTGCGACTTACGAGGAAAACCGGTCAATGAATCCAATCTAGGTCATTCGATTGGGCGGCGCGGGTTGCGGGCGCCGGGCGACCAGATTACCAGCCTCGGCGCCGAGGGCCAGTCGCTCACACTAGGCGGCACAAGTGTCGCGGCGCCTTTTGTGACGGGTGCGATCGCCCTGGCCTGGTCGGAATTTCCCGCCGCGAGCGCGGCCCAATTGCGCTGGGCCTTCATGCACGCTCATGCTGGGAGGCGAAGCACGGTGACACCCCCATTGCTGGATGCGTGGGCAGCCTACCAAGTCCTTTTGAAAACCCATTCGAGGAGGTGAACTGTCATGGAAAAGGGAAAGGACAACGCTCAAGACGCTGGCAAGGACGAACCGTATCGGATGCGCCTGCCAGGGTTCATAAGCGACGAGCAGGTGGGTCTTGGCGACGTCGTCACGCGCATAACCTACTCCGCCGGCATAAAGCCCTGCGGCGGCTGCGGGCGCCGTGCCGCCGCCCTGAACCGCTGGATGGTCTTTACACGCTGAGGCGTTACGGGCAAACTTGAGCAAGGAGGGAGGAAACCATGGAACAACCAGAAACCAATGAGACTGCCGCCATCGATCCCGCCGAGGCGAGAGAGGCCCCACCGGCCGTCGCGCCAGCGCATTCCGTGGTGGGCCCGGTCATCACGCAAGGTGCGCCCGGCTGTCCCACCTGCGGCGGGGTAGCCGGGACCCAGAACGGCGGAATCGGAAATAGCTCCTACATCTATGCGCTGGGCCAGATTGAGGCGCGCTTTCCGCGCCCCTCTGTCGAAAAGGAGATGGCGCAAGCAACCGGCCGGGCGGAGACCACGGGCCGCACGGATCAACAGGCTTTTCATCAGGTCTTATCAAGGCGCGAGAACCGCTATCTCGCCCGGCAAATGTGCTGGGTCTTGATGATCCAAGGACTCGAAACCTACATCTTGCTGCCGCGCGACCCGGCGGATCTCGATCTTCTCATCAGCGCAATTGAACCTCATGAGAGCCCATGGATCAGCACCGTCATCGGCGTTCGCGGCCCCATTGCCCCGCCGGACTATTGCAACGGGCTGATGGTCCCAATCGTGATATGCGATCAGATCTACACCTTTTCGCGCGATACGCTCATCGAGGCGATTCCCCGGCCTGAGCAGATACCAGCCGAGGGGTTTGGGACGGCGGCGCGGGAGTTATTCGACCGGATCATGCAAATGACCGACAATGCCGGCGCGACCGACGAAAACCGTGCGTTGAACTACCTCGCCGTGCGATATCCCAGCATCTACGCCAAGGCGGCCGAAGCCTTTGCGGGGGACTCTTCGCTGTCGGGCGTGGAGGTCCGCCCCTCGCCCTTGAGCGGCACCCGCAACATCGTCGATTGCATCTTCTCCTACACCAACCGCAACACCGATTATACCGAGAAGTCCTTTGTGCGCTGCGACATGACCGAGGAGTTCCCATTCCTGGTGACCAAGCTGTCGCCGTATTACGACCGGTGAACCGACTTTTGGAGGTGTACCATGAACATGCCCGGATTCGACGCAGCGGCTTCCCTGTACAGAACAAGCAAGACCTACCGTGGCGCTTACGGAATACGGCTAGGTAACGCATCTACTTTGATAATGCCGCAGCAGTCTACACGTGATCTTTGTGAAGGGGCTTGCTTTGCGGCGGCCGTAGCTTGTTCCCAGGCCTGCAATGGCGTTCCTTTTCCTTTAAACATAGTTTGTGCATTCGGATGTCGCACCATTCGAAAGGAATGTGTGGATGCTTGCCAAGGGGACGGAATCGTCATCCGCATCAGAATAGGAACGCCACCTAGGCCATGTCAGGACGAGGACGAACCATGCCCACCAAGCTGCTGTCCCGGACTAATCTGTTCGGGTGGCCGGTGTGTCGAGCGCCCCATCCCGGCGGGAACAGATAGACCTTGACAGCGGGCACTGATTCTTACGGCGATTAAGATTCTAAGAGTTGGAGCATGCCCTTATAAGACATCGGATATATCCGATGTCTAAATATCGAAAAAGTCGATCAACTTTTTCGGGACATGCTCTAAGGGCGCGGACTCACATCTGATTTGGCCCGCGCGACATGGCGGCGACGCCGGTGCGCGCCACTTCGACGAGACCGATCGGCCGCATGAGGTCGATGAACTGGTCGATCTTGCCGACGGCGCCGGTAAGCTCGAACACAAAGCTGTCCATCGAGGCATCGATCACCCGCGCGCGAAAAGCCTCGGCGAGCCGCAAGGCCTCGTCGCGATCGGTGCCCTTGCCCACGACCTTGATCATCGCCAGTTCGCGCTCGACGGCATTGCCCCGCAATGTCAGATCGGTGACCTTGTGGATCGGCACGAGCCGCTCCAACTGATGGCCGATTTGCTCGATCGCCTCCGGCGGCCCGGAAGTGACGATCGTGATGCGCGAAAGATGCTCGGCATGGGCGACCTCGGCGACCGTCAGGCTCTCGATGTTATAGCCGCGCCCGGAAAACAGCCCGACGACGCGGGCGAGAACGCCCGGCTCGTTATCGACCAGGATCGAGAGCGTGTGGACCTCGATATTCGCCTTGCCGAGGGCCGAGGAATAGGGCGAGAGGGGAGCCGCCGGAGCGTTCATGGTGTTACACCAGCATCTTGCCGGCGGCATCGATCGCGCTTTCGATCGCCTCGTCGTCGCCGGGGAGAAGCATCTCGTTATGCGCCTTGCCCGACGGAATCATCGGCAGGCAATTTTCGGTCTTGTCGACGACGCAATCGAAGACGACGGTTTTTTGCGTTTCGATCATCTCCATGATGGTGTCATCGAGCAGCACCGGGTCCGAGCAGCGGATGCCATGTGCCCCATAGGCCTCGGCAAGCTTGACGAAATCGGGCAGCGCGGCCGAATAGCTTTGGGAATAGCGGCCTTCATGCAGGAGTTCCTGCCATTGCCGCACCATCCCCATATATTCGTTGTTCAGGATGAAGATCTTGACCGGCAGGCGATATTGCGCGGCGGTCGAGAGCTCCTGCATGTTCATGAGGATCGAGGCCTCGCCCGCGATATCGACGACGAGCGCGCCGGGATGCGCCATCTGCGCGCCGATCGCCGCCGGAAGCCCGTAGCCCATGGTGCCCAGGCCGCCCAACGTCAACCAGCGGTTCGGCGCCTCGAAACGGTAGTGCTGCGCCGCCCACATCTGGTGCTGGCCGACCTCGGTGGTGATGTAGGTATCGCGCGCCTTGGTCAGTTCGTAAAGACGTTGAACCGCGAACTGGGGTTTGATCACGTCCTTCGAGTTCTTGAAGGACAGCGATTTGCGCGCCCGCCATTTGTCGATTTGCGCCCACCATTTGGTCAAGGCATCGGCGTTGATCAAAGGATTTTTCGCGCGGAAAACCTCGATCAGCTGACGCAGCACATGGGTGCAATCGCCAACGATGCCGAGGTCTATTTTCACGTTCTTATTGATCGACGACGGATCGATGTCGATGTGGATCTTTTTCGAGCCTGGCGAGAAAGCGTCGAGCCGGCCGGTGATGCGATCGTCGAAGCGCGCGCCGATCGCGATCATCAAATCGCAATCGTGCATTGCATTATTGGCTTCATAAGTGCCGTGCATGCCGAGCATGCCGAGCCAGTTCTTGCCCGACGCCGGATAGGCGCCAAGCCCCATCAAGGTCGAGGTGAGCGGAAAGCCGGTGAGCGAAACGAGTTCGCGCAGCAGGCGCGAGGCCTCGGGACCCGAGTTGATGACTCCGCCGCCTGTATAAAAGACGGGGCGCCTGGCCGCCGCCATCAGCGCGACGGCCCGCGCGACCCGGCTAGGATCGCCATCGAGCTTCGGCCGATAGGTCTTGTGCTCGATGTTGCGCGGGCCGATGTAGGCGCCGACCGCAAATTGCACGTCCTTCGGGATATCCACAACGACCGGCCCCGGACGCCCGTTCTGCGCGACGTAAAAAGCCTCGTGCAGCACGCGCGGCAAATCCTCGATCTGGCGGACCAGATAATTATGCTTGGTGCAATGCCGGGTTATGCCGACCGTATCGCATTCCTGGAAGGCGTCGGAGCCGATGAGATGGGTTGGCACCTGGCCGGTAATACAAATGAGCGGGATCGAATCCATCAAGGCATCGGTCAAGCCGGTAACCGCATTGGTGGCGCCAGGACCGGAGGTCACCAAAAGAACGCCGGCCTTGCCGCTCGATCGGGCGAAGCCCTCGGCGGCATGCGCCGCCCCTTGTTCGTGGCGCACCAGCACATGCTTGATGAAATCCTGGTGAAACAGGGCATCGTAGATCGGCAGGACCGCGCCGCCCGGATAGCCGAAAATGGTTTCGACTCCCTGGTCCCGCAACGCCCGGATGACCATTTCCGCGCCGGTCATCAAATTGGTCATATCTTGCTCCAAGGGTGCCTTTCGAACAGATTGTTTGCGATTTCTTGAATTTGGGCAATAAAAAAGGCCCATGAGGGCCCCGGAAATGCGCCAGCTGAGGGAAAGCGGAGCCTATCTCCGTCCCATCTCCGGCGCGCGCGCTACGATAACAATGTTTTTCACGGGACGAACCCTTGCCGACGGCGAACCTGTCTTCCATAGCCGATGCGCACCGGACGGTCAATAAGGTTTGTTGAGGGCACCGGGCGGTGTATGGAACGATTCGCGCGCGTGTTCCCGATGGGTGGAGCGCGGCGGCGGCCGACAAGCAGGCAGCGGCCCCGCGCCTCTGGAACGCAGCGGCGCGAGCCCCAAAAGCCGCAAAGTCGCTCCGGCGTTTCGCCAGCGGCGCTAGGGCCGTCGCCATCATCCGCCTCTCTTGCCGGCGCTTCATCAAATTGCGACATGCGTTCTTTTGATGTGCCCCATCGCGGGGCGACAACTTCCACGTGGAAGCCTATAATGTCCAAAAATGCTGCTCGCGGTTCCGTGCGACCAGCCGCTTTATACCGAGCTTCGGCGTGACCTCGTGACCGCTTGTCGCTCGGTTCCGGAGGAACGCTTATGCCGAAATTCCATGTGATCGCCGGTCCGGATGCAACTCCGGCCTATCCCGTCGTGCGCAAGATCGGACCAGCGGACCTCAAGGACGCTTTGGCAAAAGGCATCGACGATTTCTTGGCAATGCCGTCATCGCTTTTTTTTCTAGCCCTGATCTATCCGATCGTCGGGATATGCCTCGCCGGCATTGCTCTGCCCCTGCTGTTTCCGCTCATGTCGGGTTTCGCTCTGGTTGGTCCCTTCGCGGCGATTGGCTTGTACGAGATAAGCCGGCGGCGGGAGCTCGGCCTTGAGACCTCCTGGGCGCATGCCTTTGACGTGCGTCACTCGCCGTCGATCCCCTCGCTCCTGGCACTCGGCCTATTGCTGTTGGTGATCTTCATCTTCTGGCGGGCAACGGCCGAGTCGCTTTATGTATGGCTCTTCGGCCCCATTCAACCGGTGTCCTACATGGGGTTTCTCACCGACATTCTCACCACATCCCGGGGTTGGACCCTGATCGTTTTGGGTAATGCGATCGGTTGCGTCTTTGCGGTAGGGGTGCTGAGCATCAGCGTCATCTCATTTCCCTTGCTGCTCGACCGCGACGTAGGCTTGGCTGTGGCGGTTCTCACATCGCTCAGAGCGGTGCGGGAGAACCCTGTCACCATGGCGATCTGGGGACTGATCGTCGCGGCGGTCCTGGCAATCGGCTTCTTGCTGCTGTTCGTCGGGCTCGCGGTCGCGGTGCCGATCCTCGCCCATGCGAGTTGGCATCTCTACCGAAAGGTTGTGGAACGCGCCGCCACCGTCTGACGCCAAGCCGCGGAGTCTTACCTGGCAAATGCCGCCGTCTCAGCCCGAAAGCGGTGGAATCCGCAGCACTTGGCCTGGAAAGATCTTGCCGGGATCGGACAGCAAGAGCTTATTGGCTTCAAAGATCAGACGATATTCGCCGCCATGGCCGGGGCCATATTCGGCTTCGGCGATCTTCCACAGCGTATCGCCGGGCTTGAGGGTATAAAACTTCGATTCAGGCGCTTTGGCGGCGGTCGCGATATCGTTTTGGACCGCGGCGGCGCCCACCGCATTACCACTCGCCGGCGCGGTCTTCCCGGCTTCCTTGGGCGCGGAAGCGCTGTTCGAGAGGCCGACGTTGCGCCCTTCGGACGCGACTTCGGGTTTCGAGACATCGAGACCATTTTTCTCGGCCTCAGACTTTGCCGTTTGGGACCCATGGGTCGTGGTCTGAGCACTAGCGTCCGCCGTTCCGAAGAATAGGACCCGAGTGACGTGCGTGTAATCCGATTCGAACGCCATGATGGCCACAAACAGCAACACCGCCCCCGGCGGGACCAGAATGGCATACATCAGGGCCAGCCGCTCCCAGGCCATGTGCATGAAGATAGCGACAATCAAGCCTGCCTTCACGATCATGAACAGCAGGATCAAAGACCATCTGAAATATCCATGGATGCCAAAGAAGTCGACGAGATAAGAGCAAGTGCTCAGGACAAATAGCCAACCCCAGATCACCAGATAAAGCTTAATCGGGTGCTGTTGTCCCTCTTCGTGCGCCACATTTTTTCCCCGTACCGAAGATAAATGTGCCACGTTATTTCCGCGTACCGAAGATATATGTGCCATGTTTTTCCCACTTACCAAAGATAAAAAAGTGCAAAGATGAAGACCCAGACAAGATCGACGAAGTGCCAGTAGAGACCCATGGTTTCGACGATCTCGTAGCGCCCCTTCCTGCTGGTGAAAAAGCCTCGTCGTCCGCTGTCGAAATCTCCCCGCCAAACCTTTCGCGCAATAATAAGCAGGAAAATGACGCCGATCGTCACATGGGTACCGTGGAAGCCCGTGATCAAGAAAAAACACGAGCCAAACTGGGCCGCGCCCCACGGGTTGCCCCAAGGCCGGACCCCTTCCATGATCAGCTTGGTCCACTCGAAAGCCTGCATTCCGACGAAGGAGGCGCCAAATGCCGCGGTCGCCACCATCAAGGCCGCTGTCGTCACGCGATCGCGGCGGTAGCCGAAGTTGACGGCCATGGCCATCGTCCCGCTGCTGCTGATCAAGATGAAGGTCATGATGGCGATCAGAAGGAGCGGGGTTTCCTTGCCAGCGATCGTCAATGAGAAGACCTTACTAGGGTTCGGCCAAGGGACGGTCGTGGACATCCGCACCGTCATGTATGAAAGCAGAAAACAACTAAAAATAAAGGTGTCGCTCAGGAGGAAGATCCATACCATGGCCTTGCCCCAGGTGGCACTCTTGAACGCGCGCTGGTCCGAGGACCAGTCGGCGGCGAAGCCTTGCCAACCCCCAGGGTGCGCGGGGGCTTCCAACGTGTCTGTACGTGCCGTTTCCGTCATTTGTACTCCCGAAGTCCTTACTGGAGCATTTTCAGGCGTGCCGGACACCGGCTCGCGGTCAGAAAATGCGCCAAATCAAAGAAACTAGACCGCTGTCCAATTCAATCGGATCGGTCAGCAACAGCAGACTGAATATGGCGAGCCAGACAAAAAGCAGAAAGTGCCAGTACGTCGTGCAGAGTTCCACGCTCAAGCGCATGTGATCCAGTTTAACGCCTTGCCATGCCTTATCCATGGTTCTGCCCAAGGCCACCAGGCCGCCCAATATATGCAGCCCGTGCACGCCGGTGATCAGGTAAAAGAAGGCGGCGGCTGGATTGGCCGTCAAGTAATAGCCCGCGGCATCGAGCTGGCGCCACGCGATGAGCTGACCGGCCAGGAAAGCTAGCGCGAAAACGCCCCCGGCGAGCAGGCCGGCTTTTACGCCGTCCAGCTTTCCCCGCCGCGCGGCAACCTCCGCCCATTGCAGCGCGCCACTGCTCAAGATCAACATGCCCGTGTTGAGCCACAGCAGCTTTGGCGCGGGCGCGGGCCTCCACTCCCCCATTTCCATGCGCATGGAGTAGGCGCTGATCAAGAGCGCGAACAGGCAGCCGACGACCGCAAGAAACACCCCCAATCCAATCTTCGCGGCGGGCACGGACGATGCGCCTGGATCGCCGATCGGACCCGCCTCCAACCAAGGCTTGGCTGTCAGCCTTTGCTGCGTTAACCACCATGCGACGATGGCCGCGATCACCGCCAAGAATAGGAATGTGATGTTCATGGCGGGGTACCTAACGCGCGAGTATGGCCGGGGGCTGATTTTGCGGCAGAAAATCCTGCTCGGCGCCCGGCACGCTGTAATCGTAAGCCCAGCGGTAGACCACGGGCAACTCCTTGCCCCAGTTGCCATGGCCGGGCGGTGTTTGCGGTGTTTGCCACTCAAGCGTGGTGGCCTTCCAGGGATTGCCGCCGGCAAGTTTGCCCTTGTATAGGCTCCAGATCAGATTGAAAAAGAACACGATCTGGGCGGCGCCCACGATCAAGGCCGCGGTGGTGATAAAGACGTTCAGCGTCGCCGCTGATGGCGGGACAAATGCCGTCTCGCCCAGCTCGTAATACCGGCGCGGCACGCCTATAAAACCCAAGTAGTGCATCGGGAAGTAAATCAAATAGGCCCCAAGGAACGTGACCCAGAAGTGAAATTGGCCCAGCCTCTCGTTCAGCATCCGCCCAGTGATCTTGGGGTACCAATGGTAGATCCCCCCAAAAACAACGAGAATTGGCGCGATACCCATCACCATATGAAAGTGGGCAACGACGAACATCGTCGCTGAAAGCGAAACATCCGTAATCGCATTGCCGAGGAATAGGCCCGTAATCCCCCCATTCACAAATGTGACGATGAATCCGAGGGCGAACAGCATCGGGACCGTGAGGTGGATGTCACCCCGCCACAGGGTCAGCACCCAGTTGTAGACCTTGATGGCAGTTGGGACGGCAATGATGAGCGTGGAGATGGCGAAGAAGAATCCGAACGGCGGGTCCATACCGCTTATGTACATATGGTGCCCCCATACCACGAAACTGAGGACGGCGATCGCCACTAACGCCCACACCATCATGCGATAGCCGAAGATGTTCTTTCGCGCATGAGTGCTGATCAGGTCGGAGACGATGCCGAAGGCCGGCAGGGCGACGATATAGACCTCGGGATGGCCGAAAAACCAGAATAAGTGCTGGAACAATATCGGACTGCCGCCGCCATATTTCAGGTGTTCCCCCGCCTGGACGATGGCCGGCATGAAGAAGCTGGTCCCGAGCACCCTGTCAAACAACATCATGACGGAAGCAACGAACAAGGCGGGGAAAGCGAGCAGCGCGAGGATGGTGGCCGTGAAAATACCCCATACCGTCAAGGGCAGGCGCATCATCGTCATTCCCCGCGTGCGTCCCTGCAGCACCGTTACCACATAGTTCAAACCGCCCATGGTGAAACCGATGATGAACAGGATCAGCGAAACCAGCATCAGAATGATGCCCCAATCTTGCCCGGGGGTGCCCGCGAGAATGGCCTGGGGCGGATACAGGGTCCAGCCGGCGCCCGTGGGCCCGCCTGGCACGAAGAAGCTCGCCGTCAGGACCAGCACCGCGAGAAAATAGACCCAGAAGCTCAGCATGTTCACATAGGGAAAAACCATGTCCCTGGCGCCGACCATCAGCGGAATGAGGTAGTTGCCAAAGCCTCCCAAGAACAGCGCGGTGAGCAGGTAGATCACCATGATCATCCCGTGCATCGTGATAAATTGGTAGTAGTTGCTCGGGGTGACAATGGAGAAGCTGCCGGGGTAAGCCAGTTGCAGCCGGATCAACCACGACAACACCAGGGCCACCAATCCGATGCTGATCGCGGTGATCGAGTACTGGATGGCGATGACTTTGGCGTCCTGGCAAAAGATGTACTTCGTTACCCAGCTCTTCGCATGGTAAAGCTCGACGTCTTCGACTTCGGCAGGCGGGATAGATTCGGTTGCGCCAATATCGACCATCATACGTTCTCCTCGGTTCCTTCTTGATGCGGCTCAATGAGTTTTCAGCCTCGATCGCGTGGATCCTAAACTTCCGCAATGCCACATCCGCCTTATTCAAAGCCAGATTTATGGCGTCAGATTTACTTTTTTGGCGTGAGCCGATAACTCCGCGAAGGTATGCTGCTTCTCCAGCCACGCCAGATAGTCGCTCTCCTTCTCAACCACGACACTGCCCCGCATCGCATCGTGACCGACGCCACAGAATGCCGCACAGAGGACTTCGAATGTCCCGGTCCTGGTAGGGGTGAACCAGAAGTAGGTGACTAGACCTGGCATCGCATCCATCTTGGCCCGGAACTCGGGCACATAAAAGTCGTGCACGACGTCGATGGAGCGGAGCAGTACCTTGACCGGCTTCCCGAGCGCCAAATGCAGATCGCCGCTGGCGATCACGAGATCGTCTTGCCCGTCGGGGTCGTTCGGATTCAAACCCAAGGGATTGTCGGAACCGATGTAGCGTGGATCGGACGTGCCGAGCCGGCCGTCCGTCCCCGGAAGGCGAAAGCTCCACTGCCACTGCTGACCCAGGACCTCAAACTCCGACGCCTCTTTCGGGACCGCGATGTATTGGTACCACACGAACAACCCCGGCCCCAACAGGGCCAAGACGGCCACCGTGGTCCCGATGGCGAGCGACCACTCCAGCTTATTGTTCTCCGGCTGGTAGGCCGCGCGCCTTCCCGGCTGGTGCCGGAAGCGGAACACGCAATAGGCCATAAACAAATTAATGGCGATGTAACCGGCCCCGGTAATCCAAAACGTGAGATTGATCGTGCCATCGATGTAACCCCAGTTCGAGGCAATCGGCGTCATCCACCACGGGCTCAGAACGTGAAACAACACGGAGCCGATGACGACCAAAACCAGGACAAGCGCGACGACTATAGCCATCCCTTATTCATCCTTGCCTCGAAAGGGTGTCGATATGAACTTCCGCGTCGAACCCGCTATCGTCAAGTTTTGGGTCGGGGCGGCGGCTTGAGGCGATGCTTGCCCGCCTCATGCCCAAGCTGCCGCTAAATGTCGCACCTTGGATCACTTCTGGCAATTGCGCAAAATGTCGCCGCTCGGTGGCCTAATATTGCTCCGCCGCGTCCAGCAATCGGTCGGCTCCATGGAGACAGGCTAGTGGGCCAGTTTTTGTGGCGACCGGTCACGTGCATCAGAGCGCGTCCCGATCAAATGGAATCATTTGATCGGTAAGGACGCAGCATAAAATCCAAGAGTTGGAGCATGTCCTCTTGAGCCATCGGATATATCCGATGGCTCAATATCGAAAAAGTCGAGCAACTTTTTCGGGACATGCTCTAGCACGAACAGTTGGACTTTGCCCAGCATATGGGCGAGGATCTGGAGGGGAGGGGAAAGCGGTGCGTGGCGCCGCTTTTCCCGCCGGCGCCAGGAGAAGAAGATGCAACGGCCGAAAGACGAGACAAGTGGCCTCGCGGTTGCCGACGCGAGCCGCGGCGAACTCGGCCAAGCGGCGCGCCGCGCGCTCGCCGAGGCCGAAGAGCGCCGCCGCTCCGGCGCATTGAATGAACCCGCGGCCGGCAAGGAAATCAACGGCCGCGACGGTCCCGAGCCGGTGCGCTACGGCGATTGGGAAGTAAGAGGTATCGCCAGCGATTTCTGATCGCGCGGGGGCGGCGCTGGTGGGGCGGCATGCGTCGCCCATTCAGTCGCGCGGGAACCAATTGTGTTCCGCAATCTGCGACGACAACGGGCGAAGACCCCGGCAGCGCGCAAAAAAGGCCCCGCGCAAGCGGGGCCCTTCGTCAAAAAGCTGGGTCCATCGTCAGTCGTTTCGGCTCCCTGTCAGGAACAGGAGCGATTGAAAGATGTTGATGAAATCCAGATAGAGCATCAAGGCGCCATTCACGGATTTCTTTGTCGCGGTCTCATAATCGTCGCTCGCGTAATACATCTCCTTGATCGCCTGCGTGTCCCAGGCGGTCAGGCCCGAGAAAATGAGGACAGACAGAATCGACAGGGCGAATTGAAACCCGGTACTCTGCAGGAAGAGATTGACCAGCATCGCGATCACGAGGCCAATAAGGCCCATGAACATAAACGCTCCCATTGGCGCCAGGTCACGCCGCGTCGTGTAACCATAAAGGCTCAAGCCGCCGAAGGCCGCCGCGGTCACGAAGAAGGCGTTCGCAACCGATGTCCCGGTATAGACGAGCAGGATGGTCGATAGAGACAACCCCATCGACGCCGCGAAGGCGAAGAACACGCCGCGCGCGACCGAAGCCGAGATCTGGTTGATGCGGAACGAGAAAAAGAACACGAAGGCGAGCGGCGCCAGCATCACCACCCATTTAAGCGGCGTTGTATAAAGCGTCACGCCAAACGAGGTCAGCAGCAGATGCCGCCCTGCCGGCACGCCGAGCGCCGGGTCGGTGGTGACGGCGAGCATATGGACGCCAAGCGCCACCACACCGGTGAGCGCCAAGCCCACCACCATGTTGTTGTAGACGCCAAGCATGTAAGAACGCAGGCCCTGGTCGATTTCGGCGCGACCGGCCCGGGTTACGCCTTGCCCCCAGCGGGCACTAGCGTTGGGGTCGAAGTCGGACATGTTTTCCTCTTAGCGTTATGGAGGCTTGACCGCCTCCGGCCGCTGCCCTTGTGGGATACAGCGTCGGCCCTAATATGGCGCAAGCCGGAGCCCCGTACAAGGGCGCGCCAACATGAACAATGGTTAAGGTCGCTTAATTACAAATCGCGCAAAAAAGGCCCCGGCTTGCGCCCGAGGACCCGCCAGGTCCCGAGAAGCCCGAGGCAGATCGTGACGATGACCGCGACGGCGGCGGCGGCAACTGCCTGTGGCCAAAGCCAGACAAATTCAAGGTCCATCACGCGGCCCACGATCGCGACGGCGGCCGCGCTCCCCGCCGCCACGCCGAACAGCGCGGTGGAGAGCCCAATAAGACCGTATTCATAAATATAAGCGGCGAGCAGCCGTGGCCTTGTGGCGCCGAGGGTCTTAAGCACGACGGCATCGTGGGTGCGGGCACGCTGACCGGCCGCGAGCGCGCCACCCAGGACGAGGATCGAAGCCAGGAACGCCACGCTCGACGCCGCCCTCACCGCGAAGGCGAGCTGGCCGACAACCGTATTTACCGCGTCAAGCGCGTCTTTCACGCGGATGCTTGTCACCGAGGGGAAGCTCCGTGCTGTTGCACGCAAAAGAGCAGCTTCGCGCGCGGGGTCGCCACCGTCGGCAAAGGTTAGCGTGGCTAGTTCCGCAAAGGGAGCCCCAGCCAAACTGTTTGGCGAAAACACAAGGACGAAATTGATCCCGAAGCTGCGCCAATCGACCTTGCGCGTACTAGCGAGTTTGGCGGTGATGTCGCGGCCGAGTACATTCACCGTGACCTCGTCGCCAATCGCAAGCCCGAGCCCTTCGGCGATCTCGTTTTCGACCGAAACCAACGGCGGTCCGCGGTAATCCTTTGGCCACCAGCTTCCCTTAATGACGCTGGATCCCTCCGGCACGGATTCGGCGAAGGTAATCCCGCGATCGCCTTCGAGCACCCAAGCGACGCTTTGCTTCGGCCGTGCCGCGCCGGCCGGGGTCCCGTTTAGCTTGACGATGCGTCCGCGCAACATCGGGACGAGTTCGATTTTGCCCTCCGGCGCTTGACCTTTCAAAAAATTGGCGAATGCTTCGGCCTTCGCGCTCTGGACATCGAGGAAGAAAAAGCTTGGCGTTTTCCCGGCAATGGAATGGTGGAGTTCCGCTCTGATGTTGCCGTCGATGAGCGTGAGCGCAACAAGAAGCGCGACCCCAAGGCCAAGCGACAGCACGACCGAAGAGGTCAGCGCGCCGGGCCGGTGAAGATTGCCAACCGCAAGCCGCAACGCCACGCTCCGCGCGTGGGGCAGTTTTTTCGCGCACGTCATGATCAGAAGCGCCGCCGCGCGCAGCAAAATAAAGGCGGCAAGCGTCGCGCCCAAATAGATCAAGACGAGCCTTCGGTCCGCGGCAAAAACGAGAACCGCCGAAGCAAGGCAGAGAGCCACGGCAAGCGTCAAGACGAGATAGCGCGGCCGCGGTTTGGTCCGCCGCGATTCGATTCCGGCGCGAAACAGGGTCTGAACCGGCACGTCGTGCGCACCGCCGAGCGGGCCCGCGGAAAACGCCAGCGCGGTCAGAAAGCCGTAGAAAAGCCCCTTGGCGATCGCGGCCGGATAAATCGCTGGCGCGATCGGGAACGGAATCAGGGGCCCGAATGCGGACGCCGCGACGAAAGGCAAGGCGGCGCCGAACGCTGCGCCCAGCACCGCCCCGGCACTCGCGACAAGCATCGCTTGGGTCAACATCAAGGCGAAGACAGTGGACCCGGGCGCGCCCAGCGCCTTCAGGATCGCGATCGTTTGTCGCTTGCGCTCGACAAAACCGTGCATCGCATTGGCAACGCCGACGCCGCCCACGATCAGGGAGGTGATTCCGACGAGGGTTAGGAATTCGGTGAAGCGGTCAAGATTCCGGGACAACTGCGGCGAAATATTATTGCGCGTGCGAACGTCCCATCCGGCCTCGCGGAACAGCTTTTGCGCCGCCTCCGTCAGGCCCACGACTACGGCATCGCTCGCCGGCGTTCCCTGGAGCACGACACGGTAAAGCCATCTGACGAGTGAGCCTGGTTCGAGCAATCCGGTCGCGCGCAGGGCCTGCTGCGAGATCAAGACCGGGGATCCAAATCTGATCCCGCTGGCCAGCCGGTCTGGCTCGGTGACGAGCACGGCGCGCAACTCGAACCGCGCGCCGCCGATCGTAAGACGGTTCCCTATGGAGAGGCCGAGCCTTCCAAGGAGCGCCGCGTCCGCCACGATCCCGTAGGCGCCGTCGCGTCCGGCCAACGCATCGGCGAGAGGCGTTGCGGGATCGAGGACGGCTTCGCCCGCCAAGGGATAAGCGTCATCGACCGCCTTGATCTCGACCAGAGCCGCCTCGCCGTCATCGCGCCGTGCCATGGCACGCAACAGCGCCACCGGCGAGAGGCGTCCCTGACGGCCAAGAAAATCGCGTTCGGAGGCGGACAATTCGCGCTGGGCGAGATCGAAGGAGGCGTCCCCGCCGAGGATCACGCGGCCCTGCTGGGCAAGCCCGTCCTTAAGCGAAAGCGACACGGAGCCAATGCCGGTAATCGCGGCGACGCCGAGCGCGATGGAGGCGAGAAAGATCGCGAACCCGCGCAGGCCGCCGCGAAAATCGCGCAAGGCAACGCGCAGGACCAACGGCCAGCGGTATCCTTTTGCATGATGCCGCCGCACTTTCGTCAAGGAGACCAAGTGATCGCGCCGTTCCATGATCTTCTCTTTAAAGCGGAGCGAATTGCAGCTTTCCGGCTCTATCCAGTTTCGGGATAATGAACGGCAAGCCAGATCGTCGCATGATCCTTGCTTGTCCATTCGACGCGGTGTTTTACACGCGCCGGAATGAGAATGTAGTCGCCCCCGGACAAAACCTTGACTTCGGCCTCGCCTTCGAAACGCAGCCCAGCCGATCCGGCCAAGACCACGACCCATTCGGCCCAGGGCGCTTCGTACCAGTACCCCGGTGGACTCTTCTGACCCAAGGACACGATCCGCTCGATCCTTACATCGCGGGCTTCGAGGAGGGCGGAGACGCGCTCTCGATGCACATCGCCGTGCGCTCCGTCGAACAAATTTCCGGACAACGTTAGCATTCGAAGGCAATCGCCCTACGCGTCCGCGTCAACGCGTCGTCGCGCGGGCAAGCGGCGGATTTGCGCCCAATTGTCATGAATGACCATCCCCGCAAGCATCATCGCGGCGAAGACGTAGGCCGACGCGAGACACGATTCCCTCATCCTGAGGAGGGTCCGAAGGACCCGTGTCGAAGCACGAGGGCATGGTACATCCTTCGAGACGCCCACTTCGTGGGCTCCTCAGGATGAGGCCGGGGCTCTTGAAACAGGCTCTTAACGACGCAGATAGGTTCGAACGCCACCCACCAGAATAAGCCGAAGAGGACTACGCCATGAGCCAGACCTCTGACCCAGATGATACGATAGGCTTTCTAATCATCGCCGTTCTAGGGGTCATCCTAATCATCGCACTACACCTAGTATAGTCCATGCTGGCAAAATGTAGCGCGCCATTCGATCGGGGTCATCGCGGCGAAGACGCTGACGCGAGACCGATAGATGGGTACGCGGCCAGTTGTCAGTAAGCGATTTTTGTGCGACCGCGTGTTCCCCAGCGCCGCGGGCAAATGAGCGGATTTTTAACGAGACCGTTATGAAAAGCACAACCTCGTGCTTGGCTTCTGACCGAAAGAAAAGGGAGGGACGCATGGGCGCACGCTTTCTCTATGGGTTTGTCTCGCCGGTCATCGCCGGCTTGGCTTTGTCCGTATTCGGACTGGTTTTCTTGTCTGCCGTCGCGACGCCAGCGCCAACGGAGGCGGGACCCGACAGGCCTATCTTTAAGCAATTGCCGGAGGTCCAATGGGTAAAGATGCTCCCTGAATTGGGCGACGTTTCGCCGGAAATGGCGATTTTGCACGAGGACGCGAAAACGCACGCGACGCAACTCATGATACGTGCACCCAAGGCTCTTCACGTTCGCAAGCACTGGCATTCGGCAAATGAGACGCACACGGTGATCGGCGGTACAGCCACCTTTGCGTGCGACGGAAAGAAGGCGGAGTTCGGCCCTGGAGGCTTTAACTACATGCCGGCGCGGATGGTGCATGAGGCGTGGATCGGCGCGGGTTCCGTGACTTTCATCACCGTGGATGGGCCGTGGGACGTGAATTGGGTCGAAGGTGCCCCAACAGCCGCCGACGTAACGCCGTAGCGCGCGAGTTCGGCGGCGAATTTCGACCGTGCGAGCACGCTGCTGGAAATGCGGCGCAAAGAGTGAGATCGCACAATTATTCGGCGCCATCGCACCCGCCTCGGACCGCCGCATGCGTTCCGGTCAAACGGGCAACGCCGCCGCCGTGGCCTCCTCCTCGATGCGGCCGGAGCGCAGTTCGATCCTGCGCTCGCATTTGCCAGCGAGCGCGACATCGTGGGTCACCACGATCAACGTCGCGCCGCGATCGCGCTTCAAGGCGAGCATCAGGTCGATGATGCCAGCACCTGTCGCCTCGTCGAGGTTGCCGGTCGGCTCGTCGGCGACGAGGATGGCCGGGTTCGGCGCAAGAGCGCGGGCAAGCGCGACGCGCTGCTGTTCGCCGCCCAACAATTGCGCCGGGTAATGGCCTAGTCGATCATCGAGGCCGACAGCGGCGAGCTCGGCGCGGGCGCGGGTGAATGGCGCGGCGGCGCCAGCCAAGCTCAAGCGGAATCGCGACATTTTCGAGAGCGGTCATGGTCGGAATGAGGTGGAACGACTGGAACACGATGCCGATCCGCGCGCCGCGAAAGCGGGCGAGCGCGTCCTCGCCGAGGCGACCGAGGCCGGTGCCGTCAACCTTGACCGAGCCCGCATCCGGCCGCTCGAGGCCCGCCATCACCATAAGAAGGGTGGATTTGCCCGAGCCCGAAGGCCCAATGAGGGCGGCTGTTTCGCCGCGCCCTATTTTAAGCGAAATCCCTTTGAGTATATGGACCCTCGCGGCGCCGCGTCCCAGGCTTAGATGCACATTTTCGAGTTCAACCGCCGGTTCCTCCATCCATGCCCTCCGAAACCGCGCGCGAAACTGCCTTGCCCAATCCGATGCCACGGTCGAGGCCTGGCGGATATGGCCATCGCCGCGCTTTCCTGCAATTATCGGCCGCACTGCTGTTGGCGGCTCTATCATGGTCGGCTTGGTCCGCCGCGACGGAAACGCCCCCACTGAAAATCATTGCCTTCGGCGACAGTCTGGTCGCGGGTCATGGGTTGGCGGCCGACGCCGCCTTTCCCGCCGTGCTCGAAAAGACGTTGCGCGCGGAAGGTTATCATGTGACGATCATCAATGCCGGGGTCTCCGGCGACACCGCTTCCGGCGGCGAGGCGAGGCTCGATTGGGCGCTTGGCGATGGCGCCGATGGCGTGATCCTGGAACTTGGCGGCAACGACATGCTGCGCGGGGTCGATCCCGAGGTGACCAAGGCCGCGCTCGACGCCATTCTTGCAAAGCTCAAGGCGCGCAATATCAAAGTCCTGATCGTGGGCATGAAAGCCCTGCCTAGCCTTGGTCAGGAATTCAAAACGCGTTTCGATGCGATCTATCCGGGGCTTGCCAAAAAATATGAGGCGCCGCTTTATCCCCACTTTCTCGAAGGGGTGATCGACGAGCCTGCTCTAAAACTTGCCGATGGTCTGCACCCCAATCCCGCCGGAGTCGAACGCATCATCAAAGGCATTCTTCCGGACGTCCGCGCGTTTGTGGACCAAGTCGGTGCAAAAGCCGCGCGGAGCGAATAAACCGCGCGTTTTTCCGCGGCAAAGTTTCCCTTCCCGTCAAATCTTCGCTATAAGCGTAGTTGCTTTACGTCTTCGCCTGTCTGCCGCGATGATTCGCGGCTCCTTGGCATCGACAGGAGGGATCCATGCCCCGTTTGTTCACGGGCCTCGAAATCCCTTCCGATCTCGCGATGGACCTCGCCATGTTGCGCGGCGGGCTTTCCGGCGCGCGCTGGATCGACGCCGAAAACTATCATCTGACCTTGCGCTTCATCGGCGATATCGGCAATTCGATGGCACGCGACATCCATGCGACCCTCGAACAAATCCAGCGGCCACCTTTCACCGTGACGATCGAGGAGCTGGGTTCCTTCGGCGGCGCCAAGCCCAGGGTTCTCGTCGCCAGGGCCAAGCCTGCCACACCCTTGCTGGAACTTCAGGCCCAACAAGAAAGACTCCTGCGGCGCATCGGCATTGCGCCCGAGCCGCGCAAATTCACTCCCCACGTCACACTCGCGCGGCTGCGCGCGGCTACCTGCGCCGGCGTCGCCGAATATCTTTCCGCGCGCGGGTATTTCCTGTCGCGTCGGTTCGAGGCGAAGCGCTTCGTCTTATTCTCGGCGCGGGCATCGACCGGCGGCGGCCCCTATGTCGTCGAGGCCGCTTATCCGCTCGGATGAACGCCGGCCATGGCCCCCGGGGCGGAGAAGCGATTTCCCCGCCGCCGCAAGATCATCGGCAGACCGCCCTCGGGCTTTAAGGTAATACGCTGCACCGGTTTCACCACGTGATTTTTCTTAAGTTCAAGGGAAAAGGAACGCATGATATAGGCAAGGATGATCGCCGCCTCCTGCAGCGAGAAGGACGCGCCGATGCAGACACGCGGACCGGCGCCGAACGGCAGATACGCAAATCGATCGATTTTTTCGCGCGAACCGGGAAGAAACCGGCGCGGATCAAAGCAATCTGGCTTGTCCCAAAGCAAGCGATGCCGGTGCAAGACCCATTGCGACACCACCACCAAGCTGCCTTTCCGGATACGCTTGCCGGCGAGATCGTCGGGGCCAATTGCCTGTCGGCTCATGCTGGCGACCGGCGGATAGAGGCGCATCGCTTCCTCGATCACGGCCTTCGTCTCGACGAGCCGTGCGGCATAATCCTCGACGGGACCGGATAGAACCGCGCTGGCCTCGTGCGCGAGCCTCGCCCGCCATTCCTCCGATAGCGTGAGAAGAAACAGCGACCAGGTCAAGGCATTTGCGGTGGTCTCGTGCCCGGCCGCAATGAAGGTCAGGATATTAGCTTTGACTTCCGTATCGCTCAGTCCAGCGCCGGTTTGCGGATCCTGCGCTTCAAGGAGGAGCGTGAGTAAGTCGCGTGGCGCGGCGGCCTTGTCCTTAGCGAGGAGCCGCTTGCGTTTGGCAATGATCGTCTCCACGACCGAAGTAAGAAAGGTTTCCGACGAGCGGTATCCAAACTTGCTCAGACGCGGCAGCCATTCGGGAAAATCGAGAAGATCGAAAAGATCGAGCCGGCCAAATGTCGCAAAGTAGCCGGAGGTCGCGGCCACGAATTGATCCACGTCTTGCCCAAGCCCGTCCGAAAAGATCGTGCGGCCGAGGACGTCGAGCGTCACCCGCGCCATTTCTGGCCGGATGTCGATGATCCGTCCCTCGCGCAGCCGCAGCCAGCGCGCGACCAGGTCTTCCGCGGAGGCGGCGATCGCGCGTGCGAAGGAACTTACCGTCTTGGGCGTGAACAGTGGCGCCAGCGTGCGCCGTTGCACGCGCCAATCATCGCCTTCGACTTCCGCCAGGCCGTCAATCAGGCTCTGCCCGAGAATACGCTTTTGTAAGGCATCCTTGCGATAATTGGCGGCGTTGTCGACAAATACACGGCGGATCGCGGCGGGATCGTTGACCACAGCGATCGTGCCGAGGATGGTCGGACCAACAAGAATCGGCCATTCGAAATGCGCCTTGGTCCAGGTTTCGATGGGGTTCCGGCGCAAGACCCGCATCGTTGAAAAAGGGCCGAGCGGCGCATCGTGCGGCCGAGGCGCAGGCGGACGCGGCAGTTCGATGAGGCGATCTTTCATGATCCTTATACTATCAATGGTGTTGCCGCATGGAAAGCCGGGAGGCTCGACGCGGCGCCGGTAAGCCCAAAAAATACTGATTTGCGCGAATGCCTGGCGCGGTTGCATGGGCAGCTGGAAATGCGCGAGCTTGCGGCTCCGCCCGCCGCGATATAGAACCCGGTTCGACTGCTTTAGGCTCCCTTCGTCTAGCGGTCCAGGACGTCGCCCTCTCACGGCGAAAACAGGGGTTCGAATTCCCCTAGGGAGCGCCAGCCCAAAACCTACACTTATGTTTTTGTTTGATTTGTTCTGTTTTTTCCCAAACTTTTTATGTTCGGTTTGGGCAATTGCGGACGGCAGGATCCGGATGGCTCGATTGTGGCTTTATGCCTGAACCGATCAGTGCGCTTTCCCAAGCTGCCACGCCGGCAGCCGCGAGGCCACTGTTCGCTGCAAGATAGCGCGCGCGCCACGCGAGAGGCTGGCGTGCGGAAAGCTGCTGCGAAAGCGGCAATGGAATTTCGCCGGCGTGCCTCATCCGCCGGCCGCCGGCCGCGCCGTCAAAGCCAAGCGCTCGGGTCGCGATGCGTGACTCATACCGGGACGCCCGGCGCGAAAGCCCGAGGCCGCGAAGGGCTGTGGTGATGAAGCGGAAGGTGGCGGAAAGCATCGGATCTCCAAACCTACTCGCTCTGGTTCCAGAGCTGTTCGATTCGGTTTTCGATTGCGCCCAGCGAAATGACAATCGATACGCGCACGTCATCGCGAGTAATGAATTTAATTAGATCTCGCTTTCGAATCAGTTCGTGTTGCAGCCACTCCGCCCCTGGCATGTAGACAGGGGTGCAATCTTCCTCTCGCGAAGGCGCATCGCCACGGCGACTGGTCTTGATAAGATGGTGAGGTCCATAAAAGATGACGAAAAATGCCACGTCATCCGTGAAGCCACGAAGACCATCTAGAAGACGCGCGATCGGTTCCAAAGGAAGACCCGCGTCCGAGAGGTAAATCAAAGTGACAAGCTTGATCGCATCGAGCTTGGTCCATGCGCGCGTCTTGCCTTGTGAGCTTTCCGTTTCGAGCTCCATAATTCGGCGTGCAATCCACTGATCGACGCGCGAGCAACTCACTTTGAGCCCTTCGCAGATAAAGGTGTGAGTGCGGGTTTCCATGCCAACCTCCTACATCATGTCGAAAGTAGATGATTTCGACATGATGTCAAGAGTTTCCCAGATGACGCTCAATCTGTCTGTTCCGCCGCAATTATAGCCTCGACAATTTTCATACGGGCCAAGGAGGTTCGCATCATTTCGACGATGGCTTCTAGGTAAAATAATGATTCCATTTCTTTTTCAATCGTCTCCCCCACGAGCTTGCAGGCGCTTGGCGCGGCCCGGCATGGGCGCGTCGCGGGCTCTTGAGCGATCAACATGAATTGATCGTGCCGCGGGGACTCCCGAGGATGCCCAATTGTTGCCGGGCGAGACCGTTTCGTGTTTATTGCCGCCGCAACAATCGAATTATGCCGGATCGATGAAACTGGAGGAAGTGCCCATGAAGGTTTCGATTTCCGCCATTACTTTGGCGGCCGCCTTCGCGATAGGCCTTGCGTCGCCGGGATCGGCGCATCAGGAGACCGCCGGCAAGTTAACGATCGGGCATCCCTGGATTCGCGCGGCGGCGGCGGGCGCACCCAGCACCTATGCCTGCATCATCGAGATCGAAAACAACGGCGACGAACCGGAGAACTCTCCTCGGTGCGACCGCTGACGGCGCCGGCACCGGGGTCCTTTATCAAATTGTCGAAAAAGACGGCAAATTCAGTTCGAAGGTCGTCGAGCATGGGCTTCTCATTAAGCCGCATGGCAGCATCGAACTGCCCCCGACCATGTATCAGTTCAAGTTCGGCACGATCACCAAGGCCTTGAGCGAGGACACGATGGTCAACGGCACGCTTATATTCGAGAAATTGCACAGCGTGCCGATCCAGTTCATGGTCGAACAAGACGACACGGCGCCCAAGGAAGAAGCGGCGCCGGTGCAAGACTCCACGCATCGCGATCATGCGATGTGACCCAGGTTATCTAAAAGCTTCCTTGAAGACGCGGAACTGGCCAAAACCTGCGCTGTTCACAAAACAACCGATGCCGGGACAACTGCTACAAGGCCTTCGCCTTCCGCGATGCCTGCCGGGGGCTGGGCCTGAAGCACGTCCGCACCAAACCTTATACGCCAAAACCAACGGCAAAGCCGAGCGCTTCATTCAGACTGCACTGAGGGAATGGGCGTACGCTCAAGCCTATCCCACTTCCGACCGCCGCGCCGATGAACTCCCCATCTGGCTGCACCGATACAATTGGCATCGGCCGCATGGCGGCATAAACTCAAAAACGCCAATCAGAAGACTCGCCCTTACCGAGGACAACCTGTTGAGGCTCCACAACTAGTGCGGGCTGCTCGCCGCCGGGCAGTCCCGGTACGCAGCGGCGCCCGGCTTCGATTGCAGCGCGTGCCGCGTGATCAAGCTCATGCAAGCGGACCGAAAAATCCCAGCCCGGATTTTGGCGAGAAGCGGCCAGTTGACGCCGCGCGCGTGATCGGCTAAGCACGCTTTTTCCCTGCTCCTGAGACACAAGGTGCCGGGGCCGTTCTGTTGCCCAAGCGCTGCCTTTGCCAGGTATCCCGTAAGGGCCGGCCTCCACTGGACGCGGGACAAACTCTTCCGCCGCGAAGCTTTCGCGCAGCGCGGCCCACATGGAGATCGAGGTCTTGGCTCGTATCGCCGGAGTCAATATTCCAACCAACAAGCGCGTCATCATCTCGCTTCAATATATTCACGGCATTGGCCTGACGAAGGCCAAGGAAATTTGTGATAGAGTAAATATTCCCTCCGGGCGCCGCGTCGCCGAGTTGACCGACGCGGAAGTCTTGCAAATTCGCGAGGCGATCGACCGCGATTACATGGTCGAGGGCGATCTTCGCCGCGAGGTTGCGATTCACATCAAGCGCCTGATGGATCTCGGCTGCTACCGTGGGCTTCGCCATCGGCGCCAATTGCCGGTGCGCGGCCAGCGCACCCACACCAACGCGCGGACTCGCAAAGGCAAGGCCAAACCGATCGCCGGCAAGAAGAAGTAAATTCAAGAGAAGTTGCTCATGGCGTTCGCCGCCAAGTGACCGGTCAAGCAATCGCCGCCAAGAATTGATGATGGTCCCGAGCGCCTGGCATGACGGGCGCGTTTGAAGGAATTGGATAATGGCAAAAGAGGCTACCCGCGTTCGCCGCCGCGAGCGCAAGAACATTGCGTCCGGCGTCGCGCACGTCAATTCGACCTTTAATAATACAATGATTACGATCACCGACGCGCAGGGCAACACAATTTCCTGGTCGTCGGCGGGGACCATGGGCTTCAAGGGGTCGCGCAAATCGACGCCTTATGCGGCCCAGATGGCGGCCGAGGACTGCGCCAGAAAGGCGGCCGAACACGGCATGCGGACGCTCGATGTCGAGGTTTCGGGGCCGGGTTCCGGCCGGGAACCGGCGTTGCGGGCGCTTCAAGCCGCGGGCTTCACGGTGGCCTCGATCCGCGACGTCACGCCTATACCGCACAATGGCTGCCGGCCGCCCAAGCGGCGGCGCGTTTAAGCAGACATTTTCGACACCGTTGCGTCAGGCGATTTGCATCGAGGAAAGGTCCCGTCGTGATTCAGAAGAACTGGCAGGAGCTTATCAAGCCAAGCAAACTCGAAGTGGTCCCTGGCGACGATCCAAAACGCGTGGCCACAATCGTGGCGGAGCCACTCGAGCGCGGCTTTGGCCTAACCCTCGGCAATTCGCTGCGCCGCATTCTATTGTCGTCGCTGCAAGGCGCGGCGATTACCTCGGTCCATATCGACGGTGTCTTGCACGAGTTCTCGTCGATCCCCGGCGTGCGCGAGGATGTGACCAACATCGTGCTTAATATCAAGGACATCGCTCTCAGGATGCCGGGCGATGGCCCGAAGCGCATAGTTTTGAAGAAGCAGGGCCCCGGCAAGGTCACCGCCGCCGACATCGGCACGACCGGCGACATTGCGATCCTCAATCCGGAGCTTGTCATTTGTACGCTCGACGAAGCGGCTGAAATCCGCATGGAATTCACGGTCAACACCGGCAAGGGCTATGTCGTGGCCGACCGCAACCGGACGGAAGACGCGCCGATCGGCTTGATCCCGGTCGATAGTCTCTACTCGCCGGTCAAGAAAGTAAGCTACCGGATCGAGAATACGCGGGAAGGGCAAATCCTCGATTACGACAAGCTTATCATGCAAGTGGAAACCAACGGATCGCTGTCGCCCGAAGATGCGATCGCTTTCTCGGCGCGTATCCTGCAAGACCAGCTCAATGTCTTCGTCAACTTCGAGGAGCCGCGCCGGGTCGAGGCGACACCGTCGATTTCCGAACTCGCCTTCAACCCGGCGCTCCTCAAAAAGGTCGATGAACTCGAACTCTCGGTGCGTTCGGCGAATTGCCTGAAGAACGACAATATTGTCTACATCGGCGATCTCATTCAAAAGAGCGAAGCGGAAATGCTCCGCACGCCGAATTTCGGGCGCAAATCGCTGAACGAGATCAAGGAAGTGCTGGCCCAGATGGGCCTCCACCTCGGGATGGACGTCACCGGCTGGCCGCCGGACAATATCGATGAACTCGCCAAGCGGTTCGAGGAACATTACTGATCGGATTATCCCTCCCCACTCGTCCAAAGCGAGCGGGAAGCAAATGGGTGCGGCCGTACCTTGGCACGGCGGCCGCGAAAATATCGGAGAACGCCATGTATCACGGACACGCCAAGCGCCGCTTCGGCCGCACACATGAACACCGCAAGGCAATGTTTTCCAATATGTGCCAAGCGTTGATCAAGCACGAACAGATTGTCACCACGCTGCCGAAGGCAAAGGATTTGCGCCCGATCGTCGAGAAGCTGGTCACGCTCGGCAAGCGCGGCGATCTGCATGCGCGACGGCAGGCGATCGCTCAAATCAAGGATGCTATCCTCGTCGGCAAGCTTTTCGCCGTTCTCGCGCCGCGCTACAAGGACCGGCATGGCGGCTACACGCGGGTGTTGAAGGCGGGATTTCGCTATGGCGATAATGCCGCCATGGCGGTCATCGAATTCGTCGACCGCGACGTCGATGCCAAGGGCCTGGATTCGGGCCCGGTAGTGGCCGGCGAAGAAGAGGCAGCGGCTTAGGGCTTAGGGATCGTTCGCGGGGACCGGCATGCAATCGCGTGGCGCATTGCGGTGACGCGAACCGGTTCTCGCTTAAATCCGATACAGGGTTAGGTCCGCTGGTTTGGAGCGATCCATGAACACGCACTCGCTTGGTTTGCTCCAGGCCTTGACCGCTCTCCTTCTGGGACTGGTTCTCTTTGCCGTTTCCGCGCACGCCGAGTCGCCGCGGCAGACGCCTCAGACCCAAAGCGACATTTTCTTGTCCTTCGCGCCCGTCGTCAAGAAAGCGCAACCTGCGCTCGTCAATGTCTATGCCTCCCGGACGGATAAGCGGCCGCGCAATCCCCTCTTCGACGATCCGATTTTTCGCCATTTCTTCGGCGAGGGCGGCAATTCCAGGCCAGGCGGCCCGACCGCGCGCTCGCTGGGCTCCGGCGTCCTCGTCGATGCGACGGGCCTCGTCGTCACCAATTATCACGTCATCGAAGGCATGACGGATGTGAAAATCGCGCTCGCCGATAGACGCGAATTCGATGCCGGGATTGTCCTACGCGATCAGCGAACCGATCTCGTGGTTTTGCGCTTGAAGGGGGGCGAGAATTTTCCGGTGCTGCAATTGGGCGATTCCGACGCGCTCGAAGTCGGCGACATCGTGCTTGCCATTGGCAATCCGTTCGGGGTCGGGCAGACGGTGACCCAGGGAATCGTCTCGGCGCTGGCGCGCACCCAGGCTGGAATATCCGATTACGGATTCTTTATTCAAACCGACGCCGCGATCAATCCGGGCAATTCGGGCGGCGCCCTCGTCGATTTGCGGGCAAACCTCGTCGGCATCAATTCCGCGATTTTTTCGCAAACCGGAAGTTCGATCGGGATCGGTTTCGCAATCCCGGTCAATATGGTGAAAATCGTGATCGCCGCCGCCAAGGGCGGAGGACAAGCGGTGCGGCGCCCCTGGCTCGGCGCGAGCCTGCAGGCCGTGTCGAAGGAAATCGCCGATTCGCTTGGCCTCGACCGGCCGTCGGGCGCGCTTGTCGCCGATCTCTCCGTCGACGGTCCGGCCGCCGAGGCGGGTTTGCGGCGCGGCGATCTCATCACCGCCATCGACGGTCAGGGCGTCGACGATCCCGAGGGTCTCGGCTACCGGATGGCCACGAAACCGCTCGGCGGCACCGCGTCCCTTGCCCTGATTCGTAACGGCAAACAGAGCACTGCCTCGGTCAAACTGATTCCTGCCCCGGAAATTCCGGCCCGCGACTCTGTCAAGCTCAACGGCTTCTCCCCCTTCTCCGGGATGACCGTGATCAATCTGTCGCCGGCGGTTTTGGAAGAATTATCCCTCCATGGCGTGAGCGAGGGCGTCGTCGTCAGCGACGTCGAGGACGGCTCGAGGGCGGCGTTGGTCAATTTTAAAAAAGGCGATGTCATCATGTCCATCAATGACAGGCCAATCGGCACCACGCGGGAACTCGAAGCGGCGGTGAGCGGGCAGCGCAACTATTGGAAATTGACAATCGGGCGCGGCGGCGATGTCATTACGACCATGATCGGCGGGTAAACGACGGGCGCTCGAAATCTCTCATCTTGCCGGAAGCCTCCGTCTTTCGGCAACTGCATTTAGCCATTCAAGCGTCGCCAATTTTCAAGGCGGCCATGACCGCCAAAACCAACTCGGGAGCGCACCGCGAGGCAATGGCCGTCGGCGAGAATAGTTAACCATCACTTCGCCGGGTCAAATGTGCAATGCGCGCCGCCGCCGGCTTTTTGCTTCACCTCGCCGGGATCGATTGTGCAGTCGAGATTGGATACGGCCTCAAAAATCGAACCCGCGGCGCCGTCCGGCGGCACGCCCACCTCGGCGAGAGTCGCGTAGAGTTCGTGCGCCTTCCTGCCCTGCGTCGTGGCTTTTTTCGCTCCAAACGTTAGATCGCAGCCGTGCTGGGTGATGTCCAGATTGCTCGCCCGGCAGGTGACCGCCCCGGCCGCAACCGTAATTTTCTTGTTGGGCAAATAAGGCACGCTGGTCTGACCATTGAGGAATTTGCCGAGCACAGTCTTGTCACTGGCCTTAACATTTGGAGAATGTTCGGCAACGAGAGCGGCGAGCGCCAACGCCCCGCTGCCGTCGGCGGATCCAGCGAGTGCAGCGTGATTGGCGAGCAGCAATGGAATTGTAAGAAAAGCGATTGGCTTCATGTGCGATTCCTCCTTTGCAGGACGTGCTGGCGATGCGCGAGAGGACGAAAAATCTCTGACGTGGCAGCGCTTAATCCGGCGTTCCCCTGACCGGGGATTGCAGAGTGAGAGTCGCTCGATTTGGCCTGGTTGGCAAGTCCGGGCGCGGTCAACGGCTAACCATCCGCGCGATGGCGAAGGCGGCGGCGGCGGCAAGAGAACCGACGATCGCCGTCTGCAAGGCGCTACGGAGCGGCGCGACGCCGGTCATTTGCCCCTTGACGCCGCCAAAGATCAGTAGGGCAGCAAGGGTCAGCGCGATCGAGACTGGAAGCGCGCGGGAAACCGTGTCCAGGAGGAAATAAGGCGCCAGTGGAATAAGACCGCCGACGACATAAGCGCCGCCGATCGTGAAAGCGCTTTTGAGTGCTCGGCCTGCCTCCGGCTCTTCCAAGCCAAGTTCGAACCACATCATGAAATGGACCCAACTGTCCGGGTCGCGGGGTGAGGGCGGCGGTCACCGTTTCGGTCAGGGCGGGAGCGAGGTGTTCGGCACAGAATTTGCCGTCCGGATGAGTAATGTTCGAGATCCGTTTGCGCCACGAGATAGCCGCCAAGACCCATCGCGAGCCCGCCAGCGACCGACCTCGGCGAGGCTGGCGGTTATAATGATCGCCGTCGAGGACACGGCCCCGGACCAGGCGGCGGCATTGTCATCCAAAGAACGGCAGCGGCTGGGCCGGATGCCACATACGGACAAATGGTCCCAGCCGCTGACGCAAATCATTGGTTAAGCGGCAGACTTACGGCATTCCGCGGCACAGGCCTTACATGCGTCGCCGCAGGTAGTGCACACGGCAATCTTGGGGAATTTGTCGCACTCTTTCTTGCAATCGTTGCAGACCATTTCGACTACCTTGGCAAGATGGCCGGTATGCTCCGAGTTGACTGCCGCTAAAGCCGCAAGCGCTTCGCAAGCAGCGACGAGCTGAAACACCGAATCGGCGCAAGCGGCCATGCTCGTGTCTTTCATCTTATACATGCCGAAACAATGCCTGAGGCAATCATTGCCGGTGGCGATGCATTCAACGGTGGCTTTCTCGAAAGCCTTGTACTGCGGCGGATGCATATCTGACTCTTCAGCAGCCATTTGCGCAAAGGCCTGTGAAGCCGAGGCGGCCGCGGCGACAGTTCCGGTGGCGGCAATGAATTCACGGCGATCCATGGTCTTTCTCCTTCTACTGGGTTCGAGTGATAGGGTTCGAACCATCCCCTTCGTAAACGCAGAAAACCGTTCAACGTTGCAATCTCCTTAAACCGGACCGGAGCCGCAGGCTCGACGGGCTCCATTTCGAAAACATTGCATCGCAGCCTCAAGCGACCGTGAAACGAAACATGCCAGAGGTCGGACGCCCATGGATCGAGACTACTTGCCAGCTCACCATATAGGTGCCGGGTGGTAGTGCGCGTTTGAGCCGGACGATCACAACCTGCTGATCGGAAGGATCGTTGGCCGGCCTGCTGGCCGCCATCATAGCCCCAGTGGGACTTATGATCTGAACGTCGGAAAAGGCCGCGATCACGCCTATGTCAAAATAGAGTTTGACCTCACGTGGCGATCCATTCACTGTCAATCCGACGCCAGGGAACGCGTGATCGAGGAGCGCGCCACCCCTAAACCTGGCGAAGGCCTGAAACGGCGACGCAACCACGGCGACGCATCCGACCCCAGCAATGAATTCGCGACGATCCATGGTGTCCTCCATATAGTAAAGCGGTTCGAACCGGCCCCCTCGTGAACGTAGAAAATGCCTCTACGTAGCAAACAGGAGCAACTGAGCGAGGACTCAAAGGCTTGCTGGTTTCTATTGCGGCGGCATGGTGATACCGAGGACGGCAGATGCGCCAAGAACGAGCGCGCTGAGGACGATGTCGAAGATGACACTATAGCGGAGCCAGGTGATTTGCTTTGTTCCTTTCACGGACGCGGCGCGCAGCCGCGGCGTCAAAACGAAACGGTTCAAATAACCCAGGGCAAGCATGGCAACGACGATCGCAATCTTCTTGAGCAGCAAATCGCCGTAATCGCTGTCAAAAAGCTTGCCAAAAGATCCTTCGACACGAAAGCCCGCATTGGCAATGCCGCTCAAGACAACAAAGCTGACTGCGATGATCGCCATCAAGGAAAAGCGCGAGCAAATATCGAGCGTGTTCTCGCGGGCTTCATAAGCGGCAAAACGTCGTTGCTCGATGATCGCGAAAAGAAGCGTTGGAAGGCCACCAGCCCAGGCAGCCGCGGCGAGCGTGTGGACGCCATAGACCGCATTCATCGTCGTTCGATAAAGTCCGGTGCCTTCGGCCGAATGGCCAAACCAGGCCTGTGTGACAAGGAGAAGGGCGCTGACCATAGCAAGTGTGCCAAAACGCCAACGGGTTTGCAAAGGCAGGTAGGCAATCACGACGGCGATTGCCAGGAGCGCAAGGCGCAGGAAGGATACTGTCCCAAAGGGCGTGTCAAAAAAATAAAGACTTAAATCTTCTGGATCAAGGATGCTGCCAAAGTAATGCGTCATATTGATCAGGATTAATGCCAGCCAAGCGACGCCGGTGATTGCCGCAATGGGCGCGGCGATGCGCAGCAATATGGTTGTCGCGCGAAGGGCTCCGGGCAGTCCACCGAGGCCAGCCGAGAATCGCTCGCTTCCGATGTAGAGCCAAAAGAAGGAAGACCCGAACAACACGAACACCGATGCGAAGTGAATCCAACGGGCGATGACGAGGGGAAAGTAAACCATCAACATTGCTGGCAATCCTCAACGCTGCCGATGATTTAATTTCGCATTGTCCATAGACCAGGCCGACCACAACGGCCTGGTCTCATTTTGCTGAGCGAAGCCAGGCCTCTGTCCCGGCTTCAAGACACCGTGAAGCTATAACTGCCCTGGGTCGTATGGGTGTCGACAGAGACGATCTGGTAAATCACCGAGTAAGTTCCGGGTCCGAGCGGGCGGCTAAGGCGGATGACCAGCGTCTCCGGATCAGCCGTCACGGGCTTGCCGACCGTAATTTGTGCGCCGGCGGAACTCACGACATGGACATGCGAAAAGGCCGGGACAATTCCCTGGGTGAAAGTGATGCGGATTTCGCGCACCGGGCCGCTGACCGTCATCCCGACGCCCGGAACCGCGTGATCGAGGTACGCATGGGCGAAGGCGGACTGGGCAGCAATCGGTGCCGCCATGACCAAGGCGAGAAGCAGTTTTAATAAACGTTGCATCGTGGCTTCCCTAATAGCGAATGTCGGGACGGGCCTGAGGCGGCCCAAAGATCGGCCTGCCGATCGAATTGGGAAACATGTCGTCGAGGAAGAGATCCAAGATGGCGAGCGCGCCAACGTGCCGGCCGCTCGCGCGGTTGATGGGGATGGCCGCTACGGCGCCGAGTTGAAACGAAATCGGGCCAAGGCGGCCGATGTAATATAGGCCCGGGCCGTAGACGCCAGTGGTCTGGTGCGTTCCGGGGATAGCGAGGGGCACTGAGGGGCCGATATTCGACACTGGTGTCGCAAACACAGCTTCGAACGTTGGAATGAGATGCCTGAAAAACTCCGGCACCTCATGCACGTAGGAGTTCATATAAAGCAGGCTGTACTGCAAGGTTCCGCCAAAGGTCAAAACCGTTGGTATGCGCTCAATCTCCAAACCAGCGTCGGGATCAAAGCTGAAAATCTGCGGGTGAGTTGACCAAGTGTAATTGATATTACCAGTGACCGCGAAAGGCCTCACCCATTCGATTTCCGAATCCCCAAACCCCTTGCCGAAGAATCCACCGACGGTGAGGGCCGTAAAGGGTTCCGCGCCGATGCTTGGATTGCCGGTACGACCCCATTCGGCGCCGCCCACGATGGACACGAGAAATTCATGTTCGGGGTTTTGATAGGGAACATATTTGAGCTCGGTTTCGACATTCTGCCATCCGGTCACCCCACCAAGCCTCCCATTTGGTCGCATCGTATTGACGAGATGGGTGAGTGAGCTTCCAACAGCAAAGGAGGTGTTGTAGGTGATCGTCTTTTGATATGCAAAACCATAGTCGAACTGGTTTGTGTTATCCGGATTGGGAGAATAAGCGAAGCTCGGTATCGCCAATTCGTCATTCACTCCCGGATCCTCGATGGCGAGCGTGACTGGAAACAAACGGTTGCCGACCCAAGTGTGAGAAAGGGCTGGATCGATACTGGCGAGAGCGGCCGCTGTGGCGAATGCGCCTGCGCAAGCCAAAGAAAGTTTGTGTGACATGTTGAATCCTCGATCTCTATGCGTGGCCTAATAATTGGCGACCACAGGAAGCGCGGTTTGAGGCACGGTCCAGTCAAACCGGTAGCTGAAGCCGGCTTGGACCTGGTTGTCGGTCAGGTGATGCCGCAGGAAAACAAAGCTGTCGTCGAACGGCAACGCGTCAGGGAAGGGGAAGTCCGTGGTATGCCCGAAATCGGAATAGCGATACTCGGCCCGCACCCACCAATTGTCAGTGACGGCATATTCGATGCCGCCGCCCGCCGTCCAGCCGGCGCGCGTGTTCGAGAAGGTCGAATTGGTACCCGGACCGCCGGTGAAGAAGCCCGTCGTATCGGTAATGGTGGTATTTAAGTTGGTGAAAGCGATGCCGCCGGTGCCATAGATCAGAACGCGGTCGAAGGCGATGCCGATGCGGCCGCGGATTGAGCCCTGGACGCTGGCTTTAGAGGCCGACGTAAAGTTGCCCGGTGTGGCACCTGCTATGTCATTCACAGATACTACAGCGGTACTGCTCAGACTTGTGCCATCGACGGATCCTTCGATTCCTAGCACCAGCCACGGGTTATACTGGAGATTGTAGCCGACATGGGCACCGCCGATGACACCTTGTGGCCTATTGCCAAACGTACCCGTTGCCAGCACATCGGCACTCGATATCCCGGACCAGGCGACCGGATCCTTGCCAAAGGCGTAACCGATCTGGCCGCCCACATAAAGGCCACTCCAAGTAAAGATCGGAACCGGCGGCGGCGGGGGTGCGAGATCGGCCGCGAAGGCTGTTCCGGAAAGGGTGGCCGCTGCGGCGAATGCGCCGGCGCAAGCCAGGGAAGCTTTGTAAGACATGGTGAATCCTTGATCTGAGAGTGAGAGATGGCCGCGGTCAGGCGCCGGATGGCGGTGCCGGGTGGTTGCTCGTCAGTCAGATCAGGATTGGAGGCGCGCGGGGCTGCCCGGCAAAAACCGCGAACCGTGCGAGCGAGCCAAGAAGCGCGGGCGGCGCGGCAATTGCGGAAAGCGGTGGTGCATAGGCGGCCCGCGTCGCCTCCTTTGGCAGAACGTCCATCGCGGCGTCGACGTCCGAGCAGCACCAGGGGCATGGGCAGAAGGGGCAATCGCCGTGGGGGCAAGGCGCGGCGGGGCCGTCACCGCCGTTGGGGCTGGCACGAGTGCCGTGAAGTGCGCAGGGAACGCTTGATGGACCCGCATCGACGCTCGCGGGCGTGACGCCGGACCTACTGGCGGCAGTCCCGTGAACCATGGACTGCGCGGCAAAACCCGGCGTGTGCCGTTGTTGCGCGGGCATCGATAATTGGGCAAGGAAAGCAAGAAGGACTAGGCAAACACGAGCGGCCCGCGTCCAGCCTCTCGCGGGGCTTCGCGAATAATCCCGATTCCGGGGAGGCCGGAGGCGAGCCGCTCGCACTTGGGTAACCTTTGGAACGACAGTAATGATTATATTACCGAAAATGCGAGCGTTTCCGGCATTGAGTTAAGCAATAATCGTTAATGGTTCAGGTTAGGGCTAGCGCAACACTGCGGTTGTTGCGAACCGTGACTTTCGCGCAACAAGGCAAAGGCAGCGCCCTCATTGCCGGTCTCGCACGTGTCGCAAACCGCCCGCAAAGGTGCTAACCGGGACGCCTCGACTTCGCCGCAAGCAGCTGCAAGATACAAGAAGTTAGAGAAGCCGATTGTGTTGCTTATTGCGATCGAGACGGAGCGCGAAGGATGGATATGCCGGACGGCCCGGAATTTTCCAGCCAGCGCTTAGGCGACACGGTGACGCTCAACCTTGGCGGGCGTTGGACCGTGGATGCGTCGGCCGCGATCGAAGCCCGTGCGGACGCTCTTCTAGTGGAGAGCGACGGCGCACGGCGGGTGGTTCTCGATCTTGGCCGGGTCGCGCGGCTCGATACGGCGGGGGCTTGGCTCATCGACCGGGCGCGCCAGACGCTCGACGCCAAGGGCGTCGATGCAAGGCTTGAATTGGTCCGGCCGGAGTATGAAATCCTGCTCCGCGAAGCCCGGTACCATGCGCTTGCCGTGCCCCGGCCGCCAAGCGGGTCTTATCTGATCGCGCTTCTCGCCGATATTGGCGAGAGCGTGGTCTCCGCGGGAGCCGACCTTTACAAGGGGGTGGGCTTTCTCGGCGAAGTCGTGGCGGCGATTGGGAAAAGCCTCTTGCGCCCGTCGCGTTTTCGCGGAACCTCGCTAGTTGCCCATATCGAAAGCATTGCCTTTCGCGGCGTTCCGATCATTGCCCTTATTAATTTTTTGGCTGGCGCGATCATCGCGCAACAGAGTATTTTCCAGTTGCGGGTTTTTGGCGCGACGATTTTCGTCGTCAAGCTCATCGGCATTTTGATTCTGCGCGATCTCGGCGTCCTGTTGACCGCGATCATGACTGCCGGGCGCTCCGGCTCGGCGATCACCGCCGAACTTGGCTCGATGAAGCTCCACGAGGAAATCGACGCGCTGACTGTCCTGGGACTGAGGCCGGTCGATATACTGATCGTTCCGCGCGTCCTCGCGCTCGTGATCAGCCTTCCGCTATTGACGTTCGTGGCCGACATGGCCGGTTTGTTCGGCGGTCTGCTGGTGAGTTGGTTCTATGGCGGGATTACCCCGGCGAGTTTTATGACACTGTTGCAATCGGCGATCAGCCTCCACACTTTCCTGAGCGGCCTCATCAAGGCGCCCTTCATGGCGCTCGTCATCGGACTCATTTCTTGCATGGAAGGCTTGGCCGTCGCGGGCTCGGCCGAATCGCTCGGGCGGCAAGTTACCGCCTCGGTGGTTAAGTCGATATTCATGGTCGTCGTGGTCGATGGGTTGTTTGCGATGTTCTTCGCGGGGATCGGGTATTGAGCAATGGGCGGGCCGCCGCAGACGGCGGGGCATTGCCGGAGCATTCCGCCCGGCCGGACGAACGGCGCGCGGCGCCGGAGATCGCGATAAAGGTGCGCGATCTCGTCGTGGGCTTTGGCGACAAGCTCGTCATGCAAGGCCTCGATCTCAACGTTTACCGGGGCGAGGTCTCGGGATTCGTGGGCGCGTCCGGCACCGGCAAATCGGTCCTCACCCGGACGATCTTGGGACTCGTCCGCAAACGCAGCGGGCTTATCGAGATTTTTGGCAGCGATCTCGATTCCCTCTCGCCGCGCGAACATACCGCGATCGAGCGGCGCATTGGCGTGATGTTTCAACAAGGCGCGCTGTTTTCGGGGCTCACCGTCAAGCAGAACGTCGAGGTGCCGATGCGCGAGCATTTACGATTATCGCCGCGCCTTTCGGAAGAACTCGCGATGCTCAAGATCGAGCTCACAGGCCTCGACCTCGATGCCGCCAACAAATACCCATCCGAATTATCCGGCGGCATGACCAAGCGGGCCGCTTTGGCGAGGGCTCTCGCGCTCGATCCGGAATTAATGTTTCTTGACGAGCCGACGTCCGGCCTCGATCCGATCGGCGCGGGCGAATTCGACGAATTGATCGCCACCTTGCAGCGCACGCTCGGGCTTACCGTCTTCATGGTGACCCATGATCTCGACAGTCTTTATTCGATCTGCGACAGGATCGCCGCCTTGGCCGACGGCAAAGTGATCGCCGAGGGGCCAATGTCGACGATGCTCGCCTCGCAACATCCGTGGCTGCGTGCCTATTTCCACGGCAAAAGGGCGCGTCTTGCCAGTTCCGCGCTTGCCGGGCGCTCTGGCGCGCGTGGTGTGATGGCGGAGAGTGAAGGGGCCAGCTTACCCGGCCTAGCGTGAAGCGGCTTTCGAGAACAGGAAAAGCAGGCGATGGAAACTCGTGCAAATTATGCCTTGATCGGCATTTTCACCTTGGCGGTCATCGCCGCGGCCTTCGGCTTTGTGTATTGGCGTTCCGGGGTTGAAAAACCCGGCGGGCGCACGACCTACAAAATCGTTTTTACCGGTTCGATTTCAGGGCTGTCGGAGGGAGGCGTGGTTCTCTTTAACGGCGTTCGGGTCGGCGAGGTCACCAAGATCGATCTGTTGCCGCAAGACCCTTCCCATGTCTTTGCACTGATCGATGTCGATGCGAAGGCTCCGGTGCGCGCCGACACCAAGGCGCGGCTGGAATATACCGGCTTTACAGGAGTCGCCTCCGTCGCTCTGAGCGGCGGCGCCCTCGATGCGCCGCCGCTCCCTGCCACGCAAGGACCGGCCGTCATCGTCGCCGATCACTCGGACTTCCAGGATTTGGTGGAGATCGTGCGGCGGGTCGCGACCCAGGCCTCCGAGTTTTTCACCAAGACCAGCCGTCTGATCGACGACAATTCGGCCTCCATCACGGCTTCGGTGAAGAATGCCGAAAAATTCTCCGATGCGCTTGCCGCAAATTCGGACGGCATCAAGGATTTCATGGGCGCCATCGCCGATGTCGGCAAATCCATCAAGCCTTTGACCGAAAAGCTCGACACCCTCGCGGGCGACGCCGACAATGTGCTGAAGGGCGAAATTGCCGCCGCCGCCAAATCGATCAAGAAGGCCGCCGACAATCTCGATTCCCGGATGAAGGAAATCGCCGCCAACATCAACCGCTTCAGTGGCAGCGGATTGCGCCAGTACGAGGCCTTGGCGGTGGACGGCCGCAAGACGCTTGAGCAATTCAATCAGGCAATTCGCTCGCTCGAGAACAATCCGCAGCAATTCCTGTTCGGCAAGTCGCCGCAAATTCCGGAATATTCGGGTGCCCGTTAATGCGGCCGGCAACGCGGACCGGCAATGCCAGCGCTTACCTTGACGTAAGCATCCGGTGCTATAAGCGGAAGCCCGGCTCATGCGTCGCAAGAAAATTCCCGCTGCGGTAATGCGCCGATAGCTCTCGAGCCGAGCTGGTCTTGTGCTCCATTTATGGGAACGGATTTTGAGATGGGGTATTTTGCCCTTTTCCGCGTTGTGATCTTGGACGGGTTCCGCCTCGCACGCCGCCGCCGCCATTTATTGATCGCGCTCGCCGGATTGCCGTTTTCTCTCCTCGCCGCTTGCTCATCCGCGCCGGTGGCCACTTACGATCTCACTCCGGCAGGCGGCAGTATCGCCGCGCGCGTCGGCCACGGCCAGCTCGCCGTTCTTTTGCCAGACGCGACCCTGCCCGCCGACTCGGATCGCATTGTCGTGCGCACCAATCCGCAATCCGTCGCTTATCTCTCCGGCGCACAATGGGCCGATAAACTGCCGTCACTCGTTCAGAGCCGGCTCATCGAGAGCTTTCAAAACGCCCGTCTTCTGCGCGCGGTTGGCCGACCCGGCATGCTCGCGGATTTCACTCTCCAAACCAGCTTACGGCGGTTCGAACTCGATGCGGCGCGGCGCGAGGCAATCGTCGAAATCTCGGCCCAAATCATTGGCACGAGCGGACGCATCATCGCAGGCCGGTTGTTTGCCGCCAATGTTGCGGCGCCGTCAAGCGACCCGGCAGCGGTCGCCTCGGCGCTCGATGCGGCGCTTGCCGAAGTCATGCGCGAGATCGTCATCTGGACCGCGCCGAAAATTTGACGAGCTGCCCAGGCGGCAACGATGAGATTACTGGTCGTGGCGATAGTTTTGCGGACCACTTAAAGTCAGTGTCAGAAAGGATTTTCCTGCTTGATCCTGCTCGATCGATTGTGGTTACGCACTTCGCATGCCTGGGTCGCCGCGTTTTCTCCGGGCGACAAGGGCGTTTCTTTTTCAAGAATTGCTCTTAAGCCGATTTCCCGTCCGGCGCGCGCTTGAAGGCACAATGATGGTTTTTGCCGTTGCGTTCGACATTACGAGGCTCGCCACGCGCGTGCTGAACCTTACGCCGAACGGGATCGACCGGATTGACTTTGCCTTCGCCCGCCATTTTCTCGACCCCGCGCGGCAAGACCGATCAGCAATCATGATGACCCCGCTCGGGCCGCGTGCGATCGCGGCCGCGGCGGCGCGTGATGTGGTGAATGGGATTTCCATTCATTGGGGCGAAGAAGACAAGCCTGAACACGATGAAGGCTATCGCAGGATTACCGCTTGGATCCGGGGTGAGGCTCCGCCATCCCCCGCGGTTCACCGGATTGCGCGGGGACGTCCCCATCGCACGGCCGGAGTTCTGCGATGGATCGGCGAGCATGGCCTTCCCCTCGGCCGCTCTCCTGTCACCGCTCTGCCGGAGGGGGCGCGCTATCTCAACGTCAGTCAATTCCCGCTCTGGATCGCGCGCTATTTCTCCTGGCTGAAGGAGCGCCCGGATGTCAAAGCTGTCTTCTTCATTCACGATTTGCTGCCGATCGAGACCCCAGAGTATTTCCGTAAAGCCGAGTACGAACGGCATGTGCGCCGGCTGATCAATCTGGCGCGTTTCGGCGCTGGGGCGATCGTGACGACGGAGGTCGTGAAAGTCGCGCTCAAGCGCCATTTGTCGTCACTTGGCCGCACCGGCATGCCGATTGTTGTCGCGCCTGCTCCCGTCGCGCCGATCTTTTGGCGGCACGACCCGGTGGACCCAGCATTGGCGGACAACCCTTATTTCGTGACCTGCGGCACAATCGAGCCGCGCAAGAACCATCTCATGCTTTTGCAGGTGTGGCGGGAACTCGTGCGTCGCGACGGCGCCACGGCGCCAAAACTTGTCTTGATCGGCAGCCGAGGATGGGAAAATGAAAATGCCGTCGATCTGCTCCAACGCTGCCCCTCGCTCAGCGATCATGTCATCGAAGTCGCGGGCCTATCGACGCCGGGCCTGAAGCGGCTGCTCGACGGCGCCCGCGCGTTGCTCATGCCATCCTTCGCCGAAGGGTACGGACTGCCGGTCGCCGAAGCCTTGGCGGCTAGCGTGCCGGTGATCGCCTCGGATATCCCTGTGTTCCGGGAAACCGGCGGCGGCCGCATCACTGCGGTCAGCCCGATCGACGGCGAAGGTTGGCTCGAAACGATTCGCGCCTTGTCCCGTTCCAATCGCCCGGAACACCAGACAATCCGGGACGAATGCGAAAGGTCTGAAGCAACGGCAGGATCGAACTATTTCGCCAAAGCTAGCGCCTTTCTAGAAACCCTATAAAAGCGGCCTATTGCCTATCCCCGCCGGCCGGTGGGGCGATGGGTCCTCGCGCCGCAGCTTCCGCGCCACGTTGAAAACGTTGACGGCGAAGAGACAGACGAAAACGATTCCGGCGCCGCAAAGCACGAGATCGTAGGGCGAGAACGTCTCGCGTCCGATCGCAATCCTCGAATCGCCTTCGAAATACATCCAGCAATTGATGCCGATCAACCCGACGCGAAGCTCGGTCGGTCCCAGGGCCAGAAACGATAATTGAAACCTTTGCGAGACATGGTTGTACAGGAACACGTACATGCAAAGCATGAAATAGCCAAGCAGCGCAAACAAAGCCACGTCCAAACGGATATAGGCGGAAAGCCCGGCGCCGGTCATGATCGTCAAGTTGCACAGCGCATCGACGGAATGATCGAGAAAATAGCCGTAGCGCGGGCGGTCTATCCGGCGGTAACGGGCGAGGCTTCCGTCGAGCGAATCGCCGAACCAGTGGATGACGAAGCCGAGCGTCGCCAGCCACAAAAACGCGGGATGAAAGCGGGTCGCCGCATAGCCGGCGAACACCAGCGCGGCGCCGCCGGCGCCAAACACCGTGAGCCGGTCCGGGGTGACCGCGCGCGGCATATGCAGGCAAAGCCAGTCGAGGAAATCGCGTTCGCGGCGGGCGAGAATATTTTCTTGAACGCGCGAACCCCCTGGCGGCGGCCTTGGCGCCGGTTCTGCTTCTTGAACGAGAGCGACCCGTTGCACCAAAAGCTCCCCCATTTTACGGATTATCAATAACATGACTCCTTGATAATGGAACTGGTTCATAAGCGTGGCCGGGATTAGAGTTCGCGCTCGTAAATGCGGAATGTGCGGGTATGATGAGCCGGCAGGCTTCGCGCGAGATTGAGCATTGCGTGATTGGTTTCGAGCATCCAGCTGATCTCGGTCTCCTCAATCCCGGCCCCGCGCGCCTTGGTAATCGCTTCGGCAAGAAGCAGCGAAACGGCCATCGAACCGATGCGGCTTCCCCGCCAGCGGCTGGCGATGCCGATCATCGGGATCCGCGTCATCCGCGTCCCGCGGCCATGAATGCGCCACAGCATGCGCGCCCAGCCGGACGGCCACAGCTTTCCGCCGAGCCCAACGAGCGCTTCATTGATGTCGGGTATTTGCGCTACGACCGCGATGTCTTCGCCCCGCCATTCGGCCATTCTGATCCAGGATGGCTTGGCAACGGGCAGAGAGAGATCCGCGATCAGCTTGGCCTCCGCGTTGCTAACTGGAATCGAACTCCAATTGTTCTTCCAGGCATCGTTGTAGAGCCGCAGCACACGGGAAAATTCAGTTGGCCAGCGCGTCAGGGACAGACCATAAGTTTGGATCTCCTTGGCACGATCGAATCGGTCTGCGGTTTTGGCTGCGCGCTCGGGAAAGTCCGACTCCGCTATCCGGCAGATATAAGCGAATAAATCCATGGCTTTGCGCAACCCGAGCGCCTCGATGTGGCGCCCGTAATAGGGCGGAGCATGGTTCGTGCGCACGACGTGAGGCTGGTCAAACCCTTTGACGAGGAGTCCGGCTTCGTGATTGATCGACAAGCTGAAGGGGCCGCGCATGCGACGAAGCCCGCGAGTGCGTAAAAAATCGGCGGCATGTTGAAGCAGGACGGCGAACACTTCGCGTTCATCAATCGCGTCGATAACGCCAAAATGTCCGCAGGCATCGTGGTATTTTTCGAGATGCGCCCGGTTGACCACCGCCACGATCCGCCCGGCCGGCTGACCATCGCGAAAAACGACGAAAGGCTGAATTTCATTTTCAAGCATCATGGGCGAACGCTTCTTGTCGAACACCCGGAGCATCTCTTCGCGAAGCGGCTCGATCCAGCGCGAATTGCCGGTTTGAGCGCGTTTTCCCGCCGCCATGAAAGCGGAGACGTCGGCCGGGCTTTGAACCTTCCGCACCAACAGTGTGGTCATACCGGACCGCCTTGCGGAAATCCCGGTACGTTTTGCAGGGACGGGTTCGCGTTGACTTCTTTCATTGCCTCCTCGATCGCTTGAATTGTTTCTTCTATCTGTTCGGCGCGATGCTCGGAGGTAAGAAAGAAACGCAGCCGCGCGGCGCGCTCGGGAACCGCGGGATGAATAATGGGCTGCACATTGATGCCGCGCTCAAAAAGTCCTTGGCTTAGAGCCACGGCAAAAACCGAATTGCCGGCCATAATGGGAATAATCGCGAAACCGGCACTCGTTCCCGTATTCCATCCTCGCGTCTTGGCAGCATCGTAAAACAAGCGGCTGACACGGCGCAATCTTTCGACCCGGCCCGATTCGCGATGCAGGATGGCAAGGGCCGCCGAGGCGGCGGCCGCCAGTGGTGGCGAAAGGCCGACCGAATAGACGAACCCGCCCGACATGCATTTCAGATATTCCACGAGCGCGGTAGGACCGGCAATGAAACCGCCACATCCGGCAAGCGTCTTCGAAAGCGTCCCCATCCAGATATCCACATCGCGCGGGTCCGTGCTGGAGTGATCGAACAACCCGTATCCCTTCGGACCGAGCACTCCGAGACCATGCGCGTCGTCAACCATCAGCCAGGCGTTATGCCGCCGCTTTATCTCAACGAGCATTGGCAAGTCGGGAACATCGCCGTCCATGCTGTATAGGCCTTCAACGACGATCAACACGCGCTCGAACTGCCGCCGGATCGACGTCAGCAGCAAATCCAGCGCCAAGAAATCACGGTGCGGAAACGACCGCCGCTCGGCGCGAGACAGAGTCGCGCCGGCCAGGATGCTGTTGTGGGCAAGGCTTTCGTGGACGACCAAATCCTTCGGCCCGAGAATGGCGCCGATGGTCGAAACATTGGTCGCATGGCCGCTGACAAAAACGACGCAATCTTCCTGCCCATAATGTTGCGCCAAGGCCCCCTCGAGTGCCTGGTGTCCCGGCCGTTCGCCAGCGACCAGCCGGCTCGCGGACGCCGACGTGCCGAAGGCGTCAATGGCGGCATGCGCCGCTTCGCGGACCTCAGGATGATGGTTCAGGCCAAGATAATCATACGACGAATAATTGATGAATTGGCGCCCGCCTATGAGGGTCGTCGCGCCCGCGGCGGTTTCATGGAGGCGAAAATAGGGATTGTCCAGGCCGACCACGGCCGCCATTGACCGCTGAAGTTTAAGTTCACGATACCCGGCCAGATTTTGAAAGTCCATCACGCCGGTCGGAGACGGCGGGACCGGCGCCCGCGCAATTTGCGTCTTGGGACCGGCTGCCTGGGCGTCAAGGCGGTTTTGAACCATTTCGTCGAGGAGCCGCCGGTCCTCTCCATCCAACCCAGTTCGGTTTTGCGACTTCATGCAAATTTCCTGGGGGCTAGACGACGGCCCGGGCGAAGCGGTCGATTCATTCGTGAACGGACGTGGAAGAAGCTTCGTTATTTCAGACGATATGTCAACGCCGTCTTTGGCCAGCTTCCGCGGGGATCCGCGCTTGCCATTGAGGGACCCGGCTCAAAACGTTCAGCACCGCACCGCGTTTACTAAGCGCTTGCAAGGGATCGGGCTTGGTCTAAGAGGGACCGGAGAGGGGTTTGGCCCCGGCGCGGCACCTTTGCGTGGCGCGATGATTGATGAAAATTCGCGCGCGCAGCGCAACCCGGCGATATTGCCTCATCTCGACCAACCTCGGCCAACCCCGGCGCGGCGGATGACGGAGAGGAGCGATGTTGGGTCATTGCAACGGTAGAATCGAGTCGCGGCGAATTGTCCTTGATGATTTTCAAAATCAGGCCGCGGCATTTTGAATCGGGGCCGCTGGGGGCCAAGACGAGGACAGTTGCGTGCCGATCCGTCACAATGGCGCGAGGACGATAACGGACGACGACATCATTCGGCGCATCGAAAACTTCAAATTCGACGCCGGTCCCTTGGCGATGGAACGGCGCAATCGCGGCTTCACGCTCATTCATGCCGAAAGCGGCGTCCTGATCGCTCGCCTGCGTCCTATCGGACGCGACGATCTCGTCGACATTCTCTATTGGTCACTGGGGAAGGAACGTTGGGTTCCGTTCGGCCCCTTTGGACGCACCGCCGCCCGCCTCGAACAGGCCTTGCGCATCGTCTCGGAAGCGGCGATCTTCTGGGCCGGCATCTGTACCAACCGGGCAAAAATCCGCAATGTCGACCTCAGTCTCAGAGTCCATTTTCCCTCGTCGCGGAAAAGCTCAACTTGCTGAAGATGGCACCTTGGCGGGAGCCTCGCTGAGACGCTTGCGGTAAAGCGCGGCGAAATCGATCGGATCGATGTAAAGCGGCGGAAAGCCGCCCGCGCGCACGGCGTCGGCGATAATTTGGCGCGCGAAAGGAAACAAAAGGCGGGGGCACTCAATCATGACGACCGGATGCATGTCGTTTGGGACAATATTGCGCAGCCGGAACAGACCCGCATAGTCGAGCTCGAACTTGAACAGAAGACCAGCGCCCTCGCCCGCCGACCCTTCGAGAAGAATATTCACCTCGAAGTCGGCTTCCGCGACTTGCCGCGCATTGACATTGACCTGGATGGAAATATTCGGCGCTTTCTCCTGAGGCCCCAGGGACCGCGGCGCATTCGGGTTCTCGAATGAAAAATCTTTGGTGTATTGCACCATCGCGTTGATCGAAGGCGCCGTATCGGCGTGAGCGCCGTTGCCGTTTCCTTGTCCATCAGCCATCGTGAAAAAAATCTCCCGCGGCTGCGGGTAGCACGGATGCAGGTTTGCGACAAGCTGGCCCAGGATGGAACATCGTGCCTGCTAATTTCCTGCTTAATTCCGGCGCAAAATCCAATAGGATTGAACTTATACCCTGCATACCCTGCCGGAGTTGATTCGTGCCATGCCCAGGGACGCGCCTCGCCTCTATTTGATCACGCCGCCTATCTCCGATTGGACCCTTTATCCGACGCTGGTCGAGGCGACCCTCGCGGTGTGCGATGTGGCTTGCGTGCTTTTGCGAACCGCCGCGCAAGATGAAGTTGGGAAAGTGAAGATCGTGCGCGCGCTTATGCCCTCGGTGCAAAAGCACGGCGTTGCTTGTCTCGTCGCCGACGATCCTCAATGGGCGATCCGCGCCAACGCCGATGGCGTCCATATCGATGGAAGCGGGGAAAGGCTCGACGTGGCCTTGCGCGCCTTGCGGCCCGGCCACATTGTCGGCGCCGGAGGAATGCCAACGCGGGACGCGGCGATGGCCGCCGGCGAGGCAGGCGCCGATTACTTGATGTTCGGCGGGCCTTGCGGCGCGGAACCGCACGCAGCCATCGTCGAGCGCGTCGCCTGGTGGGCGGAAATCTTCAACGTCCCTTGCGTTGGCTACGCGCATGATCTCGGCGCGATCGGCGATCTTGTTCGTGCCGGGGCCGATTTCATTGCACTTGGCGACGCGGTCTTCGCCGATCCGCGTGGCGCCGCGACTGCCTTGCGCGACGCCGCCCGCCTCTTGGCGCCAACGCCGGAAGTGGCCGAATGACCGCTGGCTCCGGCAACTGCATTTTGCGGCTTTGCGCCGGCTTGGCGGCGGCATGGGCGGTTTCGCAAGGCGGCGAATTTTTCGCACGTGCGAAAGCCGACCCGAGCGCACAGCAGCCGGACGAAGCCGGAACGCCATCCAACGCGCCGCCGGTGACGGACCCCTTGCCGGTTCCCGCCCGGCTCGGCGGCGCGCCGGATATCGCATTCGCGGCGTATCAGCGCGGCTATTATGTGACCGCGATGCGCGAGGCGATGAAGCGGATCGAGGCCGATCCAGGCGACGGACCGGCAATGACCCTCATCGGCGAGCTTTATTTGCAAGGGCTGGGCGTCCGGCGCGACGCCACGGAAGCAGCCCGCTGGTACAAGCTCGCCGCCGAGCGCTCCGACCGGCAGGCCGTTTTCGCTCTCGGGATCGCCAAATTGAAGGGCGAGGGCGTGCCGCGGGATCGCGCCGGCGCGACCGGGCTTTTCGAACAGGCGGCGGCGCAAAACCATCCCGGCGCGCTCTATAACCTTGGGGTTCTGGTCATCGAAAACAATGGCGTCACCTCGGATTTCCCGAGGGCCGCGCGGCTCTTCAGGCAATCCGCCGAACTTGGTTATTCCGACGCCGCCTATGCGTTGGGCCTATTGTACAGGAATGGCACCGGCGTGGAAAAAAGCGACGAGCAAGCCGCGCAGTGGATTGGCCGCGCGGCGAAGGACGATAACGTTCCGGCGCAAGTCGAATACGCGATCATGCTTTTCAACGGCATCGGCGTCGAGAAGGATGAGACGGCGGCGGCGAAGCTCTTTCTCAAGGCGGCGGTGCGCAACAATCCGGTCGCGCAAAACCGCGCCGCGCGTCTTCTGGCGGCTGGGCGCGGCCTGCCAAAGGATATGGTCGAAGCGATGAAATGGCATCTTCTCGCAAGAGCCGCCGGCGTCAAGGACGCCTGGCTCGACGGCGAACTGGCCAAGCTCTCGGCGCAAGAGAAGTCCGCCGTCGAGGCGAGCCTGCATCAATATGTCGGGAATTGAGAAAGTGGCGCTCCGCCGCCGGCACAATCAGGGGTCGAGCAGGAAAGGCGTCAATCACACATGGGACTATGAACCGGCAGGCGCGTGCCGAGGCTTGGCGTTCGCCTTGCCCATTCCGGCTGAGCGAAGACGTGAAGCGAAGGCGCGCGCTTCCCCCGCCACGCCGCGATCTCACGCCTTCGGCCAAGCTCCCGGCCTTGCCACGCGACGCTTCGCGCCAAACCGCCGCAAGCCGCGTTTCGGCCCATGCGGGTGGCGATCCCTCGCGCGAATAACGACGGCCCGATCGCCGACATTCATTTCAGTCGGAGTTTGCGACTTCCGGGCCGTCAAGGAACGCGCAGATTTACATCTCGACCTGCCGTGAAGTGCGAGCACAATGGATGAATTACTTGATGACTGAGCACCAACAAACACGCAAACTATGAAAAATACATGGCGGTTTCGCCGCTTCATGCGACGCTTTCTTTTCGAGATCCATTCACGACGTGGCGCTGATGATCGATCATAAATCGCGGGCGCGAGGCGAGTTGCCTTGACATGCTCCGCGTCGCCTTCACAATGCGAGCTTGCGAGACCGCACAAGGATTTTGAATGCTTCACTCTACGTCTCTCATTGCAACGCTCGTGGCGGCATTTGGTCTTGCACTTTTGTTCGGTGTGTTAGCAAATCGGCTGCGGCTGTCTCCGTTGGTCGGCTATCTCGTGGCCGGCGTGCTAATCGGGCCGTTCACGCCCGGGTTTGTCGCCGATCAGGGCTTGGCGCCGCAACTCGCCGAAATCGGCGTTATTCTCTTAATGTTCGGCGTTGGCCTGCATTTCTCGCTTTCCGATCTTTTGGCGGTTCGAGCAGTCGCCGTGCCAGGCGCGCTCGGCCAGATGACATTGGTGACCGGCCTCGGTCTCGGCTTGGCCTACGTTCTCGGGTGGACGCTGGGAGCGGGAATCGTCTTTGGCTTGGCGCTATCTGTCGCGAGTACCGTAGTGGTTCTGCGGGGGCTCCAGGATCGCCGTTTGGTCCGGACCGACGCTGGGCGCATTGCTGTCGGCTGGCTCGTCGTCGAGGACCTTGCGATGGTGCTGGTTCTCGTCCTGTTACCTGCACTTGAAGGTGTCCTGGGCGGCACACAGGCCGCCCAGGTCGCCGACACGGGCATCGCCAGCTTCTTTGAAACCAACAATCTGTGGGGCGCGTTGGGAATTACCGTGGCGAAACTGGTCGCCTTCGCTGTCGTTATGTTTGTGGTCGGACGTCGGTTCATCCCGTGGACGCTGCATTACATCGCCCATACCGGTTCGCGTGAACTGTTTCGGCTAGCGGTCTTGGCGATCGCGCTCGGGGTCGCGTTTGCGTCCGCTGAATTATTTGGTGCCTCCTTCGCACTCGGCGCGTTTTTCGCCGGCATGATCCTCGCAGAATCACAGCTCAGTCAACAGGCGGCTCAGGACATCTTGCCGCTACGCGATGCGTTTGCTGTACTTTTCTTCGTTTCCGTCGGCATGCTGTTCGATCCGGCGATCCTGGTCCATCAGCCCGGTCCGGTTCTTGCGACTTTCCTCATCGTCGTCGCGGGCAACGCGATCGTTGCGGGCGGGATTATTCTTGCGCTCGGCTTCCCGTTGCGGAAGGCGCTTACGATTGGCGCGGCCTTATCCCAGATCGGCGAGTTCTCGTTCATCCTCGCGGGGCTCGGGGTCGACCTCCAATTGTTGCCGCCGACGGGACGCGACCTAATCCTTGCTGGCGCAATCCTTTCTATCCTCGTGAATCCTATAATTTTTATGGTTCTGGACCAGCTCAAACCGTGGCTGAGCGAACGCGAGGGCGCCCCGCGGCCGATGTCGATACCAGATATAACAGAACTGCCAACAACTAACCTTAAGGATCATGCGGTTCTCGTTGGATACGGCCGAGTGGGCAGTTTGGTCGCCAACGCGCTTGAGCAGAAGAAGCAGGGTTTTCTGGTGATCGAGGAGCGCGGCGAGATCGCAGACCAGCTCCGAGCGCGCGGCATCGAGGTGATTCAAGGAAACGCTGCCCAGCCCGGATTGCTAAAGGCCGCCAACCTCGCCGGCGCGCGCTGGTTCATAAGCGCAATTCCCAGTCCATTCGAGAACGGTAATCTCATCGAACAGGCTCGCGCAGCCAATCCTCAATTGGAAATTATCGCGCGCGCGCACTCAGATGCAGAAGTCGACCATCTCAAACACTTTGGTGCGAGCCTAATTATCATGGGCGAGCGTGAAATTGCTAAGGGTATGACACAACATATCCTCGACAGCATCGACGAGCGATTGAAGAACGAAGTGTCCGCCAACAGCACCTATGAGGCTCATGGAGCGTAACATTCCGTATCGGGCTGGCCCTCAAGACAGCCGAGTTTGACCCAACGGCAACACTGACGATTGCAGTCCTGTAGGGCTCGGAAGGGTGGAATTCCGTCGCTGGCTTAAGCTGCCTAAATCGCGTAGCTCTCAATAAATATAGCCCCGCCGAGGCAACCTTAAACGGGATCGACTCCGTCGCTCCCACGCGAATGACATGGGATATCGCGTCGGATTTGGGGTTCAAATCGAGACCTTGCACCCTCGTTTTAAGAAAATTTTTCGTTCTTGAGTCGCCTCAGCCACAGCCGGGCCTGCGCGCGCACGTTTTTGGGCGCGGTGCCGCCAAAACTGGTCCGGCTGCGTACCGAGTTCTCGACGCCCAGAACCGCGAATATCTCCTGGCTAATTCGCGGCTCGACCGCCTGCATTTCGGCGAGCGGCAGCTTTTCGAGGCCTTTTTTCCGCGCTGTGGCGATGGCAACGAGGCGCCCGGTGATGTGGTGGGCCTCGCGGAACGGAAGGTTCAGCGTCCGCACCAGCCAATCGGCGAGATCGGTGGCGGTCGCGTAGCCCGAGCCCGCGGCGGCCTTCATGCGATCGAGATCGGGCGTAAGATCGCAAACCATTCCAGTCATGGCGGCTAGGCACAGCGAAAGCGAGTGCAGGGCGTCGAAGGTGCCTTCCTTATCTTCCTGCAAATCCTTCGAATAGGCGAGCGGCAGGCCCTTCATCACGATAAGCAAGGCGTTGAGCGCGCCGACGATCCGGCCGGCCTTGGCCCGGATAAGTTCCGCTGCGTCGGGATTGCGCTTTTGCGGCATGATCGACGACCCGGTCGAAAACGCATCAGACAACAAGACGAATCCGAATTGCGGCGTTGCCCAGAGCACAATCTCCTCGGCAAAGCGGGACAGATGAATGGCGCAAATCGCGGCGGCACTCAAGGTTTCGAGCACAAAATCGCGATCAGCCACGCTGTCGAGCGAATTCGCCGTCGGCCGGTCGAACCCGAGCGCTTTCGCGGTCATCGCCCGGTCGATCGGAAACGAGGTTCCAGCCAGCGCCGCGGCGCCGAGCGGAGATTCATTGAGCCTTGCGCGGGCGCCGGCGAACCTGGCGCGGTCCCGCGCAAACATCTCCACGTAGGCCAAAAGATGATGACCGAAGGTGACGGGCTGCGCCGGTTGCAGATGGGTAAACCCCGGCATCACGCTTGCCGCATGGGCGAGTGCCTTTTCGGCAAGCGCCCGTTGCAGGCCGCGCAACTGTTGATCGAGCGCGTCGATGGTGTCGCGAACCCAGAGGCGGAAATCGAGCGCGACTTGATCGTTCCGCGAGCGCGCCGTGTGAAGCCGCCCCGCCACGGGTCCGATTAACTCCGTAAGCCTTGCTTCGATGTTCATATGAATATCTTCGAGCGCGCGCGAAAAATTGAACGATCCAGCCTCGATTTCGCGGGAGATTTCGTCTAAGCCACTGCTAATCGCTTGCGCGTCCGCGCGCGCCAATATCCCGGTTTGCCCCAGCATGGCGGCATGCGCCTTGGAACCGGCTATATCCTGCAGGGCAAGCCGAACGTCGAAACCGATCGAGGCGTTGATTTCTTCCATGATGGCGTCGGGGCCACTCGCGAACCGGCCGCCCCACATTTTGTTGCTCATCTTCTCGCGCTCTTCAAAAAATCGATGTCCACATGACCCAACATGAATCCAAAAAGGAGCGTGCACAGCTCGTTTCACGCGGTGTCGCCTTCGCGGCCGGGGCCTTGGCCTGTATGGCACTGGGTTTTGTCCTATACGGGATCAAAGCGCAGGACGGCAAGGAAGCCGCCGTGACCCCGGCATGTCCGGGCGGGGCTTCGATGGCGGCGCGGCTCAAGCCGCTGGTGCATGGCGAGATCGCCGCCTTGACCCTTGCGACTCAGCCGAAGCCGCTTCCGGAGCTCGGGTTCGACACGCCGGAAGGGACGAAAGCGAGTCTAGCGAATTTTGCGGGGCGCACGGTCCTGCTCAACCTTTGGGCGACATGGTGCGTGCCGTGCCGGCAGGAAATGCCCGCGCTCGATCGGCTGCAAGGTACCCTCGGCGGCAAGGATTTCGCGGTGGTGGCGGTGAATGTCGATACCGCAAAGCTCGACCGGCCAATGGCTTTCTTGCACGAAATCGGCGTCAAGAATCTCAAGCTTTATACCGACAGCACGGCGGCGGCTTTTCAAACCTTGAAGCAGGCGGGCAAGGTTTTGGGGCTGCCGACAACGATTCTCATCGGCAAGGATGGCTGCGAAATCGGCACCATGGCGGGGCCGGCGCAATGGGATTCGGAGGATGCGCTGACGCTGCTCAACGCGATTCAGGGCTGATCGTGGAGTGCCGCGCGCGAAGGATGGCCGATCTTTCCGAAACGCAGCAAAAAACTATGCGATCAAAGCCCGCGCGCGATGCTCCCGCAAGTGTCTAGACCGGCGTTCACGATGGCGTCGACATTGAGCTTCGTGATGTCTTCGACGATGATTTCGAGCATGGGATCGGGACCACCTATCCCCAGTGTCCGCCATCCCCGTGCAAAGGGACCGGGGCTCGGAAATCTTTCGTGGAGCACCCGTGGAGCACCTAGAATGGTCAGGCTTTCGTTGGCTGCTTGCACTCGATCCCCTTACCCGCCAAATGCGCCGCGAGTTCGCCCGATTGGAACATTTCCCGGACAATGTCGCAGCCGCCAATGAACTCGCCTTTGACGTAAAGCTGAGGGATCGTCGGCCAGTCGGAAAATTCCTTGATCCCCTGGCGCACCTCGTCGCTCGCGAGACAATCCACCGGCTTATATGAGACGTCCATATAATTTAAGATCTGAACGACTTGGCCGGAAAATCCGCATTGCGGAAAGTCCGGTGTTCCTTTCATGAACAAGACCACGTTGTTGGTGTCGATCGTCGACTGAATTTCATCCTTGATAGGCATTGCCGGGTCCTTTCAGAGAACACGTCTCACCAGAAAACATTTGAAGCTTACTTCGGCGCAAGGGTTTGAAGCTGCAGCGCATGCAGGGCGCCGCCCATGGTTTCGCCGAGCGCTTTGTAGACGAGCTGATGCTGTTGAAGCTTGGATTTGCCGGCGAATTCCGAGGAAACGATGACCGCCGCATAATGGTTGTTGTCGCCGGCAAGGTCGGTAATTTCGACCTTGGCATCCGGAATGCCCTGCTTGATCAGGCGTTCGATTTCAGACGATGGCATGGGCATGGTGTAACTTTTCTCGTATCCTTCTCGTCTTTAACTTTTTCTCGTCAAGAATTCGCCCCGGCCATGTAGCCCGGAAGCCACCCTTCATGGAGCCGCACCAAGTCATCCAGCAATATGGCGGTCCCAAAGCCAAGGGTCAATGTATCGCCGCCAGTCACGCCAATGATTTCACAGGCCACGCCCGCGGTTTCCGCCGCGTTGCAGATCGCATCCACGGTTTCCAGCGTGGCCGTTACGATATACCTGGCCTGATCCTCGCCGAAGAGAAAGCCAAGCTCCGGGAGCGGCGAGGAAACCTCGATCGAAGCGCCCATTTCGCCCGCCATCGCCATCTCGGCGAGCGCCACCGCCAAACCGCCATCCGAAACGTCATGCGCGGCGGTCACCGCCCGGCTAGCGACGAGACCCCGCACAAAATCGCCATTGCGCCTTTCCGCCGCGAGATCGACCGGGGGCGGCGCGCCGTCCTCGCGGCCGCAAATATCACGCAGATAGAGGGACTGGCCGAGCCAGCCTGCCGCCTTTCCGATCAACAGAATTTTCTCGCCCGGCCGCTTGAACGACAAATTCGCGGTCCGGCGCACATCTTCAACGAGGCCGACGCCGCCGATCGCGGGAGTGGGGAGGATCGCGCCGCCGCTGCTCTCGTTGTAGAGCGATACATTGCCGGAAACGACCGGGAAATCGAGCGCGCGGCATGCCTCGCCGATCCCCTCGATACAGCCCACAAGCTGGCCCATGATCTCCGGCTTTTCCGGATTGCCGAAATTGAGATTGTCGGTGATCGCGCGGGGCAGGGCGCCAACGGCGGTCAGGTTACGCCAGGCTTCGGCGACCGCCTGTTTGGCCCCCTCGTAAGGGTCGGCCTCGCAATAGCGCTGCGTCACATCGGTGGTGAGCGCCAAGCCCTTGGGGCCATCGCCGATGCGGATCACCGCCGCGTCGCCACCTGGCGGCTGCACCGTATTGCCGAGGATCAAATGGTCGTATTGCTCAAAAATCCAGCGCTTGGAGCAAAGATCCGGAGAACGCGATCAACCTCGCCAGGGCCTCGGCATGGGGGACCGGCGCAACGATGCTTGCTGGATCGATCGGCGCCCGCTTGGGTGAGGCGATATAAGGTCGATCGTAGAGGGGCGCGGCGTCGCCAAGCTCCTTGATCGGCAGATCGGCTTTGAGGACGCCTTGCTGCTTGACAGTGAATCGCAGCTGGTCCGTGGTCTCGCCGATGACCGCGAAATCGAGGCCCCATTTGCAAAAGACCGCCTCCGCCGCTTTTTCCTTGGACGGATCGAGCACCATCAGCATCCGCTCCTGGCTTTCCGACAGCAGCATTTCATATGCGGACATGCCGGCCTCGCGGCAGGGCACGCGATCGAGGTCGAGCGCGATCCCGAGATTGCCCTTGGCGCCCATTTCGACCGCCGAGGAGGTGAGGCCCGCCGCGCCCATGTCCTGAATTGCGATGACCGCGCCGGTTTGCATCAATTCGAGGCAGGCTTCGAGCAGAAGCTTTTCGGTGAAAGGGTCGCCGACCTGCACCGTTGGGCGCTTTTCCTCCGCGTCGGCCTCGAAAGTGGCTGATGCCATGGTCGCGCCATGGATTCCGTCGCGGCCGGTCTTCGAGCCGAGATAGACGATCTTGTTACCAACTCCGCTGGCCTTGGCGTAAAAAATCTCGTTCGTGTTGGCGATGCCCACCGCCATGGCGTTGACGAGAATATTGCCGTCGTAGCTCTTGTCGAAATTCGTCGATCCGCCGACCGTCGGTACACCAAAGCTGTTGCCATAGGCGCCGATCCCGGCGACGACGCCCGCAACAAGATGGCGCGTACGCGGATGATTTGGCGCGCCGAAACGGAGAAGGTTCAAGCAAGCGATAGGCCGCGCGCCCATCGTGAAAACATCACGCAGGATTCCGCCAACGCCCGTCGCCGCACCTTGAAAGGGCTCGATGAAGGAGGGGTGGTTGTGGCTCTCCATCTTGAAGACGCAAGCCCGCCCGTCGCCGATGTCGATGACGCCCGCGTTTTCGCCTGGCCCCTGAATGACCCAAGGCGCCTTGGTGGGGAGTTTGCGCAGATGAATCCGCGACGATTTGTAGGAACAATGCTCATTCCACATCGCCGAGAAAATGCCGAGTTCGGTGAATGTGGGTGCGCGGCCAATGAGCGCGAGGATGCGCGCATATTCGTCCGGTTTTAAGCCATGCGCGGCGACGAGTTCGGGGGTGATCTTGGGTTCGTGGGAAGGCAATAGTACTTCTCTTGGTCTGTATCGAGGTACGGAACGGCTCAAGTAAGGAATGTGCAAGTCAGCATTGCCATAGCCCAGAAACCGGAGGCCGCTCCGAGCAAAAGCTTAGGTCAATTTTGAGCTGGGGACAAAATCTTGGTTGATGTAGACTGAGCGCTGAAACCAGTAGATCAAAGCAGTTTTTAGTAGGATGAACTGCGAAGCGCAAAGCCGTCCCGACGAATATTTACAATGAGCCATGAACCTATAATTAAAGCTCACGTTATCAGCTTCTCTTGTTGATCCATCCTCCTGTGCCGATAAGTATCGTCGCCATTGCAGGGGGGACGTCGGGAGGCAAGTCGTAATTGAAAAATGCTTTAGTTACCCACGCGATCAAGACTGCGAGCGCTCCACCTATGGCACCCCCAGTTACAACAGAGCTGCTTGTCGACGTATGACTCATCATATTCCGAGATGGCTAGGGGGTGCTCTCGCTTAGACTTTCTGGCGCTCACTCAGAATATCCATAGGAATAGGGTACAAGCTGCTCTTGGTTAACCTTCTGGCGAGCCCTTGGACCGATAGTGCCAAACAAGATAGCGCTTAACGTCGGCACAAGTGCTCCGAACCAACCACTAAGCTGGAGCCGAGCAACTTCGATTGCTAAAATCACTGCAAACGCGCCTATCAATGCGCCGATCATCAACCACCTAAAAATCCGATTATCTTCGGACTGCATTAGTTGTCCCCTTTGATCGGATCAATTATAACAGCAATGGTAATTTGTTGTCTTATAAGTGTCAACGTCTATAAGCTCAACGTCGGGGATCGGCTTGCCTACGGTTGGGCAACGCGGCCGCCAGCAGATCAACGTATTCACACTACGAGATCGCTAGACACGCCACGCTCTCAAAAATGCCGCGCCCGTCGGTCCCGCCGACAAGCGGACCGATGAGATTTTCCGGATGCGGCATCAGGCCCAGCACATCAAAGCTTTCCGAATAAATCGCGGCGATGTTATTGACCGCGCCGATCGCGTTCCGCGATCCTACGGCTGACCCATTGAGGCGGTTTACAGAAGTCGGTTGGAGAATTGCGGCAAAACGGACTAAGGGCACTTTCATGTTTTCGTGGAAACCGTTAGCCCCGTTTTGCGCAAAGGAATTCAAGTGGTGATGGAACAAGCTCAGCCCGGCGCCGATTCGACCGTTGCCATTATCGGTGGCGGTCAGGCGGGCGGCGAGGCTGCGACGCTTCTCCGTCAAAACCGCTTCGAGGGCCGCATCGTCCTGGTCGGCGAAGAGGAATATCTTCCCTATATGCGACCGCCTTTGTCGAAGGCATTTCTCGCGGGCGAAATCGGCAAGGACGCGCTGATCTACAAGGCCTCGGTTGCCTATGAGAAAGCCCGAGTGGAGACGCGGCTCGGTGTCCGCGTCGCAGAGATCGACCGGCGCGCGAAGGTGCTCTTGATCAAGGGCTGCGCGCCGCTCCGCTACGATAAGCTTGTGATCGCGACCGGGGGCCGCGCCCGCGAATTGGCGGTGCCGGGCGCCGGTTTGCGCAATATTTTTTACCTGCGCACGATTTCCGATGTCGAGGCGTTGCTGCCGCTCATGAAGGGCCCCCGGCGTCTGGTGATCGTCGGCGGCGGCTATGTCGGGCTTGAAGCCGCCGCCGTCGCGGTTAAACGCGGGCTTGCCGTAACCGTGCTCGAAGGGGCGCCGCGCGTGCTCGCGCGCGTCACGGCCCCCGTTCTGTCGAAATTCTATGAACGCATCCATCGCGAAGCCGGAGTCGACATTCACACGGGGGTCACGGTCAGCGGCTTCACCACCGGGGGCGAGGATGGCGGTGTAGGTGCGGTCGCATGCGCCGGCGGTCAATCGTTTGCCGCCGATTTTGTGTTGATCGGCATCGGTCTCGTTCCCAACACAGAACTCGCGGAACAAGCCGGTCTCGGCGTTGATGACGGGATTGTTGTCGATGAGGCGAGCCGCGCCAATGACCCGGATACTTATGCCATCGGGGACTGCGCGATGCATGCGCATCACGGATTCCTGCGGCGGAAAATACGCCTCGAATCGGTTCCCAACGCGCTCGAACAGGCCCGCACGGCCGCCGCCTCGATCACCGGACGGCCAATTCCCGCCGTCACCGCGCCCTGGTTTTGGTCCGACCAATATGATCTCAAACTGCAGATGGTTGGGTTCTCGGACGGGTATGAGGAAGTCGCGATCCGGGGGAGCATGGAGACGTCATCGTTCATTGCATTTTATCTCAAGGAAGGACGGGTCATCGCCGCCGATTCGGTCAATCGCCTTAGCGAATTCATGGCCGCCAAACGCATCGTCGGCGAGCGGATGGAGATCGCCCCCGCGCGCCTCGCCGATGAAACGGCGCCTATGAAATCGCTGCTCCAGCCCGCCGCTGCTTAAGCCCCGTATTATAGCGCAACCGCCACATTATATTAGCTGATGGAAGCCCTGGTCCTTGGCCACCGAGTTGTAGGCTCTGAGATATACCTCCGGAGTCGGCTCTCACCTCGGGCGGCATCCCCCAGTCTTTTTCGTAGCCGTCCTTTGGGATTCGTTAACCAGAAAATGTTTTCGTTCCGTTCCAATCCTGCCTTGTTCATGGCATAAGCAGCCGCCAACGAATCACCTCGGGTCACAAGGACAGACCGGCGCATGGCAAGGAATGGCGATCTATTTGGCAATGCGGCACGCAAGGTGCCGCCCGCTCCACCGGACGCGCCAGCCGTGGCGTCGCAAAAAGGCGGGTCGCGAAACTACGAAACACTTGGCGAACTGGGTTATACCGCCGCCTCGATCGAGGTGCTGGAGGGGCTGGAGCCGGTCCGGCGGCGGCCCGGCATGTATATCGGCGGCACCGGCGAGGCCGCGCTCCATCATCTTTTCGCGGAAGCCCTCGACAATGCGATGGATGAGGCGGTCGCCGGTCACGCCAGCTTCATCGATGTCCGCCTCGAGGCCTCGGGTTTTCTCACCGTGATCGACAATGGGCGCGGCATTCCGGTCGATCCGCATCCGAAATTTCCCAGGAAATCGGCGCTCGAAGTCATCATGACCACGCTCCACGCGGGCGGCAAATTCGCTTCGAACGCCTATCGGACATCCGGTGGCCTGCATGGGGTCGGCATTTCGGTCGTCAACGCCTTGTCGGAACGCCTCGAAGTGGAAGTCGCGCGGGGTCAGACGCTCTACCGGCAGATCTTCGAGCGGGGTCATCCCAAGACGCCCCTCGAAAAGCTCGGCAAGGCGCAAAACCGGCGCGGCACGAGCGTGCGATTCAAGCCCGACGAAAGGATTTTCGGCAAGGGCGCGAATTTCAAGCCGGAGCGCTTGTTCAAAATGGCCCGTGCGAAAGCCTATCTCTTCGGCGGTGTCGAGATCCGCTGGCATTGCGCGCCGGAACGGATCGACCCAAATGCCGGGATTCCGCCCGACGCGGTTTTCCGCTTTCCGGGCGGCCTCAAGGATTTCCTTCTCCAGGATATCGAGGGCAAGGACCTCGTCACTGACCAGATTTTCGCGGGCAAGGTTGAAAGACAAGGCGGCCACGGATCGCTCGAATGGGCAATGGCCTGGCTCGCCTTCGACGACGGCTTCGTGCATTCCTATTGCAACACCATTCCCACCCCTGACGGCGGCACCCATGAAACCGGCCTTCGCGCCGCGTTGGCGCGCGGCCTTAAGGATCACGCCGAGCGGATCGGCCTGGCAAAACGCGCGGCCCCGATGACCGGCGACGACGTCATGGCGTCCTGTGCCGCGATGGTTTCAGTCTTCCTTGGTGAGCCGGAATTTCAGGGCCAAAACAAGGGGCGGCTTTTGACCAATGAAGCCGCGCGGATCGTCGAAGGAACTTTGCGCGATGCCTTCGATCATTGGCTCGCGGCCTCCCCTTCGCACGCCGCGAAGCTGCTCGACTGGACGATCGAGCGCGCCGAGGAAAGACTGCGCCGGCGCGTTGAGAAAGATGTTGCGCGCAAGACCGCGACGCGCAAGCTCAGGCTTCCGGGAAAACTCGCGGATTGTTCGAATAATTCATCGCAAGGATCGGAACTCTTTATCGTCGAAGGCGATTCCGCAGGCGGCTCGGCCAAGCAGGCGCGCGATCGCGCGAACCAGGCAGTACTGCCGTTGCGCGGCAAAATCCTGAACGTCGCCAGCGCCACGCGCGACAAGCTCGCGGGCAATCAGCAACTCAACGATCTTGTCCAGGCGCTCGGGTGCGGCACCGGAGCGCACTACAAGGAACAGGACCTTCGCTACGAAAAGATCATCATCATGACCGACGCCGATGTCGATGGCGCCCATATCGCTTCCCTGCTGATCACCTTTTTCTTTCGCCAGATGCCGAAACTCGTCGAGGCCGGACACCTTTATCTGGCGGTTCCGCCGCTCTACCGGCTGATCCAGGGCGCCACACAAGTCTATGCCCGCGATGACGCGCATCGCGATCACTTGATCGCCAAGACGCTCACCGGCAAGGCCAAGTTAGAAATTAGCCGTTTTAAAGGGTTAGGAGAAATGCTCCCGGCCCAACTTAAAGAAACGACGATGGATCCAAAAAGGCGCGGCCTGCTCCGCGTGGTCGTTCTTGCCGAAGACCGTGAGAGCACGTCGGACTCGGTCGAGCGTTTGATGGGCAACAGGCCGGAGGCGCGCTTCGCATTCATCCAGGAGCGCGCGGCTTTTGCCACCGCCGCCGAACTCGTTGTGGTTTAAAATACGTGCTTGAGGAGTCCGGCCAGGGAACTGAAGTTGGCGCGGAGAAAGACGCGAAGGTGGCCGGCGACAAATGGCGTTTCGAGGAGGCCACTCCTATAACCATTTGCGCGCCGGCCAACCCTACGGACCCAGGAGATGCGGCGGACCCGAGCACTCCGCAGGGTATTTTAGTTCATCGCCGAATACGCATCACGACACGCACGGCCACGGGCAAGGCTTTCTTTCAAGGAGCCTGCTTCGCACCGCCAGATAAAATCACGTCCGGCACCCCTAGTTAACCCGCGAACGCGGCAAATTGCAATCGGCTTCTTGACCTCCGGTGCCTAATTTTTCGCTTCCGTGCAGTAGCTGGTATTTGATCTGACAGACGGCGTCTGGAGAGTCGTTGGCTTGACCAACTGCGGCGCGATTAGCTTCACCTCATGGCCGAACGGCCGCAAAATCCGCGCCCAACGGCGCGATGCACCGCGGCTACTTACGCAAAACCACCTTCTCGGCGGCGTTCACCCCAATGAAGCTGGAAGCAATGTTTCGGCGTGTCCATGCCAATTCGGCTTTTTTGAGATCCGCAGCGACCCTCATTCTGGCACAATCGATGGCGTCGGGGCCGTCCACCTCCAAACATCATTGCTGAAATTCAAACTGGGGCGTATCTCGGGGGCTTCGCCAGCCCGGCAAAAAGCAACGCGATACCGAAACCGGGCGGCGGATAATTTCTGCCGGATCAGCGGGTTGCCGCGGCGCCGCCGGAAAGATACGTTACCGTCCCCCTTCCGCCAAAACGGTTTCCCGGGTGCTTCAAAGCGTTTTCGCCATTCTGTTCGGGTATGTTTGCGGTGCAATTCCGTTTGGCCTCGTCTTGACGCGCACAGCGGGCACCCAGGACCTGCGCGCGATCGGCTCCGGCAATATTGGCGCGACCAATGTTTTGCGCACCGGCCGCAAGGATCTGGCCGCGCTGACCCTTCTCCTCGATCTCTTGAAGGGAACCGTCGCGGTTTTGAGCGTCGCTTATTTTGCGCCGGGCACCCCCATGCTCCTCGCCGCGCTCGGCGCTTTTCTTGGCCATTTATTTCCGGCCTGGCTGAAATTTAGAGGCGGCAAAGGGGTCGCGACCTTTCTCGGCTGCCTTCTCGGCGTTGCCTGGCAGGCGGCGCTGGCGTTCGCCATCGTCTGGCTCGCGGTCGCCTTCCTCACCCGCTTCTCCTCGGCCGCCGCGCTCGCGGCGAGTGCCCTGACCCCGATCGTTCTATGGATCCTGGGCCAGACCGGAGCCGCGCTTATGTTCGGCCTCATGGCGATCCTTTTGTGGGTCAAACATCGCGCCAATATTTCGCGTCTGGCGGCGGGCACGGAATCACGGATCGAGATGCGCTGATGGAGGAAACCCCGCTTGCCCCGGAAATGCTCGCAAACCTCGACGACGGCGAGCGTTTCGACTGGCTGCGGCTCCTGCGCTGCGACAATATCGGACCCCGGACATTTGGTGTTCTACTCAACCGCCATGGGAGTGCCGGCGCGGCGCTCGCCGCCTTGCCTGCCCTGATCGCGAGCAGCAAGCCGGGCCGGCCGATCCGCATCGCGACTAGCGAGGAGACCGAGCGGGAAATCGAGGCGGCGCAGCGATTGGGCGCGCGGTTTATTGGCATTAACGAGCCGGATTATCCGGCGCTTCTGCGGCGCACCGCCTCGGCGCCGCCCTTGATCGCCGTGCGCGGCAATCTTTCGAGCCTACGGCGCTCGAAAATCGCGATCGTCGGCGCCCGCAACGCATCGGCGGCCGGGCTCGCCTTCACATCGCAGCTCGCGCGCGGAATTGCCCGCGCCGGGCATGTCATCGTCTCCGGCCTTGCCCGCGGGATCGACGCGCGGGCGCATCAGGCGGCGATCGAGACCGGGACAATCGCGGTCGTTGCGGGGGGGCTTGGCAATATTTATCCGGCCGAACACGAAGCGCTGCTTGAGCGGCTCCTCGAACAAGGCGCTGCGATCAGCGAAATGCCATTCGGCTGGGAGGCGCGGGGGCGCGATTTTCCGCGCCGTAACCGGATTGTCGCGGGCCTTTGCCGGGCGGTCGTCGTCGTCGAGGCGGCGTGCCGGTCCGGCTCTCTCATCACCGCGAAATTCGCCGCCGAGGAAGGGCGGGAAATCTTTGCCGTGCCGGGTTCGCCGCTCGATCCACGCGCGGAAGGCGCCAACGATTTGTTGCGCGACGGTGCAATCTTTTGCACCAAGGCGGAAGATGTAATCGAAGCGCTGGCGGAGCAAGACCTATTGCGCGAACAATCCGGCGCCGGATTTGCCGAGCCCGGTTTCGTAGGCCGGGATTATCAGCCGCTGTGGGACGAGCTCGATCTTCCCGAAGTGGGCGCTGCGCCTTTTGGGCCGGCGCCCGGCAATCCGGAGGATGGCGCATCACCAGACGCGCGCGACGGGGCGGCGGCGGCGCCTGTGGTGAGCCCGCCCGGGCGGCCGCGGGAAGAAATCGAGCGGCGCCTTATCGCGCTTTTGGGGCCGGTGCCGGTTTCGGTTGACGAACTTGCCCGCGCGTCGGAGGCGCCGGCGCGGGAGGTGCGGACGGTCTTGCTCGGGCTGAAGCTTGCCGGACGGATCGAATGGCACGGCGGCGATCTCGTTTCGTCCCTGCCCGCATCCTGGCCGCGTGCCAACGATCAAGAATGATTGTTGCGGCCGCCATTCGCGGCGAGCTATGCGGCCAGTGTATTTAAGTGTATTAAACGCGCGACAAAGGGCGGACGGGAAAAGTCCCGCTTCGGCTTATTTCAAACACCATCTTGCGCAGTTGGTTGCACTGCGGTAGGGATCGCTTGAAGCAGGGGTCCGTGGCTCTTATCTCCGGGTTGCCCCAATTCCACTCCATCAAGCCCGAGCCACTTCATGCCGAGCCTTCTCGATCAATATTTGCCGCTCGCGGTCTTCATGGCGGTTGCCGCCGCAATTTCGGGCGCCTTGTTGCTTGCCCCTTTCCTTGCCGCCTTCAAGGCGCCGGATCCGGAAAAGCTTTCCGCCTATGAATGCGGGTTCAACGCCTTCGACGACGCCCGCATGCAATTCGACGTGCGCTTTTATCTCGTGTCGCTGCTTTTCATCATTTTCGATCTCGAGGTCGCGTTTCTGTTTCCCTGGGCGGTGGCTTTCCGCGAAGCCGGGCCTTTCGGCTTCTGGTCGATGATGATCTTCCTTGCCGTTCTGACCATCGGCTTCGTCTACGAATGGAAGAAGGGAGCGCTCGAATGGGATTGAACCTGCCACAACCGGATATCGCGCGGGCAGCGGACCCGTATTTTCTTTCGATCAGCGATCGCCTCGTCGACAAGGGATTTCTCGTCACCACGGCGGACGATCTCATCAACTGGGCGCGTACCGGTTCGCTCATGTGGATGACCTTCGGGCTTGCCTGCTGCGCCGTCGAAATGATGCAGGTCGCGATGCCGCGCTACGATGTCGAGCGGTTCGGCTTCGCGCCGCGCGGCTCGCCGCGTCAATCCGACGTGATGATCGTCGCCGGCACGCTCTGCAACAAAATGGCCCCTGCCCTGCGCAAGGTCTACGATCAGATGCCGGAGCCGCGTTATGTGATCTCGATGGGTTCCTGCGCCAATGGCGGCGGCTATTACCACTATTCCTATTCGGTCGTGCGCGGCTGCGACCGGATCGTGCCCGTCGATATCTACGTCCCCGGCTGCCCGCCCTCGGCGGAAGCGCTTTTGTATGGCATATTGCTCCTCCAAAAGAAGATCCGCCGCACCGGCACGATAGAGCGGTAAGACTTTTTCCCGGACAAATCGGATTCCGGCATTCGGCAAGAAACGGGTTGGAACAATACGCTCACGCCGCGTCTTGAACGCGCATTGGATAGAGTCGTGATGGACGGCAGCCTGCAGCAACTTGGCGAGGCTATAGCGGCGGCTCTGCCCGGCGCCATCAGCGGGATTTCGACTGCCTATATGAATTGACCTTGACGGTCGAGCCCGGCCGCCTCATCGAGACCGTGACCTATCTCCGCGACGATCCAAGCTGTCTCTTCGTGTCCTTCATCGATCTCACCGCCGTCGATTATCCGGTTCGCGAAAAGCGCTTCGATGTCGTCACCCATCTTCTCTCCCCCAAGCACAACCGCCGCATCCGTATCAAGGTCGCGACCGACGAGGCCACGCCGGTCGCCTCGCTCACCGGGCTTTATCCCGCCGCCAATTGGTACGAGCGCGAGGCCTACGATCTTTTCGGCGTGCTTTTTTCAGGCCATCCAGACTTGCGGCGCTTGTTGACCGATTACGGCTTCGACGGCCATCCTTTGCGTAAGGATTTCCCGATGACCGGCTATGTCGAGGTGCGCTACGACGACCAGCAAAAGCGCGTCGTCTACGAGCCTGTCCAGCTCCCCCAGGAATTTCGCTCGTTCGATTTTCTTTCGCCGTGGGAGGGCGCGATCGACTATGTGTTGCCTGGCGACGAGAAGGCAAGGGCAACCCGCAATGAATGACCTAAGACGTGAGCGGCAAACCATTAGCATGAGCGAAAATCCGGTCCGTAATTTTGCGCTTAATTGGGGTCCGCAGCATCCCGCCTCGCACGGCGTCTTGCGGCTCGTTCTCGAACTCGACGGCGAAGTCGTCGAGCGCGTCGATCCGCATATCGGGTTCCTTCATCGCGGCACCGAAAAGCTGATGGAGGCGCGCACCTATTTGCAGAATATACCTTATTTCGACCGGCTCGATTATGTCGCGCCCATGAAATCAGGAACATGCCTTCTGCCTCGCCATAGAGAAATTGCTCGGCCTCGAAGTGCCGCGGCGCGGCCAGCTGCTGCGCGTTTTGTTTTGCGAAATCGGCCGGATTCTGTCGCATCTCCTGTGTATCACCACCCAGGCGCTGGACGTCGGCGCCTTGACCCCGCCGTTGTGGGGCTTCGAGGAACGCGAGAAGCTCATGGTTTTCTACGAGCGTGCGTCCGGCTCCCGCATGCATGCCAATTATTTCCGGCCCGGCGGTGTGCATGGCGATATTCCGAAGCAGCTCGTTGAGGACATCGGCGCCTGGTGCGACCCTTTCTTAAAAGTTTGCGACGATTTGCAGACCCTGTTCATCGAGAACCGCATCTTTAAGCAGCGCAATGTCGATATCGGCGTCGTCAGCCAGGAGGAGTGCTGGCGCCGGGGCTTTTCCGGCGTCATGGTGCGCGGCTCGGGCGCGTCCTGGGATCTGCGCAAGGCGCAGCCCTATGAATGCTACGAGGAGATGGAGTTCGATATTCCGGTCGGCCGCCACGGCGACAATTACGACCGGCAAGTCATTCGTATGGAAGAGATGCGCCAATCGGTCCAAATCATGAAGCAATGCGTCGAGAAGCTTTTCGCGCCCGATGGCCAGGGGCCTGTTACCGCCAAGGATGGCAAGGTGGTGGCACCTTCCCGCGCAGAAATGAAGCGCTCGATGGAGGCTTTGATTCATCACTTCAAGCTCTATACGGAAGGCTTCCATGTGCCGGCCGGCGAAGTCTATTGCGCGGTCGAGGCGCCGAAAGGAGAGTTCGGCGTTTATCTCGTCTCGGATGGCACCAATAGGCCATATCGCTGCAAGATCAGGGCGCCTGGCTTCGCGCACCTTGCCGCGATGGATTTTCTCTGCCGCAAATCGATGCTTGCCGATGTGAGCTCGATTTTGGGTTCGATCGACATCGTCTTCGGCGAGGTGGACCGGTGATACCGCCGCCAGCCTTCCGGAGACTGAAAACGCCCTGCCATGCGAGACCTGCCGTCTTGCCATGACACCAAAGAGCTGAAATCGATGTCCGTTCGCCGTCTCGCCGAAAACCAGCCGGAAACCTTCGCCTTCACCCGCGAAAACGAGGCAAAGTGCGAGGAAATCTTGCGGAAATACCCGGAAGGCCGCGAGGCTTCGGCGGTGATCCCGCTGTTGTGGCTTGCGCAAAAGCAAAACGATAATTGGCTGCCGAAACTGGCAATCGAGAAGGTCGCGCAAAAGCTTGGAATGCATCGTATCCGGGTGCTTGAAGTCGCTACTTTTTACACGATGTTCAATCTCGCGCCGGTGGGCCAGTTCTATGTCCAGATGTGCGGCACGACGCCATGCCTGCTCGTCGGCTCCAACGCGATCAAGGAAATTCTGCTAAGGCGAATTGGCGAGCAAGGAAAAGTTACGGCGGACGGCATGTTCTCCTGGATCGAGGTCGAATGTCTGGGGGCCTGCTGCAATGCGCCGATGGTCCAGATCAACGAGGATTATTACGAGGATCTGACACCGCGGAATTTCGAGAAATTGCTCGACGATCTCGCCGCGGGCCGCTCCGTAAAGGTCGGTTCGCAAACCGGGCGCGTCACTTCGGAACCCGCGGGCGGGCTTACTTCACTGACCTCGCTCTATGGCGTCGATGGCCGCAATGGTCCACTGTCGGCGCCGGAATCGCCGAGCCCTGGCGATTGTGCCGCGGCGTCGATGGAATACGAGGCACAGAATATGCCTCCCGCCGAGCCGGCAGTCGAACGGCTCAAACAGGAAGCTGAACGTTCTTCGGGCCGCCCGGCGGGGTCAATCGTCGAGACCACCGCTGAGCGGACCACCGTTGCCGTCTCCACGCCGGGCAAGGTGGCTGAGGTCAGAGCGCATGGAGTCGCTGCCGCAGGCGCCGGTCCGCACCATGGCCGCCGTTCCGCTTCCCCTGGCATCGAAGATCCCGCATCGCAGCCGCCAGCGCCCGATCCGAAGCAATCGTAAGGTCAAGAGAGATGCTCGAAGACAAGGATCGCATCTTCACCAATCTCTACGGCTTCGGCGACTGGCGTCTCAAGGGCGCCATCGCGCGGGGCGCGTGGAACAACACCAAGAAATTGATCGACAAGGACAAGGACTGGATCATCAACGAGATGAAGGCCTCGGGCCTGCGCGGGCGCGGCGGCGCCGGTTTTCCGACCGGCCTCAAATGGTCCTTCATGCCGAAGCCGGATCCGGCGCGGCCCTCCTATCTCGTCGTCAACGCCGACGAATCGGAGCCTGGCACCTGCAAGGACCGGGAGATCATGCGCAACGATCCGCAGCTTCTGATCGAGGGCTGCTTCCTCGCCTGCTTCGCGATGCAGGCGCATGTCTGCTATATTTATATTCGCGGCGAATATATTTTGGAAGGCTGGCGCTTGGAGGCCGCGATCGCCGAGGCCTACGCGGCCAAGCTCGTCGGCAAGCACAATATCCACGGCTGGCCGTTCGAGATTTATGTTCATCACGGCGCGGGCGCCTATATCGCCGGCGAGGAAACCGCGCTTTTGGAATCGCTCGAAGGCAAGAAAGGCCTGCCCAGGCTGAAGCCGCCTTTCCCCGCCAACATGGGCCTTTACGGCTGTCCGACGACCGTCAACAATGTGGAATCGATTGCCGCCGCGCCAGCCATTCTCCGCCGCGGCGCGGCATGGTTTGCAAGCTTCGGCGCGAAGAACAATTCCGGCACCAAGGTTTTTTGCGTCTCGGGCCATGTCAACAAGCCGTGCAACGTGGAAGAGGCGATGTCAATTCCCTTCCGCGAGCTGATTGAGCGCCATTGCGGCGGCGTCCGCGGCGGCTTCGATAATCTGCTCGCGGTGATCCCCGGCGGCTCGTCGGTGCCTTGCGTTCCAGCGCACGAAATCATCGACGCGGCAATGGATTTCGATACCTTGCGCGATTTGAAATCCGGGCTCGGCACGGCCGCTGTCATCGTGATGGACAAATCGACCGACATCGTACGGGCGATCGCGCGAATTAGCTATTTCTATAAGCACGAGAGCTGTGGCCAATGCACTCCTTGCCGGGAAGGCACCGGCTGGCTCTGGCGCGTCGTTTCGCGGATGGCGGAAGGCCGCGCTCAACGGCGCGAGATCGACATGCTGCTCGATGTCACGACCCAAATCGAGGGCCACACGATTTGCGCGTTTGGCGAGGCGGCGGCCTGGCCGGTGCAGGGCCTCATCCGGCATTTCCGACCCGAAATCGAACGGCGCATTGACCAATATGCCGCCAATCCGCATTCGGAGCCGGTAAAAGATTTTGGTGTCGCGGCGGAGTAGGAGTAGCGTGTGAACATTGCCTCCGGCGAAGGAGCAATATGATGCCCGAACCCGACAACGTGGTTCTGGTCTATCTACGGCGCATCGACGAGAAAGTTGATCGCGTGATCGATGACGTGCGCGACATCAAATTTCGCGTGACGAACCTCGAAGAAGGGCAAGCTGGTATCCAACGCCGATTGGACCCGGTAGAGACGCGGCTGGATCGCATCGAGCGGCGTCTCGATCTCGTCGAACTGCCACATTGAGGTTATGACATTGAGCAAACTCATTGTGGACGACGTCGAAATCGACGTTCCGCCCGAATATACGCTTTTGCAGGCCTGCGAAGAAGCGGGCGCGGAGATCCCGCGGTTTTGCTTTCACGAGCGGCTGTCGATCGCCGGCAATTGCCGGATGTGCCTTGTCGAGGTGAAGGGCGGGCCGCCCAAGCCTTCGGCGTCCTGCGCCGTGGCGGTTAAGGATTTGCGCCCCGGCCCGAACGGCGAGCCGCCGGTCGTGCTCACCAAATCTCCGATGGTGAAAAAGGCCCGCGAAGGAGTCATGGAATTCCTGCTCATCAATCACCCGCTCGATTGCCCGATTTGCGACCAGGGCGGCGAGTGCGATCTGCAGGACCAAGCCATGGCCTTTGGCTTCCATTCTTCGCGCTACATCGAAAATAAGCGCGCGGTCGAGGACAAATACATCGGGCCGCTGGTGCGCACCTCGATGAACCGCTGCATCCATTGCACCCGCTGCGTCCGGTTCACGGCGGAAGTCGCGGGCACCGGCGACCTGGGCGCGACCGGGCGTGGCGAGGACATGGAGATCACGACCTATCTTGAGACCGCGATGCGGTCGGAGCTGCAAGGCAACATCGCCGATCTCTGCCCGGTCGGCGCGCTGTTGCCAAAGCCCTATTCCTTCAAGGCGCGATCCTGGGAACTCGTCAAGACCGAGTCGATCGACGTCATGGACGCGCTTGGCTCGGCGATCCGCATCGACACGCGCGGGCGCGAGGTGATGCGCATCCTGCCCCGCATCAACGACGCCGTGAACGAGGAATGGATTTCCGACAAGACACGTGAGATTGCCGATGGTCTGAAGACCAAACGTCTCGATCGGCCCTTTGTGCGCGAGAACGGCAAATTGCGCGAAGCGTCCTGGCAAGCGGCGTTTCAAGCCATCGCGGCCAAGGTCAAACAGATATCGCCGGAGCGAATTGGCGCGATCGCCGGCGATCTTTGCGCCGTCGAGGAGATGTTCGCGCTAAAACTCCTGATGCAAAGCCTCGGTGTCGTCTCTCTCGATTGCCGGCAGGATGGCGCGAAACTCGACCCCAGTCTTGGCCGGGCGAGCTATATTTTCAACCCCGCCATCGCCGGTATCGACAAGTCGGATGGCCTGATGATCATCGGCGCCAATCCCCGCAAGGAAGCGCCGGTCTTGAATGCGCGCATCCGCAAGCGCTGGCTGAAGGGAGGCTTTCCGATCAGCGTCATTGGCGAAAAAACCGATCTGACGTATGATTATGCTTATCTCGGGGCTGGACCGGAGACGCTGGCGGCTTTCGCGGAACACCCGCCGGCGAAAATGGACAAGCCGATATTCCTGATTGGCCAAGGCGCCCTCGCGCGCGAGGATGGACGCGCCATACTTGCGCTCGCGGCCAAGGCCGTGCACGCGCTCGGGGTTATCAAGGAGGGGTGGAACGGCTTTTCGATCCTGCACACGGCTGCGGCGCGCGTGGGCGGCCTTGATCTCGGTTTCGTTCCGGGACAAGGTGGGCTTGACGCGGGATCCATGGCGAAAAGCGGCGCGCTCGATGTTCTGTTTCTTCTGGGCGCCGATGAGGTCGCGGTGGAACCGGGCGCTTTCGTGATCTATCAGGGCACGCACGGCGATCGGGGCGCGGCGCGCGCCGACGTCGTCCTGCCGGGCGCGGCATACACCGAAAAATCCGGCACCTACGTCAACACGGAGGGCCGCGTGCAATTCGCCTATCGCGCCAATTTTCCGCCTGGCGACGGGCGCGAGGATTGGGCAATTCTTCGCGCTCTTTCCGATGTGCTTGGGCACAAATTGCCGTTCAATTCGCTGAAAGCCATGCGCACATGCCTTTATGCGGGTCATCCGCATTTCGCGAAGCTAGACGAGATCGCTGCCGGCGAGGCCTTGGACACCGCAAAGCTTGCCGCGAGCGGCGCGGCCTACTCAAGCGCGCGTTTTGTGTCCTCGGTCGCCGATTTCTATTTGACCAACCCGATCGCGCGCGCCTCCGCGGTGATGGCGGAATGCTCCGCGCTCGCCGAGGGCTTCGCGCGCGAGGCGGCGGAGTAACGCCGATGACCGATTTCGCCTGGGCTGGACCTTTGCTGCTGACGCTCGTAAAAAGCGTCGTGCTGCTCGTCGTGCTTTTGATCTTTATCGCCTATGTCATCTACGCGGATCGCAAGATTTGGGCGGCGGTACAATTGCGTCGCGGCCCTAATGTGGTTGGCCCCTGGGGTCTTTTTCAAAGCTTCGCCGATATGCTGAAGTTCGTCTTCAAGGAACCGGTCATTCCCGACAGCGCCAACAAAGGCGTTTTTTTATTGGCACCCTTCGTCATGGGGATGCTCGCGCTTTCGGCCTGGGCGGTTATTCCCATGAGCGAGGGCTGGGCGATCGCCGATCTCAACGTCGGCATTCTCTATATTTTCGCGATCTCCTCGCTCAGCGTTTATGGCATCATCATGGGGGGTTGGGCATCGAACTCGAAGTACCCCTTTCTTGCCGCGCTGCGCTCGGCGGCGCAGATGATCTCCTACGAGGTCTCGATTGGCTTTGTCATCATCACCGTGTTGCTCTGCGCCGGCACGCTCAATCTCGGCGATATTGTCGCCGCGCAGAACACGCGCTTCGGGATATTCGGCTGGTACTGGCTGCCGCTGTTTCCGATGTTCGTCATCTTTTTCATTTCGGCGCTCGCCGAAACGAACCGCCCGCCTTTCGATCTCGTCGAGGCGGAGTCGGAGCTTGTCGCCGGTTTCATGGTTGAATATTCCTCGACGCCGTACATGCTCTTCATGCTCGCCGAATATGTGGCAATCATCACGATGTGCGCGCTGACGACGATTCTGTTTCTCGGCGGCTGGCTGCCGCCGGTCCCGTTTTCTCCGTTCACCGAGGTTCCCGGCCCGATCTGGTTTATTTTGAAGGTTTGCCTGGTTTTTTTCATGATATCCATGGCGAAAGCCATCGTGCCAAGGTATCGCTACGATCAGCTGATGCGGCTTGGCTGGAAAGTGTTTCTGCCGTTTTCGCTCGGCATGGTCGTTCTCGTCGCCGGTGTTCTCCAATTCACCGGCTGGGGCGCGGGCATGGGGCATTGAGATTGGCTTGCAAGGACGACCGGAAATGAAACTCGACCGAGCCGCCAAAGCTGTTTTCCTCACCGAATTCGTCAGTGCGTTCATGCTTTCGATGCGCTATTTCTTCAAACCGAAGGCGACGCTCAATTATCCGCACGAGAAGAATCCGCAATCGCCGCGCTACCGCGGCGAACATGCCCTGCGGCGCTATCCGAACGGCGAGGAGCGCTGTATCGCTTGCAAGCTCTGCGAGGCGATCTGCCCGGCCCAGGCGATCACGATTGAAGCCGGGCCGCGCCGCAACGACGGCACCCGCCGCACCACGCGCTACGACATTGACATGGTCAAGTGCATCTACTGCGGGTTCTGTCAGGAGGCCTGCCCGGTCGACGCCATTGTCGAAGGACCCAATGCGGAATTCGCCGTCGAGACCCGCGAGGAACTCTACTACGACAAGGACCGGCTGTTGGCGAACGGCGACCGGTGGGAGCGTGAGATCGCACGCAATCTCGCGCTCGATGCACCCTACCGGTAGGCATTTGGTCGAGCCGGCAAAGAGGGGCAATTCCGCCCCAATCGCTGGGAACGGCCTAAGCGAGGTCAATCGATGAATATCGCGGCGTGGTTTTTTTATCTGTTCTCGGCGATGATGATTGGTGCCGCCTTCATGGTGATTTCCGCGCGCAATCCGGTTCACTCGGTGCTGTTTCTGATCCTCGCCTTTTTCAACGCGGCGGGGCTGTTTGTGCTGCTCGGGGCGGAATTTCTGGCGATGATCCTGGTCGTCGTCTATGTCGGCGCGGTCGCGGTCTTGTTCCTCTTCGTGGTGATGATGCTCGACGTCGATTTCGCCGAATTGAAACAAGGTTTTTTGCAATATTTGCCGGTCGGCGGAATCGTTGGCCTCGTGGTTCTGGTCGAGGTCGCTTTCGTCGTTGGCGCCTGGACGATTGGGCCCGTATCAATCGCCAATGTCACGACGCCGATGCCTCCTGGCGTGACGAATACCATGGCGCTCGGGCGGGTGCTCTACACCCAATATGTCTATCTGTTCCAGGCAGCGGGGCTCATCCTGTTGACTGCCATGATCGGTGCCATCGTGCTGACCTTGCGCCACAAGGCCGGCGTGAAACGCCAGAACGTGGCGATCCAGAACGCGCGGACACCGGGCGAGGCGGTCGAGGTCCGCAAAGTTGCCTCGAGGCAAGGAATTTGAAAGCGGGCATGGCAAGCGTTCGCGCGCGCGCCACCGGAGAACCATCATGACGATCTCGCTCGCCCAGTTCTTGATTGTCGCGGCCATTCTGTTCACGCTCGGCGTTGCCGGGGTAATCTTGAACCGCAAGAACATCATCGTGGTCTTGATGTCGGTCGAGCTGATCCTCCTTTCGGTCAACCTCAATCTGGTTACGTTTTCGGCTTTTCTCGGCGATCTCACCGGCCAGGTTTTCGCCCTGTTCATCCTGACCGTCGCGGCGGCGGAGGCGGCGATCGGCCTTGCTATCCTCGTTGCCTATTACCGCAACCGCGGATCGATCGCGGTCGACGACATCAATATGATGAAGGGCTGAGCCTTGCGATGTATGCAGCCATAGTCTTCCTGCCACTGTTGGGATTTCTGATCGCCGGGCCTTTTGGATGGCGGATCGGTGCCCGCCCTTCCGAAATCGTCACCACAAGCCTCTCGTTCGTCTCGGCGCTTTTGTCCTGGATCGTTTTCATCCAAGTCGCCCTCGGCAAGGCGCCGGCAACCGTTTCAGTCATCGGCAATTGGTTCACCTCGGGGGCGTTGAAAGTCGATTGGTCACTTAGGATCGATACATTGACGGCGGTGATGCTTGTCGTCGTTGGCACGGTGTCGTCGCTCGTGCATCTCTATTCTATCGGCTATATGAGCGACGATCCCTCGCGGCCGCGCTTCTTTGCCTATCTCTCGTTGTTCACCTTCGCCATGCTGATGCTGGTGACGGCCGACAATCTCGTTCAGTTGTTTTTCGGCTGGGAGGGGGTCGGCCTCATGTCTTATCTTTTGATCGGCTTCTGGTATGAGAAGCCTCAAGCCAATGCCGCCGCGATCAAGGCATTCGTGGTCAATCGTGTCGGCGATTTCGGCTTCGCGCTCGGCATTTTTCTGGTTTTCTCCCTGACCAATTCGGTTGGCTTCGATCAGATCTTCGCGGCGGCGCCAGGTCTCGCTAATAAGACGGTCCATGTCTTCGGCCTCGACATGGACGCGATGACAATCACTTGCCTGCTCCTTTTCATGGGTGCGATGGGCAAATCGGCCCAATTCCTGCTGCATACCTGGCTGCCCGACGCGATGGAGGGTCCCACCCCCGTTTCGGCGCTTATCCACGCGGCGACCATGGTGACCGCGGGCGTCTTCATGGTCGCGCGGCTGTCGCCGCTTTTTGAACAAGCGCCGGCGGCGCTCTCCTTCGTTACCATCATCGGAGCGACGACCGCGTTTTTCGCGGCGACGATTGCGCTCGTCCAACCCGATATCAAAAAGGTCATCGCCTATTCGACCTGCTCGCAGCTCGGCTACATGTTCGTCGGCCTCGGCGTCGGCGGCTATTCGCTCGGCATCTTCCATCTGTTCACCCACGCATTCTTCAAGGCGCTTTTGTTTCTGGGTGCCGGATCGGTGATTTTGGCGATGCACCACGAGCAGGACATGCGCAACATGGGCGGACTTTGGCGAAAAATTCCCTTTACCTTCGCGATGATGACGATCGGCACCTTGGCGCTGACCGGGTTTCCCTTCACCGCCGGTTATTTTTCCAAGGACGCGATCATCGAGGCGGCCTTCGCGTCGGATCGCACCGGCGCCTACTATGGCTTTCTGCTGACGACGGCGGCCGCCGGGCTCACCTCATTCTATTCGTGGCGGCTCGTCTTTTTGACGTTTTTCGGCGCCCCGCACTGGGTCGCCGCCGGACCTGGATCGGCCCACGATTCCGCCGCGCATGACCACGAGACAGCTAGTCACGAGGGGCATCCGCTCCACCCCCATGAGTCGCCGCTCGTCATGCTCATTCCCTTGGGCGTTCTGGCCATCGGCGCCTTGTTCGCGGGCGTCGGTTTCGCGCATGATTTCATCGGCAAAGGGGCAAGCGCGTTCTGGCAAAGCGCCCTGTTTCTCGGGCCGGACAATCACATCCTTGAGCAAAGGGAAGAGGTTCCCCAGTTCGCCAAGCAGCTCCCCACGCTGTTGATGGTCTTCGGATTTTTGGTCGCGGTGTTGTTTTACGTTCTGGCGCCGGCGATCCCGGGGCGCTTGGCGCGAGGCGCCCGGCCTCTCTATGAGTTTCTTCTCAACAAGTGGTATTTCGACGACCTCTACGACACGATTTTCGTGCGCCCGGCTTTTTGGCTCGGCCGGCTATTCTGGAAAGGCGGCGATGGTGCCATCATCGACCGGCTTGGGCCCGACGGCGTCGCCGCTTGGGTCGTCGATATGACCGGACGCGCCGTCAAGCTGCAAAGCGGCTACATCTACCATTACGCTTTTGCCATGCTCGCCGGCCTCGCCGCCGTCATCACCTGGTATGTCGCCACGGGAATTCGCTGATGTTTGGCTTCGGTATTTTGTCCTGCATCGTCTTTTTGCCGCTTGCCGGCGCGGGCTTTATCCTCGCCCTGCGCGGCACCGACGAAGCCACCTTGGAAAACGCCCGCCGGGCCGCGCTCGCGACGACCGTCATCGTCTTTCTCTTATCGGTTTACGCCTATGCGAGGTTCGATCCTTCCTCCTCCGCGTTTCAATTCGTCGAGGAGAAAGGCTGGTTCGGACACGGCCTTGTCTACAAGATGGGCGTTGACGGAATATCGTTTCCGTTCGTCTTGCTGACCACCTTCTTGATGCCGATCTGCATTCTCGCGTCGTGGCAATCGATTCAGAATCGCGTCAAGGAATATATGATCACCTTCCTTGTTCTCGAAACTCTGATGATTGGCGTTTTCTGCTCCCTCGATCTCTTGCTCTTCTATCTTTTCTTCGAGGGCGGCCTCATCCCGATGTTTCTCATCATCGGAATCTGGGGGCACACGAGACGGGTCTACGCGAGTTTCAAGTTCTTTCTTTATACGCTCGCCGGATCGCTGCTGATGCTGCTTGCGATCATGGCGATGTATGGGGTCGCGGGAACAACCGACATCGTTTTCTTGCTTCATGAGACCCGCTTCCCTTCGTCGATGCAGAAATGGCTGTGGCTTGCGTTCTTTGCCTCGCTCGCCGTCAAGACACCGATGTGGCCGGTCCATACCTGGCTGCCAGATGCGCATGTCGAAGCGCCGACGGCGGGCTCCGTAATCCTTGCCGGCATCCTTCTCAAAATGGGCGGCTACGGTTTCATCCGCTTCTCCTTGCCGATGTTCCCGGAAGCCTCCGCCTACTTCGCGCCGCTCGTCTTCGCATTGTCGATCGTGGCGATCATCTATACATCGCTCGTTGCCTTGGTGCAGGAGGACATGAAGAAGCTCATTGCCTATTCCTCGGTGGCGCATATGGGCTTCGTGACGATGGGCCTCTTTAGCATGACCACGCAAGGCGTGCAGGGCGCGGTCTTTCAGATGGTCTCGCATGGCCTTGTCTCGGCCGCCCTGTTTCTTTGCGTCGGCGTCGTCTACGATCGCCTGCATACCCGCGACATCGCGGCCTATGGGGGGCTTGCCGCCCGCATGCCGCTCTACGCGGCGGTTTTCATGATCTTCACGCTCGCCAATGTCGGCCTGCCCGGCACCTCGGGCTTCATCGGCGAGTTCCTGACGTTGCTTGGCACGTTCAGGATCAACAGCTGGGTCGCGTTTCTGGCCACCACCGGCGTTATCTTGTCGGTCGCCTACGCACTTTACCTTTATCGCCGCATCATATTCGGCGGTCTCGACAAGCCGAGCCTTGCCTCGATCCGCGATCTCTCGTGGCGCGAGGCTGCGGTGTTCGCGCCGCTCGTCGTGCTGACGATCTTCTATGGCATTTACCCGGCCCCGGTTTTGGATAGCTCGGCGGCTACCATAAGCGCCCTGATCAAGGGGTATGACTCAGCCCTCGGCGAGACCAAGACGGCCGCGCTCTTTCGCTTAAAGGCTGAATAGAATGGCATCGCTCTCCCCGGCCCTCGCACATTGCTTACCGGAACTCATTCTGGCGGCGGGCGTTCTCATCCTCGTGCTGCTCGGGGCTATCCGTGGCAAGGAATCGGACGGGCTGGTAACCGAGTTCGCTGCCGGTCTCCTCGGCGCCGCGATTGTGGTTATCCTGCTCGGCGGCAGGACGAACGCTATCGTCTTCGATGGCGCCTTCGTTAATGACGGATTTGGGCGTTTCATGAAGGTGCTGACGCTCGCCGGATCGCTCGTCACTTTGGTCATGAGCCGGGATTTTCTGGCTGCCGAAAAAATCGACAAATTCGAGTTTCCGATCCTCGTTCTTTTGTCGACGCTTGGGATGTTGATGTTGATTTCGGCGGCTGGCCTTATCGCGCTTTATCTCGGGCTTGAATTGATGTCGCTTGCCCTCTATGTCCTCGCCGCGTTCCATCGCGACAATATCAGGGCGTCCGAGGCCGGCCTTAAATATTTCGTGCTCGGCGCGCTGTCATCCGGCATGCTGCTCTATGGCGCTTCCCTGCTCTATGGTTTCGCCGGCACCGTTTCCTTCGCCGGCATCGCCGAAACCATCAACGGAAAGGCTTCGCTAGGCGTCGTCTTCGGACTTGTGTTCCTGATGGCCGGGCTCGCGTTCAAGATGTCGGCCGTGCCTTTCCACATGTGGACGCCGGATGTCTACGAAGGCGCGCCGACGCCGGTGACCGCGTTTTTTGCCACGGCGGTGAAGATGGCCGCCGTCGCCATTACACTGCGCGTGATCCTGACAGCGTTTCCGGCCATTGCCCCGCAATGGCGGCAGATCGTGATATTCCTTTCCATCCTGTCGATGGTGCTCGGCGCCTTCGCCGCGATCGGCCAGGCCAACATCAAGCGCCTGATGGCCTATTCCGCGATTGGCCACATTGGCTTCGCCCTCGTTGGTCTCGCCGCGGGGGGAGAAGCCGGCGTCGCCAGCGTGCTCGCATATATGACGATTTATCTCGTCATGACGCTTGGCACCTTCGCTGGAATCCTGTCGATGCGGGTTAGGGGTGCGGGCGTCGAAAATATTTCCGATCTTTCCGGACTCGCCCGGACCGACGGGGTGATGGCGTTCTTTCTCGCGACGATGATGTTTTCGTTGGCGGGGATACCCCCGCTCGCAGGGTTTTTCGCCAAATGGTATGTTTTCAACGCGGCGATCCAGGCGCAGCTTTACCCGCTAGCGGTCATTGGCGTTCTGTCGAGCGCGGTCGCGGCGTTTTATTATCTCCGGATCGTCAAGATCATGTATTTTGACGAGCCCGCGCCCGCATTCGATAGGCCTGCGCCCGCGCTGCGTATCGTGCTTGCGGTGAGTGGCATTCTCGTGGTGTTCTTGTTCGCCTATCCTGGCCTCTTCATCGACGCCACCATGGCGGCGGCGAAGTCGCTGTTTTGAATTTGCAGCCTATGGTGGTCTTGCCCTGTATCGTCTCGCCGGAGCGGCCCAAGATAATGCGTTCCGTCTGGTCCGGTATGACCAGCTCGCCTCGACCAACGACGAGGGCTTGACGCGCGCCAAAGAGGGCGATCCCGGTCAGCTCTGGGTGGTCGCCGATACCCAGACCGAGGGGCGGGGCCGCAATGGCCGCGTCTGGTTGTCGCCGAGGGGCAATCTTCACACGAGCCTGCTACTGATCAATCCGGCGCCGCCGCACCGGGCCGCGGAACTCGGCTTTGTCGCCGGCGTCGCGACGGCTCACGCGGTGCGCGAAATCCTTTGCGGGGATCGGCGTGTTACGATCAAATGGCCGAATGATGTTGTCCATGACGGCGCCAAGCTTTGCGGAATATTGTTGGAAAGTGCAAATCTTCCCGATGGGCGCTTCGCGTGCGTCGCTGGTGTCGGCGTGAACTGCCGAATGCATCCCGCCAATACGCGTTACAAAGCAACCAATCTCTCGGCAATCGCTGGCCAGCCGGTCGCGCCTGCAAGAGTGTTCGCGCGGCTTTCCGCGACGATGTCGCATTGGCTCGATGTTTGGGCCGCGGGCGCAGGGTTCGAAGCGATTCGCGCCGAATGGCTCGCGCTCGCCGCCGGTCTTGGCAGATGGATCAGCGTGGCGCGGCACCTGCAAACGATCGAAGGCACGTTTCAAACGATCGATGCGACCGGACGGCTCATTCTCGAACAGGCGTCCGGTCAGGTTGCGATCGAGGCGGGCGACGTCTTCTTTTCGCCGCGGCGAGGCAGCTCTGCCACGGCCGGAGGATAGAAAGAGGGCATTCAGGCCGCGCGATGCTACTAGAGCGCTTCCCGATCACATGGAATCGTGTGATCGAACAGGAATCGCTCAACATCGATAAGTTGGAGCATGTCCTAACCGAAAAAGTCGAGCAACTTTTTCGGGACATGCTCCAACTCTTTGGTTTTGAGCTGCGTCCTTATCGATCAAATGATTCTATTTGATCGGGACGCGCTCTGAGGTCGAGGAAAGTTTGTGCAAATGGACGAAGGAAATGACGAGCTCGTCTTTGTGCCACTTGGAGGCGTAGGCGAAATCGGCATGAACCTCGCGCTTTACGGCTTTGGCCGCAAGAGACACTTGAAATGGCTGATGGTCGATTGCGGGGTGGCTTTCGCGGGCCCCGATCTCGCGGGGATAGACCTCATCATCCCGGACATAAGCTTCATCGAAAAGATGCGGGCTGATTTAGCTGGTCTCGTGATCACCCATGGGCATGAGGATCACATCGGCGCGATCGCTGACCTATGGCCGCGGCTTGGGTGCCCCGTCTATGCGACGCGGTTCGCCGCCGCGCTTCTTGAAGCCAAGCGCCTTGCCGAGCCCGGCGCCCCGGATGTTCAAATTACCGTCGTCGCGCAAGGAGCGGCCATCGCGATCGGGCCTTTTGATGTTGAATTTATCGCCATGGCGCATTCGATCCCGGAAAGCTCGGCGCTCGCCATCCGCACGCCGCTTGGCACGATCCTTCATTCCGGCGATTGGAAAATCGATGCCGCGCCGGGAATAGGCAAGCCGACCGATGCAAAACGTCTTGCCGCGATCGGCGCTGAGGGGATTTTGGCTCTCGTTTCCGATTCGACCAATATTTTGCGCGAGGGCGTGAGCCCCTCGGAAGCCGACGTCGGCAAAACCTTGCGCGACATTATCGGCAACGCTTCGGGGCGCGTCGTGGTTACCACTTTCGCTTCCAATGTGGCGCGCATTCGCGCCGTCGCCGAGGCCGCCATGGCGGCAAATCGCACGGTCGTGCTGGTCGGCCGCGCGATGGAGCGGGTTGTCGCCGTCGCGCGGGACTGCGGCTTCCTCGACGGCATTCCGGATTTTTTTCCGCAGGACGCGTTTGCCCACATGCCGCGCGACAAACTGGTCGTGCTGGCCACCGGAAGCCAGGGCGAGAGCCGCGCCGCGATCGCCCGCATCTCGGAGGGCGACCACCCGGTCGTTTCGCTCAATCCAGGCGACAAAGTGATTTTCTCCTCGCGAACCATTCCCGGCAATGAAAGGGAGGTCGGCCGCATTATCAACAATCTCATCAGATCAGGCGTCGAAGTCATAACCGATCGCACCCCGCTCGTCCACGCCTCGGGTCATCCGCGCCGCGGCGAGGTCGCGCAGCTCTACGCCTGGACCAGACCCCAAATCGCGATTCCCGTGCATGGCGAGGACATTCATCTCGCCGAGCATGCGGCTTTCGCCAAATTGCAGGGCGCGCAGCATGTCATCGCGGCGCGCAACGGAGACGTTGTACTGCTCGCGCCGGGCCCCCCTGAAATCATCGGCGAGGTACAAAGCGGGCGCCTGTGCAAGGACGGCAATAGCCTCATTCCCTTTGGCGACGAAGCCCTGAGGATACGCCAGAGGCTCGCGGTTTCGGGAATAGTGACAATTGCCTTGGCGGTTACCGCGCAGGGCGATCTCGCCGGGGTGCCGGATGTCGTGACGGCGGGGATTCCGGCGCGCGCCCGCGACGGCGCCGCAATCGACACGATCGTCGACGACGCGCTATTCCAGACCTTCGATAATTTGCCCCGGCAAAAGCGGCGCGACGCTGAGATTGTTTCCACCGCGATCGAAAAAGCGGTGCGCAACGCCATCGCGGGGGCATGGGGCAAGCGGCCCGCCGTCCATGTTCTGGTCGTCGAGGTGTGATCGCGTGCGGGAGCAATTCGCGTGATCGGGCGGTTGAATCATGTCGCCATCGCGGTCCAGGATCTCGCCGCCGCGAGCGCGGTTTATCGCGACGCGCTCGGCGCCAGGGTGAGTGGGCCCTTGTCCCTGCCGGACCACGGCGTGACGGTGGCGTTCGTCGAGCTCGAAAACACCAAAATCGAGCTGATCGAACCGCTCGGCGAGCATTCCCCAATAGCCAAATTCTTGGCTGAAAATCCTGGCGGGGCGATTTATCATCTCTGTTTCGAGGTCGCCGACATTTTTGCGTCGCGCGAGAAACTGAAACGGGCAGGCGCGCGCGTCCTCGGCGATGGAATCCCTAAAATTGGGGCGCATGGCAAGCGGGTCCTTTTTTTGAGCCCGAAGGATTTTGCCGGAACTCTGATCGAACTCGAACAGATTTGAACGCCCGGTCTCTTGCTCCCCAGCGTTTCTCGGCTTCCGCCACCGTGCGTTTTGCACCGGGAAAACCGCTTTGGCTTAATCCCTTGTTTTCCACTCTCGGCCAAAAGTCATTGCCTAGTTCAAGGCAAATCACTTTCGCGAACAATTTTTCGCCGGTCCCGCTAAAATCTTGCGCGCTTTTTGTAAATTGTACTTGCTATGTTCCCTTTATGTTGGCATGTTGTGCACTCACTGCTTGAGTGGAGGTTGGCCATGTGCCCTGGATTGCTCCGGCGCCGCACCGAATGGAAAGCGGCAATCGCGGCCGACGCCCTCCGCCTCATCGAAAGCTTTCACGAACACGCCTATTTCGAGGCGCGCGAACGGGTCCGGGGCCGCTGCATCGATGGCGGGCGTCCAGCGCGCCATTGGACCGCGGTCAAGCTCGAGATCGCTAGGCGGCAGAGGATTGCGATCGGCCTCGCTGGCGCCGACATGCGCGGATAGAATTTCCGCGCGGAGATGCGCCGCGGCAAGACCTGCGAGCGCAGGCGGCGGCTCAAGCGCCTCCCGATCGCATGACTCCAGGTTCGCTAAGCCCCCACGGCCTCATCCGCCAGGGCGGTGAAGCCGGTTGTTTTTCACGTGCATCGTGCCCTCGCACAGCTGCGAGGCTAAAACACCCCAAACTTGTTTATCCCTCGCCTTCGCGATGCGGAGTTGAATCAGGCCCGGCGAACTCCGCCGTAGCCGGCAGGCAATCGAAATTCCTGGATGGAAGCCTTGTCGCGAAGGCGCCGAGCCAGGGTGTCCAAGCCGTTTGAGCGAAGCGCATCCAGAATAGCAACGGATTTATGGCCTCCAGGAAACGGCCAAATGCTTCGAAGGAAGGCGCCGCTTGCAGGCCGATGGTAATGCGTTCGGCGTCCCCGGTAGGTGAATGGCTACGAACAATCTCGATGTCGAGATTTGGCAGCGGCGCGGTCGCCTTGATTTCATCGAAAAAGCCTTGTGGCATTTCTCATTCCGTTCTCTTTCCGTTTCATTCAACTAGCGAATAGGGAATCGGCACCGCGAAGCCAGCAATGCAAATTGGGCGACCCAGCCCTATCTACTGCAGGCCATACGCCGCCGTCTAGGACATGCCCCGCGAAAGCAAACCAGTTGCGCGAAAAAGTTGGTGCGAAAGCAAAAAAGAGATAGGAGCGCGACCTCATTCACAAATCGGATTATGCCCTATCGCCCTGGACTAGAGGGCGTCAGATCCCAATCGGATGGCTGACCTTCGGGAACGAAGGCGCCGTAATCGCGCAAGGAGCCGTGGACCGGCTCCGGCGGGACCGGCGCATAGGCGCGCGCGGAGGGCACGCGCGCGGCGGCGGCGAAATAGGCGTCGGGTATACGCGCGGGCGGCGCCGGGCCGGGTCCCACGTGCAATGCTCGCGTGTCGCCGGGGGGGCGTCCCGCCTGAGCGATATCCACTTCCTCGTCGATTTCCGGCGGATTGGGCAGGCCATCGCGGGGCGGCTCGGGAGTAGTGCTTGGCCAAAGGAAAGGCCGGCAGATCCGCCGCGGGCCGGCAGATGTGTTGCCATGTAGCGCGAGGTCGACATGGATATGATTATAGTGAAAGATATTGGCGCCGGGGCCAAGGACGGTCGTGAATTGGCCGCAAGCGCCGGCATGGACGTCTTGCAGGAAGGCCCGCGTTTGATCGTCGCCCCGGCTCCAATCGCGGGCGATCGAAATCTCGCGCCCGTCCGCGAGACGAAAACCGCCAATGTCGAAGGCGTTGCCAAAAGCATGTTCGGAAAGCCGTCCGCCCGGCTGATTGTTCATCGTCCGGCAGCCGTAGGCGCCCATCGAAATGATTTCGGCCACCGGCTGACCGAAACGCGCCCGCGCGGCCGGCTGCACGATCTCGCCGAGCCACGCATTGAGCGCGGCGATCATCGGGCAGTCGAGCGTATAAACCGAATTGAAGCGCACCGCGCCATCGAGCAATGCGCTCACCTTGAAGGGCCGGGTCAGGCCGCAAATACCAGGGCCGTCGATTTCGCGGGCCGGCTGGACATAGGCCGAGACATGGATGAGCTTTTGGGCGAGACAAGCATTTTCCGCCGCGCCACGCCACGCCGGCCGGCGTGGCCTCTCGTAATTCGAGCAGCTGGCCAGTGCCAGCATCAAGGCCGCGGCAACGGCCAATGGCAGAACGCGACACGCCATTGGCAAGACATGCACGCAATATCTTAATCGGCGCTAAAGCATCGCGGTTAATGGATTTGAAACCGCGCCGTGCAACGAGGCGAGGGTCATGCCGACAATCGAAGTAACGCCGGAGATCGTGATCGATCAGTCCGATCTCGCCTTTTCCTTTGCCCGTGCGGGCGGCCCAGGCGGGCAGAATGTCAACAAGGTGGAGACCGCCGTGCAATTGCGCTTCGACGTGACCCATTCGCCCTCTCTCGACGAAGCGGTGAAACGACGTCTTAAGCGGCTCGCTGGCACGAGGCTCACCAAGGAAGGCGTGCTGGTGATCTTCGCGCGGACACACCGTTCGCAGGAGCGGAACCGCCAGGACGCGCTCGCGCGACTGCTTCGCTTGATCGCGGCGGCGGCGGAAATGCCGGAATTTCGCGTGAAAACCCGTCCGGGTCTCGCGGCCCGCGAACGCCGCATCGAAACCAAGGTCCGGCGCGGCGAAACAAAGCGCCTCAGAAATTTTCCGGTCGACTGAGCCACGTGCCATGAAGCTCAAAAGAAACCTTTGCCATAGCTTTAGTGGAAATATATGCTCGGCGGCGGCGAGGCAACAGGGAGGAAACGATGAAGGGCTGTGCTCGATACGCACTGATGGCGGGAATCATCGCCGCCGCAACTGGAATCGCCGCGCCGCCCGCGCGGGCGGACGAGACGTGCCTTTCACCCTATACCGCCGCGCTCATCAAGGGCCAGGAGGCCTATCTACATGTCTGGACGCTGGGTGAAAAGGGCCTCGGCGACGAGTCCGACAAGCTTGTCACCATCGACGCCGATCCCAAATCGAAAACCTATGGCACGGTGATCAACAGCGTGCCCGTCGGCGGCCGCGGCGAGGCACATCACATGGGCTTCACCGACGACCGCAAATATCTTTGGGCCGGGCGCCTCGACGACAGCAAGATTTTCGTCTTCGACGCCGGCACGGATCCCTCGAAGCCAAGGCTCGTGAACACGATTAGCGATTTTGCTGAAAAGACCGGCTTCGTCGGCCCGCATACGTTTTATGCAATTCCCGGCCGCATGGTGGTCGGCGCTCTGTCGAACAACAAGACCCGCGACGGCGTGACTGGCCTCGCGGTTTATAACAACAAAGGGGAGTTTCTCTCCGCGCATCCGATCCCGGCCGGTAACGGCGGCGACGGCTATGGTTACGACCTCGCCATCAACCCAAAGAAGAACGTGTTTTTGACATCGAGCTTCACCGGATGGAACAATTACATGATGGACCTCGGCAAGCTCATCAAGGACGCCGAGGCGATGAAGCATTTCGGCAATACGATGGTGCTGTGGAACCTCAAATCCATGCAGCCCGAAAAAATCTTCAGCGTTCCTGGCGCACCGCTCGAAATCCGCTGGTCGCTGAAAGAGGGCGACGATTGGGCAATCACCTTCTCGGCGCTCACCTCGAAACTGTGGCTTATTAACCACGACGCGAACAACGAATGGCAGGCCAAGGAGGTCGCGACGATTGGCGATCCGGCCAAAATTCCGCTGCCCGTGGACGCCTCGATTTCGGCCGATGCCAAGACCTTGTGGGTGAATACTTTTATGGACGGTACCACCCATTTGTTCGACATTTCCGATCCCACAAAGCCGGTGCAGATCTACGAGAAAGTCACCGGCAAGCAGGTCAACATGATTTCCCAGAGCTGGGATGGCAAGCGCGTCTATATCACCTCCTCGCTCTTGGAAAACTGGGACAAGAAGGGCGCCAATAACGAGCAGGTCTTGCGTGCCTATGACTGGGACGGCAAGGATTTGAACCTCAAATTCGAGGTCGATTTTTTTGGCCAAAAACTCGGCCGCCCGCATCACATGAAATTTTCGGGTCCGCTCGGGAAAGCCTCGCTCGACATGCCGGGCCGCGCGGCATCACGGTGACGAGGCGCGCGACGGGAACGCTTCTTTTCAGCCCGTGTTGCACGAGTTTGATCGCGGCGGCGGGGATTTTCGCTGCCGTCCTGCCGCTCGGCGCGGAAAAGTCCGCGGGCCTGCCGCCACCGCCCGGAAGCTACACGCTCGACCATATTCAGCGCATGCCTGCGGGAATCGTGCTCGAAGGCACGCAGTTTCCCCGCGCGCTCTCCCGCTACACGACGGGGGCGCTCACGCTCCTTGCGTTTTTTTATTCCTATTGCGCCGATCCAAACGGCTGTCCGCTTGCCTGGGACGCGTTCGAGAAAATGCGCGAGGAGATCATCGCGCGCCCCGAACTGCACGGACGAGTCCGGCTCGTCTTCATGAGTCTCGACCCGGCGCATGATACGCCGGGGATGCTCACGGGTTTTGCCCGCCGCTACGAAGCGAGCGCGTCCATCGTGCCGTGGCATTTCCTCACCACCTACTCCAATTTATTTCTAAAACCCGTGCTGCGCGACATGGGCGAGGAGATTTCCATCGATCGCGAGGCGCCGGGCGGTGTGGTCATAAATCATCTCCCAAAAGTGTTTTTGATCGACAAGCGGGGCTATGTCCGCGAGATCTATTCGAACCAATCCCTTGATCCCGGCATGATCCTTGGCGACATCAAGACGCTGCTGCTCGAAGAGTTCGAAGGCCAACGGGCATAAGGAATGAGCGTTGGTTCAGGGCCGCACCTGCCAGGAGTCGGGCACGAGATGACTCGACACCCGCATTCTTTGCCGCTAAGCCGATTTGCACGGTCACTTGGGGTAAGCCACAAGTCCGAGCTGCCGTAGCATACTCATCATATCCCAATTAACCCAACTCTCGACGATCTTGCCCCCCACGATGGGGTCTATCGCGATCCCCGTCCCTCTGGCGCGGCGACCGGTCGGAAGGTGACCCAGGAACGCACCTGTCTGCGTTCCCTGGGAGATGAAGCGAGTGACTACCTTGTCTCCCTCGGCGACTTGCAGCTCCACCGTGTCGAGAAAGTCGGGGAAGGCGGCGTGGAATTCTGCGATGAATTTCTTCCACGCAACGGCGCCGCGGATCGGGTCGGGACTGTCCGGAAGGTGCTGCTGGTAATTGACGTAGTTGGGCGAGAAAATCTCGTCGCCAGCGTCAGTGTCACCGCTGCTCCAACGTTTGATCGCGCGTCGCGAAATTGCCTTGTTTTCTTCCAGTGACATGGCTCCGCCTCATCCTGGCTCAACACCCCGCCGGGTCCGAGCACCGTCGGCGACTTTTGACGTAGAGTTAGGGGCCAGATCGTGACCACCGCCGCGCTGAACTGCCCACGCGTGATCGCGCAGCAGATCGTTGACCAGGGCGGCGACTATGCCCTGGCGCTGAAGGGCAATCAGGGCGCGCTGCACGATGATGTCAGCACCTACCTCGACGACCCGGCAGCAAGACAACCACGGTCGAGCCAACCGTCGATGCAGATCATGGCCGCATCGAAACCCGCACAGCGGCGCTCTCCACCGATATTGGCTGGTTGCAGGAGGATCATCGCTGGCCCGGCCAGCGGCCATCGGCAAGGTGGTCCGCATTCGCGAAACCGCAGCAAAAAACCACTACCGAGACGGCCTATTACCTACTCAGCGGCGCATTGTCTCCCGATCGCCACGATGAGGTTGTCCGCTCGCACTGGGCTGTCGAAAACCAGCTGCATGGTCGGCTAGATGTCGTCATGAACGAGGACCACGACAGAACCCGCCTGGGCAACGGTCCGAACAATCTCGCCGCCCTGCGACACATGGCTCTCGATGTGATGCAGAAAGACGCCCCCAAGGGATCCTTGCGCGGTAAATTCAAACGAGCCGGATGGGACGACGCCTCCTTGTCCCGCCTCATCGCACTATTCTGAAATGCGATTGCCCTGGGGCCCGGCGGCCAGCGCCGTGGGGGGTGGTCGTCGTGTCGGTCACCGAAACCGTGGTTGGTTTTTCCCGCTCTCCCTTGCCGCTCCCTTGCCGCGGCCAGTTCAGGCTCCGGCGGGCCGCCGCGGCGGGGCGGCCTCGGCGAGCCGGGTTAGATAGTTGCCGTAGCCAGATTTGCCGTAGCGACCGGCATTCGCGACCAAAAGGTCACGATCGATAAAACCCTTATAATATGCGACTTCCTCCGGACACGAGATCTTCAAACCCTGCCGCCGCTCGAGAATTTCGACAAATTCGCCGGCCTCGAGAAGGCTCTCGTGGGTTCCCGTGTCGAGCCAGGCGAAGCCGCGGCCCATGATCTCGACGGTGAGTTGTTCGCGCTCCATATAAACCCTGTTGACATCGGTGATTTCGAGTTCACCGCGTGCCGACGGTTTCAAGGAGGCGGCGATGTCGAGCACGCTGTTGTCGTAAAAATAAAGTCCGGTAACCGCCAGCGCCGCGCGCGGCTGCGCGGGTTTTTCTTCAATCGAAATGGCCCGCCCCTTGGCGTCGATTTCGACGACACCGTATCTTTGCGGGTCCGCCACGACATAGCCAAAAACCGTAGCACCTATGGCTCTCGCCGCCGCCGAGGCCAAAAGGTCCGGCAGGCCATGGCCATAGAAAATGTTGTCGCCAAGGATCAGCGCGACACGATCGCCGCCGACGAAATCGCGCCCGATGGTGAAGGCTTCCGCGAGCCCGCGCGGCTTGTCCTGTGCCGCGAAGCCAAGGCGGATCCCGAAGTTGCCGCCGTCGCCAAGCAACTCCTTGAATAGACTTTGATCCTGGGGCGTCGTGATGATCAAGATATCGCGGATATCCGCAGTCATGAGGATGGACAGCGGATAATAGATCATCGGCTTGTCATAGACCGGCAATAATTGCTTGGAAATCACCAATGTCAGGGGATAGAGCCTGCTGCCAGACCCGCCTGCGAGAATGATGCCCTTCATGTTTCGACTCGCGTTTCCTTGAGAAGCATTTCGACCGTCTCTCGCGCACGTGTTTGCCAATCGCGCGCGCGATAGCCGAAGACGGAAGCAAACAGGCTGCTGTCCAGTTCGGAATTGGCGGGCCGCCGGGCGGGGGTTGGATAGTCCGTGGTCGCGATCGCCGAAACCTTCGGCCGTCGCCCGGTTGCTTGCGCCTGGGCTTCGACGATGGCGCTGGCGAACCCGTGCCAGGTCGTGGCGCCATCACCCGCGAAATGATAGGTTCCAGGGGGCCCAATGCCGCGGGCCAATGCGCGATCGATAGCAAAGACGGCTTCCGCGAGGTCTTGAGTCGCGGTCGGGCAACCGTGCTGATCGGCGACGATCCGCAGTTCCTCGCGTTCGCGCGAAAGACGCAAGACGATCTTGAGAAAATTCGCGCCGAACCGGCCATAGACCCAGGCAGTGCGCAGGATGAAATGGCGCGGGTTTGCTTGCCGAACCATGGCTTCGCCCGCGGCCTTCGTCTGGCCGTAAACGCCAAGCGGCGCGATCGGATCGGTCTCTACGTAGGCGCCCCTTTTCGTGCCGTCGAAAACATAATCCGTCGATATTTGGATGACTGGTACTTGTTGCAGCGCCGCGGCCCGCGCGACCGTTTCCGCTCCCACGGCATTGGCGGCGTACGCCGCCTCCGGCTCGGTTTCCGCGCGATCCACGGCGGTATAGGCGGCCGCATTGAGAACAAGGCGCGGTTTAGAGGCGAGGATCGCGGCCTTGACGGAGGCGAAGTCCGTGACATCGGCTCCAGCGCGATGATAACCGGTCGCCTCGATATCGCGGGCTCTGGCGAGCGCCATCACTTCGTTCGCAAGCTGACCCGCGGCGCCAAATACGAGGATCGGCCCGTTCATGGCACGGTTCCAAGCCGTTCACCCCGATAGACGCCGGAACGGATCCGTTGCCACCAATGTGGATTGTCGAGATACCACCGAACCGTTTTGCGTAAACCGGTGGCGAAGGTTTCGCGTGGCTCCCACCCGAGTTCGCGTTTAATCTTGCCCGCATCGATGGCATAGCGCCGGTCGTGCCCAGGCCGATCGGTCACATAGACGACTAAGCGCTCGTGCGATCCACGAGTCTCGTCCGGCGCCATTTCATCCATCAGCCGGCAGATGCGGCGCACGACTTCGAGATTGGTTGTTTCACTCGCGCCGCCGACATTGTAGCATTCACCCGGCTGCCCGAGGAGAGCGATTTGAACCAGCGCCCTGGCATGATCCTCGACATAGAGCCAATCGCGAACATTGCCGCCGTCCCCATAAACGGGGATGGGCTTGCCCTCAAGCGCGTTAAGAATGGTCAGCGGGATGAGCTTTTCGGGAAAATGATAGGGTCCATAATTGTTGGAACAATTCGAGATGACCGCCGGCATGCCATAGGTATGATGCCACGCCCGCGCCAAATGGTCGGAGGCGGCCTTTGACGCGGAATAGGGCGAATTCGGCTGGTAGGGACTAGTTTCTTGAAACAACCCATCCGGGCCAAGCGACCCGAAAACTTCGTCGGTCGAGACATGGTGGAAGCGAAACCGCGCCTGTTCTGTCAAACTAAGCTTTTGCCAATGGTCACGTGCGCTTTGGAGCAGCACGTAAGTGCCCATGACATTGGTTTCGATGAAGGCGCCGGGCCCGTCGATGGACCGGTCGACATGGCTTTCCGCGGCAAGATGCATGATGACATCAGGGCGAAAACTGTCGCAAATTTGCCGCATCGCGCGCGCATCGCAAATGTCCGCCTGCTTGAATTGATAGCGCGGATCGCCGGCAACGCGGGCGAGATTATCGAGATTTCCGGCGTAAGTCAGTTTGTCGACGACGCAGACTTCGTGCGCACTCGTTTCGATCAGTTGGCGCACCACCGCCGATCCGATGAAGCCCGCGCCTCCCGTGATCATGAATCGTCTGTTCATAAAGGTCTCACGTGCCGAAGGGCGAAACAAAATTCTTAAAAAAAGGAAGACCCGCGTCCTTTTCGGAGATCGCTGCGTCAATGGGACGGACCGGCCACGCGATCGCCAAGCCGGGATCGTCCCAACCCACCGGCGGCGCATGACGGCGAGTAGAAACTATCGACTTTGTAGGCGACCTCGGTATCTAGTTCAAGCGTGCAAAAGCCATGCGCGAAGCCGGGCGGCACGAAAATCTGTTCGCCGCCATCTCCCGTCAACGACTTGGCGAGGCACTGCAGCTGTGACAGCGGCGGGGTGGGCCGTTAGGTGCGCGCCAATTCACGGGTCAATGATTTGGATCACTTTAGGCCGGCAGTCGTCGAAGGGATCGCCGATCGCGCGGCGATGAGACCTCCCGCATGCTCCTTGCCGCTTTAACGAATGAAATTGTGCCCCGGAGTGGCGCGCGAACGCTTATCACAGCAGCCCAAGGCTTCAGAGACGTGAATAAAGGCGGGGGCAGCGCCTGGCACGGCCCCCCGAGCTTCCGCGCTACTCCACCTCAACACGCGCGAGTTGCCGCATCCGCAGCGGTGGCCAGAGCCATTAGCGCTGAGACGAACGCTGAGGATTGGCCTGCGAACAGGCCGCTTTTGGCAAGGCCCGTGGCCGCTACCACCGCACCAAAGATCGCCGGCGAGGTCGAGACCGGGCGAATGATCGAACATACCGGGAACTTCCGGGCGATGAACGGGCATGGCTCGGGCATGATCAAATTGGGCTGGAAAAGCTCCCCGCCGAAGGGAGGTGCATTGAGGTTCGGAAACGTCAGTCCATTGGTCGGATCGGTCAGAGGAGCCAGGGGGTCCTTAACCGCATTCCCCGCCTTGTCCTGCCAAGTCTGGAAATGCATGGTCTCGGTCGGGCCGATGCTGAGCAGGATTCGCAAGATCACCGGATTGGTGACCTTCATGGCCAGTGTCGGATAGAGGCTGGTTCCACCCTGCTCAATCGAAGCAAAATGGAATGCCGCGGTGTTGGCGATGGCCTGGATGTGGTTAGCAGGAGAGAGGTCGGCATCGGTTTGGGGGATCGCCGTATGTGGCCCTTTGAACAAGTCCGGAATGGCCTGGGGAAAGACGCTGAACCCGTCGAGATCAGGGTTATGGTTGGTGTCGCGGTACCGCGTCCAATAACTGGTGTCGATGGTAAGCGCCGTGAGATTGGTGAGCCGTTTACCGATTTTGCTTGTGTCGACCCCCGTCGCCGTGCTGCCTTTCAAAGTGCGAAATGGATCCAGATTAACTGGCGGCTGGCCTAAAGACTTCAGGAAGGCGTTAATGAAGTCCTGGTGAGTGAACTCATCGTCGGTATTGTCATGGACATACTGATCCATGTCTTCATCGAGAGCGTTTAGCGCCGCGGTGTAGGCCGGGCTGCCGCTGCCGCCGGGGACTTCGCTATCCTGGATTCCACCGAGTTCGTTGTATTGCTGCCAGAGATCCGTCTCCAGGATTTCGACCGCGGCCAAAAATCTCAGGATCGCGATATCACCTGCGGTGGGCGCAGGGTCCGTCGCGGCGATCGCGCCCAATTCGCTTGCAACCAGCGCCGTGCCCGCGATCGCACCGGTCCTCAAGAAGCTACGCCGGTCAGCATGATGTTCGGGTGTCATGTTTGTTTCCTCCACATGGTAAATCCGGAAACCACCTTACTCACTGTTTGTGACATTTTGGTCTACTGTGACAGTCTTGTTGGTCTACTGTGACAGTCTTGCCGATGGGTTTGGCTCGGATGCTTTTCCGCGCTCCCGCTCCGAAGGACACCAGAGCCGTCGCTTTTGTTGCGCGCCTTACTCAGGAATTAGGTCCACGGCAATTAGAGCAATGATCTCAAAGGACCTTTTCTGCGTGTAGCATGTGCATCGCGCATGCGTCCGGCGGTTCGAACGGGCGACAATTGACAGAGATATGCTCGCCGTAATAGCAAGTCTGTCAGAAACGCCCGGTGAATATTAGAAAATACCTGTAATCAGCCCGTCAACGTGCAGGCTGGAGCCTTCCGGAGGTACGTGGCGGTGACCGACGGGCGGGGAACGATGCGGTCCTGGCCCGCGTGCACGGAGACTTGCCGTGGGGTCTGATAGGGGGCGGTCCGGCGACCGTGAGCTCATCGATTTCGCGTCTCGTGCGCGATCGCGCGGTCTTGAGTTCAACGCGCGTTTGAGCGTTGGCGCCATTACGCTCACGCATTGCACCTCCGGTCCGATCGAGGGGAGGCATTTGGGCGCGGCCCAGATAACAGTCGCCGTCCATGACGGCGCGACGTTCGACATGGACTGGCGCGGGGGCGAAAGCGACCGTCTGCGATCGAGCACCGTCTCCCATGGCCGCGTTCACGTCGGAGACGGGCGTCTTCCCTTCTGGGTTCGCTGCAGCGCGTCGCCTTCCTTCTTCGCTTTCGCGATCGAGGAATTCTTTCGTCATGGAGATATGGCAGAAGGCCTTCGACGGCATTGGTGATTGCTTCATCGGAACCTCGATCGGTGTTGAGGATCCGGTGATCGGCCGGCTCGCCGCGCTCGGCCGGCTCCAGCTGAACGAGGGCGGCGCGGGCGGACGGCTTTACGTCGAGGGACTGGCCGCGGCCTTGGCGGTTCATCTGCTACGCAGCTCTGGATTATCGCGGCGCTCGCCGATCCGGCATAAGGGTGGGCTTGCGCCGGGGCAGATTCGGCGCGTTCTCGAATACATCGAGGCGCATCTGACGGAAGATCTCGGGCTCGTCGAATTGGCCGCGATCGTTGAGCTGAGTCCGCATTACTTCGGCGAGGCATTCAGAATTTCGACCGGAAGGTCGCCCCACCGTTATGTGATGGAACGACGGGTCGAGTGGGCGCGCGATCTTCTTAGGGACGAGGATCAGCCGATCCTCAATATCGCCTATGCCGCGGGCTTCTCGAGCCAGAGCCATTTCACGGCGAACTTCCGCCGGGTAACCGGGGTGACGCCAGGCCGATTCCGCCGATCGCTTTCTTGAGGCCGTCGCGGAGGGCAAGACGAGCGCTGCGAGTGACCTCGGCCAATTGGTGGAGTTCGAAAGGCCCATCAAGCTGTGATCGTTTCTCGCGTTCTGGAACAGGAACTCAGCGGGTTGACGGCCGCTGGGTCGATCTCGCTTCGTGGCCGGTGTTCGAGCAGGGCGACCCTGCCAGGGTGAGCCCGGAATATGCGACGCGTCTCCGTTTAATTCTGTCCGTCCTCGACGCTGTTGAAAACATCGAGGAAATGGATCAGCCAACGTTTCACCTGCACGCGCTGAAGGGCCGCCTCAAGGGCTTTTGGGCCGTTACGGTGCGCGCCAATTGGCGAGTCATTTTCCGGTTTGCGGATGGGCGCGCAAGCGATCTCGACTTGATCGACTATCATTGAAGGAGGCCCCATGCGAATGAAAAACCCTGCGCATCCAGGGGAATTGGTCGAGGCGAATCTACAGGAGCTTGGATTGAGCGTCGCTGAAGCGGCGAAAGCGATCGGGGTGACGCGCCAGCAGCTTTATAATGTCATCAACGGCAGAAGCGCGGTGACACCGGAAATGGCCGTGCGCTTCGAGAAGGCGTTCGGTGGCGGCGCCGGCATGTGGCTTAGGATGCAAGCCGCTCACGACCTCGCGAAAGTGCGGCAGAGCCAAGAGAAGATCAGAGTACAACGCCTCGCGCGGCCGGGGTGACCATTACCAGGCTCCAGAACTCGTTGAACTCCGATGACTAATTCGAAATTTCAGCTTGCGCGAGTAAAGGGCGCGCCTGTTTCGAGCGAAGAGCTAATCGCCGATATTCGTCGCGTTGCTGAACTAACTGAAACCAAGATCGTCTCCCAGAAGCATTACTCGGAATTTGGCAAATACGACCCCACAACCGCTTCGAAACGGTTCGGTTCTTGGAACGAGGCGGTTGTTGCAGCTGGGTATGATGTAGCCAATGAGGTCAGTTACAACGACGAGCGACTGTTCCAGAACCTGATGCTTCTCTGGGAGCATTACGGACGGCAACCGCGTCGGGCTGAACTGGCCGAGCCCCCTTCGCAGATTTCCCAAAGCCCCTATAAACGTCGATTTCGGACTTGGATGGTTGCACTTGAGGAATTCGTCGCTTACGCGAACTCCCAGGACATGCTGCCGCCAAGTCCAGGTGCTGCAACGACCGCGCCCCGAACGAGTCGCGATCCCTCGCTTCGATTGCGCTTTCGGGTGATAAAGCGGGACAGTTTCACTTGCCGCGCGTGCGGGTGTAGTCCTGCGTTTCAGCCGGGGCTCTCGCTACATGTCGACCATATTAGACCCTGGAGCCGAGGCGGTGAAACTGTCGAAGGAAACCTTCAAACGTTATGTGGTGCATGCAATCTTGGGAAGAGCAATGTATTGTAACGAAGTCGTGTCTGCCGCGCGGACCTCAGATAATATTCTCTTTCGAGCGATTTGGGTGCTCTTGCTCACTCCGCCGCCGCCTGCGCCACCGAGTCCGGAATATAATTCAGCACCGGCGCGAGCCAGCGCTCGGCGTCCGCCACGCTCATCGCCTTGCGTCGCGCATAATCCTCGACCTGATCGCGTTCGATTTTCGCGACCCCAAAATAATGCGCGTCCGGATGCGCGAGATAGAGGCCGGACACCGAAGCGCCGGGCCACATCGCGAAACTTTCGGTCAGCGTCACGCCAATCCTCCGTTCCGGTTCGAGCAGGCGGAATAAGGTCGCTTTTTCCGTGTGATCGGGCTGCGCCGGATAGCCCGGCGCGGGACGAATGCCGCGATAGGCCTCGGTTAGCCTTTCCTCGCTGGTCAACGCTTCATCTGGCGCATAGGCCCAGAACTCGCGGCGTACGCGCTCATGCATGCGTTCGGCAAGTGCCTCGGCAAGGCGGTCGGCGAGCGCCTTCACCATGATCGACCCATAGTCGTCGTTCGCCTTGGCGAAACGGTCGGCGATCTTGCCTTCCTGCGCGCCCGAAGTGACGACGAAAGCGCCGATATAATCCGCCTTGCCGCTCCCGGCCGGGGCAACGAAATCGGCGAGCGCGAGATTGGGACGCCCGTCGCGGCGTAATAATTGCTGGCGCAAGGTGAAGAACGTCGCAAGCTCGCTGGTTCGCGATTCGCCCGTGTAGAGCTTGATGTCGTCGCCAACGCTGTTGGCCGGCCAGAAGCCGATCACGGCCTTGGGATCGAACCAATGTTCCTCGACGACGCGGTTGAGCATTTGCCGCGCGTCGTCGAACAATTGGCGCGCCGCTTCGCCCTTTATCGGATCGTCCAAAATCGCGGGATAGCGGCCGCGCATTTCCCAGGTCTGGAAAAACGGCGTCCAATCGATGTAGGGTATCAGTTCGGCAACCTCGTACGTGCGAAACACCCTTGTGCCGCAAAATACCGGGCGCGGCGGCTCGTAGCTTGCCCAGCCGGGCTTGCCGGCGTTCGCACGCGCTTTTGCGAGAGGCAGCCGTTGCTTATCGGCCTCTCCCCGGCGATGCGCCTCCGCGACCTTGGCGTATTCGGCCCGGACCGTCGCGATGGTGAGGGCGCGGGATTGCGCCGAAAAAAGCGATTGCACGACGCCGACCGCGCGGCTCGCGTCGGTGACATAGACCGTCTGGCCCTTGCCGTAATTTGGATGAATCTTGACCGCGGTATGGACCCGGCTCGTCGTCGCGCCGCCAATCAGGAGCGGCAGATCGAAACCTTCCCGCTCCATCTCGGCGGCGACAAAGCACATCTCGTCGAGCGAGGGGGTGATGAGACCCGATAGGCCGATCGCGTCGACTTTTTCCGCTCGCGCCGTGGCGAGAATTTTCGACGCGGGAACCATCACGCCGAGATCGATAATCTCGTAATTGTTGCAGGCAAGAACCACGCCGACGATGTTCTTGCCGATGTCGTGCACGTCGCCCTTGACCGTCGCCATCACGATCTTGCCCGCGCGCGACCGCTCGCCGGCCCCGGTCTTTCGCTTTTCCTCGTCCATGAAAGGCAAAAGATAAGCAACGGCCTGTTTCATCACCCGCGCGGACTTGACGACCTGGGGCAAAAACATTTTTCCCGAGCCGAAAAGATCGCCGACGACATTCATGCCCGCCATCAGCGGCCCTTCGATCACATCGAGCGGCTTTTTCGCGGCGGCACGCGCTTCCTCGACATCGCGATCGACGAATTCGGTGATGCCGTTGACGAGCGCATGTTCGAGCCTTTTGGCGACCGCCTCGCTGCGCCAGATAAGATTCTTTTCGGCGGTCTGCGTCCCTTGCCCCTTGTAGCTTTCGGCGAGCGTGAGCAATCTTTCGGTGGCGTCCGGCCGCCGGTTGAGGACGACATCCTCGCAGGCCTCGCGGAGGCCCGGTTCGATTTCGGCATAGACCGCGAGCTGGCCCGCGTTGACGATGCCCATGTCCATGCCGGCGGCAATCGCGTGATAGAGAAACACCGAATGCATGGCCTGGCGCACCGGCTCGTTGCCGCGAAACGAAAAGGAAAGATTGGAAACGCCGCCGGAAATATGGACACGCGGGAACCGCTTGCGAATTTCCCGCGCCGCCTCGATGAAATCGACGCCGTAATTGTCATGTTCCTCGATGCCGGTCGCGACCGGGAAAATATTCGGATCGAAGATGATGTCCTCGGGAGGAAACCCGGCGTCCTTGGTCAAGATGTCATAGGCGCGCGAACAAATCTCGACCTTGCGTTCGCGCGTATCGGCCTGGCCCTTTTCGTCGAAGGCCATCACGACGACGGCGGCGCCATGGGCGCGCACGGTTTTGGCCTCGGCGACGAATTTATCGGCGCCTCCCTTCATCGATATGGAATTGACTATCCCCTTGCCTTGCACGCATTTGAGCCCCGCTTCGAGCACCGCGAATTTCGATGAATCGATCATCACCGGCACACGCGAAATGTCGGGCTCGGCGGCGATGAGGTTCAAAAACTCGACCATCGCCTTTTCGGAATCGAGCAGGCCCTCGTCCATGTTGACGTCGATGATCTGCGCGCCCATCGCCACTTGATCGCGCGCGACATCGAGCGCGGCGGCGAAATCGCCTTCCTTGATCAACGTACGGAATTTGGCGGAGCCGGTGACATTGGTGCGCTCGCCGATATTGACGAAAGGAATTTCGTGGTTGAGCACAAACGGTTCCAACCCGGACAAGCGCAACAACGGTTCGATTTTCGGCACTTTTCGCGGCGCAATCCCTTTGACTCGCGCGGCGATCGCTTGAATATGCGCGGGCGTCGTGCCGCAGCAGCCGCCGACGATATTGACGAGACCGGCTTCCGCGAATTCGCCAATGAGAGAGGCCATATATTCGGGGCTCTCGTCATAAAGACCGAACTCATTTGGCAGACCAGCGTTGGGATAGGCGCAGATGAGCGTATCCGCGATCCGGGAAAGCTCGGCGAGATGAGCGCGCATTTCGCGGGCGCCAAGCGCGCAATTGAGGCCGATCGTCAAGGGTTTTGCGTGACGCAACGAGTACCAGAACGCGGCCGGTGTTTGGCCGGACAGCGTGCGGCCGGACAAATCGGTGATCGTGCCGGAAATCATGACCGGCAGTCTCTCCCCCCTCGCATCGAAAACGCTATCGATGGCGGAAAGCGCCGCCTTGGCGTTCAAGGTGTCGAAGATCGTCTCGACGATCAAAACATCCGCGCCGCCCTCGATCAGCGCGGCTGCCGCCTCGGCATAGGCCTCGCGCAAATCGTCGAAGCTCACCGCGCGAAAGCCCGGATTATTGACGTTGGGAGAAATCGAGGCGGTGCGATTGGTCGGCCCCAACGCACCGGCAACGAAGCGGCGCTTGCCGTCCTTGCCTTGCGCCTCGCCGGCCGCTTCGCGAGCGAGCCGCGCGGCGGTAAAATTCAATTCGGCGACAAGCTTTTCCATCCCATAATCGGCCTGCGCAATCCGCGTGGAACTGAATGTATTTGTCTCGACGATGTCGGCGCCGGCTTCGAGATAAGCGAGATAAATTGCCTTGATCGCCCGTGGCTGGGTAAGGCTCAAGAGATCATTGTTGCCACGCAGGTCGCGCGGCCAATCCGCAAAGCGCGCGCCGCGGAACTCGGTTTCGCTGAACTCATGTTGCTGGATCATGGTGCCCATGGCGCCGTCGAGCACCAAAATTCTTTCGCGGGCGGCGGATTGCAGAGCGGCGCGCGTTTCGTCTCCAGTAAGCCTTCGGGTCATCAAGCGGCCTCTTGTTCGAGTTTCGGCCGGAGTCCTAAAAGATGGCAGATCGCATAGACAAGGTCGGCGCGGTTCATCGTGTAGAAATGAAAATCCCTGACGCCGTGATCGACGAGATCGAGAACCTGTTCGGCGGCGACCGTCGCGGCGACGAGTTTTCGCGTTTGCGGATCGTCGTCGAGCCCTTCGAAACGATCGGCGAGCCATTGCGGGATCGCGGCTCCGGCCCGCCTGGCGAACGTCGCCGTCTGCTTGAAACTTTGCACGGGGACGATACCCGGCGTAATCGGAATATCAAGTCCCCGCGCCTGCACTTTATCGAGAAAACGCAAATAGATTTCGTTTTCGAAAAAAAACTGGGTGATCGCCCGGCTCGCTCCGGCATCGATCTTTGCTTTCAAGACATCGATATCGGCGTCGGCCGAGACACTTTCGGGGTGGCCTTCCGGATAGGTGGACACCGAGACTTCGAAATCCGCGACCCGTCTGATTCCGGCGACGAGCGTGGCGGAATCCGCATAGCCGTTGGGATGCGGACAAAATTTCGTCCCCGGCCCACCTTGCGGATCGCCGCGCAGCGCGACGATGTGGCGGACGCCGATGTCCCAATAGCCACGGACGACGGCGTCGATTTCATCCCGCGCCGCCGCGACGCAGGTCAGATGGGCGGCGGGCTTCACCGAAGTCTCGTTCACGATCCGCGCGACCGTTGCATGGGTGCGCTCGCGCGTCGTGCCTCCGGCGCCATAGGTGACCGAGACAAAACTCGGGCCGAGCGGTGCAAGCCGCTTGATCAACTCCCAAAGGATCGCTTCCATCGCCTCGCTCGCCGGGGGAAAAAACTCGAAGGAGACCGAGATATCGGGGCAGATGGTGCGGCTCGCCCGGGGAAAACTACAGGACGGATTTTCGTTCATGCGACTTCTCGCGCGGTTAAAGGGAGAGGATCGGCGATCAACCGGCGGTCGCGGCCGAGCCAGAGGGACACGGTGAGCTTGTTGGCTTCTCCCGCGTCCGGTGCAAGATCATCCTTGGCGACCAAATCCAATCCGGCGACGGCCATGAACCCCACGACTTCCTCGGCCGCGAAGCCAAGCCGCCGGTGCGCGTGCGCCGCGCGCAAAGTCTCTTCCCCGTGCGGCGCGAAATCGACGATGAGGAGGCGCCCGCCGGGCCGCAAGGCGCGCGCGGCCTCACGAATGGCGCGCAAGGGATCGTCGAGATAATGCAGGACCTGATGCATGATGACGAGGTCATGGAAATCCGGTTCGACAGGCATCGCGTAAATATCGCCTTGGCGCAATTGCACATTGCGCAAACCCGCGCGTTCGATGCGCGCGCGCGCGATGCTTAGCATATGCGGCGATTGATCGATGCCGGCCGCGCGCGAGGCGAGCGGCCCCAACAATTCGAGCATCCGGCCGGTGCCGGTTCCAAGATCGAGCAGCGCATCGACCGGGCCCGCGCCGATCGCCTTGCGGATTGCGGCCTCGACGCGTTCTTCCGGAACATGCATGGCGCGCACCTCGTCCCAGTTCACCGCATGGGCGGCGAAATAGCGGGCCGCCTGGTCCGCGCGGGTCTGGCGGACCTCGCCGAGCCGCGCGCGGTCGGCTGTGAGATACGCGTCGTCCGGCGCGAGCTTTGCCGCGAGGTCGCGGGCAAAATCGGCCACGGGTCCCGTCTGCGCAATTCGAAAAAAGACCCAAGCGCCCTCGCGATGGCGCTCGACAAGTTCGGCTTCGACGAGGAGTTTCAAATGGCGCGAAATGCGCGGCTGCGATTGGCCGAGAATCGTTACGAGCTCGCTAACCGTGAGTTCGGCTTCGGCGAGAAGGGCGAGTAGGCGCAAACGGGTGGCTTCGCCGGCCGCCGCCGAGGCCGTGCGAATGGCGTCGAAAGGGATGTGGTCGGGCATGGGATTCCTGTACGCGTTCGTCCTAGCGAACAATATGCAGATATATTTATATGTAAAGTGATTTTTGCGGTTTTTTGCGTAACCGCAGCGGTTTCGGCTTGGATAAATCCTCGGAGAAGGTTAAAAGCGCCCGGCATGTCCCCACTTCAATCCCAAGGATGGCTTTTATGAAAACCCTTGTCCGCTTGATGATCGCCGGTGCCCTCGCTGTTGCCTTCGGCCAGTCCGGTTATGCGCAGATGACCCCGCCCGCCGCCCCAGCGGCTCCCGTCGCGCCGGCAACTCCCGTCGCGCCGAAAGCGCCGGCCATGCCGAAACCGAAGGTCCCGATGTCGCCCAAGGCCAAGGAATGTTCGGACAAGGCCACTGCGCAAGGCCTGCACGGCAAGGCGCGCAAGGAGTACCGCGAAAAGTGCAAGAAAGGCGAGAGTTGACCGCTACTTGAGCGCTAAGGAGCCTGCGAAAAGCTGCCCTATCCGCGCCGGCAGGTCGAAAGCGGCGACGGCGCGGGCCTTGTCGAGCAGGTCGAGGCCGATGCAGGGCATGAGATGGCATATGAGGCCCCAGGCGAGGAGCCCCTGCGCCGCGATGCCGAGACCTGCGCCCGCGAACATCTGAACCGTCAAACCTATGGCCGCCGGTTGCCGTTTGTATTCTGGCACGGCTTTGCCCTCGGGAATCCAGTTCAAAATAAGCCGCGCCAGCCACGGAATCCCGCGCGTGAAGGCAATGCCGCCGATGGCGAGATTTATGATGCTCGGGATCATGGACGAGAGCAAGAACGCATAGACCCACCAGTATTCCGGCGCCCCTGGATTTTTGGCGATGCCGTCGAAGAGGGTCTCCAGCGGCAGGACGGGCTTGCCGCCGCCATGCACGGCCAATTCGTCGAAGGCCTGCACGCCGATCACCATGGTCAGCGCGAGGAGCGCAATGATGACGGCTGTAGGACAGGCATCGACGAGCGCCAAGAGATAAGGCCACAACCCCCGAGTTCGAGCCCGCGCCGCAGCAGCGCCCGAGTGAGCCCCAGCGACGCCCAGTCGAACGGCGCGTGGAGCAAGGTGAGCAACAGCAGGAACAGCAACAAGGAGCCAGCCTCGTTCCAAGCCTCCGAAGGCGAAAGGAAGGCCGCCCCAGCGAGGCAGGTGAGGATCATCGCCGCGAAAAACAGCGACAAGAAAACGCCTTGCCATCGGTATTTGACGGCTATGCTGCTTAGCAACGATACAGCGAGAGCACCAATGGCAGCGCCAATGCTCGCGACATTGAAGCCGTCAGCGACCGAAAGGAGGGAAGCGTAATAGAGAGGTGCACCGATAGCGAAAGGAACAGCGAAAGCGCCAGCGCCAGTGCCAGTGCGAACGCTAGCGTGAACTCCAATAATCTTGCGAGGCAACCAGGCAGTACCAACGACAGTGCATGTGCCAGCGAGAAAGCCCGTAGCCGCGTAACCAACAACTCCAGCGACATAGGCAGCACTAGCGACCAAACCGCCAGCGCACCACCATGCATAGATTTCCCATTCCCACGTCCACCATCCATTCAACTCCTTTAGCACGGAGCGCCGCCCCGCGAAGACCTCAAACCCGACAACCGCCGCCACAAGCCCTCTCTCCCAGCCGGCGAAATTGGGTGTGAGACCCAGCGCGGCTTCCGCCGGGCCGACATGGCCGGAAATGGCCCAAATGGCGAAAATCGTCGCGATGAGATAGATCAAGGCGAGCAGCAGGCAGCGGTCGAAGGCGGGTGCCGTCCACAGCGGCGCCGGTGTTTTCAGCCCGAAGGCGCGCGGAAACAGCGTCCGGTCCGTCATGCCGGCATCGCCGAAAAAGCGCTCGATCCAGTCGAGGAAATCAGTCAGCCATTTAGCATAAAGCCGCGCCGCGAGATTGCCTCCTGAGAGGCTCGTTCGCAGCCTGTCATAGTCCTGCCGCTCAATCCGGCGCCGCCCCCTGCGCCAGAACACCGAGATAATATTTATAGATGAAAGGAGCGACGGCAACGCAAAGGCCGACGAGCACGAGGAGCGCCGTCCGCGCCGGACCCTCGGGCAGCATCCCCGCCAGCCATCCGATTAACATGCCGAGCGGATCGCCGATCGCCTTCGCAACGTCACAGCTGGCACCCGCGTCCGCCATGGTCGCCCCCGCGCCGTCGCCAAAAGTATGGGCCCGGCCTGGAACGATAGCTTGATTCCGGTCCGCAAAAAAGCCGCTTGGTGAGGTCGCTGGCTCTCTCAACTCGCCGAACACGCGCATTACCACTGTGACCCTGCCGTATAGAAAACCGGCGTACATCAAAGCCCGGCCCACGCGCGGTCTCGCATTCGCCACAGTGTTGCGAAAACGAACACGCATGATTTTGCTCCGCTCGCTCGTCTTCCACGCGGCTTTTTATGTGCTGACCACCGTGCTCGCGCTCGCCGGCCTGCCTATGCTCGTCATGGGTCGCCAAAAGGTCCAGGCTTACGCAAAGTTCTGGACAGGCTCGGCGGTTTAGCTGGCCGAAAAAATTTGCGGAACCAAGGTTGTCTGGCGCGGTCTCGAAAAATCTTCCGTGCGGCGCGTCGGGGCCGCAAGGAAGCCCGCACCGTGAAGGTTACGAAGTATTTTAAAGCGATTCGCTCTCGTCCCGACCGTAACCCAGGACGAATGGATTTTGCGCGTCATCGCCTCCCCGGAGCGGGAGTTCAGCCAGGCTGACGGTCGAGCCCGGTGATTATCCTGTTGCCGGACCGGGAGACCGTCCATACCATAATGCATGCTTCGACCGTGGAGACCAACCATGAAAGTTCAGTACTTCGCAGATACCGACACTCGGTACATTTAGTTCCGTGATCGCGATATTACTCAGTCCAAGGATCTCGATGAAAACACTGTCCTAGACCTGGATGCGGACGGCAATGTGTGTGCGATCACGTTCGAACATGCGGTGATCGCACCAACGTGCAACGTTTGGCGGTTGAAGGAATCGCGGCATAAATGCGCCTTCCCTACGCGGCCGCTCTGCCCTTCCGTCCCTTCGATATGCTTGCCGGGCCGCGAACTTGGCTTTGTTACGATTTGTAACCGGAATTGACAATAGATTGTAAGTTTATGATAAGAAATAGCTTTTTTTATTTCCACAAGGGCGGAGGCAATGGTGTTTCGGCCTTGCGCGATGATCCCCTTTTGCTGCCCCCAGCGCTTATGCTATGCCACGATTCGCTCATACTGGGTCGGTGCGATCCAGGACCGCCAAAGAAGCGACACGCGAGATGCCGCCGCCAAGACGCCGGGACTTTCCAATCGTTTCGTGAACCCAGCTGGACCGCCGAACGCAAAGTGCAAAAGTTCAACAGCCTCGCCGAATATGCCAAGAAGCGCTTCCGGCTCGCCGGAAAGGCTTACCTCGATGGCGGTGACCCGTTTTTCGCGCCGATCGACACGTTGCGGCGGGAAGCCGGGATAAACGGCCGGCGCTTCGTCAGTTTCGCCAATTACGATTATCTGGGGCTCGCGTCCCATCCCATGGTAAAAGCCGCGGCGGCGGCGGCGCTGGACACGTTGGGGATTGGCGCGCTCGGCTCCCGCCTCGTCGGGGGCGAACGATCGACGCATCGCCGTCTTGAAGCGAGCATCGCCAAATTTATCGGCGCCGAGTCGGCACTTACCCTAGTCAGCGGCTATCTCACCAATGTAACGACGATTTCACATATACTAGGGTCGCATGATGCGCTTTTCATCGATGAACTGTCGCATAACAGCATCGTTAGCGGGGCCAAGGCTACCACTGCCGAAACCATTATGTTCCGTCACAACGATCTCGACCATCTCGATTTTCTCTTGCGTGAAAGACGCGGCAATTCCCGTAATGCCCTCATCGTCGCCGAGGGCCTTTACAGCATGGATGGCGACATCGCGGACCTAGTCCGCCTTGTCGAGCTCAAGGAACGGCGCAAGGCTTGGCTGTTGATCGACGAGGCGCATTCGATCGGCGTGCTCGGGAACGAAGGGCGTGGGCTTTGGGAACACGTTGGTGTCGATCCGCAACAAATCGACCTCACTATCGGTACTTTATCGAAGACTCTGGCGTCTTGCGGCGGGTTCGTCGCGGGCAAGGCGCCCGTGATCGAATGGCTGCGCTATACTCTGCCGGGCTTCGTCTATAGCGTCGGCCTATCGCCGGTTATAACCGCGGCGGCGGAGACCGCCTTGCAAGTGATGCAGGAAGAGACTTGGCGCATTGAGCGGCTGCGCCAAAATGCCGAACTCTTCGTGGAGCTTGCCCATGACGCGGGGCTCGATACGGGGCCTGCCATCGGGCGTGGCGTCATCCCGGTGCTTTTTTCGGACAGCCTTGAGACTTTGGCGGCTTCCAGCCATTTGATGGACCACGGCTATTACGTGCCGCCGATCATTCAAATCGGGGTGCCGAAAGACCAGCCGCGTCTGCGGTTTTTCCTTTCGACGCTGCACACCGAGGCGGAGATGAAGGGCGTGACGGATCTTTTGGCCAAGCGGGAAAGCCAGCGTGAGGCACCAGCCCGTTCGTTGAGCGCGGCGACGTGACGGCGGCGCCAGGTTCCGGTTCGCATTTCCTGCCGTGAGCCGCGAGGCGTTTGCTTGAACCTGCGGTGGCGGTATCGCCATATGCCGCCCAAGGTTCGAAAAGCAGCAAGGCGAATTCCATGAGCAGGACCGAGCGCAAGATAGAGATCGTTCCGGCGAATGGGCTACGAAGGTTTTTCGCCTTTTGCCGTTTGCCCCGGCTTCTCTATAAGGATCACCCAGGCTTCGCCCCCTCGCTCGATGCGGAGCGCTGGACCTTGTTTTCGCGCAAGCTCAACCCCCATTTCAAGCTCGTCCAATCGCAATCCTGGCTTGCCCGCAAAAACAGCAAGCTTGCCGGCCGGATTTTCGCCCAGGTCTACGACGAAGCCCATGCGCCGCTCGGCGCATCCCGGGCGCAATTTGGTTGTCTCGATGCAATCGACGACGACGAAGTCGTCGCCGCCCTGACCCGAGCCGCGGAAGATTGGCTGCGCCAACGGGGCGCCGCGCTCGTGCACGGGCCGTTTTCGCCCTCCGTGAACAGCGAGACGGGACTGCTCGTTCAAGGATTTGAAGCAATGCCCATGTTCCTCGCGCCCTGGAATCCGGCTTATTTGGGCGGCTCCCTGGAGCGCCAGGGTTATACGAAAGTGCGCGATCTCATTTCCTACCGCCGCGACGTCGGCGAGAAAGACCGGGTCGCGCAGCAAAGCATAGTTGCGCGGCCGGACTGGCGCAAAAGGCTCAACATCAGAGCCCTCGATCTAAAGAACCTCGGCAAGGAAGCGGAGATTATCGTCGACATATTTAACGATGCGTGGAGCGAAAATTGGGGTTTTGTTCCTTTTACGCTCGACGAGTTCATGTCGAGCGCCGACGCGCTCAAATGGGTGGCGCCTTCCGAAGGTCGATTCATGAAGGTGGATTCATGATCGAACTCGACGGTGTGCCGCAGGCTGTCGGCCTCGTCTTGCCGAACTTGCATGAAATAACCGCCGATCTCGACGGCCGTCTGTTCCCTCTCGGCCTGCTGCGTATTGTCTCGCGGATCAGGAAGCACGCCTTTACGTCCGGGCGGCTGGCGCTATTTGGCATCCGCCGCGCCTTGCATCGCAAGGCCGCAGGCGGCGCGGTCATTCTGGCTTTCATCGAGGAAATGCGCCGGCGCAGCAAATCGAGTTCGATTGGACACGTTGAATTCGGCTGGGTTTTGGAGGACAATCTTGGCATGCGGCGGCCGATCGAACTCTCCGGCGCGCGAATCGACAAGGTGCATCGCGTCTATGAAAAAAATCTCGCGGCTTGATTCTAGAGCCCCTAACACTTTATGCTCGCATGATCTTGACCGCGAAGCAATTTTCCGCGTTCGCGGATCACGACTTTATGAGTTGCTTGAGGATGATCGGCACTTGGGACTTGATTCAATAGATGCCGGACCCGCCCGCAGGGAACGCGGGGCGGCGAACGCAGGCTTCATCGCGACGCCGATAAAGCGCCCGCATCCGCCGCGTCGCCGCGCCATTTTAGCGGCGCATCCGGAAGCTGGCGGTCTTATCGGCCACGACCGGAGGACGGCGGCGATCACTCTCGCCGTCGTCGCCGGACAGACCTCGATCGCCGCGCTGCTTGGTTATCTCGGACCCGCCTATTGGTGGGCGGCCGTGGCCGCCGCCTTTTGCATCGGCGCCTTCGCCAATCACGCAATGTTCGTCGTCATCCACGACGCAACCCATAATTGCATCTTCAAATCCAATGTCCTGAACAAATGGGCCGCGATCCTCGCCGATCTGCCAAACACGTTCCCGACCGCGATGGGATTTCGCTGCTATCACATGAAGCACCATTCGCATCTTGGCGATTACGAATACGACGCCGATCTCCCGAGTTATTGGGAAGCGCGTCTGTTTGGCGGAAGCGCTTTTGGCAAGGCGGCATGGATGTTTCTTTTTCCGGTTCTCCAGCTTACCCGCCTCGGCCGCCTGAAAGGTTCCGTGCCGATGTGGAGCCGGTGGACATTCGTCAATGGCGGTTGCGTTGTCCTCTACGATCTCGCCGTTCTGGTCTGCTTCGGTCCGAATGCGCTTCTGTATCTTTTCGCGTCCTTCTGGTTTTCGGTCGGAGGTTTGCATCCGCTCGGCGCTCGCTGGCTCCAGGAGCATTTTACCTCCGATCCGGCTCAAGAGACGTTTGATTATTACGGTCCCTTGAACCTCGTCGCGCTCAACATCGGCTATCACAACGAACACCATGATTTTCCCGATGTGCCTTGGTCGCGGCTGCCCCGGCTGAAGCAAATCGCGCCGGAATTTTACGCCGGACTCAAGACGCATAAATCGTGGAGCGGGCTGTTGCTCAAGTTCATCTTCGACCCGCAATTCACTTTGTATACGCGAGTTCGATCGCCGCGCCGCCGCCCCCGCGCCGGTTATCAGACCTCGTTGAGCTGATCCGCTGCCGGCGAAACGTCCGCAAGAGGCGGCGCCTTAGGCGTGCGTTTCCAGGTCTCGGTCGCCCCGAAAACTGTCTTTAGAATCGATGGCGCGTTGGAAATGCTGACATAGATCATCAGCGGGGTCAGGGACGCGAGCGTCGCGAGATAGCGCCAAAACGAGCCCCGCCGCAAGATTACATAGGGGACCAGCGTCATTCCAACGCCGATGATCAGGACCAAGGCCGCGGTCGTTGCGATGATCGGCAGATAGGCGGCGAGATCGCCGCCCCGGATGATCGCGCATAGAGCCAGGCAAAGGCAGCCGAGCGCAACGCAAGGGTAAAACGTCTGGATGAGAATGAGAAGACTCGCCGACAGCTTTCGCCAAATCGGCCAGTTGGCCATCCAGACCTCGCCGAGTAGCTTGCGGGCGACCTGGACAAAGCCGTTCGACCAGCGTCGCTGTTGGACCTGCCAATGCGAAACTTTTTCGGGGACAAGCCCTGGCACAGGGGGATCCATTGCGAAAAGACCATGCCATCCGGCGATTTCGGCGCGCACCGTGAGATCGAGATCCTCGCAGAGCGAGTTGCCCGACCAACCGCCGGCCGCCACGATCGCCGCGCTGCGCCACACCCCGCCGGTACCGTTGAATTGAAACAGCCAGCCGGCGCGATAGCGCGTCGCCTGCTCCATGACGAAATGGGCGTCGAGCATCAGACCTTGCGCGCGGGTCAGCCAATTCGTCCGGTAGTTTGCGAATTCGCAACGCGATTGCACGAAGCTCGCGCTTGGATCGGCGATCAAGGCCGGAACGATCGCCCGCAGCCAATTCGCCGGCGGCCGGAAATCGGCATCGAGAATGGCGACATAGGGGGCATTCGAGTGAGCGAGGCCGGCGGCCAAGGCGCCTCCTTTGTAGCCCCACCGCCCCGCGCGATGGAGGTGAGAAATGGAATAGCCTTGCTGGCGCAGCTCGCAAACGACAGCGTTGGCAATCGCGGTCGTCTCGTCGGTGCTGTCATCGAGAAGCTGGATATGCAGCTTCTCCCGCGGCCAATCGAGCGCGGCGGCAGATCGCAAGCAATCCGCGACCATCACGGGTTCGTTAAAAACCGGGATTTGCACGAGAACATGGGGAAGACCGGCTTCGCTAACCACCGCTGTCGGAAGCGGCTTGCCGAGCAGCCTGCCGGTCGCTTGCTCAAAAATATTAATGCCGATGAGAATCAGAAAACCGCCGCCAACAAACAGAAGCCCGCACGCGGCGGCGAGCAAGCCTGTCTCGCACCCAATTCTGAAAAGATCGACGAAAACCAATAGCCAAGCCCCCGTGACACGATCGCTTCCGGTCCGCTCCGCCCGCGCATTGCCATGCGTCTTTTCGCTTGGAACGGCCGTTGCCCGGACTGTCTTTCGCGCCGCCCGAGCGGTTCCGTGCAAACAACTGGAATTCTTATACACGCCGCACAAACGGACATTTCACAAGCTTTGAATCCGAAAAGCCTGGTTTCGACAACAAACAAATTGCAACAGTTTGTTGCAGAATTTGAGAGACTGAAATGTTTCACTTTGAGACAGTGCGATGTTCGAGTCATTGTTGAAATAGGATGAGCGGCGTTGCTTGCCTTGCGCTCTTAATGCAGCGGAGCGACTGCCAGCCACGAAAATTCAGCGGCCATAAACGCTATGCCCTGGCCCAGCATGAGGACAAGGTACGGCCGCTGGTTGCGGAAAACCCGATCTGACGATCACTGAATTGTGGCAGAAGATCACCGCGCACGGGATCAAGGTGGGGCAGTCGGCCGTCGCGCGATTTTTGCTGCATCTCCAATTGAGTTAAAAACGTATGGCCCGCCCCGTTCGCAAGTGATTTTGCGATCCGGTCTGGTCAGTCTGATGGCCACACCTGACGTCATAGCCTCAATCGGAACGAGAGAATGGGCACAGGTCAAAACTTAGGGCGGTTGGTATACCTTGACTCCGAAGGATTGCGTTTTTTTGTGGCGCGCGGGCGGCGAATTTGAATTCAATGCGTGCATGGCAGGACAGCTTCTTGGTCCCGAGGACCGGCAACACTTTCTGACGATGATGCGGCGGCAGATGAACAGCGCCGTGCATCGGCGGATGAATGTGGTGCTACTTCTGGATGACGGCTGGCCGCCGGCGCGGATTGCTGCCGCGCTGTTTATCGACGAGACGACGGTTGGCGAACATCGCCGTCTTTACGAAACCGGTGGCCGGGTTGGCGTCGAGACGCTGGTCTATCTCGGCCGCGATGCGGCGCTGGAGCAAGCGCAGTTGGACCTTCTCTCGGGCTGGGTGGAAGAGACGACGCCGCAAACCGCGAAGGAGGTCTGCGCGCATGTCGAAGCGGCCTTTGGCGTGTCGTATACGCCGAACGCCATGTCGAAACTGCTGAAGCGGCTCGATTTCGTGCCCAAGAAGCCGAAGACCGTTCCGGCCAAGGCCGACGAGGCGACAAAGCGCGCCTTCGTGGCCGAGGTTCTCAAGCCGGCAATGGACGCCGCTTCGGCCCAAACGCCGCTTGATTTCGTCGCCGCGACCCACCCGTCCTACACCGGCCGGCCGGCGCATGGCTGGATCCGCCGCGGCGAAACGGTGGAGCTGAAATCCAACCACGGCCGCCTTCGCATCAACATCAACGGCGCGTTGTCCTGGCCCGCTTTGTCGCTGGCCCATCGCCAGGAAGACCTGATCACCAGCGCCGCGATGATCCGGCTGTTCGACGATCTTGAGGCGCGCCATCCCGAGGCCGCCGCGATCGGCGCGGTGATCGACAATGCGCGCTACAACCGCTCGCGCGAACTTCGGGACTATTTCGCCAGGCCGGACTGCAAGATCAGGCCTATTTACTTGCCAAGCTACGCCCCCAACCTGAACCTGATCGAGCGTTTCTGGCATTTCCTGAAGCGCAAGGTCCTGTTCAACAAGGCCTACGGCAAGTTCGCCCTGTTCAAGGCCGCCTTCGATCGCTTCTTCGAAGAGATCGATCAATGCGCCACCGAACTTAGATCGCTCATCACCGATCGGTTCCATTTCATCGGTCGCGCAAACAGCGGGATTCTCGCAGCGTAGGGGTATATAATGGAGGTTTCTCGCGCACCTTGATGCAAGTCAATCGATCGCACGGCAGGCTGTCGTCACGCGGCCGCGCCATGACAATGTTTATATTTCCGGCCCGAGCCGCAGGGACAAGGCTGGTTGCGTCCCACCTTGCGATAGACCGCCCGCTCCTCCGGCGGCTCGCGGACAAGCGTTTCGGCGGCGTCCGTCCCGGACGCGCCGAAAACCGGCTTGGCGAATTGGGAAACGGCGGGGGCGGCGCTCGCTTGGCCAAATGCGGCGTTGATCGCGCGGTCCGGATAAGCCGATGCATCGGCATGAGATACCTCCAGCGTCTCCATCGGTGGCGGCTCGAGGGCGACCTCGACGCGGTTCAACTGCGCCGTCGTCATTTCCCGGAGATGGGTAATGAGTTCGCCGAACAGCTCGAAGGCCTCGGATTTGTATTCGTTCAGCGGATCGCGCTGGGCCATGCCGCGCCAGCCGACAACCTGACGCAGATGATCGAGCGTCACGAGATGCTCGCGCCACAGATGATCGAGCGCCTGGAGAACGATCTGCTTTTCGACATAACGCGTAACTTCGGCGCCGTTCTTGTCGACGCGAGCGGCATAGGCCTCATTGGCCGCCTTCCGCAGCCTCTCGTGCATTTCCTCCTCGGTGATTCCTTCCTCCTTTGCCCAATCGGCCAGCGGAAGAGCGAGATTGAATGAGGCCAGGACAGATTGCTGCAAACCCTCGATGTCCCAGGTCTCGGGATAGGCATCACGGGGAATATGTTTGGCGATAAGATCGTCGACAACCCCCTGGCGCATTTCGGAAATCATATCTTCGAGCGAGTCTTGCGCCATCATCTCGCGGCGCTGTTCGAAGACGACCTTGCGCTGATCGTTCATCACGTTGTCGTATTTCAAAACGTTCTTGCGCATGTCGAAATTGCGCGCTTCGACTTTTTGCTGGGCCTTTTCCAAGGCCTTGTTGATCCACGGGTGGACAATCGCTTCGTCCTCTTGGAGACCGAGCTTGACAAGCATCGATTCCATCCGGTCGGACCCGAAGATCCGCATCAGATCGTCTTTCAGCGACAAGAAGAACTTCGAGCGTCCCGGATCGCCTTGGCGCCCGGAACGGCCGCGCAGCTGATTGTCGATCCGGCGGCTCTCGTGGCGTTCGGTGCCGATGATGTAGAGGCCGCCCGCGGCGATCGTTTTCTCGCGGAAAGTTTCGACCTCGGCCCGGATCCCGGTTTCCTTCGCCTCGCGCTCGGGGCCTGGCGGCAGTTCGGCGCATTCCTGCGCGACCCGCATTTCGACATTGCCGCCGAGCTGAATGTCGACGCCGCGCCCGGCCATGTTGGTCGCGATCGTGATCGCGCCGGGCACGCCCGCTTCGGCGACGATATAAGCCTCCTGTTCGTGGAAGCGTGCGTTCAGCACCGCGAAAAGCTTCGAGGGCTTGTCCGACCGCGCCGCCGCGTAGAGTTTCTGCAGTGCTTCCGGCTCCGCGAAATCGATCTGCTTATAGCCTTGCTTTTTCATCGCCTCGGCTAGCTGCTCCGACTTCTCGATTGACGTCGTGCCGACGAGCATCGGCTGGAACTTCGCGTTGGCGGCCTCGATCTCGCGGATGATCGCACGCAGTTTTTCTTCCGCCGTGCGATAGACTTCATCGTCCTCGTCGAGACGCCTGACGGGCTTGTTGGTCGGTATCTCGACGACATCGAGCTTATAGATTTCGGCAAATTCGTCCGCCTCGGTCGCCGCCGTTCCGGTCATTCCGGCGAGTTTGCCGTAGAGGCGGAAATAATTCTGGAAGGTGATCGAGGCGAGGGTCACGTTTTCGGGCTGGATCGCGACATGTTCCTTGGCTTCGAGGGCTTGATGGAGTTCCTTCGGAGTAGCGGCGGCCCGGCATCATCCGGCCCGTGAACTCGTCGATAATGACGACTTCGCCCTTGCGCACAATGTAGTCCTTGTCGCGCTTGAACAATTTATGCGCGCGCAAGGCCTGGTTGACGTGATGCACGACGGTGACATTAACCGCCTCATAGAGCGAACCTTCGGAAAGAACCCCAAGCTCACTGAGCTCGGCCTCCATATGTTCATTGCCGGCCTCGGTGAGGTTCGTCGTGCGTTGTTTTTCGTCGAGTTCAAAATCTACGGCGACGAGGCGCGGGATCACCTTATCGATCGCTATATAGAGATCTGACCTGTCGTCGGAAGCCCCCGAAATGATCAACGGCGTCCGGGCCTCGTCGACAAGAATCGAATCGACCTCGTCGACGATCGCATAATGATGGCCGCGCTGAGCCATCTGGGCAAGCTCGTATTTCATGTTGTCGCGGAGATAGTCGAACCCGAACTCATTGTTGGTGCCATAGGTGATGTCGGCGGCATAGGCGCGGCGGCGTTCGTCGTCATCGAGGCCATGCACGATGACCCCGGTCGAAAGGCCGAGGAAATGATAAATGCTTCCCATCCATTCGGCGTCGCGGCGGGCGAGATAATCGTTGACGGTGACGACATGGACGCCCTTGCCCGGGAGCGCGTTGAGATAGGTGGCGAGAGTTGCGACAAGGGTCTTGCCTTCGCCGGTGCGCATCTCGGCGATCGCGCCTTCATGCAGAACCATTCCTCCAATGAGCTGAACATCGAAATGCCGTTGGCCGAGGACGCGGCGCGCCGCTTCCCGGACCGTGGCGAAAGCCGGCACGAGCAGATCGTCAAGGCTCTTGCCGGCGGCGAATTCCTCCCGGAACGTCTGGGTTCGCCCGGCGAGTTCGGCATCGCTCAACTTCAGCATCTCGGGCTCAAGCGCGTTGATAGCCGCGACTTTCGGCCGGTAGCTCTTGAGCCGGCGATCGTTCGACGATCCGAAGATCCTTTTCGCGAAGGAGCCCAACATTACGAAACGACCTTTCTAGAAAACGGCCGGAACAATTCCCGGCCATCGGCTGTAGCCCCTAGCTTTTCTGGTTAGATTTCGCGCGATCCCCGCGGCGTTTGCGCAAGGCGCGGTCCGGGCTTGAATTCCCTCGCGTCGGCAGACCGCCGCACTGTGACATTGCATTCCAAGATTTCCGGGGCACCAAATACCGTTCCTGACTGGAAATCCCATGTCTCCGGCCGCCCGGCAAAAGCCGATGTTCCGGCGGAGTTCGCGCATCCCGTTCGACAAAAGCTCGTGCGGCAGCGCGAGAGGCGCGGGACACCCGGCAGGAGGCACCGGCAATGGCGACCGCGAAAGCCGGAAAAATTATCCCCGTAGGCCTGTTCGACAGATAAGATTGGGGCCGGGGCTTGTCAAATCCGCCGCTCCGTGCATGGTCACGCGGCAAACGCCTTATTTGAGCAACGCGCCGCGAAAACCGCGGGGCGATCTTCTTGATTTAGCCCGGAGCTCGGTCTGATGTTCTTGACGAAACACGCGCGTAGCAAAGCCGCCTACCTGGCGTGCATGCTGACCATGTTCTCGCTTGCGATTGTTCCCGCCTTGCCGGCGGCGGCCAAGGTGCTCGCCACGGTCAACGGAAAGCAAATCACCGACGACGATTTGAAGATCGCCGCCGGTGATCTTCGCGCGAGCCTCCCGCCTCAGCTCGAAGGCAAAGCCCGCGACAGCTATCTTCTCGACTTTTTGATCGACGGCGAATTGGTGGCGCAAAAGGCGCTTGCCGAAAAGGCCGACCAAACCCCGGAATTTGCCAAGAAACTTGCTTATTATCGTGAGAAATTGCTGATGGAGAGCGTGCTCGAGGAGGTCGCGAAGAAGGCGGCCACCGACGCGGCGATCAAGGCGACCTATGACGAGGCGGCCAAGGCGCAAAAACCCGAGACCGAAATCCACGCGCGGCATATTCTTGTTGCCACCCCGGAAGAAGCCAAGGCGGCGCTGAAACGGATCATGGGGGGCGATGAATTCGCCACGGTCGCCAAGGAAGTTTCGAAAGACCCGGGCTCGGAAGGCGGAGATCTCGGTTGGTTCACCAAGGATCGCATGGTGCCGGAATTCGCCGACGCCGCGTTCAAGCTGGAGGTGGGGCAGGTTTCCGATCCGGTGAAAAGCCCGTTCGGCTGGCATATCATCGAGGTCATAGACAAGCGACAGAAAACCTTTCCGCCCTTCGACCAGGTCAAGGATCAAGTCACCCGCTATGTCGTGCAAAAGGCGCAAACCGCGCTCGTCGCGGACTTGCGCAAGACCGCGAAGATCGAGCGGACGGAGCCTCCGGAACCCCCTAAAACCGAGAAGCCGGCGGCGGGGAGCCCCGCGCCGGCCAACCCCGCGCCAGGCAAGAAATAACGGGGGGCCTTGGTTTGGGAAATCGCAAAGCGAAACATAATTGGACGTTATGGATCGTTTGAGCGTCCGCCGCGTCTCATTCCTCCCGAACCGGGACGCGGCTGGGGTTTCTCACACCCACTTTCTTGGCGGCAAGAGGTGCCGCCGCGTAACGTAACACGACAATCCTCCGCTTGAGTTGCGGGCTAAGCTCGAATCAACTGGTACCACAAACAGGGCGTTCTCATCATGATCACCGCCGATCCTAACGACGCAAGCGCGCACTACGAGCGTGGCCGCAAGCTTGCGGACCAGGAGCACTTTGACAAAGCGATCGAGCAATATCGCAAGGCTGACGAGCTGTCGCAGGGAGACCCGCCGCAGCGCAAGCGCGTCTTGCTCAACTGGGGACGCGCGCTGCGCCTGCGGGGGCGCTACGACGAGGCCGCCGAGAAGTACGGGGAGGCCTTGGGCATCGATCCGAAGTGCCCGTGGGACTATTACGGTCTTGGCCGAGTACTTGCGGACCAGGAGCGCTTTGACGAAGCGATCGAGCAATACCGCAAGGCGGACGAGCTGTGGCAGAAGGACCAGTCCAAGAACCGGAAATACGCCCTGAGTAACTGGGGTAACGCGCTGCGCTTAAAGAAGAAGGACTACGGCGAGGCCGCCGGGAAGTACCAAGAGGCCATCGGCATCGATAAGGACTACCCCGCCCCACATCACGGTCTTGGCCTAGTGCTAGCGGATCAGGATCGGTTTGCCGAGGCGATCCCGCTATACCAAAAGGCGTACGACCTGTTGCCGAGGGACGAGTCCAAGAAGCGAATATCCGTCCTGTACCGCTGGGCGGTGGCGCTGCATCAGTTGAACTACTACGATTTGGCCGCCGGGAAGTACAAAGAGGCCATCGAAATCGATGAGGATGACCCGTCCGCGTACTTCGGTCTTTGCCTAGTGCTAGCGGATCAGGATCGGTTTGCCGAAGCTATCCCGCTATACCAGAAAGCGTACGAGTGTTGGCAGAAGACCGGAGGCGAGCACCCAAAATTTTTCCCTTACTATTGGGCGGAGGCGCTGCGCCATTGTAAGAGTTACGACGAAGCCGCCAAGAAATACCAGGAGATCATCAACGTCGATTTGAAGTACCCGTGGGCCTATTACGGTCTTGGCCTAGTGCTAGCGGATCAGGAGCACTTTAACGAGGCAATCGTGCAATACCAAAAGGCGGACAAGCTGTGGAAGACAAGCAACTCCAAGGACCGCAAATACGCCTTGTACAACTGGGGAGACGCGCTGCGCCTGCAGAAGCATTATGACGAGGCCGCCGAAAAGTACCGGGAGGCTATCGGCATCGATTCGAATGATCCTGACGCTTACAACGGTCTTGGCCGTGTGTTCGCGGACCAGGAGCGCTTTGACGACGCAATCGCACAATACAAAAAGGCGGATGAGCTGTGCCAGAGGACCGATCCCTAAGTCGGAAATATGTGTTATGGAACTGGGGAGGCCTCCTTCTCGAGCAGGAGCGGTTCGAAAACGCGATTGAAAAATATGCCGATGCGACGAAAATTGAACCGCCAGATGCCTTGGCGTTTCTTTATTATGGCAATAGCCTCGCCGCCGCTGGCAAGTATCGGGATGCAATCAAGCAGTTCGACAAGGCATCCAAGCTGGACCCCCACGACCCGTACCATCACCACAACAAGGCTTATTTCCTGTTCGAGCTTGGCGATTACGAGAAAGGCTGGAACGAATGGGTCGCGGCACGGCTTTGCTATGAGATAGCGTGTAAAGGAGAGTTGCGCGGCTCGGAACAATTGAAGAAGGCGGCCTATTTTGCGGACGTTTGGCGGGATATCTTTAGATGTTACAAGAAATCCGAAGAATTTTATGGGCTGATTCTAGAACAGCAGAGAGACGACGCGGCTGCGTGCACTGGGCTTGCCTTACTTTTCCAGCAGTGGGCGAATTCGGATCAGGCAACGTCTGAAATTCACGCGCAATTGAGCTATCTGACAAGCCGAGCGAGCGAGGCGCTGAAAAGACAGCTCGGTACGGGCAACAAATTCCAGACATACCTTAGCCTAGCGGACCTTTATATCGAAACGAGTGACTGGACCACGGCCACACAACAGCTCGACTGGGCCGAGTTTGCCTGTAACAAATCCACGCTCAAGCGCGCGGAGGTGGCGGCGCGGAGAGGGCTTGTCTGTTTCCGCGCCGAGGAGCACGCCGAAGCAGCGAAAAACTTTCGCGAGGCACTGCTTGTCAAGCCTGGGGATTTGACGCTTCGAAGCAATCTTGGAAACGCACTTCTAAAATTGAAACAATTCGAAGCCGCTCAGGACGAATTTGCCCGTGTGTTGAAGCTCGCTCCAGGGAATATCGAGGCGTTGGTGGGGGCAGCGCAGGTCTCGATCGAAATCGCGGATGACGGCGACCCGGACCAATACCAAATAGCCGAGCATAATCTCACCGAGGCCTTGACCTATGGCAGGAACAAGGAATGGGGCTCGAAACGCTTGGAAAACACCGAGATCGCAAAAATATACTATATGCGGGGTTACGTTCGGACAAAATCCTACGAGACCGGCGCAACCCGGACCTTGTCCGCCGCACACAGTGACTTCAAGCAATGCAAGAAGCTGGATCCAAACAACAGAAAAGCGCCAGTGGCGATTGAGAAGATCACCAAACGCCTGCGCCGCAGCGGAAGCGAACCATTGGTGTATAGGTTAGGTGAGCTCGCCATATTTTTCGCGGCAGCGGCCATATTCCTTTTCGCGCAGCTCGACTTCTTCTTCGGAACAAATCCCATTCGCTCCTGGGTCGGAGTACCCGACCTAAGCGCGGTCACAGAATCCACTTCCTACATAGCGATAACTTTCGGCTCTCTCCTGTTCATGGTAGCTGGTCTCTATCTGCCGAAAGTGTTGAAGCTAAAGGTGCCGGGAATCGAATTGGAAAAGGCTTCTGTCGATCAAGTCTCGGCGCCCTCGACCCTAGGCATTAGCCATGTCGGATCCCTGAGGTGCGGCAGTACCCGGCTTAGACCACCATGTTTTTAGCGATCCCTCGCAACTCAAGCTCTGAGAGGTATGATGCCCTGTAAGGTTTTAGGCCCGGACCTTACCAAAATGTTTCAGGTGAAACATTTTGCTACGATCGGCACAAGCAAAGCCGGCGGGCGCGAATCTTAGCGGAAGCGCTTCGTCTGCAAGGTTGCAGCATATGCCCGCCGCCGTCTCGCCGCTCGCGCCAACGTCTTTTCCCAACCTGCCGGAAATCGAGGGCGTGCGCTTCGCCGCCGGCGCCGCAGGGATCCGGGACAGGGATCGCACCGATGTGATGCTCGCCGTGTTCGACAAGGGGACACAGGTAGCGGGGGTTTTTACGAAATCGAAATGTCCGTCGGCGGCGGTCGATTGGTGCCGGGCCAGGCTCAAGGCGGGCAAGGCCCGCGCCCTTGTCGTCAACTCCGGCAATGCCAATGCGTTTACCGGCAAGGCCGGTGTGCAGGCGGTCAAGCTCACCGCCGCGCTTACCTCAAGCGCGACCGGCGCGCCGGTCAAAGAAGTCTTCATCGCTTCGACCGGGGTGATCGGCGAGCCGCTCGACGCGTCGAAATTCGATGGCGTGCTCGAAACGCTTTTCGCACGCGCGGCCTCGGACGGTCTCCTTGCGGCCGCCAAGGCGATCATGACGACCGATACCTATCCGAAAGTGGCGACCGCCGGCGCGACGCTCGGCGGCGTGGACGTGATCCTCTCCGGCATGGTCAAAGGCGCGGGCATGATCGCCCCCAACATGGCGACCATGCTGGCATTCGTGTTTACCGACGCGCCGATTGCCTCGGCGGCCTTGCAATCCATGCTGGCCAAAAGCGTGCAAGGATCGTTCAACGCGATCACCATCGACGGCGACACCTCGACCTCCGACACTTTGATGGTGTTCGCGACAGGGGCCGCCGCCAAGCGAGGCGCGCCAAAAATCGTCGCCGCCAACGACCGCCGCCTCGGATCGTTCAAACAAGCGCTCGATTGTCTCCTCCTCGATCTCGCGCATCAGGTCGTGAGGGACGGGGAAGGCGCGCGCAAATTCGTCGAGGTGAAGGTGACCCGCGCGACAACCGCCGCCGCCGCCAAAAAAATCGCTTTCTCGATCGCCAATTCGCCCCTGGTCAAAACGGCGATCGCCGGCGAGGATGCCAATTGGGGCCGCGTCGTGATGGCCGTCGGCAAGGCCGGCGTTCGGGCCGAACGCGATAGGCTCGCGATCTGGTTCAACGATGTTCGTGTCGCCCACAAGGGCCAGCGCGATCCCGCCTATGACGAGGCCGGGGTCTCCAAGCTCATGCGCGGCGCGGAAATAAAAATTCGGGTGGATTTGGGCATGGGCAAGGGCGCGGCAACCGTATGGACCTGCGATCTCACCAAGGAATATGTCGCGATCAACGGCGATTATCGCTCGTGAGCGGCGAGCCTGTTTCGTGAAACTGCTTCTCGTCGCCGCCATAGCGCTTATCGACCAGGATTGCCGGGTGCTGATCGCGCAACGTCCGCCGGACAAGAGTCTTGCGGGCCTGTGGGAATTTCCCGGCGGCAAGGTGGAATTGGACGAGCGGCCGGAAGCGGCCTTGATCCGGGAACTGCACGAAGAACTCGGGATCGCGGTCGAGGAGGCTTGCCTCGCGCCGTTCACCTTCGCGAGTTTTGCCTACCCAGACTTCCACCTCCTTATGCCGCTCTATATATGCCGGCGTTGGACGGGTCTTGTCACCGCACGCGAAAACCAGGCGCTGAAATGGGTGCGGCCACAGGATCTGCCCGCCTATCCGATGCCGCCGGCCGACGCGCCCTTGATCCCCGCGCTCCTCGATCTTCTTGGCTGACATCAATCGAGTATCGGCGCCGCAACCGCCTCGGCGATCCAGCACGCGGCGTTGCGGCCGAGCACTTCCTTGTCGGGCAGGACGCGCGGCAGACACTCCGACCAGCGTTTGCTCGCGGCGGCATGGGTGTGGCGCGTGCCGCCAAGCGCGGGGACGCCGTAAAAACTGTGGTCGCATTGCGCCGCCGGGCCATCGAGGACGAGCATATAATTCTGCCGCCCGAGCGTTTTGAGCAGCGCGCGGAATCGCGCGGCAAGGATGGTATGGTACCTGCGGGATTCCTCCCGAAACCGCCTCGGTCCGGTCAAACATGCTCGGCTCAAGTATGCCGCCCGCCGGTGCTCGTTCAGCTACAATACCCTTACGGCCAAGCCGCCGCGCCAGCCCCCCATCCTTGCCCAGGAGGCGGCCCAGCCGCCGCTTATCTACATTATAAAGAATAGATTGTAATTGCTCACTTCCCGACTACAGCGCGGTGGCGAGAGAATTTCCGGCGAAGGTGAGGCGGATGGCTTCGCGTGCGGTGATGGCGCAACAGACCGCGTCCTCGGCGTGCATATTCTCGGCGAGGATGCGAGCGAAATGGCGCAACTTTTGGGAATTGCCGTGAAAATGGGCGCCAAAAAGGCCGATTTCGACGCGACCATGGCGCTGCATCCAACCTCGGCGGAAGAACTCGTCACCATGCGAACGCGCACCGCGCGGTTCGAGCGGGAGATCGCCGGCCCGGAGGGGCCGGATTGCAGACTGCTCGGCGAGGGGTAGCGTATCCGTTTCCATGTTCCATTTTCGAAAACCTCTGTATAAGGCATTCTTAAATCAGCAAGGGTTTGGGGCGCCGCAGCAGGAGTGAGAGGACATGCCCATGGAACGCTGGTCGCCCGCCAGTTGGAGACGCAAGCCGATCGAGCAAGTGCCAGATTATTCCGACCCGGCGGCGCTGGCCGAGGTCGAGCGTCAGCTCGCGGGCTTTCCGCCGCTCTATTACGTGGGCTACGCTGCTAGCCCAGGCGCATGCAGCGCGACCCCCGCCCGTCCAGTACTTAAGTCGAGCAGCATATTGCGGGGGGTGCGGGGCGCGTTGCTTTCGGCGATGGTGCTATGCGGCCTGGTTGCGCCATTCCCTGACGTCGCTCATGCCCATCACCCGGCGTCGAATCCGACAGGCCACAAGGAAGCTCCCGTGGAGGTGGTTCCGGGACCGGAGGAACCAGCGATCACGTCGCTCATCCCGGCGCTGGGGGATCTCAAGAAGGGGCTGCTCGATCGCGGCATCAACTTCCAATTAAGTTATATCCAGGACACATTTGGAAATCCCGTAGGAGGGGTCAGGCAAGGCGCCACCTATGGGAGTGTGCTTTATATGGCGGTCGACGCCGACCTCGGAAAATTTGCAGGGCTGCCCGGCATGACTTTCCGGGTCAATGCCTACCAAATCCAGGGCCGCAACCTTTCCGAGTCCAATATCTTCAACTTCTCGACGATCAGCGGCTTCGCGGCGCGGCCGACGACGCGGCTTTTCGAGCTTTGGGTCGAACAGAAGCTGTTCGCCGACATGGCGTCGATCCGCATCGGTCAATTGACGGCCGATAATCAATTCTTCATCAGCGAATTCGGAAATAGCTTATTTATCAATGTTACGTTCGGCTGGTCGAATTTATTCATACAAGATCTCCCAGGCGGTGGCGGACCGAATTATCCGCTGGCGACGCCTGGCGCTCGTCTCAAAGTGACTCCAAACGATCAGATCGCGTTCCTCGCCGCAATCTTCAACGGTGACCCAGCTGGGACAGGGTTCACGGGCTTGCAGGAGATCAAAGACCCCGCAGGAATCAATTTCCGTCTCAAGGATCCGCCGTTTTTGATCAGCGAAGCGCAATACAGATATAATCAGGACATGGACTCACAAGGCCTTGCTGGGACTATCAAGTTCGGCGGGTGGTATCACTTCGGCCCATTCAACGACAATTACTTCGGCATCGACGGCAGATCGCTCGCCAGTCCGTTGAGCAATCGCCGGCCGCTCGTTCATCTTGGCGATTTCGCCGTCTATGGCGTAATTGATCAGATGCTTTGGCGTTTGCCCGGCGAAGGTCCAAAAAAAGGGAATTATACGCTTGACTCCCTAGCCGGGTTGTGCGAATTGGGATTCGACAGCAGCTAATGAGGGTCGAAACGTGGCTCAATAAACTCTCCCCCTTTGTTCATTTCTAAGGGGCGGCGGAAAAATCAGGCTTGTGAGACGCCACAATTTGTGTCCATATCTGGGCCAAATGGCATATAGCGCGCTCTTCAAACTTGATTCACGTGATCTTCACTCAGAAGCAGAGGTCGAGACTCGGCTGCTCGCGCCGTTGTTCGCAAATCTCGGTTACCCCCCCAAGTCCATCATTCCCAAGAATAATGTGCCGCCTTTGGTTGTCCAGTCTGGCGTTCGGACCGCGAATTATTGTCGAGGCTAAGAAGCCTGCCGAATCCTTGGCCGAGGCGTGGGGACAAGCTGCCGGGTACGCCCTCAGCCACAATAGGGACAAGTCCGACGCAGAACGCATCAGGTGGCTTCTGATAAGCAACGGCCATCTTACGTCACTCTATCGGCATGACAGCAGCATCCCGACCCTGACCCTTCGCCTGACCGATTTCGTGAGTGGCTCGCCGTTATGGGCGGCGTTGCGTTCATACGTGAAATTCCAGAATGCAGACCCGGCGCCATCGTCAGCACTCGCTTTCGATGTCGTGACGCCAGACCAATTGAACACTCTTTTCGGCAAGGCGCATCAATTGATCTGGAAGAAGCAAAAACTCGCGCCGCAAGATGCCTTTTTCGAGTTCTGCAAATTCATCTTCCTGAAAATAACCGAAGACAAAAAACGCCAGAATGGCAGCAGCGGCGGAATGCTATTCCCGCTGACAAAGCCTTGGCTTGAGGCGCTGAAAGCTCATCCGCACCCGGTACGCGATCTTCTCTTTTCGACCCTACGCGATGACTTAGAAGCCCAGATAAGGCATGGCAAGAAGCGCATCTTCGACCACAATGAGGCGCTTAAATTGAGTTACGGTACGTGCCGCGAACTCATCGCACAATTCGAGCGCATCGACCTCAGTTCAATTGATGAAGATTTGAACGGGCGCATGTTCGAAGTATTTTTAAATGAAGCCGTGCGTGGCAAGGACCTCGGTCAATATTTCACGCCGCGCCCGCTTGTCGAGTTCATGACGCGCGTTGCCCTTTTAGACTATCAGGACCCGTCGCCGCCGCCAAAGGTCATCGATCCCTGTTGCGGCACAGCAGGTTTTTTGATCGAAGTAATGGCCTTCGAAGTGTCGGCCGTCAAAAACGAGCAGCGGCTAAACGATCGCCAAAAGGAAACGAGAAAAACGCAAATTAAGAACGAAACGCTTTTCGGTATTGAAGGCAATGAACGCGTGAGTTGCGTTGCGCGCATCAATATGTATCTGCATGGCGACGGAGGTAGCCACATATTCCATGGCGACGGTCTCGACAATGACCCACAGATATATGCCGACATGACAGCCGAACAGAAGGAGGAAGTGGCGGATCATATTGCATCGATTAAAGATGGTGAATTCGACATTGTTCTGACCAATCCACCGTTCAGCATGGTTCTCAACGCGACCGCGCCTGATGAAGAACGAATCCTTCGTCAGCTTGCAGAGAGCGACATAACTGCCGAAGAGACAGGCGACGGGGATGAGTGTGCCCCGCCACTTGAGGACAAAAAGGTTAAGTCGAATATACTTTTCCTGTTCAGGAATTTCCGACTATTGAAGCCTGGAGGTCACATTCTCATAGTATTGGATGATACGATACTCAACGGCGAAACATGCCAGCGTGTGAGAGATTGGGGCAACTATATAGTTGACTGAAACGAGCGAATCGGTTCACCATCCCTGAGCAACGCAACAACCGGGATTTTCCGCATATGGCAAAGACCCCTCCAAGACACGGCGAGAGCTGGTCCAAAGGCGATGTAAAAGAGCTTAAGAAATTAGTCGAGCAGAACACTCCAACTCGCGTAATTGGTCTCAAACTTGGCCGGACTGAAGATGCGGTTCGAGGCAAGGCTTCTGAAGAGGGGGTTTCCCTAAAGCCGACAAATCAGAGCCCGTACAATCGGCGCACAAAAAGCTAACGGCCGACTTGTATAGCGAGCGTTCTTTATCGGTCCAAAAATGGGTGTGACCAGCTAGAGCAACAGCAAGCGCGTCCAACGCTTGCAAAATAATTGTGTCTCGCATCATACGACCCTTAATCAAACCCGCAGCTCATTGGCCTGGTATCTTCGCTTTCGATTTCTTTGGCTCAGGGCGGGGGCTCGGCTTGCCGGGCTCCCGTTTTCGTCCAACCTTCATTTCTTTATGGGGCTTTGGAGGCGTGGTCAAAAAATGATGCACCACCTTTTGAAACTCCGGGTCTTTCGTTGGATCGGACGGCTTAGCCATGCCCGTCATTCTCACTTTAAAAAGCGGTGCCTATCATGAATACACCAAAGACGCCTAAAAACCCAATACGGTGGAAACCACCAAAGCCTCGACGCTCTCAGCACAAAGGCGGCCTCTGGGGGATAAGTGACCCAAAGATGGCCGCTATCTTTGGGTGGATGATGTCTTATTGGCCTCACGTCGAAGAACAACTCATACTTATATTCGAGGAGCTGATAAGCGGAAAGGATGTCCTATTCTGGGATGCCTCTTCTAATAATGATACCTCTATCAGTAGAGCTTCTCGTGAAATATTTCTGAGTATTACTAACAATCAAGCCAGAATAAAAATTATGAGATCATTATTACTGGCACCTCATAATACAGAAAGAAAAGAATTATACGATGAAATTATTGACGAATTTTATAGCTTAAACGACCAGAGAAATGACTATATCCATGGGCGGTGGTTGTGGACCGAGCAGGATAAGACACTCTCCTTTTGGGCTCCGTCCGCCGAACAGTATCTCCATCTCGAACCACGTCCTGTCACGGACAAAGATTTATTATTATTGTTTAACCGAATGCGGGCTCTTTTTGAGAAGATTCGTCGTCGCCATGGGCTGCCGCCATCGCCATAAATACTTCCTCGGCACATCGACGATGTTGCATCATCCACTCAATCGGCTCCCCGGGCTCTGAATGCCACATCCTTACGACTTCAGCCCCTGCCTCAATCATTGCATCAGTTATCTCCTGCCTGGTCGCGATATATTGCTCTTGCGCCATGCGACAAACTTCCTAGCCTTTTGCTTAAGCGTTTGCGGTTTCGTTAGTTGGCCGGTACGTGAGACGCTTGCCCTCGATGCCATCAAGAGCAATTGCCGCACGTTCCCCGTCGGTGATATTGCGGGTGTTCCATTTGAAGTCCCATTCTGCAAGGTAGCGCGGCAAATGGGCTTCGCTGATCGAATGATGCGTGCCGAAAACCGCGCGCTTCATGAGGCTGAAACGACACTCGGCCGTGTTGACGTGAACGAAGCCCCCAAGCCGCACAAATTCATCGCCCGAGTGGTTCACCGTGCCGTGATTGGCAAACTCCTTTCCTACTTTTTCGTAGGACGCCAGTTCGTCAGTCATCAAATGCGACTTACGGCTAACTGTCGTGACAATCTTTTCGCGGAGCGTCTTGGCCTTCACATTGGCGATATGAAACGAACGACTTTTGCCATCACGCTCGACAAGGGTAAGCACGGTATGTTTTTTCGGTTCCTTCTTGGCATAGGCGCGATTTTTCGCCTTGCCGCCGATGAAACTTTCGTCCGCCTCGACAACCTTGCTTTCACCGCCGATAGGTGCAGCGCTCTTAGGAACCATGCCTTCTCGAATGCGATGGCACATGAACCATGCAGATTTATACGAAAGGCCAAGCATACGGCTTAGTTGGAGCGCCGACATGCCCTTTTTGCTCGACACGATCAGATGTGTTGCGAACAGCCATTTATGCAACGGGATATGGCTACGCCCGTAAAGTGTGGCGACGCGCACGGTGAACTTATCTCGGCAACCTGAACAGTAGTACCAGCCAGGCCCCATGGACTTGCCGCCAAGCTTTGCGACCGTATCCAATTGACCACAAAACGGGCAAACTGGACCATCCGGCCAGCGCGAGGCTTCAAGGAATTCGCGGGCTTTATCTTCATCAGTGAATGCCGGATTGGTAAGGTCACACATGGTGTTGCTCCTAGGATTGGAGCATGTCATAGATCGTTGTTTCAGTCAAGTCTATAGTTGCCGAGATTGGCTGTTGCAGAATTTCGTCGTGCTTGGAGTTCATTCTCTTCCATTCAACGCATTCTTCAAAGCTAAGGCAAATATCAAAACCTCTACGATCCATCTACGGAAAAAGATTTCAGCGGAAGACGATCAAGGGCACGTCTTCATGTCCATTAGCAATAACATTGGGCATAACAACGCCTTGAAAGATACACCGCATCGAAACAACCTGAATGATATTTTCAACATCTATTCGGAATGGAGGCGAACTGGAAGGTTCACTACTGTTTGCAATCGCAACCAGGACTGCAACGAGAATCTTGAGTGTCCAGAACAGATATTTCTTGTCACGCCAAAACAGCTATCGCGTAAGCGATTGGACGCATTTTACTACGCGCCGGAGCTTACTGAGACGCGCGAAGAAATACGAAAGCTGGCCAAAGATGGCGTGGTCGTCATCAAGACGGGCCGCGATTTTGCGCGCGCGCCCAAGATCAAAAGAAGCGAGCGAGCTAACATGGCCGCAAGCGGCGAAAGGCTCAGATATATTGAAATCGGCGACGTCACAAATTACGGATTAATTGTCACGCACGTTGCTGGGACAATAGATGAGTTGCCGAGCCGAGGGCAGTATCGGGTCCAGAAGGGCGACGTGCTTGTCGCCATCAACAATAGCTCGCGTGGGACCGTGGTGCTCGTGCCAGAGCAATACGAAGGCACGATTTGTACGTCTGGTTTCCTTGTTATCAGGCCCGAGAACGAGCAGGAAGGGCTACTGCTTTGGTATGTCTTGCGGAGCGAGCTATGCAGGAGACAAATTTACTATCTCGCACAGACGGCCAGCCAGCCGGAACTCAAACTCGGAGCATGGGAAATCGAATTCCTAGTCCCCGTGCCTCTCGGCAGCGAGCGAGTCTTGGCCATCACCAATGCAAAGAAGTTTCAAGAGCATCTATTCGAACTTGTAACTGCCGCTAACGACATACGGCTCATGCCCGACTTGGTTTGATGGACGCGAGGCGGGGAACAGAAAATTAGGCAGACTGGGTGTGCTCTAGCTTGCGGGGTTAACGTCTGGCTTCTCCAAGCGTCGGCGCATCCGTTGTCGTTTACGCGCGGGTTTCGTCTTTGGCTTCGGCTTATAGGCCAATACCACAGCAACCATAGCGTCCAGCGTCTTCGGCGGCTTTGGTTTCTTCATTGAATTAGTGTCTTATAAGTAAGGCGCTTTCCGGCGACCGCGCCAACAAGGCTTTCCAGCCGCGTAAGTGTGTGATGCTTCACATTCCCCTCATTGAGTTGGAAAGCGAACTCGTCAACGTAGCGACCAAGATGCTTTTTGCTGGCATGGTGATAGACGCCAATCATGCCGCGTTTGAGAACCGCGAAAACACTTTCGATCCCGTTCGTGGTCACGGCGTCGCGAACAAAGTCGCCTTCGCTGTGATTGACGGTATCGTGATCGAAAAACATGCCTCCGATGCCCGCATAGGCACCGGCTTCATCGGTATGCAAGGTCGAGCCGATTTCCACACGCCGATGAATTTCGGCCTGGACAGTTCCCGCGTCAGTGTTCGCAATTGGCGTCGCTACCGTCCGCCCACCGCGCTCGCGCATCCCGAGAACCGGCGTCTTGCCGACAGTGCCGCGCCCGGCCTTGAGCTTCTTGCGTTCATGTTTGTTGGCTTCTCTCCCGCCGACGAAGCACTCATCGATTTCGATAATGCCGCGAAGCTTCTTGAGGTTTGGCCCGCACGCTTCCCGGATGCGATGCAGCATGAACCAAGCCGATGCTTGCCGGATGCCAATCTCTTTCGACAGTTGCAAGCTGGAGATGCCCTTGCGAGCCGTGAGAAGCAGATACATTGCGTAAATCCACTTGTGCAGCGGAATATGGCTGCGCTCGAATATCGTGCCGGTGCGCACCGTAAAGTCTTCTTTGCACTGATTGCAGCGGTAGAAGCCGTCCTTGCGCGTCGTGATCCGCTCGCCCAAACCGCACACTGGACATTTGGGGCCCTCCGGCCATAGGTTCTGTTCCAGATAGACCCGCGCCGTCTCTTGATCCGGGAACATCTCGAAAAGTTCGAAGGTTGAAATGGTGCTTTTGCTCATGACGTGTCCTTACCTGATGCGCGAAATATCGCACAACCCGGCTAGGGAGTCAAGCGTATAATTCCCCAAAAAAAGGTATTGGCGGATTCGCTCGTATCGCGGCAAGCCCTTCGGATCGCAATCTGATGAACTTTTATGCAGGGGCCGGAATCACCTTCATGGGAATCTGGAGAGAGCGGCCGGATGATACATTTGGATGCGCTGCGGCCTTTTCACAACTCTCCCCATCGATCAGCGCCTTTGATCGAGACACAGCTTTTTTCGCGGGCGAAGCCTTGCCGGTCCGCACCTATGAGCTCGCACTCGAAGTTACCTATCAAGCGCAGATTGGTCCCAGCTGGATCATTCAGCCCAATTTCCAATATATCTTTCGCCCTGGCGGCGGCGTGATTGATCCGGTCAATCCCGCTGTGGGGAAGATCCCCGACGCTGCGGTACTTGGGGTGCGCACATCGATCAGTTTTTGAGCCCGTTAGACCAGCTCGCCGGTAGATACCTTCTGAGGAGATGACCGTGACGCTGTCGCGCCGATCCGCCATTCTCTCCGCTTTCGCCGCATGTGTAACCGCACCCCATCGCTCTTGGGCGCAGCCGGCCCCAGCGGCCGCTGGGGAGGAATCAAAGCCGGCTACGATCCTCCGCGTCCAGCGGCGCAGCATCGAAGTAAATGGCAAGCCCGCCTCGGTGCTCGGCATACGCCAGCCGGACGGCACCTCTGGCCTTGTCACAGAAGTAGGAAAGCGGTTCCGGGTTCGCGTCGACAACGAGCTCGATGTGCCGACTCTCATCCATTGGCATGGCTTGACACCTCCCTGGCAGCAGGATGGCGTTCCTGGAGTCTCTGGGCCGCCGATCCCGCCCGGCGCCAGCGCCGACTACGATTTCCCGCTGCGCTTCGGCGGCACGTTCTGGATGCATTCGCATCAGGGCCTGCAAGAACAGGAGCTCCTCGCAGCACCGCTCATCATTCACGATGGGCGCGACTTGCCGGATCAGCAGGAAGTGGTGATCATCCTGGCCGATTTCAGCTTCACGCCCCCTGAGCAGATCTACGAGGGATTGCGGAAACGAAGCGGAATGCCGGGTATGACGCCGGCCACGCCCAGCGCGGAAGCCGCAAGCGGGATGGACCCGCCTCCAGCCAAGACGGTGTCTGCGAAACCAGGGATGGCTGGAATGGCCGGAATGGCCAAGGGCGGCGGATCGGCGGGGCCCGATCTGAACGATGTGAAATATGATGCCTTCCTGGCCAACGACCGTACCCTCGCCGACCCCGAGGTGATCCGGGTGGAGCCCGGCGGGCCGATTCTGTTGCGCGTCATCAACAGTTCGTCGATGAGTGCGTATCAGATCGATCTCGGCGCTCTCAGCGGCGAGCTCATCGCGGTTGACGGGTTTAGGGTCCATCCGGTTGTGGGACAGCGCTTTCCAATCACCGCCGCCCAACGTCTTGACATCCGCATCGCACTTCCGCACGTCCCAGCCGCATATCCCGTGCTTGCGATTCTCGAAGGCGAGCGCAGACAGACCGGCGTAATCCTGCTTGCGGGGCGTGCGCCGGTGACCCGTGTCCCAGAAATCGCGCCTATGCCGTCGCCCGCACTCACCCTTGATCTGGAGCATCGGCTGCGTGCCGCCGAGCCGCTGGTAGCGCGCAAGGCAGACCGCATCCATCAGCTCGACCTGACTGGAAACATGAAAGGCTATGTCTGGTCGATCAACGGCGTTGCCTGGAACAAGGATGTCCCGCCGCTGCCGATTTCAATGGGCGAGCGCGTGGAGTTGGTGCTCGAAAATAAGACGCTTATGCCTCACCCCATGCATCTCCACGGGCACGAGTTCCAGGTGGTGGAGATTGACGGCAAGCGGTTCTCTGGCGCGGTGCGTGATACCGCGCTGGTAACGCCTGGGACACGCGTTGTCATTGCATTCGATGCGAACAATCCCGGCTGGTGGGCTTTCCACTGTCACCTGCTTTACCACCAGGACGCGGGAATGTTCACCACATTGCGCTACGTTTAAGGATGACAGGTCCTCAGCGCTGAGTGGGAGGCCTCGCTCGCATTGAAGTAGCCACTGCGAAGAAGATATTTAGCTACAAAATACAGGTTCCATGCGGTTGGCGGGCGCCCGTATCGATCCGCCCAGGAGTAGCACATGGCTGAACCCTCCCACCCTACCCGATTGTGGTATCAGAGTTTCGTTCATCCGAAGGAGCAGTCACCTTACATCGAGCGGCTGCAGGGTCTGCTGGACGCGTCCGCTTCTCCGGGCATCCGGTTCGAGGTTCATGGCCTCGAACCTCCCGACCATCTTTTCCATCCGCTGACGGAATTCCGCTGCGCCGCGCAGACGATCCGCAATGCTCTGGAGGCAGAACGCGCGGGATACGATGCCTTCGTCATCGGCCATTTCCAAGAGCCTGGCTTATTAGAAATCCGTGGCTCGGTCGATATCCCCGTCGTCGGGCTGGGCGAGGCGAGCTTTCTCGCTGCGATGAGCATGGGCCGACGGATCGGTCTTGTGACCATAGATCCGATATTCATCGATTGGCATGAGCGGCAGATAACAGCGTACGGCTTCGGTCAGCGCGTAACCGGGGTTCGGGCAATTCATGTGGACTTGCCGGGCTTCATGCGCGCCTTCACCGACGAAGCGAGTTACGCACAGGTTCGCGCCGATTTCGTGACCCAGGTTCGCCCGTTGATTGAGGAGGGAGCGGAAGTCGTCATTCCGGCAGGGGGACTCCCGATGTTATTGTTTGCCCGCGAATGCCCTTTCGTAATCGATGACGCGCTGGTGTTCAATGGTATCGTCACGGTGGCAAAGGCTGCGGAGATGGCGCTTTCTCTCCATCGGCTTACGGGATCGGTTGTGGGTCGGCGCGGCAGCTATGCCAAGGCGTCGGCCGAATGCGTGGAGGAATACCTGAGTAATTGTTGGTAGATGCGTCTGTCGGCATTGACACGTTAACAAGCCGACGACAGGAAACGTCAACACGATGCAAAATCAGCGTTAGCTTACCTGCCGAGCCGTGCGGCCGTTTCCGTTTTCCATTTTCCAAAACGTCCGTATAAGGCATGTTACAGTTCGCGAGCTTTGGGACGCCCGCCTCAGGAGTTAAGAGGAATTGCCGATGGACCATTGGTCGCCCGCCAGTTGGAGACGCAAACCGATCGAGCAAGTGCCAGATTATGTCGACAAGGCAGCGCTGGCCGAGGTCGAGCGCCAGCTCGCGGGTTTTCCCCCGCTTGTTTTTGCGGGCGAGGCGCGCAAGCTGAAGCGTATGCTGGGCCAGGTCGCCGCGGGCGAAGCTTTCCTTTTGCAAGGCGGCGACTGCGCCGAGAGTTTTGCCGAACACGCCGCCGACAATATCCGGGATTTTTTCCGGGTGTTTCTGCAAATGGCCGTGGTGACGACCTTTGCCGCCGCCCTGCCGGTGGTGAAGCTTGGCCGCATCGCCGGTCAGTTCGCCAAGCCGCGCTCGGCGCCGGCCGAAACGATCGACGGGGTCGAACTGCCGAGTTATCGCGGCGACATCGTGAACGACCTCGCGTTCGATGCGGGTTTGCGCGAACCGGACCCCGCCCGCCAGCTGATGGCTTACCGGCAGTCGGCGGCGACCTTGAACCTGCTTCGGGCTTTTGCCACGGGCGGCTATGCCAATCTCGAAAACGCACATGGCTGGATGCTCGGCTTCATCAAGGACAGCCCGCAGTCCGCCCGCTATCAGGAACTCGCGGACCGGATCACCGAGACGCTGGGGTTTATGCGCGCGATTGGCCTCGATCCCGAGGCGCATCAGGAATTGCGCCAGACCGATTTTTATACCTCGCACGAGGCTTTGCTGCTCGGCTATGAAGAAGCGCTGACCAGGATCGATTCGACAACCGGCGATCACTATGCGACTTCGGGTCACATGCTCTGGATCGGCGACCGCACCCGCCATCCCGGCCATGCGCATGTGGAATATGCGCGCGGAGTCAAAAACCCTCTCGGGCTCAAATGCGGCCCCACGCTTTCGCAAGACGAGTTGCTGCGGCTCATCGACATTCTCAATCCGGCGAACGAACCCGGCCGTCTCACCTTGATTTGCCGGTTTGGCGCCGACAAGGCGGCCGATCGTCTGCCGGGTCTGATCCGCGCCGTGAAAAGGGAAGGGCGCGGCATCGTCTGGTCCTGCGATCCGATGCACGGCAATACGGTCAAGGCGGCGGGCGGCTACAAAACGCGGCCGTTCGACAAGATCATGGGCGAGATCCGCACGTTTTTTTCGATCCACCGGGCGGAGGGCACTTACGCCGGCGGCGTGCATCTCGAAATGACCGGAAAGAATGTCACCGAATGTACGGGCGGCGCGCGGGCCATTTCTGAGGCGGACCTGCATGACCGTTACCATACTTATTGCGATCCAAGGCTCAATGCCGAGCAGGCGATCGAAGTGGCCTTTCTCGTCGCCGAGCTGCTCAAGGCGGAACGGATCGAACGCGGCCGCGCCGATGCCGCGGAGTGAAGCCTGACGGCGGACGGGGCCGCCGGACGAGGTCCCTTGATGACGACGAGCCAGAATGCCCCCGCGAACCGCCTCGTCATTGGCCTCGCGCAGATCGATTGCACGGTCGGCGACGTCGCGGGCAATGTCGCGCGCGCGCGCGCCGCCCGTGCCGAGGCGGCCGCCTTCGGCGCCGATCTCGTGATGTTTTCCGAACTCTTCATCTCGGGCTATCCACCCGAGGACCTCGTCTTGAAGCCGGCGTTTCTGGAGGTCTGCCGCGCCGCCTGCGAGGAGATCGCGGCCGGAACCGGCGACGGCGGACCGGCGATTCTCGTTGGGCTGCCGTGGGGAGAAAATGGGCATTGCTACAACGCCTATGCCCTCCTCGCCGAAGGCCGCATCGAGGCGATCCGTTTCAAGGCCGATTTGCCGAATTATGGGGTGTTCGATGAAAAGCGCGTGTTCACGCCGGGGCCGATGCCGGGGCCTGTCTCCTTCAAGGGCGTTCGCATCGGCGTTCCCATCTGCGAGGATATTTGGGGACCGGACCCGGTCGAATGCATCAGTGAGACAGGCGGCGAAATACTTCTTGTTCCCAACGGTTCGCCTTACTGGCGTGGCAAGACGGACGAGCGGCTTTCAGTTGCCGTTGCGCGGGTTTCCGAGAGCAAATTACCGCTCGTCTATCTCAATCAGTCGGGCGGCCAGGACGAGCTTGTCTTCGATGGCTCGTCCTTCGGCCTCAATGCCAATTCCTCGCGCGCCTTTCAGCTTCCGGCTTTTTCGGCCGTGGTCGCGAAGACGGTTTGGGAGCGTGGACCAAAGGGTTTTGTTTGTGTCGAGGGACCGCGTTGCGACATCGAGGAGGGCGACGAAGCCGATTACGCCGCCTGTGTCCTCGGTCTTCGCGACTATGTAAATAAGAATGGTTTTCCTGGTGTCGTTATGGGGCTCTCGGGGGGAATTGATTCCGCGCTTTGCGCGGCGATCGCGGTTGATGCGCTTGGACCCGAGCGCGTCCATTGTGTCATGCTGCCCTATCGCTTTACCTCGAAGGAATCGCTGAAGGATGCCGAGCACTGTGCCCATGCGCTTGGCGTTCACTACGATATATTGCCGATCGCGCCGGCGGTCGAAGGTTTTGAAAAGGTCCTTAAGCAAATCTTCAGGGGCACCAATGCGGATATCACGGAGGAAAACATCCAGAGCCGCGCGCGTGGCACGCTATTGATGGCGATTTCCAACAAATTCGGATTGATGCTCGTGACAACCGGCAACAAGTCGGAAATGTCGGTCGGCTACGCGACGATCTATGGCGATATGAACGGCGGGTTCAATCCGGTTAAGGATCTTTACAAGATGGAAATTTTTCGTCTTGCACAACTCCGCAATCGCTGGAAACCCAGAGGAGCGCTTGGGCCCGGCGGCGAGGTGATCGCACGAAATATCCTGACCAAACCGCCGTCCGCCGAACTGCGCGAGAACCAGACAGATCAAGATTCGCTGCCGCCCTATGACGTGCTGGATGCGATCCTCGAAGGGCTTGTCGAAAAAGAAATGCGCGTTGCCGATGTCGCTGCCTTGGGCCACGATCTCGAAACAGTGAAAAAAGTCGAGAGGCTTCTTTATCTCGCCGAGTATAAGCGCCGCCAGTCGGCCCCGGGCGTGAAGGTGACACGGAAGAATTTTGGCCGCGACAGGCGCTATCCGATCGTCAACTTGTTTCGCGATCCCGGGCGGTCACGCGCATGACCGCGTGATCTTGATCTACCGTCATCGCAGCGGTAGCGAAGTGCCGGGCGAGCCTATTGAAGCCGGCCGGCTGCCCAATCCGGACCCATGGTTCATCCGTCACCCCGGTCCAACGAACCACTGTAGTCCGGGGAAGGGGTGGCCTCGCCTTCCGGCGGCATTTTGTCCGGCGCGGCCCCGGCCCGTGGTCCTTCAACGAGGCGCACGACCATGCCGCGCAGGGTGCGCACGTCCTGCTCGGTGAGTTGCATGCGATGGAACATATTACGCAGGTTGCGCCGCATGACCGACTGCTTGCCGGCGGGACGGAAGAAGCCGGCGCGTTCGAGTTCGCCTTCGAGATAAGCGAAAAACGACAATACCATTTCGCGTGGCGCGGCGGGCGAGCGCTGGACCTTGGAGAACGGCGCCCTGGCATCCGTCACGGCGCGCACCCACTCGTACCCGGTCAAGAGCACCGCTTGTGCCAGATTGAGCGAGGCATAGGCGGGATTGACCGGAAAGGTGATGATCGCATCGGCCAATGCCACTGCGTCATTGGCAAGTCCGGTGCGCTCGGGTCCAAACAGCACGCCATGTTTTTCGCCGTTTGCGATTTTGCGCGCGCATTCCGGCATCGCTTCGGCGGGCGTCAAAATTTGCTTGTGCTGGCCCCGCTCACGGGCGGTGGTCGCCCAAACGAAATTGAGGTCGAGGACCGCGTCCTCAAGGGTTTCAAAAAGGGCCGCGGCTTCGAGCAGATGAACGGCGCCAGCCGCGGCGGAATGGGCGCCTTTTCGATAAGCGCCGGACCGGGGCCAGCCCTCACGGGGCGATACCAGACGGAGATCCGTCAACCCGAAATTGGCCATCGCCCGCGCGCACATGCCAATGTTGACCGCGAGTTGCGGGCGCACCAGGATCATAGCTGGACCGCCGCCGCGGCTTGGCTTGGTACGATTTGTTCCGGCGCCCGTCATTTGCGTCATATCTCCAAATCCTAACCGCCAGCCCAAGTCCTAACCGCCAGGTTTGGAGGGGCGCGTGGCGTTCCGGCCAGCCGAAAAATTGAATTTGCGTTCCACGCGCGATTGATTATAAGAGAAATCTGTGGCGCGTGGCCTTCGGGTTCCGCGCCCTGATTTTATGGCGATGCCTTTTTCTCGTGGTCGTGAGCGGGAGGTGACACGGATAAGCCCCTGACGCGAACCGGCGCAACTTTAAGCAACTTAAATGGACGGCCAACCAAAGAAATGACTAACCCTTTGGAATTCCTTCAAGAGGTCCGCGCCGAGGGCAGCAAGGTCACGTGGCCTACGCGCCGCGAGACCCTGATCACGACGGGGCTTGTTCTTTTCATGGTCCTGCTCGCCAGTCTTTTCTTTGTCACGGTGGATTGGGCGCTCCGCCTCATCGTCACCGGCATTCTGAGTATAGGTCACTAGCGCATGTTCGCGCGCGGCGGATACTGGTTTCCGTTAAAAAACAGAATTAAGGAACAATAGAATATTGTTCAATTGAGTGAAATTTGGTCATTCTCTCTGCGTGATCTGCGCAACTCCGCTTTGCGCTTGGGCAAATCGCCCTATGAAGCAGTTGGGCCCTGATCAGTTCAAGGAGGAGAAGCAATGATCCACAAGGGTAGCTGTCATTGCGGCCGCATTGCCTTTGAGGTTGAGGGCGACGTATCGCAAGTTATGGAGTGCAATTGCTCCTATTGCAGCAGGAAGGGCTACTTACTCTGGTTTGTGCGGAAGCAGCTATTGAAACTCGGATCACCAGAAGCCAACCTCAGAACCTACATGTTCAATAAGCACGTCATTAAGCACCATTTCTGCGACGTTTGTGGTTGCGCTCCATTTGGCTTCGGCAAGGACCCCAACGGTCAAGAAACGGCAGCTGTAAACGTTAGGTGCCTGCCCAACCTTGACCGTTCGAAATTTGAGGTCGTGCAGTATGACGGGCGCAGCAAGTGACGCGACGGCCGAATAATCAATTCCAGGGGGCCTCCCCGCTTCGCGAGGCCGCTCCTGAACCTAGGAATTAAAGGATGAGGTTTGAAGCTGTCCCGATGAGCATGCGCTGGTATATCGTTCACGCCTATTCGAATTTCGAGAAGAAGGTCGCCGAATCCATCAAGGAGCAGGCGGCGCAGCGTGGTCTCTCGAGCCAATTCGAGGAAATTCTTGTCCCGACCGAGCATATCATCGAAATTCGCCGCGGCCGTAAGATCAATTCGGAACGCAAATTCTTTCCCGGCTATGTGCTGGTCAAATGCACTCTTTCCGACGATGTCTACCATCTGATTAAAAACACCCCGAAGGTCACCGGATTTTTGGGCGCGGACAAGAAGCCGATGCCGATTCCCGATAGCGAAGCGGAACGCATCAAAGGGCAGGTCGCCGAGGGCGTCGAACGGCCCAAGGCGTCGATCTCGTTTGAAATTGGCGAGACGGTGCGTGTCGCCGACGGCCCCTTCGCTTCCTTCAACGGGACCGTCGAGGACATCGACGAGGGCCGTTCCAGGGTCAAGGTCGCGGTTTCGATCTTCGGCCGCGCGACGCCGGTGGAACTGGAATATGCGCAGGTCGAAAAGGTCTGAGCATTTGCTGCCGGGCCGGGGGAAAATTTGGATAAGTGGAATAGAGGAAGGCACCATGGGTCGCGCTTTGCAACCGGTGGGATGAGACGTGGGAGACCGGTCTGCCGTGCCAGACGGCGGTCATGTTGGACCACGACCGCAACCGCCGCGCCAGTGCGCCGGCATTGTCTGGGAGTACAGCAATGGCAAAGAAGATCACGGGTTACGTGAAGCTTCAGGTGCCGGCCGGGGCGGCCAATCCTTCGCCTCCGATCGGTCCCGCGCTCGGTCAGCGCGGCTTGAACATCATGGAATTTTGCAAGGCCTTCAACGCCAGGACGGCGCAGATGGAAAAAGGGACCCCGATCCCGGTCGTCATCACCGCCTTCCACGACCGCTCCTTCACTTTCGAGATGAAGTTGCCGCCGGTTTCCTTTTTTTTAAAGAAGGCGTCGGGCATTCAGTCGGGCTCGAAAACCGCCGGCCGCGGTTTTGCCGGCAAGATCACGAAAGCGCAGATTCAGGAGATCGCCGAGAAAAAACTGCCCGATCTCAATTGCGCCTCGGTCGAAGCGGCGATGCGGATGATCGAGGGCTCCGCCCGTTCCATGGGCCTTGAGATAGTGGGGTAGGGCGATGGCACATGTTGGGAAACGCGTACACAAGGCGCGCGAGGGAATTGACCGGATCAAGCTCTATCCGGTCGCCGAGGCGGTCAAGCTCGTCATGGCGCGCGCCAATGCGAAGTTCGACGAGACCGTCGAGATCGCGATGAATCTCGGCGTCGACCCCAAGCACGCCGATCAGATGGTGCGCGGCGTGGTCAATCTCCCGAATGGAACCGGGCGCACCCTGCGCGTGGCCGTGTTCGCGCGCGGCGCCAAGGCCGACGAGGCCACGGCGGCGGGGGCGGACGTCGTGGGCGCGGAGGACCTGGTTTCGACCGTCCAAGGTGGCACGATCGCCTTCGACCGTTGCATTGCCACCCCGGACATGATGCCTCTCGTCGGTAGGCTCGGCAAGGTTTTGGGTCCGCGCGGCCTGATGCCCAATCCGAAGGTCGGCACCGTGACCATGGACGTCTCCGGCGCGGTCAAGGCCTCGAAGGGCGGGGCGGTGGAGTTTCGCGCCGAAAAAGCCGGGATCATCCAAGGCAGCGTGGGCAAAGCCTCCTTCGCGCAGGAGAAACTTGTCGAAAACATCGTTGCATTCGTGGAGGCGGTGGCCAAGGCCAAGCCGCAGGGCGCTAAGGGCACCTATATTCAACGTGTCGCGATTTCCTCGACCATGGGTCCGGGGGTCAAGGTCGATCCCGCGACGCTTACGGTCTAAACCGATCGTTCGCGGATGCGCGAAATTTGCATTTCGGGCCTTGGCATGAGAGATTGTTCGGGTTAAATAGAGGGTTCGGGGCGGATCGGAAATAGCAGCCCCGCATCCATGAAGTTTCCGCGATGGCGGGGTGTCGGCGAGTTTTGCTTCCGGCGAAGGGTGTTTCGTGAGGCGTTGGATAAGGCTGGAGGATAGGCGGTTGACGCCTGTCCCTTCCGGCCATGTCGTGTTCGAGAGCGCCGGACCGAGAGGCCTGTCGTGGTCGAACTCAAGCTTAGTTCCTTGAGCGCCGATTCGGCTTTGCCGGCGGCGTGATCTGGGCCGGCATAGCCGGGGCAACAACAAGATTTGGGATCGCGGGAAGGCTTCGCCTTTCTGCTTCCTTCGGTTTTGGTCTATCCCTCTGTTCGGCGCGGCAAGTCGTTCCGAGGACAGGCACAGTGTCGCTTCGACGGGGGTTCGTCCGCCGCGTTAAACTGGCGGCAGATGCAGCCCGCGGACCGGAATTCTCAAGGTCCGTGCCCGCGAGGTCCGTGCCCGCGCAAGGAGACACACTGTGGACAGAGCGGAAAAGAAACAATGCGTCGCTTCCTTGACCGATGTCTTCAAAACGAAATCGGTGGTGGTGGTCGCGCATTATTCCGGCCTGAGCGTGGTTCAAATGCAAGCTCTGCGCAAGCAGATGCGCGCGACTGGAGCCACGGTGCAGGTCGCCAAGAATCGTCTCGTCAAGATCGCTCTACAAGGCACGGTGGCCGCGTCGATTTCGGATCTCATGCGGGGTCCGACCCTGATCGCCTATTCAGACGACCCGGTCGCGGCGCCGAAGGCCGCGGTGGCTTTTGCCAGAAATCACGACAAGCTCGTAATCCTTGGCGGCGCCATGGGGGCGACCGCGCTCAACGTCGATGCCGTACGCTCGCTTGCGACGCTGCCGTCGTTGGATGAACTGCGCGCCAAACTTATTGGCCTCATCCACGCACCGGCGGCGAGGCTCGCGCGGCTTACAACCGCGCCGGCCGCCAAGCTCGCGCGCGTTTTCGTGGCCTACGCCGGAAAAGATGCCAACTGACATCTTCATCTTGTGCGACTAACAAGCGTTTTGGATTTGAATTGAAGGAACTAAAAATGGCCAATCTGGAAAAGATCGTCGAGGACCTTTCGGGCCTCACCGTGCTCGAAGCCGCCGAACTCGCCAAGCTGCTGGAAGAAAAATGGGGCGTGTCCGCTGCCGCGGCCGTCGCCGTCGCCACGGGACCTTCTGCCGGCGCGGTAGTGGCACCGGTGGAGGAACAGACCGAATTCACTGTGATCCTCGCGGCGATCGGCGACAAGAAAATCGAAGTCATCAAGGAAGTGCGCGCGGTGACCGGACTTGGCTTGAAGGAGGCAAAGGATCTCGTAGAAGCCGCGCCCAAGCCCGTCAAGGAAGGCGTGACCAAGGAAGAAGCCGAAAAGATCAAGGCGGCTCTCGAAAAAGCGGGCGCCAAGGTGGAGTTCAAGTGATCCCGGCTTTGCCGCTTCGGCAGTTTGATGTTTGGCAAGGCGGCGGTCTCGGCGAAGATTGAGGCCGTCGCGGCCCTGCTGAAACATTGATTGCTTTTTTTAACGAAATAAGTCTCGACGCTTTTCGAAATTTTTTCACGGTATTTCACCGTGAACGTTTGGGGCTGAGAAAGTCCCGCCCCTTCAGCGCCCCGGCTGGACGCGGGTCTAGCGAATTTCCGCTCGAGAAAATCGTTGTTTTACATGAGGTGCGAGGAGCGAAATGGCTCATAACATGGCGCAGACGTTCGCTGGCCGTAAGCGTATCCGCAAATTTTTCGGGCATCTCCGCGAGGTCGCGGAAATGCCGAATTTGATCGAAGTTCAAAAGGCATCCTACGACCAATTCCTGCTCGTCGACGAGCCGCGAGGCGGGCGTCCTGACGAAGGGCTGCAAGCGGTTTTCAAATCGGTTTTCCCGATTTCGGATTTTTCCAACGCGGCGCTGCTCGAATTCGTCAAATATGAGTTTGAGCCGCCGAAATATGACGTCGACGAATGCCGCCAGCGCGGCATGACCTTCGCCGCGCCGCTCAAAGTAACCCTGCGCCTGATCGTATTCGATGTCGATCCCGACACCGCCGCAAGGTCTGTCAAGGACATCAAGGAGCAGGATGTCTACATGGGAGACATGCCCTTGATGACGATGAACGGCACGTTCATCATCAACGGAACCGAGAGGGTCATCGTTTCGCAAATGCACCGTTCGCCGGGTGTGTTTTTCGATCACGACAAAGGCAAAAGTCATTCTTCCGGCAAGCTTCTGTTCGCGGCGCGGATCATTCCTTATCGCGGCTCCTGGCTCGATATCGAGTTCGACGCCAAGGACATCGTCCACGCCCGCATCGACCGGCGCCGGAAAATTCCGGCGACGTCGATCCTCTACGCCCTCGGGATGGACGGCGAGGAGATTCTCTCGATTTTTTATAAGACGATCACTTTTGCGCGGGATCGGGACGGGTGGCGTCTGCCTTTCGAGCCCGATCGCATGAAAGGCATGAAGGCCGCCCTCGATCTTCTCGACGCCGACACCGGCGAGGTGGTTCTCGAAGCGGGCAAGAAACTTACGGTTCGCACCGCGCGTCTGCTTGCCGAACGAGGGGTCAAATTCCTGCGCGCCCAGGATGAGGATCTGCACGGGCAATATATCGCCTCGGATCTTTATAACCCGGCGACCGGTGAAATCTTTGCCGAAGCCGGTGATGAGATCACCGCCAAATCCCTGGCGCTTCTGATCGAGGCCGGGTTCGCTAAGTTGCCGGTGCTGGACATCGATCATGTCAATATCGGTCCCTACATTCGCAATACGCTCGCCGTCGACAAGAACGGCTCGCGCGAGGAAGCGTTGTTCGATATCTACCGTGTCATGCGTCCCGGCGAACCGCCGACGCTTGAAACGGCGCAGGCGATGTTCCATTCGCTGTTTTTCGATCCGGAGCGCTACGATCTCTCGGCGGTCGGCCGGGTCAAGATGAACATGCGCATGGATCTCGACGCGGCGGATACGGTGCGCACGTTGCGCAAGGAAGATATCGTCGCCGTCGTGCGGGCGCTCGTCGATCTGCGCGACGGACGCGGCGAGATCGACGACATCGACCATCTTGGCAACCGCCGCGTCCGCTCGGTCGGCGAACTTATGGAGAACCAGTACCGGCTTGGTCTCCTGCGGATGGAGCGGGCGATCAAGGAGCGGATGTCTTCCGTCGACATCGATACGGTCATGCCGCAGGATCTGATCAACGCCAAGCCCGCTGCCGCGGCGGTGCGCGAGTTCTTCGGCTCGTCGCAATTGTCGCAGTTCATGGATCAGACCAATCCATTGTCCGAGATTACCCATAAACGGCGGCTATCGGCCCTTGGTCCCGGCGGTCTCACCCGCGAGCGAGCGGGTTTCGAGGTGCGCGACGTGCATCCGACGCATTACGGGCGCATCTGCCCGATCGAAACGCCGGAAGGCCCGAATATCGGTCTCATCAATTCGCTCGCGACGTTCGCGCGGGTCAACAAATATGGGTTCATCGAAGCCCCCTACCGGCGCATCAAGGATAGCCGCGTGACCGACGAGGTCGTTTATCTTTCGGCGATGGAGGAAGCCAAATATAACGTCGCACAGGCGAATCCGCCGGTCGACGCGCGGCGGACGCTGACCGAGGATCTTGTCGTCTGCCGGCACTCGGGCGACGTCGTCATGGTTCCGCGCGAGCGCGTCGATTTCATGGATGTTTCGCCAAAGCAGCTCGTTTCGGTCGCCGCCGCCTTGATCCCGTTCCTCGAGAACGACGATGCCAACCGTGCGCTCATGGGCTCTAACATGCAGCGTCAGGCCGTGCCGCTTGTCAGATCCGACGCTCCGCTTGTCGGAACCGGCATGGAGTCCGTCGTCGCGCGGGATTCCGGCGCCGCCATCGCGGCGCGGCGGACCGGTTTCGTCGACCAGGTCGATGCGACGCGCATCGTGGTCCGGGCAACCGAGGAAACCGATGCCGGCAAGCCCGGGGTCGATATCTACCGGATGATGAAGTTCCAGCGCTCGAACCAGTCGACCTGCATCAACCAGAAGCCGCTGGTGCGGGTCGGCGATTACGTGCGCAACGGCGACATCATTGCCGATGGACCGTCCACCGATCTCGGAGATTTGGCGCTTGGCCGCAATGTCCTCGTCGCCTTCATGCCTTGGAACGGTTATAATTTCGAGGATTCGATCCTTCTCAACGAGCGAATCGTCAAGGACGATGTTTTTACCTCGATTCATATCGACGAATTCGAGGTGATGGCGCGCGACACCAAGCTCGGCCCGGAGGAAATCACCCGCGATATTCCGAATGTATCGGAAGAGGTGCTGAAGAACCTCGACGAGGCCGGAATCGTCTATATCGGCGCCGAGGTCCAGGCGGGCGATATTTTGGTTGGGAAGATCACGCCGAAGGGCGAGAGCCCGATGACTCCGGAAGAAAAGCTTTTGCGCGCGATCTTCGGCGAGAAGGCATCGGATGTCCGCGATACGTCTTTGCGGGTGCCGCCGGGCGTGCAGGGCACGATTGTCGAGGTTCGCGTCTTCAACCGGCACGGCGTTGACAAGGACGAGCGTGCCCAAGCGATCGAACGCGAGGAAATCGAGCGTCTCGCTAAGGACCGCGACGATGAGCTAGCGATCCTCGATCGCAACGTCTATGCGCGTCTCATGGACGTTCTCGTGGACAAGAAGGCTATCGCCGGCCCGAAGGGATTCAAGCGGGATACCAAGCTCACCAGGGAGATCGTCGAGGACTATCCCCGCTCGCAATGGTGGATCTTCGCGATCGAGAACGACCGGACGATGGCCGAGCTCGAAGCCATGCGCAGGCAGTATGACGAGGCCAAGAAAGCCCTTGAGAGCCGCTTTCTCGACAAGGTCGAAAAGTTGCAGCGCGGCGATGAATTGCCGCCGGGCGTCATGAAGATGGTGAAGGTTTTTGTCGCGGTGAAGCGCAAGATCCAGCCCGGCGACAAGATGGCGGGACGGCATGGCAACAAGGGCGTCGTTTCCAAGATCGTGGCGCAGGAGGATATGCCATTCCTCGCCAACGGGCAGCCGGTCGATATCGTCTTGAATCCGCTCGGCGTGCCCTCCCGCATGAATGTCGGGCAGATCCTCGAAACCCATCTCGGCTGGGCCTGCGCCGGTCTTGGCAAGCAGGTCGGCGACACGGTGAATGCCTATTTGCGGGACAGGAACACGAAGCCGTTGCGCGACAAGCTCATCGAAATTTATGAAGCCAAGACGGAGATCATGGAACTCGACGATGCGGCTGTGGTCGAACTCGGCGAAAATCTGCGCCGCGGCGTGCCGGTCGCGACGCCGGTCTTCGACGGCGCGCGTGAAAAGGACATCGTCGAAATGCTGGAGCTGGCGGGTCTAGACCGCTCGGGCCAAGTCACTCTCTACGACGGATGTACCGGCGAAGCTTTCGACCGCAAGGTGACCGTCGGCTATATCTATATGCTGAAGCTGCATCACCTCGTCGACGACAAGATCCACGCGCGTTCGATCGGCCCCTATAGTCTCGTCACCCAACAGCCGCTTGGCGGCAAGGCGCAATTCGGCGGCCAGCGTTTCGGCGAGATGGAGGTTTGGGCTCTCGAGGCTTACGGCGCGGCCTATACGCTGCAGGAGATGCTGACCTTGAAATCCGACGACGTAGCAGGCCGCACCAAGGTTTATGAATTGATCGTGCGCGGCGACGATGCTTTCGAATCCGGCATTCCCGAAAGCTTCAACGTGCTCGTCAAGGAGATGCGTTCGCTTTGCCTTAATGTCGAACTTAATCAGACAACGAAACCGAAATGCCAGTTGCCGCCGGGCGAGGCGGCCGAATAGACGCGGGCATTGAAAACTGCCCAGCGGCGTGGGCCGCGCGCGGTGTCTTTTTTGCATCTTTCCAGCGGGGCCATGCGGTGGCGCCGCGCAGGGCCAAGCATCAGGAGATGACAATGAATCAAGAGGTCATGAATCTCTTCAGTCCGGCCGTGCAGCCGCAGGCTTTCGATCAGATCCAGATTTCGATCGCGAGCCCGGAGAAGATTTTGTCCTGGTCCTTCGGCGAGATTAAAAAGCCGGAGACAATCAATTACCGCACCTTCAAACCCGAACGTGATGGACTTTTCTGTGCCCGGATCTTCGGTCCAATCAAGGACTACGAGTGCTTGTGCGGTAAATACAAGCGGATGAAATATAAGAACGTCATCTGCGAGAAATGCGGCGTTGAGGTGACCTTGTCGCGGGTGCGCCGCGAGCGCATGGGGCATATTTCGCTCGCCGCGCCAGTCGCCCATATCTGGTTTCTGAAATCCTTGCCTTCGCGTATCGGGCTTCTCCTCGACATGACGCTAAAGGACATCGAGCGCATCCTTTATTTCGAATCCTATATCGTCCTCGATTTCGGGCCTGACGCCGCTCAAGAACCGCCAGCTTCTCAATGAAGACGATTATCTGCGCGCGCAGGATGAATATGGCCAGGATTTCTTCACTGCCCTCATTGGCGCCGAAGCGATTCGCGAAATTCTGCGCGGCATGGATCTTTCGAAAATCGCCGAATCGCTCAAGGTCGAGATCGCCGAATCGACGACGGAACTGAAACCCAAGAAGCTCGCCAAGAGGTTGAAGATCATCGAGGCCTTCATCCGTTCGGGCAACAAGCCCGAGTGGATGATCCTTACCGAAGTTCCGGTCCTTCCGCCCGACCTGAGGCCGCTCGTGCCGCTCGACGGCGGCCGCTTCGCGACCTCCGACCTAAACGACCTTTACCGGCGCGTCATCAACCGTAACAATCGCCTGAAACGGCTTATCGAATTGCGCGCGCCCGACATCATCGTGCGCAACGAGAAGCGGATGTTGCAGGAGGCCGTCGATGCTTTGTTCGACAATGGCCGGCGCGGCCGGGTCATCACCGGCGCCAACAAACGCCCGCTGAAGTCGCTCGCCGACATGCTGAAGGGCAAACAAGGCCGTTTCCGCCAAAACCTGCTTGGTAAGCGCGTCGATTATTCCGGCCGCTCGGTGATCGTGGTTGGGCCCGACCTCAAACTGCACCAATGCGGCCTACCGAAGAAGATGGCGCTCGAACTCTTCAAGCCCTTCATCTATTCGCGTCTCGACGCGAAGGGCCTTTCGGCGACCGTCAAACAGGCGAAAAAGCTGGTCGAAAAAGAGAAACCGGAGGTCTGGGATATTCTCGACGAAGTCATCCGCGAACATCCGGTCATGCTGAACCGGGCGCCGACGCTGCATCGTCTCGGCATTCAGGCCTTCGAACCGAAGTTGATTGAGGGTAAGGCCATCCAACTGCATCCGCTTGTCTGCGCCGCGTTCAACGCCGATTTCGATGGCGACCAGATGGCGGTGCACGTGCCGCTCTCGCTCGAGGCGCAACTCGAAGCGCGCGTGCTGATGATGTCGACCAACAATATTTTGCATCCGGCCAATGGCCAGCCGATCATCGTGCCATCGCAGGATATCGTGCTCGGTCTTTATTATGTTTCGTTGATGCGAGAGGGCGAACCTGGCCAGGGGATGGCGTTCGCCAATATGGGCGAGATCGAACATGCCTTGCATGCCAAGGCGATCACCCTGCACACGCAGATCAAGGGGCGGGCGGAGACCTTCGACGGCGCGGGCCAGCCTGTATCGAAGATTTTCGAAACCACGCCCGGCCGTATGATTCTTGGCCAATTGCTGCCGCACCATGTCAAGATTCCCTTCGATGTCGTGAACAAACTCATGACCAAGAAGGAAATCTCGAACATGATCGACATCGTCTACCGCAACTGTGGTCAGAAGGAGACAGTCATCTTTTGCGACAAGATCATGGCGCTCGGGTTCCGCGAGGCGTTCAAGGCCGGTATTTCGTTCGGAAAGGACGACATGGTCGTGCCGGAAACCAAGCCGCGCATTATCGCCGAGACAGCCGCATTCGCGAAGGAATACGAGCAGCAGTATAATGACGGATTGATCACGCAAGGCGAAAAATACAACAAAGTCGTCGATGTCTGGATGAAATGTTCTGACAAGCTCGCCGAGGAGATGATGGCACGCATCTCGACGGTGCAGAAGGACGAGAACGGCCGCGACAAACCGATCAACTCGATCTACATGATGGCGCATTCCGGCGCGCGCGGTTCGCCAACGCAAATAAAGCAGCTCGCCGCGATGCGCGGACTGATGGCGAAGCCATCGGGCGAGATCATCGAAAGCCCGATCATCTCGAACTTCAAGGAAGGGCTGACCGTGCTCGAGTATTTCAACTCGACGCATGGCGCGCGAAAGGGTCTTGCCGACACCGCCTTGAAGACCGCGAATTCGGGTTATCTGACGCGCCGCCTTGTCGATGTAGCGCAGGATCTGATTATTACCATGCTCGATTGCGGATCGCGGAACGGGATTCGCATGCGCGCAATCATCGACGCGGGCCAGATTGTTGCCTCGCTGGCGACGCGAATTCTTGGCCGCACCGCGGCTGAGGATTTGAAAGAGGCCTCGGGCGCGGTCATAGTCGCCGCCGGCGAAATGGTTCAGGAATGGCATATCGACCGCATCAACGCGGCCGGGATCCAGGAAGTTAAGATCCGTTCCGTCTTGACCTGCGAAGCCAAGAACGGCGTTTGCGGCAAGTGCTACGGCCGCGATCTCGCGCGCGGGACGCCGGTCAATATGGGCGAAGCCGTCGGAGTCATCGCCGCGCAGTCGATCGGCGAGCCGGGCACGCAGCTCACGATGCGCACCTTCCACATCGGCGGCGCGGCGCAAATCGCCGATCAATCCTTCATCGAATCCAATTTCGATGGAGTCGTGAAGATCCGCAATCGCCATCTCGCCCGAAATAGCGAGGGTGACCTAATGGTCATGGCGCGCAATGTCGCAATCGTCGTCGAGGGCCCGGACGGCGCGGAACGCGCGGTCCACAGGATCCAATATGGCGCCAGACTCAAAGTCGACGATGGCGACAAGGTCAAGCGCGGCCAGCGCATTGCCGAGTGGGATCCCTATACAAGGCCGATTTTGACCGAGATCGCCGGGACGATCGGCTTCGAGGACCTCGTCGAAGGTGCCTCCATGACCGAAACCATCGACGAGGCTACCGGTATCGCTAAGCGTCTGGTCATGGACTGGCGCCTCAATCAGCGCTCCGCAACATTGAAGCCTGCCATCGTGATCAAATCCGAGGTCGGCAAGATCGGCAAGCTGCACCGCGGCGGCGATGCGCGTTATGCGCTGCCGGTGGATTCGATCATTGGGGTTGACCCAGGCGCGCAAGTCAAGGCTGGCGACATCGTTGCACGTATCTCGATGGACTCGGCGAAGACGCGTGACATCACCGGCGGTCTGCCGCGAGTTGCCGAACTGTTCGAGGCGCGCCGGCCGAAGGATCACGCGATTATCGCCGAGGCCTCCGGCACCGTGCAATTCAGGCGCGACTACAAGAACAAGACGCGCATTTCGATCGTTCCGAATGAAGAGGGCGCTGAGCCAATCGAATATCTGATCCCAAAAGGCAAACACATCCATCTCCAGGACGGCGACGTCGTCGAAAAAGGCGATTATATTGTCGATGGAAATCCGGCGCCGCATGACATTTTGGCGATCAAGGGCGTCGAGGAACTTGCCGCCTATCTCGTCAACGAGATTCAGGAGGTCTATCGGTTGCAAGGGGTCAGCATCAACGACAAACATATCGAGGTGATTGTCCGGCAGATGCTGCAGAAGGTCGACATCGTCGAGCCCGGCGGCACTGGGTTTTTGCCTGGCGAGCAGGTCGATCAAGTCGAGCTCGACGAGGCCAACGCCGCGGCGATCGAGGCGGGGGAAAAGCCGGCCTCGGGAACTCCGGTTCTCCTCGGGATCACCAAGGCGTCGTTGCAGACGCGCTCGTTCATCTCGGCCGCCTCCTTCCAGGAGACGACCCGGGTATTGACCGAGGCGGCCGTCAACGGCAAGGCCGATACCTTGGAAGGCTTGAAGGAAAACGTCATCGTCGGCAGGCTCATTCCAGCCGGTACGGGCGCCGCGATGGCCAAACTACGGCGGGTCGCGAACATCCGGGATGAAATGATTATCGCGCAAAAAGCGGAAAGCGCGGCGGCATCCGAGACAACTCCCTTGCTCGCGCAGCCGGATGTGCCGGCGGGAGAATAGGCCGCCGGTTATGCGGCTCTTTTCATCTCGGGATCGTTGTCCGGTTCAACGCCGAGGGTCCTGATGGTCCCTTGAACCGCAAGGTGCTTGGCGCTCAAGCAGTCTCGAGGACCGCCAGCGGCAGGCCCTGCGGCAGGCCCAGTGGAGGACGGCCCGATCCCCGCCGTCCATGGCGTCGTGCGCGGCGTCACATTGATTTGGCGCCATCGCTGTTCGAGGAGATTCGCCTCGCGGTCTCCGCCGCGTGCTGCGGAACATAGCCACACGCCACGCTCTCGGCGCGGCCGCACCTTGGCCCATCGCCCAAGCCACTTCACTCGATCCTCCTGCGGCGGGACACGGCAATCGCGAGCACGGCGATCCAGACGGAAAAGGCGCTGACGAACGGAAAACTCGCGAAAACCGGCGGGGCGATTGTTTGCGGTAGACTGCCATCGAGCACGCCTTCGGCGCCGAGTGGCAGTTCGGCCAAAACGCGGCCATAGGGATCGACTATCGCGGAAATTCCGCTGTTCGCGGCGCGGACCAAGGGCAATCCCTCCTCGATCGCGCGGAGCCGCGCTTGCGCGAAATGCTGGTAAGGGCCGGTTGTCGTCCCGAACCATCCGTCATTCGTTACGTTGAGAAGCAATCCCGGACGCGACGCCTCGGAAGGTACAACCTCGCCCGGAAAGATCGCCTCGTAGCAAATCAGCGGCGCGACGGCCGGCAATCCAGGCACAACCAATAACCGCCGTTTCAAACCAGCCTCGAACCCGCCAGGGAGATGCACGAATTGACGCAGGCCGAAACGGTCGAAGGCGGTCTGAAACGGCAAATATTCGCCGAACGGCACGAGATGCACCTTGTCGTAGCTGTCGAGAATATGTCCGCCGCTGGCAATAACTTGAATGGCGTTGAAGTACCGGGCGTGGCCGGCCGCGGACCGCGGCGCTTCATCGTCTACACGCGCGGCGCCGGTGACGAGAACCGTATATTCCGGCAAAACCGCGCCGATTTCGGCAAGGGCTCCGGCATCGCGCGACAAGATGAACGGGAATGCCGACTCCGGCCAGATGAGCACGGTGACATCGTCGAGGCCAGATCGATCTGATTCCGCCCCGCGCGCGGACAAAGTCAGATAGCGCGACAATATCCAGGCTTTATTGTCCGGCCGGAATTTCGCGTCCTGGGCCAAATTGGGCTGCATGATGCGCAATTTTACTCCCGCGACCGGCTCCGGAGTTGTCCCCGCCAGACGCAGGGCGCCAAATGCGCAAATCCCGGCGAAGGCCAGGAGAGAGGCGGCGATTGTCGGCGGCAACCGGCGCCTTGCCCCTTGTATTGCGGATTTTTCGCCGAGAACCGCGGGAGCTGAAAAAATAAGGATGGCGATGACGGTCAGACCATAAAGGCCGACGATCGAGGCCAGTTGCGCGGTCACGAGATTGCCGCCAAGCGCCATGCCGAATGTGTTCCAGGGAAATCCGGTCAGGATATGCCCGCGCAGCCATTCCGCGAGGCTCAATCCGACGGCAAGCGCAAAAACCCGTCCCGGGCCCGGCGCCCACATAAGCCGCGCCAACATGAAGCCAAGACCCGGAAAAATCGCGAGCGTTGCTGGGAGCCCGACAACGCCCAGCGGCAAGGCCCAGGCGAATTCGTCCGCCTCGACGAGAAACGCCGCGCCAAGCCACCAGAGCCCCGCCAGGAAATAACCAAAGCCCCACCACCAGCCGACGCCAAAGGCGCGCCCGACCGCGACCGGCAAGCCCCAACGAAACCGCCGCCCGGGCGGCATTTGGCGCATCTCCGCGCAACCGTCGATAAGCCAGACGGCAACGGTCATCGGGATCGCGAGCGCGGGGAAAAAGTTGAAAGGCGCCATCGCAAGCGCGCCAGTGGCGCCGGCGGCGAACGCGATCAGGCGGCGCTGCCAGCCGGAGGCGAGAATGATCGAAGCGGCGAGCACGAGCATGGCGGGCTTTCTCGAACGCACTCATGATTTCTATAGAGATTGCGCGAAGGACTTTTCTCGCGCATTTCCCAGTCCGTTGGACCATGCGCGAAAGCCATTTTGGCGAAGGGTATTATCCGCCACCCTTCTCCGGAGGGTCGCCTTGTTTGGCAAGCTCGCCAGGAGTGGGGCTTTCCGCGATTTGCCTGGGGAGCGGACGCGCGCCGGCCATGCTGATCTTGACCCGCTTGACGCGACGCGGGTCGGCGTCCACCACTTCGAATTCGATGCCGTCCGCGATAATGATTTCGCCGCGCGCCGGGACATGCCCCGCGAGGGCCGTGACGAAGTCCCCCAAGGTATCGACCTCCTCGGCGTCGCTGATCGCGGTGAGATCGGCGTCGATCGCGCGGAAAACCTCGCTAAGACCGGCGCGCGCATCGACGATGAAATTCCCGTCCGCGGCGGCTTCGATCTTCGCGCTTTCGCCAGAATCGTGTTCGTCCTCGATATCGCCGACAATCATTTCCACGATGTCCTCGATCGACGCTAGACCTTCGGTGCCGCCATATTCGTCGATGACGAGCGCCATGTGGGTTCTCGTGGCTTGCATTTTCACCAGTAGATCGAGGGCCGGCATGGACGCGGGAACAAACAGAACCGGGCGCAGCATATTGGCCTGCGATAAAGACATATCCAAGCCGCGGCGTGGCCAGCGGCAGCTTGCGGCAGCCTCGCCCTCCGCCTCCGCGGGCGGCGAACCGGCCGCGCTCTCCTTCTGATGCGGGGGGAGCGCTGCGGCGGCGAGATAAGCGACAAAATCGCGGATATGCACCATGCCGCGCGGATCGTCGAGGGTTTCGCCGTGCACGGGCAGACGCGAATGGCCGCCGGTGCGAAATACCTCAAGCACATCGGCGAGCTTGGCTTGCAGCGACGCGGCTACGATGTCGGCGCGGGGAACCATCACATCGCCGACTTGCACTTCATGCAAGGCAAGGACGTTTTTCAACAACGCGCGCTCTTGCGGGGAAATATCGTCCTCGATCGATGGATCCGCGAGAGCATCCTCGATGTCGTCGCGAGTCGACAGTCCGCCGAGACCGAATAAAGCGCGCAACCGGTCGAACAGGCTTGGTTTCCCGCCGGAACCTGTTTTGCCTGCCTCGCTCGTGGGGTCATGTTCAGTCATTGGCGCCGGCTGCTTCCTCGATCAACGATTCCCGGTAGGGGTCGGCGATCCTGAGCCTGCCGAGAATCGCGCATTCGAGCGCCTCCATCGTCTCGGCTTCGGCCGCCCCGATATGGTCGTGGCCGATCAGATGCAAAAAGCCATGCACCAGAAGATGGGCGACGTGATCGCGCAACGGCCTTCCTGCTTCGGCGGCTTCCCGCGAGGCGGTCTCGAACGCGATGACGATATCGCCGAGGAGCGGCGCAAAAGCCGCATCGCCCCCGGCTGGAAAAGAAAGAACATTGGCCGGTTGATCAATTCCACGCCATTTGCGGTTGAGGTCGCGGACAAAGCCGTCGTCGCAGAAAAGGACGCTGATTTCGGCGTTCGCTGCCAGCGAGGCGCCGCTTTCCTCGATCGCCGCGAGGATCGCGGCCTCGGCAAGTTGCGAAGGGGCCTCGAGGGACGCCCAATCTTTAGCTTCGATCGCAACGTCGATCACCGGATTCATGGCCGCCGTCCCTCGCCCTTGGCTGGCCGCGCCGCCGCCTCATAGGCGCCGACGATTCGGCGCACGAGATCGTGGCGGACGACGTCGCCTTCCCTGAAGACGACGTGGCCTATTCCCTCAAGCCCGGAGAGAAGTTCGATCGCCTCGCTGAGCCCGGACTTTTGGCCGGGTGGTAGATCGGTTTGCGACGGATCTCCGGTGACAATCATGTGCGATCCTTCGCCGAGGCGCGTCAAAAACATTTTCATTTGCATCGAAGTCGCATTTTGCGCCTCGTCGAGGAGAATGCAGGCGTTGCTCAAGGTTCGCCCGCGCATGAAAGCGAGGGGAGCGACCTCGATCATCCCAATTTGCATGCCGCGTTCGAGCAGACGGGCATCCATGAAATCGGCGAGCGCGTCGTAGATCGGTCGCAAATAAGGATCGACCTTGTCGCGCATGTCGCCGGGCAGGAAACCTAGCCTCTCGCCCGCTTCCAGCGCGGGCCGCGACAGGATCAAACGTTCGACCGCGCCTTGTTCCAGCAAAAGAACCGCGAAACCGACGGCAAGCCAGGTCTTGCCGGTGCCGGCGGGCCCCTCGGCGAAAACCAGCTCGTGGCGCTTCATCGCGCGGAGGTAGAGGTCTTGCGCCATGGTGCGCGCGCGTACCGTACCGCGCCGGCGGGTGCCGATTTGTTCGAAACCGGCGCGCCCGGCCTCGTCCTCCTTCGGGAACAGAGTGCCTTGCATGGCGCCTTCCTCGATCGCGCCATCGACATCGCCGAGCCCGACCGGCTGGCCAAGCTCCACCCGCGCATAGAGGTTTTCCAAAACCAGCCGCGCACGCTCGCACGCCACCGCCGGCCCCTTGATCGTCACGTGATTGCCGTTCGCATTGGCGATCACGCCGAGCCTGCGTTCGAGCTTCGCAAGGTTCTGGTCGTATTGCCCGAAGACGAGCGAGGCATGGCGATTGTCGTCGAAGGCCAAGGTTATCTCGGCGGCGGCGTCCTCGCCCGGAGTTCGCTTGAATTCTTGCCGCATATACGGGGCTGAACGATCCGGTGGTTTCAACGAGGCGCCTCGCGCGCGGCCGGGTCCGGCAAGAGCCGCCCGAATAGCGAATTGGCGCCAGCGGAGACGATCTCGGCACGAACGATTTCGCCGATGCGCTCGAGGCTCCCTTCGATCTGAACCGGCTGGAGATAGGGCGACTTGCCGGCGATTTGGCCCGCGTGCCGGCCCGGTTTTTCAATCAGCACGTCGAGCGTGCGCCCGGCCATTTTGCGATTGAATGTCCACCGCTGCTGGTCGAGGAGGGTCTGAAGCCGCGCGAGCCGCTCCGACTTGACGGATTCGGGAATCTGATCTCGCAACTCAGCCGCGGGGGTGCCTGCGCGGGGCGAGTACTTGAACGAAAAGGCGTTCGCGAACTCGACCTTTTCGACCAGACCCAAGGTCGCCGCGAAATCCTCTTCGTTTTCGCCAGGAAACCCAACGATGAAATCGGAGGACAAGGCGATGTCCGGCCGCGCGCCGCGGATTTCCGCGATAAGCGCGATGTAGCCGGCGCGCGTGTGCCCGCGGTTCATCGCGGCGAGGATTTTGTCGGAACCAGATTGCACCGGCAGATGTAGGAAGGGCATTAAGCGTGCTTGATCGCGATGCGCCTGGATGAGGCTCGCGTCCATGTCGCCTGGATGGCTCGTTGTGTAGCGGATGCGGGCGATGCCCGGCACTTCGCCAATGCGCGAGATCAGCGAGGCGAGCGAAGCGAAGGCGCCTTCCGGCGTTCGGCCATGATAGGCATTGACGTTTTGGCCGATCAGGCTCACCTCGCGGACGCCTGCCGCGGCCAGCATTTCGACTTCCGCAACGATGTCTTCGACCGGCCGCGAGGCTTCCGCGCCGCGCGTGTAGGGCACCACGCAGAATGTGCAGAATTTGTCGCAGCCTTCTTGCACGGTCACGAAAGCGCTGACGCCGCGCTTGCGAATTTGGTGCGGCGAAGGCGCGGCGAGGTGATCGAACTTGCTTTCGGCGGGAAAATCCGTGGCAAGAACCTCGCGTGAGGTTCCGGCGCGGCGCAATAGCTCGGGCAAGCGGTAATAGCTTTGCGGCCCAACGACGATATCCACCGCTTTTTGGCGCCGGAAAATTTCCTCCCCTTCGGCCTGCGCGACACAGCCCGCGACAATGATTTTGGTTTCCCGCCCGGCCGAGGCGCGCGCGGCCTTAAGAGCGCGCAGCTTGCCCAATTCGGAAAAAACCTTCTCGGCGGCGCGCTCCCTGATGTGGCAGGTATTCAAGATGACAACGTCGGCTTCTTCCAAAAGCGCAGTCTCAGCATAGCCTTCCGGCGCCAGAACATCGGCCATCCTTTGCGCGTCATAGACGTTCATCTGACAGCCGTAAGACTTCACGAACAGCCGGCGGGGTGGCGGGCTTTGTCCGGTTTCGCCGGAAACGCCTCGGGCGGCACGCGATCGATCGAAACCGGACATTGTCACCTATGGTCCATGCGGCGCTCGCCTCTTACGCTTGCCACAATATTCCGCTGTCCAAGAAAAATACATTATAACAGGTCGCGCCGCATAACGAGAGCCCCCGCTAACCCGGCGCCGGCGGTGCGGTAATAGGGTTTACGCTCGCCCACCTGCTCGAAGCCGAAATTCGCATAAAGGGCGCGGGCGGCGGTATTTTCGACATCGACCTCGAGAAACAACCGGTTGACCCGGGTCGCGGCGAGTCCAGACAGATGCGGCGCTAGCAGACTGGTGGCAACTCCGCGGCGGCGCCACTCCGGCGCCACGGCGATGGTCAGGATTTCGGCCTCTTCGGCGGCGATGCGGGACAGCACAAAACCCGCCAGATGCTCCTCCTTGGCTTCGATCGCGCCGTCCGCGAACGTTCCGGACGCGACAAAAAGCTGTTCAAAATCGGCTTCCTGCCAGGGATAGGCGAAGCTCGTCGCGTGGATGGCGGCGCATTCCGCGCTCCGTTCGGCACCGATGGGCCGGATGCCAGGTGCAGCTTTGGACGGCCAACTGATCATCCCGATTCAAAGCGCCGCCGGTTGAGACTGTGCTACCTCTGGCACCTTGGCGCCAGGCGCCGCCAAGTAGAAGGGTCGTGGTGGGGTCAGGACTGGGTCGGCGAGAAGACCGAGTTTAGCAACAAAAACAATGTCTAATCCAGCATTTTCGCGGGCGATCCAGGTCTCTGTCCCGGCCGCTAGAGCCTCGCTTGCGAGCAGCCGTGCGCCCGATCCGGCGAGCCGCACCGGACCCGCGCCAAGCGAACGCACGGCCTCGCGCGCCGGTGCGATCCGAGGCGCCAGTACGGCCCTTCCGTCCGGTCCGAATGCGGCAAAGAAAACATTGCCCCGGCGCGCATCGATCGCGGCGGCGACGAGACCTGGCTTTTGCTCCAGGATCAGGGGCGCGGCTAGGGCCGCCAGGGTCGAAACCCCAGTGACCGGTATTTTGCAAGCGATCCCGATCGCGCGCGCGGCGGCGATACCGACTCGAAGCCCGGTGAAGGACCCAGGGCCAACCGTCACCGCCACCCGTCCGAGCGATGCAAATCCCCCCTCGACGCGGGCCATGACCCGGTCGATCAACGGCAAAAGAGCTTCCGCATGGCCCCGCTCCATCGCAATCGTCTCGATCGCTTCCGGGCTATCCGCGCCATCGTCAAGGACGCAGGCCGAAATCGCAGGAAGCGCTGCGTCGATCGCCAATATTTTCATTTGCCAATGCTCAAAACTTGCCCCAACCTCGGTCGAACGCGCGGACCGGACGGGACGAAGCTCCAAAACTTAGATTTGTTCGACCGCGCGTACATCGGGGACATAATGCTTGAGCAAATTCTCGATCCCGTGCCGAAGCGTCGCGGACGACGAAGGACAGCCGGAACACGATCCCTTCAGCGCGAGATAGACGGTCCCATCGCGGAAACCGCGAAATTTGATATCGCCGCCATCGTTGGCAACCGCCGGACGGACATGCGTTTCTATCAGTTTCTTGATCGTTACGACGGTCTCGGCATCGTCGCCCGCGAAGAACTCCTCGCCGTCGTCTTGGACGGCGGCATCGAATTCGCCGCTGAGCAAGGGTTCGCCCGAAACAAAATGCTCCATGATGGCGCCGAGGACCACGGGTTTGAGATTCGGCCAGTCGCCGCCGGATTTCGTGACGGAGATGAAGTCCGAGCCAAAAAACACGCCGGAGACGCCGTCGATCGCGAACAGCGCCTGCGCGAGCGGCGATTGTCCGGCGCCTTCGGCGTCTCTGATGTCGAGCGTGCCTTGCGGCAAGACGGGGCGGCCGGGCAGAAATTTCAAGGTTGCGGGATTGGGTGTGGCTTCGGTCTCGATAAACATGGAATTCTCCCAAACGTCCGGTTCAAAGCCGGAGTTGGATAGAGGGACAGGAATTATTCTAAAATATGATGGAGAGACCGCGAATGGGCAAGCGGTAAGCTTGGTGCGGGAATTTTTACGCATGGCGGCCGCCAGAAGCGGTTTTTAGTCACATGGGATCCAGGCGTGATCGAAACAGGTTGATTTTACATGATCTTCGCCATGAGCGTTGCCGCGAAACCGGTTTGCATTGCCGCCGATCGAGCGCAAAAAACAATTAGCCCCGGCGCGCACGCGCCTTGCCGCCGGAACCAGCCACGCCAGGCAATCGTTTAATGCCAGGACTTCCGTTTACCCGCAGGACTTGGCGGGTCGACGCGAAGATCCGGCCGGCGGGGGCAAGATGTTTTTCTCCTTCGCGGCGGACTGAACCGCAAAGCCGTGGGGCATTGCGCGGGACGCGGCGCTTTTGAACGCGATGGGCGGCGATCATGGCTCAATTAGCTGAGGTAGGCGAACATCTCCTCACCGCGGCGATAGCCGCTCCTTATCTTGAGCGCGACGAAGAACATGCGCTTGCCTTGCTGTGGAAAAATCAGGCCGATGAAAAGGCCATGCATAGGCTCGCGCGGGCGCATATGCGGCTCGTGATCGCGCTTGCGGTGCGTTTTCGTCATTATGGCTTGTCGCTTGCCGACCTGATCCAGGAGGGCCACGTCGGGCTCTTGGAGGCCGCCGCGCGGTTCGAACCGGACCGCGACGTGCGCTTTTCAACCTATGCGACGTGGTGGATCCGCGCCTCCATGCAAAATTATGTTTTGCATAATTGGTCGATTGTACGCGGCGGAACAAGCTCGGCGCAGAAGGCGCTTTTTTTCAATCTCCGACGGCTGCGCGCGAAACTGGCGCAGGAGGGCAATTCGCGCACCGGGACGGAAGTTTTCAGTCAAATCGCCGAGGTGCTCGGCGTGTCCCGCTCGGATGTCGAGGTCATGGACGCGCGTCTCTCGGGCCCCGACGTGTCCTTGAATGCGCCGGTCGGGGACAGTGAGTCCGCTGTCGCCGTGGAGCGAATGGCGATGCTCATCGACGATAAGCCGCGCCCAGACGAGGTGGTTGGTCTTGCCCTCGACACCGATCGACGAGTTGCCTGGCTGAACGAGGCCTTGACCGCGCTTTCCGAGCGCGAACGGCGAATTCTCCGCGAGCGCCGCCTCGCCGATGAAGCGGCGACGCTCGAAGTCTTGGGCGATCGCCTCGGCATTTCAAAGGAAAGAGTCCGCCAGATCGAGAGCCGCGCCATGGAAAAATTGCGCGAGGCGCTAACCAAACGCCACCTGGAAAACGCCGCGGAAGCCATGCTCTGACCCCACGGCGGCCCCAACGGCGGGTTGCAGGTCGGGAAAAGGCGCTAGAGTTTTTCGAAAAGGTCTTCCAACTTATTGATTTTGAGCGATTCCTTCCCACTCACAGGATTCCATGCGATGGGAAGAGGTTTAAGCCAATTTCCCAACAAAAACCCGTTTTCCCCAAAACTTTCGATCGCTCCGCCAATTCCAGCCGAAAGTCGGCCAAACGGCGAAGATGGAGTTCTCGAGAACCGGTCCCCGGTTTTTTCAGGCAAGCCCAATCCCGGCAGGTCTGGCGACAAAGCTGGACCCAATCGCGAGCCCGCTTCGATAAAGATTGCGTGGGCCGCTTGACGGAGCGCGATGGTTGGGGTTCCGTCATGTCAAGCTCGTTTAATTAATGCGAGCCGGAGGCAGTGTCGCGCCGGCATGCGCTCGCGCTAAAATTAATGGAGGCAAAGCGGATGACGAACACAGGTAAAAAAGCCACGCCCGGCAAGGGCGCACCCGAAAAGGACAAGAATTCGAAAGGGTCCGAGGCAGAAAAGGCCAAGCCCGTGCCAAGTGCCTTCGCCAAGCCCTTGCAGCCGTCGAAGGAACTCGCGGCCGTGGTCGGGCCGGATCCTTTGCCGCGTACCGAGGTCGTGAGCAAAATGTGGGAGTACATCAAGAAGCACAAGCTGCAAAATGAAGCGAACAAGCGGGAAATTCTCGCCGATGAAAAGTTGGCTGCGGTGTTCGGCAAGAACAAAGTGACAATGTTCGAGATGAACAAGTTTCTCGCCCAGCATCTCAAGTAACAAGATGTTGGTTGCCGCGCGGGCGTGGAGCCCTTGCAATTCCAAATTGCCTGGTCCCCTCGGGAGCAAATGCAAGCGATCCAGGGGATTTTGGGGCCGAAGGGCGGGTGGCAGAGCGGGGGGTTGCGTCAAGGTTTTCCAGCGCTGCCTCGCGCGCGATAAACGTTGGCCAGGACAAAGCCCGCGTCATCGATACCGTGACGTCATCGCGTGCGAGCAGCCTGTCTTGTTCGCAGCCGGCCAGGCCTCCCGATCGAGGCCGGTGACGCCGACTTTGCATTCGCCTTAAGAGCTTGATCTTGGGAGCTTCGCCTTGAAATACCGCCAGCTTGGCGCCAGCGACTTGCAAGTTCCCGTCATTTCGCTGGGCTCATGGTTGACGTATTCGGGCGGCGTCGAAAAGCGCCAGGCAATCGCTTGCGTCCACAAGGCGCTCGACCTCGGGATCAATTTCTTCGACACCGCGAATGTTTATGGCCGCGGCGCGGCGGAGAGCGTGCTTGGCGAGGCGCTGCACGGCATCGATCGCACGTCCTACATGCTGGCGACCAAGGTTTTTTTCGCAATGAGCGACACGGACCGAGGGCTGTCCCGCGCGCAGATCGTCAAGCAGCTCGACGCTTCGCTGAAGCGGCTCGGGACCGACTATATTGATCTCTATCAATGCCACCGCTTTGACGAGGAAACTCCGCTCGACGAAACGATGGAGGCTTTGACCGCGGCCGTCCGTCAGGGCAAGACGCGTTATATTGGTTTTAGCGAATGGCCGCTCGACAAGATCGAGGCGGCGGCAAAAATGCCAGGCGTCGCCCGTTTCGTGTCGAGTTCAGCCGCAATATTCGATGCTTTGGCCCTTTCCGCAAGACGAGATTTTTCCTTGTTGCGCCGAGCTCGGCATTGGCCAGATCGTCTGGTCGCCGCTCGCCCAGGGCGTGCTGACCGGCAAATACAGACCGGATGCACCGCCGCCGGCAGGGTCCAGGGCCGGTCATGCGTCAATGGGCGCGATGCTGCCGAAACAGTGGCTGAGGGTTCCTGTGCTGACGGCCGTGCAAAAGGTGAAGCTTATCGCCGAAAGAGAAACGGGCTTGAGTTTATCCCAGTTCGCGCTTGCCTGGGTTTTGCGCAGGCAGGAGGTGTCCTCGGCAATCATCGGGGCAAGCCGTCCCGAACAAGTGACGGAGAATGCTGCGGCAGCGGATCGCGAGGTGGCGCCGGAGCTTTTCGCGCGGGCCGGGGAAATCCTGGCACCGTTCCAGCGCCCCCCCTCGCTGGTCTATTCGCGTCTTCGAAAGCATGTTCCAGAACCAGCCGTTCGGGCATTCCGGTTGTTAGCGAAGGCACTTTTTTCTGAAAAACTTAAAGGGCGTTGATGTCCATCGACTGACCCGCGCCGCCCGGCGGCAAGACCGGCAGCCCAACGGCTTGATTTACGCCGGACGTAGGGACTTCACGCGATCTGATTTAATGGTCCCGGCGCCGGAAGCAACAAAGCGAGGGCTTCGTCTTCCTTCAATAACGTCCCGGTACGCCGGATCGTCCGGGCGAGCGCCATGATGGCGAGGATGCGCCGGCTCGCGTCTGCCAGTGAAAGGCCATGGCCGCCGATATTCGAGACGCAATTGCGCTCGGCGTCCTTGGTTACGCCCGGCTTCGGGTCGAAGGTGATATAAACACCCATACTTTCAATAGAGGAGAGGCCTGGACGCTCGCCGATGAGCACGACGGCAAGGGCCGCGCCTTGCCTTGCCGCGATCTCGTCGCCCAAAGCGACGCGCGCCTGAAGCGCCACGACAGGAGGGGCAAAAGCGAAATTTTGTGCCGCCAGCAGAATTTTGCACAGCGGCCCAGCTTGCGCTTGAACCGCGCCGGCGGACAGCCCGTCGGCGATGACAATCGTGGCGTCATACCTGCCGGGCGAGAGCGCCCGCGCGAAGTCCCCCGCGAGGCGGCGGCCAAGATCCGGCCGCTGCAGAAAAGTTGCGCGGTCCTTTGCCTCGCTTCGCACCAGAATGGGGCGCCAGGCGGCAAGCCTAGCGATCAGCGCAGCGGGATCGAGATTTGTCTTGACCGCATCACGGGCGCGGGCGTGCGCGAGCTCGAATTCGAGCACGCGGCGCGTCGGCAGGCCATCGCCGGCGCGGCCGAGCGCGATGCGGGCGGGCGTCGCGCGGCGCAGATAATCCCAGAAATCTCCGGACGACAGAGTCATCGCGGCGCCGCCACGAGGAGACGCGCGGCGCCTCCCGAAGGGCTTGGCCGCACCCGCGCATTCGCGTCCATGATGCCGAAGGCTTTGAGCCAGGCCTCGAACTCCGGCGCCGGCCGCAAGCCCAACACGGAGCGCGCATAGAGCGCGTCGTGGTAAGAAGTCGATTGATAGCCGAGCATGATGTCGTCGGCGCCGGGAACCCCCATGATATAGTTACAGCCGGCGACGCAAAGAAGCGTAAGGAGATTGTCCATGTCGTCTTGATCCGCCTCGGCGTGGTTGGTGTAGCAGACATCGACACCCATCGGCAGGCCCATCAGCTTGCCGCAAAAATGGTCCTCGAGCCCCGCGCGGATGATCTCCTTGCCGTCGTAGAGATATTCCGGGCCGATAAAGCCCACGACCGTATTGACGAGCAAAGGCGCGTAGCGCCGCGCCACCGCATAGGCGCGTGCTTCCATTGTTTGTTGATCGACGCCGTGATGCGCTTCCGCCGACAGCGCCGCGCCCTGTCCGGTTTCGAAATACATGAGATTGGCGCCAGGCGGAGCCCGGTGCAGCGCCTGGACGCTAGAATAGGCTTCGTCGAGCAAGGCGAGGTTCACGCCGAACCCGCGGTTGGCCGCCTCGGACCCAGCGATCGACTGAAAAACGAGATCGACCGGACCTCCTTGCTCCATGACCTGCATGGTTGTCGTCACATGGGCGAGCACGCAGGATTGCACCGGAATTTCGAAGCGCAAACGCAGCTCCTCGATCCGTTCGAGAAGAACCAAGGCCTGCTTGGCGCTATCCGATGCCGGATTGATCCCGATGCAGGCGTCGCCGCAGCCGTACATGAGGCCGTCGAGGATGGACGCTCCGATGCCCGCGAGATCGTCGGCCGGGTGGTTGGGCTGAATGCGCACGCAGAGGCAGCCCGGTAAACCGATCGTGGTGCGAAACCGCGTGACCACCGAAATCTTTTTCGCAACGGCAATCAAATCCTGGTTACGCATGAGTTTCGACACCGCCGCCGCCATTTCCGGCGCGATGCCCCGCGCGATGCCCGCGAGCGTTTCATTGGTCGCCTCGTCGGACAAAAGAAAATCGCGAAACTCCCCGGTGGTCATCGCGGCGATTGGCGCAAAAGCCCGCTTGTCATGCGTATCGAGAATGAGCCGTGTTACCTCGTCCGCCTCATAAGGCACCAGGGGGTCCTCAAGAAAACGCGCAAGAGGCAAATCGGCCAGGGCCATGCGCGCCGCGACACGCTCTTCGTCGCTTTCCGCGGCAAGACCGGCGAGGCGATCGCCCGCGCGATCCGGCGAGGCGCGCGCAAGAAGCATGCGTAAATCCGCAAAGACATAATGCGTGCCGCCGGCATTGCATCCATAAGGCATTAGACTTCCTGTTCACCAGACTTCCTGTTCACTAGGTGTAATGTCTCAACAGGTTGTTCACGGGGAGAATCTGAGGTTTGTGGGGTTTGCGAAGCACCACAGGCTCAGGAGACCCACCCGTGAACATTCATAAGAATGCCAGGACGACGCCGAACATGCGAGCCTTGATTGTCGGGCGCCGCCAAGCGGGCGAAACGCCGCGCTCCATAGCCGGCGCTGTAGGCGTTTCGGCCGCGACCGTGAGGAAATGGCTCCGGCGCCACGAAAGCGAAGGCGCCGCTGGCCTCCAAGACCGGACCAGCCGGCCGCATCGCCTGCGGACACGGATCACATCACATCAGATCGCCCAGGTCGAAGCCCTGCGCCGGGCCCGTCAGCCCTTCTGGAAGATCGCCCGCGCGACCGGGCTGTCGCGCGCGACGGTGGCCCGCATCGCAAAGGCCAAGGGGCTGAGCCGCCTGTCCGCCCTCGATCAAAGGATCGCGATCATCCGCTATGAAAAGAAGCAGCCGGGCGAGATGATCCATATCGACATCAAGAAGCTCGGCCGCATCGAAGGGATCGGACATCGCATCACGGGAGACCGTACCGGACAGAGCGCGCCACGCAGCCGCAAGGAAGGCGGCAAGGGCTGGGAATATCTCCATCTGGCTGTCGACGATCACTCCCGGCTGGCCTATTCTGAAATCCTGCCGGACGAAACACGGCGCTCCTGCCTGAAATTCCTCTTGCAAGCCTTGCGCTTCTTTCGCGATCACGGCGTCAGGGTCCTTCGCGTCATGACCGACAACGGCGCCAGCTTCCGTTCGCGCCGCTACACAAAGGCGTTGCGAATGCTGAAAATCAAGCATAAGCGCACCAGACCCTATACGCCAAGAACAAACGGAAAGGCCGAACGCTTCGTGCAGACCTCCTTGCGGGAATGGGCCTATGCCAAACCCTACAACCATTCATCCGAACGGGCCGCCGCACTGTTGCCTTTCCTCCACCATTACAATCATCATCGGCCTCACTTCGGCATCAACGGATGCTCACCTATCTCAAGGATCCCAAGAAACAACCTATCGAGACACGACAACTAGGTCGTTATAATTTCCATGCTAAAGTAAGCCGGACCGGACCGATACGCCCCTTGCTCGAAGCAGGGACCGCTACGAGGGCGAGCGCCTCGGGACCACCGCCGGGTTCAGCCGGGGGCCCCGGCCAAACTGGTCACGCGAACTTGATGAGAGTTAGCAACCTTTACCGCTGCCAAACATTACCTATATCAAGGTAGACAGCAATTTTTGAGAGAGGAACGATGAGCGCTTCAATGGAATCTTCCAAGAAATCGTCGGTTTCGACGCGTGGCTTTGCCTCCATGGATCCCGAGAAGCAGCGGGCGATCGCTCGCAAGGGCGGCGAGAGTGTGCCGCACGAAAAGCGGAGTTTTTCGCAAAACCCAGCGTTGGCGGCCGAAGCCGGGCGCAAGGGCGGTCAAAGCGTAAATCCCAATAAGCGCAGCTTTTCGCGCAATCACACGCTTGCATCCGAGGCCGGCCGCAAGGGGGGGCATGCCTCGCATGGCGGCCCGAAAAAACCCGCGATCGAGGGTTGAGAGCAAAAGCCAGTAAAGGAAACGCGGCGGCGGGTCCTCACCCCGCCGCGTTTTTTTCAATTTGAATTATGGTTCAACGCCGTCATCCCTGAATTGGGCCGCGGCGCGGAAAATCCAAATTTCCCATTACAATTTCTTCAGGGTGAGGCTTTTGCCTTCCTTTGGGTCTTTTTTCCAGGTGCCGTCGGGTTGCGCGTCAAGATAGGTTTTATGCCCCTTGCGCGCGGTCAACACGAGGCGGCCGTTGACAATTTGCCAGCCGGCCGGATCGAAAATCACGATCCCCTGATCGCGGCAACTGGGAGCGAGAGACGCCTTTTCCCTTCCCGGCGCCTTTACGCGATGGTCCAACGTCAGCATGCATCCGGTATCCTTGCCGCCGTCGCGCAGGATGGAATAGCGTCCGGCCGCGTCGGCTGGGGCGGCCGCCGGGGAAGCTTGTTTTGCCGCGAGGTTGACAGGCGCGGGGTTTGCGCCTTGTTTAGCGAAAGGTTCGTTTTTTTGCGCCGCGTCATGTATCGCGGCCAGCCGGAACGTCTCGCCTAGCGATCCGCTGGCAACGTATGCCGCACCGCCCGTTGCCGCGAAATCGAGAACTGTCTGGCCTGCGGGGCCGGTGAATTCGAGGCGATCGTCGCCGGTCAGGCTCCCCGCACCGCCGGGAGCGAGGACCGGAACCGCGCTAAGGCAGGCCCGAGGGATCGCAATTTGCCGGTGCGCGGCCGCCCGCCCGCCGGCGCATACAAATACGCTCGCCGCAAGAACCCGCCAGCCGTGCCGCCAACGCATGTTTGGCATTTGGAAACCCTTTCGCGCGTCGCCAATCCCGACGCCCCCACCGGACAATAGCCTAAATCCGGACTCGTATGGCAACCATGTGAAGAAAGCGTCATTCCGGCGCGGAAACCCGCGCGGGCTACGGCTGGCGTGGCAATGGCGTTTGCCTGCGATCCTGATATGATGTCGCCTTGGGCAATGCGATTCGCTGGGTTTCAAGCCATGAAAGCGGCGGATTTACGAGTTGTTCTAGTTTGTGTTAGCTGATCGCGGTTGGCTGAAATGACTGATTTCAAGGGGAAAGCGCGTGCGCCGCTTATTTCGCTCGGTCTTGTTTGGGCGCTGGTTGTCGGTCCAGGCATGGCTTCTGCTCGCGCCGATGAATTCCGGGCGCGCTATACGGTGAGCCTCATCGGCTTTCATATTGGGGAGGTGGTGGCGGCGGGGTCGGTCGGGCCGACAAGCTACCGGATCGATCTTAATGCCCAGCTGACCGGCGTCGCAGCGATGGTCGCAAATGTCAAGCTGGCGCTCGCCGCGACCGGCGCTCTGCGCAGAGGCGGCGTTGCGCCTTCCACCTATGCTACGACGTCCGCCAGTTCCCAAGGGAGCCGGACGGTGCGCATGTCGCTCGATGCCGGCAACGTCAAGGCCGTGGAGATCTCCCCGCCGTTCGAGGACAAGGAAGGAAGAGTGCCGGTCACCGCGGCGAACAAGCGCAACATTCTCGATCCGGCGACCGCCCTGATCATGGCGGTTCCCGAGGGCCAACCTCTGGTCGGTCCCCCCGCGTGCAACCGGACGATCCCGGTCTATGACGGCTATATCCAATTCGATGTCACGCTCCACTATGTTGGTGTAAGAGACGTGGCTGTCGACGGATACTCCGGTCCGGTTTCGGTCTGCGCGGCGCGCTATACGCCTGTCTCCGGTCACAAGCGGGACTCCAAATCGACAAAATTCATGGCCGAAAACACGGACATCGAGGCTTGGCTCGCGCCGATCGAGCGGGCGCATGTCGTCGTGCCCTTCCATGTCGCAATGATGACCTTGGCCGGCACCGCTGTCATCGACGCAGTCGAAATTTCGGTCGAGCCTTCGGACCTGACGGCGACCACCACACATTGATGGAGCGGCGGCGCGGCATCAAATGAGAGACGGAGCCTACTGCCATGATCACGCTCTACACGTTTGGACCTTACTTCGGGCTTCCAGATGCAAGTCCTTTTGTTATCAAGGCCATGCTGCTGTTGAAGTTCGCGGGCCTTGAGTACAGCGAAGATCGCGGCGGCTATGGCAAGGCGCCGAAAGGCAAGCTGCCTTATATCAATGATGACGGCTTGATCGTTGCCGAATTCGACGTTCATCCGCTTTCACATCGAGAAAAAACACGGTTTCGATTTCGATGCCGGGCTCGACGCAGCGCAAAAAGCGACCGCTTGGGCGGCCGAGAAAATGTGCGAGGACCATCTCTATTGGGCCTTGGTGGTGTCGCGTTGGATCGACGACGCCAATTTTGCCAAGGGGTCGGCCCAATTCTTCAAGGCCGTGCCAATGCCATTCCGGCCGGTCGTGCAAAGCCTGGTTCGCCGTAAAGTTAAGAAGACATTGAAGTTGCAAGGATTTGGGCGTCACACGCCAGCCGAGCAGGATGAACTCGCGCTTGCCGACATCAATGCCCTTGCCGCCCTTATCGGGGACAAGGCTTTTTTGATGGGCGAAAAGCCGTGCGGGGCGGATGCGACGGTCTTCGCCTTCGTCGCGAGTTTCCTTACGACGGTGTTCGATACCCCGATCCGTACCGCGGCGGAGCGCCACCCCAATCTCGCCGCCTATAAGGACCGTATCACGAGGCTTTATTTTTCGCATTCAGAGGCCGAACCGCTTCCCGCGACAAGCGCCGCCTAATTGGCGTCGGCCAAAGTTTTCGTTGCTGGCCAACGTCGAAAATCGACGTAAAGTCCTATTGACAGAAAGGGCCTTCCGAGTCCCTGCGCGCGCACGGCTTCAGGGCCGCAAATAATGCCGCTTTCCACAATTTCTGGGGGTAGCTCGTCTTTCCATTCCATATATTGTGGTGAACAAACAAGGATTTACGCCGAGTCAGCGATTCGGGCGTGATTCGTTCGTCTCCCGTTCGACCCGCAAACAATCGGCTACGTTACACTTGCCATACCCTCATACACGGGTATGGTGAGTGAACACCCCAATTCGCGACATCAGCCATATTAGAGAGCTTTGCATTGCGCTCGCGCATCGGTGGGAGCCGGAGCGCATTTTCGTGATCCTCACAGCTTACCTCGACGAAAGCGGCACACAGCGGCTCTCCCATTACCGTCATGGGCGGCTACCTAGCGAACGCCCGCCAATGGAAAGCATTTGAGCAAGATTTTGCCCGTGTAAAAGCCAAGCATAACTTTAGGATTTTCCACACCAAGAAATTCAAAAAAAGGGATGGCGATTTTAGAGGATGGTCGAACGGACAGTGCCTAGAGCGTTATCCGTTCAAGTTGGTTCGTACCCGGCGGCCTTGAAGTAGTTTTCGCATTCCTTCTGGGGGAAGTGATCGAGGAGTTCGCCGATCCGAGTCCAGAGGGCTTCGACGGTTCGTTCGGAAGCCTTTCGCAGGAGCGTCTTTAATTTCGAAAAGACCATCTCGATCGGGTTGAAGTCGGGCGAGTAGCGCGGCAGGAAACGCAGTGCGGCGCCCTTGGCCTCGATCGCTTTCCTGATTTTCGGGCTCTTGTGCGAGGCGAGATTGTCGATCAGGACGATGTCTCCTTTCGAGAGCGTCGGAGCAAGCATTTCTTTGACATAAACGAGGAAACATTCGCCATTGATCGGGCCGTCGAAGACGAAGGGGGCGGTGATGCCATCATGGCGAAGCGCGGCCACGAAAGTCGTCGTCTTCCAATGGCCATGCGGCACTTTGGCATAAAGCCTTTGGCCGCGCCGGCACCGGCCATGCGTGGGCGCCATGTTGGTCTTTGCCCATGTCTCGTCGATGAACACGAGACGCTTGGGATCGAGCTGCTTCTGGTCTTCTTGCCAGCGCATCCGCTCGGCCGCGATGTCAGGCCGGTCCTGCTCGGCGGCGCGCACGATTTTTTTTAAAGGTGATCTTCTCCTTAGCGAAAAAGCGCCAAATCGTGCCATAGCCGACACGGACCTGGCGCGCGGCAAGCTCGCGCCTGATGTCATGAAGCGGCAAATCGGGCGACGCGGCGACGCGGGCGAGCAGCCAGTCTCGCTCATCTTTGAGACGCGAGTTGCGCTTCCCGCCCATCGGCTTGGCCGCGACGCCCCCGGTCCGCCGGAACCGCTGCGCCCACCGCACAACACTGCTCACGCCGACACTGAACCGCTGTGCCGCATCCCGGCAGCTTGCGCCCGCCACAACGGCCGCTACCACGCGCGTCCGAAGATCTTCCGAATAGGGCTTCGTCATTCATCCTGGCCTCCTCCCAGCCCGAAGCTTGAATCACGACAAAGCCCGCTTGGGAATCCCACCCGATTCTGTCACAGTGGATAACGCTCTAGCGCTCATAGGCGATCTGGCCGAAATCACCCGTAGAGCCTTCCCCATGGGAGGCGTCGTAGCGACAATTGATAATGCCAAATATGAAAGTGACTACAAAGCCGGAGAAAAGCCAAGGAAATTGCGCCTCGACAGTGCATATGGATTGTGTTTTCGCAAATGCCTTATCTACTTTGCATTGGAAGGCGAAAAGCGACAGTATAGAAATAGGTACCCAAAGCTGCATTTCGTTTTAGAGGCTGGACATCGAAACGCCTATGATGCACTTCGCATTTTCAATGAGGTCAAAAAGGAGTTACAACAAGACGGATGTGACATGCTCGGAGATATTACTTTTTCAGGTAAAGATCAATGCGATCCGCTTATGATGGCCGATTTTCTAGCCCACTCCACATTCGCTTCGGAGATTAAGGGCGTGGGCGATCAACTGGCTGGCCCTATTCCGGATGAGCCTATACCGCGCGGAGAAACCGGGATAACCGAGTTACGTGACGGACCTGACAGTCTTGCTAATCTCAAATCAGCGCTAATCAAAAGGCTCAGGTCTAAGTACTTTTCTTCCCGTGCACCTGCCGCTTCTTAGGAACAATTGTCCTAAACGCTCTCTCAAAATCCTTCGGGTCGTCTGACGCCTCTACCTCGCGCGCCATATCAATGAAGCGCATATGGCGCTCGGCATCGGTGAGTTTTGGCAATCGTTTAACTATTGGCTTCCTCGGCATGACACATAATCCGATGAGTAAGGAGCACACAGATATGTGGAACATAGACGGGCGCAACAAGAACGCTTTTACCTTGTTTTCTCCTGAATTCGGTTCACCACCTGTTGAGCAATGTCCGCCGCCAAAGACGCGGGGTCAATGGATACGCCAAGGACTGTTTGGCATCCTGGGCAAGATGCGCTTATGCCGTAAAAAAATGGTCCAAAAGCTTGATTGCCAATCACAATGTTATCAAGATCACACTGAGTGATTAGCTTTCCGCATTTTGGGCATTGTCCGTGTCTAAACATGGTTCCGCTCCTGGGTTGGTTGGCACCGTCCAGGATAGCGCAAACGGGGGCGACCGTCATTGATCGCCCCCGTCACCCCAAGGAAAGGTCAGTTGCTGGTGATCATGAGTGGCTGGCTTTAGCCTCTCCCATCGCCGCATGCGTTCGCGCTTAGGCTTGCTGCGCTGCCCATTGGCTACGAGTCGTTTGATAGGTGAGCCGCTTGCCTTTAACGCCCTGCAACGCGAGATTGGCCCGCGCCACGTCGTCAATGCCGAGCTTAATGCGATTGGAATAGCGGAAATCGAACTCGCACAGATAGCGTTTCAAATGGGTTTCTGAAACATGCTGATAGACGCCGTAAAGCCCGCGCTTGAGGATCGAGAAATACCCCTCGATGGTGTTGGTATACACGTCTCCGCGAACGTATTCTTTGGCCTCGTGCATGACGGTTCCGTGCGATGCGAAGTTCCAACCAATGCCGGTGTAGATGCTCGATTCGTCGGTCATGAAACGGCTATCACGGTGTACGTGCCGCCCAATCAACGGACGGAGCATTTTCGCGGTGACGTTCGGAACATGGAAACTACGAACCTTGCCATTGCGCTCGACAAGCGCCATGACGGCTTGCTTCGGCGCGGGCGCTTCGTAGGCGCGGCTTCCGGCCTTCCGACCGATAAAAGTTTCGTCGGCCTCTATAGTCTTGCCAGCGCCGCCAAGAGGCGGAGTAAATAGGCCACGGTTTTCCTTCATAGCTTCGCGAATGCGATGCCCGGTGAACCATGCGGTTTTCATGCTGCAATTGAGCATCCTTTGAATTTGACGAGTAGCGATGCCCTTCTTGCTGCAACAGATTAGATGGATGATTTGCAGCCACAGATGCAGCGGCAAGTGGCTGTCCTCGAAAATAGTTCCCATTCGCACGGTGAAGGGCTTCTTGCACGCGTAGCACTTGTGGAGGCCGAGGCGAGTGGTTTTGCCGTTCAGTCGGCCGATGCGCCAAGTTTCGCCGCAATGCGGGCAGACGGGACCATCCGGCCAAAGCCGAGCCTCGACATAGGTGAAGGCGGCTTCTTCGGTCAGGAATTGCGGGGCGGTAAGCACGGCGTGGGCCATGGCAAAATCTCCTATGGCCGCAACACTACATCATGTGGATTGGTATGTCAAGTGTAACATCGCCAAACAATCTGCCCGCGGCGGCCTCATTGTGCTACACAAGAGCGCCGTTGTGAAACAGAAGGCCCAAGGCGGGAGGTAAGCGCGAAAGGCTCCCTTCCGGCGTGCAGCCGTTCCAATCGCGGCCTATCGCCTGAGCGGCGATGGGCCCAAGTTGATGGGTCGTTCCAGACAAATCTCGAGGTGTTGCGGCCGAATATCCCAGAACCGTCACCGCTGCCGCACGCACCGGATCGTTTTCCCGCGCCGGTTAACCAATGAACATTTCCTTTCCGGCCGCCAAATCCTATTCGTTGGACCGCGCCAGCGGCGTGAACGTGCTGCTCGGGCCGACCAATACCGGCAAGACCCATTACGCCATCGAGCGGATGCTTTCCTATTCCAGCGGGATGATCGGCCTGCCGCTCAGGCTGCTCGCGCGCGAGGTCTATAACCGCGCGGTGGAAAAAGCCGGCACGGCCGCTGTCGCGCTCATTACCGGCGAGGAAAAAATCAAGCCGGAATCGCCGCGCTACTGGGTTTCGACCGTCGAGGCGATGCCGCGCGACCTCGACCTCGCTTTCGTGGCGGTGGATGAAATTCAGCTTGGTGCCGATCTCGACCGCGGCCATGTCTTTACCGACCGGCTGCTGCACCGGCGCGGGCGCGAGGAGACTTTGCTGATCGGTGCCGCGACCATGCACCGTGCCGTGCGCGACCTTTTGCCCGGCGCCCGGATTTTTGCGCGCCCGCGCCTGTCCAGACTGAGTTTCGCGGGCGACAAGAAAATGACCCGCCTGCCGCGCCGCAGCGCGATCGTCGCCTTTTCCGTCGAGGATGTCTATGCGATCGCCGAATGGATTAGGCGCCAGCGCGGCGGTGCGGCCGTTGTCCTCGGCGCGCTCTCGCCACGCACCCGCAATGCCCAGGTGGACATGTATCAAAATGGCGATGTCGATTACATCGTTGCCACCGACGCGATCGGAATGGGGCTCAATCTCGACGTCGATCACATCGCCTTCGCGGCCGCCCGAAAGTTCGACGGCTGGCAGCACCGGCGCCTGACGCCCGCCGAGTTCGGTCAGATCGCCGGTCGCGCGGGTCGCCACCTCCGCGACGGGACTTTCGGCACGACCGGGCGCTGCGCCCCATTCGATGCCGAACTCGTCGAAGCGCTGGAGGAGCATCGCTTCGACGCGGTGCGGATGCTGCAATGGCGCAATACGGACCTCGATTTTTCCTCGATTGCCGGTCTCGCCGCCTCGCTCGACACTTTGCCGAAGGCGCAAGGCCTCATCAGAGCGGCGCTTGCCGAAGACCAGATGGTGCTCGACATCGCGTCCCGCGACGAAAAAGTGGTGCGGGCGGCGAAGTCCAGGGCCGATATCGCGCGCCTCTGGGAATGCTGCCAAATCCCCGATTATCGTAAGCTGTCGCCGGCGGCGCATGCGGAACTCGTGCTTTCGGTCTTTGGCTTTGTCGTGCGCGCGGGTCAAATCCCGGATGATTGGTTTGCCCGTCATGTCGCGGCGCAGGACCGCATCGACGGCGATCTCGACACTCTGTCGGCGCGGCTCGCCGAGGTACGAACCTGGACCTTCATTGCCAACCGTTCCGGCTGGTTGCGCGATCCCGCCCATTGGCAGAATGCCGCGCGTCGGGTAGAGGACAGATTGTCGGACGCCTTGCATGAACGTCTCGCCCAAAGGTTCGTTGACCGCAGGACGAGCGTTCTCATGCGCCGCCTAAGGGAGAACGCCATGTTGGAGGCCGAGGTCACCCCGAGCGGTGATGTGTTGGTCGAGGGTCAGCACGTCGGCCAGCTCAATGGATTTTGCTTCACGGCCGACCCGGAGGCGGCGGGCGAAGCCGCGAAGGCTCTGAACGCCGCCGCGCAAAAGGCCTTGGCGAGCGAAATCGAGGGCCGCGCGGGACGGGTGAGCGAGGCCGTCGACGAAGCTTTCATACTTGCCAATGACGAAATCATCCGCTGGCTCGGCGAGCCTATCGGCAAGATCTCCGCGGGCGCGCATGTGCTCGAACCGCGGGTATCGATTCTGGCGGACGAACAATTGACCGGCCAGGCGCTCGCGATGGTCCAGCGGCGGCTCGATGTTTGGCTTGCCCAGCATGTCGCAAAGCTTCTCGGGCCGCTTGCCGATCTCGAAAAAGGCGAGGGGCTCGATGGTATCGCGCGCGGCATTGCGTTCCACGCCGCCGAATCCCTCGGCGTTCTCGATCGCGCGCGCGTGGCCGACGAGGTGAAGAGCCTTTCCCAGGACGCCCGAGCCGCGCTGCGGAAATTCGGCGTCCGGTTCGGCGCCTACCATCTGTATCTGCCGAATTTGATCAAGCCCGCCCCGCGCGCCCTCGCCGCGCAGCTTTATGCCTTGAAGCATGGTGGCGGCGACGCGATCAAAGGTCTCGACGACGTCCTTCATCTCGCCGCTTCCGGCCGCACCTCCTTGGCCGCCGATACGGATGTTCCAAGGAATTTGTACCGGGCGGCCGGGTTCCGTGTTTGCGGGGATCGCGCGGTGCGCGTCGATATTTTGGAGCGCCTCGCCGATTTGATCCGTCCGGCGGTGAGCTATCGGCCCGGCGTCACTCCGGGCGATCCGCCGCCGGGCGCGGCCGATGGCGATGGCTTCGTTGTCACGGTCGCGATGACCTCGCTTGCCGGCTGTTCTGGCGATAGCTTCGCCTCGATCCTTCGCGCGCTTGGCTACGTGCCTGAACACCGCAAAGCTCCGGCGATCACCGTGCCTTTGCTCGCCGCGGCCGGACCGCTCGCGCCGCGCGCAGCCGGACCTGAGCCAACACCGGAGTGCGATTTGGACGCGGCCCCAGATACGCAAGCCAAGGAGCTACCGGCCGAACCGCCCGTTTGCCCCGAGCAACCAGTCGAACCGGCTGGCGTCGCCGTTCCCGGGCTGGACGCAATTCCGGACACCGTCGCTTTAGGCCCGCCGTGCCCGGCCGCGCTTCCGGATGCGAGTCCAGTGGGCGCAAGCGGGGTCGAGACGAGCGAAACCGGCGCCGCGGAGGCGGGTGGGGCAAAAAGTTCCCCGGAGCCGCTGCCTGTCGAAGAACCATTGATCGAAATCTGGCGGCCGCACTGGCAGCATCATCACGCGCGCAGGCCCAAGACGCGAATGCACAAAAGACGTTTCGAGCGGCGCGAAGGAACGCCCGCCGGGGCTTGCGATACCGCCACACTGGCAACGATCGCGCAACTGGCCAATCCTCGCGACGGGCCGGCCGCGGAATCACCGGGTCGCGAGGAGCCCGAAAAGGCGGCGGTTGCGGACGTGCAAACCGGCTCCCGGCGGACCGCTCTCCAAGATCGCCGCAAGAACGGCGGCGAGCGGGGGGGAGGCGAACAGAGGCCGCGCTTCGGAGGCCAGCGCGGTCGGAAGCAGGCGGCAGAGCAGAACCGCGGCGGAACGGGTGAGCGCAGGGAAGGCCGTTTTGGCGCCCAAGAGAAGAGGCCCAGCGAACGACCGCCGGACCCGGACTCGCCTTTTGCGAAGCTGCTTGTGCTCAAGGCGCGGCTGGAGAAAAATATCAACCAGGATAGCTAGCGCGCTTCCCAATCACGCTGTGCAAACTTGGCGGGTGACCGCCACGAGGTGCTCTGGAACTTCACGATCCCGCGCGCCCACCGTTTCCACGTTCAAGTGCCGGTCCCGCCGCGCTCCGCGCGGATATGCGCGGTTTTAAACACATAGTCCCACCAAGGCACGCTGACCCCGAAGCCGCGCGTCGAATTGCGGAAATGATGCAGCATGTGGAGACGCCGCAAAGTCAGTCCCAAACGGGTCTTGGGCTCGCCATGATGCACATAGTAATGCACCATGTCATAGGCGAGATAGCCGATGATAAAACCCATCAGCACCGGATACCCGAGGGGCGGGCCGAACAGAAGCCGCACGATGGCATAGGCAAGCAGCATGATCGGTCCGCTGAGCAACACCGGCATGACGAGTCGCAGCGGATCGTTGGGATGCACGTGATGCACGCCATGGATCAGGAAATGAATTTTGGCGCCCAAACGGCCGGGAAATGCGTAATGGAACAGCAAGCGGTGGCCGAAATATTCGATCAGAGTCCAGATAAAATAACCAAGCGCCGTGGCACAAAGGACGGCCCCGGCATCGTATGATTTAAGACTCAAGGCGGCGAGGACGAAAACCAAAGGCAAATAAACAAACAGCGGTGTGGACCAATGGACGCGCGACAATTTGTCAAGCAGGGAGTTTTCGAAAAGCCGCGGCGACGCGGCCAAACTTGCCGCTTCTTGCGAGGTTCCGCCCCCGGAATTGTTTGCCGCCGGCGTCATTCTTGACGTATCCTCCTAATCCGCGGCCCAAATCGCCATTCATCGAGGCCAATGTTACTCAGACATGAAACAGGCCGCCGCCGGCGTCAAGCCATCGCGGCCAATGGCCCAATTCGAAGAGCCAATCCATGGCCAATCCTTGGGCATTGAATAATTTCGCGCCGCGATGTAATAATGTCAAATTGGGCAATCGACGAAATGACTGGCCGCGAACAGGTTTGACCCAATGCCGCGCCGCGCGCGGCGAGAAGGGCGGCGTTTTGGGACGCTAGTGGCATGGCAGAATTTTCGCAGGATAGCTTTGCGGCGAACGCGCCGCCTAGCAAATACCCGCATAGATCGCTTTTGGAGCGATATGGTCTGCGGGCCACCCGTCAGCGCCTAGGTCTTGCGAGACTTCTTTTCAGCAAAGGCAATAGGCATGTGACCGCCGATACCTTGGCGTCAGAGGCCAATGCTTTGAAAATGCCTGCCTCGCTGGCGACAGTTTATAATGTGCTTAATCTATTCGCCGAAGTTGGCATCGTGCGCGGGTTCGCAATTGAAGGTACAAAAACGATTTTCGATACGAATACGAGCGATCATAGCCATTTCTTTTTCGAAGATACCGGCGAGATCGCGGATATTCCGCTCGAAGGAATGAAATTCGCCGACGATGTCACGCCACCGGAGGGTTATGAAATCAGCAAGGTGGACGTCGTCATCCGGCTGCGCCGCAAGACGAGCACCAACGTTTAGGCTCGATTCGAGGCGGCCGCACGTGGCGAGGGTTCGTTGCGAATCAGCCGGCGCGAGAACTGTGGGGACGCCGAAAACGGCGCCCAATCAGGTCAGTCACGCCGGCTCGCTTCAAGCTTTGACGAAACCGCCCGGCCTATCGGCCCGGTCCGTTTCGCTATCTCGGTTGTTCATGATCGTCTCCCTTCACGAGAAAGTTATCATATCCGCCGCTTGCCGCTAATCGTTCTCACTCAGCTTGCGTATAGCTGAATTTCGGTCGCCAACCGGCGGCGCCTTCCGGAAGTAGATCAAAGAGGTGCCAGACACTGCAGAAATCATCACCATGCGTGAACGCCGTATCCGCCACCCGCATGATCTTATCGCCCTTGCGCGCGAAGACCGAAACACCCGGCATTGCGTGTCCGGCGACGACACCACGAAAGCCGCGCGATCGCGCAAGTGCTCGAACACACCATTGAAGCCATCCGCCCACATCGTGCAATGCGCGCAGGTGGTGCCCATATTGTGGATCACGAATAGCGTGTCCTTGTCGCCGAACAAAGCAGACAGCCGCGCCTTTCCTTGCGGCGTCGCAAACGCATAGTCCTGGACTTCCTCGGGCTCGATCGATGCGTGAGCGCCTCGCATTTTCTCACGAATGGCGGCGATTTGGCTCCGATATTCGGCCAGCTTCTCGGCGGTCTCCTTGTACTTCATCGCTAATCCTCCCGCTTTTGTAATCAACTGCCATATTCGTCGCGGAGGCGCACCCAGGCCATTGCATGGGACAGGCCCGCCTCGTCGCGCCCCTTGGGCACGAGGTCGAGGTAGTGATAGGCGGTGTTCAGCACGTCCAGGCCGCGCGCGTAGCAGGAATAGGTGTGAAAGACGCTCCCCTCGGCGTCTTTGAAGAAGACGCTGATACCCGGCAGTTCCGGCATGCTCATCTCGTTCGCCGCGTAGTTGTAAATGGCGCTGCCGCCGGCAAGTTCTTCCGGCGTAAACGACACATTGTAGTCGTAATTGAAATCGCTGCCGGAGGATGACAGCCATTTGAAGCTCCACCCCAGACGCGTCGCGAAAGCCTGCAGCTTCGCCAGCGGCGCGCGCGAAATGGCGACGAACGTCACGTCGCGCTGATTCAGATGCGGGACGATGCCATTAAAATTGTCCGCCCAAAACGAGCAGCTCTTGCAGCCGGCCTCCCAATCGGGGCCGAACATGAAATGATAGACGATGAGCTGACTGTGGTCGTTGAATAGCTGCGCAAGTGTCTGCTTCCCTCCGGGGCCGTCGAATACATATTGCTTGGTGACGCGCACCCAAGGCAGATCTCGGCGCGCTTGGCTCAGCTGATCGCGCAGCCTCGTGAATTCCTTTTCCTTGGCGAGAAGGTGCTTGCGCGCCTCTACCCACGCTTCTGGCGTTACGACTTGATGATCGGTCATGCTCAGTTCTCCAATCGTGACTTGACAGCTTGCTTCCGTAGACGGGCCGGCATTGACCTCGTCGGCTTGCCTCGACTTGGCTTGCGCGCCTTTATGGAATTCTCCCGCTCGATCTCCTCCAGCGAGACCGCCAGCAGATCGAACTGAGCTTGCCAGTATTTGCTGTAGCGATTGAGCCACAAGGCCGCGCCGTGGATCGGCCCGGCATCGAAGCGGCAGCGGCTGATGCGGCCCGTGCGCTCCTGATCCACCAATCCGGCACGGACCAAAACCTGGATGTGGCGCGAGATGGCCTGCAATGAAATATCGAAATGCGCGGCGACCTCCGAGACGAGCAGATCGTGCCCATCGAGCCGATCGAGGATTTCGCGCCGCACAGGGTCCGAGAGCGCGGCAAATACCAAGTTCAATGCTTGCTGCTCGTCATGGGCGGATCGCGTTTGCCCGACGACACGCAGATGTGAGGGATTGCCCATGCGAACGCGGCCATCATTCAATCGATATGTTGATAATCAAACATATTGTTGATTGTCTGTCAAGTGACGGGCTCTGATTTCGGCTCATAGCAGACATCCAACTGAGGCATGACTGATACCATGAACGCTTCTTGAAGCGATTATGGTTTGAGCCGCTTACATCAGCTCAAGACGCAGGTCTTCGCCCACCAGGAAGGATGCGCGCGACGAATCACTTGCTTGGCCCGCGCGGCGGACCTGCAATCCTTGAAAAGAGCAAAACAGGTCGCGCCGGACCCCGACATGCGGGCGACGCGGCAACCAGGCGCGGCGGCAAGAACCGCAAGCACATCGCCGATGACCGGCGCTAGCAGACACGCGGCACTCTCCATGTCGTTGCGGCCTTTGCGAAGCGCCGCGATCAACGCTTCCGCAGGCATTTTTGAATAAAGTTCGGGGTGTCCGCCGAAGCCGGTGGCGGCGCCAGGCGCAACCTTCATCAGTGAGAAAACGTCTTTCGTTGCGACCGGCTCGCCCGGATTGACGAGCAGGCCGATGAGCGGCGGCAGCGCGAGCAAAGGGCCGAGCTCATCGCCGATGCCCCGCATCATCCGCGCGCGAGCCATGAGACAAACCGGCACATCCGCTCCGGTTGCCCGCGCGGCTTCCATCACGCCCGCGTTGTCGATCGCAACCGCGTTGGTGCGGGCAAGCAGGCGCAACGCCGCCGCCGCGTCCGACGATCCGCCGCCGAGGCCCGAAGCCACGGGCAAGCGTTTGACAAGATGGAACGAGCCTAACCTAGCGCCGGGAAAACGTTCCGCGAAATGACGCGCCGCGCGCAAAACGAGATTGTCCTCGATGCGGCCCGAGGCCGCCGCGCCCGGACCCTCGACGGAAAGCGAGAGCGGTTCGCCGTAGGTCAAGGCGAGCGCGTCGCCGCCCCGGGAAAACGCGACAAGACTTTCGAGCGTGTGCCAACCGTCGGCGCGCCGGCCGGTCACATGCAAGGTCAGATTGATTTTCGCCGGCGCGCGCTCGGTGAGAGTTTGGGGCAAGACGGATGCCGCGGTCAAAGCTGAACGGAGGAGAGCGGCGGGAGCGCTCTGGGCGTGCGCCTTAACAATACAGGATAAAACTGCGAAGTCCTATATGATTGAAATTCAGACGTAATTGGCGAGGTGCGAGCGCATCATCGTTGAACGTGACAGTCAAACTAAAACTATTGAGATAGCTTGTGGTGGATAGTAACCTCAACAAATCCGAAAAGGAGAGCGATCAAATGGCTGTAGGTTGTCCTAACTGTGGGCACGTTCTAAGCCTGAGCGCCAAGACCTGCCCGAATTGTGGCGAGCCACTTGAGAAGATGAACGACACTAGGCCGTGTGTAAGTTGCGGAGGCACAGGTACTAGTAAATCGACCTACCTCACATGCAGAGATTGCTCTGGCACGGGTAGAGTACGGAGTCAGAGAGACGAAAACAGGAGACGTTGAACAATTGCTGGGTTTTACTGGCGCGCCGGAGAGAATATAGCGCTTCCGTGGCGCTTCGCGGCACATTGCTTGCTCAGCCCCCGTTTTTTTTCGGTTCGGTTTGAGCCGCGGCAGGATGCGTCTCCTCGCCGAGACCATGTTCAATCTTGTGCAGGATTTTGACCTTCTCCTCCGGCTCGGGATCGAGGTCGCGCGCGTGATTCCACTGGAAATGCGCCTCGAGTTTGCGTCCTGCCCGCCAATAGGCATCGCCGAGATGGTCGTTGATCACGGGATCGGAAGGTTTGAGGTCGATCGCCCGTTCGAGTTCCTTCACCGCCTCGTCGTTGCGGCCGAGTTTGTAATTTGCCCAGCCGAGACTATCGACGATATATCCGTCGGTCGGCCGCAGTTCGACCGCCCGCCGCAGCATGTTGAAGGCTTCCTCGAGGTTCATGCCTTGATCGACCCAGCTGTAGCCAAGGTAGTTCAGGACCATGGGCTGATCAGGAAACAAGGCGAGCGCCTGCACGAGGTCCGCCTCCGCCTCCGGCCATTTCTTCTCGCGCTCGTAAGAAATACCCCGGAAATAATAAATTGGCCAATTGGCTTTTTCGGGCTTGCTCGTCGCGGCCAAGGCACGCGAATAAGTTTCTATCGCCTCGGCATAATGCTTGTGGGCGCGGTGCAGATTGCCAAGCGCGGATAAGGCATCCTCGTTCCTTGGGTTTTCGTCGACGATCCGCTTGAGATATTTGGCGGCCTCGTCATGGCGGGCCAGCGCTTCGAGAATCTGGCCGGTCTGGATATCGGCCGTGGTGCGCAAGGGATCGTTTTCGCGCACCATTTCGTACACGTCGATGGCCTGCTCGTTCTGTTTGAGGCGCTCGTAGATATCGCCCAGGGTAATGATGGCGAGGCTGTTTTGCGGGGTAAGATAGAGCGCGAGCCTCAGATAGATCATGGCCGCGAGTTCGTCGCCCTGCTGGTTGCCGGCGGCGCCAAGGCCATAGAGCACTTCGGCCGCGCCTTCCCCGGCATCCTTGACAAGCGGTTCAAGCGGTTTGCCGGCCTTGATGCCGGCGCGCGCGGCGGCGACGATTGGATGGTTGGGAAGAATTTGATCGAAGGCCTCATAAGCCCGGAGCGCTTCGTCGCGGTCGCCGTGGCGGACCATGAAACGGGCATAGGCATCGACAAGACGCAAAGTGTTCTTGTCGGCGGCGTAGGCCGCCTTGATTCGCTTCAAGGCTTCTTGCAACTCGTTGGCGGCATCGGCGATGAGGGCAGCATGATAATCCCGGAACACACCGAAATTTTCGCCGCGGAGCTTATCGACGAGGTTGAGCGCGCGGCGCGAATCGCGGGCGCCGGCATAGGACCAAGCGGTCAGCAGCGTCGCGGTAATGTCGCGCTGCTGGCCGGCGCCGCCCTTCGCGAAATAGGCGCGCGCGGCGGCGAACCGCTTCGCCTTGATTGCCTTGACGCCTAGGGCGAGGCGCGCCAGGCTATTGTTTGGATCGTGCGCGAGCACACGGTCGGCGAGGCCGAAGGCGTCTTGCATATTGCCGTTCGAGACCGCCGCGACGAAGGCGCGCTCAATCAGATTCGGATTGCGCGGATCGAATCGCAGCGCCTCGCGAAAGAAAGTCGCCGCGGCCACGGTATCGCGCTCGGAGCCCGCGACAAGCGCGGCGAGATAATTGCCGGAGGGGCTTTCGCCGACCTCGAAAGGGGCTGCTATGGCCAAATTTTCTCGCGTCCGCGCTTGCGCGCTCGCTAGCGCGGCCGGAAAAGTTAACGCCAGCAGCGAGAGCACCGCGAACCCTCGCAAGGCGTGGCGGCGGCAACTGCGGCCATGATCTTTCTGGTCATGATTTTTCTGGTCAAACTTCAATTTGATCGGCATACAACCGTCTTTCCGTGCAAGAGGCGATATTCCGCCAGCCAAAGGTGCGATCACGCGATGTCTCGCGACGAACATGGCCGTTTTGCGTTGCTCCGGCTAATTTGAACCAAGTTTCGCGGTAGCGATTACACTCCGATGGCGGAGGCAAATCAAAATCGATTGGGGCGGCCATTCGAACGGGTTGGCGGGAAACCGCGAATGATCAGCTCTGCCCAGGCCTTAGCTTATAGAAAATATGATGCCCAATAACGTCCATTTTTTCAAGTCTTCTGGCCCAGCGTGGCCGGACATAATTGGCATGAAAATGGGTCGAGCCGCCGAGATCGGAAACATAGGTCCTGCCGTTTGTCACTTCGCCGGCGATGAGGACCGCCTGCCGCCAAGCATCGGGTTCGTCGATGCGCAGGGATTTGCCTTCGCAGGCAAAAGAGAACTGGCATGCATTGTAATGCCGCCGGTTTTGGTAGACAACGCCGCAGATCGTCGCCGGATAAAGTCCGCTCGAGACCCGGTTCAAGACAACCTGTGCAACCGCCGCCTGTCCTTCCCCGGATTCGCCGCGGGCTTCGAAATAGATGGCTTCGGCAAGGCAACGGTTTTCCCGCGCCGAATCGTCCTGATCGATGAGCGCCGCGTAATTTCGCCGCACCCCCGGCGCGGGAAACTCGCCCATGCCGGGCGTCCGAGGCACCCCGGGGAGCGCCACGACCTCGACCGGTGCCGAATCCGCCGCGGCGGGGGTCGCCGATCCGAGCGTGATCGCGCGGCGGATCGCGGGCGTCGCTCCTTGCATCAGCCGCTCGTTGATCGCCGCTGGCCGCACCGTCATCGCGGACCCGTCCCGGCCCGGCGACGCCTCGGCGCTGGAATGCGCCGTTACCGGACTGTCGCCAGCGGGCCACGGCTCGAAGGCGGCAGCGCTGTCGGGGCCGGATGCTTCGTCGTCCGGAACCGCGAAGGCCCCCGCCGGCCGGGTTTCGTCATGATGGAACATCAGGTCGCCCGCGCGGAAGTTGGCGAGGCCTTGGGAATCGCGCAGTCTCGCGTCGAATGCCGGCCGTAGACCGGCCAAGGGATCTCCCTTGTTGCTGCGGTCGACCTCTGGAAACCGCCGGGCATTGCGTTTTAGATCGGCGCGCGGTTCGATTTCATCGGGCAGACGCTTGAATTCTTCGCCGCCTCCGATCGACAGACTCGCCTCTCGCAAGACCCTTCGTGCCTCGCCCGGGATCCTGCCAAAATCGAGGCCAAGAGTTGGTGGTTGCGCCGGGACCAACACGGCGGGCGGCGCCGGCGCGCGCAAGGGCAAAGGCGCGAAAGACGCACCGGATACCGCTTCCTGGCCAGCATCCGCGCTCATCGAGACGGCAAGCGCCATGCCAAGCCACCATGGCGCAATGGCGCCCGCCGCCCAACTGGTCCGCGAATAACCCATGCGCGTCTCACGCTCGTCGCAGGCCTTGGCGCATGCCGCCTGCCCGCAATGTTTATTGCCGGGTAAGCTTGAGAACAGGTTACTAGACGCGGGCTAGGAGCGTGCCAGAATGGGGCAGATCGACGGGCCCAATTGCGCGATTGCAGCTATCAAGGAAGGATCGGGTGTCCATCGGCGAACGGTGCCGCGGGGCGATCAGTAGGTTCGGTTGACGCAGAAATCGATGACGTCGCTCAGGGCGAATTTCCACGCCGAGGCAGGAAACAGCTCCAGGGCGTCGCGCGCCATGGCGCCATAATGGCGGGCCCGCGCGATGGTGTCGGCGAGCGCGCGGTGCTTGTGCATGGTCGCGATCGCTGTTTCGAGGTCGCCGTCGGCGATTTTGCCTTGCTCCAGGGTACGGCGCCAGAACTCCCGTTCCTTTTGCGAACCGCGCCGGAACGACAGAACGACCGGCAAGGTTATCTTCCCTTCCCGGAAATCGTCGCCGATATTCTTGCCAAGTTTGGCCGATGTTCCGCCATAGTCGAGCGCGTCGTCGATGAGCTGGAACGCGATACCGAAGTTCAGGCCGTAGCCGCGGCAAGCCGCGATCTCGGGCTTCGGCCGCCGTCCGAGCAGGGCGCCGACTTCCGAAGCGGCGCCGAACAACGCGGCGGTCTTGGCACGGATCACCGCGAGGTAATCGTCCTCGCTCGTCGCGGTATCCTTGGCGGTGGAAAGCTGCATGACTTCGCCTTCGGCGATGACGGCGGCCGCGGACGAGAGCGTATCGAGGCAGGGGAGCGAGCCCACCTCGACCATCATTTTGAAAGCTTGGCCGAGGAGGAAGTCGCCGACGAGAACGCTCGCCTCGTTGCCCCATAGCATGCGCGCGGCGAGCTTGCCCCGGCGCATGTCGCTCTCGTCCACGACGTCGTCGTGGAGCAGAGTGGCGGTGTGCATGAATTCGACCGAGGCAGCGAGCTTGATATGTCCCGCCCCGGCATAGCCGCAAAGCCCGGCGGTCGCCAAGGTCAGCATCGGACGCAGCCGCTTGCCGCCCGACGAAATCAAATGGTTGGCGACTTCGGGGATCATTGATACATCGGAGGCCGCGCGGGAAAGGATCATCTGATTGACGCGTTCCATATCCTGCGCCACCAAGGCGAGCAGCCCGTCGATGCCGGGCTCCTCCATTTTTTCTTCGAGGGGGATGACAACGCCCAAGATTGAATTCTCCGAATATCGGCGGCACTCATTAGGGCGCGGCTTAGCGCTTCTATTAGGGCGCGGCTTGGCGCTTCGCAACTAGGAGCGCGATCCGGCCGGTCTCATCGGATTGGTTTTCCCACGCAAAGGGCTGGCGGGCAAACCCTAGATTGCTTTAATGCGCAGCATGGAACAAATGCCAAAGCAAGCTCCGCGCGGGACTGATAAAAAGCCTGAAATCGTTAGACGATGGGATGCCATTCCGCGCGCCGTTTTTGGCGCCATCGCGATTCTGATGGAGGCGGATTGATCGAGCTTCTGCGCACCAACGACCTTGTGTTGATTTCGCGGGTTGAAGCCATTCTCGCGGAAATCGGCGTCGCGGTTTTCGTCGCCGACCGGCATATGAGCGCGCTCGAAGGATCTTTGTCCTTTTTGCCGCGCCGGGTGCTGGTCGCGGCCGATGTGGCGGCGCGTGCGCGGAGGGCATTGGCGGAGGCAGGGCTCGGCGCGGAATTGCGCGATGGCTGAGGTATTTGGCGATCGCCCGCCCCCGGTCGTCGCCGATGCGTTTCTCGGCGGCCGGCTCCTGCTTTGTCAGCCGGCCGAAGGCCACCGTTGCGGCACCGACGCTGTGCTTCTCGCAGCGGCGGCTCCGGCCGATTTTTCCGGCCTTGCCATCGACGTTGGCGCCGGCGTTGGCGCCGCCGGTTTGGCCCTGGCGGTGGCGCGGCCCGGCGCGCGCATAAGCCTATTGGAAAATGACCCCTTCATCGCTGGATTGGCCCGCGCGAATCTCCTGCAAAATAAGCTCGCGGGCCGAGGCCATGTCCTTGAAGCCGATGTTTTGTCGAAGGCCAGCCGGCGCGGCGCGGGCTTGCGCGATGAAAGCGCCGGTCTCGTCATCACCAATCCGCCTTTTCTCGACCCTAGCCGGGCGCGGCTTTCGCCTGACCCTCGAAAGCGGCGCGCGCATGCCATGCCAGCCGAGGGCGCGCTTGCCGCCTGGATCGTGGCGTCGCTGGCGTTGGTTACGCCCGGCGGACTATTTATTCTGATCCATCGTCCGGACGCCTTGCCTCTTATCCTGCAAACCCTGGCGGGGCGCGCCGGCGGCATCGCGGTCCTGCCGGTGTATCCGCGGCGCGAGACCAAGGCAGGGCGCATTCTCGTGCGCGGGGAAAAAGGCAACCGCGCGCCCCTCGCGATCGCGCCGCCGCTCGTACTTCACGATGGGGAGCGTTTCACCGAAGCCGCCGACGCCATCCATAGAGGCGCGGCAATGATCGAATGGTGAAGCGCGAAGACCGTCTCATGCACGAGTGTCTTCGTTCGCACGAAGACACCCGATTTCCTCAAAACACGCGGCCGCACCCTACATCAGTAGTGCTTGCCGTAGTGGTGATGGTGGGGTTTGTGGTGATGGTGATAAACATGGTGATGGTGGTATTTGTGGTGATGGTGATAAACGTGGTGATGGTGGGGTTTGTGGTGATGGTGATAAACGTGGTGATGGTGATAATGGCGATACATGTGGTGATGCTTATAACCATGGTAGGCTTTTTCCGGCAGGGCTTCGGCAGCCGAGGGCGCCTGGGTTATCTGCACCGCTGGGACAGCCGCCGCCACGCCGGCTAAAGGAGCCGCTTGGGTCAAGCCCGCGAAACCAAAGGACGCGGCCACAATCGTGGCCATCGCAAATCCCGATTTTGTCGGTAAACGCATTTTATTTCTCCCTGCTAAAAGTTGCTAGGACTGAGGCTTCACAAGCCATTTTTTCCTTCGTCCTTGCAGCATTTTCCGCTTGGCCGCGAACATGATGTAAATCCGCTATTTATTTACAACACTTTTGCAACCAGCTTGGCGAACATGCCCTCTATCGTCGTCTCGGTCAAGCCGTCTTTATGCTAACGCTATATCTGTGTTGAGTTATTGATCGAAAAGCCGACCTCCCGCGCCGGCTTTTCTCTCGCGGTATTTCTTAAGGTTACTTCTTCGCCCTGGCTGATCACCAATAATAGGGATGCCAGTAATGGCGCCTGTAATAGTGGCGGTAATACGGGCGCCAATAATGGCGACGGTGCCAATAATGGCGACGGTGCCTATGATACCTTCGATAATAACGGGTCTTTTCGACGGAGGCTTTGGGGGCTGGTGTCGCCAGGGTCCGCATGGTTGGCGCCCCGGTAAATAGGCCCGCCGCCGGTGCCGCGTTCCCGGCACCGGCGAAGATACCGCCATAGGCGGTCAAGGCCGCAACGGCCGCTATTATCAAAAGCTTCATTTTTCCCTCCTTCCGGTCGATGGTCGCTCGATCAGTAAAATCGCCGCTCATCGCGCGTCTTCCCCTGGCGACAAATTATACCAACGACGTTCTACAAAAACCTCGCACGGGTTAGCCTTGACAATATAGCCGCCGCCGAGCCATTGCCCAGACCCATGGGTGGAAATATCGCGCACGATATTATACGGCTTGGCCCTCCGCCGGTCCGCTTCGCCGCGGTCGCGCTGCCTGCGCAACGGTGCCAATAGAAAACTCCGCTCATGAAACAGGCCAAATCATGAAGAACGGACGCGCGGCAGGGGAAGGCGTTTCCGGTTCGCCCCGCCAGACACGGTCCTTCCAGGACCTCATTTTAACGCTTCAAAAATTCTGGGCCGGGCATGGCTGCGTCATCCTCCAGCCCTATGACCTGGAAATGGGCGCCGGCACGTTCCATCCGGCGACGGCGCTGCGCGCGCTCGGCCCGCGCCCCTGGAAGGCAGCCTACGTGCAGCCCTCGCGCCGGCCCAAGGACGGGCGTTACGGCGAAAATCCGAACCGCTTGCAGCATTTCTACCAATTCCAAGTCATCCTGAAACCTTCGCCGCAAGATCTCCAGGCGCTTTATTTCGCCTCGCTCGAAGCGATCGGCGTCGATGTGCATCGCCACGATATTCGCTTCGTCGAGGACGATTGGGAAAGCCCAACGCTTGGCGCCTGGGGGCTCGGCTGGGAATGCTGGTGCGATGGCATGGAGGTCTCGCAATTCACTTATTTCCAGCAGGTCGCGGGAATTGAGTGCGCGCCGGTCTCGGGCGAACTGACCTACGGGCTGGAGCGCCTCGCGATGTATGTGCAAGGCGTCGAGAATGTCTACGACTTGAATTTCAATGGCCGCGAAGGTTCCGAGAAGGTCACTTATGGCGATGTCTTCAAACAGGCCGAGGAAGAGTATTCACGCTATAATTTCGAAGCCGCGAATGTCGAGATCTTGTTCCAGCATTTTAGGGATGCCGAAGCCTCATGCCGCGCGCTCCTCACCCGCGGAGAAGACGGCGATCGCCATTTGCTGGCGCTGCCAGCCTACGATCAATGCATCAAGGCGTCGCATATTTTCAATCTGCTCGACGCGCGCGGGGTGATTTCGGTCACCGAGCGGCAAAGCACTATTTTTCGCGTGCGCGATCTCGCCAAGGCGTGCGGCGTCGCCTGGCTCAAGACACAAGGCGGCGGGGCTTGAGGTTACGGTGCGGCTGAAGAGGATTGGGCACAAAGCGGCGCGCTGGCGTCGCGGAATCGATCATGCGTTCCCGCGACTTGGAGCATGATCCAATTCTGTCGGATCATGCTCTCGCTCCAGCACGGGCGGCAGGCTTTAACGGTAGTGCCCTCCACGATACGTGTGGCGGTACGCAACGCTGCGCCCCGTCTGAACGCCGCCTCTGTACGCATACTGCCGACCCTGGCGAAAGTTATGCCGCGCATAGTAGCCGTAATTCCGATAGCGTGGCCGGTTGTAATAACCGTAATTCCGATAACGCGGGTAGCTGTAGGCATAAGATCCGCCATAGCTATACGGCCTGCCATAATATGCAGAAGAGCCGTAATAGGGATTGCTGTAACCCCAGCCGTAGGAAGGATAGCCGTAACCTCCGCCGTAATAAGGCGAGCCGTAACCCCAACCGTAAGATGGGTAGCCGTAGCCGTAATAAGGCGAGCCGGCCGTTGCCGCCACGGCGCCAAGCGTCAGCAAGCCAAGGGCGGTGCCCGCGATCGCCGCGCCCGGGTACCAACCGCCATATCCGCCATAATAACCAAAAAAAACTGGCTCGGTCTGCGTTTGCGGGGGCGCGATGTGCTTCGAATTCGTGAAGCTCATGGGGCCCGCCGAAGCGGTGGCTGTAAGCGCGAACAGGACTGCGGAGAGAGTGGAAATTCTTTTCGTATCCATGACACAACTCCTTTGAGGGTTATGCAACGGGTTATGCAACACTTCTTGTGAAGTTCTGCAACGCCTCCTCTGAGGCTTTGCAAACGCTTGTCTGGCTCCTTTGTTCCCTCCCGTCGAAAATCGTTGAAGCCATGCCCGATTTTTGCTCTCCCGCGTTTTCCTCTTTGGCGAGCTCCGTCTATAGAGGACAGCTCTTGCTCGCCTACCCAACGTCGCCGAGCTACCGAGCCGTATTGAAACGCCACGATGCCCGACCTTTTGCTCGAACTTTTCTCCGAGGAAATCCCGGCCCGTATGCAGGCGCGGGCGGCCGAGGACCTCCGCCGACTCGTCACCGGAGCCTTGCGCGAGCGCGGCCTCTCGCATGATGGCGCCGCGAGCTTCGCCACACCCAGGCGGCTCGCCTTGCACATAGCAGGTTTGCCGGCCCGCCAGCCCGATACGCGCGAGGAAAAGCGAGGACCGCGGGTCGGCGCGCCCGATGCGGCGGTGCAGGGCTTTTTGAAAAGCGCGGGTCTTAAATCGCTCGCGGAAGCCAAAATCCAAAGGAATTCCAAAAAAGGCGAATTCTATGTCGCCGTCATGGAGCAAAAGGGCAGGGAGACGATCGAGGTCTTGGCCGAGGTTTTGCCCGCCGCGATAAAAGGCTTTCCATGGCCGAAATCGATGCGCTGGGGCGAGGCCTCGGCGCGGACCGGCGCGCTGCGCTGGGTGCGCCCGCTGCACGCGATCCTCGCCACATTCGGCCCGGAAACCGAAGAGACCGAAGTGGTACCTTTCGCCGTCGATGGCGTCGCCGCCGGCAATTTCACCTTCGGCCACCGGTTCATGGCGCCCGGCAAAATCAAGGTGCGCCGTTTCGACGATTACGTGGCGGCGCTGGAAAAAGCCAAAGTCGTGCTCGATCCCGCAAGGCGGCGGGATATCATCCTTTATGACGCGCGCGACCTCGCCCTGGCGCAAGGGCTCGAACTCGTCGAGAACGAAGCGCTCTTGCACGAAGTCGTGGGGCTGGTCGAATGGCCGGTGGTGCTGACCGGCGAATTCGACGCCGCTTTTCTCGACATCCCGCCGGAAGTCGTCAGGACAACGATCCGCGTCAACCAAAAATGTTTCGTGTTGAAGGAACCTTCGAGTGGACGCCTCAGCCACAAATTCGTGCTGGTGGCGAACATCGAGGCAGCCGATGGCGGCGCCACGATCGCCGCCGGCAATGGGCGGGTCGTGCAAGCGCGGCTTTCCGACGCCAAGTTTTTTTGGGAGACCGACCTCAAGGTCAAACTCGAAGACAGATTGGAAAAGCTCGATCAAATCGTCTTTCATGAAAAGCTTGGGACCCAGGGCGGGCGGGCCAAAAGAATGGCCGGGCTTGCCCGCGAGATTGCCCCGTATACTGGTGCCGAGATTGCTCTCGCTGAACGCGCCGCGCGTCTCGCCAAGGCCGATCTGACCTCGGAAATGGTCGGCGAATTTCCGGAATTGCAGGGGGTGATGGGGCGCTATTACGCGCGCGCGCAAGGTGAGCACCCAAGCGTAGCGGAGGCGATCGAGGATCATTATAAGCCGCAAGGCCCAAGCGATCGCGTGCCTCGCGCGCCGGTCGCGATCAGCGTCGCCCTCGCCGACAAGCTCGACACGCTGACCGGCTTCTTTGCCATTGGCGAAAAGCCGACCGGCAGCAAGGACCCTTACGGTTTGCGCCGCGCGGCGCTTGGCACCATCGCGCTGGTCCTCGAAAATAAACTGCGTCTTCCGCTGCGTTCTCTTTTCGCCGTGGCGTTCGCGCAGGCCAAATTCGTGGACGAGCGGGACATATCGGTTGGCGGTCCGGGCGAATTGCTCGATCAGCTCATGAGCTTTTTCAGCGAGCGTCTCAAGGTCTATTTGCACGAGCGCGGTGCGAGATACGATCTCATCGACGCGGTGTTTGCCTTGCCGGGGCAAGACGATCTCCTCCTGATCGTGGCCCGCGTCGAGGCGCTAGGCCGTTTTCTCGACACGGAAGACGGCACGAATCTGCTTGCCGGCTATCGCCGCGCCGCCAACATTCTCCGCGCCGAAGAGAAGAAATCGAGCCCCGAGGAAGCCGTTTCCTTTGCTGAAGACTATGAGGAAGACCTCCTCGTAGAACCCGAGGAGCGAGCGTTGTCTGAAGCGCTCAAAGAAACGGTCAAAAAGCTCTTGGAAACTGTCAAAAAAATCTTGGCTATCGGTTACCTCTTTGAAGAGTACTTTGAAAAGGATTACGAAGATGCCATACGCGACTTGGCCGGGCTCAGGTGGCCGGTCAACTCATTTTTCGACAAAGTGACGGTGAACGCCCCGGACCCCGTGCTGCGTTTGAACCGGCTACGCCTTCTCAGCGGATTGCGCCGCACCGTGCATATAGTTGCCGATTTTTCCAAGATCGCCGGATAAGCGCGAAGGCAAATTCCGGCGCATAAATTTTATCCTCCCGTCAAAGGTCCGCTTCCAAGCGCGCCGGCTCCGGCTTGTCAGGAGAGTGCAAAGGAAGCAAGATGAGAAACCGGCGGCGGCACTCGGGGGATTGCCGGTCGAAGTCTGTATTCGAGAATTCTCAATCGGCGTCAAGCTTGGAAAGGAGAAAACTATGGAGCGTCGTGAATTCCTTGCCGCGTTGGGAACCGCCGCGGCGGTTTCGTCCGCCTCTCAGGTTTTTGCTCAGACTGGCGGCGGCAGCCCTCAGAAGGTCAATGTCGCCGTTTACGTCGCGCTCGAAGCCAAGCCCGGAAAAGAAGAGGCGGTCGCCGAGTTCTTGCGCCAGGGCAAGGCATTGGTCGAGGCCGAACCTGCGACGATTGCTTGGTTCGGGGTTCGTTTCGGACTCTCACCCTTCGCCATTTTCGACGCTTTTCCCGATGAAGCCGGCCGGCAAGCGCATATGGCCGGGAAAGTGGCCGCCGCGTTGATGGGGAAAGCCGGAGACTTGTTGGCCCAACCGCATTCGATCAAGATGGCCGACATTCTGGCTTCGAAGTTGCCCAGCTAGCGCTCTTCAAGCGATTGGCTCCGTCCGGCGTTAATCGAACTCCACGATGAGGCCGAGCCTGGAACTCGGCCTCGACCACGCGCAGAATCCGCGGCAACTCCTCAACGTCAATTTCAACACCGTCATCGGGCGGATCCCCGTTTAAACCCTGGCACCCGTGAAGGGCGAGCCGGATCACGGCCTGGACCGGCGCAAGCTCGGGCTCGTCCGCGCCGGCGCTCGAATCCCATCGTTGGGTTGGATAAAGTCGCGTCTTTGCGCTCACGAAAATTTGCAATCACGAAAATTTGCGCTCACGAAAAGCCGAATAAGAAGTCGCACCCCTCGGCACACAGATATTTTGGATGCACGGGACAACAAAAAATGATTTCCCCGGTTCCCTCGCAGCGCGTAGCGTTCCGGACTCTGCAAGCTGGCCGAGCATGAGGGCATGTTCGCCACCGGCGAGCAATGATAGATAGGCAACGATAGATAGAGAGAAAGAGGCAAGTAACATGAGCTTAGTAACAGGAACTGCGCGCACCGGTGAGGCCGCGGCCGTCGCCGAGGCGCCCCTTTTCAACGGGATACCGTTGATTCTCGGTACGATCGCGATCAACGTTTTCTATATCGGCGTTCGTATCTACGAGCAAGTCTTTGGCCAATTCGCGGGGCTCAATTCGTTTGCTCCCGAGTTCACCACCTACTGGATGACCATCCTCTATATCGAGGAGCCGGTCGAATTGATCTCCTTCCTCGCCTTGGTCGGCTGGATGTGGAAAACCCGCGACACCGACCTCGCGAACGTCGCGCCGCGCGAGGAAATGCGCCGTATCTTCAACCTGATCAGCTGGATCATGATGTACGGTATCGCGATTTACTGGGGCGCCAGCTACTTCACGGAGCAGGACGGCACCTGGCATATGACGGTCATCCGCGACACCGACTTCACGCCGAGCCATATCATCGAGTTCTACATGAGCTACCCGATGTATATCGTGATTGGCGTGGGCGGCTTCATGTATGCGAGGACCAGGCTCCCGACCTACGGCTCCAAGGGCTGGTCGGTTGCCTACGTCCTCCTGTTCGTCGGCCCGTTCATGATCTTCCCGAACGTCGGGCTCAATGAATGGGGTCACACCTTCTGGTTCATGGAGGAACTGTTCGTTGAACCGCTCCACTGGATGTTCGTCTTCTTCGGCTGGTTCTCGCTCGCGGTGTTCGGCGTGACGCTGCAGCTGCTTGGCCGCGTCGTCGAGCTTGCGCACGGCTACGAGGACCTGCTCGGTCTCGAGCCGGCGGAATAAGGTAGCGCTTCGTGTGTTGAGGACCCCGTTGGTCCAAGGTAAACAAGATTAAGTCATTTCCCCCGCTGGCGCTTACGCTCCGGCGGGGGAAATATTATGGGAGCTCAAGACAATGATGATCCGAGGAATCGCCGCGTGGCTGCTGGCCATGGTTCTGTCCGTCTCCGCCGCGCATGCCCATGGCGGGGTGGGCATGCGGGACAATAGATGCGTTTTGCAGATTGGGCCGGACATCATGTTCTTCACCGGATACCAGCCGCAAAATTCCCGGGATGAGTTTTGCGACGATATCCCCCGCACCGGGCAAACGGTTGTCGCGCTCGACATGCAAGATACCGAGCTCCGCGACATGCTGACCGAAATCCGCATCATCAAGGATGAGGGAAACCATACGACGATGAATGGGCTCCCGTTCCTGACCGACGCGGAGCTGGGGAGCCCGCAAGTTCTCGACCCCGTGACCATCACCCATCTGCTGCCCAAGAAATATCCGACGGGCACGCTGACTTTTGAGCATACCTTTCCCGAGGAGGGCAAATTCATTGGCATCGTGACGGTGAAAAACGGGCATGGCCAGACCTATGTGTCGCAGTTCCCGTTTTCGGTTGGCCAGCCGTTTAGCAAAAACATCGGGATCTATGTCTCGTTGGTCGTGGTGCTCGTCGCCGCGGTTTACTTGGTTTGGCGCTTGGGCGGGAAGCAGAAGCTCGTTCCCCCGAAAACGCCGGCGTGAGAGGGTGCGGAAGTTTCACGGCTGGCCGGTTTTTGCGGAAGCCCGCCGCAGCGGCGGCCCGTGGCCTTGGATTTTTCGCGATCGGAAAGGACGGCCTACGAGGACCTTATCGGTCTCGAACCGGCGGAATAATTAAGCGCTGGAGGGAGCCGGTTTTTAATCCGGATCCCCCAGTTTCCGACCTTGGAACCTTGGTTCAGGATCTCGTAGGATTAAGACCAAGCCGAATGCCGAACCAGGCAATCGTCGCCGGTTTCCCTTCGACAATCGCGAGGCCGCCCTTAAGAAACTCCGCAACCTCGGCCTCCTTGTCGGGCTTCGCTTCAAGCCGGACGAACCGCGCAACATTGTGACCATGTCTTGTCTCTTCCACTCAGTCGCGTGGATGCGCGCCGATCCAAGTTTTTAGTTTAAACCTTTGCATTCGTGACGAGTAAGCAGGACTGCAGCCGGAACCGGTGCAAGCTCGCGCTCGATCTTGACGGCGAACCTTTCATCGTACGGACGAGGTGCGATTTTTACCAAGACGTAACCAACGTGCTTGTCGCTCGCGGCATAAAGATGCGTGTTGTGTATCAAACCGACCACGATGACAGGGCGCTTGCGCTCGTCGCTGCCGGGATAGGTATGGCACTTGTTCCCGCCCACTTCGAAATATCGGCGGTCAAGCAGGTCCCGGTGTTGGACTTGGGCATATCGAGAGCGATCGGGCTCCTCTGGTCGCGCGAGCGCGAGCATGCCGACCTCAAGGAATTCATCGAATTCGCCGGGAGGCATTGCTGGGCGCAATAGCGGCCGCGGGCGATTCCGGCGCCAACGCCGGCGCCGTGACGGGGGGCCGGCGATCCAATGGACTTTCCCCGAGCCCTTCGCCCAGGCCAAACTCAATGCGACATCGCCGGCGCCGGTTTTGCTAACCTTGGCAGGGGAGGGGCCGGCGTTGTCGCGTTGCCTTGCTAGAGCAAAAATCCCTTACCGGTCGCCGAGGCTGCCGCCCGCATCGGCAAGCGCCGCGCCGACTTCGAGACCGAGATCGTCCATGGTCGCCTCCTCGACGGCATTGATTGCTTCCCCTTTGGCCTGCCGTTCGGCTTCCGCGGCGGAGCGGGCGACATTGACGGTAATCCGGGCTTCGATTTCCGGATGCAAATGCACTGGGACTTCGTGCAGTCCAAGCGATTTGATCGGCGCTTTCAGGACGATCTGATTGCGGTTGGCATTGAAGCCACCAGCGGTGACCGCGGCGGCGATGTCGCGCGGCGAAACCGAGCCGTAGAGATGGCCCGTCTCGCCAGCCTGGCGGATGATGACGAAGATTTGCCCGGTGAGTTTTTCGGCGACGCCGGCCGCTTCGTTCCGCGATTTCCAGATTGCGCGTTTCGAGCTGGGCGCGCTGACTTTCGAAACGGCTCTTATTGGTTTCGGTCGCGCGCATGGCCTTGCCGCCGGGCAGCAGGAAATTGCGGGCGTAGCCATCCTTCACGCGAACGGCATCTCCCATTTGACCGAGTTTGGCGATGCGTTCGAGCAAAATAACTTCCATAATGCGATCCTTCGAGTTGCATCAGAGTTTGGGCGAGGCCGTCTTGTCCTTGCGATCCCGGAGAGAGAAAGCTGTCTCGATAATACCGGTCAAGACCAAGAGAAGTAAAAAGACGAGCCACGTCACGGGGACGACAAGGCCGAGATAGATAAGAATGAGGAGGGGAATCCGGAAACTCGACCCGCGCGACAGGTAATGCGCCACGGCGAGCCCGTCGAGCGCGAAGGCGATGCCGAGCGTCACGGCGACAATGACGACGATGTGGCCGGCGAGCCCGCCAAGAAACGGACCTATTCCAGCGGCGGCGCCGAAAACCAAAAGATAGACCTGCGGCAGCCGCAATTCCCCCGCTATGTCGGGCCACGGGCGGGGGAGTTGCGCCGAAAGCTGCGCCACCCGTCCCCCGAGCCAAAGATTGAGCATCAGCATGACAAGGCTGCCGCCCGCCATCGCCGGCGCCGCCGTCAAAACCGTGACGCGCGCTAAGTGACGCGCATTGACTTCATTTGGAAGGTGCATATTGGGGCTGATAAGCCGTTCGACAAAAGGGGTAACTTCCGCGCTCAACCTCTCGAGCGCCATGTCGAAACCGCCATAGAGGGAGCTGACATAAACCGCGATCGCTACCCCGATGGTGGCGCAGATGGAGGCGGCATAGGAAAGAATGCGCTCAAGCGGAACATATTCACGGGCAAAAAAGCTGCCTATTCGGCTTGTTACGACCCAATTCGGACTTCCCTTCGCCCGGCTCAACACACAGAGGAGGCTTAGCCAAAAAGCCGGCAAGCCAAGGGAAAAAGCGAAAATCAGACCGCCAAGCGCGGCGGTGTCGAGACTCCCGAATTTCTGCTGCGCACCGAAGAGTCCGGCAATGGTGAGCGTGGCCGAGGCAACCGCCGCGGCGCCGGCGAAAGCGCCATATCCAAGCGTCGCGATCATGATTGGAAGCGGAGCCAAATTGGCGAGAGCGGCGGCGAAAAAGGTCGCGCGGGCTGCGAGGCTAAACAACACGGCGGCGGCAATTCCCGCCCCGATCCCAAGGGCGACGGCCGGACCATGCCTTAAGAGGCGCTTTTTCATCATGACCTGCTGTCCCGCTCAAAAGGCGGTTTAGGACCAAAGGAGAGAAAAGTCTCCCGTCGTTCCAGAGAAACTGCGCGGTCTCACCGCGCGGCCAGTGACCGCCCTTGTTCGTGGCTCACGGATATTAGAACAATCCCACCCCGGTGGAAATATCCCGCGCGTGGATGGTCGTCCCGCGCTGGCGCGAACTTAGCGGATTACATAGGGCAAGAGCCCGAGAAAGCGGGCGCGTTTGACGGCCTTCGCCAGCTCGCGCTGCTTCTTGGCCGAAACGGCGGTGATTCGCGAGGGGACGATCTTGCCGCGCTCGGAAATGTAGCGCGAGAGGAGACGGGTGTCCTTGTAATCGATTTTGGGCGCGTTCGGGCCGGAAAACGGGCAGGTTTTGCGGCGGCGAAAGAAAGGCCTGCGGGGCGCGGCGGAGATTGTCATCAGGAGCTCGCCTCCTCGCTTGCCGCGGTCTCGTCGCGCGGACGCCTAGGGGCTCTTTCGCCACGCTCGGGGCGGGGGCCACGGCCCCGATCGCCGCGCTCATGGCGGTCGCCGCGGTCGTCGTCGTCGCGCTTGCGCATCATCGCCGATGGGCCTTGTTCCAGAGCTTCGACCCGAACTGTCAGGAAACGGATGACTTCCTCGTTGATGCCCATCTGCCGCTCCATTTCGGCGAGCGCGGCCGGCGGCGCATCGATGTTCAAGAGCGAGAAATGCGCCTTGCGGTTCTTTTTGATCCGGTAGGCGAGGGACTTCACCCCCCAATATTCCAGCTTTTCGACTTTGCCGCCGAAGGATTCGATGACCGCCTTGAAACGCGCCGTCAGCGCGTCCACCTGTTGGGCGGAAATATCTTGACGCGCCAAATAGATATGCTCGTAAAGAGCCATTCTGCTGCTTTTCCTCTCACTCTTCGCGACGCCCCAACGCCAAGCCCTTCGAGCCGAAGAAAGGCCCGAGCCGACAAACGAACGCGGAGACATCGGAAAAGCGAATCCTTTGATCCTACCCGCGAAGCGAGCTCCCGTTCGGCCCCCGGCTAGAGTCGCGAAGCTGACTCTACGCAGGGTTTTATACAAGGATCTGGCGCATAGGCAAGGTACGGTTGGCGATCTCTCCGGCGGCTTTCATGCCTGAATTTTAAACTCCGACTATATCTAAACGCAAGGTCCCCATTGCCCGTTGGCGCGAATGCGCCAGGATTTCAACCCCGCCTTGGCGACGACGGTCCGCCCGTTTTTCGCCATCGCGACAAGATGCTTGAAGACAAGCGGCGTTAGCCACGCAAACGGTTTTTCCGGATCGCAGACGGCGCGGTATTCATCGGAATCGGGATCTTCCATCAAGATCGTGCCGGTGCGATCCGGACGCAGCCGCGGGCTCATGTCCCGATCGCCCTTCCACAAGCATTCGTAATCGCGGCAAACTTGCGGTCGGCTCGCATAGATGCCGCAGCCGCCGGAACCGGCGTTAAGACAGTGTTCGCACAATTTTCCGGCGGATTTCGCCAATTCGGCGATCTCGAGAACCTTGCAACAAAAGCTGCATTCGCCGCAGGCTTTTCCTGGGATTGCAAGCATGAACTTTAGCCTTGCGATTGATTTCCGATTCGATAGTGCATCTGTTTACCGTGGAAGGCGCCGGCGCAAGAGAATTCGAAACGCTCCTCAGCTCGACTGTGCGGATTTTATGCCGCGTAGGAGAGCGCTTCCATGAAACATTTTGGTACGATCGGCGGCCGGGCAAACATACATGCCCCAGGCGTGGCGAGATACGAAGAAGGCCGGCATGTTGAATCGGGCCGCCAGCAGCCCGGGTACAGGGCGATGTCCGCCCGCGGCGGCCGGAGCGATTGAATGCCCCCAGGCGCCGTTATCTAACGGGAAGCATCAAATGTTCGTAAGGCGTTCCCGGCCACATCACATAGGGCTTGGCCGGGTCTGGCTTGGCGTCCCTCGGGTAGCCCCGCATCATGCTCTTGGCCTCGCCGCCCACTATCATCACGTGCGAGCCGGTCTGGACCCAGTTGTTGTCCGGGGTCTCCTCCGTGGCATAGGGGTCGGTATTGCTGGTGCCGTTGTCGCCGTTGAGCATGTAGATGAAGCCGAGCTTTTGCGGCGCTGGCCCCTTCGCCTTCCAGGCCTTCGCCCATTCCATGGCGGCCTCGTCGGCGCACATCGGCGCTCCGCCGGGGTCCATGCAGCTCCATCCGTTGGTTCCCGCCTGGATGGACTTCATTTGCCCGTCCGCGCCCATATTTATAACGGTCGCGCCTTTCAACACCGCAGCCGGGGCGGCATCCTTCAGTTTGTCCATGAGTTCCTGGTTGGTCACCGCGGCATGCTGCGCGGCCGCCCCGGAAATGACGCCCACAAGAGATAAAGTGACGGCCAGCATTATGAATGTGCGCTTCATCGCGCCCTCCCTCGGTTGCATCCACCCCGTTCTCGCGTGGAATCGTTTCTGATTCTTAGGACTGCCCAGCGAAAAGCGCAAACTCCTGGGCTGGCGGAACTCTCGCGGCGTTGCTTCCGATCCTCACTCCGCCTCGTAAACAATCTCGCCCGCGACCATGGTGAGCTTTACCTTGCCCTCCATGCGCGCCTCGTCGAAGGGCGTGTTCTTGCAACGCGAATGCAGTTTTGCCGGATCGACCACATAGGGCTCATCCGGGTCGAAACGGATGAGATCGCCCGGCGCGCCGATCTTGAACCTTCCTTGCGGCAGACCGAGGATCTCGGCCGGCCGGATGGTCATCGCGGCAATGAGACGCCCGAGCGGAATTTCCCCGGAATGAACGAGCCGCAGGCCCGCCGAAAGCATCGTCTCCAAGCCAATCGCGCCATCTTCCGCCTCGGTGAACGGCAGGCGTTTGGTTTCGACATCCTGCGGGTTATGGTCCGAAACGACGACGTCGATGAGGCCCGAACTCCAAAGCCGCGACGAGCGCGCGCCGCTCATCTTCGTGGCGCAAAGGCGGCGCGAGTTTCAAAAACGTCCGGTAATCGCCGATGTCGTTTTCGTTGAGGGTCAGATGGTTGATCGAAGTGGCGCAGGTGACCGCCAAGCCATCGGCCTTGGCTTTGGCGATAATCTCCAGGGAAAGCGCGGTGGTGACGAGCGCGGCATGGTAGCGCGCGCCGGTCAAGTTCACGAGCCTGATGTCGCGATCGAGCATGATTGCTTCCGCCTCGCGCGCAATTCCGGCAAGGCCGAGGCGCGAGGCGAACTCGCCTTCGTTCATCACGCCCTCGTCCGCTAGATCGTGATCTTCCGCGTAATGGATGACGAGAGCATCGAAATCGCGGGCGTACTGCATGACGCGGCGCATGACACGCGCGTTGCGGATCGCTCGCGCGCCATCGCTGAACGCCACCGCGCCCGCCTGTTGCAACAGGCCAATCTCGGCGATCTCCGCGCCGTCGAGGCCGGCCGTCAAGGCCGCCAAGGGAAGCACCCGCACGCGGCCGGTATCGCGCGCGCGGCGCAACAGAAAATCGACCACCGCCGCCTCGTCAACCGGCGGCTTGGTATCGGGGCGGGATAGGACGGTCGTGATGCCGCCCGCCGCCGCCGCCAAGGTCGCGGTCGCGATCGTCTCGCGATGTTCGGCGCCGGGCTCGCCGATGAACGCCCACATGTCGATGAGGCCGGGCGCCACGCAATCGCCGCCGCAATCGATGATCCGCGCATGAGCGGGGAGATTTGCCTGCATTATGGCGGCGCCAAAATCGCGGATCAAGCCATCGACGACCAGGACACCGCCCATCGTCTCGCGGAGTTTCTCAGGGTCGATCAGCCGCGCGTTGACGAGCGCGAGCGGCTGGTAGGCAATGGAAGTGGGGGAGGAACGTTTCACCCGAAACTCGCTCTCATCCATTGGGCAAATGTTGCGCCAAGGCCTCCAATACGGCGATCCTCACCGCGACCCCCATCTCGACCTGCTCGCGGATAAGGCTCCTTGGTCCGTCGGCGACGGCGGAATCGATTTCGACGCCGCGGTTGAGCGGTCCTGGGTGCATCACCAGCGCATCGGGTTTGGCATAACAAAGCTTGGCCTCGTCGAGGCCGAAAAAGCGGAAATACTCCTTGGCCGAGGGAATATAACCGCCCTGCATCCGCTCGCGCTGCAAGCGCAGCATCATAACGATGTCGGCGCCTTCGAGCCCGGCGCGCATGTCCCGGAAAACCTCGACCCCCATGCGCTCGATTCCCGGCGGCAGCAGCGTCGACGGCCCGGCCACCCGCACCCGCGCGCCGAGCGCCGAGAGCAGCAATATATTGGAGCGCGCGACACGCGAATGAAGGATGTCGCCGCAGATCACGACCGTGAGACCTTCGATCCTGCCCTTGTTGCGCCTGATCGTGAGCGCATCGAGCAACGCCTGGGTTGGATGCTCATGCGCGCCATCGCCCGCGTTGACGACCGCGCAATCGACCTTTTTCGCCAAAAGATGCACCGCGCCGGCCTGAGCATGCCGCACCACGATAATATCTGGCCGCATCGCGTTCAGCGTCATCGCCGTATCGATCAGCGTCTCGCCCTTCTTGACGCTCGAGGTTGCGACCGACATGTTCATGACGTCGGCGCCAAGACGCTTGCCGGCCAGTTCGAAGGACGATTGGGTGCGGGTCGAAGCCTCGAAAAAGAGGTTGATCAAAGTCCTCCCGCGCAAGGTCGCGCGCTTTTTCTCGATCTGGCGCGACACTTCGATCGCCGCCTCGGCGAGGTCGAGAAGAAAGCCGATGTCTTGCGCGGAAAGCCCCTCGATCCCAAGCAGATGCCTGTGTGGAAATGAAGGCTCTTTCGCCGGGTTGACCATCGACCCTGTTCTATAGGACAGGAATCGGCCCCGTAACAATAGTTAGCGGAAATGTGGACAAGCTACCCGCATATTAACCAGTTTTCGGCCGGTCAAGCGTCTCCGCCGAATCCCGGCGGGGGCGCGGGAATATCCAAGCGATCCCGGGCGTGCTATGGATTTCACCCCAAGAGTGCCTTCTTGGGGGGCGCCTTCAGAAAATCGTGAAGCGAATCACCTTAGTTTGTCCTGTTGCATTTTCCGGCGCGAACCGGTTCAAGCTGTGCCGGGAACGGCTCGAATCAGAAATCGGAACGCCATGAAAACCATCTGGAAGAATATTTTGACCGCGACGGTGATTTTACCGGGCGCGGGTGCGGCATTTGCGCAAAATCAACCGCTGACTTGCTGGTACGGTGACCATGCCGATTTCACGTCGGCCGATAGCGCTCCGGCCGGTGCAACAATCGGGAGTGTCGTGAAGGCCGGCAGCGGCGACAAGACATATTCCTACACGATCGTGGCGCGGGACGGCACGGCTTGTCCGGTCCAGCTCCCGCTCTCGACGAAGACCGCGGTTACCGTAGCTCTTGTGCGACAGGATGAAGGCAGCTGCACCAACGATAACGTCGCCGACACCGGTTCAGCCGTCATCGCCGGGTCCGCGACGGTGTCTTCCGAGACGAGTATGACATATATGGCCGCCATACGCCTTGCTGGAACCACACCCAACACGAGCTACCACGTCTATTTGAAATGCTTCCGCCAGCTCGGAATGATTCGAACCGACGCGGCCGGCAACGCCGGGAGAACCTTCCAATTTCCAACCGACGCGGTTGGACCGGTAATCGCGTTCGAAATTTCTCCCGAGGGAGCGCCGCCCGGCACCAAGCTGCAGAGCCTGGCTATTAAAAAGTAAAATATAACGCCCGGCCACGCCGGCGGGGCCGCGCCGCCTGCGTTCGCTACGCGATCTTGCTTGGAACGCCCGGAGGGGATGTTCCCCTTCATGAAATTGTGGATGCCCATACAGCTACGTTCTCGCCCGATTTGACTATAGGCCCGCGGTCCCCCATCCTCTCGCCAAGTCAATTTCGGCCAAGCTCCTGCTATCGGCTGGGCGGTGGGAGCGGCGCCATTCGATTATTTTTGAGTTTATGCGGGCCGTTTGGCCGCGCACCGGGAATGAGAGAACCATTGGCAAAACGAGGGACCATTGCATGAATGTCGTTATCGTCGAGTCGCCGGCGAAGGCCAAGACGATCACCAAATATCTCGGGAAGGGCTATGAAGTTTATGCTTCCTATGGCCACGTTCGCGATTTGCCGGCGAAGGATGGTTCGGTCGATCCGGACGGCGATTTCGCGATGCTATGGGATGTCGATTCCAAATCGGCCAAACGGCTGGCGGAAATAGCCAAGGCGGTGAAGGGCGCGAGCCGGATCATTCTGGCCACCAACCCCGACCGCGAAGGCGAGGCGATTTCCTGGCACGTCCTCGAAGTATTGAAGGCGAAAAAAGTCCTCGGGGCGAAATCCGTGGAGCGGGTCGTGTTCAACGCGGTCACCAAATCCGCGATCCTCGAGGCCATCAATCATCCGCGCGAGATCGACGCCGCGCTCGTCGATGCCTATCTCGCCCGCCGCGCGCTCGATTATCTCGTCGGGTTCAATCTTTCGCCGGTGCTATGGCGCAAATTGCCTGGCGCCCGCTCGGCGGGGAGGGTGCAATCCGTCGCCTTGCGGCTGGTCTGCGACCGCGAACTCGAGATCGAAAAATTCGTGGCGCGCGAATATTGGTCGATCATGGCGCATTTGAAGACCGCGGCCGGGGCGCCTTTCGTTGCCCGGCTCGTGGGGGCCGATGGCCAGCGGATCCAACGCCTCGACATTGGCTCGGAGGCGGAAGCGGCAGCCTTCAAAGCGGCGCTCGACGCGGCCAAATTCTCGGTGGCTGCGATCGAGGCCAAGCCCGCCAAGCGGCATCCGCCGCCGCCGTTCACGACCTCGACCCTCCAGCAGGAAGCCTCCCGCAAGCTCGGTTTTGCGCCCGCGCTGACCATGCAGCTTGCCCAGCGACTTTATGAAGGTGCCGAAATCGGCGGCGAGGCGGTGGGTCTCATCACTTATATGCGCACCGACGGCGTCGATCTCGCCCCGGAGGCGATCGCGAGCGCCCGCAGTGTCATCGGCAAGGAGTTCGGTGCCCGTTATGTTCCGAAGGCGCCGCGCAAATATATGGTGAAAGCCAAGAATGCGCAGGAAGCGCATGAAGCAATCCGCCCAACCGATCTCGCCCGCTTGCCAAAACATGTCTCGCGCGGCCTCGAACCGGATCAGAGGCGGCTTTACGAACTCATCTGGACCCGCACCGTCGCGAGCCAAATGGAATCCGCCGAACTCGAACGCACCACGGCCGATATCGTGGCACATGCCGGCCCGAGAACGATCGATCTCCGCGCAACCGGGCAGGTCATCCGTTTCGACGGCTTTCTCAAACTTTATCAGGAAGGCCGCGACGACGAAGAGGACGAAGATGGCGGCCGTCTGCCCGCGATGGCCAACGGCGACGTGCTTGGCAAGGACAAAATCGCGGCGGACCAGCATTTCACCGAGCCGCCGCCGCGCTTCACCGAGGCGGCACTCATCAAACGCATGGAGGAACTTGGCATCGGCCGGCCTTCGACCTATGCTTCGACCCTCGCGGTTTTGCGCGAGCGCGACTACGTCCGCCTCGACAAGAAGCGGCTCATCCCCGAAGACAAAGGCCGTCTCGTGACGGCTTTTCTGGAAAGTTTTTTCACCCGCTACGTTGGCTACGATTTCACCGCCGCGCTTGAGGAGAAACTCGACCTCGTCTCCAACCATGAGCTCGACTGGAAGCAGGTCCTGCGCGATTTTTGGGTGGATTTTTCCGGCGCGCTCGCGGGCATCAAGGACCTGCGCACAACTCAGGTTTTGGACAGTCTGAACGAGCTTTTGGGACCGCATATTTTCCCCGCCAAGGAAGACGGCTCGAACCCGCGCGCGTGTCCGTCCTGCGGGACAGGCCAGCTGTCGCTGAAACTCGGCAAATTCGGCGCCTTCATTGGTTGCTCGAATTATCCTGAATGCAAATTCACCCGCACCTTGGCGAACACAAGCGGGGAAAGCGCCACCAATGGCGAGCGGGCGGGCGCCGGGATTTTGGGCCAGGACCCGGCGACGGGGGATGAGGTTTCCCTGCGCGATGGCCGGTTTGGCGCTTATGTGCAACAGGGCGAGGGTGAAAAGCCAAAGCGGGTCTCGCTGCCCAAGAACATCGATTCCAGCGACCTCACCCTGGCCCAGGCCCTCGGCCTGCTTTCGCTGCCGCGCGAGATCGCCAGACACCCCGAGACAAAGGAACCGATCCTAGCGGGTATCGGCCGCTTCGGTCCCTACGTCCAGCACGGCAAGACCTATGCGAGCATCGGCAAGGACGACGACATTCTGAGCATCGGCGAAAATCGCGCGATCGATCTCATTGTTGCCAAGGAAAGCGGATTGACCGGCCGGCGTTTCGGCGACGCCGCGAGCGCGCCCGCACGGGTGCTTGGGCAACACCCCGGGGGCGGCGACGTCGTGGTCAAGGCCGGGCGGTACGGCCCCTATGTCAATTACGGCAAAATCAACGCGACCTTGCCGCGCGATGCCGACGCCACCACGTTAACGCTTGAAGAGGCCCTTGCGCTTGTCGCCGCGAAAGTTGCTGGGCAAGGGGGGAATGCGAGCATCCAAGGCCGCCTGCTTGGCACGCATCCCTTGGGCGGGCCGGTAACCGTGCGCGCGGGACGGTTCGGACCCTATGTCAATCGCGGCAACATCAACGCGACCTTGAAAGGCGGCATGTCGCCCGAGACGATCACGCTTGAGGAGGCGATACGCTTGCTCGAGGATAAACAAGGCGCGGGCACAAGATCGCGGGCCAAAAAAACCAAGCGGGCCGCGCCAAAGACAAACGCAAAGGCAGCGGCGGCGGCACGAAAACCGGCGGCCAAAGAGCCGGCGCAAAAATCGCGGAAGGCTAAGCAAGCGTGAAAAAATCCGCCGGTGTCAGGGAATCCAAGCAGGATATCACCGGACCCGCGCAACCGTCGCACGAATCGCGTGATGAATGTCTGCCGTCGCGCGAAAAAATTCTGGCTTTTATCGCCGGCGAGCGCGAAGCCTTCGGCGGCAAGACGCGGGGCAAAATCGGCAAACGGGAAATTGCCCGCGCTTTCAATGTCAAGGGCCCCGCGAAGATCGCCCTTAAACGCATGCTGAAAGACCTCGAAGCCGATGGCGCCATCGAAAGGCGGCGTAAAAGCTTGCATAAGCCTGGCCTCCTTCCGGGGGTCGTTCTCGCCGATATGATCGCGCGCGACCGCGACGGCGATCTCCTCGCCGCGCCGGCCGAATGGGACATGGGCCAAGGACCGGCGCCGCAAATCCTGGTCATGGCCAAGGCGAGGCAAAAGCCAGGTGCGCCCGCGCCCGCCCCTGGCGACCGCGCCCTGCTGCGGGTGGAACTGGTGCAAGGCGCCGAGCCAGGCGAACCTGCCTACACCGGGCGCGTCGTAAAGCTTTTGCCGCGCGCGAAAACGCAAGTGCTCGGGATTTTTCGCGCGGATCCGCGCGGCGGCGGCCGTATCATGCCGATCGACAAGAAAAACGTAAATCGCGGCGAGCTCAGCGTCGGACCGGGCGACGAGGGCCCGGCGCGCGATCGCGATCTCGTGGCCGTCGAGGTCCTGAGAAATGGCCGCCTCGGTCTTCCCGCGGCAAAAGTCCGCGAACGGCTCGGCGCCGTCGACAATGAAAAAGCGATCAGCCTCATTGCCATCCACGCGCACCAAATTCCGCACGTCTTTGGCCCGGAGGTCATTGCCGAGGCGGCGCGGGCGAGACCCGCGACCACGGCCCATCGCAAGGATTGGCGCGCGATCCCGCTCGTGACCATCGACCCGGTGGATGCCAAGGACCACGACGACGCGGTCCACGCCGAGCGCGACCCTGATCCGGCCAATCCCGGCGGCTTTATTTTGCGCGTCGCCATCGCCGATGTCGCCGCCTATGTGCGCCCCGGCGCGGCGCTCGATCGCGAAGCGCAGGAGCGCGGCAATTCGGTCTATTTTCCCGACCGCGTCGTCCCAATGTTGCCGCCGCTGATTTCCAACGACCTCTGTTCGCTGCGCGCAGGCGAGGATCGCCCGGCGCTTGCCGCCCGCATCGTCGTCGCCGCCGATGGCCATAAGTTAAGCCATGGTTTCCATCGGGTCATGATGCGCTCCGCGGCGAAACTCTCCTATGCGCAGGCGCAGGCTTTGATCGACCATGGACCGGACGAGGCCATGGGCCCGCTCCATGCCGCTGTCCTCGTGCCGCTTTACGAGGCCTACGCCGCGCTGAAAATCGCACGCGACAAGCGCGGACCGCTCGATCTCGACCTCCCCGAACGCAAGATCATCCTGGACGACAAGGGCGCGGTGAAATCCATCGCGACCCCGCCAAGGCTCGACTCCCATCGCCTCATCGAGGAATTCATGATCCTCGCCAATGTAGCGGCCGCCGAAACGCTTGAGGCGAAACACCAGGCTTTCATCTACCGTGTGCATGATGAGCCATCGCTCGAAAAGCTCAACAATCTCGCCGAATTCCTAGCCTCGATCGGGATCAAGTCCGGCAAGGGCCAAGTTCTTCGCGCCGCGCAATTCAATCGGATTCTCGCCCGCGTAAAAGGCACGGACAACGAGCATCTCGTCAACGAAGTCGTGCTGCGTACCCAGGCACAAGCCGAATATGCGATCGAAAATTACGGTCATTTCGGTCTCAATTTGCGCCGCTACGCGCATTTCACCTCGCCGATTCGCCGTTATGCCGATCTCATTGTCCATCGCGCCTTGATCTCCGCGCTGCATCTCGGGCCCGATGGCCTGGCCTCGATCGGAAACGAGGAATTGGCCGAAATCGCGGCCAAAATTTCCGCCGCTGAGCGCCGGGCCATGGCCGCCGAACGCGAGACATCCGAGCGCCTGATCGCGGCCCACCTCGCGGGCCAGATCGGGGCGGCGTTCCAAGGCCGTATATCGGGCGCGACCAGCGCCGGGCTTTTCGTCAAGCTCGACGAGACCGGTGCCGACGGGTTCATCCCGGCGGCGATGCTCGGCGACGATTATTTCCGGCATGACCCGGCGCGCCACGCCCTGATCGGCTCGCGCACCGGCCAGATGCATCGGCTCGGCGACATTGTAACGGTCAGGCTCGTGGAAGCCGCGCCGCTCGCTGGTGCGCTTCGCTTCGAGCTGGTGAGCGAAACCGCCCCGCGCCAAACGCGGCCAAATTCAGCCAAAGCCAAGCGACAGGCGTGCCGCGACATTCGGCCCGATTTCGGATCGCCACATGCGCGGCGAACTGATCGTGGAACCGCGAAACGTTAAGCGTGTTGCCTGCCACCGGCACCGGGACGGAGAGAGCCATGTCTACGCCCGTCATGGATGCGCCTGCTGTGACCGAAATGGGTTCGGCCCCGGCGGCTTTGCGGCCGCCCTATCAATGGGCCTTGCCTATACACGGCTTCGAAAACGCCGGCCGCGCCCACACCGCCATTGGCCAAAGCAACGACCAGTGAACCCTGGCTCCACGAGCGACGGTGCGTCCCTCACGCCCCGTGAAATTATCCTGGCGCTCGCTTCCGCCATCGCCTCAATCACAATTGTCGGAATCGGACTTTCGCTGACCATGCCGCTGCTCGCGCTGCGCCTCGACGCACAAGGCTTTTACCGGACGAGCGATCGGTCTGAATTCGACTGCGGGCGGGCTGGCTGTTCTCGCCGGTGCTCTCTTCGTTCCCGCCCTAGCGCGGCGAATTGGTGTTAAGCGGCTGCTTCTATCCGCTCTCCTCATTGGCGTACTCAGTCTTCTAAGCTTTGCCTTGACGAACGATTATTGGATATGGTTTTTCATTCGCGGGGTCTTCGGCGGCGCTCTCACCGCGCTCTTTGTTATCAGCGAATATTGGATCAACGCGCTCGCCCCCCCGCGGCAGCGCGGCTTCGTCTTGGGGTTTTACGCGACCAGTCTCGCGGCCGGCTTCGCCGCCGGCCCCCTGATCCTTGGTTTCGCCGGCACCGCGGGCGCAACGCCTTTCGTGGTGGCAACGGCGCTCTTCGCGCTCGCCGCCGCGCCCATTATCCTTTGGAGCGGCAAAGCGCCCGAGCTCAAGAGCGCTCGGGGAGCCGGGTTACTTCCATTCCTTGCCAGCGCTCCCGTGGCCGCCTGCGCCGGATTGGTACATGGCGCAATCGAGACCGCGAGCTTCGGCCTGTTGCCGGTCTATGCCCTTCGCGGCGGTCTTAGCCCCGAAACCGGAGCTTTGTTGGTTACTCTGTTCGCGCTCGGCAATATTTTGTTTCAACTCCCCATCGGCTTTGTCTCGGACCAGATGGATAGAGGCAAATTATTGTTGTCGCTTGCTGTCTTCGGTCTTTGCGGGGCAATCGCGCTCGCTCTTGCCGGGCCCTCCCACCTTGTTCTCTTTTGCGGCCTGCTTGTTATATGGGGCGGCGGCGTCGGCAGCCTTTATGCCGTCGGACTAGCCCACCTTGGCTCGCGCTACAGCGGGCCGGACTTGGCTGGCGCCAATGCCGCCTTCATCATGCTCTACTCGCTCGGCATGCTCGGCGGCCCGCCGATCGCCGGTTTCGCCATGGATCTTGTCCCGCCCAACGGGTTTTTCTTCTCCATCGCCGCCCTGCTCGCGGTCTATCTCGGCCTCGTTTGCGGGCGAAGGCCCCAAGCCATAGCCATGGCGCACGGCCCGCGCTATGTTTCACGAGAATCACACCCTATCGGAATGCCGCCCCGCATCGAACACCGCAAAACATGGCTGAAGAAACGCATTTCGGTTTTTCCCGCTTGCCGCTACAAGACAAGCAAGCGCGGGTGGACGCGGTTTTTCACAAGGTCGCGTCCCGCTACGACCTTATGAACGATCTGATGTCCGGCGGCCTCCACCGGATCTGGAAAGATATTTTCGTCAGGAGGGTCAAGCCGTCCAGGAAAATCCGGTTCCGCCATCTCGATGTGGCCGGCGGCACCGGCGACATTGCCTTCCGGGTGGCGAAGGCAGGCTCGCCCTTGACCGAGGTCGTTGTCCTAGACATCAATACCGCCATGCTGGAGGAGGGACGAAGGCGCGCCCGCGCCGCCAAGCGCGATTTTGCGGCGGCGTTCGACTTCGTCGAGGGAAACGCCGAGGAGCTACCCTTCGCCGATGACAGTTTCGATGCCTATACGATCGCCTTCGGCATTCGCAACGTGCCGCGCATCGACACTGCGCTTGCCGAGGCGCGCCGGGTTCTTCGGCGTGGCGGCAAGTTCCTCTGTCTCGAGTTTTCGAATGTGAACGTGCCCATCCTCGACCGGCTCTACGAAGCCTATTCGTTTCGCGTCATCCCTCTTATTGGACGTTTGGTCGCGGGCGACGAAAAGCCCTATCGTTATCTCGTCGAATCGATCGCGCGGTTTCCCGATGCCGAGAGTTTTTGCGGCAAGATCGCCGGGGCGGGGTTCGAGCGGGCCTCGTTCACGCGGATTTCGGGCGGGATCGTCGCCATTCATTCGGGCTGGAAGCTTTAGGCATGAGTCCGACAGAGCCATGGAATTTCGGGCTAGGATCATGCGGTCAATTAGATCACGATGATTTTGAATTGAATCAATCCAAAATCATGAACGTGATCGATTCCAAGAGTTTAGAGCGGGATACGGGCGGAAAACCGGGTTCCACTTTTCCTCATCCCGCTCTAGTGCGAGCAGGACCATGATTCTTAAAAGCGAAGCAGGCGATCGCCGTCCGATCGTTCGCAAGCCGCATCCTACGCGGCGCAATCCGGCTCTTCCGGATCCAGCCATGCGTTAGGTGTAAAAATCTAGATTTGATCCATCGGTCAGTGGCAGATTTCGCCATTCATCTCACGGCGGACATGATCGGCGAGGCGGATCGATTCTGTCAAGGATGCCATAGGGCGTTCGGAAGAACGCCCGTCGCAAGCAACGGGCTATGGCACCGGCTCCGCCGGCGCGAGCGCAGCTCGCGTCCTTGACAGAATCGATCCGCTCGCCAAACTCGCCGCCAAGAGATGAATGGCAGGTTGCGATTTCGCGGCAGTGACTGAAATCTCAAGTCCAGGCTTTTACGCGTTAGGGCAGGCGGAAATTGCGGTCTTCCCTCGGTTCCTCGCTGCGCCTCGCGCGCGCGGTTTTCGTGCTGGCCCGGGCCGGCGTGTTGAGCGATGTCGATCCGTCGATTCTGCCCCCGGCCGCGCGGCTGCCGCTCGCCTTGGCAAGATTGCTTGCCAGGCGGGGCGCGAAAAGTTCCCGGGGCAAGGCCGCCGGCAAAAAGGCAACCGGCCTCGCCAATCTCCCCGCCGCGATCAGCCGGCTCGGGCCTTCCTATGTCAAGCTCGGCCAATTTCTTGGGACTCGGCCGGACGTCGTCGGCGTGGCCGTCGTCCAGCAGCTCGAGCTTTTGCAGGATCGGATGGCGCCGTTTCCGCGCGCGGTCGCGATCGCGACCGTCGAGGCCGCCTTCGGCGAACCGCTCGGCCACACCTTTATAAGTTTTGGAGAGCCGGTCGCCGCCGCTTCGATTGCCCAGGTTCACCGGGCGCGTGTGAAAGACGGTGATGGCGAACGCGAAGTCGCCGTCAAGGTGCTGCGTCCGGGCGTCGAGCGGCTTTTCAAACGCGACCTTGGCGATATGTATTTCGCCGCGCGCCTGGCCGAACGATGGTTCGGCGAGGCCCGCCGTCTGAAGCCGGTCGAGGTGGTCGATACGCTGGCCCGCACCGTCAAGATGGAAATGGATTTCCGTCTCGAAGCCGCCGCGGCTTCCGAATTCGCCGAGAATACGGCGCAAGATAAGGATTTCCGGATTCCGCGAATCGACTGGGATCGGACCACGAAAGAGGTGCTGACGCTCGAATGGATCGATGGGACACCGTTGTCCGACATCAAGGCGCTCGCCTCAAAGGGCCATGATTTGCAGGACCTCGGTCGTAACGTCGTTCAATCCTTCCTGCGCACCGCGATGCGGGACGGATTTTTCCACGCCGACATGCATCAAGGAAATTTGTTTGTCGACGCGCGGGGGCGCCTCACTATGGTGGACTTCGGCATCATGGGCCGCCTCGGTTTCAAGGAGCGGCGCTTTCTCGCGGAAATCCTCTATGGCTTCATCAAGCGCGATTACCGGCGCGTGGCGGAGGTCCATTTCGAGGCCGGCTATGTGCCGCGCGTGCACAAGGTCGACGATTTCGCGCAGGCCATCCGGGCGATCGGCGAGCCGATTCATTCCCGCACCGCCGATCAAATTTCCATGGCGAAACTGCTGACGCTTTTGTTCGAGATCACTGGCCTGTTCGACATGAAAACCCGGACAGAACTGGTTCTTTTGCAAAAGACCATGGTTGTCGTCGAAGGCGTGGCGCGCACGCTCGATCCGAAACTCAACGTGTGGACAACTTCCGAACCGGTGGTCGGCGCCTGGATCGAGCAGAACCTCGGCCCCATGGGCAAATTGCAGGACGCCGGCCGCGCTGTCTCGACGCTTGCGCGGTTCGCCTCCAATCTGCCGTTGGTGCTCTTGCGCGGCGAAAATATCGTCAATCAGCTCGAAGACATGGCCGAAACCGGTTTCGAGTTATCCGAAGGAGCGATCGCGAAAATCGGCAAGGCCGAAGCGCGCGGCGCGCGCTGGGGCCACATCGCGCTTTGGCTCATCGCCGCGATCGGCCTCATGATGCTGTTGCGCTAAGTTTGCGCGCCGTATTTTGCTCCTGTTAGCCAAAGCTACAGAGTTAATGCTAGTTAGGGTTGCTCGTCTAAAACAAGATAGGTTGCGCGAACACTTTAAGACTATGTCGTCATGAAAAAGCTCGTTCTGTTCATCCATGGCCTTGGCGGCGATGCCGATACTACCTGGGAAAAATTTCCTGAGCTGATCCGCGCGGACAGTGAGCTTGCGGCGCTATACGATATAGAGAAGTCTGAATACAGCACAGGAGCTTCGGGATCGAAACCCTCGCTCCCAACCGTCGCCGCAATTCTGAAGACCGAGATCGACAACCGTTACAAAGACTATTCCGATATCTCTCTCATCGCCCACAGTCAGGGCGGACTTGTGGCGCGGTACTACATCGCGGAACGGCTCAAAAGCCCTCAGCCGTTGCGGGTGAGCCGCCTGCTCACTTTCGCCACGCCGCATCATGGGTCGGGGCACGCCACCCTCCTCAAGCGAGTGTTTGGCGCCAGCCAGCAGGTCAAGGACCTCGACCCGAATTCGGACTTTTTACGCGCGCTCGGTATCGCCTGGGGTCAGGCCAAAGCCGAGAGGTACGTCCGCACAAAATATGCCGTGGCGGCGGACGACGCCATCGTTGGCCAAGTAAGCGCCATGGGGCAATGGAATCCCGATTACGAAGTGATCACGGGCGCGGGACATAAATCCAGCGTCAAGCCGGAAACGACCAGCGACACGAGTTTCCTCATCGCCAAAAATTTCCTGCTCCAAGAATCCTTGCTGCCCGGCGGCGTGGAGGCCGATTATCGCGCTCCGCTGCTGCGCCTCAATTACGTCGAGGCCAAAGAGACCACGCGTTTCATCTACGCTGCCCGCGTCTTACCCTTCATTGGCCGCGACGCCGAAATAGAAAAATTAAGCGATTTTCTCGGGCGTCCGGAGCAGCCTTTCCGCTGGATGGTGCTCCATGGTTCTGGCGGCGTCGGCAAAAGTCGGCTTGCGCTTGAGCTTTGTCTCGCCCTCCGCAACGAATGGCACGCAGGATTTCTGTCCCAGGAAGGAGACGAGCCCGATTGGGGTCGCTGGCAGCCGCTCGTGCCGACGTTGATCGTCGTCGATTATGCAGCGCGGGATACCGACCGCACGGGCAAGCTCCTGCGAGCGCTGTCCGGCCGCAGTACGCGGGATGGCACTTCGCCGCTTTCCGCTCCAGTGCGGATTGTCCTCATCGAGCGCATGGGCAAGGGCGACTGGTTTGACAAGAGTGTCGGAACCGGAACGGACAAGGCGCGGGTTGAAGCCACCCACGCTAAAGATGCTGCCGATAATCCCATCGACTTGCCACTCTCAGCCGTTTCCGACCCTTGGCCGATTTTCAAATTCGTTCCGGAGCAAGCTAAGAGGCCGCTGCCAGACAAAGAGAAAACATTGACCGCGTTCGAAAAGATTGATCCCGAGCGCCGGCCGCTTTTTGCCTATTTTATGGCGGATGCGATGAAGGCCGGGCGTGACATCCGCCAGTTCGATGCCGCGCGCCTCCTGGACGATGTCATCAATCGGGCTCGCGACAAATTCTGGAAGCCAGCGGGCGCGACGCCCGAGGAAGAAGGGCTGCTGGCCCTTGCGACAATGACGCGCGGCCTCCCGGTTGCCGCGCTGAAAAGCACGCCGGCGGAAATGTCCCTGCCGCCATCTTGGAAAATTCACCGGCACCCGGCGATATTTCGGACGATGACGGGACGGACGTCAGGGGAAAATATTGCACCTCTTGAGCCAGACATTGTCGGCGAGCATTTTACATTGGGATGGCTCGCGAACGAAGCTCTCCGATACATATCGCGCGGGCTTTTGTGGACTCGCCTGGCGCCTCAACCCTCTTGCATGGCGCAATTCATGCTGCTTGCCCACCGCGACTTGCCAAATCACGCCATGCTGCCATTTGCTCGCAAATCGCCGCCAACCGAGGGCTCGCCGCAGCTCGCCTGGGCAATGGCCTCAGTCAATCTGACGAACGACCTTCGATCGCGCGATCCTGACGCGGCGCGGGCCTTGCTCAAAGAATGCGCGCGGTCGCGCAAGAGCGGGGCGAACCCGCCCTGTGGGAGCTATGGGCCAAGGCCGCCTCCAATCTGATCTATGACCTGCAATCCCGCGATCCTGACGCGGCGCGGGCCTTGGTCAAAGACATGCGCGCGGTCGCGCAAGAGCGGGGGGAACCCGCCCTGTGGGAAGCATGGGCCTCGGCCGCCACCAATCTGATCTATGACCTTCCCTCCCGCGATCCTGACATGGCGCGGGCCTTACTCAAAGACATGCGCGCGGTCGCGCAAGAGCAGGGCGAACCCGCCCGGGAGGGGTGGGCCAAGGCCGCCGTCAATCTGATGATCGACCTTCCATCGCGCGATCCTGACGCGGCGCGGGCCTTGCTCAAAGACATGCGCGCCATCGCAAATGAGCGGGGCGAACCCGCCCTGTGGCAGTGGTGGGCCAATGCCGCCGTCAATCTGAACCTTCGGTCCCGCGATCCAGAAGCGGCGCGGGTCCTGCTCAACGACATGCACACCATGGCGGAAGCGCGCGGCGAGGCTCCCCTGTGGGAGTTATGGGCCAAGGCCGCCTTCAATCTGATGAACGATTGATCCCGATCCGGACGCGGCGCGGGCCTTTATCGAAGGATTGTCGCCGGACGACCTCAAGTGGCTTGGATCTTGGGGGTCCTGCGCACTGTATATGCAGCTGTGTTATTGCGGAGCGGGCAGCTGTCGGCATCGAGATTACACACCAGGTTTGAGTATTTCCAGTTGCGGCGGCGCGCGGCGCTGACGCCAAGCGGCGCGCCGCATGCTGGCGATTGCGATGGTGCGGGATGGTCATTCGCGGCGGGTGCGGCGCAGGCCGGCGGCATGGACCGGCAGACGCTGCGCGACTGGGTTCATCGCTTCAACGCGGAGGGTGGCCGGGCTGGCGGACCGGCGCCCGGCCTGGGCGTCAGCCGCGTCTCGCCGAGGCCGAGCTGGCGCGAATTGGCGAAGTGGGTAGAAGACGGCCCGGAGCTGGCGACGGACGGCGTGGTGCGCTGGCGCTGCGTCGACCTGCGGGAGCGCATCGGCGCAAATTCGGCGTTCGCCTGCACGAGCGCACCGTCGGCAAGCTGCTGAAGCAGATGGGCTTCAGCGCATGTCGGCGCGGCCGCGACCACCCGCAAAGCGACCTGGAGGCGCAGGCGGCTTTAAAAAAACTTCGCCGCGCTGGCCCGCGCGGCAATCCCGCGGGCAGCTCGCCGGCAAGCCGATCGAGATCTGGTTCCAGGACGAAGCCCGCGTCGGCCAGCAAGGCACGCTGACCGGCATGTGGGCCAGGCGCGGCACCGCGCCCGCGGACCGAGCGCGACCAGCGGTTATAACTGGGCCTACCTGTTCGGCGCGATCTGTCCGGCGCGCGGCGTCGGCGCCGCGCTCGTCATGCCGTCGGTCAACAGCGAGGCCATGTCGAGCTCCACCTGGCCGAGATCAGCCAAGCGTCGCGACAGGCGCCATCGCCGTGCTGTCCGCGACGGAGCCGGCTGGCACAGCTCGCCGCAGCGGCGTGCCGACAACATCACCCTGCTGCCCTGCCACCCTACGCGCCCGCGAACTCACACCCTCGACACTCAGGACTCTGGGATACTCGCGCAACCCAGCCACCGCGTCTGGACAGCTACGACGCCATCGTCGACGCTGCGCGACGCCTGGAACCCCCCCCCCCCCCCCACCCCCCCCCCCCCCCCCAAGTTGGTCATTGAGCAAGGGTCTGGCCAGGCGTTTCAGTCCTAAAAGATCCTTCAAGTCCTGCTGACGGAGGAGGAGGCCGAGTGCAGTCCCATGTAATAGCCTCGTTTCGTGCAATCTTACACGAGGGACGCATCCCGGCAGCGAACTCAACCATCGAACGGGCTCGGTCGCCCAGCTCTAAATCGTACCAAAAAATCGAGCGATCTTACAAGTTGAAGGAAAGGCCGCTGACTGATGCCTTGTAAGGTTCTTGGCCCCAATCGTACCAAAATGTTTCACGTGAAACATTTTGGTACGATTGGTCGCAGCCCTCACGCGCTTTCCTTTGTACGAACCGCGCGCTTGCGCGCGTTGGGGTCGAGCAGCGCCTTGCGCAGCCTGATCGACTTCGGCGTGACTTCCACAAGCTCGTCGTCCTCGATATAGGCGAGCGCCTTTTCGAGCGTCATCTTGAGCGGCGGGGTCAGGCGGACCGCCTCGTCCTTGCCGGCGGCGCGGATGTTGGTCAGCTGCTTGCCCTTCAAGACGTTGATCTCGAGGTCGTTGCCGCGGGTGTGTTCGCCGACGATCATGCCGCGATAGACCTTGCAGCCCGGCTCGATCATCATCGGGCCGCGGTCTTCGAGCTTCCACATCGCATAGGCGACCGATTCGCCGCTGTCGTTGGAAATCAAAACGCCGTTGCGCCGCCCCGCGATCTCGCCCTTCCAAGCGGCGTAGGCATGAAACAGCCGGTTCATGACCGCGCTGCCGCGTGTATCGGTCAAAAGCTCGCCCTGGTAGCCGATGAGCCCGCGTGTCGGCGCATGGAAGACAAGGCGCAGGCGATCGCCGCCGGAAGGGCGCATCTCGATCATCTCGGCCTTGCGCCCGGCCATCTTTTGCACGACGACGCCGGAATGTTCCTCGTCGACGTCGATGACCACTTCCTCGATGGGTTCGAAAAGCCGGTTCGTGGCCTCGTCTTTTTGAAACACCACCTTCGGCCGCGAGACTCCGAGCTCGAACCCCTCGCGGCGCATTGTCTCGATCAGGATCGCAAGCTGCAATTCGCCGCGCCCCGAAACGACATAGGAGTCCGATCCTGGCGAATCCTCGACCCGCAAGGCGACATTGCCTTCGGCCTCCCTGTAAAGACGGTCGCGGATGACACGGCTCGTCAGCTTGTCGCCTTCGGTTCCGGCTAGCGGCAAATCATTCACCAGGAACGTCATCGACAAGGTCGGCGGATCGATCGGCTGCGCCTGCAAAGGCGCCGCGACATCGGGCGCGCAAAGCGTATCGGCGACATTGAACTTTTCGAGCCCGGCGATCGCGACGATGTCGCCCGCTTCCGCCTCCGCGATCGGCGTGCGCTCGATGCCCCTAAATGCCAGGATCTTGGAAACCCGCCCCTGTTCGACCACATTGGCCTTACGATCCAAGACCTGGACGCTTTGATTGGGTTTTACGGAGCCCGCGAAAATCCGACCGGTGATGAGCCGCCCGAGATAGGGATTGGCTTCGAGCAATGTGCCAAGCATCCGAAAACCGCCTTCGCCCGTATTCGGCGGCGGGACATGCCTCAACACGAGATCGAACAAGGGCCCCATGCCTTCCCTCGGCCCCTCCGGACTAGCGGCCATCCAGCCCTGTTTCGCCGAACCGTAAAGGATCGGAAAATCGAGCTGTGCGTCGGTGGCGTCGAGCGCCGCGAAAAGATCGAAAACCTCGTTCACGACCTCACTCGCCCGCGCGTCCGGCTTATCGACCTTGTTCACCGCGACGATCGGCCCGAGACCGATTTTCAGCGCCTTGCCGACAACGAACTTGGTTTGCGGCATCGGCCCTTCGGAGGCATCGACCAGGACGATCGCTCCATCGACCATGGACAAGATGCGCTCTACCTCGCCGCCGAAGTCGGCGTGGCCCGGCGTATCGACGATATTGATCCGCGTGTCCTTCCAGGCAATCGACGCCGCCTTGGCAATGATCGTGATCCCACGCTCTTTTTCGAGGTCGTTCGAATCCATGACCCGCTCGACGATCCGCTGGTTCTCGCGGAAGGCGCCGGATTGCTGGAGCAGACGATCCACGAGCGTCGTCTTGCCGTGATCGACGTGAGCTATTATGGCGATATTGCGAAGCTTCATTTTCAGACCTGAATCAAATTTGCAGCGTCCGGACGGCTGGCGATCGTACACCCCCCAGACGACGCTTTTTTGAGAGACGGCGTTATTTTGAAAAATGTCAGGTAGCCCACAATTGGGCGGCATCTTCGCGAGTGCAGCATCCCATATACCAAACAACGCGGTTTGGAAACCGGTCATCCACCTGGCAAAAGGGCACGATTTTGGACCGCCCGTTTGGCGGAGTCCCACGTTCCAGCGAAAACCTATGACCCCCGTTCAGAGACGTTTAGCGTCTCCAGAATTCATGAAAATGATTGACCGGCCCAGGCCCGTGGCCGGCGCTGAGTTCATCGGCGGCGGTTAGCGCGCCGGTGAGATAGGTTTTTGCGGCGCCGATAGCTTCGCCAAGCTCATGGCCCTGCGCGAGATAGGCCGCGATCGCCGAAGATAAAGTGCAGCCGGTGCCATGCGTGTTGCGGGTTACGACGCGTGGGACGGAAAATAGCCGGTATGAAGCGCCGTCGAATAAGAGATCGTCGGATGTCGCCCCGCTCAAATGGCCGCCCTTGACGAGCACGGCTTTCGCACCTCGCGCATGCAGAAGCGCCGCGGCGCGGTGCATGCCTTCTCGATCCGCCGAGATAGCATGATTAGACAGGTGGGCCGCTTCGGAAAAATTCGGCGTGATGAGGGTTGCGAGTGGAAAGAGATGCTGGACAATCGCTTCGCTTGCATCGGCTGCACTCAAAGCATCGCCGCTCGTCGCGACGAGCACCGGATCGAGGACAATGAAGCGGGGCTTATGAAACGCGAGCCTGTCCGCGACCGCCTTGACGACAGCGGCCGAGGCGAGCATCCCGATCTTGACGGCGGCGACCTCGATGTCTTCGAAAACCGCGTCGATCTGCGCCGCGGCAAAACTCGCGAGCGGGACATGCACGGCTCTGACCCCTTGCGTATTCTGCGCGGTCAGGGCGGCGATGACGGCCATGCCGTTGCAGCCAAGCGCGGCGAAGGTTTTGAGATCGGCCGCGATGCCCGCGCCGCCGCTGGGATCAAAACCCGCTATCGAGAGAACATTCTTGATCATGTCCCGGCAGCTCGCATTCTTCGGTAATATCAGGAAAAATTGGCCTCCCGACGGTGGTTAAATTTAACAACATTCAGACCTTTTTCCCGGCAATTATACCTTTGACATAGGTAACGCGATGTGTTGTGATTCGGCCGTCTCAGCTGATCCGGTGGTTGAGGCTGGCGCGCCCGCAAACGAGATTGAAATCACGCCCGAGATGGTGGAGGCTGGATTGGTTTGGCTATATTCGTATATCCCGGACCATTCTGATTCGCGGGAATGTGTAAAAAACATTATAGAAGCAGCTTTGGCCAATTTTCCTCCATCCCACTAGAAATAGTGCTAACTGTTATATATCCGTGAGATTTATTGAAATTCAGTAACCTTTCAGATAAAATACAAACGTTTGAATATACTATTTTAACAGCCTCAACTGAAACAGGAAAACTTTTCCCTTTATCTTCTCCCTTGAAGATTGTCCAACATGGTGGTTTAGAAAAAGGAAATGAAGGAAATGACCCTCCAGGAATTACTTTTCCGTATTCAAATTTACCTGGGGTAATTGCGTTACCATGTATCAAACCGTGGACTATAATATTTCTATCGCGGGACACGATTATGATATCTTTGTTCATTTTGCGAAGAAATGACACATCATCAGGGCAGTGGCGTTGAGGGGCGGCGTCGACTATGTAAAGCCACCTGCTCTTAAGGTCTAGTTTCCATGAAAAGTGCTGCCCCATTGGCGGCTGAAGACTAAAAATGCCCCATAGTGTCGCTTCGGTTTCCATTTCCAAAGCTGCCCAAGCAGAACATAGCCTGCCAATTTCGCGGAATGTGGACGAGCGTGGTTCCATGGTCAGTCCTTCTCAGCCATGCTATTATCCCAGCCATGACTTGTCAGGGCGATAGCCGGCGCACCAATGGAACGCCGGATCAATTCAGCGATGAAGAGGCCACCCGTCGCATGAACGAGGCGCTGCGCCGGGCGCTCACTTCGCCGCCAAAGCCTCATTCGCAAATGAAGCTCGGTAAGCGTAATGGCAAACCGAAAAAGCGCCCCACCAAGCGATCACGGGAGACGTGAAGAGAGTTCGAATGGGTGAGCATTCAAGTGATGATATTTCTAACGTTTCCAACGGCCGTACGAGGCAAGATAAAGTCGCGTATGTCTTCAATCAGGCCGTGCTCGATGGCCCATTTACAGTCGTGCATATGTTCGCTTTGGAAGAGAGCGGTCGCTTCAGCGCTGTCAATCTTCATATGTCCTTGCCAGACTTGCGTAAGAACAGTCTCATCACGGGTAAGGTTAGAGAGGATATCGCGTAGGACGGGGCTCGCATAATTGCCAGCATTGAGATATCTGGCAACGCCATGAAATTGGAATGATGATCCTGTGCTGGCGTAGCGCTTTGTGGCTCCCATGAAAATGCAGAGTGCTATTGAATTGACTGCTCCGATAGCGTGCATCGTTATTGGTTTTGGAGATGACTTAAGAAAATGATGTGCGCCGATACCATAAGAAACTTGACCTCCGCAGGAACAAAAGCCCACATAGATTTCATCAATAGTCGGGTCATTGATTCCATCCGTCACTGCCGAAGCGAAAGCGTTTGTTGATTTCTCGTTTACTTCGGCATTGAAAAAAAGGTATTGCGTCTTCATCGGATGGTCCTTTTGCGCCATCGCAGAAACCGCCTCGCTTTCTGCTTAAACGTGCGCGGCCGGACGAGGTTCTTGATAGAACAGCCGCTTCCCGGCTGCACCGATTATCGCCTTCTCTGTACGCTCGGCATCTTCGACGCCGAGCTTCGAGCGATTGTTATAACGGAAATCAAATTCCGCGAGATAACGGTCCAAATGCTGTTCGCTTATGTGGTGATAGGTGCCGTACACCCCGCGCTTGAAAATGGAAAAATAGTTTTCAGCCGAGTTGACATGAACGAAGCCGCCTAGGCGAACATATTCGTTTGCTGAGTGAACTACGGTTCCATGGCCTGCGTATTCCTTGCCGAGTTTCGTGTAAGCGGCATTTTCGTCGGTCATCAGGTAGGATTTACGGCTGGCGATTTTGACTGCGGTTTCGCGTAGCGTCTTTGCGGTTGCATTCTTAACATGGAAAGAGCGGGCTTCGCCGCCGCGCTCGATCAGCGTCATGACGATGTGTTTCTTGGGTTCCGGCTTATAGGCTCGGTTTTTGGCTTTGCCGCCAACATAGGATTTGTCGGCTTCGACGACTTTGCCAGCGCCACCAATGGCGCTAGGTGCGGTATCGTTCATTGACTCGCGAACGCGATGGGCCATGAACCAAGCGGTTTTGTAGGTCACGTTGAGCATACGATGAAGCTGATGGGCGCTCATGCCTTTCTTCGAGGAACATATGAGGCGATAGGCAAGCACCCATTTTGTCAGTGGAACGTGCGAGCGCTCCATCACGCTTCCTACTGTGACCGTGAACGAGTTTTCGCAGCTATTGCAGTGAATGAGGCCAGGGCGATGCGATTTACCGTGAAGGCGATAGATTTTCTCAACCTCGCCGCAATGTGGGCAATAAGGACCATCAGGCCAGCGGATCGCCTCAAGGTGCTCGCGAGCCTTGTCTTCGTCTGTGAAAATTGGATCGGTGAGGTTGATGGTCACGGCGCTTTCCCTTCGCTATGATCAAACACTAGCACTTGTGCAAGCCTATGTAAAATATATAATTGCCTTTTTCCCTGGCTACCAACCGCAGTCCTAGATCCACCATAACTAAAACCAACGATGGATTGTTGGAAAGCAGAAACAGTACAGAGTCAGTCAGGTCCAATATAACAAATTTTTTTTGTTAGGCTCCAATCCGGCTTTCGATGTAGCTTTCGTCAATAATACTATTGATAGTTTTCGCAAAAAAATATCTGACCGCATGTGTTCATATGTTTGATTAAAAATATTGGAAGTTTCTGTTAGCGTGTTTTTGGTGAATCAGATACTTGACGCCTGGCTCAATAATGATATTAACAGATTGTAATCGCTGGAGGTAAAGGGATTCAGGCGTTTAGGCGCGTGATGCTTGTCAAAAAACAAGTAACACCAACAAATTTGTATCAAGAACAATCGTTCCCATAACTTACGTCGTATAGTTCTTAACAGATAGTACTTTGTTATCGTTTTCAGAAATGTCGACAACTTTGTAGGACCTTTTCAGCCCCGAGCCCAGCGCGCGTCCTTGACAGAATTGAGTCCGCCTCGCCGATAATGGGTGCCGTGGGATGAATGGCGAAATCTGACATTGATCGATGGATCAAATCAAGGCCTTCACAACTGACAGCAGCTACCACCCGCGTGCGAAGATCATCCAAGTAGGACTTCATCATGCATGCTGCTCCCAGCCAATATTTTGAATCACATCAAAACCGATTTGGGAATGCCTCACGATTTTGTAAGTGTGGATAACGCTCTGGCGGGCAAAACCGGTCAGTATCCATCGCCGTGATGCTCCGGCACACACCCAAGCCGGTGGCATTGGCACGTAATCCGGGGAATGCGGTTAAAATCGTTGCTGAGTGGTGGACAAGATCTCCTGGCAGCCGCTTTGAAATGGCCGGACGCCGGGCTACAACTCGCCACGAGATAGGAGTGCCCCATGTCGATGATCGGTTCGATCCGTAGGCAGCTCACGCCCATCCATCCAGAGGGCTATATTTTTATTGCCGGCTTTGCCCTCGCCACTCTTGTCCTTGGCTCGTTTTTTGCCTCTCTGTTCTGGATTGGCTTGATCGCGACCGCCTGGTGCACCTTTTTCTTCCGCGACCCGGTCCGCCTCACCCCTCTCGATGAAAATCTGGTGATCTCGCCCGCCGACGGCGTCGTCTCCTCGGTTGGATATTTCGCGCCACCGCCGGAACTTGGCCTCGGCGCCGAACCGATGCAGCGGGTTTCGATTTTCATGTCGGTGTTCGACTGCCATGTGAATCGCGCGCCTGTCGCCGGACGGGTGACCAAGGTCGCCTATAGGCCAGGCCTTTTTCTCAACGCCGATCTCGACAAAGCGAGCGAGAACAACGAGCGCAATGGCCTCGTCATCGAAGGTGGCGGCGCCCGTTTCGGCGTTGTGCAGATCGCCGGATTTGTCGCGCGGCGCATCGTCTGTTTTGTGCGTCAGGGCGAGGTTATCGGCGCGGGCGACAGGTTCGGCCTGATCCGCTTCGGTTCGCGCGTCGATGTCTATATGCCCGGCGCGGCGAGACCCTTGGTAACGATGGGATCCAAGGCGCTGGCGGGCGAGACGGCGCTCGCCGAAATTCGCGCGAACGCGCCGCGGCGCAATTTCAAATCCGGTTGAACACGAGCCAAGTCCACGGCGCCCTGGGCGTCTTGCCAGGCTATGTCCGAAAAGGGGGCTGACGCTCATCGCGCCCGCCTCGCCTACGGCCACGCCGGTGTGCCACTGCGCGGCAAGACCTCCTCAAACTCGCGGGGCGGCGAAGAACTCATCGCGCCGCGCGCCGGATAAGTCCGCCGGCGCGGGGATAACGCCGGAGATAACGCAATGCCGCCCAATCGTGACGTTTGATGCGATGCGCACGAGATTGCCGATCCTCGTTTCTTCCCCGATGACCGTGTCACCCATGGCGCCGCGATCGATCGTCGCATTGGCGCCAATCTCGACGCCGTCCTGAATAATGACCCGGCCAATCCCCAGCACCCGGGGAAATCCGTGCGGAGCCAGGGCAATGCCAGCATGGCCGAAATCGACGCTGGGCTGACCGATCCGCACCCCTGGATGCAAGATAACCCTGTCGCCGATCAGCGCATGGGTAATCGTTGCCTGCGGCCCGATCAGGCAATCGCGGCCGATGCGGACATCCGAACCGATGACGCTGTTCGCGCCGACGATCGAGCCGGAACCGATTTCCGCGCGGGGCCCGATGACCACCCCCGGATCGACGATCACGTCTTGTTCGAGACGTGCCTCGGGATGAATTCGAAGCGCCTGGATTGATCCCCGCCGTACCAAACAAGGATTTTGGCCGGATCGCCTGCGGAAACAGCCGCCGCATGGCGAGCGCGAAGCCGCGAGAGGGTTCTTCCATCACCAGCGCCAAGGTCGTTTTTGGCACGCACGGCGCGTCACCCGGAGTGACGAAGCAGGCGGAGGCGCGGCTGGACTCCAGAAGCACGGCGTTTTCCGGAGAATTGAGAAAGGTGAGCTCACCCGGTCCCGCCTCGTCGAGCGGCGCCACCCCGCTGACGATGGCCGATAGATCGGCGCCGTCAAAAACCGCCGCGCCGGTGCAGGCGACGATATCGGCGAGCGATGTCCTGGCCGCGCGCGGGGGAAAAACTGGTTCTCTCATGCGAGCCTTTCCACACCAGCCGTATCCGCCTCCCGCGAGAGCGATTTGCCATGCCTGGCGCGCGGCCACCGATTGCGGCGAGCGCCGCGAAAACTGCGCCAAATGGACGCTTTATCAGAAGGTGGTGCCGCCGGTGAAGCGGAAGAATTGGGTCGTATCGAACTGGCTCTTGGTGATGGCCTTGGCGAAGTCGAACCTTATCGGTCCCAGCGGCGACGTCCAGATAATCGACACGCCGGCGGAGGTCCGGATCAGCGTAGAATCGCCGCCGACAGTGATGCAATTGCTTTGCGTGAAAGGTGCGACGAATGGCCCGCCCGTGCACACGCCGGTCGGACTGAAATTGGTTTGTCCCGTGAATCCATATAGCGTGCCGGCGTCGGCGAAGATAGCTCCCTTCAGGCCGAGATCCCTCGGCAGACCGTAGATCGGGAATTGCGCTTCAAGGCTGCCGCCGAAATATTTGGTGCCGCCGAGCGGGTTGCCCTGGAGGTTGCCGGACCCCACGTCGCGCGGGCCGATGCCAAACGGAGCAAACCCGCGCACCAGGCTTGGCCCGAGATTGAAATTGTCGACGATGCGCAATTGGCTTCCGCCGTAACTCTGCAGATCGCCGCCTTGCAGATGCACGATCCCAACGATTTGATCGTAGATCTCGTGATAATAACGGAGATCGCCAGTGGTGCGGACAAAGCGCAGATCGCCGCCCGCGCCCGCGACGTCCTGCCGCAATTCGGCGAAAATGCCGCGGGTCGGATTTTTGTTATTGTCTAGCACATTATAGCTAAGCGTATATCCAACCATCGAGGTCAGGAAGGGGCCCTGTGCTTGCTTGAGCGCCAAGGACGCTTCGCCATTCGTCACGCAGTTGTTAAAGAAACTCGGGGTAGTTCCATTGAATTCCGGCGTCACCCCGAAAATCGGGCTGTTGCAATCGCCGAAGGGGCGCCCGGAAGTGTTGGGAATGGAGATGTCCGAGCGGTAAATCGAGTATCGCGGCGAGAATGTAATCTCCTCCGTCACGGGCAAACCAAGGCGCAGCGTCGCCCCGGCCACGAAGTTATTGTAGAAGGCAAATCGAAAGGCGTCGCTTTTCCTCGCGTAGAGATCGAAGCCTGCCGCGATCCTGTTGCCGAGGAAATAGGGTTCGGTGAAATTGAACTCGACGCCCCGGCTGAATTGCCCCGCCGAGACCGCAAGGCGCACATATTGGCCGCGGCCCAGAAAATTGGTTTCGGACACCGAGGCCTCGGCAATGAATCCCTGGTGGGTGGAAAAGCCGCCAGACAAGGATAATGAGCCGGTCGGCTGATCCTCGACATCGACCACCACGATCACCCGGTCTTGCGTCGAACCGGGTTCGTTGGTGATCTTCACCTTCTTAAAATAGCCGAGGTTGTTGAGCCTTCGTTCGGCCCGGTCGATGAGCACCCGATTGTAGGCGTCACCTTCGCCGAGTTCGAACTCCCGCCGGACCACATAGTCGCGCGTCCTGGTGTTGCCGCGCACAACAATGCGTTCGATATAAACACGCGGTCCCTCGTCGAGGACGAAGGCGATGGTCACGGTACGCGTCGCTGGATCGCGGTCGCCGCGTGGACGCACCTGCGTGAACGGGTAGCCGTGCTTGCCAACCTCCTTGGTCAGCGCATCGACGGTCTTTTCGACCAGGTCGCCATTATAGACTTCTCCCACCGAAAGACGCAAGAGCGGGCGCAGCGAAGCTCCGTCGAGGTCCGGCAAACGCGATTCCACATTGACCGCGGCGACGGTGTATTGCACCCCCTCCTCGACGGTGATCGTGACGATATAGCCGCCTTGCGCCGGGTCGAACAGAGCGTCGGAGCCTACGACGCGAAAATCGGCATACCCGTTCTTGAGATAGAACCGGCGGATAAGTTCGAGATCGGAGGCGATCCTGTCGGGATCGTAGACGTCCGACGTCTTGAAAAACGAGAGGAAATTCATCTCCGTCGTCTGCATGAGATCGCGCAGCTTGCCGGAGGAATAGGCTTGATTGCCGACGAAATTGATCGTCTTCACGCCGGTCTTTTCGCCTTCGTCGACGGTGAAGACGACATCGAGCCGGCCATTCGGCAGATCGACGGCCCGCGCCGTGACCGTGGCCGCCGCGCGGCCGGAACGGCGATAAACATCCTTGATCCGCTCGATATCCGCATCGACCATGGCCTGACTATAAGGCCCGCGTGATTTCGAGCGGACCTGAGCCGTCAGCGTTTCGGTCTTGACCTTGCTGTTGCCCTCGAAGGCGACACGATTGATGACGTTGTTCTCGGTTACACTTATGACGACCCGGCCCCCGGCCCGGCTCACCTTGACGCTGGAAAACAATCCGGTGGCGTAGAGATCCTTGACACCCTTGTTGATGGAAGCCTGATCCGAGCCGCTGAAATACGCGCCAATCGTTTCGCTGTCGATACGCTTGTTGCCTTGCACCAAGACGTTTTCCGCGAAAGCGGCGAAACTCCCGGCGCAGAGCCAAGCCAACGCTACCATTGCAACGGCGAACCGGCCTTGAGATATACGCAGCAATCGCATTGTAAGACCGGCCCCCACATCCACGAACGCTAACTCCATACCTGGCGCTAGTTGGTTGATGCACCTTGTTGTAATGGAATGGACAAAGCTTCCCCCACTATCCGGCAAGCGTTGTTTTTATAAGGTTTGGCATGCCCCGCAAATCAAGTTTCGTTGCATTGTAGAGATTTCGCGGGAGCGTGGCAGGTAAGACACGCATCGCGGTGAGCAATCCCTTAAGGAATAGGGTTAACCCTTTGCTTCTATTTAGATAAAGACAGTGTCGAACCAAACGTCGTCGGGCCTATCCGCGGGCTGTGGATCATCCCAAATGCATCCATTGACGGGTCAGGCGAAGAATGTCGTTGTAGGTGGCGAAAACCATCAAGCTTGTCACCAGCATGAGGCCGACCTTGAAGCCAAATTGTTGCGTCTTGTCGTTCATGGCCTTGCCGCGAACCGCCTCCACCGCATAATAGAGGAGATGACCGCCATCGAGGAGGGGAATCGGGAAGAGGTTCAACATTCCGACTGAAATCGACAGAATTGCGGCAAGGTTGAGCAACGCCGCAAGGCCGATCTTGGCCATGGCCCCGGACACCTCGGCGATCCGGATCGGTCCAGACAGCTGGTCGCTGGACTCTGTCCCGGCCGCCAAGCCTTTGAGATAGCTGCCGGTGCGCGCCACGACATACCAGGTTTCCGACCCAGCGAGCTTCACCGAGCCGACAAAATCATAGTTCTGGACATGCCAATTTTCCGGCTTGCTTTTGGATTGGACGCCAAGGACACCGACCCGCGTGGTGCCGAAAGGGGTTACTACGTCGCGCCGTCGCGGCGTCGCGACGAGTTCCACCAATTTGCCGCCGCGATCGATGCCGAAAACCAGCGCCGTGTCGCTGGCAGTCTGCACGACGCGCTGCATGTCCTCGAAGCTATCGACCTTGATCCCGCCGATCGAAACGATCCGATCGCCTAGCTGAAACCCGGCCGCCTCGGCGGCGCTTCCGGCGGCAATGCCATCCACCATGGGCAGCAGGATGGCGCGCCCATTGACATAAAAAATGCCGGTGAAAATGACGATCGCCAGGAGGAAATTGGCGAGCGGGCCCGCGGCGACGATCGCCGCCCGCTTCCAGACTTTCTGAGCAATGAAACTCTCCGCCCGCTCGCCGGGCGGCATGGCCGCGAGGGCGGCTTCATCCGTCATTGAGGCGCTATTGGCGTCGCCGTGGAATTTGACATAGCCGCCAAGCGGGAAGGCCGCAACCCGCCAGTGGGTTCCATGGCGGTCGTTAAAGCCGAAAAGTTCCGGCCCGAAGCCAAGCGAAAAGGTGGCGACCTTAACGCCACACCAACGGCCGATCAGGAAATGGCCGAGCTCGTGGAAAAAGACCACCAGGCTCAAGACAAAAAGGAAAGGTAATATATATCCTGCGAGCGCCCAGATTTGGGTGAGTAATGACATTTGAACTCCTAGCCGGTTTTAACAATGCCTTCCGCATGGCCTCGAGGACTTCGCCGCTCTCGGACGAGATCATGCGGCAACCTAACATACAGAGGACCGGGCCTTTCCGTTGCGGCGGCCCGGCACAGCCGAGCCTAATCTCGCAAAATACCATGGGGAGCGAGCACGGCCCGCTCACGATTATCTTGGGCCCAGCCGTGACCGCGCCGGCAATCCTTGTTGCCTAGGCAAGACTACACCTTGATGAGACCAACGGTCACGAGAAACGAACGTTGCGCCCGCTCCCGAATTTTTGCTCCTCATTTTAAAAAAATTGAAATTCGAGACAGCCTCCGGACGCCGCTCTCCGCGACCCATCTGAGCATATCGTGTGCCAGGGACGGCATCGCATCGCATGGCGTTCTTAAATTTTTGTCCATACTTCCATACTTAAGAGTAAATTTTAGGTGAACCAAGGAATTTGAGAGCAGGATTGGCGGCCATTTGCAAACCAAAGCCGGTCGCCCGCATGGCGATGTCCCATACTTACTCCACTCCGGCACGCGACCCGGCTTGCCGGGCAACAACAAAACGCGATCTTTCGCGCACGGCACGGTCCGTTGCAAGAGCATCGGCAACCGACTCCGGCTCATGCGCCACCCCGTCGGCGAGCGCCGAATTGCAAGCCTCTTCCACCATTTGGGCAATCTCGTGAAACGAAATCAGCCGGTTCAAGAAAGCCTCGACCGCGATTTCATTGGCGGCATTCAAGACAGTTGGAAGGCCTCGCCCCGTGCGCAAGGCGTCGATGGCCACCCGCAAGGCAGGAAAGCGGTCGAAATCCGGACGCTCGAAGGTTAGCCGGCCAACGGTTGTCAAGTCAAGCCGGCGCGCGGCGGTCGCACTTCGCTTCGGATAAGAGAGACAATGGGCGATCGGAACCTTCATGTCGGGCGCGGCAAGTCCGGCCGTGACCGAGCCATCGATGAAGGCGACGAGACCATGCACCACCGACTGCGCATGCACGATGACGTCGAGCCGCGCCGCCTCGATCCCGAAAAGATAATGCGCCTCGATCACTTCCAGGCCCTTGTTCATGAGCCCGGCGGAGTCCACGGTGATTTTTGGCCCCATCGACCAATTCGGATGGGCCAGCGCCTGTTCGGGAGTGGCCATGGCAATGGCCTCGCTTGGCCATGTCCAAAACGGTCCGCCCGAGGCGGTTAGCGTGATCATCTCGATCGTGTCGAGGCTTGCTTCGCCCATGGCCTGAAAAATCGCGTTATGTTCGCTGTCGACGGGAAGCAGCCTCGCGCCGGAAGCCGCGGCTTGGCGCATGAAGGGAGCGCCGGCGCAAACCAGACATTCCTTATTGGCGAGCGCGACGATGCGTCCGGCGGAAAGCGCCGCGAAGGTCGGCTTGACCCCGGCGGTTCCCGCGATAGCTCCCATCACGATGTCTGAGGGACGGAGCGCCGCTTCGACGACCGCCTCCTCGCCTGCCGCGGGCTCGATCGAAGTGCCAGCCAGGGCTTCTTTTAATTGGGCATAGCCGCGTGGGTCGGCGAGGGCGGCGAATTTCGCGCCGAGTTCTCGGGCGAGCCTGGCCAAGGCTTGCGGATCCCGCCCGCCGGCGACGGCCTCGACCCGGAAAGCGCCGCCCGCGCCGAGAATGATCTCGGCGGTCGATTTGCCGATCGATCCGGTCGCGCCGAGGATAACCACGCTGCGGACCTCGCGTTCCGCCGCGGGTCTTTGCCGCAATCGCATGACTTTCTCCATGCCGCCTCCTCAATTCAATCAAAGAGCATGTTCGCGCGAGGTGGAGCGAGAGTTCACGCTTGGAACGCACTACGAAAATATGGCGAGCCAAACAGTACGATCTGGCGTCCGCAAGGATGCAGACCATCCTAAAGCCCTATGCATCGCGGATCGTACGATTGATTGTCACGAAACCGATTCCTCCGCGCCCCCTGTTCAGGGGACGCTGGTGTTGCTAATTGTTGACCGCGCGCGCCCGCGCCGGAAATGATCTCGGCGGTCGATTTGCCGATCGGTCCGGTCGCGCCGAGGATGACCACGCCGCAGACTTCCCATTCGGGTCCTTGCCGCAATTCCGTAAATTTGTCCATGCCGCCTCGTCACTTTTAATCAAAGAGCATGATCGCGCGAGGAGGAGCGAGAGTTCACGCTTGGAACGCGCTAAGAAAACGCGGCCAGCCAAACATTACCGCTCTGGCATCCGAGAAGATGCGGACCACCCTAAGACCACTCGAATAAGCCGGCGGCGATTGAATCAAGTCCCCGCGCGCTTCCAAAAAAAGCGGCGAAAGCGGCGGCGGCGATAAATCCGTCGAGCCGGTCCATGAACCCGCCGTGACCCGGAATCAAGCCGCTCGAATCCTTTGTGCCGAAGCGCCGTTTGACCCAGGATTCGAAGATGTCGCCGCCTTGCGAGACGGCGGCGGTGGCAAGGCCGAGCGCGAATAGGGGGAGGGACCGCGCTGGATCGCCAAGGCCATAAACGCCGGTCACCGCGCCGAGAACCGCCCCGGCGAATACGCCGGTAAGCGTGCCGGACCAGGTTTTCGAAGGCGAAATTTTCGGCCAGAGTTTGGCGCCGCCGATCAGGCGGCCGCCGAAATAGGCGAGTACATCGGTGCCCCACACGGTCGCGAAAAGCCACGCGATCGATCTTGCCCCATATTCCGCCGAGCCATGCAGAGCGCCGGCGGAAACGAGCAGCAAACCCGCGTATACGATCCCGCCAAAAGCCCAAACCCTCCGCCCGGAGCCCGCAACCAGAGCGAGAGCAAGCCCGCAACCGGCAAGGATCGCGCAGGCAGTGCCGAACCAAGCGTTGCCGGCAAAATACGCGCTAATAACGAGCCCAAGCGCAACAAGGAGAAACCGGAGGCGAGGGTTTGGTGCCGCTATCAGATGCTGCCATTCGCAGCCTACCGCCAAGGCGGCGCCGAGCCAGATCAGATCGAAAACGAGGCCGCCCTGCCAGACGGAGACAAGCGCCGCCGCCATCAAGACAATCGCCGAGAGAACGCGCGGCAAGAGATCGGCCAGGCGCCGCCGCCCGGAAAAATTGGGCGCCGACGGGTTTTTGCCCGGCGCATCGGCGGCATCATTCAGCATGGCAAGCAGCACCGGAACTCGGGCGGGATAAATCACGTTTTTGCCGCACCGGCCAGCACCTTAACCACTCCGGGATTGCCCCGTCATGCCGCCGAACCGCCGGTCGCGCGCCGAGAATTCCGCCAAGGCCGCCGAAAAAGCCTGCCGGTCGAAGTCCGGCCAGTGCATCGGCAGGAAAACGAATTCGGAATAGGCCGCCTGCCACATCAAAAAATTCGACAGTCGCTGTTCGCCGGACGTGCGGATGATGAGATCGGGATCGGGAATGCCTGCCGTGTCGAGATGGCGGGCGAACAGCGTCTCGTCGATTTCGGACGCCTTGATGAGGCCCGCCGCCACCTCTTCCGCCAAAACCCGCGCTGCCGCGGCAATTTCCTGGCGGCTTCCGTAGTTGAAGGCGACGATCAAGGTAAGACGGCTGTTGGCCTTTGTCCGGTCCTCCGCCTCGTCGAGCAAGGCGCGGATGTCGGCTTTCAGATTGGCGCGCGCGCCGATCACCTTGACCTTGATGCCGGACTTGTGCAACTCATGAAGGTCGTTGTGGATAAAGCGCTTAAGAAGGCCCATGAGGTCGGCGACCTCCTGGACGGGCCGGTTCCAATTCTCCATGGAAAAGCTGTAAACCGTCAGATAGTCGAGCCCGAATTCGATCGCCGCGCGAACGGTTTCGCGAAGCGCTTCCAATCCGCGCCGGTGCCCCTCGATCCGCGGCAGTCCCCGCCGCGCCGCCCAGCGTCCGTTGCCATCCATGATCACGCCTACATGTACGGGCGCGCCGGTGAGGCGCCGTCGCGCGGGAACCGCTGTCTCATCCGCAACCATGGATGACATTGTCATGTTCTGGCCGCCAGCCGCCCGTGGCATCGTCCTTTGGCGTCCTCTATCCTACGCAAGACAGCCCTTGTGCCATACAGCGCCTCTATCAAAAACACTGCCCGTTCGCTGACACCGATGGCCTGTAAACCAAAGACGCGGCCCCCCCCCCCCGCTGTTTCCCGCATCCGGCCGGCCCCAAGCGCCATTCTTGCCCGCTTATAGCAGATCGGGACGGCTCACACGTGCATGATTTCGGATTCCTTCGCCACCAGCGCGGAATCGATCTCGCCGACGAATTGATCCGTCAGTTTCTGGACCTCGCTCTCGTGACGTTTCTCGTCGTCCTCGCCGATCATTTTATCCTTGAGCTGCTTTTTTAGCATGTCCAGCCCGTCGCGGCGGACATGGCGGACTGCGATCCGCGCCTCTTCGGCATATCTGTGCGCGACCTTCGCCATTTCCTTGCGCCGCTGCTCGTTGAGTTCCGGGATCCGGATCCGCAAGACCTGACCTTCGACGGTCGGAGAGAGTCCCAAATTGGCATTGCGGATGGCCTTGTCGACGGCGCCGGCCAACGCCTTGTCCCAGACGTGAACCGAAAGCATCCGCGGCTCCGGCACGCTGATTGTCGCCAGCTGATTGAGCGTCATCGTTTGCCCGTAGGCATCGACATGCACGGGTTCGACGAGGCTCGCCGATGCGCGCCCGGTGCGCAAACCTCCCAATTCGTGCTTCAATGTCGCGACCGCGCCCTGCATGCGCCGGCTAAGATCTGAAATATTGAAATTCAGCGCTCATGTTGGAACCCTAAGGTGTGTTCGCCCGGCCCGTCGATGGGCCATGCGAGGATCGTAGCGCACTATGAAGGTGAAACCAAAGTGGCTTTGCCGCGTCCCTCGAGGGCGGCGAGAATCGCGCCGGGCTGCCTTATCGAGAAGACGATTATGGGAATTCCGTTTTCGCGCGCAAGCGCGAACGCGGCGGTGTCCATGACCGCGAGATTCCTGGCGATGGCTTCGTCATGAGTCAAGCGATCGTAGCGAACAGCGGCCGGATCGCGCTTCGGGTCCGCCGAATAGACACCGTCAACCTGCGTCGCCTTCATGATGAGATCGCAGGAAAGCTCGGCGCCGCGCAGGGCCGCGCCAGTATCAGTTGTAAAGAACGGATTGCCGGTGCCGCCGGCGAGAACCACGATCCGGCCCTTGCCGAGATGATGCAATGCCGCCTGGCGCGAATACGCCTCGCAGAGCGCGGGCATTGGCAAAGCCGACAGGGTTCGCGCCGCCTGGCCTTGCTTCTCGATCGCATATTCGAGGGCGAGCGCGTTCATCACCGTCGCGAGCATGCCGATCGAATCGGCGCGGGCCCGCTCGATACCCTTATCCGCGCCTTCAATGCCCCGAAAAAAATTGCCGCCGCCGACGACCACCGCGACCTCGACGCCGCGCGCCGCGACTTCCTTCAGATCCGCCGCGATCTGCGCCAGGGTGTCTTGGTCAAGACCGTGGCTTCGCGCGCCCGTCAAGGCTTCGCCGGAGAGCTTCACGACAATCCGCCGCCAAGCCGAAAATTTCGGTGGAAACTTGGTTTCGCCCGGTCCGGTCATTGGCTTGCCGCTCGTTCCTTGCCCGCCCCATAGCTCGATCGCGAAAGCCCGCTCCGCGCTTCGCCATCTTATACCATTTATACCATGGGTCGCGGACAGCGACTCATGGCTCCTTTCTCAAATTTTTGCAATTCTTCAATGGGTTAGTGAAAATTTGAGAGTGGTACCAACGGTCATGCCTCATGACCGTTGGTACCGCCGTGCCACCAGAGCCGGCCAAACGTGCCGCGCTCCTGGCTCGCAGCCGCGGTCACAGTCTGCGCTCCATCGCCCTGTTTTGCAAAATCCCAGGAAGCGGCCATATTTGAATAGTGATCCCGAATCAGGGTGGTGGAGGATGGTAAAATGCAGGGTGTTGGCGAAGCGAAAATGCCCGGCAATGTGCCTCTCCCGCTTTATGGGCAACGCGCCTGCGCGGCGGTTATCGCCGTCTTTGGATGGTTTGGCGTGGGCGTGGAGCTCTACCTCAATACTCAGGACGCGCTCGCCAAAAACATTCCGGTCGCGGGGCATCTCGTCAGTTACTTCAGCTATTTCTCGATCGAGACTAATCTCCTTGTCGCTATCGTGCTCACGATTTTTTGCTTACGGCCGCAAGCGGAGCATTTTTTGACCGGGCCAAGCGTCAAATCGGCGCTTGTCGTTTATATAATCGTTGTCGGCGTGGTCTATGCGGTGCTGTTGCGGAAATTATGGCACCCGCAGGGATTGCAGCTTTTGGCCGATATTGCACTGCATGATGTCGTCCCGCTCCTGTACCCCTTCTATTGGCTGGTGTTTCTGCCCAAGGGCAGCTTGCGATGGAGCGATCCCGCTTGGTGGCTCGTCTTTCCGGTGGTGTATTTCCTCTATAGCATGCTGCGCGGCGCGGCCTTTGGCATCTATCTTTATCCTTTCTTCGACGCCGCGCAGCTCGGGTTTGCACGGGTCGCGATGAATGGAATTGGATTGCTTGCCGGCTTTTTTGGGCTTGGTGTTGTTGTGACTGCCATCGACCGTGCCCTGGCCTCCGGCGAGAGTGGGCAACGCGGGCTTGGCAGGGTGGCCGAACTCTGACACATAGGGCCATTGACGGTTCATCCTCAGGCTTCAAGGAGACGCCATGGCCCTAGCGCAAACCGGGATAACGCCCGCCGGAAACGGCGTCCTCTTTCGCGCAATGTCGCGACGTCCTGACCTCGCCGCGCGGAACGATTTCAACTCAACGAGGCCGTCATGACTAAGAAGCTTTTGTTCCTGTTGGACACCGATCCGGCGGCGAGCGTCTTTGACACGATCGTCGGCTATGACGGCGGCGCTGATCACGTCATCGGCTATGGCAGCGTGACGCCGGAGAGCGTCGCTGCGCTCGTCGACGGAACGATCTACACGCGTGGCCCCATGGAAAAGCAATATACCGCGATCTTCGTCGGCGGCGGCAGCATGGTCGCCGGCGAGGCGTTGTTCGAGGCGGTCAAGCAGCGCTTTTTTGCGAATTTCCGTGTGTCCGTGATGTTGGACAGCAATGGCTCCAACACCACGGCGGCCGCCGGCGTCGCGTTGCTCGCCAAAGCGAAATCGCTCGCCGGCAAGAAAGCGATCGTGCTCGCCGGCACGGGCCCGGTCGGCATGCGTGCCGCGGCGATGCTGCATATCGAAGGCGCCGAGGTCGCGATCACCTCGCGCTCGAAACAGCGAGCGGATACCGCAAGCAAGGCCATTAACGATCGCTTTGGCTTTGCGCCGACGCCCATCGAGGCCATCGGCAATGAAGCCCGCGCGGCGGCGGTCAAGGGCGCGCAGGTCGTGTTCGCCGCAGGCGCCATCGGCGTCCCGTTGCTCGATGAAAAGGACTGGCAGAATGACCCGACGATCGAACTGGTCGCCGACTGCAACGCGCAGCCGCCGCTCGGCATCGGCGGCGTCGAGGCGATCGACAAAGCGAAAGAGCGTCACGGCAAAATCGCGATCGGCGCGCTGGGACTCGGCGGCCTAAAAATGAAACTGCATCGCGCTTGCGTCGGTCAGCTGTTCGAAAGCTCCGATCAGGTGCTCGATGCCGAGAATATCTATGCGCAAGCCAAAGCCCTGGCGTGACTTTTGAGGACGCGGCACCCATGACCACGAATTGTTCTATTCAGACCTTTCTCGATGATCTAGCCAGTGAACGTCCGACGCCCGGCGGCGGTGGCGCGGCGGCGCTGTGTGGCGCCATCGGCGCGGCGCTCGTCTCCATGGTGGCCCATCTCACCATCGGAAAAAAGAACTATGAAGTGGTCTCTGAAGACCTCAAGGCCGTGAACGCCAAGGCCGAGGCGCTGCGCGCTGAGCTCACGCGGGCAATCGACGAAGACGTGGTGGCATTCAATTCCGTGATGGGCGCTTATGGACTGCCGCGCGGCACAGACGAGGAGAAAGCAAAGCGTACCGCAGCGATTTAAGCCGCTTTAAAGGATGCGACGCTCGCGCCCTTGCGCGCGGTCAAAGCCTGTTTCGAGGTCATCCGCGTCGCCGCCGCCGTGGCGGAAAAAGGCAATCTTAATGTCATCAGCGACGCCGGGGTCGCCGTGCTTTCGGCCAACGCCGGGCTGCGCAGCGCGGCGCTGAACGTGTTCGTCAATGCCAAGGCAATAAAAGATCGCGATTTCGCCGAGAAGCAGATCGCCGAGGTCAATGCGCTGCTCGCGCAGGCGGCGGAGACGACGGAATCGGTCTACCAGACTGTCAGGACCAAGATCGGCTCGTAAATTCGCGGTATCATGGCGTAAACAGGGGTTCGATTCCCACATGTAGCGCAAATTAAATCAATATGTTAGCGCATAATACCGGACCTCGTGTCCAGATTTGGCCAATAAGCAAAGCGCCACGCCGCGCTCGCGCTCGCTCCGGCCGCGCGTGTTGCGCCAATGTCACTCCGAATCATTCATTACGCGCTGGGCAAGATTTTATCGAAGTTTTGACGAAATGCCGGGATTGATGTGTCTAGCGTGGCGAGGTCCGCTTTGTTGTCGCGCAGGAAATACTAAGGCAACCGGACAAAGCAATGATCCATTCATCCCGCAGGGATCGCAAGACCAAGGCAATTGCCGAAGTGCTGGCGATGATCGCTGATGCTCACCCTGAATGCGTGCCACATCGGCCGCGTCCTGTCCTCGAGACGGAGAAGTGGCTATTCGAAAACGCCACCGAATTTATCGAGGCTGTGGAAGAATATTATGCCGAGCGTGCTACGCGAATAAAGAGAGGGAACCATTGAATTAAACCCTCTGCTCGGCATAGAATTTCTTCCACCGCCCATCGCGATTTCTTGAATATGGCGCAGCGCCGCCTTGTCTAGCGCTCACTCATGGCCCAGAATGCCGAGCCGGGCGCCACATGCCGAAGGGTCATTTATATTTATCAACATGTTCTTGGTCCACTTTGAGGCTGTCATCACGCAGGCAATCGCAAGACTCCGCGGCGCGCCTGATAGGTTTGTACTCCACCGTGCCATAGCCGCCGCTCCGGGCTGATCCTGTCAATGGCCGTGCGCAAATCCAAAAAGTTAACTTCGCTGAAACCATAGCGGCGTCTTATCGCGCTGTTTGGAAGGTGGAGTCGATTTATGGGCTGGCGGGAGTGGGACGCGCTGCGCACAACGCGTACCCGAGAGTTAGACATTGGCTTGGTTATCGAAGCGGTCGCCGCCCGGAAACGGTGGTTGATCGGGTTGCCGCTCGCCGCTCTCGTTCTCATCGGCGTCGTGCTGTGCCTGCAACCGCCGCGATATAGCGCCGAGACGCAGGTACTGATCGGCCCCGGGCAGGCGGGGTTGATCGGTTTGCGGTCGAGCGTTGCCCTTTTGGATGGCGCGGGTGGATTTGGCGCCGCCACTGGCCAGGCGCAGCTCATCGCGTCGCGCGATCTCGGCCGCCGGGCGATCAAGGATCTCGGTCTCGAAGACCAACTCGATCCCCTGAGGCGGGGCCTCGGACCCGGTTTCCGTGCCCTCATCTTTGTCGGCATCATACGCGATCCGGCGCGCAAAAGCCCGCAGGACCGGGTCCTGGAAGCTTTTCAGGACCGGTTGCAAGTTAGAGCGGCGGGCGGGGGAAATCTCGTCACGATTGCATTTCAGTCCGAGGATCGCGAACTTGCCGCGAATGCCGCCAATCGTATCGCCGAACTCTATCTCGAAATGCGCGCCGACGCCAAGCATGCCGCCGATTTGCCGCGCCACACGGACGCGCGCATCGTTTCGCGCGCCATCGCGCCGCAACATCCGCTTTATCCAAGAGAGGCCTTGCTGGTCTTGTCGAGCGCCGCGATACTTGTCGTGGCATTCGGCGCATTTGTGTCGATCGCTCTGCCGCGCGGGCGCTTGCCTCTCCCCGCGGAGGCGCCTCTCGCACAGCCCCGCGCGCTCGGACAAGTTCGCGTTTTCGCCCGCTTCAAGGATGTGGCGGGGCTAAGTCCGCGATTAAACCCAAAATTAGACCCACCGCCGGCAATAGAGGAAGAAACCGGCGGCGACCCCGATAATGGGCAAGCTATGACAAAGATCGTGACGCGCATCCTGGCGGTTTCCGCGCGGGCGGGCGGCCCGCGAGGCATTCGGCAAGGCACTCGGATTGTCGCGACGAGCCTCCAGGAAACTGGCGCGGCGTCTTGCATGATGCTCGATCTTGCCCGCGGTCTCGCCCGTGAAGGACGTTCGATCGTCATCGACCTCGACGCGTCCAGTCTATTGGATTTTGTGAGTTCCACCGCCGGCGCGCCGCATGGCCATCCGCCGGGCACCGAACCCGCGCTCGGCGATCTTCTTGCCGGAACGGCCTCTTTCGCCGAAGTCATTCGCCGCGACCCGGCCTCGCGGCTTCATTTTCTGCCGGTTGGCCGCGACGGCGAGCTGGATCTTTACGAATTCGCAAATGTGATCGATGCCTTGGCCGGGATCTATGATTTCATCGTGACGATCGCGCCGCCTCTCGACCGGAACGGCGTCGCCGGAACCCTCGCCGCGCAAGCCGATGTCGTCCTGCTCACGGCTCCCGGAGAGCCTCGCGGCGGCGCCGTATTCGAAGCCGAAGCGCGGTTGATCGAAAGCGGCGCGCCCGCGGTCCTGCTCATTGGCCTGCCGGCCGAGTCGCTGCGGAGCCTCGGGTTGGATGCGGCTTGATCACGAAACGGACGGACGAAGTCACGTTCCCGGATCGGGTTTTTCCATCCATCTGATCAGCGGCATCACCGGCACGATCCAGGCGATGCCAAGGGCTGCATAGCACAGGACATGAATCAAAACGGCGGCCTCTTGCACCGGGCGCGCTTGCGCCAGAGCCATGGCCACGAGCGCATAGACTGGCACAAATGCGATCATCACGCTTGCGCCGATGAATTTGCGGGTGTCCCAACGCATTTTGCCTCCCTTTTCCGCTTGCGGCATGCCGCGCATGGACATCGGCCGCATCGGGGTTTATGGCTTTCACCTTCCCGGCGAGGAAGTGAGCGTGCCACGCTTATGGAGTCGCAATCATTAGAACAACAGCGAATGAACATTCAGACAAAGGCCATCCCAAGCCCCTGTATTGGTATCTGCACGATGGACGGCGTCTTGGGCTGGTGTCTTGGATGCGGCCGCACAAGCGATGAGGTCACCGAATGGTTTTCAGCCGGCGATGTGCGCCGTAGCGCGATCTGGGCCGTCCTGCCCGAGCGCATCGACGCGTTGGGCATTTCCATTACCCGCCTGCCGTGGCTGCAGGGCCGGATTGCCGGGTTCGTCGCCGAAAGCCTGCGCCAGAAATCCGGCACCTGGGTCCTTGGATGCTATGGCGCTGCCGCCGAATTCATGTGCCATCCTGACGAACCATGCGGCGTTTCCGTAATCGGCGAGACAATTACCGCGATCTCGGATCGTGGCGCGCTGCAATTGACAATTGGCGAACGAGTTAGAGCGTTGCAACTGCGCGCCGGTCGCAGCGGTCCCGGTTATCGGGCCATTTTTCTCGTCGACTCCAAGGCGCGGGCAACTTTGCCGGTTGCAACAACGTTCACGCCGCTTGGCCGCGACGAGGGCGCCATCCGGCCCGAGCGTCGAAACGATGCTTGGTTCGATCTAGGTCTGGGGCGAAGCGACCTTCGGTTCTCTGTCCGGGCGTCTGCGACAGACCTGCTGGACACGTTGAACCAAGCGTCAGGCCTGCCGCTCTCGGAGGTCCTGCTAGCCGCCGGAGCCATGATCGTGAAGCACAGCCCGGCAAGGGTCGTTGAGTCGCCGTTGGGGCGGGCGGAAATTGGCACTCCCATTCCACCGCCCGGCGGGCAATCGCCCGATGGACCTCATACGCACCTGCAGCCCGGCCACTTGGCAACGGGCCGCGCTACGCTGCCGGGTATTGATCTGCCACCGGTTTACGCCCTTGGTGCGACGTTCTATCCTCGCGCCGGATCTCGAGGCCACATTGAGCCGGACTGCTCTGCCTAATAGCTGTCGTTACGCCAGTGCAAAGCTTGTTCGCCATTGCATTCGAGGAACCCCGCATGGGCGAACCGCCGGCAAATTTCGCTATGGTGCACCCGGCAAAAGACGCCGGGCAACCGGCACGCCATGGCGCGGTTGCGATTTGGCTTTGGAGCCTAGCCGGTCTCGTCTTTTTGATGGTGACCGTTGGCGGCGCCACGAGGCTCACCGAATCCGGCCTGTCCATTACCGAATGGAAGCCCTTGGCCGGCGTCATTCCGCCGCTGAGCCTTGCCGAATGGCTGGCCGAATTCGAGAATTATAAGAAGATACCGCAATATACAGAGCTTTTTCCTGACATGGAATTGAGCGGTTTCAAATTCATTTTTTTCTTTGAATGGAGTCATCGGCTCTTGGGCCGTCTGATCGGCGCGGCCATGTTGCTGCCGCTGATCTTTTTCTGGGCGAAAGGGCTTCTACCGCCCGGGTTCAAGCCAAAACTTCTCTGTGTCCTGGCGCTCGGCGCCTTGCAGGGTTTTGTTGGCTGGTGGATGGTCAAGTCAGGGCTTTCGGACCGCGTCGAAGTCGCCCAGGAACGGCTCGCGGTTCATTTGTTGCTGGCCTCGGTGACTTTCGCCGCGCTGGTTTGGCTCGCCGCTTCGCTTAAGCGTCGCGGGGCCCAAATCCCGGAGCGGAGATTGCCGGGGCTGCGGTGGTTTGCCGGCGGCATGATCTTGCTCGTCCTTTTGCAAATCGGGCTCGGCGGCCTCGTCGCTGGCTTGCGCGCGGGGCGGGCGTTCAACACATGGCCGCTGATCGACGGATATTTTTGGCCGCCTCTCGATAAATTGACTCTTCTTTCGCCACTTTGGCGGAATTTCTTCGACAATATTTTGCTGGTCCAGTTCCAGCATAGGATGATTGCCTATGCGCTATTGGCGCTTGCTCTATTGCAGGCTCTCTATACGTCGTGGGTCGCGGCGGGAAGCCGGGCGGTCCGGCGCGCCATTGCAGTGGCAGGGCTCGTCGCCATGCAAGCTTCAATTGGCATTGCGACGCTTGTTTTGGTGGTTCCGCTCTGGGCCGGGCTTTTGCATCAGGCCTTTGCCATGATCGTATTGGCGATGGCCGTCGCGCACGCGCAGGCGCTTTCGTAAGCGCGGTAGCAAGACATCGCTGTATGCTTTTCCGATTGCCAGGCGCTCGTATTCGATCTTGGGGCAGCGGTTCACGACAACTTTGACCCCGAGCGCCGCGCCCGCGCCGCCGCCGCATCGTCGCGGACGCCGAGCTGCATCCAGATCACCTTCGGTTTTGGCTCGAGCGCAAGCGCTTGATCGACGACTCCCCCTGCGGCTGCCGCGTTGCGGAAAATGTCTACCATGTCGATCGGCCCCGGAACATCCGCCAGCGTCTTGAAGAACGCCGTGCCGTGAACGCTCTTGCCCGCGAGGCCTGGATTGACGCCGATCACATGGTAGCCCCGCGCGAGAAGATAGGCGAAAACGCGGTAGGAAGGCCGTGTTTCCTTTTCCGACGCGCCGACCATCGCGATGGTTCTCACGGTCGAGAGAATATCGCGCAAAAAGGCGGCGGGGTAAGCGTCGTTGCTCATAAGCCTTGTCTTTGGCTCCGATCCTGCCTTGTGAAACGGTGTGCGTGGCTGACGTTCGCCTTGACCCGTAGGGAATGGGTGCATAAAAGGAGTGCCAAGAAATACGCAAGCCCTGCCGTTCAGGGAATCTTGCGCTTATTTGCCACGGAATCCCAAATGTTCGGCAAGACTTATTCCGCCAAGGCGGCGGACATCGAAAAAAAATGGGTGTTGATCGACGCCAAGGGGCTCATCGTCGGACGGCTCGCGTCGCTGATCGCCTTGCGGCTGCGCGGCAAGCACAAGCCGACTTTCACGCCGCATCTGGACGATGGCGACAACATCATTGTCATCAACGCCGAAAAAGTGGTTCTGACCGGCCACAAGCGCGAGCAAAAGATCTATCATCACTTCACCGGATATCCGGGCGGCATCAAGGAACGTTCGGCCAAATTCATTCTGGAGGGCCGGTTCCCCGAGCGCATCGTCGAAAAGGCAGTGGAACGGATGCTCCCGCGTGGTCCGCTCGGCCGCCAGCAGCTCGGCAACTTGCGGGTCTACAAAGGAGCCGAACATCCTCATGCCGCACAACAGCCGGTGACGCTCGATGTCGCGAGCCTCAACCGCAAGAACGCGAGGCTCGTCTAATCATGTCCGAAACTTTATCTTCGCTTCAGGATTTGAAGGGCGCGGCCGCGCCTGCTCCGGAGGCGGCTCCGCGCTACGTGCAAAAGCTCGATCCGCAAGGACGCGCCTATGCCACCGGCAAGCGCAAGGACGCGGTCGCGCGGGTCTGGATCAAGCCCGGCCCCGGCAAAGCCCTCGTCAACGGGAAGGCGCTCGATTCCTATTTCGCGCGCCCCGTGCTCAGGATGGTCCTGCAGCAGCCGCTTGGCGTCGTCAAGCGCACCGGCCAATATGATTTGACGGTCAGCGTGGCAGGGGGCGGCCTCTCCGGTCAGGCGGGCGCCGTGCGCCACGGCCTTGCCAAGGCGCTTGTCAATTACGAGCCGGATCTCCGCCCCGTTCTCAAGAAAGAAGGTTTCTTGACCCGCGACCCGCGCGTCGTCGAGCGCAAGAAATACGGCAAGAAGAAAGCCCGCCGGAGCTTCCAGTTCTCGAAGCGCTGAGCCGTCGTCCGGCGATTTCCTAACGTCGAGGCGGCCAAACTGGCCGCCTTTTTGTTATGATGGCACCTGTGACTTGCCCAAAGGCCGTAACATGCAGCGCGAAAATCTTCATCGATGGCGAAGCCGGAACAAGCGGGCTTGACATTCGCGCGCGTCTTCAAAGCTGCTCCAAAATCGAACTCCTCAGCTTGCCGCCGAAGCCAGCGCAAGGATCCCGGCGCCAAGCAAGGCTCTGATGGAACTAGCCGATATCGTTATTCTATGTCTTCCAGACGAGGCCGCGCGCGGAATCCGTCGCGATCGCGGCTGCGCTGGGCGAAAGGAGCCCTCGCATTCTCGACGCCTCGACCGCGCACCGGGTAGCGAAAGGCTGGACCTACGGCTTTCCCGAACTTGAACCCGGCCAGGCCGAAGCGATTAAAAACGCGAGGTTCGTCGCCAATCCGGGCTGCTACGCGACGGGGGCGATCGCGCTGTTGCGCCCGCTCGTCGATGCTGGCCTCCTACCCGCCGATTTCCCGGTCTCGATAAATGCGGTGTCCGGCTATTCGGGCGGCGGCAAGGCGATGATCACGGACTACGAGCGCGGCAGCCGCGCCGCGCCTTCGAGGCCTATGCGCTTGGCCTCGAACATAAGCACGTGCCGGAAATCGAGCATTATGCCCGCCTCGCGCGCCGGCCTATTTTTGCGCCTTCGGTCGGCAATTTCGCGCAAGGCATGCTGGTTTGCGTGCCGCTTTTTCTCGACGATCTGCCGCTTAAACCAAAGGGCGCCGATCTCGAGGCCGCGCTCGCGGCGCATTACGTTGGAAGCGCTTTCGTCAAGGTCATGCCCGCTAAAACTTCTGGTACGATCGAGCCAAACTCTCTCAATGGCACGAACGATCTCGAACTGCGGGTCTTCGCCAACGATTCAAGAGGCCAGGCGATTCTCGTCGCAAAACTCGACAATCTCGGCAAGGGAGCGTCCGGCGCGGCGCTCCAAAATCTTCGCCTTATGCTGCACCACGACGAAACGAGAGCGTGATGGTCTGCCTCATACGGCGATCGGGGCCGGGATCGCCGGATGCGGATCGTAGGCCTCGATCACGATGTCCTCGGCGCGGAAATCGAAGATCGATTTGACTTGCGCGTTGAGCTTTAACCGGGGCAAGGCGCGCGGCGCGCGGGTGAGCTGGAGGCGCGCCTGTTCGAGATGATTTTCATAGAGATGCGCATCGCCAAGAACATGCACGAAATCGCCAACGTCGAGGCCCGCGACATGCGCGACCATCGCGGTGAGAAGCGCGTAGCTTGCGATGTTGAAAGGCACCCCCAAAAACACGTCCGCCGAACGCTGGTAGAGCTGGCATGAGAGTCTTTTCCTGCCATCCGCCCCCTCCGCGACATAAAACTGAAACAGGCAATGGCAGGGCGCGAGCGCCATTGCCGGCAGATCGGCGGGGTTCCAGGCGGAGACGATCAAACGGCGGGAAAAGGGATTGCACTCGATTTCCTCCACGACCGAGGAAATCTGGTCGATGACACGCCCGTCCGGGACCTGCCACGCGCGCCATTGCTTGCCATAAACTGGTCCGAGATCGCCGTTTTCGTCCGCCCATTCGTCCCAGATGCCGACGCCATGCGCGTTCAAATAGGCGACATTGGTGTCGCCGCGCAGAAACCATAAAAGCTCGTGGACGATGGATTTCCAATGTAGCTTCTTGGTGGTGACGAGCGGAAAGCCTTGGTGCAAGGCAAACCGCATCTGATGCCCGAAAAGCGAGCGCGTTCCGGTCCCGGTGCGGTCGGCCTTAACCTCGCCGTCGCCGAGAATTTTGGCGATAAGATCGAGATAGGCTTGCATGCGCGAACCTTCTAATGCTTTTTTGAGGCCCTAAAGACACTCCACCGGCGCTGGAGCGGCATTCCACCAAATTGGCGGCGGATCAATCAAGCGGCGAGGCCAAGAGTTGCCGAGATCTGGGCCAGCGTCGCCTTTTCTGCGTCACTGATTTGCACGCCGCCAAAGCCCAAAAAACCTCCTTCCGTCGCTGCCTCGGCGACGGCCTGGCTGATATGCTGCAACCAGCCCTTGAAGGCCGCGGCCTCCCCCGGAGCCTTCGCGGCGACGATGGCCGCCGCCTGCTTGAGGACTTCCAAAGATTTGGCGACGATTTCGGCGGGCGTCTTTCTGGACAGCTGGGTCCGCAGCCCGTCGCGCGCGGTGGCCCGTCCTTCGCTCGTCTCGAACTCGCCCGCGATCGCCTTGATGAGCTCCGTGGCATTGGCGGCGTGTTTGGCGACGATGAGCGTCCGCGCGCTCGCCATGCTCTCCTTGAGCGTCCCCCATAGCCCGCCGGGATCGGCCGCGGTCACCGCGAGCCCCGCCATCATCGTGCTTTCGAGAAGCGTCTTCCATTCATCGGGGGTGAAATCAGTTTTGCCTGCCATCGGTCTTCCTCACTCGCCGCCGCGCATGCGCACGCCAAACCAAGAGCATAACCGCTTATTGGCAAAAACGGTAGCCACAACATTGCCATTCGGCATCCAAAGCCTGCCGGGCCCGCTCGGTCATGGCGCGGCTCCTTATCCCCATTGGCGCCGGTCTTATCGCGGTTTGGTTTTCCGCTTTGAAAAATGCGCCATAATGCTTATATTCGCAGCGCCGCTTTGCGCGGCTATGGCGATAAACGGCGTCGAAATAAGCTCTTCGGACCCGGGGGCGGTACCCGGCGCCTCCACCAAAGCCCGTGACTGAAGGCGCGATCTAAGGCGCGGCAGTGGCGGGTTCCGGCGGGGGCGAAATAGGTTCGACGGGGAGTGTAAAGGACGGTCTTTTGCCCGGCATGGTTCCGCCGTCATCGGGCCGAAACTTATAGTTGCTAATGACAACTATGCTCCGGTGGCTGTTGCCGCGTAATGCGGTAATAGTACCGAAATTAAGCCCTTGGAGGTAGCACTTCAAGGCGGGGTCCGGAGGCACCTGGCAACAGAAGCCTCCACTTTCGCCGATTGAGCATGATCCCAAAAAGTTGCAGACTTTTTGGATAAGATTATGCGAAAAAACAAACATATAGAGACCATGAGCGATTCACCTTGAAGCGATTGTGGTTTGTAAAGTGTCGCGTTTAATATTTTCGCGTTGGGAATTTTGCCAAAATCGCCTTGTGCGAGCGGGTTGAATGGCCGTTGACTTGATCCGTTACGATCTCCTTATCCAGGACGCCTTGCGAGGGGCCGTGCGGAAAGTCCTTTCCGATGTGGCGCGCGATGGGGTTCCGGGAGAGCATCACTTTTTCATCGGTTTTCGCACCCATGCGCGGGGCGTCCGGCTTTCGTCGCGGATGCGCGAGCTCTATCCGGACGAAATGACGATCGTGCTGCAGCATCAATTCTGGGATTTAAGCGTGACCGGGGAGGCTTTCGAGGTCGGTCTATCGTTCCAAAACATACCGGAAATGCTGCTCATCCCGTTCGATGCGGTGACCCGTTTTGCCGATCCGTCCGTGGGATTCGAGTTGCAGTTCGCGGTCGAGGACGAGGCGGCCGGGGCCGGCGTCAGCGATACCGGATCATCGCCGCCGCAAACGGCGGCCGTGAGCGCTTTGGAACCCTTGGCCCAGGCCCCGCCTTTGCCGGAAACCAAGCCGGCAAAGCAAACCAAGAAAGCAAGCGAAGCGTCCAAGGCCGAGGGTGCGGCTGCGAAGCCGCAAAAAGGCGAACCCAAGGTCGTCTCGATCGACGCCTTTCGCAAAAAGAGCTGATGGGAGAAGTCGTTAATCTGCGCCGCGCTCGCAAGCAGCGCGCGCGCATCGCCGCAACAAAGGACTCCGCCGCCAAGCGGGCAAAATCCGGGCGGTGAAGCCGCTCACCCCTTATTTCGAGGCTGGAAGCGGCTTGCCAGAAACTCCGGACGCGTTGGATCAGCGAGGCGTAATCGGCGGCGCCGGAGCGGACCCACCGGATGCGGTCTGGCGCCAAGCCTATGATCTCGCGCGGACCGCGCTCGAGATGCCCGGTATCGTCGTCGTGTTGGGCCCTGCCGGCGTGAGCGGGACCTTCCTCCGGGAACTCATGGCGGCGCTCCGGGACCGCGGGCGCGCCGTGACGTTCGTGCCGCGCGCGGACTTCGTTCGGTTGTGGCCGGCGAGTAGCGCCCTGGTAATTGAGGACGCAGCCCAGATGGATGTGGTGCGGCTGGAGGCGATCTGCCGCCCGCTCGGCCGGCGCATCGTGCTCGCCGGCCTGCCTGCCTCCGCCTTGGCTGAGCTTCCGGCTCCGCTCACCCCAGCTCCGCTCACCGTCGTGACTCTCGAGCCGCTGTCGTCCGGGACCGCCGCCGCGCCAAGAACCTCCATGAGCAGCGCCCGGGTGGCGATCGCGAGCGGTATGTTCGCCGCCACCAGCGTGGCCGGCGCCCTGCTGTGGACCCGCGCCCCGTCGGCGCCGCCGGAGCCCGCCCCATCCGCTTCGGAGCAACCGGGCGACGCCCGGCCCGACCCTCCATCCGGCGACGAGCCGGCACCACCCCAGCTCCAGGCGGAGCCCTCGCCCGTGCCGGACAGCCGCAAGGCGCTGAACCTGCCGCCTGCGGCGGCCACCGCGTTGCCGCTGCTGGACGAAGTCTCTCGGACCACGCCGCCCGCGCCGGCGGCCCTTCCGGAAGCGCGCCCCAACTGCATGGCCCGCCGCCGCCATATTGAGCTGGCCGATCTTTTCCTCAAGCGTCATCGCCGCGAGGAGCTTGTCGATCCTAGTCATGCGAGCCGCCCGGTCCTACGATCATGCCGAAGGAACGCCTCGGCGTGACCTACGCTAAAGCAAACCGTGCTTTAAGGTATGGTTGTCATGCGATCCGGTCGCGAATCGGGTTTCCCCCGTCCCGGATCATGTTTCTGAGCCATCATGCTATGGTGTCTCGAAAGCAAATGGAACCAGGTGCACATGGACGAGCAGACAAAAAAACCGTCCCCGCCCCAGGGTGACGCGGCGGCATCAGGCCAGAGGCTCGTGCCGCAATTGTGGATGATGGTAAAAACCTTTTGGTATTCGCCCGGCCGCAACAAACTCTTCTTGCTCGGAATCGCGATCTGCGCCGTTGTCGCGTTGACGGCCTTCGGCCAGATCAAACTCAATGCCTGGAACAAGCCGTTCTACGATGCGCTCTCGCTCAAGGATTTTTGGGAGTTTTTGTATCAGCTCGTGGTCTTTGGGGTGATTGCCGGCGCGTTGCTGGTCCTAAATGTCGCCCAGGCTTGGCTTCGAGAAATGAGCAAGCTCAAATTGCGCGAAGGCTTGACGCGCGATCTCTTCAATCAATGGCTCGTGCCCAGGCGCGCGTTTCGTCTCTCCGGCGCCGGCGATATCGGCGTAAACCCAGATCAGCGCATTCATGAGGATGCCCGTCATCTGGTGGATCTCTCGACCGACCTCGGCATTGGTCTGCTCCAAGCGACGCTCCTTCTCGTAAGCTTTATTACCGTCCTATGGACAGTTTCGGAAAGCGTAACCTTTTCCGTCGCCGGATTGAGCTTCGCATTGCCCGGCTATATGGTCTGGTTCGCGCTGATCTATGCCGGAATCGCGTCCTATGTTAGCTGGCGAGTCGGGAGTCCGCTGATCGCGCTCAACGCCGAACGCTACGCGCGCGAGGCGGATCTGCGTTTCGGTCTCGTGCGGGTCAATGAGCGCACCGAGGCCATCGCTCTTTATGGCGGCGAAACGGATGAAAAGGATTATCTGAACCGAGAGTTCGATCAGGTCCTTGCGATGATGCGGCGGCTCGTCAGTGGGTTCACGCGGCTTACCTGGGTGACCGCCGGCTATGGATGGTTCACGATCGTGGCGCCGTTCATCGTGGCGGCGCCCGGATATTTCACCGGCGATATGTCGCTCGGGGGACTGATGATGGCGGTCGGAGCCTTCAATCAGGTGCAGTCGGCACTGCGCTGGTTCGTCGATAATCTTAGTTTGATCACCGATTGGCGGGCCACGCTTTTGCGGGTCGCGAGCTTCCGCCTTGCGCTTCTCGAGATGGACAGGCTCGGCGGCGAGACAGGCCGGATCGAGGTTGTTCGCACCGACGATGACCGGCTCGTGTTCGATCACATCGGTATCGCCTCGCCCGCAGCTTGCACGAGGCTCAGCGAGAAGCATGTCGTGATCAATCCAGCTGAGCGGGTTTTGATCATCGGCAAGCGGCGCGGTGGCAAGACCAGTTTCTTTAGCGCGATCGCTAGCCTTTGGCCCTGGGGATCCGGCCGCATCTTGCTGCCGCCGGCGCAAACCATGATGTTTATCTCGCTGCAAGACTATATACCACCCGGCACGTTGCGCGGCGCGCTGGCTTATCCAGCAGAGCCGGCGCAATTCACGAGCGAGGACTACATGGCCGCACTGGAGCGGTTTGAACTTGCCCATCTGTCGCCGGACCTCGATCGCGACGCGCGCTGGGAACGGGAATTGACCCCCGAGGAACAGCACAAGCTCGCCTTCGCCCGGCTCTTGCTGCACAAGCCGCGCTGGATAATGCTCGACGAAGCAATCGATCACCTCGACGAGGATGCGCGCGGCTTGGTTCTTGATGTTTTTGGCCATGAACTGGCGGACGCGGCGATCGTCAATATCGGCCAGGCGGACACGCGGCGAGGCTTTTTCACGCGTGTCCTCCACCTGATCGAAGACCCGGAGGGCGAGCGTCTGGCGCCCTGCGCCGGGACCCCGGTTCCGGTACGGCCCGCGAAACAAAAGGCTCCCGCCGTTTGAGCGCCGGAATTAGGAATTGCCAGCCGATGCAGGCTGTCCGGAGACGTTTGCCAAACATCAAGCTCCGCGCGGGCTTGCCGGACGCGGCACTCATCGATCTCGTCCAGCGCCAGACTTTCCGGTTTTTTTGGGAAGGCGCGCATCCGCTCTGCGGCCTCGCGCGCGACCGTACCGGGCTTGCCACGGACCCCGGCGACGATCTCGTCTGCACCGGGGGGTCCGGCTTTGCGGTCATGGCGATCATTGGCGCGGCCGAGCGCGGCTGGATCACACGGGACGAAGCAGCGAACCGGCTCGCCCTCATGCTCGGCTTTCTGGAACGGGCGCCATGCTACCATGGTCTGTTCCCGCATTTCATGAATGGCCGCACCGGGGCGGCGATAAGGTTTGGCCGCAAGGACGATGGTTCCGACATCGTCGAGACGTCGTTACTATTCCAGGGGTTGTTATGCGCCCGCCAATATTTCAATGCGGACGAGCCCGCGGAGAAAAGCCTACGCGATCGGATTACCTGGTTGTGGCTCGACGCCGAATGGAACTGGCACGCGCGCGACGGCCGCCATGTCTTGACCTGGCATTGGAGTCCCAACAACGGCTTCAGCCTCGACGGCGACATCCGTGGCTGGAACGAATGCCTTATTACCTATGTGCTCGCGGCCGCCTCGCCGCGTTACGCGATCGGCGCCGCCGTCTACCACGACGGTTTCGCGCAAAGCCGCACATTCATCAACCGCCGTCGCTATTACGATATCGATCTGCCGCTTGGCCCGGACTTCGGAGGGCCTTTGTTCTTTGCTCATTATTCGTTCTGCGGACTCGATCCGCGCGGGCTGAAGGACACCTATGCAAGCTATTTCGAACAAAACGTCCAGCATACCCTTATCAACTACGAGCACTGCGTGCGCAATCCCAACAACCATAAAGGCTTCGGATCTACATGCTGGGGCTTGACCGCGAGCGACGACCCGGACGGCTACCGCGCGCACGCCCCGGACAACGATAATGGCGTCATCACCCCGGCGGCGGCGCTGTCGAGCTTTCCCTACGCGCCGGAACCGGCGATGCGCGCGCTTCGCCATTTTTACGACGTGCTAGGTGATAGAATTTGGGGCCGCTTCGGCTTCACCGATGCCTTCAGCGAGAACCATGACTGGTATGCAAACACGTATCTTGCGATCGATCAGGGGCCGATCGTGATCATGATCGAGAATTACCGGACCGGGCTATTGTGGAAGCTGTTCATGTCCGATCCCGATGTGAGGACCGGGCTGGCGCGGCTTGGCTTTTCCAGCCCACATGGGAGTTAGGAGAAAAGCCAGTGTCAACGGCCGGGGCGACTACCGGGGGCGTTCCGGGCGACGAAAAAACTCTTTTGCTCGATTGGATGGCGCGCCAAACCGATGTTTCAGCAGCGGCAATATTGCGCGCCATTTCGGCGGCGCATCTCGTCAAGGAGCGGCGCGGGTTTGGCCAGACGATCCGGCCCGCGCCGGGATCAGTGTTGGCCTCGCCCGCGCTTGGCTCCTGGGACCCGGACCCCAACTATTTCTTCCATTGGCTGCGCGATTCGGCGCTCGTCATCGATGCCTTGCGGCATGTGATTGCCGAGGGAGCCTTCGCCGGGGAGGGGGTTTCCCGTTTCAAGGAGTTTGTCGCGTTCAGCCTTTCTCTCAATCGTCTTGACGGAGCCGGCTTTTTGCGGCTTGCTGGCGATTTCAGGAAAAACATCGATCCTTTTTATTTGCAATATGTGCGGGACGACAACGAGCTTTGCGCGATTGCCGGGGATCGTGTTCTTGGCGAGCCGCGGTTCAACCCGGACGGGACGCTCGACATCTCCAAATGGTCGCGCCCGCAACACGATGGCCCAGCCCTACGGGCTCTCGCCCTGATGCGCTTTTGGCCTCTCGATGGCCTCGATGCCGCGACCCGCGCGTCGATGCGTGAGCTAATCCTGACCGATCTCGGGTTTATCGTCCGGCATTGGCGCGAGCCCTGTTTCGACATGTGGGAGGAAGAGCTGGGCCGCCATTATTACACACGGCTTGTGCACCACGCGGCGCTCGCCGATGGCGCTCAATGGATGGAGGAAACCGGCACGGACGAAACCGCGTGGACGCCGGCGTTCCGGGGCGCGGCGCGGGCAATCGCCCAATCTCTGGACGAATACTGGTGCCCCGCCAACGGCTTTTACGCAAGCCGCCGCGGTGTTGCGAACGGGGTGGCCGAAAAGGAACTCGATTTCGCGACGATTCTCGCGGTGATCCACGCCGCGCGCGGGGAGGGTGCGCACAGCGTTCTCGATCCGAGGGTCATGGCGACCTTGGCTCGGCTCGAGGAGCTCTTTGACGCAAGCTACGCGATCAACCGGGGCCGCGCCGAAACCCGGGGCCCCGCCATGGGGCGCTATGCGGGCGACCGTTACTTCAGCGGTGGCGCCTATTATTTTTCAACGCTCGGCGCGGCGGAATTTTACTATGCTCTCGCCGAAGCGGCGGCGGGAGCGGAAGTTCCGGTAACCACGGACAATAAGGAGTTCTTGCTTCGGCTGGGCCCGGCGGAGAATTCCTTGGCGCTTCCGCCGCCGGCGCCAGAATATCGAAAACGCCGTTTTGAGGCCTTGCTCCGGCGCGGCGATCAATTCATGGCAACCGTCGCGGCCTACACCCCCGCCGGTGGGGACCTTTCGGAACAATTCGACCAAGCCACCGGCGTCCAGACCTCGGCCAAATCCCTGACTTGGAGCCACGCGTCCTTGATCACGGCGTTCGCACGCCGACGGGCCGCCATGCGCGCCGGCGGCATCGAACTCTCATGGTCCGGCGCGGCACCGTGATCGACAAGCTCGAATTCTTGATAGCGTTGGCGCGGGAACGCAATTTTAGCCGCGCCGCCGAAACCTGCGGGGTGACCCAGCCCACCTTGTCGGCGGGCATCAAGCAGCTCGAAGACACATTGGGGGTGCTGCTCGTCAATCGGAGCTCGCGCTTTTACGGACTGACGGCGGAAGGCGAGCGCGTGCTCGAATGGGCGAGGCGCATCGTCGGCGACGCGCGCGCCATGCGCCAGGACGTTCATGCCTCCAAGACCGCGCTCGCCGGGCATTTGACGCTCGCCGCCGTGCCAACCGCGCTCCCCATGGTCGCCGAACTCACCACGCCTTTCCGGGCCAAACATCCGGACGTGCGCTTCACCGTGCTTTCGCGCACATCCCGGGAAATCCTCTCCATGCTCGACGATTTCCAAATCGACGCGGGCCTCACTTATCTCGACAACGAGCCGCTCGGCCAGCTCCACACGGTGGCGCTTTACCGGGAGCAGTACAGGCTCTTGACTTCCACCGGCAGCCCGCTCGCCGAGCGCGCGGAGGTGACTTGGGCGGATGTCGGGCGCATTCCCCTCTGCCTGCTCACCCCCGACATGCAAAACCGCCGCATTATCGACCGGCTCCTGGCGAATTCCGCCGCGCCGCCGCCTATCGAATCCAACTCGATGGTGGTCTTATTCTCGCATGCCCGGAGCGGCGGCTGCGCGTGCATCGTGCCGGAAAAGCTCGCCAATCTGCTGGGCGTGAGCGAGCCCCTGCGCTCGATTCCCATCACGGAGCCCCGCGAACTTCATATCATAGGGCTCGTGTCGCCGCACCGGGAGCCAATTCCGCCATTAACCCAGGCGCTTGTCGCCGAGGCAGACAGGCTCGCCATGCCGCAAAAACGGTGAATTACGGGATTTCCATTGATAGAAGATCTCTATAAGTTTACAAGACTATTTTATTGATCTTTGCGGGCCAAAGGCTCATATCCCAAGAGTCACACAAAGGATGGGAAACGCATGCCCGAGGCCTCCGCCTGGAACGCCGAGCGCGCCAAGGAGATTATCGCCGAACATGCCGGGCTTGAGGGCCCCATGCTTCCGATCCTGCATGGCTTGCAGGAAGAGTTTGGTTGTGTCGCCGCCGCCGCCGTGCCGCTCATTGCCGATGCGCTTAATCTGACCCGCGCCGAGGTGCATGGCGTCGTGACCTTCTATCACGATTTTCGCCGTGAACCTTGCGCGCCGCACCGTTTGCAGCTTTGCCGCGCCGAAGCCTGCCAGAGCATGGGTAGCGAGGATTTGGCGGCGGCCGTTCTGGCCAAACTCGGCGTCTCCTGGCATGGCACGACCCGCGATGGCGAAGTGACGATCGAGCCCGTCTATTGCCTTGGCCTTTGCGCCACGTCGCCTGCCGCTCTTCTCGATGGCGAGCCGCTTGGACGCTTGAACTTGGCCAAAATCACCGAGGCGCTCGAAGAGGCGCGCGCGGCATGACGCGTATTTTCGTTCCCAAGGATGCCGCCGCGCTCGCAGTTGGCGCCGACAAAGTGGCTGCGCGGATTGCAGCCGAGGCGCGTGCGCGCGCGCTTCCGGTCGAGATCGTCCGCACCGGGTCGCGCGGGATGTTCTTTCTAGAGCCCTTGATCGAGGTCGAGACGGCGCAAGGGCGGATCGGCTATGGCCCGGTATCGGCTTCGGACATTGCTTCCCTCTTCGACTCCGGGCTGTTGACCGGCGGCGCGCATTCGCTCCGGATCGGCAAGCCGGAGGCGCATCCGTTTCTGGCCGGACAGACACGCCTCACCTTCGCCCGCTGCGGCATCGTCGATCCGCTCTCGCTTTCCGATTACGCCGCGCGTGACGGCTGGCGCGGGCTCAAACGCGCCCTCGATATCGAGCCCTCCGCGATCGTCGCCGAAGTGACGAAATCCGGGCTTCGCGGGCGCGGCGGCGCCGGTTTCCCGACTGGAATCAAATGGAAGACCGTCGCCGACACGGCGGCGGACCGCAAATATGTCGTCTGCAATGCCGACGAAGGCGACAGCGGCACGTTTGCCGACCGGATGATCATGGAGGGCGATCCGTTCGCGCTGATCGAAGGCATGACGATTTGCGGCATCGGCGTCGGCGCGACCAAGGGCTATGTCTATTGCCGGTCGGAATATCCCCATGCCGGGAAAACATTTATGGAGGCCCTTCGGATCGCGCGGGAAGCGAGTTTCCTCGGCCCCAACATCCTAGGTTCCGGACACGCCTTCGAGCTTGAGTTGCGGATGGGAGCCGGGGCCTATATATGCGGCGAGGAAACATCCCTCCTCGAAAGCCTGGAAGGCAAACGCGGCATCGTGCGGGCGAAACCGCCCTTGCCGGCGCATAAGGGGCTCTTCGCGAAACCAACCGTCGTCAACAATGTGTTGTCCCTTGTCGCGGTGCCGACGGTCCTTGATCGCGGCGCCGATTTTTATGCCGGGTTTGGGTTTGGGCGTTCGCGCGGGACAATGCCCATCCAGATCGCCGGAAACGTCCGTTACGGCGGGCTTTACGAGACCGGATTCGGGCTGACGCTCGGCGAAATTGTCGAAACCATCGGCGGCGGCACCCTGTCCGGCCGGCCGGTGCGGGCGGTGCAATGCGGCGGGCCGCTTGGCGCCTATTTCCCACGCTCGCTGTTCGATACGCCCTATGATTACGAGGCTTTCGCCGCGCTCGACGGCCTCCTCGGCCACGGCGGCCTGGTCGTTTTCGACGATACCGTCGACATGGCGCGGATGGCGCGGTTCGCGATGGAGTTTTGCGCGATCGAAAGCTGCGGCAAATGCACCCCTTGCCGGATCGGCGCGACTCGCGGCGTCGAGGTCATGGATCGCGTCCTCGACGGTGTGAAGCCGGCGGAGAATATCGCGCTCCTCGAGGACCTTTGCCATACGATGAAATTTGGTTCACTGTGTGCTCTTGGCGGGTTTGTACCCTACCCCGTGATGAGCGCGGTTCGCCATTTTAGGGAAGATTTCGTGCCGCGTGCTCTTGCCGCCGCTGAATGAGGAAGACTGTGATGTCACTAGTCACCGAGATCGATTACGGAACCCCCGCGTCGCGTTCGGACAAAACGGTCACGCTCACCATCGACGGAATGGAAGTGCATGTGCCGGAAGGCACGTCCATTATGCGGGCGGCGATGGAAGTTGGGACCAAAATCCCAAAACTCTGCGCCACCAACATGCTCGAAGCGTTTGGCTCCTGCCGTCTCTGTCTGGTCGAGATCCACGGCCGCGCCGGAACCCCCGCCTCTTGCACCACCCCGGTCGCGCCGGGCATGGTGGTCCGAACCCAGACCGAGCGCCTGAAGGCCCTGCGCAAGGGCGTGATGGAGCTTTATATCTCCGATCATCCGCTCGATTGCCTCACCTGCGCCGTCAACGGCAATTGCGAGTTGCAGACGGAGGCGGGCAACGTCGGGCTGCGCGATGTGCGCTACGGCTATGCGGGCGACAACCATCTCGCCGACAAAAAGGACGAGTCGAACCCTTATTTCACCTACGATCCAGCGAAATGCATCGTCTGCAACCGTTGCATTCGAGCCTGCGAGGAAGTCCAGGGAACCTTTGCCCTCACCATCGATGGGCGCGGTTTTGGGAGCCGGGTTTCGGCGGGGCAAATGGAGCCCTTCTTCGAATCGGAGTGCGTATCCTGCGGCGCCTGCGTCCAGGCCTGCCCGACCGCGACGCTCGTCGAGAAGTCGGTGATCGACATCGGCCAGGCGGAACATTCGGCGGTAACGACCTGCGGCTATTGCGGCGTCGGCTGCAGCTTCAAGGCCGAAATGCGGGGCGAGGAGCTCGTCCGCATGGTGCCCTACAAGGACGGCAAGGCGAACCACGGCCATTCCTGTGTCAAGGGCCGCTTCGCCTGGGGCTATGCGAGCCATAGGGACCGGATTCTGAAGCCGATGATCCGCGCCAAGGTCTCGGACCCCTGGCACGAAGTCTCCTGGGACGAGGCGATCGGTCATGCCGCCGCCGAGCTCAAACGCATCCAGGCGAAATATGGTAAGCATTCGGTCGGCGCCATCACCTCCTCGCGCTGCACCAACGAAGAGACCTACCTCATCCAAAAACTCGTTCGCGCGGGCTTCGGGAACAACAATACCGATACTTGCGCGCGGGTCTGCCATTCGCCAACCGGTTATGGTCTGAAGACCGCCTTCGGCACTTCGGCCGGGACCCAGGATTTCGATTCGGTCGATGCAACGGATGTGGTCATGATTGTTGGGGCCAACCCGACCGATGCGCATCCGGTCTTCGCCTCACGGATGAAAAAAAGGCTGCGCGGCGGCGCCAAGCTGATCATTCTCGATCCCCGCCGAATTGACCTTGTCCGGATGCCGCATATCGAGGCGGACTATCATCTTCCCCTCCAGCCTGGCACCAATGTCGCGGTTCTGACCGCGCTTGCCCATGTCATCGTGACCGAAGGTCTGGTGAACGAGGCGTTCGTGCGCGAACGCTGCGACCCCGCGGAATTCCAGGAATGGGCGGAGTTCGTGTCGGAAGTCCGCAACAGCCCGGAAGAAGTCGAAAAAGTTTCCGGCGTTCCGGCCGATACCATCCGCAAGGCCGCGCGGCTCTATGCGACCGGCGGCAATGCGGCGATCTACTATGGACTTGGCGTCACCGAACACAGCCAGGGTTCGACCACGGTGCTGGCGATCGCCAATCTCGCGCTCGCGACCGGAAACCTTGGCCGCAAGGGCGTCGGCGTTAATCCCTTGCGCGGCCAGAACAATGTGCAGGGCGCGTGCGACATGGGCTCGTTCCCGCATGAGCTCGCGGGATACCGGCACATTTCCGACGAGAACGCGCGCGCGATCTATGAGAATTTGTGGGGCGTCACGCTTGAAAAGGAGCCGGGCCTGCGGATTCCAAATATGCTGGACGCGGCGGTCGAGGGCACGTTCAAGGGCATTTACATCGAGGGCGAGGATATTCTCCAATCCGACCCCGACACCCATCATGTGGCGGCGGGCCTCGCCGCGATGGAATGCGTGATCGTCCAGGATCTTTTCCTCAACGAGACGGCGAATTACGCGCATATTTTCTTGCCGGGCTCGACCTTCCTCGAAAAGGACGGAACCTTCACCAATGCCGAGCGGCGCATCGGGCGTGTGCGGAAGGTCATGAGCCCCAAGAACGGCTATGCCGATTGGGAGATCACGGTGAAGCTCGCCCAGGCCATGGGCGTGCCGATGAAGTACACGCATCCAAGCGAAATCATGGACGAGATCGCGGCGACAACGCCAACCTTTGCGGGTGTTTCCTTCGCAAAGCTCGACGAATTGGGCTCGGTCCAATGGCCCTGCAACGAGAAGGCCCCGGAAGGGACGCCGGTGATGCATATCGGCGAATTTGCCATCGGCAAGGGCAAGTTCGTCCTCACAGACTATGTACCGACCGACGAGCGAACCGGAGCGCGCTTCCCGCTACTGCTCACGACCGGACGCATCCTCAGCCACTATAATGTCGGAGCGCAGACGCGCCGCACGGCAAATGTCGCCTGGCACGAGGAGGACCGTCTCGAAATCCATCCGCACGATGCCGAACAGCGCGGCGTCCGCGATGGCGATTGGGTGAAGGTTTCGAGCCGCGCCGGGGAAACGACCTTGCGCGCGCTCGTCACCGATCGGGTGGCGCCGGGCGTCGTCTACACGACGTTCCACCATCCGTCCACGCAGGCCAATGTCGTGACGACGGATTTTTCCGACTGGGCGACCAATTGTCCCGAATACAAGGTCACGGCGGTGCAAATCTCGCGTTCCAACGGACCAACCGGCTGGCAGGAGCGCTATCGCGAACAGGCCGAGCAAAGCCGCCGCATTGCCGAGACCGTCGAAGCCGCGGAATGACCGGAGGCCTCATGGGCGACGAACAGCCGCCGCCGCCGTCGCTCAGCGTTCCCTGCCTCGCGTGGCGGCGCGGGGAGATGTCCGCCTCGGTTCGCGCGGTGCCGGAGGAAACGGCGATCGCCTTCACCTTCAACGGCGCGACCCATGCCGTGATGATGGCGACGCCCTCCGATCTCGAGGATTTCGCGGTTGGTTTCGCCCTCACCGAAGGTTTGATTGAAAGTTCAAGCGAGATCGCGAGCCTCGACGTGGTCGCGACGCCGCTTGGCGTCGAACTCAGGACCTGGTTGCCGGAGGAGCGTGCCAAGCCCTATGCCGCCCGCCGCCGCAGCATGGCGGGGCCGACCGGCTGCGGACTCTGCGGCATCGAAAGTCTCGAGGAAGCGACGCGCCCGGCGCCTTTCGTCTCCAACGCGAGCCGTTTCGACTCCGGGGCGATCGTCGATGCCATGGCTTCCCTTTCGGCCGGACAAAAGCTGAATGGCCAAACCCACGCCGTTCACGCCGCGGGATTTTGGACTCCGGCGCGTGGCCTTGTCGCCGTGCGGGAGGACGTCGGGCGCCACAATGCGCTCGATAAGCTCATTGGCGCGCTCGCGCGGGGTGGTATCGTGGCAGCACACGGTCTCGTGCTGCTGACGAGCCGGGTCTCGATCGAGCTCATCCAAAAGGCGGCGCGACTCGGGGCGCCGGTCGTCGTCGCCGTGTCCGCCCCGACGGCGGCTGGGGTCCGCCTTGCTAGAGCCTGCGGGATCACCCTCGTGGCGGTCGCGCGCGGCCAAGAGTTCGAAGTCTTCACGCACCATCAACGGATCATCGGTCGAGCCGCGCATCATGTCGCATGACAATTCGCCCAAGAAGCTTATCTACATGGCAAATCAGATCGGAAAGTTCTTCGCGCCCCAAGAGCATGAAACGGCGGTCTCCGGGATCGCCAATCATCTCACCAAATTCTGGGACCCGAGCATGCGGAAGAAAATCGTCCATCATTTGAGCGAAGGCGGCGAGGGGCTCGATCCGCTCGTCAGGGAAGCCGTGCAAACACTCAGGGCCAAACAGTCTGACGAAGCCGGATATTTCGGTTAGCCTTAGGCGGAGCCTAATCATCCTGTTCTGGCTGCGGAATCAAGTCTTCCGCTACGGGGAACTGCGGCGCAAAATTCCCGGCATCAGCGAACGGATACTGACCCAACAACTTCGCGAGTTGGAAGACGACGGCATCGTCCACCGCAAGCTCTATCCGGTCGTGCCTCCCAAGGTGGAATACGCGCTCACGGCCTACGGGCGGACCCTGCGGCCGATCACGGACCTGATGTGCGAATGGGGCGAGACGCACCTGCTGCGGTCGAAACGAGGTGCGGGCTGACGCAACCGCCGCAAGGCGGCTAACCGGCTTGAGTGTGTTGACGAAACCTAGTGGATAAGATTAGACGCTTGGTACCCTCATGATGTCTGCCCACTAACGGACAGACCGGGTCCGCCCCGACACAAGGCGGACCTTCGCTGCGGGCCTAACGTTTGTCACCTCCACGAGCGACGTTGTGCCGACGCGGTTACCTTGTCAGCGCGCGGCCGCGTATCATGCGTAAGAGCGCTCAACTCTAGAGATCTCTATGCCCTATCCAACGGATGAACGCCTGAAGAGCTATCTCGACACGAACCAGCTGGGCCGTGAGCAGATGTGTCTTGCTGTCCTGGCGATCGACAAGCGCTTTTCAGACGTGCAGCCCCGGAATCCTAGAGGTGGACCAGATGGAGGACGAGACATTGAGGCCTTCTTCAGGCAAGTGCAGCGCGCTTATGCTGCCGTCGGATTCGTCAATCAGGCGAACGATTTTAACGAGCACAAGAAGAGAATCAACGCGAAGTTCAGCGAGGATCTCGCGTCTGCGCTAGGTGCTGATCTGAAGCCGGAGGTATTCGTGTTCTTCACTAATCTGAATTTCACGAGCGGGGAAAAGGATTCGCTTATCGCGGAAGCGAAGAAAGCAGGCATCACCTATTGTGACATCTTCGATAGAGAGCGAATTCAAAATCAGTCTAGACAGTCCGGATGGTTTTGCGATCCGGTTTCAATACCTCGCGCTACCGCTATCGGAGGAGGAGCAAGCAAGCTTCTTCGCGAGGTGGGGTGACGACATTCAGTCGCTTGTGGCGAGCGGATTCCAGCGCCTGGAGAGAACGCTCGATCGAATCTTATTCCTTCAAGAGGCCAATGACATACTGACGGAACTCACATTCTTGTTCGAGCTTAATCGTGAGTACTTAGCGAGCGAGATCGGCCACTTTCGAGCGTTCTGCCTCTTGAACCTGAAGGAGATCAAGTACGACATCTTTAGGGTGGTCTTCGGATCTTCCGACAGAGCCGACCGGATGTCCCCGGTCTGTTGTGATTATCGGCGAGCGCTTTCAGGCATCGCTTACGGCATAAGCGGTGGCCAATGGGAACAGCACGTGCACCTAGACGGAGACGACGTTTCATCGGGCTCGGCAGATGATCAGGAGAACTACCAACCGGTCGGCTGGTCGAGTTCTATCGGAGTGGAGAGAGTGCGGTTCGTTCAGGCAACTTATTTGCACGACCAATTTATCAGAATTTCGCCACGACTAGTTCTGAAGGACCTCGATCAGGCAATGATTATGCCCGTTCTTAATCGATCTCTTGCCGGGAAGCTCAAGGCCATTCACGTCTACGCGAATGGGTACAAGCTTAAGGACATCCAGTGCGGGGACTTCCGTATCGACGCTACAGCCTTTGATCCGAAGATTCCGGTCGAATTCACTGAGGACGAGCTGGCTGACCCTTGGGTGCGGATCAGGCCTTCGGAGGTCGCGTCCAATTTCTCGCTCGAATTTTACGGGCAAACTCCGAAGAAGCTATTCTTGTCGCGCGAGACTATCGAGAGCCTAGCCAAACCCGCGCGCCCGGAAGAGGCAGTGGTTGATCCTTCGCGAGTTGGGGGCGAGGACGCACCTTCCAGATAGTACAACCGCTTTCCACCCTCAGCGGACCTTCAGCAGCGGTACCATCAGTCAGGTTTTCACAAGCAGGCTGGGCAGCGCCGCCCGCGTATGGCTCAAAGTGGCAACCCCGCGCGCAAATCCGTGCATAAGGATGGTCGGAACAAAAGCGGAACTTGATTCACTCCGAGGGGTCGTTTAGGCCTTCGCGCATGGGAAAAAACATCTCGCCGCCGCCTCAAACTGGGGGTGGCACTGAGCCGGTCAATCTGCGCGACGCACTCGAAGAGCGCTACCTCGCGTATGCCCTCTCGACCATCATGGGACGCGCCCTGCCCGACGCCCGCGACGGGCTGAAGCCGGTGCACCGGCGCATCCTCTACGGCATGCATGTTTTGCGTCTCGATCCGGGCGCCGCCTTCAAGAAATGCGCGAAAATCGTCGGCGACGTGATGGGCTCTTTCCACCCGCATGGAGATCAGGCGATCTACGACGCTCTCGTCCGCCTCGCCCAGGATTTTTCCTCGCGCTATCCGCTTGTCGACGGCCAGGGCAATTTCGGCAATATCGACGGCGACGGCGCCGCCGCCTATCGCTACACCGAAGCGCGGATGACCGATGTCGCCGGGCTCTTGCTCGAAGGCATCGACGAGGATTCTGTCGCGTTTCGCGAGAATTATTCGGGCGACCAGAAAGAGCCAATTGTCCTGCCCGCCGCGCTCCCAAACCTGCTTGCCAATGGCGCGCAAGGCATTGCGGTTGGCATGGCAACGTCCATCCCGCCGCATAACCTCGCCGAACTTTGCGACGCGGCCCTCTATCTCATTGCGCACAACAATGCCACGACCGCGCAATTGCTAGGTTTCGCGCCGGGGCCGGATTTTCCGACCGGCGGAATCATTGTCGAATCCGGGCAAGCGATCGCGGAGGCTTACGAGAGCGGGCGGGGCTCGTTCCGGCTGCGGGCGCGCTGGTCGAAGGAGGAAGGAAGCCGCGGCGCGTGGGTCGCCGTCGTCACCGAAATTCCCTACATGGTGCAGAAGTCGAAGCTCATCGAAAAGATCGCCGAGCTTCTGGCCGACAAAAAGCTGCCGGCCGTCGCCGATGTCCGCGACAAATCGGCCGAGGATGTCCGCATCGTGATCGAACCTCGCGCGCGCGCGACTGATCCCGACATGATGATGGAACAGCTGTTTAAGCTCACCGAGCTGGAGAGCCGGTTTCCGATGAACATGAACCTGCTCGCAGACGGCGTCGTGCCCCGCGTGGTCTCCTTCAAGGAGGCCTTGCGGCAATGGCTCGACCATCGCCGCGAGGTTCTTCTGCGCCGCGCGCGGCACCGGCAGGCCGGGATCGTCCACCGGCTCGAACTCGTCGCCGGCATGCTCATTGTCTTTTTGAACCTTGACGCAGTGATCAGGATCATTCGCGAGGCCGACGATCCAAAGCAAGAGTTGCAGACAATTTTCGACCTTTCCGACGTGCAAGCAACTTACATTCTCGACACAAGGCTACGCGGCTTGCGCCGGCTGGAGGAAATGCAGCTGCGCCGCGAAAGCGACGATCTTGCGAAGGAAAAGCGCGAGATCGAGGCATTGCTTGGCGATGAAGCCAAGCAATGGAAGAGAGTGGCCGCGCAAATTCGCGAGCTTCATAAGAAATACGGTCCCGAAACAAAGATCGGCCGCCGCCGCACGAGTTTTGGACAAGCGCCCGATATCGCCGATACCGATGTCACAGAAGCGATGATCGAGCGTGAGCCGGTGACGATCGTTGTTTCCGAAAAAGGCTGGATCAGGGCGCTGAAGGGCCATGTCACGGATTTGGCCGGCGTGCAGTTCAAAGGCGGCGACAGATTGGCCGTGTCGTTTTTTGCCGAGACCACATCGAAAATCCTCGTTCTTGCCAGTGATGGAAGGATTTTCACGCTCGACGCAAGCAAATTGCCAGGCGGGCGCGGCCAGGGCGAACCCGTCCGTCTAATGGCGGATATCACGGAAAGAGAGACGATCGCCGCCGTCTTTCCCTACGCGCAGGGGAGGAAGATGCTGGTGGCGGCAAGTGATGGCCGCGGGTTCGTCGCGAGCCAGGACGAGATGGTTGGCGGTACGCGCAAGGGCAAACTGCTGCTTACCGTCGGAAAGCCGGCAACCGCCGCGCTCATCGTTCCCGCCGATGGCGATCATGTGGCGGCGATCGGCGAAAACCGTAAGCTCCTGATCTTTCCGCTTGCACAGCTACCTGAAATGGCGCGCGGCAAGGGCGTGCGTCTGCAAAGATACCGGGATGGCGGGCTCAACGATGCCAAGGTCTTTCATCTTGGACAGGGCTTGACCTGGCAAGACTCCGCCGGCCGGACATTTGGCGTCGGGCCGAGCGATTTACGGGATTGGATCGGCAACCGTGCCGAAGCCGGGCGCCTGCCGCCTAAAGGCTTTCCCAAGAACAATCGGTTTGGTTGAGCGAGGCGCCGCTAAATCTAATCCACCCGTTCCCAGCCGCTCATACCGAGCCGTTCCTGCGGCAGGAAACGCGCCTTATAGGCCATTTTCCGGGAGCCCGCGACCCAGTAGCCGAGATAGACGTGCGGCAGGCCGAGACGGCGCGCGCGGTCGATATGATCGAGGATCATATAGGTGCCGAACGAACGGCTCTGTTCACCCGGAACGTAAAAGGAATAAACCATCGACAGACCGTCGGCGAGGAGATCGGTCAGGCAGGCGGCAACGAGAGGCCGCTCGCCCGCCGCCGCGGCACTTTCATGGGAAAGGCGATATTCGACGAGACGGGTTTCGACATGGCTGTCCTCGATCATCGTCGAATAATCGACGGCCGTCATGTCGGCCATGCCGCCGTCGCCATGCCGCGCGTCGAGGTAGCGGCGGAAGAGTGCGTATTGTTCGGAGGTGGGCTCGGCCCGCACCACGGTTCCGGCAATGTCGCGATTGACTTCGACGACCCGGCGGAAATTCCGCGTCAAGCGGAATTCCTTGGCCTTGATGCGGACCGACACGCAGGCGCGGCAATTTTCGCAGGCAGGGCGGTAAGCGATTGTCTGCGAACGCCGGAATCCCGATTGGGTGAGCTGATCGTTCAGCGCCACGGCGCGGCGACCGATCAAATGGGTGAAGACCTTGCGCTCCTGCCGGCTGGGCAAATAAGGGCACGCCGAAGGCGAGGTCAGATAAAACTGCGGTGCGTCGCGCGGTTCTCGCGTCAATCTCGCCGGCCCTCTTTTTGGTTTTCAGAAGCTGTCCTTCCGAAAACATCAGCTGAAAATTCTAGCCCTCACATAAACCGCCGGGTGACGATGACACCGGCAAGCATATCGTGCAGACATCTTTTGTTCGCGCTCAAGAGCGAGACGAGAAATACCGGCGGGAAAATCGTGCTCACATAAAAGAGCACCGCCTGCACCGCGGCGTTGAGGAAAGGCACCCTCGTGCCACCGGTCAGACGCATTTCGAGGTCCATAGCCCGCATGCCCGGCGTCGCCATCCGATAGCCCGAAATCGTGAGTCCATTGTAGAAAAACGCCACGAATGGAAACAGCGGCGGCAGGATGAAGAGCGAAAGCCCGAGGGTCAAAACGGTGAGCGCGAGCCACAGCGAAAAGGAAAGAATGGAGACGAAAATAAGATCGAAAAAAAGTGCCACGATCCGCCGCGTGCGAACGCCCGCGAGCGCTTCCGCCGGAAGCTTGGCCGGGACGACCACCGGAAAAGCCGGCCTGTCAAAACCGCTTCTGTCGCTCATCTTCGCACTCCTCCCGCATTGTTGCCAGACCGGCGCCGCCCGGCTTTGGCGCGCCGCAAAAATCGCCGGCCGGTGCGCCGCGGACGACGATGTGGCCCCGGTCACACGGACACCCAAGAACCGTAGTTACGAACGTAAACCCGGCCGGTTCATCGCGGCGGCCTCGATCCCAAGGTCACGTCATGTTACGCGCAAACGCGGGAAAGTGAAGGAAAGGTATCGGCCTGAACGCAATTTTTTCGCGCGTCTCGTGGCGGTGCGGCATTTTTGCCACAAAGCTTGGCGGCAGCAGGCTTCGCGCTCGTTGACATAAAAACAAAAAGGTGGCGGCCCTTGCGATTTCGAGGTGAGGTAAGTTTGCGGCCAGCCCCATCGTCACCGCTTCCAGCGACCTTTTCCATGCGCCAAGCGCTCCATAGCCTGCACATTCAAACCGACGGCAAAGGTCTTGTCGAGATCGGCGCCGAGATCTCGCGCTGGCTTCGCGCGCAAAATGTCTCGACCGGCCTCTTGACGATTTTCTGCCGCCACACCTCGGCTTCGCTGCTCATTCAGGAGAACGCCGACCCCGATGTCCAAACGGATCTGGAAAATTTTTTCGAGGACATCGCGCCCGAAGACAGCACGCGCTATGTCCACAAAACCGAAGGTTTGGACGACATGCCCGCGCATATCAGAACCGCGCTATCGCAGACGCAGCTTGCCATTCCAGTCGCCTCGGGGCGAATCGTTCTTGGGACTTGGCAGGGCATCTATCTGTTCGAGCATCGCCGCGCGCCGCACCGGCGGGAGATCGTGCTCCATTTGTTAGGTGAGTAGACGCCGGCGGTGCCGCGACAAAAAGCTGCCTCATTCTGTCCGGCGAATGAACGAGGCAAGGATCGGAAATGCCGGAATTGTTGGCCCCGTTGGCCGTCTCGTTGATGATTTTTTTCTGCACCTTCGCCGCAGCGGTTTTCGGCTAAATCGGATTTCCTTGCTGTGACCCTCAATCGCGAGATCGTAGATCAATCTAAATTCAACAAGGCTGTGGAATTGCCTTATCAGATTCGTTTGGCCGATTTCGAATTGGCCATGCAAGACGCCTATGATTTTTTCTACGACGTGAACGGACTTTTGCTACAACGCGGCCTGCACCGCATGGACGATATGCTGCGTCCTGCCGCCATGTCGGGAATGATTTCCGACATGCCGACGGCTTCAATGGCGAAGCATTCCCGCTCAATTGTCGAAAATAAGCACTTCAACGGCCATCCTGATTTGATCGTACAAGGCCGCTATCCGAACAACTCGGTTGCCTCGGGTAGCGACGGCGTCGAAATCAAGAGCACGCGTACGAAAGGTGGCGCGGTCGATACACACGGCGCGCGCGATCAATGGATGTGCGTTTTCGTCTATGAGACGGATCACCTTACCGAACCGGCCATAGACCGCGCACCCATGCGCTTCGCGGAGGTGTATATTGCCCAAGTCGTACAAAGCGACTTTCGCAATAACCCGCGCGGTGATCTCGGCACACGCACGGCAACCCTTGATCGCGCGGGGATTTAGAAATTACGCGCCAATTGGGTCTATCTTGTTAATCGTTAGCGCCGAGAGTTTTGGGATGGCCTTCTGCGCCATAGCGACGTAGCGCGCATCCTTCTCGGTTCCGATGCTGTCATATGTATTACCAGCGGCTTCTCGGCGTCGTCGTTGTTCGCCGAACGCAGCTTATAACGTCCCCGCGCGGTACGCTCGAAAAGGTCTGGCGTATTGATGTTGAGATAAGATCGAACGGACGACGGCGGGACGCCGCCGATGCGCGCCGCAACGGCTTCGTGAATTTCGGCAATAGAAGCACTCTCTGCCGCCATGAGATACGTCACGATGGAATCTCGAACAAGACCGGGGGCAGCACGGTGAGTTATGGAAACAACGATAGCCACGTTGACGTCTAGACGTCAACATGATTTCAATAGCCTGTATGCCGGGCTGGTCGGGGCGGAAATCGCGCCCGAAGATGACGACAAGCCTTTGGCAAGATCCATTGACGACAACGTCATTCATCCTCAATTTTATGAAGCAATTGCGAAAAAAATTAACATTCTCTATGCTAAAAGCCCGCGCAAGGCATCGGTGAAATGAAAGTATCTCATATGTTGTTAGGTCAGCGCGACGATCATGTCGAACTTCCGGCGAACGCACTCGGCACGGCCTTCGAGCCAGTTGCCGCCGAATTGCGGTTGGTCGACGTTGCGGATTTCATTGCCTATATCCGCGACCAAAAGTTTGCCAATATTCAGGATATCGTAAATTCATCGGTGGAATTGTTTTTTAAACCCGGAACATTGTCATTCGGTTGGGGCGCGGAATTCGAACTTGATTGGAATAGTTTGCCGGTAATTACTCTCGACATGGAATTTCGACACCGCTCCGTATGGCTCGTCTTCAAACTCATCTTGGGTGCGCTGGAAACAAATGTGACAGTTGAGTATCTGTCGCTGGGCAAAACTTCTGGCGACCCAAGGCAGGATTTGGCGGCGCTGATCGAAACGATAGCCGACGCGCGGCTGAGTTCGCAGGGTCATTAAGGCGGTAAAGGGGCATACTCTGCGAGGAGGCTCACCGACGCGGATGAAGGGAAAACCGGGGCCGTTATGACCGGAGCCAAAGATCGGGCGATTTGACGGCTGAAGAATGGGGCTGGCCGCGTCGCCGGTGCCCGGCATGCGCCAAAGTTGTCAACAGGATCATATCCGCCGATTAGGCCTCGCCGCGGAACCGTGAGATAGGACAAGACCAAGTCAGGCTCCGATTGATGCGGTGTGAGTCTTTGTGCGCGCAGATGGTTCCATCTGATCGGGAAGCGCTCTCGGTCAATTTTCGCCTATTTTTGGCGTCGATATCGCCGCCGACGCACAATCTTCCCTCAATCGCTCGCCAGAATGACATGGGAGGACTTGAAGATTGCTAGGACTTGCACGCCTGGCGTGGCCCCGGCCTCGCCGGCTCCCTCGCGGGTGACAACCGCGATGATGGTTTTGCCGCCGCCGATATCGATGGTGACCTCGCTATCGGCGCCGTCATCGGTACGGCGAACCACCGTTCCCGCGATTTTGTTGCGTGCCGACATGCGTGGTGCCACGCTCTTTTGCGCAAGCATGACGGAAGAAGCATTGACCATCGCGACGCACCAGCGGCCTGGCACGAGACCGAGTTCATTCACGCTCGCATTGGTAACGACCGTGGTGATGATGAGCCGGGCGAGACTTCGAGCTTTACTTCGACATTGACGGGAGCTGACGTAATTTCGACAATCTTGCAGAAAAGCGCATTGCGGACACTGAGTTTCAGACCGATGCCCCAAAATAGAAGGTCTTGGTCATGCTCCAAGCCTTCCGCCGCGATCACCGTCGAAATACGGCCGAGTTTTTCTTCGAGACGGCGAAAGGTCAGGATCAATCGCCGCCCTTCGTCGGTAACTTCGGCGCCACCGCCATGCGAACCGCCGGTGCGGGTGACGAACGCCGGGCGCGGCAGAAGATTATTGATCGCGTTGACCGCGTCCCAGGCGGTCTTGTAGCTAAACCCGGTTACTTCCGCCGCCTTGGTGATGCTCTTGTGCTCCATCACGGCTTCGAGCAGGGCGATGCGCTCGCGCCCGATAAGAAGCCGTCCGCCGGCGCGCCAGGCCAACAAGCTATCTATCTCTCCACGCAAGTTACGCGCCACTCGGTCCCCCAAATTCCGCCCGATGCCGGGGAATTGGCTTCCGCGACTCCAATTTATACCATGGGTCGCGGACAGCGACTCATGGTGCCTTTCTCAAATTTTCGCTTCTTCAATGGGTTAGCGAAAATTTGAGAGTGGAACCAACAAATGGACAGAAGGCTTGGGACGCCGTAAGGGACGGGAAGGTCCACAGAGATGGACGTTGGTCACAATCTCAAACTTGGCTCTTAGCTTTTTAAAACCCACGACACCGGCTGCCCGGCGGCGCGTCCTGCGAGTTTGTCTACGTGACCACGCTTTTCTTGAGCCACTCATCGTATTTCGACCATGATACCGGGCCTGGTCATCCAGAACGTCCAGACCGGATCCGGGTGATAACGGAGGCCCTCTCAGACGAGCGCTTCGCGGCATTGATCCGGGCGGATGCGCCAGGAGTCGACCGTGCGGCGATCTTGCGTATTCACCCCGCGCACTACGTTGAGGTGATCGAGGCCGCGGCGCCCGCGCGGGGAAGAGTTCATCTCGATCCCGACACCGTGATGAGCACACAAAGCTTTGATGCGATCGCCCATTGTGTTGGCGTCGCCACGGCGGCTGTCGATGAAGTCATGCGCGGCGGCGCAAACAATGCCTTTGTCGCGTTGCGTCCTCCGGGCCATCATGCCGGGATCGCCTCGCCGATGGGGTTTTGCTTCTTTAACAATGCGGCGATCGCGGCACGCCACGCGCAAGCCGCGCATGGTGCCGAACGGGTGGCGATCCTCGATTTCGATGTGCATCACGGCAACGGAACCCAAGAAATTTTCTGGTCCGACCCCTCCGTCCTCTATGCCTCGACGCATCAAATGCCGCTGTTTCCCGGCACCGGTGCGCGCGACGAACGTGGCGAGCATGACAATATCATCAATGCGCCTCTGTCGGCGGGCGACGACGGCGTGGTGTTCCGGGAAGCGATGGAAACACGACTCTTGCCGCGCATAAATTCTTTTTGTCCGGATTTGATTGTCATTTCGGCCGGCTTCGACGCGCATCGTCTCGACCCGCTCGGCGGTCTCAATCTTGTCGAAGCGGATTTTGCCTGGGCGACGGCGCGGCTGATGGAGATCGCCGAGAGACGCGCGAAGGGCCGCATCGTTTCGGTGCTCGAAGGCGGCTATCACCTCGAAGGGCTCGCCCGCTCCGTCGCGGCGCATGTCGAAACGCTGATGGGCGCATGAAGGAGAATTTGACCGGAACGATGCGTCAATCGTACCAAAATGTTTCACGTGAAACATTTTGGTACGATTGACGATCTGCGCAAACGCACGCGCGCAAGGCGCGGCGAGATACGAAGCCGGGATTTGGATCAAGCGGGATGTTGGGATATGGTTGAACGTGGGGTTTCTTTGATTTTGCATCAGAGCGGCATAACGGGACAAAGGGAAGATTGCCGGGATCTCTTTCACGGACTGGAAACGGCAAGCTAGAAATGCGATCCATATTCCTCTCATTTATCCTCGCAATCTCGGCGTTCCAACCCGCTCGCGCGGCGGAGCAGGCTGCGGCCGATCCGGTCCTCGCGGAAGCAAGCGACCTCGCCGGGACTGTCATGTTCGTCAGTTCCGGCGCCCCGGGCATGGTTTTGGTAATCGAGCGGGGTGACCATAGCCTCGTCGCCGGTTATGGCGAGACCGAGAAAGGCAACGGGCGCGCGCCTGACGGCAACAGCCTTTTCCGCTTGAATTCCATCACCAAGGTCTTCACGAGCGAGCTGCTAGTCTCGCTCCTCGCCGAGGGCAAGCTCAGCCTCACCGATCCCTTGCAGCGCTACGCCCGCGACACGAAGGTGCCCGCATTCGGCAAGCGCCAGATTACGCTGCTCGATCTCGCAACTCACTCGGCCGCCTTGCCGCGTGAGATGGGCGAAGCTCCGCCCAATACGTTCTCGCGCGCCTGGCCGACGCGCGAGGATCGCTGGAAGTGGCTTCCCGGTTACGAGCTCCCCTGGGCGCCTGGCACCATCGCCGCCTATTCCAATGTCGGCTTCGATCTTTTGGCCGACGCCATCGAAACAGCTGGAGGCCAATCCTATCCCGATCTGCTGCGCACGCGCGTCACCGTACCATTGAGCATGGCGGACACCGGCTTTGCGCCAACGCTCGAGCAGTGCGCGAGGCTGATGACCGGCTCCGGCCTCGGCGGCGCCGGACCTTGCGTCGACACGCGCGCGACGGACGGCAGCGGCGGCCTTTACAGCACCGGCAACGACATGGCGCGCTGGCTGCGCCACAACATCGAAGACGCCAACGGCATGCTAGCGCTGAGCCATGCTGTCTATCGCCAGCGCCAGGCGCTGCCGGCGGCGATTGGCTTCGACGAGGCCGGACCGATGGCTGGCCTCGGCCTTGGCTGGGTGACCGTGACGGCCCAGGGCATCCATCCGGCGCTGATTGCAAAAAGCGGCGGGGGCGCCGGCTTCATGAGCTACATCGCCTTCGCGCCGGGGCGCAACGTTGGCCTTTTCGTCGCGGTGAGCAGGGTCGATTTCGCGATGTTCTTCGCCCTCACCGAAGCGGCGAACGCCGTCATCGCGAATCTCGTTACGCGCTGAGCCGTGCTTACCCGCACGACAGCAGTGGAAATTCAAGGCTGGATAACCCATATATTGCGGGACGCCGCTTGTGGAGCGCCGATGTTTGGAGATCAGGGCGATGCGTCGAGGCTGGAAGGCATGGGTTCTCGCGATCGTCACGAGCGTCGCATTTGCCTCGGACGCGGCCGCAAAAGCGCACTCGCCGTCCAGCAAACGGACCGTCTATCATAGGCACGTCGGCGGCACGCTTCACCGTAGCTTCATCCGCAGCATCGGGCATGGCAGCAGACTCTACGGGCTTCGCGCGCATCGCGTTTCGAGAGGGCGGACGGGGCACTTTGTTGCCCTCGTCGGCGATCCCGATGGTGGGCTCGGCTTTTATCCGCTGCCGATCAAATATCGCGTTGGCGCTTGGCGCTACCGCGTGCGCCACCGACGCCCGCCGTGGCGAAACCCCGTCCTCTTCGCGATCGCCGCCGACGCCGCGCGCTACAATTATTGGGTTCCGGCGAATGAAGGCTATCGCTACGGCGTCTTCAACCCGGTCGATGGAGTAGGAACGCCATTCTTCGGCGGTTATTACGGGCATGCTGATGATGACGAAGAATCTCCGTTTCCGTTCGGCCGGCCCTAGCCCTACCGAGGTGACCGACGGCGGCAGCCGGCTTCGCCTTGACCTGCGATCCAAGCGGCGCGCGGCAATAACGGCTCGATCTTTGCCCGCTCCGTAGCGGCGCATGGGCCGGCGATTATCGGCGCATATCATCCCCATTTTTCTGAAGCCACAGATCTAGACAGGCTTGACAAACCGAGCCATAAGGTGTTCTGGATTAGAACGAAAAGGGAACATTTGAATGATTGACGCTCGGAGTGGCCCGCTTTTGCTTAAACCAGCATGGCTTCGGGAACCGCAGGGTTGGCGACGCCGGCTCGAGGAACAAATTGAACGTCAATGGCAGCGGGTGCGCAACACGGGGAATTAAGACCGGTTTCACCTCTCAGAGAATGCCACCTACGTGCTTGACGATGCCTTTCATTGGCTCTCGGAGCTTCCCCCATCTTCGGTCCATGCTGTTGTAACCGATCCCCCCTACGGATTAATCGAATACGACAAAAATAACCTGGCCAAACGTCGTAGCGGAAAAGGGGGAGTTTGGCGTATTCCCCCTTCATTTGATGGCGCAAACCGCAGTCCATTGCCCCGTTTTACGGTACTTTCAAAGGAAGAAATAGCAAACTTGCATGCATTTTTTTGCACATTTGCATACGGTGCTATGCGCGCGTTGGTGCCGGGCGGGCACATCATCATCGCATCAAACCCACTGCTCTCGTCGATGGCTTTTCATGCGTTGCAAGAGGCAGGATTCGAGAAGCGTGGCGAGTTCATCCGCCTCGTCCAAACCTTGCGTGGTGGATATAAACCGAAGGGCTCGGAAATGGACTTCCCTGATATTTCAGTAATGCCCCGCTCGTGTTGGGAACCCTGGGGAATTTTCCGCAAACCCATTGAGGGAACAGTAGCCGAGACCCTCCGTACTTGGGGAACGGGGGGACTAAGGCGCCCTCCCTCTGGCGAAGCGTTACGGGATATTATCCCCTGTTCTCCGACGCGTGGAAAAGAACGCGACGCCGCTCCGCATCCTTCCCTCAAACCACAACGCTTTATGCGTCAAATCGTGCGGGCATCGCTGCCACTCGGAGTGGGAATCATCTATGACCCATTTGCGGGTAGCAGTTCCACGCTCGCAACCGCCGAAGCACTCGGATATCGTTCGGTAGGGACGGATCACAGCGCTGACTATTTAGAGCTAAGCCGTAAAGCTTTTCCAAGCTTGGCAGCTATGTCGATTACACCTGAACAATGAGACCAGATCAACTGTTTACGCAATTTGAGAATGGCTTTCCCGGGCGTAAGTTTTCAGCTGGGCTATTAGTGGCGTTCATCGACTTTTTAGATGAGCTCGGCGTGCCAGGACAGGGATTCCAGTCTTTTGCCGAAATGTTGGAAAAATATCCCCGCAAAACCACGACGTCAGCTGGGCAACGAGCAAATCAGCTGATCGTTTCGACAGCTGGAAAAACACTTGGGATCCGTCCTTTTTATAATGCAGCCGAAAAGTATTTTAGGGCAGACCATAAACGATTTGATTATCCAAGCTGTGCTCCGCACGCGACACAAGCGTGGCAGGACTATATACCGTGGCTTGATGCTTTAGTAACTTTTTCAGCTGTCGAATTGACTAAGCTTCGAGCTCAGGTTTGCCAATATGTGCTCGACACACTGAAAAGCCAAGAATTTGATCCGGCATCAGTTGCTGTCGAACCCCCACTATTTCGCTTATTGTTGGAAGGGTTCGAAATGACGGCTCAGAAAGGGGAGCCTTCAGGAGCAACCTTTCAAGGTATCGTTTTCGGTTTTCTGCGGGCGGATAATCCACATCTACAGATTGAGATTGAAAAAGTGCGCACCGGCTCCAAGCGCTTGCAACGGGTTGGAGACGTCGATGGTTGGGAAGGCGGTCGCCTCGCAATCTCTGCCGAAGTAAAGCAATATACTTTAGACATGAAAGCAATTCCTCAACTTGAAGGTTTTGGCAATGAAACCGGGCGCAGGGGCGCTCTCGGGTAGTAGCGGCGTTGAGGTTCGAAGAGGGCGTGCGTGACGTTCTAGGAGATCTTGGACTGATTTCGCTTAATGTCGATGACATGCTAAGGATTGTCGAGCTTTGGGATCCAATCAAACAGCGCACGGCCGTTACGTCCTTTCTCTACTACGCCAAGCACATCGAAAAGAATTCTTCACTTTCTGCTCGAACTCGATAAATTTCTTGAAGCCTCCGCAGCCGACTGGCTAGAGCGGGTCCCGATTAGGTGGACCCGTATCCGGCATTGCGAAAATAGTTGAAGCATTCGGTTGGAGGGAAGTCGTCGAGAGCTAATCCGATGCCATCCCACAGAGCATCGACGGTTCGGTGGGCCATTTTGCGCAACGTATTTTTGAGCTTGGCGAAGACTTGTTCGATGGGATCGAAGTCAGGACTGTAGGCGGGCAAGAAGCACTGCGTCGCCCCGGCGGCTTCGATGGCTTTTCGAACGCCGGCGCGTTTATGGGAACCGAGATTATCCATCACCACGATTTCGCCAGGCGACAAGGTCGGCACCAGAACCTGCTCGACATAGGCGAGGAACTTTGCGCCGTTAATGGGACCGTCGAAGACACAAGGAGCGGTGATGCGATCGTGGCGCAACGCCGCCAAAAAGGTCGTCGTCTTCCAGTGGCCGAACGGGGCGTGAGCGATAAGTCTCTTGCCTCTTTCACATCGCCCATAGCGAGGTGTCATGTTGGTCGAGGCCCAGGTCTCATCGATGAATACAAGCCTTTGAGGATCAAGACTTTTCTGCTTATCGCGCCAAGCGAGACGTGCGGCCCGGACATCCGCTCTTTCTTGTTCGGCGGCGTGCAGAGTTTTTTTTAAAGGTCAATTGCAGATGCCGCAAAAAACGCCCGACGGCGGACCGCCCGACTTTGATCTCGAGCGTCGTCAGCTTGCTCCACAGCTCCGTGATCGTCAGCTCGGGCTGCACCGCCACCAACGCCCGCACCTTATCTTCATGCGCAGCCAGCGCGTGCCGCTTATGGCCGCCAAACTTTCGCGGCAGACAACCGCCTGTTATCTCAAACTGCTGCATGAGCTTGATCACGCAGCTCGCACTGACATCAAAGCTGCGCGCCGCCTTGCGCCGAGACTGACCTGCCAGTACAGCCCGCACCAGGCGGTCACGTAAATCCTGCGAATAGGGTTTTGCCATCCATGCCGGCCTCCATTCCAGCCAACATGGTGAATCACGATTCCGCCGATTCGGGAATCCCCCTTCCGATTCTGTCTATTCGGGACCCGCTCTAGCAGAGCGAGCGGGCGACGCCTCTCCTTCCGCATGATCAACGTAGTCACTTTGGCTTGGCTGTTTGACTAAGCAGCTACTCCAGCCCCTCGTTGGACGAAATTTCGATGCCGAAGCCGGAGAGGCCGACATAGGTCATCGGCCGTGGCGTGCGCAGGCGGATCGAGGAGATCCCGAGATCGCGGAGGATCTGGGCGCCGAGTCCAATTTCGCGCCATTCCCTTTTGCGCTTGGTTTCGGAATCGGGCCTCTCGATGCCGGCGACATTGAGCGGAACGCCCGCCGTGCCGTCGCGCAAAAAGATGAACACCCCGCGGCCGTTTTTCTTGAACTCAGCAAAAGTCTTGCGGATGCTGTCGCCGCCCGCGATCACATCGGCGATAATATCGATCCGATGCAGCCTTGTGGGAATATCGCGGCCATCGCCTATGTCGCCCTGGACGAAGGCGAAGTGCTGCACGGGATCATAGGGCGTGACATAGGCATAGCCGGTAAGCGGACCGCTGGTGCCCATGACTTGAAAGGTGTTGACCCGCTCGACGATCTTTTCGCGCGCTTGGCGATGCGCGATGAGATCGGCGACAGAAATCCGCGTAACACCGTGTTTTGCCGCGAAAGCCTCGATTTGCGGTCCGGCCATGACGGTACCGTCATCATTGGCGAGTTCGCAGATCACGCCAACTGGAGGCAGACCAGCCAGCCGGCAAAGATCGACCGCCGCCTCGGTATGGCCCGAACGCATGAGCACCCCGCCCTCCCTTGCGATAAGAGGAAACACATGGCCGGGCCGGACAAAATCGGCTGGCCCCATATTGCCATTGGCGAGACCGCGAACCGTATTGCTGCGCTGCTCGGCGGAAATGCCGGTGGTCAGGCCATGCTTGACATCGACCGATACCGTGAAGGCGGTGGCGTGCGGCGCGTCATTGGCCGCCACCATCGGCTGAAGGTTCAATCGTCTGGCGTCGGCAGCGGTCACCGGCGCACAGACGATGCCGCAGCAATTACGGATAATGAAGGCCATTTTTTCCGGCGTGCAAAGCGATGCGGCGCAAATGAGATCGCCTTCGTTCTCGCGGTCGCCGTCGTCGGTGACGATGACGATTTCGCCGCGCGCGATCGCCTCAATCGCCTCCGTGACCGAATGGGACATAGGGCCAACCTCCTTTTACCAAGTCCCGTTGTGATTGACTCTCACGTCATGCCCGGCCTTGAGCCGGGCATCCAGACCCTCGTCTTTGGTGTTTGGATGGCCGGGTCATGCCCGGCCATGACGACAGGAAGCCGATGGGTCATCCTCTTCGAGAATTGGAATAAGTCGTGCCGGACCTAAGCTCGTGGAGGGTGTTTTGCAATACCGGGCGGCGATCGTGCCACGCCTTCATGGCGCAAAGGGCCATTTCGCGCTTTCGCCGACTTGGGCGCGATGGCGCAAGAACTGATCGGCGAGCACGCAGGCAACCATGGCTTCGCCGACCGGGACCGCGCGGATTCCGACGCAAGGATCGTGGCGGCCCTTTGTGACGATCTCGGTCTCGGCGCCGAAACGATCGACGGTCCGGCGCGGCTGCAAAATCGAGGAGGTGGGCTTAACCGCGAAACGCGCGATCACCGGCTGGCCGGTCGAGATCCCGCCAAGAATTCCGCCCGCGTGGTTCGACAAGAAAAGCGGCGCGCCGTCCTCTCCGCGGCGGATTTCATCCGCGTTGGCCTCGCCCGAAAGTGCCGCGGCGGCAAAACCATCGCCGATCTCGACGCCCTTGACCGCGTTGATCGACATCAGGGCGCTCGCCAATTCCGCGTCGAGCTTGCCATAGACCGGCGCGCCCCAGCCCGGCGGCACGTTGTCGGCCACGATCTCGATGACGGCGCCGATGGAGGACCCCGCCTTGCGAATGGAATCGAGATAAGTCTCGAAAAACGCCGCCGCCTTGGCATCGGGGCAGAAAAATGGATTTTTGCCCACCTCGTCCCAATCCCAATTCGCACGCTCGATGGAGTGCGGACCCATTTGCACCAGCGCGCCGCGAATCAGCACGGGAGCAATGATTTTGCGCGCGATCGCGCCGGCGGCCACGCGCATGGCGGTTTCCCGCGCCGACGAGCGTCCGCCGCCGCGATGGTCCCTGATGCCGTATTTGAGATCATAGGTAAAGTCGGCGTGACCGGGCCGGTAGGTGTCCTTGATGGCGTCGTAATCCTTGGAGCGCTGATCGGTGTTCTCGATCAACAGCGCGATCGGCGTTCCGGTCGTCACCTGGCGTTTGGTTGTTTCATCATGAAAAACGCCGGAAAGGATTTTGACTTGATCGGCCTCCTGGCGCTGGGTCGTGAAGCGCGAGGTGCCGGGACGCCGCTGATCGAGGTAGTGCTGGATGTCGCCTTCTTCGAGCGGGATCAAAGGCGGACAGCCATCGACGACGCAGCCGATGGCTGGACCATGGCTCTCGCCAAAAGTCGTGACCCGGAAGAGATGGCCAAAGGTGTTATGGGACATTGGTTACGACCGGCGGGAGAAAGGGTTGGGTCTCGGTTTTAATTTGACGGGTTGCTACTTCGGTGGTTCAGCCGATGGGCGGCGCGGGGCGTGCTTAAGTGGGTACGATGTACGAAGTAGTCGTAGCCCGCGTCGTATCCCAAAGGCTCCCGCAGCAGTTGTGCGCGGGCCTCTTGAGAAAATGTCACACCGCCCGCGTTGGCATCGATGAGATTAAGCGCCCATTCGCGTGCAGCGCTAATCTGTTTTTCCTTTTCCGGATCCACCCGCAAAACACTTACGCCGATCTTCACGAGATCGGCATTGCGATGTTCCCGCCAGTTCCAGTAGGTGAGGAAGCCAGCGCAGGCCGCAATTACTAATGCGGAGAACGTGACGAGGAGTTGCATAAAGGAAGTCATAGGGTGCGGTTGCATCGTGGTCTTTCCAAAGATCAGCCCATCGTAAATGCTCACTGCCAGCCCAAGCACTCGTAAACTTTTTCAAATCGCCTCGTACGCAGCTAAGGCGATAGCTTGAACGGTGCCCTGCGGCCCAAGGATTGACATCAATGCTATCATTGATTATTGTGGGATCATAATGAGTCCGTTTCGATGAGCGCCATCACGATCCGCAAGCTTGATCCCGCGACAAAGGAGCGCCTGCGCGTCCGCGCGGCGGAGCACGGGCGCTCGATGGAGGCCGAGGCAAGAAACATCTTGCAGGCTGCCCTGAGCGGTTCGGGACGCGCGAGAAGGCGAGACCTCTACGAGCGCATTCACGCGCGGTTCGCGCCCTTTGGCGGCATTGAGCTTGAGCTGCCCGCGCGCGAGCGTGCCCGTGAGCCGCCCCGCTTCGGCTGATGTTCATCCTGGATACCAACATCCTGTCCGCCATGATGGCCCCAAATCCTGTGCCGGAGGTAGTGGCATTTGTAAGCGGGCAGCCCGCAGAGCTCCTCTTCACAGCTTCCATCTGTGAGGCGGAGATCCTCTCCGGCATCGCGATCATGCCGGAGGGCCGCCGCCGCCTCGGCCTTGAGGCCGCGGCACGGGCCATGTTTTCGGAGGATTTCGAAGGGCGCGTGCTTCCCTTTGATGAGGAGGCGGCCATCGCCTATGCGGAAATCTTCGCAGCCCGCAGGCGGGCCGGAAGACCAGTTGCGGCGGTCGATCTCATGATCGCCGCCGTTGCGTTCTGCCGGAGCGCAAGCGTCGTTACCCGCAATGACGCGGATTTCGAGGCGTGCACCGTGAATGTCGTCAATCCGTGGAGCAAGAGATCCGGTCAGTGATGTTCGGCAGCGGGCCGCCAACCCTTACCTGTACAAGTCTTCATTTGATCCATCGGTCAATGTCAGGTTACGTCATTCATTCAACGGCGGGCATTATCGGCGAGGTGGACTCGGATGTTGTCAAGGACGCGAGCCAAAAGGGCGTCCGGAAGGACGCCCGTCGCAGGCGACGGGCTATGGCTCGCGCCGGCGCAGCCGGTGCTGTGCATCCTTGACAACATCGATCCCTCGCCAAACTCGCCGCCAAGAGATGAATGGCAAGCTGTGCTTTCATCCGGCAGTGCCTGAAATCTCAAGTCCAGTATTTTACACCTTACCCCTTCTCCCTAAGAAGCCGGCCCTTTTCGCGGTTCCAGTCCCGCGCCTTTTCGGTCTCGCGCTTGTCGTGCAATTGTTTTCCGCGGGCGAGCGCGATTTCGATTTTCGCCCGACCCTTCTCGTTGAAATAGATTTTTAGCGGCACGATCGTCATGCCCTGGCGTTCGGTGCCTTGCGCGAGCTTGGCGATCTCGCGGGATTTCAAAAGCAGTTTTCGGGGCCGTTTCGGCTCGTGGTTGAAGCGGTTGGCTTGCAGATATTCGGGGATATTCGCATTGACGAGAAAGACTTCGCCCGCGCGATCGACGCTCGCATAACTTTCCGCGATGGTGGCCTTGCCGCTGCGCAGCGATTTCACCTCGGTGCCGGTGAGCATCAGGCCCGCCTCAAAGGTCTCGCCGATTTCGTAATTGTACCGCGCGCGCCGGTTGTCCGCGGCGATTTTGCGCGGGCGCTCCGGCTTGGATGTCACTTAATGAGCCCCGCGTGGATCATCGCCGTCTTGATCGCGGCTTGCGCCGCCTCCGACGCCGGCAGCATGGGGAGCCGTATTTCGCCAAGAATTTTTCCGAGCGCGGAAAGCGCATATTTGGGACCCGCCGGACTGGGTTCGACGAACAAAGCGGCGTGCAGCGGCGTCAATTGATCTTGCAGCTTGCGAGCCGCCACGAAATCCCCGCCAAGACAAGCCTCCTGCATTCGCGCACATTGTTTGGGCGCGACATTCGCGGTGACCGAAATGCAGCCATGGCCGCCATGCGCCATCACCGCGAGAGCCGTCATGTCTTCGCCCGAAAGCTGGATGAAATCGGGCCCGAGCGCGTGGCGCTGGAGCGCCGTGCGGGCGACATTGCCGGTCGCATCCTTGACGCCCGCGATATTTTTCAATTCGTAAAGCCGGTTCATGGTGTCGATCGACATATCGACGACCGAGCGCGGCGGAATATTGTAGATAATGATGGGAATGCCCACGGCATCGTTGACCGCCTTGAAATGGCGAAAAAGACCCTCCTGCGACGGCTTGTTGTAATAGGGTGTGACGATCAGAAGGCCATCGGCGCCGGCGCCTTCCGCGAAACGCGCGAGTTCGATCGCTTCCTCCGTGTTGTTCGACCCCGCCCCGGCGATGACCGGAACCCTCCCCTTGGCCTCGCTGACGCACGCGGCAATCACTCTGCGGTGCTCCTCGTGCGACAGGGTGGGACTTTCCCCCGTCGTCCCCACCGGCACGAGACCATGCGTGCCGTTGACGATCTGCCAATCGACGAGGGCACGGAAACGGTCCTCGTCGAAGCGCCCATCGTGAAATGGCGTGACAAGCGCGGTGATCGAACCCTTGAAAGCCGCCTTTTTTGCCATCGCCGATACCGCCTTTCTGCCCAAGTGACGCCGCAATTTACGGGCTCTGTTCAACAAACAAGCGCCGTGGCGCTAACAAACACCAGGCATGGACGCAGCATGAGACATAAACTCTGAATCCGCTCTCGAAAAGGACTCTTTTGTCGATACCGAACCGCCAATTGAGCCTGGACTGGCGCTTTCCGACAGTCGAGGCGGCGGCGTACCGGGCAGGCTTCGTTTGCCATTTGTTAAGCAAGAATGGTTCAGGTTTGTCCGTTTCCGCGCCGCTTTGTAGGATTGGATGAACCATGCTCGCAAGGCAATTTCGTTTCGGGCGCATCCCGGCAATCGGCGGTGTAGCGATTTGTGCCGTCGCCGCGGGATGGACCGCGGGGCAACGCTCGCACTTCGTGGCGGGTCACCGCGAGACGCCGTCGTCCATTTCCCTGCCTCTCGCCCCGGAGCGTGATTCGAAGGGAGCCGCGACTCCTAACGATGAGACTCGTTCGAGCGAGGGCGATCTCACCAAGCCTGTCGCCAAGGCGGCGCCGCAAGCTGGCGTACTCTCGCCGGACTTCACGTCGCAACAAGAGCGCGACCTGACCGGCCTTGCCGAGGCGATCGCGTTTTATAAGGCTGGCGACCTTTCGCGCGGCGACATCGCGGCGGCACCCGCAAATGACAAAATTGTCAAGACGGCCCTTGAATGGATCGCGCTGCGGAGCTTTCCGCGCGAAACCGGCTTCGAGCGGTTGCAGGCCTTCATGCAGGCGCATCCGGCCTGGCCCGCGCTCGACTGGCTGAAAAAGCGCAGCGAGGAAGCCCTCTTCGGCGATCGCAAAAGTAGCGCGCTCATCAAGACTTTTTTCAGCGGCGCGGATCCCGAGACTCCTGCGGGCAAGCTCGCACTTGCCCGCGTTTTGACCGACGACGGCAAGACGACCGAGGCGGCCGCCTTGGTGGGCGCGGTGTGGCGCGAAGCCGACCTTAACCCCCAGCTCGAAGCGAAGGTGAAAACGGATTTCAACACCTATTTGAACAGAGCCGACCATAAATTTCGTGCCGATCGTTTGCTCTACAAGGAGCAGATCGCCGGGGCATTTCGCGCCGCCGCCTTGGCCGGGCCCGATGTGCTGGCGCTAGCCAGGGCACGTGCCGCCGTGATCAACGAAGGGCGGAGCGACAAACTTCTCGCCGCGGTTCCCTTGCCCCTTCGCACCGACCCGGGCTTTCTGTTCGCGCAGATCCACAAACTGCGCCACGCCGACAAGATCCGCGCGGCGGCCGACATCATGTTGGCCGCCCCACGCGATCCCTCGCGTCTCGTCGATGGCGATGCATGGTGGATCGAACGCCGGCTTCTCGCCCGCAAGCTCCTCGATCAAAACGACGCGGCGATCGCCTACAGGGTGTGCGCCGAGCATTCCGCGATGTCGCGCGAAATGCGGATCGAGGCCGAATTTCACGCCGGCTGGATCGCGCTGCGCTTCCTCAACGACCCGGTGCGCGCGGCGGGGCACTTCGACGCCATAGCCAAGCTCGCCGAGACACCAATGTCGCGGGCGCGCGCGGCTTATTGGCAGGGCCGCGCCGCCGAGGCAAACTTCGCGAACGACGCCACGACGGCGGCCCGCGCGTTCTACGAGCAGGCGGCGATTCATCAGACAAGCTATTACGGCCAGCTCGCGCGCGGAAAGCTCGGGCTGATAACGCTGCCGATCCGCTCGATCGCCAACGAGGCGAGGGGAGAGGACCGCGAAGACGCAATCAAGGTGATCGAACTTCTTTACGCCGCCGACGAAAAGAATTTGGCGGCTCCGCTTGTCGTCGAAGCGGCGCGTCACCTTGGAGACGAGACCCAAGTGGCGGCCCTGGCGAGCCTCGTTGCAAAGCAGCGCGACGCGCACCTTTCGCTTAATTTCGGCAAGATCGCAAGCCAGCGCGGGATGCCAATCGATGAGCTGGCCTTCCCGAACTATGGCGTGCCTCCCTTCGAGCCTTTGCAAAATTCCGCCGCGCCGTCCGTCGTCTATTCGGTCGCGCGCCAGGAAAGCGCCTTCCAGCCATCCGCCGTCTCGTCGGCCGGGGCCAAGGGATTGATGCAGATGATTCTGTCGACCGCGAAACGGACGGCCGACCGTGCGGGCGTCGCCTTCGACGCGAAGCGGCTCCTGACCAACGCGGCATTCAATGCCCAGCTCGCGGCACGTCATCTCGGCGAGCTTATGGAGGAACAGAAGGGCTCGTACATCCTGACCTTTGCCGCCTATAATGCCGGCGGTAAGAGGGTCAAAGAGTGGATCGACGCCCATGGCGACCCACGCAATCCCGGCGTCGATCCGATCGACTGGGTCGAGTGGATTCCCTTCACCGAAACCCGCAATTACGTCCAGCGGGTGATCGAAAATCTCAGCGTTTACCGGGTTCGTTTGGGCGACGCAGGACCCGCCTCGGCCGAGACCATTCTTAATACGCAGGCCAAGCTCTGAACGGGTTCTCGGCTGGTGGCGCTGATTCGCCGCACCAAGAGGGAGATAGCCGACATGTTCCAATGCACGGGTTTCGCCACGCGGAACGCGAACGAGCCGCTCGCAGCCTTCGCATTCAACCGCCGCGACCCGGGACCGAGGGACGTCCAGATCGAAATTCTCTATTGCGGCGTTTGCCATTCGGACCTTCATCAGGCACGCGACGAATGGCATAACACGGTCTACCCTTGCCTTCCGGGCCATGAAATGGTCGGCCGGGTGACCAAGACCGGCGCCGAAGCGACCCTTTTCAAGATGGGCGACCTCGCCGCTGTCGGCTGCATGGTCAATTCCTGCCGCACTTGCCGTTCCTGCCACGAGGGCCTGGAACAATTTTGCGAAAAGGGCTTCACTCCAACCTACAACGGCGTCGACAAAGTGATGGGCGGCCCGACGTTCGGGGGTTATTCTAACGCGATCGTCGTCGACGAGGCTTTCGTGCTGCGGATTTCCGGCAAGCTCGATTTGGCCGGCGTGGCGCCCCTGCTCTGCGCCGGGATCACCACCTATTCGCCGTTGCGCCATTGGCGGGTCGGACCGGGCCAGAAGGTCGGCATCGTCGGGCTTGGCGGCCTTGGTCATATGGGCGTGAAATTTGCCCACGCCTTTGGCGCCCATACGGTTTTGTTCACCACATCGGCGAGCAAAGTCATGGACGCCAAAAGGCTCGGCGCCGATGAGGTCGTGATCTCAAAAAATCCCGACGAAATGGCGGCGCAGGCGAACAGCTTCGACTTCATCCTAGACACAGTCGCGGGACCGCATGAGGTCAGCCGTTATCTTGACCTTTTGAAGCGGGACGGGACGCTAACCCAGGTCGGCGCCCCCGAAAAGCCCATGGAGGTCGAAATCTTCAGCCTCATCTTCAAACGCCGCAATTTTGCCGGCTCGTTGATCGGCGGCATAGCCGAGACGCAGGAGATGCTCGATTTCTGCGCCGAGCATCAGATTATCGCGGACGTGGAAATCATCCCCATTCAAAAGATCAACGAAGCCTATGAGCGGATGCTGCGCAGCGACGTGAAGTACCGATTTTCGATCGACATGAGCTCGCTATCGCGCGCGGCATAAAGCCATTGTCTCGGCCTTGCTCAGCGGATCGCCGGGGCGGCGTCCGCGAGCCGCTTGGCGTGGCATCGTCTATTGCTTCACAATTTCTTCGATTTGACGCACCAAGGCCTGGCCGTCGTAAGGTTTTTCCAGGAACCTTCCCTCGCACGGTATCATTTCGGCGCGGATGCGATGGCCGGAGGTGAGAACAATTCCGATGCCCGGCCAGCGCTGGCAAATATTGCGCGCGAGGCCCAGGCCGTCGAGTGAGCCAGGCATCTCGACATCCGAGAACACGACGCGCACCTGTGGGGTCGCCTCAAGAATCCGCAACGCTTCGTCGCAATTACCCGCCTCCAAAACCTCGAAGCCCGCCTCGGCGAGGAGGTCCGCACCCGTCAGACGCACAAAAGGCTCGTCCTCGACGATCAGGACGACGTGACGGGATTTTGCGGGTTTTGCTTCCATCACCTTGTAACAATAGGATTTGACATAAGTTCCTTTGGATTGCCCGGTTGATTAACAAATCATTTCAATCTTCGGTGGCACGCGAGCGGAGCAGTGTGATTGCATGAGTACAGTGGAGCTTCCATTCGAAAGCCGTTTTTACTCCGCGCCGGATGGGTTGAAACTTCATGTTCGCGAATACGGCTCGATGCTCGATCCCGGCGTCCCCGTCGTCTGCTTGGCTGGGCTCACCCGCAATTCGGCGGATTTCGGCCGCTTGGCGAGCGCGCTCGCCGCCGGTCTGAAAGGAGCCAAGCGGCGGGTGCTGGCCCTCGATTATCGCGGCCGTGGGCTTTCCGGTTATGATGGGAACTGGAAGAATTACAGTCTCGAAATCGAAAACGCCGATGTGCTGTCGGTTCTCGCCGCCATGGACATCGACGCCGCGATCTTCATCGGCACCTCGCGCGGCGGCTTGCACACGATGCTGCTTTCCGCGACGCGCCCGGCGGTCATTCGCGGTGCCGTCTTGAACGACATTGGCCCGGTTCTGGAGCCGCGCGGCATGGCCCGGATCCGTGGCTATGTCGGTAAGCTGCCAGAGCCACGTTCGGTGCCGGATGCCGTCGATCTCCTCAAGGAAACGATGAGCGAGCGTTTCAACGGTCTAAGCGAGGCCGATTGGGAAGCTTACGCCAGAATAACTTTCACCGATGCGGTAGGACGCATTTGCCAGCGATACGATCGCAATTTGATGAAGGCGCTCGAAAGCCTCGATCTCGAACAGCCGCTTCCCACGCTCTGGCCGCGGTTCGATGGTTTGCGCGGCGTCCCTTTGCTCATCATCAGAGGCGCGAATTCGGATCTTCTCTCGGCCGGAACGCTTCGGGAAATGGCCGCCAGGCACAAGGGCGCGGAGATCCTTGTCGTCGAGGGTCAAGGCCATGCGCCGCTTTTGCTCGACGAGGAAACGATTAGCCGGATTTGCGCATTTGTCGCGGCGACCGATAGCGCCGCGCGCGAAAGTTGCGGTGGATAGACGCCTGCCTCAGTCAGAACATGTGCCGGTTCAGCGCGAGATGTGTAAGCACGCTCGCAGCGTAACCGATGACTATGGCTGGCATCCAACGAAGATGGGCTGAGAAAGTATAGATGCCGCGCGCCTGACCCATCAACGCGACGCCAGCTGCCGAGCCGATCGCGAGCAGGCTGCCGCCCACGCCGGCGGTCAGGGTCACTAACAGCCACTGCCCCTGGGACATATCGGGCTGCATGGTGAGAACCGAGAACATCAGCGGGATATTGTCGAAGATGGCCGATAGAAGGCCGACCAGGACGTTCGCGGCCGTAGCTCCCAGCACCTCGTAGAGAAAGTAGGACATCAACGACAAGTAACCTAGCACTCCCAACGCACCGACGCACATCATCACGCCATAGAAGAACAGCAAGGTGTCCCATTCTACGCGTTCGATCCGGCGGAAGACGTCAAAGGCGTAGTCGCCGCGCTCCTTGCCGCGGCGGTAGGTTTGTTGAAGGTAGAAGCCAAACAGTTGCAGGTAGCCGAGCCCAGTCATCATTCCCAGCACGGGGGGCAGGTGTAGGAATGTGTGAGCACTGACAGCGGTGGCGATGGTGACGATGAATAGGGCTATGATTCTACGTGCCCCAATCTTCATTCGGACCAATTCGTCGCGGGCGGCTGGTGCACCGCGGGGAACGGCACCATGCATCAGCACCGCTGGAACAAGGAAGTTCACCGCTGAAGGCAGAAACAACCGGAAAAAGTCTTCAAACGCAACCACTCCCTTTTGCCAAACCATCAATGTCGTGATATCGCCAAAAGGGCTAAAGGCGCCGCCGGCATTGGCGGCAACAACGACGTTGATGCAAGATAGAGCAACGAAACGTGGTGCGTCGACCCCTGCTGCCATGACCACGGCACACATCACTAGGGCCGTCGTCAAATTATCGGCCACAGGCGACATAAAGAAGGCTAGAACACCGGTCAGCCAAAACAGCATCCGATAGCTAAAGGCAGAGCGCACCATCCAAGCGCGCATGGCATCAAAGACGCGTCGCTCGTCAAGTGCGTTCACATAGGTCATCGCAACGAGGAGAAAGAGCAAGAGTTCGGCATACTCCAGGAGAACATGGCGGAGCGCTTTTTCGAGTTCCTGGGACAAGCGAAGACCCGAATAGACGAACGCAATGAGCATCCACAATATTCCGGCCGCAACCACTACAGGCTTGGACTTGCGTAAGTCGGTCACTTCCTCGGTCATAACCAGCGCATACGCCACGGCGAAGACGGCAAGACCTGCGAACCCCACCCAGTTACGGGTGAGATCGGGCAGTGTTGCGGCCTCGGCACATGCGGCTTGTGGGACCGTGAGGACCGCGGCGATCGTCAGGAGACTTAGTGTCACGCGCATGTCAATTCGTCCCCTTCCAAAGGACTTTTGATGCGAGCGTGACGCGCCTTCGGCCAATTGCACCAACTGACCTTGTTGGGAGCATATTAAGAACAGCCATGTGATCGCCACGAAGAGGGTAGAAGGACAACGACCAACCACCTCATATACGGGAAAAATCCAGACATGTTGAGCCGCCGCGCCGCGCAATCGCATAGACCATGAAGTTTGGGGCATTGCCGATTTAGGTGCTGGCGCCCATGAATACCGCGCCTAGCGAAATCGCCATCAAGGTTTGGGCGAGGGAACCGGTGAGCGCCGCAGGGTCGCCCTGGCGACATGCTGCGCACGAAACCCGCCGCGGCGGCCCCGATGCCTTGGGCGGCGACGAGATCTATGACGTCAGGATCGCCCAGAAGGCCGCCGCCTTCTTGTAATGGATATGCCACCATTCCTTGACGGCGACCGGGCCAAGCGCGATCGACAGCAATATCCCGGCGAAGGGCAGGGCGAGCGGCCAGGGGAGCCGCGCGCCGTCCAGAGCTTCCCCTACCATGGCCGGGGTGGCCGTCATCGTCAATGAACCGAATAGGCTTGCGAGGACGATCCGTCCTGGCGAAAAAGCCGACATGTTTCCCGGCGCGCTCCGCGAATTTATGCCAATGGTCGAGAATAGCTGTACGATTGAGCGTAAAATGCTTCAAGGCGATTTGGCGTCGCGTCACCATTCCTTGCAGGGGTTCGCTTGCGATCCTCGGCGCTCGATTGGACACGAGGCACGCCGCAAGAGGCCCGAGCAGATCCTTGCGTTCGCTGTTGTTGACGATCGGGCGGCGCATCGACATGCTGACCCCCGCGAATCAATGACTCGCGGCATCAACTCATATTCAGGGCAGTTCGGGAATCCCCAGGAGTCAGGTTTTTGGCCGGCTAGTATACCTTGACTCCGAAGGATTGCGTTTTTTTGTGGCGCGCGGGCGGCAAATCTGAATCAATGCGTGCATGGCGGGACAGCTTCTTGGTCCCGAGGACCGGCAACACTTTCTGACGATGATGCGGCGGCAGATGAACAGCGCCGTGCATCGGCGGATGAATGTGGTGCTACTTCTGGATGACGGCTGGCCGCCGGCGCGGATTGCTGCCGCGCTGTTTATCGACGAGACGACGGTTGGCGAACATCGCCGTCTTTACGAAACCGGTGGCCGGGTTGGCGTCGAGACGCTGGTCTATCTCGGCCGCGATGCGGCGCTGGAGCAAGCGCAGTTGGACCTTCTCTCGGGCTGGGTGGAAGAGACGACGCCGCAAACATCGAAGGAGGTCTGCGCGCATGTCGAAGCGGCCTTTGGCGTGTCGTATACGCCGAACGCCATGTCGAAACTGCTGAAGCGGCTCGATTTCGTGCCCAAGAAGCCGAAGACCGTTCCGGCCAAGGCCGACGAGGCGACAAAGCGCGCCTTCGTGGCCGAGGTTCTCAAGCCGGCAATGGACGCCGCTTCGGCCCAAACGCCGCTTGATTTCGTCGCCGCGACCCACCCGTCCTACACCGGCCGGCCGGCGCATGGCTGGATCCGCCGCGGCGAAACGGTGGAGCTGAAATCCAACCACGGCCGCCTTCGCATCAACATCAACGGCGCGTTGTCCTGGCCCGCTTTGTCGCTGGCCCATCGCCAGGAAGACCTGATCACCAGCGCCGCGATGATCCGGCTGTTCGACGATCTTGAGGCGCGCCATCCCGAGGCCGCCGCGATCGGCGCGGTGATCGACAATGCGCGCTACAACCGCTCGCGCGAACTTCGGGACTATTTCGCCAGGCCGGACTGCAAGATCAGGCCTATTTACTTGCCAAGCTACGCCCCCAACCTGAACCTGATCGAGCGTTTCTGGCATTTCCTGAAGCGCAAGGTCCTGTTCAACAAGGCCTACGGCAAGTTCGCCCTGTTCAAGGCCGCCTTCGATCGCTTCTTCGAAGAGATCGATCAATGCGCCACCGAACTTAGATCGCTCATCACCGATCGGTTCCATTTCATCGGTCGCGCAAACAGCGGGATTCTCGCAGCGTAGGGGTATATTATATCTTATTTCCATTGGGCTTATTCTGATTGGTCCCACATGGTTCTTTTGGCCACGGATCACGAATAGGGTTGAATTCATATGGCCCATACGTCGGAAAAAAGCATCCATGCCATCGATCCGATCGATTGGTCGACGAGAGTTTTGGACGCTGGGTGCGTTTGAGCTTGGCGCGCGCGAAGGCGCTGAGTTCGGCGAAGTCCTTCGGACAGAAGTTGGGCATCTCGTGCTGCTTCCAATGCGCCCACAGGTACTCGACGGGATTGAGTTCTGGCGCGTAGGGCGGCAAGAATTCAAGCTTTATGTCGCCGCCTTCCGTCTCAACGTAATCGCGCACGAGCCGGCTGCGATGGGCTTGCAAGCGATCCCAAATGATGAGGAGCTTGCGGCCGGCGAGATGGCGCTTAAGATTTTTGAGAAAGGCGACGATTTCGGGCGCGCGGACGGCGCCTTTGACGAGCTTGAAGTAGATGTTCCAGAAGGTGACGCCCGCCACGGCGGAGAGCTGGTTCCATGTGAAGCTGTATTGCAGGATTGGCGTCTTGCCTTTGGGCGCCCAGGTCCGAACGCGGTGAGGTCGTTCGCTCACCCCGGACTCGTCGATGAAGACGATGGTTCGGCCTTCTCTCGCGCAGTTTTTTTTAGTGCCGGCCAACGCTTCTTCTTCCCCTGCCAGATGGCGGCTTCATCGCGCTTCCTGGCGCGACCGCTCGGCCGCTGGCAGGAGAAGTTCAGTCCCTTGAGCAGCCGCCACACGCCCGATTGCGAATACCGCTTGCCACTGAGCTTCTCGATGAGCTTGCCGACCCGCCCCAGAGTCCACGGATCGGTGGCATATCCTTGCGCCAAGGCGCCGCCTTCGAGCGCGACGACCAATCGCTTCTTCTTGGCGTCGGTCAGCCGCGGCGGTCGCCCGGTGCGCGGTGTCTTGCGCAACGCTCTGCGCCCGTTCGCCAGCGCCTGCTCCCAGCGCCAGACCAACGTGCGGCTGACTTTGAGCCGCCGCGCCACCTCCGGCGGCCTCACACCACGTTGCAGCAAACGCGTTCCCTCTAAGCGTCGCGCTTCCAGTTCCGCACGGTCTCGCGCTTTGCTCATGACTACATCCATGCCTTGGAAAACCCATAGAATGGATGTGGGATCTGTTACTCAGTTTGTCAAGGATCAAATAGGTGACCCATTCGAGATGATAAGGCAAAAATTGTGCTTGGATCAAAAGCAGCAGAAGAACCGGGCCGATGACGAGAGTGATCCAGGCGATTACCGTTAGGATGAGCCCCAGCCCGCCTTTTCGTATGTCCCCCGGTCCGGCGAGAAATTGCACGAAAATATTGCTCGGCAATTGCCGCCGCAAACCTTCGCGCCCAGCATGACGAAATGCACCAGCGTATAGGCATGCGAGACGATGAAAAGAATCGGCGCCAGCACAAAAAAGGCGACGAGCGGCAGTTCGACTTTCAGAAACGGCAGTTTGACCGCATTTTCGAGAAGAAGATCTCTATGCGTGACTGCGCCCGCCGCGATGCCGATATAAAACAAGACAAAGAGATAACTCAGCCAAAATCCCGCGCTGACAACGGCCGCGTCCTCGACCGTTTTGCGGAGAGCGTCGAGGTCATGCGCCTCCTTGGCGAATTTTTCGATTGGAACAGGCGGCGCGGCAGGCTTTTCCGCCCGCGCCCGCGCACGGGCAAGCCTCCACTCGCGAAGCCGCCTCGACATTTGTATCCCCTCTCGACCCATCGTAGCACATAGAACAACTCAAGCCCTCACCCTGAGGAAGCCCGAAGGGCTGTCTCGAAGGGCGAGCGGAAGGAAGCCCGTGGTACCATTGCGAGCGAAGCGGACGCAACGGAAGCGGGCGACTGGAGAGAGGCGGCGCAGCCGTGCCGCGCCGCGACGAGCGCGCCCATGAACAAGGCTGCCCGCACGCAAGAATCTGCCTCCGCCAATAAAACTCTTGCCTTTCCATCTGCCGGAGCATTTTGGAGCGATTTGGTCTAGTCGAATGCAAAGGCCACCCGGGCGCGGGTTTCGGAGCCGAACCGCTCTGTCGCCTGGCGGACATTACGTCCGCCGAGTTTTAGGTAGAATTGGGTTGCCCGTTCGTTGTCGGCCAAGGCCCAAACGAGAAAAGAAGAATAGCCGTGCTCGGCCAGGTCCTTGCGGACCATCTCGAAAAGACGCGTGCCAAACCCCAGGCCCTGAAATTCAGGTGCGATATAAAGTTCGAAAATCTCCCCGCCATAATGCAACGAAGGCACGCGATTGCGTCCATAGCTCGTATAGCCGCCGATGGTTTCATCGAAATCCAGGACCAGAAGGCGCGATCCCCGTAAAATGGCCGAGTGCCACCAGCGTGGCCCACGGCGCGCGATCATCCGTTCGAGCTCGCGGCCGGGAATAAGGCCGCGATAAGCGTCGCGCCAAGCGGCATCGTGCACATCGGCGATGCCCTCGGCATCGCCTTCGCGCGCGTTCCGGATGGTGATGACTGCCTCGATCATCCGCCAATGTTAAGGCCGCTTGGCCTGCCGCCGCAAGAACTCTTTCGCGCTTCCTCCGCAATTGTTCGGCCATTGCACGGGGATCGCCGTCCGCCGGACCAGCGATGGCGTCGTCGTCGCCGTTTCGGCGTTTTTCGATCACGAATCTGCGAACTCGTTAAGGCGACGCGGCGGAGCCACGGAACCCGCGGCGCTTTTTTCCCCCGGCTCTTGCGGAGTTTCCAGCTCGATCGCCCAAATCGCCCGCACGTCCGGCCGCTGAATCCTATCGACTACCTTGACGAGGAGCGCGAACGCAATGGCCTCGCAATCGAGGAGAGTCAGCCACCAGATCTGCGACGTCGCAATACCAAGAATGGCGATCGTCAAGATCGCGACGAGGCCGGCGAGCAAGGCGGGCGCCGCCTTCACCGGGAGTCGCCCGGCGAACCTGAAGGCTTGCACGACGAGGATGGTGAAACCGGCCGCGCCGACAAGGCCAAAATCGAACCAAAGCACAAGCAAAAGACTTCTTGGCGTCCCCTCGGGCAGATACCCGAGGCTCAAGCCTCGATGCACGAAGTCGAGACCATGCCCGGTAATCAGACGCGGCCATTGCGAGACGATGAGCTCGCTCCAGATCAGGATCGGCGCGGACCCGGCGCCGGGATCAAATCCCGTCTTCCATAGTACCAGACGGTAGAGCAAGGGGAGCAGGGGCGACAGAAGGATCAAAGGTGCGAACAGCCAGGCGAAAAACCGTGCCGTCTGGGTGGGACCGGACATGGCCATGGCGAAAGTGAACGCACCCGCTCCCATCGCCAGAAGCGCGATCTGGGCAAATCCGGCGAGCGCCACGCAGGCCACCAGAACCGCGAGGATCGCCGCGGCGATCCAGTGCTCGCGCAGCGACAAGAACCCAAGCGCCGGCCAGACCAGGACGATCGAGGTGATCGTCGCCCGCTCATAAAGCGTTTCGTCGAACGCGAAGCCGCCAAAAAACCACGGCGTGTCAAAATATGCGAGGGCGAGTGTCGCCGCGCTCGCCAGGGCGATGCCCCCGGGCAACAGGTAAAAATCGAGAGTCTTGGTGTTTTGGGGCAGATAGACGGCAGCCAACACCGCAAGAGAGGTGACGCTCGCGAACTGGAGAAACCGTTCGCCCGCTTCGGCCGGGAACGGAGTCCAAATCACGGACACGGCGGCCCATAAAGCCACCAACAGCGTCGCGCCGCCGGCCGGCGAGACAATCGCGTCGCGGAGCCGGCGCCCCGCATGCGGGGGGGCATCCAACAGTGCGCCAAGCAGAATCAAAATCGCGCCGACCGGCAACACAACGTAAATAGCGCCACGCCAAAAGATTCCCGCACAAGGCAGGCCAGCGAATAAAGCGGCCAAGCCAAGCCGCACCAGGAGTTTCGCGGCGTCCTCGGCCGGCGTGTCACGCAATCGTAAGGCGACAGTCATAGCTTCCGCTTCATCAAAAGGTCTGGTGACCTGGAATTCGCTTGATACACGAATGCTTATAAGCCCTGAATGAGGCAACACTCAAGCGAGAAGACAACGAGACCCATTGGAAACGGGACCTTATCATGACTAATAGCAAATAATGATAAATATTTATTATCAATTTGTCTAGAATTGTTGTGAAACTTTAGTAACTGAAGTCATCTGGCAGGTAAGCATCAACGGCTTACCCGCAAGACCCCCAGCCAATTGGGCCACTAGCCGCCGAGTCTTTGATCGAAAGATATCGCTCGGGGTCAACCGCTTCTTACAACTATCGCGGTCCTTCGCACAGGCGTTCCCGTCACATGACACCGCGCGCGATTTTGCGCTCCACTTCCTCGATCGCTTGCGGCGTGCCGACGTGGAGCCAGAGCCCGTCAAGCCTTTGGCCAAACAGGCGTCCGGTTTTCGCCGCCTCGAAAAAGAACGGCGCCAGGGGAAAAATATCCCGCGTCTCACGCTCGAAAAGCGCCGGCTTGACGATACCGGCGCCGGTATAGACGAAAGGCGCGATTTCGCGCTCCGGCCGCCGTGTCAGGCGGCCATCGGGCGCCATGTTGAAGTCGCCCGGCGAATCGATCCCCACGCTCGCCGTCGCCGCCGCGACGAGCAGCAAAATATCCATTCTTTCCCGATCCCACGAGGCCGCGAGACGGCCCAGATTGTTGACTGGGCCTTCGATCCAGAAAGCATCTGTGTTGGCGAGAAAGAACGGCTCCGGCCCGAGCAACGGCAATGCCTTGGCGATCCCGCCGCCCTGATCGAGGAGTTTTTCGCGCTCATCCGAGATTACGATCCGGGGGACTTTCCTTGGAGCAAGATGCGCTTCGATCTGGCCCGCCAGATAGTGAACGTTGACGATCGCCGTCGCGACGCCGGCCATGGCGAATCGATCGAGCACATGGTCGATCAGCGGCTTGCCCGCAACCGCAACCAATGGCTTTGGCACGCGATCGGTCAACGGCCGCATCCTCGTGCCCAATCCCGCGGCGAAGACCATGGCTTTGGCGGGCAGGAAAGAGGACATCGGGGTGCCAGTTGCCAAGTTATCTTACGATTACATGCTCGAGCCGGATGGAACGATCGAAAGTGGCTTTCTCGAACTTTCGCTTTTGCAATGTGCATCAAATGCGGCGCGGACATTCGACCGCCCATCACCGCTGACGTTAGCGCGCGCGGCCAAGGATTCGTGGCAGATGCTCCTCATACCAGAGGTTGAGCTCGGCTAAAGCCGGATGGGTCAGATCCGTGGCCAAATATTCTTCGACCCGGGGCAGGTGCGCAAGATACTGCGGTTTATGGTCGCGTTCATCGAGGCGGGCGAAAATGCCAAGGATCTTGGTCGCGCGCTGCGCGCCTAAAATTGCATAGGCGCGGGCAAACCCCGCCGCATCGAAGCCTGCATCCGCCTCGCGTCGCAACCGCGCGTAATGGGCGAGCAGTTTCAGTTCCGTGTCTTGCGGAACATCGACGCGAGCGTCCTGCAAAAGGGAGACGACATCGTATGCGGGGTGGCCCAATACACAATCCTGGAAATCCAGGACGCCCACCTTGGCGATGCCTTCACGCCCGGCAAGCCAGAGGAGATTTGGCGAATGGTAGTCGCGCAACGTCCACACCGGCCGCGCGGCGAGGACATCCTGAACCGTTTGGCGCCAAAGATTGACAAAGGTAGCCTTGGCACCCGAGGCGATTTGAACGCAAGCGATATAGGGCGCGTACCAGTCGAGCAGAAGTTCGGCCTCGATGGAAAGCGCATCGACGTCGTATATTGGAATCCTGTAGGTCTCGGTGCCTTCGAGGGGTAAAGTGTCGGAAAGGCTGGCGCCGTGCAAATAAGCGAGCCCGGTCAGCGCAACGGCGTAACGTTCCTCAATGATGCCGCCGCCGCCGGCAACCGGCTCGCAGCCGAGATCCTCGACGATGGCAAGACCGGCGGCGAGATCGAAGGCAATGATTTCGGGCGCCGAGAAGCCTTGCGCGCGCAACCCTTGGCCGACCGCGATGAATGGCCTTATGTCCCCAGCGAGTTTGGCGATGGCGCTATAGGATTTGCCGTAGCGAAGCGGCAGCCCGTCCGGGCGAGGCGGCGAATTCATTAAAATGGCGCTCCGCCCATCGGGTTTCACCAAACGCTCATAGCTTCGCGTCGACGCATCGCCTTGCATGAAATCACGCAGGGCTCCGCTCCAGCCGCTTCGATCGAGAAGCTCGTGGACCGCCTTGGCGCGCGCGAGCCGCGCCGCGAACGGTCCAATCCCGGTGAGGGTCACGGCGCGGTAGCCGGGACCGCGCTCCTTGTCGAGCCTCAATTCGATATCGAGCCTGCCGGCGTCGAGAAAGCTGCCTGCGTGCTCCGGCCATTCGACCAGGACAAGCGCGCTGTCGCACGCCTCCTCGAACCCCAATTCCATGAGCTCCTGCGGCTTCTCGATCCGGTAGAAATCGGCGTGAACGATGGGGAAGTTCAAGCCCTCGTAAACCTGCATCAAGGTGAAGGCCGGGCTCGGCACCTCGAGGTCTTGCTCGCCCGTTAGGATACGAATGAGGGCGCGCGCGAACGCCGTCTTTCCGGCGCCAAGGCCGCCCGACAAGGTCACGAGATCGCCAGGACCGATGAGCGCGGCGACATCGGCGGCAAATCCGGCGATCGCGCCCTCGTCTTCTAGCTCGCGCGGCCAGATCGTACCGGAAGCGGGGACCGTGCCTGCGGCCATTGCGTTCACGCTCCTTGCGCAGTGCTGCTCGCGGGGAGCTTCGCACCTTGTAAGGGAAAGATGCAAGTCGCGCGCGTCCCTTTTCCCGGCGCCGAATCAATTTCGACGCTGCCGCCGTGCAGTTCGACGAAGGACCGCACAATGGAAAGGCCAAGTCCTACGCCGCGATGCCGCGTCCCGGTTGTATAGGTTTTAAACCGGTCGAAAACATGTTCGAGGATTTCGGGCGGAACTCCGCTCCCCTCGTCGGTAACCTTGAACAGGATTTCGCCGTCCTGCCGCATCGCCGCGAGATCGATGGTTTGACCGGGCGAGGAAAAGCCGATCGCGTTCGAGAGAAGATTGAAGAGAATCTGCCGGATACGTTTGCCGTCGGCGACAAAGGACCCGATATCTTCCGTCGCCGCGACGCGAAGGGTGAGCGAGGATTCGCCGAGCCGGTCTTGGATACCTTCCGCCGCGGCCCGGATGGTTTGCGCGATGTCCACCTCATCGAGCGACAGCTCCATCGCATCCGCGTCGATCGAGGCGAGATCGAGAATATCATTGATGATGGCGAGCAGCGCCGATGAGGATTTCATCACATAGCCCGCATACTCGCGCTGTTTGCCGTTGAGCGGGCCGATCGCGGGATCGTCGAGAAGCTGAATGAAGCCGATGATATTGGTCAGCGGCGAACGCAGCTCGTAGGAGACATGGTGGACGAACTCATTGCGCAGCTTCTCAACGCCGATCAGCGCCTGATTGCGTTCGGTCAACGCGCGTTCGACATTCACGCTTGCGGTCATGTCGATGAAGGTGAGAAGGGTCGCGCCATCGGGCAGCGGCGCGGCGGCGCAATCGAGCACGGACCCGTCGCGGCGCGCGAGACGACGTTCGAACCCAACGCGTTGATCCGGCAATCCGGCGACGGCGGCGCGCAGCGCGCCCCAGGCCTCTTCACCGGCGAACAGCGGCGCGCAGAGCTGGGCCACGCGGTCGATATGCGGCCGGTCATCGAGTTCGTCCCGGCCGAGCGCCCACATGTTGGCGAAGGCCGGGTTGAACAATTTGAGGCGGCCGTCGCTGCCAAACACGGCCACGCCCTCTTTCAAGGTATCGAGGGTTTCGCCCTGCACGCGGATCGAGGCGTTGAACTGCGAAACGAGACGGTAGCGTTCGGTGACATCGTCGAAAAGATAGGTGACGCCGCCTTGCGGATTGGGGCTGATGACGGCGCGCAACGTCCGCCCATCCGGCGGAAACCAGACCTGTTCGTCGGTATCGAGCGATTGATAGGCGGCGAGCAGGTCTGCCTTCCAAGCCCGGAAATCGGCTTGCTCCGGCAACAGCCGCGCCCCCCGGAGGCGGTCGAGAATCTCGGAATCGGTTGGTTTCTGATCGAGCCAAGCCTGATCGAGCGCCCAAAGCTGGCGATAGGCCACATTGTGGAAAACGAGCTGCTTGGTGCCGTCGAAAATGGCAACCGCCGTCGAAAGCTGGTCGAGCGTGCGCGCATGCGCCTGCGCTTGCCGGTCGAGCGCGGCACGCATGGATTCGATTTCCGACACATCCGCAGCCATTCCGGCCGAACCGGAGCCCGCCGGCGCATCGACGATTTCGAGCATCCGGCGCTCGCCGGCAACGACCGCCGGAGCGCGCCCGTGCCAGACTGCACCTGTCCCACGCGACGCAGCGCTCGCCTCGCGCGCCTGACGTTCGATAAGTTCGATGCCACGCGAGACCGCGGCGTCGCGATCCTTGGCTTCGACCGCGCGGGCATAGGCGCCATTGACCCAGCTCAATTTGCCGCCGCCGTCGCGCACCCACGCCGGGTATGGAACAGCATCGAGCAGTGCCCGCAAGGCGTGGAGTTGCTCGATCGTGGCCGCCTGCAACTCTTGGAGGCGGACCGCATCGAGACGATCGCCGGAGACATCCCTGATCCGCAGCACGGCAAGGCCGCCAACCGGGCGCCCCTCGATTTCGAGATGCCGCCCGTCCACACTCGCGACGGTGGCGCGGAACAATTCGCCCCGTGCGCGCAACCGCGCGACGGAGTTGGCAAGCGTTTGCGCCGTCCCTGGCGGCAGCCAGGACCCGAAGGCAAGCACGCGGCGGGGGTTCGACCGGTCCCCGGCAAGCCGAAGATTCCCTTCGATATCGGGGTCCTCGCCCGGCCCTCCCCAGGCAACGATGATCTGGGTTTCGGCGCCAAGAAAAAGCTCGGCGCGGTCGAGCTTCGCGCGTAACGCCGAAAGCTCCAGATTATGCGATGCCTCGTGTTCCATCCAACGCCGCCGCTGGGATAGACAGAGCAGGGCGGCGAGCACCGGAAAAGCGATGAGACCGGCGATCAGCGACAGTCCCGCCGCGCCGGCATGGCCGCGCAAGCTCGCGGCGACTCCCGTTTGACCGGCGGCTTCGCCCAGGACCGGCGAGGCCGCCAGGAGGAGAATGCAAGTCCCGGCGCAAAGCCCGGAATACCAAGCAAATTTCATCTTCCACTGGCGCCAGCAGCCGTCCATCCCTCGCTCCCAGCACGGCCAAACGGGCATCCTACCGCGCAAATCAGCCAAGTTTATGCAAATTTTGCCATTATTGCGACGGTACGGATTAGGACTGCCGCGAGCATCGCGCGAGACGCTCCTGCCACGGCGATCCGCCTCATCCTGGGCAAATTTTCTTGTGCGAAGCAGGTTTTTCGGACGATCCCCGCACTGCCGGTCATCCGGCCGCCGGAGGACACATTTTGGCCGCCTTGCGGCAAGCGATCGTATCGCGCACTTCGATCGTAACATGCGAGATTCGGAACCGGCTGAGCCGCGACCGGTAAAATTCCGCATCGCGGGGATTTGCCGTCATAATCGAGACGATCGCGCCGAGATGGCCGGGGCCGAGCCGCCAAACATGGAGATCCGTCAAGCGGTCCCCGTCGCTCTCGATGGTGCGCCGCAGCTCTTCAGCCATTGCAGTATCAGGGTTCATATCAAGGAGCACGCCGCCGGTGTCGCGGATCAGGCCATAGGCCCAATTGGCGATGACCAAGGCCCCAACGATGCCCATGACTGGGTCCATCCAGACCCAGCCAAAAAAGCGCCCGAGGAGCAGCCCGCATATCGCGAGCACCGAGACCGCCGCATCCGCCGCCACATGCACGAAAGCCGCGCGCATGTTATTGTCCCGTCCAGCCGCGGAGGCGGACAGAGCGCCGCCATGTCCGTGCTCACCGAAATCGAACTCGTAGATATCCGCGTAGTCAAGGCCCGCGAGCCGCAATCGAGCCTTGAACACATGCGGTTCGGGAATTTCTTCCACCAATTCGAGAAAAGCCCCGCGATCGGCGAAGCAAAAATTCTGCCGCGCGCCGTCGGGGCGTTCGGTTTCGATCGACGCGGCCCTATCGCCAAGCACTGACGCAGGTTCGAGATTGTCCTCGCGGCGCAGCCGGAAACGCGGCGGCACGCCATCCTCGAATACCTCCATAAGCATAATTCCTCGCCCGGTGTCGATGCGGCGAGGCCCGTCATGCGCATGCGCGTCGTGGCCCCCACGATGCCTAACCCCGTGGCCATCCGCATGGCGATGATGATCGCCGCCGCCCGCAGTTAGGAGCCAGGCGGTGGCAATGTTCACGATGAAACCGCCGGCCGCGATCAAAATCGCCTCGTCGAAATGGATTGTCACAGGCGAAAAAAGACGCACTGCCGCCTCATAGCCGATCATCAAGGCGATGATCGCAAGGACGACGGCGCTCGTAAAACCGGCGAGATCGCCAAGCTTTCCGGTGCCGAACACGAAGCGGGGATCATTCGCGTGCCGCCGCGCATAGGAATAAGCCACGGCCGCGATCAAGAGCGCCAAGGCGTGGGTTGCCATATGAAAGCCATCGGCGACCACGGCGAGCGACCCAAACAGGGTGCCGCCCCCGATTTCCGCGACCATCATGAATCCCGCGAGCGAAATCGCGGCCCAAGTCCTGCGCTCGTTCGCCGCATGACCGGCGCCGAGAAAAATATGGCTGTGTTCGCCTAAAGGCAGGGCGTCCTGATCGTTCATCATCCCTCCCGCATGGCCCGGACCCTCACCTGAAATAGCTGTGAACGACCTCGATCAGTTGCGCCGCCGCCTTGGCGTCGAGCGTTCAGGGGTACCTATATGCGGCGCAAAAGGTCAATACGGTTAACCTTGCCGCAAAAAGCGTCTGGAATGCCTCCGACATTTTTTGGTGAAAATATTGGACTCGGCCGCTTACGACCTCGAAATCCTTATCCGGGCAAAGCCGGTCGACCAACGGATCGCGAAAAACCTGCAGCATCTCAAGGGACGGTGATCCCGGCAAACCGATAAGGCCTCGATCCGCGGAACCCATCGGGGCTAACGGTCCCTGTGCGACCGTGTTCATAGGCATGACACATGACCGCATGCGACCGCGCCGCACGCAAAAAAATCCTTGCAAGCGGGGGCCATCCACACATGATATACTGTCGAAAAAAGCTCGCGAAAGCCCTTACATATTCGGATAGTTCGGGCCGCCGCCGCCTTCGGGCGGCACCCAATCGATGTTTTGCGCCGGGTCCTTGATGTCGCACGTCTTGCAGTGGACGCAATTTTGCGCGTTGATCACAAAACGCGGATCGCGCTTTTCCGCCTCGTTGCCATAGACCACTTCGTAGACGGCGGCGGGGCAATAGAGCCGCGCCGGCTCGCCATATTCGGGCAGGTTTTCCGCGATCGGAATCGACGGATCCTTTAGGTGCAGATGGCAGGGCTGGTCTTCCTCATGATTGGTGTTTGAAACAAACACCGAGGAGAGCCGGTCGAAAGTAAGCTTGCCATCCGGCTTGGGATACTGAATGGGCGTCACCTGGCCAAGCGGTTTTAGGCTCGCATAATCCGGTTGGCCATGGGTCAAGGTGCCGAGCGGCGAGGTGCCGAAAATTTCATTGACCCACATGTCGAGGCCGCCAAGGGCGATCCCGGCCCTGGTGCCGAATTTCGACCAAAGCGGCTTGGCGTTGCGAACCTTGTAAAGGTCGCGGCCGAGGGCCGAGCCGCGCCATGCCTCTTCATAGGCAATGACTTCGTCATAAGCGCGCCCCGCTTCAAGCGCGGCAACCACATGTTCGGCCGCGAGCATTCCCGAAAGAATTGCATTATGCGAACCTTTGATGCGCGGCACATTGACGAACCCCGCCGCGCAGCCAATGAGCGCGCCGCCGGGAAAGACGAGTTTTGGCACCGATTGCCAGCCGCCTTCGGTGATGGCCCTTGCGCCAAAAGACATCCGCTGCCCGCCGGCAAACAAGGGCGCGATCATAGGATGCGTCTTGAAGCGCTGAAATTCGTCAAATGGAGAAAGCGTCGGATTCCAATAGTTTAAGTGAACCACGAAACCAATGGCGACGAGTCCGTCTTCGAAATGATAGAGGAACGAGCCGCCGCCAGTCCGATTGTCGAGCGGCCAGCCAAAGGTATGCTGGACGAGGCCAGGCCGGTGCAAAGAGGGATCGATCCGCCAAAGCTCCTTCAAGCCGATGCCGAATTTTTGCGGTTCGCGATTTTTGTCGAGGCTGAACTTCGCGATAAGCTCCTTGGCAAGCGAGCCGCGCGCACCTTCGGCGATCAGAGTATATTTACCATGAAGCTCGATGCCCCGTGTGAATCCGCTTTTGAGGCTTCCGTCGCGGGAGATTCCCATGTCACCCGTGGCGATGCCCACAACCGCGCCCGCCGGCCCATAAAGGACCTCGACGCCGGCGAAGCCGGGAAAGATATCGACGCCCAAGGCCTCCGCTTTGGCCCCCAGAAAGCGCACGACATGGCCAAGCGAGCCGATGAAATTGCCATGATTATTCATGAGGCGCGGCATGATGAAATTGGGCAGTCTGAGCGCACCAGAGGGGCCGAGCACATAGAACCGGTCGGCGGTCACCCCGGTTGTCAGCGGCCGGTCTCGATCCTGGCGCCAATCGGGCAGGAGTTTATCGAGACCGCAAGGATCGATGACTGCGCCGGACAAAATATGGGCGCCGAGTTCGGCGCCTTTTTCGACGACAACGACTGAAACTTCCGGCGCAAGCTGTTTGAGGCGGATCGCGGCGGCGAGGCCAGCGGGGCCGGCGCCGGCGATCACGACATCGAAATCCATGGTTTCGCGTGGCGGCAATCTAATTCCTGCCTCGGTCATGGCGGTTTTCGATCCTTGCGGGCTAAGAATTCCGTTGAAAAATTGTCCCATGCCTCGTCTTCGTTGACATCCCTAAAGTTTTTAAAATTGGGGGACGATTTGGCAACAACGGCATGCGCACCAACCGGCTAAAAGGGGTCACGGGGACGGAACCAAGCCTGATAAAGGGACCGATAGTCGTATATGATAGAGCTTTGGACTTCAATGCGAGCTAGGATTAGGTGTTCTGGGGCGTTCTGGGGAAGTGACTCTTGACGACACGGATTGCTCGTGAGAAGTCTCTGGGAATAGGGGGCACATGCGGCAGACGACGCTATCCGTTGTTCTGGAGGTCGAGCCGGCCAGCCGTCGACCGCCTTTCGAGCGAAATCGAGAGGCTTAGGCTCTATGATAAGACCCACGGAACGGAGCCCTACGACCACCTGAAGTGGGGCGTCCCAACGCTGCATTTCCTGTCAATGTCGGTTTTCAAGGGCGCCGATTACGACCCCGTCTTCGTGATTGAGGCGAATTTCGACGGCCGGCCGGGGCCGTTCCGGGCCCAGTTGGAGGCGACGCTTGCCGACTCCGACTGTCTTCGACCGATGCTGCGCTGCTGCAAGCGCCCCTTGGATAAAGATGGACGCTTGTACAACGCCGTTACGGAGGCCAACTCGCAACATCCCATCGCGCCGTATCTTGCGCGCAGGACGGTCAAGCCGAGCGTCTTCCATCACGGCAACCGCGGGCTCGAAAGGGAGCGGATCCTTCGCGAGGGCATGCTTTTCCGCGCAACCCGAGATGAGCTGGCGCAATCCAATCCTACCCTCCCCAATCCGTACCGCGGCATGACCGCGCCGCAGATTCACCAAAGTTTGCGCGCCGCGCTGCTCGGGCCGTTTCCGTGGCTCGACACACCGGCTCCGACACGCATCCCGGCGTGGGAACGTACGCGCGACGTGGGGCGCCTTCTTGGCTTCCTGCTTATCGTTATGATCGCTCTCTCCGTTCCGGGCTTCCTCTTTCTGGGTTTTCTTCGCGCCTTCTTTCCCGACCCGGTGCCGCTGGTCCTGCTTTTGATCGTGCCCCTGGTTGCCGGAATTCTGCTTTATTGGACGCGGTCGGCGCGCCGTGGCGAAGCCGCTCCAACCAGGACGGGGGGATTTACCCTGTCGATGAAAAACAAGCTAACGTCTTTCGCGAACCCGGTCACGCTTTTCTTCGTGGCGGTGATTGTTCTGGTGATTCTCGTCGTCACGATGGCCGTCGTCGGGGCGGCCGTGAAGTCCGCCATCGAAGTCTGCGCCTTTGGCCAAGGATACTTGCCGGCCTTCGCACAGCACTGGTGGCCCATGGTTCGCCTTGCCTGCGTGGGAATCTACACCGTGTTTTTTTTCTCCATCCCGGTGATCCTCGTGTGGCTGCGCTGGCTGGAACGGCGGGATTCCCACCATGACGCGCCGGTAGCGGATCAGGGCGAAATGCGCGCGATGACGCACAGCGAGGACAGGATCGCGCAGAACCATATGGGGAGTGTCGTCCTCGTCAAGCCGGGTGTCCTGCGCATGGCGCTGGTCCGGATCGGCCATCTGGGGCTTGGTCTTGTGCTGCGAGTGAAGGCGACCAACGGATATCTCGGCAGCATGCGCACGATTCACTTCGCCCATTGGGCGTTCATTAACAACGGCAGCCGCCTGATGTTCCATTCGAACTTCGATAATACCTGGGACAGTTATCTCGACGACTTTATCGAGAAGGCGCATAAAGGGCTGACCCTCGCGTGGGGCGGTTGCGTCGGCTTCCCGGTAACGCGCTTCCTGGTGTTCGACGGCGCCAGCCACGGCCGCAAGTTCAAGGAATGGGCGCGCCACTCCATGGCGGTGAGCCGGTTCTGGTTCAGCGCATACAGGGATTACACCGTCGACCAGATCGAGCGTCACGCCCGCATTGCCGACGGCTTGCGAAAAGCCACGCTGACACCCGATGAGGCATCCGAATGGGCGCGGCACCTGTGACCAGTCCAGACGAGAAAAAGCGGCCGACCTGGAAGCTGAAGCCGCCGCACGACACGCGCACGCAGGGGATCGTGGTCAGCGGATTCAAGGAGCTCCGTTGGGCGAGGCACTGTTCCTGTTGTGCGACTGGCCGGAGAACCGGCCCAACAGCCCCGCCAGCGCCGGGAGGGAGCGTGGCTGAAAACGCTCAATACCGTCGCGCCCATCACCGACGCGGACGGAAGGGATCAGCGTGCCCCCTCCATCGCGTTCACCTGGACCGGCCTGCAGAAACTGGGACTCTCGGCCGACGCGCTCGCAACGTTCTCGCCGCCGTTTCGCGAGGGCATGTACCAGGAAGACCGGCTGCGCCGTCTCGGCGACAAAATCGATGGCGTTTGGCAGGGCACCGTCATCCCAGGCGGTCCACGCTGGAGTGCCAATATTCCGACACCCAAGGAAAAGGGTACAGAGGCGGGGGAACGTGTGACCGCTGATGTCGCCAGCCCGGCGGAGGTCGACGAGCGGGAAGTCATCACCCCGCGCACCGTGCATGCGCAGCTGCTGCTTTACTACGACGAGGAAAAAGACCCCGCCGCCAAGGCCTGGGCCGAAACCGTCGAGCACGCGCTCGCCCCCCACGGCGTGAAGGTCATGCACCGGCTGCGGCTCGACCTCCGGCTCGACAAGAATGGCATCGGCCGCGAACATTTCGGTTTCGCGGATGGCCTGTCGCAGCCGATCCCGTACGACGAAAAAAGCGGACAGGGGACCGCGAGCGACTCTCTCATTCTCAGTGACGGCAAGCCGGTCACGCGCGATGCCTGGCACGGTGTGCCTCTCGGAGAGATCCTGTTGGGCCACACCAACGCGCATCATGAGAAAGCGCCTGGGCCGATGGTCCTCGACGACCCGCGCTCGCGCGCATCGGATCTAAAAACGGATGGCTTGCCCGAGGGTTTCCGCGATCTCGGACTCGACGGCAGTTACATGGTGGTGCGCGAGCTCCAGCAGCACGTCGCCGCGCTCTGGAAATCGCTTGAAACCGGTGCGGAGCGCATTCGGGCGCACGACCCCAGCGCGACGCATGTCACCGCCAATTGGCTCGCGGAACGGGTTATCGGCCGCAACATCGACGGTCATCTCCTCTGTCCCAGCGGGCCACTGGCTGCGGATGAATGCAACCAGCCGGAGAACGCCTTCGGATTCATGAAGACCGATCCCCATGGCATCGGTTGCCCGCCCGGCTCGCATGTGCGCAGAGCCAATCCGCGCGACGGCCTCGCGAAGGACCTCGCCTCGGCGGAGACCTTGCTTAACGCGGCGAACAACCACCGCATTTTGCGGCGCGGGCGCAAATACGGCACCACGCTCGCCGGCCGCGACCAGGATGATGGCGCGGAGCGGGGACTGCTGTTCATCTGCCTGAACTCCGACATCGCGCGCCAGTTCGAGTTCGTGCAGCAGACCTGGGTGTTGAACCGGAATTTCGCGACGCTGTTTGACGACACCGACCCGCTGGTCGGGCCGAAAGGCAAATTCACCCTCCGCGAGCAGCCGTTGCGGCGGCGCGTCGAGGTCGAGACCTTCATCCAGTCGGCCGGCGGGGAATACTTCTTCCTGCCAAGCATCCCGGCACTGAAATACCTGGCGGCCCTATGAGCGCGACCATGACACGAGACGTGCCGCGGCCTCCGCCCACCTGGCTCAAGGCCCGGCTGCTTCTCTCCCGCGAGAGAGGTTAAGGTGTTACTTGTGTACCGTGCGTTTGGAATTCGATCCGAGGACGAGGCGCCATTAGCATTTTTATCCTGAAGCCGGACGCGTCATGGTCGAAGACGATGTCCTTGCTACTGTTCGTGTTGATCCTGAATGGGTGCTCGATTGGCTCGTGAAAGCACTGCCCATCCGGCGGCGCGTACTGCCGGACTGCTGCGCTGGTACGCGGAAATGGGCGTCGATATCGCCGTCGACGATGCTCCGCATGATCGCTTCGCCGAAAGCCGCGCCAGCGTTTGCCTCCGCGCGGAAATGCGCAGCCTCTCCGCCGCGCCGCCGGAGACGACCGAAGCCAGCCGCCGTATCGTGCGGGCGCCGGCCGCAGCCTTTCCCGCCGAGGCCATCGAGGCAAGCGCGCGGGACCAGGCCGCCGCCGCCCAAAACCTTGGCGATCTTCGCGAAAAACTTTCGCGCTTCGAAGGCTGCGGCCTGAAGGCAACCGCGACCCGGCTCGTTTTTGGCGATGGCTACCAAAGCGCGGACATTATGTTCATTGGCGAGGCGCCCGGCGCCGACGAGGACCGCGAGGGGGTGCCTTTCGTCGGCCGCGCGGGCCAATTGCTCGACAAGATGCTGGCCGCGATCGGGCTCGACCGCGAAAAAGTTTATATCGCCAATGTCGTGCCTTGGCGGCCACCTGGAAACCGTACCCCGACGCCGCTCGAGGCGGCGGCCTGTTTGCCCTTCACCCGCCGCCAAATCGAGCTCGTGGACCCCAAAATACTGGTCTGTCTTGGCGCGGCGTCGGCGCAAACTCTCCTTGGCGGCAAGGAGGGTATCATGCGCATGCGCGGACGCTGGTTCGCCTATCCGGCGGGCAACACGGAAATCCGGGCGCTCGCCATGCTGCATCCAGCCTTTCTCTTGCGTCAGCCGGCGCACAAGAAGCAGGCTTGGCAGGACTTGCGGATGCTCGCTAAGGAAATCAACCGCTTACAGCTCTTTGCCGAAGGCAATGGCGAGAGAGACGGGACTTGAACCCGCGACCTCCGGCGTGACAGGCCGGCGCTCTAACCAACTGAGCTACTCCCCCGCGACGCGGCGCCGCGATGGCAGCGCAGGAGACCCGCCGGATAGGATAGGCGCGGGACCAAGTCAAGCGCAACGCGAAGCTTCACCGGCCGCCGGCCCTGCCCGGGCGAGCGCGGTAGCCCAGCCAACTCGGCTTGCCCACGTTTTGATATGGCAGCCTTTGCTCGAATGTTGGAACGCGCAGCAGTCAAAGCCGGACGCAAAATCAAGGTGCACCCGCATATACTCCGCAGAATCCGTACCATTGTGGCATATCTCGGCCATCGCAGCATCCAATTAACCATTGGATATACCGCCCCGGCTGCGGCGAGCGCAAGGCTATCGTCGCGGCCGAGGATTGGGAAGGGCCGAAGTTTCAAACTTGCATGAAAGCGGCTGCGGTCGTGAAGGCTTTCCCTGAAACCTACCGGCGCCGGGAGGATCCTTCCTTCACCCATCATGCCGAGCTTGCCGGAATTTTCGTGACTCTGTCGAGAGTTTTATGGCCACCCGCGCAAAGTGAGTGTACGGTTAATTTGGCCCTTTACTAAAGACGAAAAAAGCCCCCGATTCTTTTTCCATAAGCCCCAAATCAAGGCAATAAAGATACCATCCCCATTTTGCTTTCGCTGGCAATGTAAAGCCTGTTCCTGTGGTCATAGCAGAGATATAGGCCGGATCATCAATCCTTTGGTCTATGTCAGCTATGAGGCGCGCATACCCCATCGCGAGATAAACCAAGTGCATGGAATGTCCCGATTCCGCAATAGGCGGAACAGCAACAACCGCGCCAGGTGGCACATCACGCGTAAGCCGTTCGTCGAAGATCTGCCAAAGGCGCTCACACTCGGGGTTGAGAGGTTGTCCAGGCTCGTTTTGAAAAACTGAGTGGTCGAAAATGCCCGACACGGTGAATTCTTCCCGCGTGACAAAGGCAAAGATAATCTCGTTCCTTCGGGCGGCTAATCCTCGTGGATCTATTGTCATGCTTGGATGGAAATGATGATAACCCATCACGTTTAGCAGCTTGTCTTTGTCGGCCCAGAGATCCACGTCAGGGCCTTGGGCTGATGCTGCTGGCGTGTATCCACGTGTACGCTTACGCGATAGGTGAGGCGTAAGGTCGTGGCCGCGTTTCACCTTTTCAAGAAACGGATCAATGTCTCTTTGCAGGGCATTCCAGCGAGAGTCCATCAATGCGGTGGGCTCGATAACGACTTTGCGTGGCCGTGGTGCAATGTATCGAATAGCCCAGTTGGCATAGTCGATCAGGAGAGAGCCAAGCGACTTCCGTTCGAGGGATCGTAGCGATGCCCTATCGTTCGGGAATCTTGGAATTTGTTTGGCAAGGCAGAGACGAAAGTCTCTGACTCGTTCCGATTCTGTTGGCGGTGTTGTTCCGGTCATGCCTGATTTAAGTGCCGAGCCTTGAAATCGTCCATCAACTCATATCGTAGGAGCGCGCAATCTCGCCAAGCGGTTCCTAGTGCACTGACGCTGACGTAGGATTCACAGGCGCCGCCGGATATGCGACTCTGGCGGCATGGCCCAAACCGTCAACGTCATGGTCTGCCCCGAAGATCGCGAGCGCCTGCTTGCGATCATCGGCGATCGAAATCGTCCGTTCAAGCAAATTCAGCGGGCGAAGATCGTGCTGTTTTCCGCCGAGCGCCTGCCCGTGTTGGAAGTCGCGCGGCGGCCTGGCGCCAGCCGCCCCGCTGTCTGGCGTTGGCAACGGCGATATGGCGAGCAAGGCGTCGATGGCCTCCTGCGCGACAAGACGCGCAAACCCGGCAGGGCGCCGCTCTCGGCGAAAGTTGTCGCGAAGGTTTTGGAGCTGACCTGTTCCGAACCGCCGGGCGAGGTCACCCATTGGACCGGGCGCGCCATGGCCAAGGCCGCCGGCATATCGCTTCGCGCCGTCCAGCGCCTGTGGAAAGCGCATCGCCTGCAACCGCATCGCATCCGCACTTTCAAGCGCTCCAACGATCCAAATTTCGCCGAGAAGGTCGAGGATGTCGTCGGCCTCTACATGGACCCGCCCGTTCACGCCGTCGTCGTGTCCATCGCCGAGAAAAGCCAAATCCAGGCGCTCGACCGCACCCAGCCGGGACTGCCTCTCAAGCCCGGCAAGTGCGGGACAATGACGCATGATTACAAGGGCAACGGCGTGACCACGCTTTTCGCCGCGCTCAACATCCTCGACGGAACCGTAATCGGACGCTGCATGAAACAGCATCGGCATCAGGAGTTTATCCGTTTCCTCAACGCCGTGGAGCGAGCCGTTCCAGCCGGCAAGGTCATTCATGCCATCGCTGACAACTACGCCACGCACAAGCATCCCAATGTCTTGAGGTGGCTGGCCGATCATCCGCGATGGACCTGCCATTTCACGCCGACCTCGGCGTCGTGGCTCAATGCCGTCGAAGGATTCTTCTCGACCATCACCCGCAGAAAAATCCGCCGCGAGCGGGTCCCGATTAGGTGGACCCGTATCCGGCATTGCGAAAATAGTTGAAGCATTCGGTTGGAGGGAAGTCGTCGAGAGCTAATCCGATGCCATCCCACAGAGCATCGACGGTTCGGTGGGCCATTTTGCGCAACGTATTTTTGAGCTTGGCGAAGACTTGTTCGATGGGATCGAAGTCAGGACTGTAGGCGGGCAAGAAGCACTGCGTCGCCCCGGCGGCTTCGATGGCTTTTCGAACGCCGGCGCGTTTATGGGAACCGAGATTATCCATCACCACGATTTCGCCAGGCGACAAGGTCGGCACCAGAACCTGCTCGACATAGGCGAGGAACTTTGCGCCGTTAATGGGACCGTCGAAGACACAAGGAGCGGTGATGCGATCGTGGCGCAACGCCGCCAAAAAGGTCGTCGTCTTCCAGTGGCCGAACGGGGCGTGAGCGATAAGTCTCTTGCCTCTTTCACATCGCCCATAGCGAGGTGTCATGTTGGTCGAGGCCCAGGTCTCATCGATGAATACAAGCCTTTGAGGATCAAGACTTTTCTGCTTATCGCGCCAAGCGAGACGTGCGGCCCGGACATCCGCTCTTTCTTGTTCGGCGGCGTGCAGAGTTTTTTTTAAAGGTCAATTGCAGATGCCGCAAAAAACGCCCGACGGCGGACCGCCCGACTTTGATCTCGAGCGTCGTCAGCTTGCTCCACAGCTCCGTGATCGTCAGCTCGGGCTGCACCGCCACCAACGCCCGCACCTTATCTTCATGCGCAGCCAGCGCGTGCCGCTTATGGCCGCCAAACTTTCGCGGCAGACAACCGCCTGTTATCTCAAACTGCTGCATGAGCTTGATCACGCAGCTCGCACTGACATCAAAGCTGCGCGCCGCCTTGCGCCGAGACTGACCTGCCAGTACAGCCCGCACCAGGCGGTCACGTAAATCCTGCGAATAGGGTTTTGCCATCCATGCCGGCCTCCATTCCAGCCAACATGGTGAATCACGATTCCGCCGATTCGGGAATCCCCCTTCCGATTTTGTCTATTCGGGACCCGCTCTAGGCTTCCGGTCTTCGAACCCGCGACGGGCGCGCCTTTACCAAACACCCCAACTCCAGCCGTAGTCGAAGGCGAAAGGAAAAGAATAAAAGTAAGGATAAGGATAAGAATTAGCATAGGGATAAGAGTAAGGATAAGCATAAGGGTCGCCCCACCAGGGATAACCATAGCCACGACGGTAGTAGCCATGACCGTGATAGCCGCGATGGTAATAGCGGACATCGGTTACCTGGTTTAATGCCGCCGCTCTCACCGCGGCCGTATTCGACAGAACCGGGGCAGCCCACGACGGGCTAGCCGTGTCGATCACGACCGCACCGGCAATGAGTGCACCGCCAGCGCCGAGCGCCATCGCATTCTTCATCGTCTTGATGCTCATGGCGTGTCCAAAGACATCCAGCGCGATCAATCGCGCTTTTGCCGCTACGATGGCGACGCCTTAATTACCAACCTCCCCAGCCGAAGCCGTAAGAAAAAGGATAGGAATAAGAATAAGGATAACCATAAGAATAGGGATAAGCATAAGGGTAGCCCCCATAGCCACCGCCGTAATAGCCACGGCCATAGCCACCGCCGTAATAGCCACGGCCGTAATATCCACGACCGTAGCCACGGCCGTAATATCCACGACCGTAGCCACGGCCGTAATAGCCACGGCGGTGATAGCCGCGACGGTAATGGCGGACATCGGTTACCTGGTTTGAGGCCGCCGTGCTCACCGCGGCAGGATTCGACAGAACCGGCATAGCCCACGACGGGCTAGCCGTGGCGATCGCAATTGCACCAGCAACGAGTGCGCCGCCAGCGCCGAGTGCTATCGCATTTTTCATCGTCATGGTGCTCATGGCTTGTCCTTTTCGTTTGCGCGCCGTTCGAGGTGCCCGCAGGCCGCTCGACACCGCGCCTAGCCTAATCGTTCGCGCAAATAGCAGAAAGCGCGATTGATTTTGGACCGCGGCACGAATTTGAGACAGCCCGCTGCGCCTGCTCAGGTGGCCCATGATAAGCCGGTGGCGGTCGAGCGGTCAATCGCGAGTTGTGCTTTTGCTGTCGCGTGACCTTCCTCAGGACGAGGGGAGACTTCTGAAACAGGCGACGCCCGCACTATCGCTTCGAGAAATTTGCCGTCGTTCCCCGCGATGACCATTTCGATCATTCGCGAGGGCGCATGGGCGCCAATTTTTACGCGCGTAAAATCCTCGGTGCGGCCGGTCCCGCCACGCTCCGTCAGGACAGGCAAGGTCTTGCCGGTTTGTGCGGCAAGATGCGCCCGCAAGGCCGCGTCGCCGACCTCGCGAAGACGCTTGGCCCTTGCTTTCACGATCTCTGGGGCGACAGGCGGCATCTTCGCGGCCGGTGTTCCGGGCCGCGCGGAAAATGGAAAAACGTGAAGATGCTTCAGGCCGCAATCCTCCACGAGCGCGAGCGTATTTTGAAACATGGCTTCCGACTCGGTCGGAAAGCCGGCGATCAGATCGGCGCCAAACACGATCTTCGGCCGCAGCCGGCGCAGTTCGGAGCATAGCCGCAAGGCATCGGCGCGGAGATGACGCCGCTTCATGCGCTTCAAAATAAGATCGTCGCCGGATTGCAGCGAAAGATGGAGATGCGGCATAAGGCGAGGCTCCCCGGCGAAAGCCGCGATAAGTTCTTCGTCCACCTCGATGCAATCGATCGAGGAAAGCCGCAGACGTTCGAGTTTTGGCGCCGCGCGCAAGATCGCCTTGACGAGCCCCCCCAGTGCCGGAGTGCCGCACAAATCAATGCCATAAGAAGTGAGATCGACGCCGGTCAAAACAATCTCGCGAAAGCCCGCTTCCGTCAGCCGGCATGAAGCATGAAGAACCTCGTCCATCGGCACCGAGCGGGAGGGGCCGCGTCCGAACGGAATGACACAAAAGCTGCAGCGGTGATCGCAGCCGGTCTGCACCGCGAGAAACGCCCGCGTACGATCCTCGATGCCCTCGCTTAAAATCGTTGGAGCGGCCTTGGCGGCCATGATGTTGGAGACATCCATGCGGCCTCCGCCGCCACGCGCCCAGGTTGCCGCATCGGTTTTTTCCGCATTGCCGAGCACCCGGAAAACCTCCGGCATGGCGGCGAATTGATCGGGATCGATCTGGGCCGCGCAGCCGGTGACGACGATCTCGGCACCGGGCCGCTCGCGGTTGATACGGCGAATCGCCTGGCGGGCTTGCCGCGCCGCCTCCGTCGTCACCGCGCAGGTGTTGACAATGACGAGATTGCTTCGCCCGCAAGCCAAGGCAGCGCGGCGCATGGCTTCCGACTCGACGAGATTGAGCCTGCAGCCGAAGGTTAAAACTTCGACCCCTTGTGGTTCGCGCCTGGGCGGTGTCACGCCGCGATGTCCTTGAAGAGATCCGGATCGAGAAGCATTTCGAATTCGAATTCGATGGGGCCGGTCATCGCGACATGGCCGTCGCTCCGCCGCCATTCGATAGCGAGATCGCCACCGGGCAGGCTGACCATGGCGCTGTGGTCGGTGAGGTCCTTCCGCGCGGCCGCGACGAGGGCGGCGCAGCCCGCCGAGCCGCAGGCGCGGGTCAGGCCGGCCCCGCGCTCCCAGACTTTTAGCGCGATGTGCGCGCGGGAAGTGACATGGGCAAGTGATATATTGGCGCGTTTGGGGAATATTGGGTGATTTTCGAGCAAGGGACCGATCCTTTCCAGATCATAGGCCTCGATATCATCGACCCAGAAAATCGCATGCGGATTGCCCATGTTGACGGCCGAGGGCCTATGTAAAACCGGGGCGTCGATCGGGCCGATCTGCAACTCAATCGTACGGGTGTCATGAAAAGGATCGCGCAAAGGTATTTCGTTCCAAGCGAAGCGCGGGCGGCCCATATCGACGGTGAAAGTCGTCTCGGCCCTGCGCAGGCATTCGAGCCGCGCGGCGGCGGTCTCCAAAACGATTCTTTCGCGCTGCGTTCCCCGCGTCAGGATGTAGGCGACGCAGCGCGTCCCATTGCCGCAGGCGCCGGCTTGCGAACCGTCGCCGTTATAGATCGTCATGAAGGCATCGGCTCCAACCGAGCGCGGCTCATGCAGCACCATGAGCTGATCGAAGGCAAGGTCCTTGCCGCGTCCAATCGCGCGCGCTTCTGGCCCGCTTACGGTCAGGCAGCTGCCGCGCAGATCGAGAACGGCGATCTCGTTACCGAGCCCGTTCATCTTAACGATGAGTTTATTCGCGAGCGGGCTCAAAGGGGCAAGTCCATCCATCCATGGCTTCGCATCCACCGCGCATACATCCGCGGATGGCCTTATTTTACCGAAGTTTGGCCTGCGGCATGTGATACCAATTTGCAAAATTGACCTTGTTCACGGTCGGCCAATTCGCCTCGCCCGGTGGAACAGAAAGCGCGCCACCTTAATTCCTCCCCCATGATAGAGAAAAACTTCGACCGGGGCTGAGTTTTATCGCAGCCACTCGCGTTTTATGCCAGAATTGGCGTAGTCTCGCGCACCGGATAGTCAAAAATGGACTCCTTTGAGGTGGACCACAATTTTGGAGCGGTACATGAGGATAGGCAGCATCAACAGTTCGCTGGGCGTTGAACTGGCCTTTGGCCTGTTTTTGGCGGTACTGGCCGCGCAGCCAGAGCCGGCCTTCGCGCAGGCCCCCGCCGCCGCGCCTGTTGCCGGAGGTGCCACGCAAGCCCCTGTCTCGCCCGGCGTCGACGCAAAACCGGCTCCATCGACGCCCGCCGAAACCGGGTCCAACCCCCCGCCGGGGGTGCCGGACGACGCCTCGGCGGTGACCCTTGAACTGACATCCCATCCGGTGGCCTTCACGAGCGCGAGCGCGGAATGGGCGCATGGATTCAAGTCGGTGATAGGCGAGATAGCCAAAGTCGATGCCGCGGTCAAAAAGGCCGGGCTCACTCCGGCGGGACATCCTTTCGCTTTGTTTCTGGCAACCGACGACAAAAGCTTTCAGTTCGAGGCGATGGTCCCGCTCGCCGAAAAACCCGAGGGCAAGGATCTCTCCGATGGCGTGAAAATCGGCGAGTCCCCTGCCGGCAAGGCGATCAAGTTCCTGCATCGCGGCGCCTACGACGATATCGATTCGACCTACGATCTCATCACCGCCTTTCTCGACGAAAAAGGTCTCGAATCGCAAAACCGCTTCGTCGAGGAATATCTTACCGATACGACGGAACCGGACGACGGAAACCTCGAAGCCGACATCTATGTTTTTCTCAAGTAGCTTCCCAGAATTCCGGTCGCGCTTGCGAAAGCCTGCCTCCGATACGCACCGGTGCGATTTTTGAGGCGAGTCCCTTGGCGTCGATCTCGACCGCGATGCCACAGAGGGTTGCCGCCCCAGATGCCGGTTCGAACCGCGTCGCGGGTAGCTTGGTTGTGAACCTGCGCACCGGTTCCTCCTTTTCCATGCCGATCACCGAATTATAATCCCCGGTCATTCCGACGTCGGTCACAAATCCCGTGCCGTTTGGCAGTATTTGATGATCCGCGGCCGGCACATGGGTATGGGTGCCCGCGACGAGCGAAACGCGGCCATCGACGAAATGCGCGAAAGCCTGCTTTTCGCTTGATGCCTCGGCATGGAAATCGACAACCAAGGCGTCGCAGCCTACTTCCAAGGGGCAGGCCGAAACTTCGCCTTCGATCGCCGCGAAAGGGTCGTCCATGGCATCCATGAAAACGCGGCCCATGAGACTGATGACAAGCACGCGCGCACCGGTTGCCGATTCGATAAGATTGGCGCCGACGCCAGGCGTCCCGCGCGGATAGTTTAGCGGCCGGATTAGACGCGGCTCGCGGGCAATGAAGACGAGCGCCTCGCGCTGATCGAAGGCATGATTGCCAAGCGTCACGCAGTCCGCGCCCGCCGCGAGAATATCGGCGCAGATTGTCTCGGTGATCCCAAAGCCGCCGGCCGCGTTCTCGCCGTTTGCAATAACGAAGTCGAGCCCCCAGGCTTGACGTAAATTGGGCAAATTCTCGAAGAGAACCGCGCGGCCTGCGCGGCCGACAATGTCGCCGATGAAGAGGAGGCGCATGCTAACGAGGAACCCGGCAGCTAATCAACTCGCGCTCCGTGAGCACGTAATCGAGGCGCTCATCATGCGCATCGTGCGGAACTTCCGGGAACTCCTGGCTCGCATAGGCAACGCCCACCGCGCAATTGGCTTTTTGGCGCGTAGCCCCGCTAGACTACGGTCGTAGAAGCCGGCGCCATAGCCGATCCGGTGTCCGGCCCGGTCGAATGCAGCCAAGGGCACGAACAAAAGATCAGGCGCGGCATCCGGCGCGGCGGGCAGAGGCTCCTCGATCGCCATTCTACCCTGGCGGGTGGGTTCGCCTGGCCGCCACTGCCGGAACACCAGGGGCGTGCCCCACCGCCCGGTAACCGGCAAAGCCGTTTTGACCCCGGCATCTGCAAGATTTTCGAGGAGCGCCAGGGTCGAGGGTTCGCCCGCAAGCGGAAAATAGGCCGAAACGATCCCAGGGCGCAACCGCAGGACGAGGGCGAGGCCTTCGGCCGCGAGATGCGCGGCGTAAGCGGCGGCGGCCTCGATACTCGTCTCGCCACGCCGCGCCAAAGCCCGCGCGCGCAGGGCCGGCTTGGTGAGGATCATGACGCGACCGGCTGGAAGATTGGCAAGCGCGGGGCCGCGATGGCCGTGGGATATCGATCCCGGGAACCTACATGGTAGGTGGGCGCCATGTGGCCAAGCCCACGGGCGAGGCCAGGGACAGCTCCCTTGGAGATCGATAAGGCCCCGGGAATGCTGATCCAACACGCACCCCGCAGCTCCGCCGATCCAATGTAAGGGAAGACCGAGGAAAATGCCAGGGCGATGCCTGGACGGCAATGGACGGTTGCGATTTCGCCGCCGAAGACGCATTTTGGCGCCGGGGCATTCGGACGGTGTCGCCGGTTCGCCCGCGCGAGGGCACCAAGGGAGAGCCAGAACATGGCGGGGATTTTTGGCCGCGGGCGTGGCAAGCGGAGCGGGCAAGGCGAAGCCGCGATCGAGGCCAAGCCGCAAGACACAGCCGGGACGCTTGTGAAGGATGCCACCACGGCGAGCTTTGCCGCCGATGTGATCACGGAATCGGCGCGTCAGCCGGTGCTGGCGGACTTTTGGGCGCCCTGGTGCGAACCCTGCAAGCAGCTCGCGCCGGTTCTCGAAAAAATAGTCAAGGCGGCGGCCGGCAAGGTCAAGCTCGTCAGGATGAATATCGACGAGCATCCGGAAATTCCGGGTCGGCTGGGGGTTCGTTCCATCCCCGCCGTGATCGCCTTTCAGCGCGGTCAGCCGGTCGACGGTTTCATGGGCGCCTTGCCGGAACGTGAGGTCAAGGGCTTCATCGAGCGGCTCGCCGGCCCGCTCGACGACGCTGCCGATCGCCTCGCCGACGCCGAAGCCTTGGCTGCCGCGGGGGACGCCGAGGGGGCGGCGGAACTCTATGAAACGATCATTGCCGAAAACCCTGGCGACCCCGCCGCCGTGGCCGGATTGGCGAAGCTCCTCATCGCCGCCGGGAAGCTCGAAAGCGCCAGGACCGTTCTCGCCTCGGTTGCCGCGGGCGGCGAGCGCGACAACGCGATCGTAGCCGCCAGAGCGGCGCTCGACCTCGCCGAGCAAGCCGCCGCCGTCGGCGATGCTTCCGGGCTTATGCGAAAGATCGCGGCCAATCCGGACGACCATCAGGCGCGATACGATTTCGCCATCCTCCTCAATGCTGAGGGCCGGCGCGAGGAGGCGGCCAATGAGCTCATTGAAATCATCAAACGCGACCGGGCCTGGAACGACGATGGCGCGCGGAAGCAATTGCTGCAATTTTTCGACGCTTGGGGGGCGGTCGATCCGGCAACGATAAGCGCCCGGCGAAAGCTCTCCGCGCTGCTTTTTTCTTGACGGCGGGGGAAACTCGCGACTTCGAGAGAGGTGAGACCCTCGAGAGCGCTTCCCGATTACGTGGAATCACGTGATCGAAAAGGAATCGTTCAATATCAATAAGTTGGAGCAAGTCCTCATGAGACATCGGATATATCCGATGTCTTAATATCGAAAAAGTCGAGCAACTTTTTCGGGACATGCTCAAACGGCCGGACGCCCATCGATGCCTCGTTGGCGACGCGAAGCGATCCTCGCGTCCACCCGCAACTAAACTTGCTCCCACGACTGTACCGGCTTCGGGTCCAAGCATGTTGCGACTTCATTCCTCGTCCCGCTGGTTGGCTAGATGCGCCTCGCGCAAATCGAGTTCGCGCTCGATGCGGCGCCGCGCTTCGTCCGTGAGCTTACTGTCGCAGAAAAGATCGTTCGTCCGCTGCCGCTCGGCGGCGATTAGAAGGAGTTCGATCTCGTCGTGAAGTTCGGTGAGCTTTTTGTGCCCATCATCGCCGTCGCTACTGTGCTCGATATGCTTTAGCCGGGCGCGGTGACGGGCGAGAATCGGTTGAACGACGCCCCCTGCGAGATCCCGCTCTGCGACGAGCTGGTCAAGCCGCTCAAGCGCCGCCTCGATCGTTTGCCGCCGGACCTCGTACTCCTCCGCTCTGTCGCCCCGGCGCTCGCGACGTCCGGCATGAGCGAGGCCGAGCGCCCGGATCATCGAGGGAAGCAGCAACCCTTGGCCCACTAACGTTACAAGGATGACGGAAAAGGTGAGGAAAAGAATGAGATTGCGATGCGGAAAAGGCTGCCCGTTCGCCGTTGCAAATGGGATGGCGAGGGCCGCCGCGAGCGAAACGATGCCCCGCACCCCGGTGAACGCTAGAACAAATGGCCATTGCCAAGGCGGCGATGGATCCCGCCGCTTGATCGGAGGAAAGAGCCAGCGCGGAAGATAGGTTGCGGGGAACACCCAGACGAACCGGGCCACGATTACCACGGCGCTCAAGACCGCAGCCGAAATCGCGAGCTCGGAGATCGAGTAACCGCCGATGCCGGCGATCAGGGTGCGCGCCTGCAGGCCGGTGATGAGAAACACCATGCCCTCGATGAGGTAGATAAAAAAGTCCCAGAAGAATACGCCTTGGAGCCGGGTCGCGGCGCTGATCAACCGAAAACCGTTCCAGCTGATGTAGAGACCGGCGGTCACCGTGGCGAGCACGCCCAAACCGCCGAAATGCTCCGGTACCCAATAGGCTAAGAAAGGCGTTACAACCAACAGCGTGATCTCGATACGCGGATCATGAACCCAGTGCCGCAAACGCAACATCAACCAACCAACGCCGATTCCCCAGAGGATTTCGCCGGCGACAATGACAGTGAACATTCCGGTCGCTTGGGGGAATGAGAATGCGCCAGTGCTGACGGCGGCTACCGCGAAGCGATAGAGGATGAGCGCGGCGGCGTCATTTGCCAGCCCTTCGCCTTCGAGGATGACAAGGATTCGCCTAGGAAGTTGCAGTCTGCGAGCGATCGAGAGCGGCGCCACGGCGTCTGGCGGCGAAACAATGGCGCCCAATAGGAAACCCACTGGCCAGGCGAGACCCAAAAGCCAATAAGTCGCCGCGGCGACCGCGCCCGTGGTGAACACGACGCACCCCACTGACAGCAGCGTAATGGGACGGAAATTGAATCGGAACTCGCGCCAGCTCATCGCGACCGCGGAGGAGTAGATGACGGGCGGCAAGACCAGCAGCAACACCACCTCCGGCGCAAGCTCGGCCGTTGGCAGGCCAGGGATGAGCGCCAGGACGACACCGGTCAGTACTAATAGAATTGCTTCCGGAATTTTGAGTCGCGCCGCGACCACCGCGACCGCCGCGACCACGCCAAGCAGCACCACCAAAATCTGAATCGTGAGAGTCATAAACCGGTCAGCCGGGTGATAATGTGATCAAACGCTCGCGGGGTTGGCCTCCAGCATGCCCGTATGACCGTCCATGGTCGAGTCCTTCTTGTGAACCGTAGCGTCATCGAGAGCTGACGCGTGGGTGCTGCCGGCGGGGCGGCGGGGATAGCGCGCGGGCCGCGTATAAATGGCTGGCGCGCTGGCGGGCGAGCAAACGCGACCGGGCCTGGAACGACGATGGCGCGCGAGCAATTGATGCAATTTTTCGACGTTTGGGGGGCGGTCGATCCGGCAACGATAAGCGCCCGGCGAAAACTCTCCACGCTGCTTTTTTCTTGAAGGCAGGGAACACCCACGCGCCGCCCCCGTGCTTGTGCGCCCCGCCCTGGCGCAACCTTTGGTGCGGACGACGGGAGTCGAACCCGTATGACCGAAGGTCGAGGGATTTTAAGTCCCTTGCGTCTACCTGTTTCGCCACGTCCGCAACGTATTGAAGCTCTTGAAGAACGCGGCTTTTTTTGTACCGCTTCGGGTGCAGTTTTCTTGCCCATGTAAATAGTGGGCAGACATCCCGCGCGCGATAAGCTGGTAGCACGCTCAGCCAGGCAGTGCGAGGGCGTCCTTGCAGTGCCGCTTGACCTCCCGCAGAATCCGCGTGCGACTTAAGGTTAGGCTAACCGCCGGTTGCCATAAGGAACGCCATGATGACAGCCGAAGCACTGCCTGTCTTCCATCTTCATTTTGACGGTGAGGCCGCGCGCAGGCATACCATCCCAGCCCCCGCTCTGGTGCAGGCCATTCAGGCACTGCAACGTTCAATCTACCTACTGGCGATGGCCTATCAAGGCTATGAACTGAAACAGCGGGCTCGCGTCAATTATGAGCTAGAACGCAAGTATGCGCTTGTATTCGGCCTTCCCGAAGAAGGCGGCTACGACCTCCCATATCAGGTGGGCACTGTCGGCGCGGAACTGTTCGACGCCGAGGACATTGCCAGGATTACCGAACAGCATCAGGAAGTGCTCGCCGCCGTCCAGGCTAGCGATAGCCAAAAACTCCGCCGTCTGGTTCCTTCTGGTGACTACCGCCGTCTCGTCGTGTCCGAGCTAAAGAAAATGCAGCCACCACCTCGCATGGGCCTGGTGGTCAGCATAGAAGATTTCCGTCGACATAAGCTTCTTGACGGGAAAACTGCGCTGGAACGGCTCAGTCCCTTTTTGGCCGAACCGGCTACGATTGCAATTCATCTGCGCCTTGTGGCAGGGCGCCTTGACGCTCTCGACTTCCAGTCGCGCACGCTCCGGCTCTATTTGCCGAACGGGCGGCTCATCAACGCTACCTACGACGAGGATTTCGAGCCGATGCTGCTCGAAAACCCGCGTGAATTGATTCAGGTGCGAGGCGAAGTTGTCCTCGACGAGGACGGCAGCCTCAAGCATATAAACAACGTGCGGGAAATATTCGAGGTCGATACGAGTCCGTTGACCGTCGAGAGTTTCATTGTCAATACCGCAAAACGCGTGGCAGCAAAAAAGCCTTTTGATTTCCAGGTTACTTTTAAACCCGATGAAGGCCGCTACACGGCTGATGGCGCTTTCAACATGTTCGTTAGCGGCGAGACTCGCGAGGAGCTCGCAGGTTCTCTCACAGACACCCTTCGATTGCTTTGGAAGGAATACGTGGAATCGGACATGAACAACTTCACCGAAGACGCCAAAGCTCTCAGACAAGAACTACTTGAAGCATTTTCGGAAATTGTCAATGCCACTTGAGAGACGGGACGTCGAGACCTCGCTACAGAAAAAGGGCTTTGTAGTAAGCAGCGGCGACCACAGCTTTTTCACCTACTGCACCCAAACTGGGCAGAAGACCTCCGTCTGGACCAAGACCTCTCATGGTAGCAGCCACAAGACGCTCGGAGACGATCTTTTGAGCAAGATGGGGAAACAGTGTGGTTTGACGAAAGGGCAATTCACAGAACTGGTTGCGTGCCCGCTTACACGAGACGTGTTCGAGGACATGCTTTTGAAAAGCGGGCGCATCAAGGTATCCATCTAACTCGGAGGGTGCCTTGGTTGAGATGGCCTATCGAGCCCGGCCGAACAGAAGGTCACTGCCGAAACCCCGCCCAGGTAAAACAAAAGCCGCGTCACCGGCCAGGCCCAGCGATCGGCGCCTGAAAACTCAAGCCGATGTCCCACGGGAAATAGATCCAGGTGTCCTGCGAAACCTCGGTAGTGAAGGTATCGACGAAGGGCCGCCCCAGCGGCTTGGCATAGACCGTCGCGACATGCGCCTTGGGCGAGATCGCGCGGACGATTTTTGCCGTCGCGCCAGTATCGGCCAGATCGTCGACAACGAGAAGGCCTTCGCCGCCGCCGCGCGCGGTCTCGGGCAGAACGCTTTTCAGGATTTTCATGTTTCCCTGAAATCTTCTCGTGAGCATAGCTCGCGACACAGATGGTCTCGATGACCCGCATGTCGAGTTCGCGCGCGACGATCGCGGCCGGCACCAGGCCGCCTCTTGTGATCGCCACCATGCCGGAAAAACGCGCCGTGGCGGAGAGCCGTCAGGCGAACGCCCGCGCATCGCGATGAAACTGATCCCAGGAACATGAAAGGCCTTTACGGCAACGGCGTTCTTTTGGAAGGGTGCTCCCAGGGATTCAGGCCACTCCTTGGCGAGCCGGGCGACCATCGCGCCGATCGCCGCCGCGGCCGCGGCGACCTTTGCCGCGTCCTTACCGCGAACCACGATCTCGTTGTGAAAGCCGCCGTCGCGGAAAGCGGGATAGGAGCCGATCGAAAGCTCCGGGTTGGCGGCGGCGAGATCGCCGAGTGCGGCCGCATAGGCTCCCTCGAACAGACTTCCCGCTGGAATTGTCTCGGCGATCACCGGAGCGCCGGTCGCGAGCTTCGGCGCGACATCGTCGAGCATGGCTTGCATGATCGCGGGAACCCCCGCCATAACGATGACATTGGCGATCCAAAAGCCGGGCGCCGCCGATATCTTGTTCTCGATAAGCCTTGCACCGTGCGGAATGCGGGCCATCCGGCGGCGCGCTTCGTTTAGATCCCCCGGCTTGATTCGCTCAAGCAGAAGTTTTATCGCACGCGGATCTTCCGAAATTTCGACGCCGAACGCGGCGGCCACCGCGCCGGCGGTGATGTCATCATGGGTCGGGCCGATGCCCCCGGTCGTGAAGAGATAATCATAACGCGCACGCAGCGCATTGACCGCCGCGACAATCTCGGCCGTCACATCCGGAACGACGCGCACCTCGCGCAGATCGATGCCGATCTTGGTAAGGTAATCCGCGATATAACCGGTGTTTTGGTCCTTGGTGCGCCCGGAAAGGATCTCGTCGCCGATGACGAGGAGCGCCGCCGTCACGGATGCAGCTTGCGTCATGGTCGTTCTCCAAAACGCCTGCTAACATGAAAGGGAACAAAATTCGACTTTTTTGAACCACACGCCGCCCGCGACGGCTAAGAAAGCCGCGGGACGTTCAGCAATTCCTGTTTGCGAGGGCATGATGGCGGAGTTAGCGGTTATGATCGACGGCCGGGTCTACCGGGTGGCCTGCGACGAAGGCGAGGAAGTCCGTCTCGGCGACCTCGCGCAATTGGTCGAGGGCAAGATTGCCACGCTGCGGCAGCGTTTCGGCGAAATCGGCAACCAACGTCTCATCGTCATGGCGGCGATTATCCTCGCCGACGAATGGGCGGAGGCGAACACCCGCGTCCGCGAGCTCGAAGCCGAACTCGCGCGGCTGAAGGCTCCTTCAACTCCCGCCCCTGGCTGGGCCGAGCGAGTCGCAGTGTCGCTGAGCGAGGCGGCGCAGCGGATCGAGCATGTTGCGCAGAATTTGAATGACGCCAGCCGCGAGTAGGCGTGGGACGCGGAGTTGGGACGCAGGCCGAAGCTTACCGCGCACCAGCGGTGCGAGGCGATCAACGCTCTTGACATTGATGGAGCCGGTTACCTGCGACACCGCGTATTCCGGTGGGATCGAAATCATCATAGGAAACATGTCGCCCACTCGTCCAGGGAAATGGATGCTGGACAAATCTAGCGATAGGCAAGCAATGTCTAGCGCCAGTCATTGGGTAATCAGTTGACATGACCCACTTCGATCCGCGTCTGACGCCGGCCCGGCCCGACCTCGCGGCCGCCTATTTGCGCGGCCAAGTCGCCGCCGAGGATTATGTCGAGGGCCGCGCGTTGCATGTCTGCGCAGGCATTGCAGATGTACGCCATGCGCCAGCCCCCGATGCGCCTCTCGACACCCAGGCGCTGTTTGGCGAAGAAGTCATGCTTTACGAGGATCACGAAGGGTTTGGCTGGGTCCAGCTCGCGCGCGACGGTTACGTCGGCTATATGTCCATGGCCGCGCTCGCGGAGGGACAAATAAAGCCGACCCACCGGGTAACAGTCAACCGGACCTTCGTCTATCAGGGGCCGGACCTGAAATTTTCCGCGCGCGATGCCTTGCCGCTCGGCGCCTCTGTTCGCGTCCGCGCGACAAAAGGCGGGTTCGCCCAAATCGACGATGCCGCTTTCGTCTTCGCGGATCATCTGCTGGTGCGCGAGGAGAGCCAAAAAGACTTCGTCGCCGTGGCCGAGCGGCTTTTGCATGCGCCTTATCTCTGGGGCGGCAAAACGAGCCTCGGCATTGATTGCTCTGGCCTCGTGCAGATTTCGCTCGACGCGGCCGGGATTGACGCGCCGCGCGACACCGATTTGCAGGGGCAAGCGCTGGGATTGCCAATCGCTGTCGACACGGACCTTGCCGGCTTGCGGCGCGGTGACCTTGTCTTTTGGCGCGGGCACGTCGGCATCATGCGCAATGAGACCACGCTGCTGCACGCCAACGCCCATCATATGCTGGTTGCAAGCGAGCCATTGCGCACCGCGCGCGACAGAATCCTGGCCAAGACCTCGCAGCCAATCGGCGCGATCAAGCGGTTCGAACCCAATCGAACATAGACGGAGAGATCAGCGCGGCCACCGCGGATATCCGCGCAGCAAACCGGTGATGATGGCGGCGGCGAGGACAACGCCTGCCACGGGAATCAAAATTAAAAAAGCGCCCAACACAAAAATGAGCAGCGCGATCGAAATAATACCCCCCAGCAAAAAGAAGGGCAGGAGGCCAAACCGTCCGATCCTGGTCACATAGATACGGTGGCTGCCGCGCTCGACGTCCCGCACCCAGAACGTGCTTTCCGGCTCGCCGCCGTCGCCGCGGCCCGGGGGGATAATCTCTGGCTCGGAACGATGCTCTTCGTCGGGTGGGAAGCGCCGGTCGATCATGGTCATACGGTCACAAGCTAGGGGTTTCTCGCTCTCAAATAGGGATGGTGCCGAACGGCCGCAACTGGTCCTTGCGGCGAACGAGAAGGCGATTGCCGAGTTGACCGGCCGGAGGCCCGCTTTTCACCCTCGCCATCTATCGCGCCATCTCCCCCAACGCCGTCGATAAAGGGCTCTCATTCGCGCGATCGAACGTTGCGCCTGTTGCGACAAGTCCGCGGTCTGGCGCAGTTATTGTTGCCACACGTCGTGATCTTCTCCGAAAGCCTTGAAGAATTCTTCCATGCCTATTGGCAGGCCACGCGATACAATAGTTATCGAAACTAGGCGCAAAGGAAATAACGGCCAAAATTAAGCTGCCGCGATTATAGTTTTTAATAATTCTAATCAAAAGTAATTTCGTTGATATGTGAATGATCATGGTATAATGCCTTGAACAATTGAGTTCAACCAGCCGCCACTGTGCCGCGGCACTGCCGCCGGTGCCTTGACGCAAGCATCCGCCAAGCTTCGATGCCTTTGCCAAGCCCGGGGACATGGAGGTATTCGCATGGCCGGCGCCCTTATCATCGTCCTGCGGGAGGTCATCGAAGCTGGGTTGATCGTCGGCATTGTGCTGGCCGCGACCCGGACCTTGCAATCGCGTGGGCGCTATGTCGCGGGGGGCATTCTCGCCGGGCTTCTGGGCGCGGCGTTGGTCGCGACTTTCGCGGGCGCCCTGTCCAATGCGCTCGCGGGCATCGGCCAGGAAGTCTTCAACGCCGCCATTCTCGGCCTCGCGGTCATCATGCTTGGCTGGCACAATATCTGGATGGCGCGGCACGGGCGCCAGATCGGCGAGGATATGCGTCAGCTTGGGCGCGAGGTCCTTAGCGGTTCGCGATCCCTGACGGCTCTCGCCATCGTCGTCGCCGTGGCGGTACTCCGCGAAGGCTCGGAAGTTGTTCTGTTTCTCTATGGTGTGGTTATTTCGAGCGGCGAAACGGGGCTTAGTCTCTTGCTCGGCGGTTTGCTCGGGCTTGTGCTCGGCGCCGGGATCAGCGCCCTTACCTACACAGGCCTTGCGGTCATCCCCCCACGTCATCTCTTTAGGGTGACCAGCGTCCTGATTGGCTTCATGGCGGCCGGCATGGCGGCGCAAAGCGTTGCTTTTCTTGAACAAGCCGAGATTGCAACCGGACTGGGCGATGCCGTTTGGAACACATCCTCGTTGCTGGCGGATAATAGCATCGCGGGCCGCGTCCTCCACACACTTCTGGGTTATACGGGAAAACCTACGGAGCTTCAGCTTGTGGTGTATCTCGCGACACTCGGAACGATCTTCGGTGTCATGAAGCTGTTGGGGCCGCCAGCGGGGCAAAACCGCAAGCTCGCCACCAATTGATTACGAGGAACAACGTCAAGCGTGCATCGAATTCACATCGGGCACGCGGCGCGGCAATTCAGCGCACCCGGAATCATTGCTTTTGCCGGCGTCCCCGCACATGAAGCTTGGAAGTTCATTGCGTTTGGACGAGATAAGCGATAGTGAAATCTGCCATCGCCTGAATCGTCGGCCGCGCTTTCAGCTGTCCTTGGTTAAGGACCTGCTCTGTCGGGGCATCCAAGGCGTAAAGTCCGGTAAACTTGGACGGGTGTTCCAGTTGCAAGGGGAAAGCTCGCCCGCCAAAGCACGGCGATCCAGACCGGATTCCGCGCCGTGCCGGTTCGATTACAGCCCGTTTTTGGGAACAGAATGACATTCAGCAAACTCGGTCTCAGCGAGAAGGTGCTCCAAGCCGTCGAGGCCTCGGGGTACCTCACGCCGACTCCCATTCAAGCGGAAGCGATTCCGCATATGCTCGCCGGACGCGACGTGCTCGGCATTGCCCAGACAGGCACCGGCAAGACAGCGGCCTTTACGCTTCCGATGTTGTCGCGGCTGGAAAAAGGCCGCGCCCGGGCCCGAATGCCACGCACGCTGATCTTGGAGCCGACCCGCGAGCTCGCCGCGCAGGTCGAGGAAAGTTTCGTCCGGTACGGCGTCAACCATAAGCTCAATGTCGCGCTTTTGATCGGCGGCGTTTCCTTCGGCGATCAGGAAACCAAGATCATGCGGGGCGCCGACGTTCTGATCGCGACGCCTGGCCGGCTGCTGGATTTCTCCGAGCGCGGCAAGCTGCTTCTGACGGGAATCGAAATTCTCGTCATTGACGAAGCCGACCGGATGCTCGACATGGGTTTCATCCCGGACATCGAGCGTATCTGCAAGCTGGTGCCGTTCACGCGCCAGACCTTGTTCTTTTCGGCGACCATGCCGCCGGAGATCACAAGGCTCACCGAGGCTTTTCTCCATAATCCGGTGCGCCTCGAAGTGACCCGCGCCGCCTCGACGCTAATCACGACGTCGCAAGGCCTGGTTGCTTCGGCAAGCGGCCCGGCCAAGCGCGAAACCTTGCGCCGCCTGATCCGCGGCGCCGCCGGCTTCAAGAACGCGATCATTTTTTGCAATCGCAAGCGGGACGTGGCGATCCTCCATAAATCCCTGCAAAAACATGGGTTCAATGCGGGCGTCTTGCACGGCGACATGGATCAACGCGCCCGCATGGTATCTCTGGATGCATTCAAGACCGGCGGCGTCGACCTTATCGTCTGCTCGGACGTCGCGGCGCGTGGCCTCGACATTCCAGATGTAAGCCATGTGTTCAATTTCGATGTCCCAACCCATGCCGAGGATTATGTCCATCGCATCGGCCGCACGGGACGCGCGGGCAAAACCGGCGTCGCACTCTCGATCGTTACCGCCGCCGATCAGAAATACATTCTGGAAATCGAGCGGCTGATCGCCCGGAAAATCGATTGGCTCGCGGGCGAAAGCCTCGCCAATCTTCCCGAGGACAGCGAAACCAGCCAACGAGCGCCACGAAGCGCGAGATCGCGGCGAGCTTCGCCGCCCGGCGGCAACGCCGCGCGGGGGCGAGCGAGTTCTTCCCGGCAACAAACGATTAGTGCCCCCGCCACCGCCAAGCCAAGCGGTTCGCGGCGGCGGGACGACGATCGTCCCTTCGGCGAGCCTGCGCCGAAACGGCCCGCCGTAGCACCTAGCGCGCCGGACCGGCGGCGCCCTGACGACGACGATTCACCGGTTGTTGGCATGGGGGACCATGTGCCGATGTTTTTGCTAAGGCCTGCCAAGGTCAAGCCAGCAAAAGCGCCCGAGGGTAACGACGATCCGGCGAAGAACACCCGAATGGGGTAAATCACGAAAGGCTTATATTACTCAGTCGCACAAACGGTAAGAGACGAGATTCGTCCAAAAGCCAAGCACGGCTTGTTGGAGCGGGTCCCGATTAGGTAGACCCATATCCGGCATTGCCAAAATAGTTGAGGCATTCTTGTGGAGGAAAGTCATCGAGCGCAATTCCGATGCCATCCCACAGAGCATCGACGGTTCGGCGGGCCATTTTGCGCAATGTGTTTTTGAGCTTGGGTGCCTCCTTGGCGGCAAAATGTTGTCCGTGTCGCAGAACCGCCCACGAGATGCGCGCCAGCTTGTTGGCGAGCGCCACGACAGCGACATTCGGATACACGGGCGATCAGCCCCTTGGTCCATCGGCCCAGAGGCGTCTTCTGCTCCGCGACATGAGGCAACGCCGCCCGCGCTCCACGGATCAACAGCGCAGGTACTTGTTGCCGCGCTTGCCGATGTGTCATTGGACGCGGACGATTGACCTCGCAAGCCGGAGTGAGCGGCCTCGCACTTTCGCGCGGGCCTGACTCCGCCGAAGGAACGGCGCGCCCTCCTGATTAGGGCAACTCCCGCAACGCCCCGTCGCCGAGCGCGGTAGACTCTATTTTGGGAACTCGTTTAGTTGAGCTGACCCCTAGAGCGGGTCCCGAATAGACAGAATCGGAAGGGGGATTCCCAAATCGGCGGAATCGTGATTCACCATGTTGGCTGGAATGGAGGCCGGCATGGATGGCAAAACCCTATTCGCAGGATTTACGTGACCGCCTGGTGCGGGCTGTACTGGCAGGTCAGTCTCGGCGCAAGGCGGCGCGCAGCTTTGATGTCAGTGCGAGCTGCGTGATCAAGCTCATGCAGCAGTTTGAGATAACAGGCGGTTGTCTGCCGCGAAAGTTTGGCGGCCATAAGCGGCACGCGCTGGCTGCGCATGAAGATAAGGTGCGGGCGTTGGTGGCGGTGCAGCCCGAGCTGACGATCACGGAGCTGTGGAGCAAGCTGACGACGCTCGAGATCAAAGTCGGGCGGTCCGCCGTCGGGCGTTTTTTGCGGCATCTGCAATTGACCTTTAAAAAAAACTCTGCACGCCGCCGAACAAGAAAGAGCGGATGTCCGGGCCGCACGTCTCGCTTGGCGCGATAAGCAGAAAAGTCTTGATCCTCAAAGGCTTGTATTCATCGATGAGACCTGGGCCTCGACCAACATGACACCTCGCTATGGGCGATGTGAAAGAGGCAAGAGACTTATCGCTCACGCCCCGTTCGGCCACTGGAAGACGACGACCTTTTTGGCGGCGTTGCGCCACGATCGCATCACCGCTCCTTGTGTCTTCGACGGTCCCATTAACGGCGCAAAGTTCCTCGCCTATGTCGAGCAGGTTCTGGTGCCGACCTTGTCGCCTGGCGAAATCGTGGTGATGGATAATCTCGGTTCCCATAAACGCGCCGGCGTTCGAAAAGCCATCGAAGCCGCCGGGGCGACGCAGTGCTTCTTGCCCGCCTACAGTCCTGACTTCGATCCCATCGAACAAGTCTTCGCCAAGCTCAAAAATACGTTGCGCAAAATGGCCCACCGAACCGTCGATGCTCTGTGGGATGGCATCGGATTAGCTCTCGACGACTTCCCTCCAACCGAATGCTTCAACTATTTTCGCAATGCCGGATACGGGTCCACCTAATCGGGACCCGCTTAACGGCGCCGTTTGGGAAAGTTGCGTTGTGCACGTTGACATAGAAGCTTGTCGGGTCGTTGCGGATGGCTGTGACGGTCTCCGCGGGCACGGCAGTCACGCAGCCAGATGAGACGCCAGGATTTCCTCCGCCCGGCGCCGATGGCGGGGCGAGGGTGACGACAATGTCGCCGTTGACCCCCGCCACGCCGCTGTGAATATGCGGACGATAAGACCAGGGCTCCGGCCGCGAACGCCATGGCGCATGCAAACGTTCGAAGTGTCGTCATTGGCTATGCCTCCCTTGCGCCACGTCCCAGACTTCCGGAACCAAACGCGAGCGGTTGTAGCACCGCCAGGTTGAGCGGACAAGAAGGGGTTTCGTGGTTTTTCCAGCAAGGAAAATTGCGTTTCCTATAGAGCCTATATTTCCCATATTGTGAGTTGTGAGGTCACAGGGGATAGCCATCAGGAAATTATACATCGTGAGGCCAGAATCAACGCGGCCTCCAGGGGCGACGCAGGTCCCGTGTTATGGTGGATTTCGCTCGGCCAAGGCCCAAGGCGATAGCGCCGATCGGCCTCCCGCCCGCGGGACACCGATCTGTTCTCTTTCGTCATCGGACAAATGTAAATAGGATCGCAAGGCAACACTTCCTAAGGTCTTGATCAACCTGCCGATACCAAATCGGCGGGGGTGTCGCACTTCGCGTCAGAACTCAGGTCACCCATGTCGGCATAGCTATCAGCCTGACCTCGCGATTGATGCGGTGACGGACCGACGATGTTTGCGAGCGGTGAAAGCGAGATGGCCTGACAGTCGAATGGCGTGCTGGAACCCTGATTTAAAAATTGCGCTCGACGCCGAGCGTTTTATGAGGACCGGGACGCGCATATCTCCATCTTGGCCGGGGACAAGTGCCCGAGGCCAGTACATTGAAGCAGACTGACAAGGGCGTACTCGACAAAATCACTTGCACACGGACGGGCCATACGTTTCAACGATGTCGACTCAAGGTGGACATTCAACGATCACAATCGCTCAAGCGTCAGGCGATCCGGTTCGCCTCCAAAATACTTGCGCAAGGCATCCCTAAACACCTGATTATCGGATGTGGCATTGGCAAACAACGTCATGGAAGAATGAAATTTGAGATCGTCTGGGCCGCCAAAAATCTCGTCAATCGAACGTCCCTCCACGAGGGTTATTAGACGAGTACAGTGTCGCAGTCTTGGCCCAAGAATTGGATGATTTAAATACGCCTCAGCTTCCTCACGCGAGGAAATCGCGAATTTTCGTGCTAGCGGGCTGTACCCTAGACCTTCAATCTGCGGGAAGATAAACCACATCCAATGTCCATTTTTGCGGCCTTCCTGTAGTTCCAAGCATACTTCCTCGAACACAGGGCTTTGGGCGTCAACAAAACGTTGTAAATTATGAGGATCATATTGATCGATTACCGCCATCGCTGATCCCGGCATAATTGGTGGAGGTGCGCCGGCCTTGGGTTTGCTTCCAAATAAGAGGGAGCGTAATTGTTCCGTCCCGATAGCTCTGTCGAGTTCCCTGAAGGCAAAGAACGGCGTCAACACGACGAACATGATGATTTCGACCATGAGTATTCCCTGCAGTGTTCCACCGCCGATATTTGGAATACTTTGAGCAAGCGTCTTTCCGTGTAATACTCCAATAAGCGTTTCTTCGATTATATGGAAGCAAATCACTATCACGGCAAAAACGGCAGACTTGAACATGATTGGATAGATGAGCGGCCTATCTTTTAAATTTTCTCCAACATGAAAATACTCTCCGACCAGCACGACCTTTGCCAAGGCCAATGCATTGATAAGAGCAAACCCTTGATGATAAATCAGGCTCTCATCATTCAAAACGAGCGCTTTATGAAGGGAAAACAAACTCAACAGAACCCAAAGATAGATAAATATCCCGAATAGTTCTCTTGTTTCGTCGATCGCTCCCGTTTTCAGGCGAAGCAGGAGTTCATTCGCCATGTTCCGATCTCCCTGCGACCTGGCCGAGTGGATGAGGCAGGATGGGTCGTTTCCTAATTAAATGGACTTTTCCCCGGCATCGTTCGCCGGCGTGATCGAAACCGATTCTCCGCAGCCGCACGCACCCGTCTGGTTCGGGTTCTGAAAGGTGAAACTCGCCTGCAATGTATCGGCCTCGAAATCCAACTTGGTCCCGAGCAGGAACATCAAATCCTTCGGCGCGATGAGAATTTTCACGCCTTGGTCCTCGATGACTTCATCGGCCGCCTGAACTTCGTCGGCCAGATTCATCGTGTAAGCCATGCCGGCGCAGCCGCCGTTGCGGACCCCGACCCGCAGCCCCACGACCGGCTGCCCAGCGGACGCGATGAGTTTCCGCGCACGGGCGGCGGCGGCTTCCGTCAACGACACGACCGCAAATTGTGGGTTCGCCATGCATCCTCTCCAAACGTCCTGGTGATTAACGCAATTTGGTGATCCTTATATAGCATGACAATGTCGATTGTTGAGGGCCTTCTTAACTAGGCTTCGGCTTGGCCTCCGGCTCGCCGTTCCAAGCATTCGAATAGCGGCATGCGCCCCGAGGCTCACGCGGCCACTTTCGCCGCGATGGCGGCGAGCGTGCGTAAGATTTGCCGCGTGCCCTCCAACCTGGCGGCTTTCGTCTCGAAATCGCGGACGAACACGATTTTCATGTCCGGCCGCACCTTGGCTTGCGGGCCTTGCTCCGCGACATAGCGCACAAGGCCTTGCGGGTTGGCGAAGGAATTGTCGCGAAACGCAACGATGACCCCTTTTGGACCCGCTTCGACCTTTTCGACATGCGCCTGGCGGCACAAAACCTTGATCGCGACCAATTGCATCAACTCCTCGGCCTCGCCAGGCAGCGGCCCAAAACGATCGATCATTTCCGCGGCAAAACCCTCGATGTCGGCGTCCGACGTGAGGGTCGCGAGGCGGCGGTAGAGGCCAAGACGCAGATGCAGATCGCCGACATAATCCTCGGGGATCGTCACCGGCGTGCCAAGCGCGATCGAAGGCGACCATGTCTCCTCGGCGGGTTCCTCGATACCCGCCCGCAAGGCTTCGACCGCCTCGCGCAGCATCTCTTGATAGAGTTCGTAGCCGACTTCCCTGATATGACCCGACTGTTCGTCGCCGAGCAGATTTCCGGCGCCGCGAATATCGAGATCATGGCTCGCGAGTTCAAACCCGGCGCCGAGCGTATCGAGCGAATGCAGCAACTTGAGACGCCGTTCGGCTTGCGCCGTCACGGTCCGGTTGGGAGGCACCGTGAACAGGGCATAGGCGCCGATTTTCGCGCGCCCGACGCGACCACGCAATTGATAAAGCTGGGCGAGACCGAACATGTCGGCGCGATGCACGATGAGCGTATTCGCGGCGGGAATATCGAGGCCGGATTCGACGATCGCCGTCGAAAGCAGCACATCGTATTGGCCGTCGTAGAACGCCGCCATCCTGGCTTCGAGTTCGCTCGCCGCCAACTGGCCATGCGCGACCACGAATTTTACTTCCGCAACGTTCTGACGCAGGAAGGCGCTTGCGTCCTCGATGTCGTCGATGCGCGGACACACATAAAAGCTCTGGCCGCCGCGGTATCTCTCGCGCAGCAGCGCTTCCCGCACGAGCAATTCGTCAAACGGCGATATAAAGGTCCGGACCGTCAGCCGGTCGACCGGCGGCGTCGCGATGATCGAGAGCTCGCGAACCCCGGTCAGGGCAAGCTGAAGGGTGCGCGGGATAGGCGTCGCCGACAAGGTCAGGACATGGACCTCGGCGCGCAGGTCCTTGAGCCGCTCCTTGTGCTTGACGCCGAAATGCTGCTCCTCGTCGACGACAACGAGACCGAGATCCTTAAAACTCACCCCTTTGCCGAGCACCGCATGAGTGCCGACGATGATATCGAACTCTCCCGAGGCGGCGCCAAGCTTGGCGGATTTAAGACCGGCGGCGCCAACCATTCGCGACATGTGCGCAATCTTGACCGGCAAATGCGCGAAGCGCGCGGCGAAATTCTTGTAATGCTGACGCGCGAGAAGCGTCGTCGGCACGACCACCGCGACTTGCTTGCCTTCGATCGAGGCAGCGAAGGCCGCGCGCAAGGCAACCTCGGTCTTGCCGAAACCGACATCGCCGCAGACGAGGCGGTCCATCGGCCGGCCGGAAGCCATGTCGTCCAAAACCGCGTCGATCGCGGCCTGCTGGTCGTCGGTTTCCTCATAGGGAAAGCCCGCGCAAAATTCGGCATAAAGATTTTCCGGCGGGACGAGTTTTGGGGCCGCCTTGGTCTGCCGCGCGGCGGCGATCCTGATCAGATCCGCCGCCATCTCAAGAACGCGCTTGCGCATGCGCGCCTTGCGCTTCTGCCATCCAACGCCACCCAATCTGTCGAGTTCGACTTCTGTTTCCTCCGAGCCATAGCGCGACAAAAGCTCGAGGTTTTCGACGGGCAGAAAAAGCTTGGCGCCCTCGGCATAATGCAGTTCGAGACAATCACGCGGCGCGCCGGCGGCTTCGATCGCCTTCAGACCGGCGAAACGCGCGATCCCATGATCGACATGGACGACAATGTCGCCCGCCGTGAGCGCACCCGCTTCGGTCAAAAAATCCTGGGCGCGGCGCGGCTTGCGGCGGCCACCGAGAAGCCGGTCGCCCAAGATATCCTGTTCGCCGAGTAGCGCGAGATCGGCCGCCTCGAAACCTTGCTCGATGCCGATGACCGCCAGGGCCAATGTGGCTGGCGAAAGCGCGAGGGCTTGCGCGAGCGAGGACACCGGCGCCGTGCCGGCAAAACCGTGGTCGGCGAGGACATGGGCGAGCCGCTCGCGCGAGCCGTCCGACCAGGCGGCGAGGACAACCCGCTTGCCGCCTGCTTGCAGTGCACGCACATGGCCGATGGCGGCGCTGAAGACATTGGCGTTTGGATCGGCGCGCTCGGCGGCGAACGTGCGGCCGCGTTTTGAGCCGCAATCGACGACAACACCTTTGCCGGTTTCCGGCTCCGCGAAGGGCGACACGGAAACGATGCTTGCCGCGCGGATGCGCTCGCGCCACTCGGCCTCCGCGAGATAAAGGGCGCAGGGCGGCAGCGGCTTATAGGTCGAATGGCTGGGATCGGCGTCATGGGCGGCCTTGCGCGCGCCAAAGTAATCCTCGATTTGCGCGAAACGCTCGCGCGCCGCCGCTTCGGCAAGAGGATCGAACATCAAGGGGGCGCCGGGGCAATAATCGAACAGTGTGTCAAGCTTTTCGTAAAACAGCGGCAGCCAATGTCCGAGACCTTGATGGCGGCGGCCTTCGCTGACGGCTTCGTAGAGAGCGTCGCCGCGCGTCTGCGCGCCGAAATGCGCGACATAGGCCTGGCGGAACCGTCGCATCGATTCGCTCGTCAGCTGCACTTCGCTCATCGGCACGAGATCGAGCGCGCGGAGTTGGCCGGTGGTGCGTTGCGTCTCGGGATCGAAGGCTCTAATCGACTCCAGCGCATCGCCGAAAAAATCGAGCCGCAACGGTTGCGGCATTCCGGGCGGAAAAAGATCGAGGATGCCGCCGCGCACGGCATATTCGCCCGTGTCGCGCACGCTTGACGCCCTCGCGAAGCCATTGGTTTCGAGCCAGTTCACAAGCGCGTCGCGATCGACCACATTGCCGGGCGCGGCGGAAAACGTGCTGGCCGCTATTTTGCTGAGCGGCGCCACCCGTTGAATCAGGGCATTGACCGTGGTGGACAGGATGCGCGGACGCTCCACTGCCGAGCGCGAACGGGCAAGCCGCGAGAGAACCACGATGCGGCGCGCCGAAATCGCGACGTCGGGGGGTACACGGTCGTAGGGCTGGCAATCCCATGCCGGAAACTCGAGGCGCTCGATGTCGGGGGCGGCGAAAGCCAGCGTCTCGCCGAAGGCGCGGGCACGCTGGCCATCGCGCGCGACATGGATGAGCGCGACGGCCCGGCTTTCCGCGTCCCGCGCGAGCGCACGCGTCAAATCGGCGGCGCAAAACGCGTCAAAACCGTCGGCCACGGAGGAGAGCGTGAGCGAGCCGCCTTTCGCAAGCTCGGCGGCCACACGTTTGAGATCAGTCACGAACCCGAGCCCCCGCCCCGGCGAAGGCGCATCTTCCCCTCCCCTTCATGGGGAGGGGTCAGGGGTGGGGTCAACAAGCTCTTAGAGATGGATTGGACCGGTATAGCTATGGAAGGCACGGATTTTCCGTAAAACCGGGGTATCGTATAAGCGCGGGGTTTCGGCTTCGCCGGTAAGCCAGCTGAATACGTCGCGGTCCTGTGCTTCCAGCAAGAGTTCATAATCGTCGAGTTCGCTACTGCCAAGGCTGGCGATTTCGGCATCGGCGAAACGGCCAAGAACAAGATCCATCTCGCGCATTCCGCGATGCCAGGAACGAAACCGAATACGGCGTTGGCGGGCGTCCAGGCTCACATCAGATTCTTGCAGGCTAGAGCATGATCCCAAAAAGTTGTAGACTTATTGGATAAGATCATGCGATAAAACAAAGACATAGAGACCGTGAGCGATTTAACTTGAAGCGATCATGGTCTAGGCAATTTGCGCTCCGACAGCCAAAATCGTCGTCGCTTTTCATTTCGAAGCATCCGGAGAGACACTTCGTTCTTGCGCACTATAGCCGGCGCCCGAGCACTTGTCAGCCGGGGGGTGATGCTCTTACTTCTTGGGTCTGCAAGGCCAGCATTCACGCCATCTGCCGCCGTGCGGTTTAAGCTAAAATCAGCGCCAAACCGGGGATTGCGCCAAAGACTTGCTTGCGACTTGCCCGCCTGTTCGCCAAACATGCCACATGGCATCGCAGAAACGCTTCAATTTTGGCCGCGACGGAACTCTGTTCAACCGGAAGACCATCAAGCGCGAGCTCACCAAGGTCGTATTCGATCCGAGCGAGCAGCAGCGCAAGGCCGCGAAAAATTGGGCCGATCAGGTCCGGCATCCGTATTTTGACAATGCCAAGGAGACAGCCGTCCGGGGCGAATTCATTCAGCAGGTGCTCGTTACGGTTCTTGGCTACACGCCCTACCGCGCGGGCGGAACATTCACGGTTGCAACTGAAGAAGCCTTGGGCAAAGGCGCCGTGGATACCGCGCTTGGGACGTTCTCCGGCAGCGAAAGGACCATTCTCGCGCCCTTCGAACTGAAGGGGCCGGGAACCGGCGACCTCGATGCCATCATGCCGGGTCGGAACAAGAGCCCCGTTCAGCAGGCCTGGGAATATGCCATCGACGCGCCGGGCGCGAAATGGGTGCTTGTTTCGAATTGCGCGGAAATCCGGCTCTACGCCTTCGGCCACGGCCGCGAGCTCTATGAGACATGGGACCTCGGTCTTCTTGCCGATCCGCAAGAGCATGAGCGGCTATGGCTGTTCCTCAGCGCGCAAAATCTTCTCTCGGGCCGCACGGCGCGTCTGCTCGACGTGAGCGCCACCGAACAAAAGGACATCACCAACAAGCTCTATGTCGATTACAAGAAGACCCGGGACACGCTCATTCAGACTCTTCAAGACCAGCCGCCGCGACTTCGCGGCGCTTTCGGCAATCGAGAATGCACAGACGATCCTTGACCGCGTGCTCTTCATCGCCTTTGCCGAATCGACTGCGTTGTTGCCGGAAAAATTGATCCGCAAGGCATGGGACCAAAAAAGCCCGTATCGTCCAAACGGCGCCTGGGAGAATTTCGTCGGGCTTTTCGAGGCCGTGGACAAGGGCAATCCCGCGCTCGACATCCCCGCCTATAACGGCGGCCTTTTCGCCAGAAACGCCATCATCGACGCCTTGGGCCTTTCGAATTTTGTCTGCGAGAACTTCGCGAAAATCGCCGACTATGATTTTTCGAGTGATGTACCGGTCAGCGTGCTCGGCCATATTTTCGAGCAATCGGTTTCCGATATCGAAAAGATGCGCGCGGAAGCTCAAGGTAAGCCCCCAAAAACCAGCAAGCGCAAGCGCGATGGTGTCGTCTATACGCCAGGGCTCATTACCCGCTTCATCGTCGAGGAAACCATCGGCAAGACTCTCTTGGAGCGTTTCGCGGGAGTGCTCGCCGCGCATGGCGTCATCGAGACCAGAAGCGAAAAAGGCGTCGTCTACGATTGGACAAAGGAGATGGAACGCGCCGTTTGGCTGGATTATCGGCAAGAGCTGCGCGGCCTCACCATCGTCGATCCCGCCTGTGGTTCCGGCGCGTTCCTCATCGCCGCCTTCGATTATCTCGCGGCGGAATACAAGCGCGTGGCCGAACGCCTCGCCGCGCTTGGCGAAGCGGTCGATGCGAGCGAGGTCGACCGCGAAATTCTCGCCGGCAATCTGCATGGCGTCGATCTCAATCCGGAGCCGGTCGAAATCACCAAACTTGCGCTGTGGCTGAAAACCGCGAAGCGCGGCAAGCTGTTGCAGGACCTTGAGCAAAGCATCAAATGTGGCAACAGCCTGATCGCGGATAAAAAGGACCACAGCCGCGCCTTCGACTGGCAGGCGAAATTTCCCGAAATTTTTGGGCGAGGCGGGTTCGATATTGTGCTCGGCAATCCACCCTATGTGCGCATGGAGACGATCAAGCCATTCAAACCCTATCTCGAAACGCATTATGCGGTGGCGGCGGACCGCGCCGACCTTTACGCCTATTTTTACGAGAAGGGTTTTGGACTGCTGCGGCCGGGCGGACGGCTTGGTTATATATCGTCCTCGACCTTTTTGCGCACAGGATCGGGCGAGCCGTTGCGGCATTATTTGCGCACGCGGGCGGAAATCGAGTCCGTCGTCGATTTCGGCGATCTGCAAATTTTCGAAGGTTTCACGACTTACCCCGCGATCGTAACGATGCGGCGCGCGCCATCCGCCAAAGACGACGGCCAACAAGGCGAGCTGCGCTTTCTGAACATCAAGTCGGACGTGCCGGAGGATTTGTCCCGCGCGTTTCGCGCAAAGGCACAAGCGATGCCGCGCGCGCGGCTCGGCGACGGCTCGTGGCAATTGGAAGGCGACAAGCTCGCCGCGCTGCGGGCCAAGATCAAGGCGGGCAAGAAAACGCTCGGCGAGGTCTATGGGCCGCCGCTCTACGGCATTAAGACTGGCCTCAACGAAGCCTTCATCGTCAGCCGTGAGAGGCGCGACGAATTGGTCGCCCGCGACGGGCGGTCGGCCGAATTGCTCGTGCCCTTCCTTCGCGGCGAGAACATCAAGCGCTGGCGCGTGGAAAGCGAGGACTTGTTTCTGATCAATATTCCGAGAGGCAAGGTCAAGATCGACGATTATCCCGCGATCCGGGACCATCTTCTGTCGTTCAAACCCGCGCTTGAAGCGCGCGCGACGAAGCAGGAATGGTTCGAATTGCAGCAAGCTCAGTTGGCGTATCAAGCACAGATGAGAGCCATAAAGATTGCAATGCCTGACATGTCGCAGGGTCCTAAATTTGCTTATGACGACAGCGGCTCACTTTGTGGGAATACGGTCTACTTTGTTCCCAGCGATGATTCCGGACTCTTGGCACTTGCAAATTCCCGTTTAGCATGGGTGCATATCTTTGGTGAAGCAGAGGCGCTTCGAGGTGGAAAATGGCGGCTGCGCATGTTTGCGGAGGATGTTGCAACAATTCCAATACCAGAGACCATGCGTTACGCGTGGACTGCATTGTCAGCAATTGGGATAGCAGCGGCTAGCGCTTCTGATGAGCGAACGAAGATAATCCAACTTGTCTTAAAGCGCATCCCCGACCTCTGCCCGCCGGGCCGCGGGCCAAAACTCACTAACCGCTTGCGTGAATGGTGGGACCTCGATTTCAAATCCTTCCGCGCCGAGATCAAAAAGGCGTGCAAGGCGGATATTCCTCTAAAACAGCGCAACGACTGGGAAAATTTTCTTCGTGAGGAAGGCGAAAAGGTCCGCCGCCTGACAGCCGAAATCGAACGGGCCGAACGCGAGATCGACGCGATAGTCTACAGGCTTTTCGATCTCACGCCGGATGAAATCGCGCTCCTCGAAAGCTCGCTCGCAGGGCAATATTGACTGTCTTGCTCTCATGCTGAGGAAGGTCCGAAGGACCTGTCTCGAAGCACCAGGGCAAGGGTTCGAACCGCACTCCATCCTTCGAGGCGCGAGCTGCGCTCGCTCCTCTGGATGAGCATCTGTGATGGAAGTCAAGGATGATTTGGCTGCCAAGGCCGGTCCTCTCGAAGGAGCGTGTTGGCGAGAACGACGAGCTTGCGCATGACCGCGGTGAGGGCGACCTTTGGCTTTTTACCGGCGGCGATGAGACGGCTGTAGAACAGTTTGAGCGCTGGGTTGAAGCGGGCCGCGGAGACGGCGGCCATGTACAAGGCTTTGCGCACATCAGCGCGTCCACCTCTGATGTGACGCGGGCCATTGTGTTCACCACTGTCGCGGGCGACCGGCGCGAGGCCCGCGATCATGGCGGCTTGCTTGGCCGACAAGGCGCCGATCTCGTGCAATCCGACGATCAGTGCGATCGCGGCGACAGGTCCGACACCGGGAATCGAGGTGAGAACATCAAGACGCCTGGCGAGGACGGGATCGCCGGCGATCAGGCGCTTGATCTCGATATCGAGGTTGGCGATCGCTATCTTGACGGCCTTGAGCTGGCGTTTGAGCTCCAGGATCAGCCGCTTGGCCTTGCTCGTGCCGAGGCGGTTGAGAATGGCGGTCCGCGCGGTGACGGCGGCATCGCGGCCATGCACGAGTTCCTGCAGGATCTCGACGAGGCCGGACGGCGGCGGGGTGATGCCGGGGCCGAGGCTCTCGCCCAGGATCGCGAGCATGCGCGCGTCGACGGTATCGGTCTTGGCCAGGGCGCCGATGGCCTCGGCAAACAGACGCGAACGCAACGGATTGACGACCGCGACCGCAAAGCCCCCGGCGCTGAGATTGCGGTGAGCCTCGCGGTGAAACTTGCCTGTCGCCTCCATGACGACAAGCACGACTTGATAGGCGGCCAGCGATTTTTTCAATCGCTTGAGGCCGGCCGGATCATTGCCGACAGTGAGCTTTTGGCCAATCGGATGGACAAAGACGTCAAGCCTAGCTTTACAGACGTCGATTCCGGCGTAGACTTGCGTTGCCGCGCTTCGTTCTGGCGAACCCTTGCCTTGCATGCGGGACTTGCTCCCCTTCATCTGTTCAGGACAGGCGCGAAGGGCGGACGGATCAAGCTCATCCACGGTGCCAAGCCTAGGGCTGCACGATCCCGCCCGCCTGACCGTCTGGGGGTGGCCACCCCCCGACGGTCAGCCCGAAATCTAATCAGATTCGGGATCAGCGATCATGCAAGGGCGAGGGAATTGAAATAGGCTCCAAAAGCGTAAACTCTATCGCGATTTTCCGCTTGCTCCAAATCCCCGCTTCGTATCTCACCGCGCGCTGCACATGTATGTTTGCCCAAATCGCCAATCGTACCAAAATGTTTCACGTGAAACATTTTGGTACGATTGCGCAGAAAGAGGCCGGCATCGGCCTAGCTAGCCTGCTTCCCCGCGCAGCGCATCACAATCGCGAGCGCGGCCTTGAACGCCGCCTCGGCATCGAGCGTGGTCGTATCGAGCACGATCGCGTCCTTGGCCGCCATTAAGGGCGCTGTCGCGCGGTTTTTGTCGCGCTCGTCGCGCCGCAAGATCTCCTCCAGCACGGCGGCGTGGATAACCTTTTCGCCTTGGCTTTTGAGCTCCAGAGCCCGGCGCGTCGCGCGGACCTCAACGCTGGCCGTGACGAATATTTTTGGGCACGCCTCGGGACAAATCACGGTGCCGATGTCGCGGCCGTCGAGGACGCCGCCGCCGGGCCTGCGCGCGAAAGCCCGCTGAATATCGACGAGGGCCGCGCGGACCTCGGTGATAGCGGCGACAATCGACGCCGCTTCCGCCATCTCGCGGCCGCGGAGCGAAATTTCGTCGAAACCGGTGAGCGACAAGCTCCGCGCGGCGGCAATCGCCGCCTCCTTGCAGGAAAGATCGCGACCCTCGTTTATAAGGGCCCGCGCGGTTGCCCGATAAAGCAGCCCGGTGTCGAGATGCGGCAGACCAAAATGCCGCGCCAGATTGCGGGCAAGCGTGCCCTTGCCGGAGGCGGCCGGTCCGTCGATGGCGATGATCATTGGAACCGCGCCCCCAACTGTTCCATGAGCGTCTGAAACTCCGGAAAGCTCGTCGCGATCATGCGAGAATCGTCGATCGCCATCGGCCGGCGCGAGGCGAGGCCAAGACAAAGAAAACTCATCGCGATGCGATGGTCGCGATGGGTTGCCACCATGCCGCCGCCCGCGACATCGCCGGCGCGGCCCTCGACGATCAGATCGTCGCCGATTATTTGGCAGGCGGCCCCCGCCTCGCGCAAGCCATCGGCCACCGCGCGGAGCCGGTCGGATTCCTTGACCCTTAATTCAGCAAGGCCGGCCATCCGCGTCTCGCCCGAGGCAAAGGCGGCGGCAACCGCGAGAATGGGATATTCGTCGATCATCGAAGGCGCGCGGGCAGCGGGCACCACTACGCCCTTGAGCGCCGCCGCGCGCACCCGCAAATCCGCGACCTCCTCGCCGCCCTCGGCGCGCCGGTCGAGGATGTCGATGCAAGCACCCATTTCGCGCAAGGTCGTGAGAAGGCCGGTGCGCAAGGGGTTCATCATCATTCCCTCGATGACGATATCGGAGCGCGGCACGATCGTCGCCGCGACAAGAGGAAAAGCGGCGGAGGAAGGATCGGAGGGCACGATCACCCGCGCCGGACGCAAGCCCGGGCGGCCTTCGAGCGTTGTTTTTTGGCCCCCTATCGCGAAAGGTTCGATCTCGATGGAGGCGCCAAAATATTTTAGCATTTTTTCGGTGTGGTCGCGGGTGGCCTCGGCCTCGATCACGGTCGTGCGGCCGGGAGAATTGAGACCGGCAAGGAGCACCGCCGATTTGATCTGCGCCGAGGCGACGGGCGGAGAAAACGCGATCGGAACGGGCTCGCTGGTCCCTTTGAGCAGGATCGGGCAGCGCCCCCCCGGCGATTGCGATAGGACCTCGGCTCCCATCGAGCAAAGCGGTTCGAGAATCCGCTGCATCGGGCGCTTTCGCAAGGAGGCGTCGCCGTCGAAAGTGGCGGTTATCGCATGGCCGCCGGCAACGCCCATCATCAAACGCATCCCGGTTCCCGAATTGCCGAAATCGAGGGGTGTGCGCGGCGCGAGGAGCGAGCCGATCCCGCAGCCCCGGACGCTCCAGCGGCCTTCGCCGCGCCGCTCCACCTTTGCGCCGAGCGCGGCACAGGCCGCGGCGGTGTGGAGAACGTCATCGCCTTCGAGCAGGCACTCGATGTCGGTTTCGCCGACGCAGAGGAGGCCGAGAATCAGGGCCCGGTGCGAAATCGACTTGTCGCCCGGAGGTTTCACCCGGCCGCGCAATGGCCCCTCCGCCCGTGTGGCGAGGGCGGCCGCTAGTGTCTCCATCGAAGCCTCCCCGGCGGATAAGCGTGAAAAGACAAGTGCGCCCCTTGAATTGGCAACGCGCTTTCGGTTCGCTGGTACCATAGCGGCGGGCAGCCTGTCATCAAACCGCCTCCTGGTTCAACTTGCATTTGACAGGCGGGCCTTGCATCACTAACCGGACCGCAAGGTTTCGCGGCGGCGGCCCCGGCACCGGCAGGCTTCCGCCCCTTCCAGAGGTAGGTTCCGTGGCCAAACCCGAACTCGGAAATAAGCATCAATGCCAGAACTGCGGCGCGCGTTTCTTCGATCTGAACAAATCGCCCATCACATGCCCGAAATGCGGGACGATTTTTCATGCCGCGCCGCTGTCGCGCGTGGCCCATCACGCGGCAGTGGCCGATGATGAGGACCCGCCGGCCGGCGCGGGAACCGTGCTGGTCCCGCTCGAGGAAGCCGATGCCGGGGAGGACAAGGTTGTAGCCGTGGCGGACGACGATACCGAGATCGAAGCCGTCGAGGATACATTCCTCGAGGAAGAGGAAGAGGATGCCGACGACGTCGGCGATCTCATCGATGGCGAGATCGGGGACGAAGAAGAACGTTGATGTTTAGCTTGTGAAGCGCGGCGGTTGAGGCTATACAGCCGCCGCGCATTCCGCGCCTAGCGCGACCGCCGATGGCAAAAGTCCAAGCGGACTTTGCGGGAATGCGCCCGATTTCGGATAGGCCGGGGTCATAGCTCAGTTGGGAGAGCGCTTCAATGGCATTGAAGAGGTCGGCGGTTCGATTCCGCCTGGCTCCACCACGCACTCCACGCGGATTTCGCTGCCCTCCTGATTTTAGGAGCATGTCACCTTAGAAGGATGTCACCACTGCTCCCCATTGACGGAGGCTCAAGGGCAAAGCCAAACCCAAAAAACACCAAACGAAGGAGACCCCTACCGCGCGGTCCGTCTGTTCTCGGATTTTCCCTGAATCACCCGTGCAGGCGTATCGTTCCTTGCGGAGCAGCCCAAAGCGCGGTAGAATGCTCAACACCAGGCGGGACGTCACTCGCGTACCCTGATAATAACGATTGGGGCAGCGACCTATGAATACGGCGTCTGCCTATTTCCATTATGTTCGCTCCGACATCGCCCCCCTGCTGCCCGCTTCCGTGAACCGCATTGTCGATGTGGGCTGCGGTGCCGGACAAACTCTTGCGTGGTTGAAGAGGCTCTATCCCCAGGCCTATACAGTCGGCCTCGAAGGCAATGCATCGCTCTCCCAGGATCTCGCCATTAACTCCGACGAATTTCACATCGTCGATCTCAATGGCGATCTACCCAACATCGGGTCTCCAGACCTCCTGCTGTTTCTCGATGTGCTGGAACACCTGCCCAATCCGGAGAAGCTGCTCCGCCGTTTGACCGCGGAACTGGCGCCTGGCGGCACAGTGATCGTTTCATTGCCGAATATCGCGCATCTCTCGGTTTCCATCCCTCTCCTGTTTTGGGGTCGCTTTAGTTACGCTGACGCGGGCATCCTCGACCGGACACACCTGCGTTTCTTCGTCCGCGAGTTGGCGGTGGCGCTCATGAACGGAGCAGGACTGAAGGTGGACAAGATCATCGCATCCCTTCACGGGGGACGCAAAACTCGTACGCTCGATCGGTTGACGTTCGGACTGCTGCGCCACCGCCTTGCCGGGCAATATATACTTTCGGGATCGGCAAACGCTTCTGGGTGAGGCTTTGCATCCCTTGGAAGGCAGGCGCGCATTTGGATTCCAACGGTATGGGCATGATTTGGCCGCCACAGCAGGAGGCCGCGCTCAAGGCCGTCTCCCAATGGTTGACACGCGGCGAGCCGCAATTGTTCCGGCTTTTCGGCTATGCGGGCACCGGCAAGACCACGCTCGCCAAGAAAATCGCCGAGGATATCGACGGCGGCGTCGTCTTCGCGGCTTTCACCGGCAAGGCCGCGCTCGTTTTGCGTTCCAAGGGCTGCACGGAGGCGCGCACGATCCACAGCTTGATCTACCGGCTGCGGGCGACCGATACGCAAGAGCCTACCTTCGTTCTCAACGAAGACAGCGCAGTTACGAAATCGAGCCTCGTCATCATCGACGAATGTTCGATGGTCGATGCCGAACTCGGCCGCGATCTTTTGTCCTTCGGCAAGCCGGTGCTGGTCCTTGGCGACCCGGCGCAATTGCCTCCCGTCAAGGGCGGGGGATTCTTTACCGAAGGCCCGCCCGACGTGATGCTGACCGAGGTGCATCGCCAAGCGGCGGACAATCCGATCATCAAAATGTCCATGCTTGTGCGCGAGGGAGGAAGGCTTTCCCTCGGCGCTTATGGCGATAGCCTCGTCGTCGAGCGGCGCGACATCGATTCCGGCACGGTGACCGCGGCTGATCAGCTGCTCGTCGGCCTCAACCGCACCCGCCACTCGTACAACAAAAGGATGCGCGAACTATTCGGGCACGCCGATGTTTTTCCGCAAGCGGGCGACAAGCTGGTCTGTCTCAAGAACGACAAGACCAAGGGTCTCTTGAACGGCGGGATCTGGCTCGTGAAGACCACCGCGCCAACCCGCAAGAAGAAGCTCGCGCTGAACATTGTGCCGGAGGACGATCCGGCCCGCAAGCCGCTGCGCATCGGCGTGCTGCCGGAATTCTTTCAAGGACTGGAAGAAAGTCTAAGCCCAAAAACCCGGCGGGCGTCGGATGAGTTCGATTACGGCTATGCGCTCACCGTGCATAAGGCGCAGGGGTCGCAATGGAACCATGTGGTTTTGTTCGATGAAAGCTTCGCGTTTCGCGAACACCGCAACCGCTGGCTCTATACCGGCATCACCCGCGCCGCGGAGCGTCTGACGATTGTCGTATGACATACTTTACACACCCGCGCGGCGCGGGTCTTTGGCTGGAGCATTCGGGTCCGCGCGCGCGAATGGCGAGTTGTTATATAACCCAGTCGCGCAGCGTCTGCCGGTCCATGCCACCGGCCTGCGCCGCCAACCGCCGCGAATGCCCATCCAGTACCATCGCAATGGCCGTCCTTCGACGGGCTCAGGAGCTGCCGGGCCTGCTTGGCGTCCGCCGTCCGCGCCGCGTCTGCCCGCAACTGTGAAATACTCAGATCTTGGTGTGTAATCTCGATTGCCGACATGCTGCAAGCTCCGCGAATCAACGACGTGCTGCATCGAGTCACGTTTGCGGCGGTTTGGGAATCCCCCAGGAGTCCGGTTCTCAGGCGGTTGGTATAAGAGGCCGTCTTTCGTGCCAAGTGGTATGTTTGCTTTGCCGGTCATCTTCGCCGGCGCGCGTGCCACGAACCGGCGCATTCCATGCTCCGCGAGTGCCAAGTACCCGAGCCACCTTCCGTCGTGAGCCTTCCAGTAACCGTGGCGACGTGGTAGAAGCGCTTGAACGTCACGTGCACGTTGCCATGCGGAGTGATATGACCGGAGGCGGTCATCGGCGTATTCCCAGCCGAGCTGACACGCCTGCCGGAGACCAAAATCATCCAATGATGGTGTTTGTCGCAATCGCCGTGCCGCGTGATGATGTCGACGGCATAGGTGCCGTCGTGACTATGCATGCTGGCATGCGCGATCTTGTCCTCTGCATTGACGGCGCTTGCCAAGGCCAATCCCATGAGAGTGGCGCCGAAGAGACGTGGATATGCTGCTGGAGTCATTTGATGACCCCTTGTTCGGCTGGTGCTTATTTACTTTGGTTGTTCCAGCAGCACCGTGGCCGTTGCGTCTTGTAAAATAGCCAAAGCATTGGGGTAAGTCCAAATAAATTCATTAACGCCCGCTGCCAGCAAAGCCGTTTCCGCCTCTCCTGGCTCACGTCCCGCGAGATACATACGCGTCGCTCCTGCCCCGCGTAGCGCCCGCGCGGCGTCGCTCAGAGCTTGCGTTGAAGCCGCGCCCGGCGCGCAGATACAAGCGATATTGCAGCCGGAAGCGCGGAACGCATCGGCGGCCTCTTGCGGCGTCTTGAAGCCCTCATTGCTCAAACCCTCGATCCCCGCCGCCGCGAAAAAATTCGTAGCAAAAGCAAAAGCCGCGGCAAAGCCTTGCGGCCTCCCGAGATTGGCGAGAAATATTTTTGGCCGCTCCCCGGTTTTGTGGAAGTGTTCATCCGAAGTCGCGCGGAAAATCTCGTATGGCTCCGCGTCGCGCCGCGAGGGCAGGGGAACGCAGTCTCCCGCCGCTGGACTCTCATTGGCCCCGGCGGGCGATGGTTCGAGGACATTGACCGGCGCTTCGGCAAGGAGAGGATATGCGCTCGTCCCGGTGATCGCGAGGGTACGATGCGCGACGGCCTCGCGCCGCGCCGCCGCCGCAGCAGCAATCTCCCTTTGCGGCGCGCCCTCTCGAAGAGAAGCTTTCATGCCGCCTTGCGCCTCGAAATCTTGGAACAAATGCCAGGCTCGCGCGCAGAGTTCGTCCGTCAACGCCTCGAAACTTCCGGCACCGGCGGCGGGATCAGCGACTTTCGCAAGCTTCGCCTCATGGATCAAGATAAGCTGCGTGTTGCGCGCGATGCGCCGCGCGAAATCGTCCGGAAGGCCAAGCGTCAGAGTGAAAGGCAAAACCGTGATCGCATCCGCGCCGCCCACGCCGGCGCAAAATACGCCCATGGTTGTGCGCAGAATATTCACGTACGGATCATATTTCGTCATCATACGGAAAGCGGTCTCGGCATGGAGGCGCATCGGTTTCGGCGTCAGGCCGCAGCCGCTCTCGATGCGCGCCCAGAGAAGCCGCAAGGCGCGGAATTTGGCGAGAGACAAAAATTCATCGGCGTCGGCGGCGAGAAGAAACGCGATCTCGTTCCGCGCATCTTCAAGCGAAAGACCATTGGCTTCAAGCAGCCGGAGATATTCGACTCCCGTGGCGATCACGCACCCAAGTTCTTGGGCTTCCCCCGCGCCTGCTTCGTGATAAGTCCGTCCATCGGCGAGAAAGAGGTGCCCGGAAAACCCGGCGCCGCGCAAGAGTTTGTGCACCTCCGCTACGCCGCGCCCGGGGGGCAAAACGCCCGTCCGCGCGAGATGTCCAACCGGATCATGGCCGAAATCAACGTCGAGCGAAGCCGAAGTCAAACGGCGGTTTCGCGCCACCGAAGCAAAGGCGGGCGCGATGTCGAGCGCGCGCGGCCCCGCATCGACACGTAGCGAAATGAGGTCGAGGTCGATCCCGGCAAGCGCGGCATCGAGATCCCACTCGGAGTCGATCCGCACGCCAAAGCCCCGCGCACTTGGCGTTGGCGCGATCGCGAGGGTCAGCGCATCGGCGCCCCCAATGAGGTCCGCGCGGGCCAGTTGGTTCGCGGTCTCGGGCTCGGGATGATCCATCCGTTGCGAGATTTTCCACGGGCCATGATGTTGCCGGAGCGCGCGGGCGCCTTCAGTTGTGGGGCGTTGATAGAGCGGCGCGATCTTCAGCCCCTCGAATGTCGTCGAGACAAGGGATTCAAAAGGCCGGCCGACGAGCACGCGTTCAACGAGCGTTCGCCAATCCACCTCAGTGGCAGCCACGGCCTCCGTCATGGCGCTCGCTTGCCGATCCAGCGCGGCTCGGCCTTCATTTAGCCAAGGCTTTGAAGGTGTCGCGGTACTGCTTCATGAACCGCTCGCCCAGCTTGATCTCTTCCGCGATCGCCGGATCGTAAGGCGTGAGGAGGTAGCCTTCCGCGGTCTCGACGGCGTAAAGGGCATCGCCTTTCCCAACCTTCAGCCGGGTCATGGGGGACTCCTATCCATACTTAAAAAAATCATAATACGGATGGCGACCGGCTTAAAGCGATTCCAATGAAGCGCACAACGCCTCGGGCGCGGGGCGCGGACAAAGCGGGCCGATTTTCAGCCCTTCGATCATAGTCGAGATCAGGCTTTCAAAGGGCCGGCCGTCGAGCATGCGTTCAACGAGTTTTCGCCATTCCGCCTCGCTGGCCGGCGGGAAAGTGTCAGCAATGCCAGCCATGTGCGCTCCCCTGCGGCCCTTCTTGGCATGCGGGAAAGTGGGTGAAGAATTCAAGGAACCGATAGGAGGCGCATTTGCTGGCAGCGGCGGCGAGGGCAGGGGCGCGGTCAACGCGAATGGAGACATGTTGGGTCATGCCTCGAAAACTTTCTCAGCTTCGAAAGGGACTTTTGCGGCCCTAAGTTCGCGGGCCAGAAGATCCTTCCACGCACCTGCGGAATTGAGGGCGATATAGCCAATACCGTCGAAGTCTGAAGGCTTCTCAACATCGCCCTTTACCAAAGGTGCGACACGAGCGGCCCCAAGCCTGCCAATAAAGAAGCCAAGCTCGAAGACGACGTTTTGCCTTGCTCGCTTGCGCGGAGGCTCCCCGGAAAGACCTCCTTCCTCGTCGGGCGTAATCAAGACCACCGCAAAGCTCGCACCCTCTGACTCCTCTTGAAATTTGGTGAGTAGATGTCGCCCGCTATTAGGCCGTTCATGAAGGATGATTTCTTCAAGGCCAATTTTGCTGAGAAAACGCGCGACCTCGTTTTTCGCGTCATTGTCCCGGCCATGAACGATGAACACCTTGCGAGACAGAGACGCTGGTCCAGTCGTCTGCGTTGGGGGTGCGGAGCTAGCCTCATGTTCTTGTTCGGCGATTTCGTCTTCAAGGGCGCGGATCGCTTGCTGCAGAAGGACAATCGACCGCTCTTTGCCTTCCGCAAGAAATCGCCGAGTCTCAACTTGTTCTCTGGCGTCAGCGTGTGCTTGATTATTAAAATATAAAGCGGCCACGCCCATATACGAACCTTGGTTCAACTTCGCGGCACTGCTGTAGCGACCGTATTCCACGGTTCCGTGTCCAAAAGCTGCCGATAACGCCTCGTCGATGGCGTTTTGCAACGCCGTCACTTCGGGCGGAAATCGCTTCTGCACGGTCTGGGGATCGAAGGCTTGAAGGTCTTCGATGCGCTTATTCAGCCGGTCAATGCAGCGGCGCTTCTGTTCAACGGTAAGGAAGGGGCGTTCAGACTTGGATGGTGGGGCGGTACGGCTCGCCATGGGAATCACTTCCATAGTATATGATAAAAGACATTATCATATATATGAGCGTCTACGGGATTGCTATCCCGCTTTGTGCCTATTGTGAAAGGGCCCCGAGAAGACGAAGCCTTAGGACTGCCGCCGCGATCCATGCACATCATGCCTTGCGTCTCTGCATGGGCACGCCGAACGCACGTTCCGCGCCGCGCAACGCCTCATCGACCGTCACAAGCGGCGCACCGCCACGCCAAGCCTTGTGGGCCGCTTAGATGATCTTTTCAATGCGCCGGTCGGGCACAAACCACATAAGTGCAACGGCAATATAGAGCGCGAGCGCGATCCACGGTTGAACAAACGCAAGCCCAATCGCCACTGCGTAGGTCGAGAGGGAAAGCTTGGCTTTTAAGTCGCTTCCGACGGCGCGGGCCAACCTCGAATCCGCGCCGTTGATTGCGATCAGCATCCGCTCCAGCAAAAGATAGCCGATCGCGGCCATCACAAGAACAAATCCATAGGCCGCGGTCGGCAGCGCGGCGAAATCGGTCTCGTCCATCCAACGGATCACGAACGGCACCAGGGAAAGCCAAAACAGCAAGAACATGTTCGCCCACATAGACCGCCCGTCGACCCGCTGGCTGGCCTGCAGCATGTGATGGTGGTTGTTCCAAAAGATGGCAATGTTGGTATAGCTCAGCGCATAGGTGATGAACACCGGCAGGGTTGATGCGAGCGCGGCAAAGTCAGCACCGTGCGGCACCTTCATCTCCAATACCATAATGGTGATGATGATGGCGATCACCCCATCGGTGAAGGCTTCTAGCCGGCCTTTGTGCATTACAGACCTTTCTCGCAACGGCAGACGTAGCGTCAGCCGAGGTAACAGACCGGCAGGCCCCTCCATTAAATCCGCCGGAGTTCAAGGTTTCCTGGCGTATCCGCGAAAGAGTGCTTCGTCATCGTGTTCGCTGGTTCATCTATCGAGAGCTGCCAGCATTTTCACTATGACCGGGCGCAAGGCGGGCAGATGGACTGTCGCGATTTCCCACATGTCGCGCGGCTTGATCCGGTAATATTCGTGCCGCAGCAAATTACCGATTGCGATGATCGGCTGCCAGTGCTCGTCGGGATATTTGTTGCGCAGCTCCAAAGGGAGTTCCTTGGCGGCTTCCGAAATGATTTGGACAGCCCGTTCGACCGCACGCTCGTAGAGGAAGTTGTTGTTCACCTGGGCGAAGGCGAGGCCTTGTGTGGCGGCGACGATGCCGTCGATCTGCTCCAAGATGTGCTGAAGCCGGGCTTGCGGCAGTTTCGCTGAAACCATCAGAAGACTCGGATCGCACCGTCCTCAATATAGGGCCGGTAACAAGGAACAATGCTGTCGCGGGTGCTGTAGCCGAGCTCGATGCCGGGAAAGGTCTGCTGCAAGACCATGAGAGTCTCCATGAAGGGCGTAAGTCCAAACGCGCTCTCGTCAGCCGGATCGACAAACACATCCACGTCGGAATCGGCCCGCGCTTCGTCGCGGGCATGGGAGCCGAACAGGTATAGCGCCGCTACCCCACGCTGGCGCAGGGCGGTTTCGACGGTCTTGAGGCGGGCAATGACTTCGGTACGGGTCATGTTCCAATCATACCCGATGCGGCGGGCACCTGCACCGATTCGATTTTAGTCCTAGCATGGGCACGCCCAACGCACGTCCCGCGCCGCGCAAAGCCTCATCGACCGTGGCAAGCGGCATGCCACGCCGCCGCGCCAGCTCAAGATAAGCGGCATCGTACACCGTGAGGCCGAAGCGATCGGCAAGACCCAGCGTGGCTGTCCACGCTGAGGTCTGGCCGGCTCCCCCCAAACCAAGGTAGATCCGCCGGAACCCAGCAAAAAGACACGTCCCGCGCCTTGCGCATGTATGTTTGTCTGGCCGTCAATCGTACCAAAATGTTTCACGTGAAACATTTTGGTACGATTGATGACGCGGGGGGATACCCGCGACGATCATCATCCCGGCCCTGAAGATGAGCATTCAATCGAGCGTCTCGCGGTAGAACCAAACCGCGACCATGATGGCGGCCAGCGCGAAGACCGCGATCGGCCAGAGTTCGGGGAGGATTTCCGGTAGGCGATTTCCCTTGAGCAGCAGGCCGCGCACGACCCGCATTGCGTGCGTCGCGGGGATGATTTCGCCAGCCCATTGTGCCCAGACCGGCATGCCCTTGAACGGGAACAAGAAGCCCGAAAGCAGAAGCGACGGCAGAAGGGTAAATATTGCAAACTGGATCGCCTGCATCTGGTTTGCCGCCACTGTCGAAAACGTGATCCCAAGGGCGAGATTGCTGGCGATGAACAGGCCCAAAGCGACAAGGAGCAATGCCACCGAGCCCCGAATCGGCACCTGGAAGAACAGCGCGGAGACGGCGAGGATGAGCACCACCTGGATGTAGCCAACGAAGACATAAGGCACGATCTTGGCGAGCATGACCTCGATTGGGCGCACCGGCATGGCGAGCAGATTCTCCATCGTGCCGCGTTCGCGCTCGCGGGTGATCGAGAGCGCGGTAACTAACAGCGTCGATATCAGCAAGACGATGCAAATCAGCCCCGGCACGATGTTGAGCACCGTCAATTGCTCCGGGTTATAGCGGGCGTGAAGCACGAACTGGAACGGTGGCGCCGGGGCCGGCAGCTGGCGAACCGGCGGCAGGTCCCGGTCGAGGGCCGTCGATAAGGCCGCGAGCGCCGCCGCCGCATTGCCGATGGCCGTGGGATCGGTGGCGTCGGCGTCGACGAGGATCGATGGCGTTTCGCCCCGGTCCACGGAGCGGTCGAAGTTCGGGGGAATATTGATGACGAATAAAAGCTTGCCCTGCGCCAGACCGTGTTCGGCCTCGGCTTCCGAGGCAAGCATCGAAATGTCATAGTAACCGCTGTTCCGGAGCGCGGCGGCGAGCGTGCGCTCGTATTTCGAATGCTCCACGGAAAGGAGGCCGGCCGGAAGGTGCTTGGGGTTGGTATTGATCGCGTAGCCGAACAAAAACAGCTGCAGCATCGGCAGCGCGATGATGAAACGCAATGTTATTGGATCGCGCCATATTTGCAGCCACTCCTTGCGCAGGAGAGCCGTGAAGCGCCTTAAGGAGAACGCCTTCACGATCCTTCTCCTTTCACGCTCAGCATGTGGATGAACACGTCTTCGAGGCGAGGCTCGGCTTCGTGCCAGGAGGGGACGGCGCGGTCACTGGACTGGATGGCGTTTTCGAGCACGACGCGGTCCGTCCCGGCGATACGCAGGGCCCGTCCGAACACGGCGGCCGCCTCGACACCGGGCGTGCGCCGCAACCGCCGGGCTTCCGCGTCCAAGTCCCCGCCGGTTGTCTCGAAAATGACGAGTCCTGAATGAGCGGAGACCTCAGCCGCCGCCCCCTGCACGACGATGCGCCCGTCGGCAAGATAGACGATGCGTTGGCATCGTTCGGCCTCGTCCATGTAGTGGGTCGAGACGAGGACAGTCAGCCCCTCGCCGGCCATGTCGTGGATCAAGTCCCAAAACTCGCGACGGGCCTTGGCATCAACACCCGCCGTCGGCTCGTCGAGGAGCAGCAGCATCGGCTGGTGCAGAACACAGGCGGCGAGCGCGAGCCGCTGCTTCCAGCCGCCCGAGAGCTGTCCGGCAAGCTGGTCGCGGCGATCGGCGAGCCGCATCCGGTCCATGATGCCGGCGACGGATTCACGCCGGTTCGGCACGTCGTAGACGCTCGCGACAAGGTCGAGGTTTTCAAAAACCGTCAGGTCCTCGTAGAAGCTGAACTTCTGCGTCATGTAGCCGGCCTCGCGGCGGATCAGCGAGGCTTCACGGATGATGTCATGTCCAAGGCAAGTACCGCTCCCGCCATCGGGGATGAGAAGCCCGCACAGCATCCGGATGGTGGTGGTTTTACCGCTGCCGTTGGCGCCAAGAAAACCGCAAATCTCGCCCCTGCCCACTTGCAAAGTGAGCCCGTCGACGACTTTGCGGGCCCCAAAACTCTTCCTCAAGTCACGGACGTCGATGGTGAAGTCCGTCATGGCGAGCCGCTCTTCGCGATTGGCCGCACCGCGACCGGTTGGCCAGGGTTGAGCACGGGGGCTTGTTGCAAAGGAGGCCGCGCCTCGACCTTGTAAACGAGCTTCGCGCGGCTCGACTCGCTGTAGATGACGGGCGGGGTGTATTCGGCCCGTGGCGAGATGAAGGAGATCATAGCGGCGAGCCCAGCCGGGCAGCTATCGCAGACGAGCGCGACATGGTCGCCAAGATGGACCGTGGCCAGCATCGGCTCGGGGACGAAGAACCGGACGAAGATATTTTCGGGAGGGAGCAACGACACGACCGGCGCGCCGGCTGGGATGGTCTCGCCGGGGCGGGCAAGGACGTCGTTAACGGTGCCAGCCACTGGCGCGGCGACGTGGCGCTGGTCGAGCCGCCACTTTGCCATGGCCACCGCCGCCCGCGCCGCGCCAACCGCCGCACGCTTGCGCGGCAATCTCCTGAACCCGGCCAAGCGGCGCACGCAACTGCGCGAGTGCCGCTTCGAGCCCGTGAACCTTGGCTTCCGCCGAGCGGTAATCAGCCCGAAGTTGATCGACACTCTGAATCGAAACGGCACGAAGGCGCACCAGTGGTTCGTTTCGTTGGAGATCGGCCTGGGCCCGGACGAGCGTCGCCTGGGCATCCGCCAGGTTTGCTTCAGCCTGTTCTATCTCGGTCTGCTTGCCACTCGCCTGGAGATTCGCCAATTGCGCTTCGGCTTGCGTCAACTGCCGCGCGGCTTGGTCCACGGCCGCCTTATCGGCGGTGTCGTCCTGTTCAAAGAGCGGCGCGCCAGCGGCGACCTTGACGCCCCTCGCGACGAAGACGGAAGTGAGGAGACCTTGCTGGGTCGGGCCGACCTTCACGAAATCGGCCTCGGCATAGCCTTGCCACTCGGTCGGCGGAGGAATGCGGGTCCGCGCCCACCACCATCCGGCGCCCACCACCGCGGCGAGCGCGACCGCAAGAATGACCGGTGGCTTCACGGACTTGAACCTTCTGCAACGGCGATGTATCGTTGCGTTATCACTTCGGACCTCCGGCTGCAAGAAAGAACCAGTGATGCCCAACGTGCCGCTTGAACCCGTGTCCTTCAAGCGCGGTCCCGGAGGCCGGCCGACCCGGCAGGAAGCTGAACGAAGGCATCACAACCTGCTCGCGACGGCGGCCCGTCTTTTTCTGGAGAAAGGTTGGGACGGTGCCTCGGTTGACGAGATCGCCCGCGACTCGGCGGTCGCCAAACGCTTCATCTACGCGCGTTATCCCGACAAGGCGGCGCTATTCGCCGGCGCGTTCGAACGGTTTATCGAGGAACAGATCGGAATTCTCCGTATTTTCGAGCCCCCGCCGCAGGATGTCGAGGCAGGACTTTGCGCATTGGGAAGAAGGCTCTTGGACTTGGCGCTCCGGCCCGAGGTTCTTGCCTTCCATCGCCTGTTCATTGCCGAAGCACCCAGATTCCCCGGTCTTGCGAAGCTCTTTGTCGAGCGCAATCGCCGTCGCCCCCTTGGCGAAATTATCCGCGTCCTGGCGGTCTATGCCGATCGCGGCATGATCCAATTTGGCGATCCTGAACTTCTGGCCGAGCAGTTCTTCATCCTTGTCGCCGGTGTGCCACAGCGCTTGGCTCTGTTCGGCGGCCGCGAGGAACCTTCGCTGGAAGACCTAAGGCTCAAAACCGCGGTTCGCTTGTTCCTGGATGGGTGCCGGAAGGCCTGATGGCCCGCGCGCGATCTCCTGCGCGGATTGCCCTTGTTGCGGCGTTCGTTTGACGCGCGCCTCAAATCAGGCGAAGAATTCTTTCGCCGCGTGCGCATAGGCGCGCCGCGTGTTCGGATTCGTGATCTGCGCCGTGAAGAATTCAAAGAAGCGGTAGGAGGCGCGCGCGTCGGCCGCGGCGATGAGGGCCAGGGGCGCGGTTGGTGAGGACGGGAACGAGAATAGTCATTTCAGATGTCCGCCACGAGTTCATCGATCGTCCTGAAAGACACGCCGTAGTGAACGGTAAGCCATGGTCGATTTTCCAGATCGAAAATCGAGACCCCGGCAGCTTGGGCACGATCGTTCGTACACAAGACATCGTTCCGATATGCGACATGGGCGCATACCAGCTCGCCGTCCGCCCATTCCGCACACGCTTTGCGAAGTCGTTTTTGATCGGCTGGCGTTGTCGGCAGAAGGTTCCATCCACCAGCCGCATCGAAGGCAGCCTTGCCGACACCGGGTGCGTAAACACGGGCGAACACTTCTCTTTGGCGTTGTTCACGGTCGCGCCTTTCCTCAATGGTTTCTGAAACAAAATTTGTGGAATCATGGATTTCCTGCGGGGCAGGCAGTCCCATCCAAGCCAACCCGCGCATGAGCCGGACGCCAGAAGCCAGTGCACTTTGCAGCTTGCAGGCCTGAACAGGCGGTAATCCCGGATGGCGCTCGTCTATCGGACCAAACGACATTTTCCAGTAGGGCCTGCCGTCGCGCATGACGACGCCTTCTTGCCGAGAGCCGAAATGCGGTTGAGCAAAATAGGATGCTCGATCCCCTTTGCGAATCGCTTCGATGCGGAACCCAACCTCGCAGATGAAGCCCTTGAGCCTCCCATCCGCGAGCGCGGCACGGATGGGCATCAATTCACTGACGGTCGAGTTGAATATCCTTTCCCACGCATTGCTGTCGAAACTCACCCGAACCGGCATTCTCTCTATCCATTGAGTAAATGATAAAGGATATTATCATATATAAGAACTTGTGGGCGTTTGTTATCCCGCTTTGTGCTGTTCATGAAGGGCTGGCCCTTACAGGAAAGGCGAGGCATTGGGACTGGCGGCCGCAGTGATCGATGCACGTTTAACCCCATCTGCGTCGCAACCTTCTCTCACACCAATTCGAGCCGCAATTCGCGGCCAAGGTTTTTCGTCGCGCGCTGCAAGATTTCGAGCATCACGCCGGGATTGCCGGGATCGAGCAAGCGGTCGAACTGCGCGCTGCGAGGCGGGCACGCTCTCCATTGCCGTTCGCGGCCCTGCATGGTAGCTGCCGCCATGCTCGAAGGCCTGCCCCCAAATGGCGCCGTGCGTATGATGCGTCTTTCCTGCGACGAGGCGACGGCGCGCAGGATAGCCGCCATTATTGTCGAGACTTTTGATCCAGCCACGACCGCCGCCGCGGCCTTCGAGGAGGCGCCGGACACAGGCGATTGGAACAAGGCTCCCTGGATCGTCGAGGCCTATTTTGGCGCCCCTCCGGATGAAGCAAACGTTCGCGCTCTTGTCGCCGCCGCCGCGGATGACGCCGCCGCCCGCGCGGCAACCTTCGGCCGCATCGATGAATGCGACTGGATTGCCGCTTCCCTCGAAGCGCTGAAGCCGGTACGGGCGGGACGCTTCATCGTTCATGGCGCGCATGGACGCGACGCGGTCAAATCCAATGACATCGCAATCGAGATCGAGGCCGCGCTTGCTTTTGGCACCGGCCATCATGGCTCGACGCGCGGCTGCCTCCACATGATGGATCTCGCTGCGCGCAAGCGGCGGCCCCGCGCCATCCTCGATCTCGGCACCGGCTCCGGCGTCCTTGCCATCGCGGCGGCCAAAGTGTTCAAGCGCAAAATTCACGCCGGGGATATCGATCCTGTTTGCGTGACAGCGGCCGGCGCCAACGCAAAACGCAACCGCGTCGCAAGCTTTGTGCGTCCGTTTCGGGCCGAAGGTGTGGCGCATCCGGTGGTGCGGGCAGGGGGACCTTACGATCTGGTTTTGGCGAATATTCTCGCGCGTCCGCTGCGCGATCTCGCACCAGAAATTGCAAGATTAGCGGCGCCTGGCGCGGAAATTATTTCTCTCCGGTCTCATCCGGCGCGACGTTCCAGGCGTCGCTGCCGCCTATCGGACGCAAGGCTTCGCCCTGGCGCGGCTTATCGACATCGACGGCTGGGCGACATTGCTCATGCGACGCGGCGGCCGCCGGCGCGAAAAACCTTAAAGTGTTTTCGTTAGCGCCGCCGCAAGGCGCAGACGTGCGATCGTGAGGCCGCGCAATCCGGCGACATCGAACCCAAACACGACGACAGCGTAGACAGCTACGCCGGTGGCAATCTGTTCGACAAGTGTCGCAAGTCCTGGCTCTTGGCCGCGCATCGGCAGAACGATCGCGGCCATCAAGGCATTGGCGAAAACCGTGACGGCGAGATCGCGTGGACGCGGCCATTGCCGTTTCGTCCGGCTTGCGAAACCGATCAGCACAATGAGCGCGACCAGCATCGCACCGGCCTGGGCGATGGCGAGGCTCGACGCGCTGGCATCGAGGGGCAAAATCAAGAGCAACAGAGCATCGGCGGCGCAAGCCGCCAAGGCCGCGACAATCAAAGGCGCGGTTTTTTTCTCGATCTGGAAAACCGGATTGATGGCGTATTGAATCATGGCCATGGAGAAGAGGCCGGTCATCATCAGAGGCAAAAGCACGTCGAAATGGCCTCGAAATGCCTCCGGCACGGCCAATTTCTCAATCGAAGGAAGGGTCAGCCAAAGCCCCGTACATGCCGGCAAAACCATGGCGATAACGATTGTCATGTTGCGGGCGATCTGCCGCCTCGCCTGAGACGGACCGTGTAATTCGTGCGTCGCGACCGCGATCTGAAACAACACAATATCGAGGGCCGAGCCGAGCGCCTGGATCGCCTTGGTTCCAAAATCATAGGCCAAGGAAAATTGTCCTGTTTCGGAAAATCCATCGAGAATCGCGAGGATCGAGCGATTGGCAAGAGGGATCGCAAGGTAAAGCAGATTGGCGCCGACGATAGGAAGGCTATAGGCCGTCAGCGAACGGGCAATGGAAAGGCGCGCGAGGCGAGGTTGCGAGGCCGGATCGCGCAACGCCGCGCGCGCGGTGACAACCGATCCGGCGAGACTGACGATTGTGCCAATAAGGGTCATTTTCGCCGAGCCAAACACGAAGGCCCCGCCGCCCATGAGAGCGAAAGCCACTATGTTCTTGACGAGAACGAGCCTCGTAAAAAGACGGTCGTCGAAGCGGGCGCGAACCAGCGCCGTATGATAATCGAAAAGCCCATTGGCGACGGCGGCGCCGAGCGCCAGGGCGATCAAACCATATGATAGTGTAAACCTGATGCCGGTGAAGAGAAGAAGGCTCGCGCCGGCCGCAAGCCCGGCGGCGATTATTGCAAAGCCGAAATCGAGCGTCGCCCGCAGCGCCGGCTCCTCGTCACGTATCCGTTCGGAATAAAACCGCGTGGCTCCGAGCCGGATCCAATCGAAAAATCCAGTCTGCACGAAGATCGCGGTCGCGTAGGCGAGGGCAAACCGGCCATATTCCTCGGGGCCAAGAAATTTCGCGACGAGAAGCCCGATCGCGAAATTGAACAGGATATTGCACAAAGAGACGAGGAAAACGGTCATCGAAGGAGCGCCCCGGGGCGGGGCGGGGCCGCACGGGTGCTGGCGCGGACCAGGGCATTATTGGGGCGCAAAAGCCGTGCGGCGGCGGCGATGGGCATCGAAACAAGATTTTTTACTGCCGCCATGCAATTCTCCTGAACCGAATCGGAAATCTTATTGTCGCAAACTATAGGGTCTCACGTTAATTTTACGAAACCCGCCGAAGTGCCCGTGCTTCCGCGAGGCCTTGGTGCTTTTCCCTTATCCCAGAACAAGCTAGAAGGGGGGATGCCGCATGATGTCACGTTTCCGGCCGCCGCGCTTGCAGGCCTTCTATCATTCTTGAGCCCCTGTGTGCTGCCGCTGGTTCCATCCTATCTTACCTTTATTGCCGGAACGACGATCGAGAAGGTCGCCGCCCAAGGCGAAGCCCGCGCGCGGCGCGCCATTCTCTTCGCGGCGGTGCTTTTCATCTTTGGTTTTTCCACTGTTTTCGTTGGCCTCGGCGCGACGGCCTCGGCTTTCGGTCAGGTGCTGCACGAATATTTCTTAACGCTTTCGCTTCTCGCCGGGGTCGCGATCATCGTGATGGGCTTGCATTTTTTGGGCGTTTTCCGGTTCGCTCTTCTTTATCGCGAGGCCCGGGTCGAGGTGCAAAAGCCGGCCGGAATTTGGGGCGCCTACATCATGGGGCTGGCGTTCGGCTTTGGCTGGACCCCTTGCATTGGCCCCATTCTCGCGGCGATTCTCGCGGTCGCCGCGTCGGAGGAGACAGTCGGCAACGGCATCGCGCTGCTGGCTTCCTATTCGGCCGGGCTCGGCCTGCCGTTTTTGTTGGCGGCGCTGGCAATCGAACCCTGTGTCCGCGTTATCAAGCGTTGCCGTCCCTATTTTGGCGCGATCGAGCGGGTTATTGGCGTCCTTCTCGTGGCAACGGGAATAGCCTTTTTGACTGGATCGATTCAGGATTTTTCGGCCTGGCTGTTGCAGAGTTTTCCCGGCCTCGCCAATTTGGGATAGCCGCTTTCCTGGGTTACCCCGTCGATCCATCTGAACCGGGCCGCGTTTTACACCGGGTGCCGCTCAAGCCACGCGAGGACTCGCGCGGCATTCTCGTTTGACGGAAAGACGGGATAAAACACGGTTTCAATCCGGCCGCCACGGAGAATCAAGGTTAGGCGCTTGATAAGGCGCATTCCTCCGGCCTCGAATGTGGGAAGTTTCAAAGCGTTCGCAAAGGTGTGCTTGGCATCGCTCAGGATTTCGAAGGGCAAATGCAAGCGTTCGGCCATTTCGCGCTGATAACCAGTGGTTTGAGTGCTCAGGCCGAATAATTCCGCCTCAAACGTGGCAAGTTCCTGGTAATGGTCGCTAAAGGCGCAAGCTTGCGGTGTGCAACCGCGCGCTCCCGGGATCAGGTCCCACCTCTCCGGCATTGGCGCTCCCGGCACCCCGGTCATGGAGTAGCAGTAAACGACCGTTCGAGCATCGTCGCGCTTGCTGAGATTGACCAAGCACCCGGCGGTCGATGGGAGCACAAGCAATGGCACCGCGAGTCCCGGAAGATGTGCGCATGCGCCGTCGTCGATCGGAGCCGGTAAATGAGAGGGCGCTTGCATCGAAGGCTCCTTCGCGGGGGTGATGAGATGGTCCGGCTTACCGCCGCGATGAATGGTTATTGTCTGGTGTTTGCGCGCGGCTGGCGGATACTTTTTTATGCGGCTGTGTTTGCTATCAGGGATCGCGCGCCGGTCCCAAAAATAAGTGTCGATGAAGAAGGAGCTTGGTGACGACATGGCCAAACCCAAGAACGGACGCATGGAAATAGGCGCCGTGCCAGGCCAAAACCTCGATCCGGCGCGGTTTCGCGTCGCGATGAGCCGTGTCGCGGCCGCTGTTCATATTGTCACCACCAACGGGCCGGCGGGTCTTGCCGGAATTACCGCGATCTCCGTCGCCTCGATCACGGACGAACCCCCGATGATGTTGTTTTGCATCAACAAAACTTCGCCTTCGGCGGCAAGGATGATCGAGAACGACGTATTTTGCATCAACACCCTTGCTCCGTCGCACGAGGCGATCGCGGATATTTTCGCCGGCCGCACCGGTCACCATCTCGGCGACAAATTCGCGGGTGGCGAATGGACCAAGCTCGTAACCGGCGCTCCGGTGCTCAGACGCGCGGCCGCGGCGTTCGACTGCCGTCTTGTCGAGGCAAAGAGTGTCATGACCCATTTTGTCATGATTGGCGCTGTCGAAGCGGCGGACTTTGGTCCGGAAGGCGGCAACCTCAGCTATGCCCATCGTAAATACGGAACAGTGTGAGGCTGGCCGGAACGGACATTTATTCAGCTTTTTTTCCTGCCTGACGTCTTTTTTTTCACGCCCGTTTTCGTGCCAGGCCGCTTCTTTGGAACCGTCCTTGCGGTTGGTTTTTTCGCGGCGGCCTTCTTCGTTGGCGCCTTCGTTTTGAGTTTCTTGGGGGGTGCTTTTTTCGTTGGCGCTTTCTTCGCGGGAGCTTGTTTTCGCGCAGGTTTTTTGGCAGCGATTTTTTTGACCAACGCTTTTTTCGCCGGAGCCTTTTTCGCGGCCGTCTTCCTTGCGGGCGCTTTCTTGCTTGCGGGCGCTTTCTTGGCCGCTGCCTTTTTTGCCGGAGCTCTTGAGCGGGGAGGAGGACTGGCCGCGGTGGTTTCAGGAGCGGTCAGGAAATCGACGACCGCCTCGGTGAAATTCGCTTCATCCTCGATATTCGACATATGCGAGGCTTCCAGCGTGACAAATTTGGCGCCTTCGATGGAACTGGCGACCAAGGCGCCCATCCCTGGCGGCGTCGATGGATCGTGCCGCCCGGCAATGACCAGAACCTTGTTCGCGATGCTTCGAATCGCTTCGCGCATATCCATGTCACGAATGGCGGCCAAGGCGGCCAAATAGCCGTGCAACGACGTCGTCCGGACCATCTCCATCACGGCTTCCACTTTTTCCGGATTGGCGTCGCGGAAGGTCTTTGTGAACCAACGCTCGGCGGCCGTCGTCGCGACGCCATTCATGCCGGTGTCCCGAGCCGATTGAATGCGGTTGTTCCACAGATCGGGACCCGGTATTTGCGCCGCCGTACTGGCAAGCACCGCCCGGCCAATCCTCTCCCGCGCATGGACGAGGAGCCAGAGTCCCACCACGCTGCCCATCGAAAGGCCCAACCAATGGACTCTTTCGATGCCGAGCGCATCCATGATTGCGAGCGCGTCGCGGCCAAGGCCTTCGACTGAATAGGGTCCTTGATTGGCCACACTTGCGCCGTGCCCGCGCAAATCGTAGCGCACGACCCGGAAATGTTCGGCCCAAGCGGGAATTTGAGGGTCCCAGAGGTGAAGATTGGTGCCCATCGGGTTAGAGAGCATCAAGATCTCTTTGTTCTCGTCGCCCTCGATTAAGACGTTGAACGTCTCTCCAGCGATAGTGATGTCGGTCATGCCTTAGCTCCCGAAAAGACTGAATTCACGCGCGTGAACGAAGCGAAGCCGCGCGCACTCTAACAAGCTCTCGTCGTACTGCAATGGCTGCATTGAATGGATAAAGCTTTATGCCAGGCATCCGAACAAATCGGGCGGCGGCCGCGTTTCATCTTGTCGACTTCCCTGAAGCTCGCGATCGCCGCCTGCCGGGCACCGCGCGCAGCGGAGCAACCCGGCGGTGCTCGGCCACACCCTATTCCCGGAGCTCGACGTCGATGCAAGGGAGGATCTACACCTGCTTCACGGCATTCGATCGACGTGAGACTAAGCGGCAACACTGGCGAATTTTTTTTCCGGCGCACGGCTTGCGTTAGCCTCTAGCGCAACTCTGTATTAATGTAACCCGTATTGAATGGACGCAGCGAAAGAATCGCTCATGGCAACAAGTTGGGGCAGGTCAAAATCGAACAGTCTCGTCAACATTTTGTAAGGACCCGCTCTGGCTGACATACAGGCACGGAGGTTAAGGCAATGGCCGCAACCAGAAGGATCGCGACAAACAAGGCGTCGCCCTATTTTCTCAAGCAGCTCGCGGGATACGGGCTTGCCACCGCGCGTATTCTTTATCATTTGCCGGATCACCCGCGCCTGTTGCAGTCCTATATCTGGCAAGACTACGACCTTGCGCCGGATTTTCCGATCCTGATCAAATTCTTGGCGTTCTGGCGGGAAAAGCTCGACGGGCCGCTGCATAGCGTGGTGGTGGGACATTCGAAGCTCATCAAACCGGCCGAGATTAAAACGCTCGACGGCGAATTTTGGCTGCAGTAGGGCCTGTTGACATTCACTTCAACGCCATGACTGTGGCGGAGAGGTTGATCGTGGCTTTGAAGCTCTGATCTGTTTTGTCGTATCGGATTGCGATCCTTCGGTATTGTTTGAGCAGAGCAGGCTTAAGGTTCCAGCAATCGCAGCTTGGTGGAAAAGGCTGCGGAGAGTCTTGGGCGAAGCGTGATAGTTGTCCAAATCATCGAAGCCGGTTTCATGACATGTCGCACAGAAATGGCGGCGGGGGAGCATCCCGTCGCTTCGAGCGGGAAAAATACGCTCAGCGCCGGCCATGAATTGCCCGTCGAGACAATGCACTTGGCAAGATGCACTTGGAAAGCGCGAACGTCCTCCAACTCCAATGTGTCAGGGGATCGCCCAAAATAGCGGGGCTTCGAAACCGCGCCGATGGAGGATCGTTGCGTCGCCGGCGAAAGATTGCGGACGGTCATGTCCTCGATCATGCGGCGGCGAGAGGCTCATCCGGGTCATCTGGAAATCACCTGTCTGGGAGGGGCTGAAACACCCGATCCTCTCGGACAGGAGGCCAATGACCCAACCTCACCGCTCCCGCCGCGATAGCGGCTTCGTTCAATCCCCCCGGAGTCAGGTTTTCGGGCGGTTGGTATTATTCCATCGCCGCCGCCTTCAGAATGCAGACCATTGTCGCCGACGCCGGTTTTTGCGACACGTTGCGGATCGTATGCGGACGATCGGAGCGATAGCGCAATGTCTCGCCGGCCTTGACCCGCTCGGTCGCGCCGCCCACTTCGACCTCGAGCTCCCCTTCGCTCACCGACAGGCTTTCCACGGAGCCGCGCTGATGCGCCTCCGATTCCAGCACACCGCCGGGATCGGCCGAGAAATCATACCATTGCAGCCATTCGACCGTCTTAATCCAGCCGATGATGGCGAGCCTGCACTTGCCGTCGTCGGAAACCAGGATCGGGGTGTCGCCGCGCGAGGATTTCTCCAAAAAGGGCTCGTCGTCGGCCGCCCGCAGCACCCGCTCGATCGAGACATCGAGCGCCTGCGAGAGGCGCCAGATCGTGGCGAGTGTCGGATTGGTCTCGTTGCGCTCGATCTGGCTGATGATCGATTTCGCGACGCCCGATTGTCCGGACAGTTCCGACAGCGAAAGATTATAGGCCTTGCGCAGCCGCTGTACCGTCTTGCCAAGCTGGTTCGATAAGGCAGCCGCACCGGTATCCAGCGTCTTGACCTTGTCACGCCCTTCGACACCCATGGATCCGGCTCGCCGATTTGGAGGTTGGGGTTGAGAACATAGCCAATTTTGCCTTAGAATATCGAACAATTGTTGCGCCTGCCGCAGGCGACGCGCCGCCCAACCCTTAAGTTACGGGATCGCGTTGTGATATTCTTATGAAGATGGTGGGGCGTCATGTCCATGAGATTGAGCAGGCATCTTGGGATAGGAATTGCGGCTGTTCTGACGGGGTGGGCCGCTCCCTACCCGGCCAGCGCAGAGATTAAACTGACCGACTTTAATGGCATGTGGAGTGGCAGCGGCAAAGACCGGAATTCACCCTTGGAATCCTTGCAGCAGACAAGCTGCCAAACGACGGTGAGGTGACGTTCAAATTCATGATTCCTCTGAACTTCAAATCCTCGGGTTCTGGAAGACCGCTATTGGCCTTGCACGGCTATGGCGCTTCCCTATTTTCCTGGCACCACCTGGCTCTCGCCTTGCCCGATCGCAGGGTCATCCGCATCGATTTCCCCGGCCATGGCCGTTCGCCCCCGCGCCTGGATAATCGTTATCGCTTGGCCGATCATGCGCGGGCGGTGCTCGATTTCATCGATAGCCAAGGCCTGGAGGACTTCGATCTGGTGGGGCATTCGATGGGCGGTGGCGTCGCGCTCATGATCGCCGTCGATTTCATGGAAAGGCAGCGAAACGCTATCAGGTCGTTAACTCTGGTCGATTGTCTGGCCCTGCCGCAGCGAATCCCGTGGCTCCTCAAGCCAGCGTTCTCGCCGCGCCTGGGACCTTTCTTGACGTCGCTCCTGCCACCGCGATTGATTGTGAGGCTCGTGCTGCGTTTCGCTTTTTATGATCGTCGCCGTATCACCGAGGAGATGGTGCGAACCTATGCAAAAAACCTCGAGTCCGAGGAAGGCCGCCATGCGTCGCTGGAAACGGCGCGTCAAATGATTCCCGGCGATTTCGGCGGGGACGATCGAAAAATATAAACAATTGACCCTTCCGGCCCTCTTGATTTGGGGCCGGCGAGACAGGATCGTTCCGCCCGAGCCCGAGATCGGAAGAAAGCTGAAAGCGCTCATTCAGGGTTCGGAACTGATCCTCATCGACGACTGTGGCCACCTCCCACAAGAGGAACAACCGGACATCACGCTGCGCGCCATCGCCGAGTTCCTGTCGCGAGTGTCGCCGATCGCGCCGTGAGAGGCACTGCAAGACTGTGGAATCTTGACGATGGACGCCACTACCTCCGTCAACACCGATGTCAACAATGGCGAGAAGACCGCGATGGCGGCGCTGATGCTCGGCCAGGTAGCGAACGTGAGATCGTCGGGGAATCCTTGCGCCGGAGCGGCGTTCGCCTGCGCTCGATCATGCGCGGTCGCCTCGGTCGTCTCGGCCTGTCGAATATCGGCAAGCGCGGCGCGGAAGGCGCGACGATCCAGGACAAAGGCGGCGAGGGCCGGTCCCAACGCCGCGATCAAACCCATTGTGCCGGAAGCTCCTAACATTAAATTCACCGCCTCGCCGATCGGAGCAATGGCCTTTTGCTGCGCATTGGAGAGAAGGGATGCCGGCCATTCGTTGATGATCTTGCTGCAGAGGACCGCAACGACCAGAACCGCGGCCCCCAACGCGAGCACGATTCGCATGATCCAGAGGCGCGACAGCAATTCCTCGTGAGTCGGTGCATTTTCCGGCCGGACCGAAGCACTGGCCAGGGCCGCGAGAAGCATGGCGACCGCGATGAGGCCGATGATGGAATTCAGGCGCACGAGGCCGGTCACCGCCGGATCGCCAAACTGGTCTGCGCGGAACAAGACCCCAACGAATTGATTGAACCGTGAACGAACCGCGTCGCCGCTCACGAGAGCGTTCATGGGCGGTGCCAGCTCGTTGACGGCCGCCAGATGTGCTCGACCACCAGTGGCCGCAATAAGTCGAAAGCCGCCGGGATACGAGGCGACGATGTATCCGAGGAAGACGAAGAAGAGCACAGCCTCGAATGCGACCCGCGCTCCGTTGCGGCGGCCGACGGCCCATAATCCAAATCCAATCGCCGCCGCCGCGGCGAGGTACAAGAAAGCGCTGGCGACCGCGTATGAGGCTCGGCCGCGCAGGTCCTTCGCCACGAAGGTCATGGCGAGGTCCCGGACATCCTTCTGGTCGATCTGTTTAACTGTGGCTGTGCTGGGCCGGGCAGGTCTGTCTCCGAAAGAAATTCGTAACGCAGCGGGAGCCCCTCGGCTCGCCGCGTCAACATGGACGCTGTCTGATCCAGCGCGACGGAGCCCAGCAATACGGGCGCGACGATACACAACGACGACAACCCGTGAGTGTAAACCCAATTTTGAACCGCGCGCCAATCCATGCGCCCCTCCCGCATCGCAATTGGCCGATCTTGCACCGACAAGGCGGCGATATCGAGGAGCGCCATTCGCCAAAGTCGCTATGGCGCATCGGGCTGAGCCTCGGGCGCCGCCGCCGCGAAGCCGGGCTGCTCGCGGGCCGCCGCGTCGGCCGCGGCGATGCGCGGATAGGGCGCCAAATCGAGGCCGGCGCGCCGCGCATTATAGACCTGGGGCACAAGGCAAATGTCGGCCAGGGTAATCTGGTCTCCGACGGCGTGGCGCCCGGCAATGTCGGCGAGGCGCGCTTCGATCGCGCCAAACCCGGTCCCGATCCAGTGCCGGTTCCAGGGCGCCCAGGCGCCGGCGGCGGCGCCATGATCCGCGGCGAGTTTTTCAAGAACTCGCAAATTGCCGATCGGATGAATGTCGCAAGCAATCGCATAGGCAATCTCGCGGCAAACCGCCTTCTGTCTGGGGTCGCAGGGCAACAAGGGCGGGTCTCGATAAATTTCATCGAGATATTCGATGATGGCAAGCGATTGAGACAGCGTAAACCCGTCCGCTTCACGCCATACCGGAACGAGACCCGCGGGGTTTCGCGCGCGATGGTCGTCGCGCGTCTGCTCGCCCAATTGCAGTTGCACGGAGACGTGTCTCGCGGTAACCCTCTTGAGGTTCAGGGCGATCCGCACCCGGTAGGCGGCGCTCGATCGCCAATAGCCGAAGAGGCAAGGCTCAGGCAAGGGGTCTTGCATAACGTTCGACCGTCTGTTCGATGGCGCCGAAAATGGACTGTCCGCCCGGAGTCTTCATCTCGATGCGCACCGTATCGCCGAAGCGCATAAATGGCGTCTTCGTGGCGCCATCGCGAATGGTCTCGACCATCCGCGCCTCGGCAAGGCATGAGTAGCCAACTCCGCCTTCGCCGATGGGGCGGCCGGGACCGCCGTCCGCGCCTTTGTTGGAAACGGTGCCAGAGCCGACGATGGTGCCCGCGCTAAGCGGTCTTGTTTTGGCCGCGTGCGAGATCAAGGCAGGGAAATCGAAATTCATGCCGGTGCCAGCATCCGCCCGCCCAAACGGCTTGCCATTGAGGCTAACAAGTAAGGGAAGACGCAAGCGTCCGCCGTCCCAAGAAGCGCCGAGCTCGCCCGGAGTGACCGCGACCGGCGAGAATGCCGAGGACGGCTTCGACTGGAAGAAGCCAAAACCCTTGGCGAGTTCCGCCGGGATAAGATTGCGCAAGGAGATATCGTTAGCAAGGACGACGAGGGCAATCGCCGCGGCGGCAACGGCGCGATCCGCGCCCATCGCGACATCATTGACGACGATCGCGACCTCCCCCTCGAAATCGATACCGAAACCTTCATCCGCCATTCTGATCGGCTCACGGGGCGCAAGAAAAGCGTCCGATCCGCCCTGATAAAGCAAGGGATCGCTCCAAAGGTTCGGCGGCATCGCGGCGCCGCGCGCCTTGCGGACAAGCTCCACGTGATTTAAATAGGCGGAGCCGTCGATCCATTGGAACGCGCGGGGCAGGGGCGAGAGCGCGTCGTGCTCACGGAATCGCTCGCGGGGCACCGAGCCGGTTTCAAGCGCCGTCGCGAGCGCTTCGAGTTTTGGGGCGACCCGAGTCCAATCGTCGAGTGCGTCCTGAAGGGTATCGGCGACGCCCCGCGCGTCCGTGGCATGGGCGAGATCGCGCGAAACCACGACAAGCCGCCCATCGCGGCTGCCGTCGGCGAGTGTCGCAAGCTTCACGCGGCTCCCTCACGGCGCTGGTCATTCGAGCGCGTCCCGATCAAATGGAATCATTTGATCGATAAGGACGCAGCTCAAAATCAAAGAATTAGAGCATGTCCTCATGAGACATCGGATATATCCGATGTCTTAATATCGAAAAAGTCGAGCAACTTTTTCGTGACATGCTCTAGGGGCGGTTTGGATCGAAGTGCTTTTCCAAACCCCGCCAGCAATCTGCATAGTCGCTTTGCAATGCTGGCAGCTTGGCTGCATAGTCCGTCACCTGTTGCGGATAGCGCGTTTCGAACATGAAGGCGAGGGTATTTTCGAGTTTTTGCGGTTTCAATTCGCCGGAACTCGCTCTGTCGAACGCTTGCCTGTCGGGCCCATGCGGCAGCATGCTGTTGTGCAGCGACATCCCGCCCGGCGCAAAGCCTTTCGCCTTGGCGTCATATTGGCCGAAGATCAGCCCCATGAACTCGCTCATGATGTTCATGTGATACCATGGCGGCCGGAACGAATGTTCGGCGACCTGCCAGCGCTCCGGAAAGATCACGAAATCGACGTTGGCGGTGCCTTCCTCGCCGGATGGCGCGGTGAGCACCGTGAATATGGAAGGGTCCGGGTGATCGAACAGAATGGCGCCGACCGGCGCGAAGGTCCGCAGATCGTATTTGTAGGGCGCGTAATTGCCGTGCCAGGCGACGACATCGAGCGGCGAATGGCCGATTTCGCTGACGTGAAAGCCGCCGCACCATTTTAATGTGAGACGGCAGGCCGTTTCCTTATCCTCAAAGCTTGCCACCGGGGTCTTGAAGTCGCGTGGGTTGGCGAGGCAATTGGCGCCGATCGGCCCCCGCGCGGGCAGGGCGAACCTCGCGCCATAATTCTCGCAGACGTAGCCGCGCGAGGGGCCGCCTTCGAGCCCTACCTTAAACTTCATCCCACGCGGAATGACGGCGATATCGCCTGGCGCGATGACGATGCGCCCGAGTTCCGTCGCGATATCCAAGGCGCCGGTTTGCGGCACGATCAGCAATTCGCCGTCGGCGTTCATAAAATAATCGTCTTCCATATTTTGCGTCACAAGGAAGACATGCGCCGCCATGCCGGTCTGGGTGTGGACATCGCCCGCGGTCGTCATGCTGCGCATGCCGGTCACGAAGGTCAAAGGTTCATTGGGGATCGGCAAAGGATCCCAGCGCAATTGACCGAGCGGCAAGTCATGTGCGGCGATATGCGGCGCGGTTTTCCAGAAGGGAACATCGATGCGCGTAAAACGGCCGACATGCTTGACCGACGGACGCATGCGGTAGAGCCAGGAGCGCGCATTGGCGCCGCGTGGCGCGGTAAACGGCGTGCCCAACAATTGTTCGGCGTAAAGCCCATAGGGGCAGCGCTGCGGCGAGTTCTGCCCTTGCGGCAAGGCGCCCGGCAGCGCCTCGGTCTCGAAGTCGTTGCCAAAGCCGGACATGTAAACACTGGGCATGGGAGAAACTCTTCGACGCCATTTGACCGCGTGCCAGAATATCCGGGTGAGCTCGCGCGGCAAGTCCCCTGGGGGTGACAAGGCGGCGCTGCCGGAGCGTCGCCCTGCCGAGGCCTACCCTGTCACTGAGAATGGAACCTTTTTTGCGCGGCCGCGATCTGCTCCTTCACCGCTTCCATGTTGAAACTCGCGCCTTTCTGCATCGGCGGAAATTCGATGAAGGTTTGGGCATATTCGCCGACCTCCTTCTGGACATAAACGAAGCGCCAAAACTCATGGACGAAGAAATCATAATAGGAGAGCGAGCCCCCGGCCGCGGTCGGCATGCCCAGCCGCTCGAAAGGATCGAGCCGCAAATTGACGATGCTGGGCCAATCGAGCTTCACCGTGCCGCCGAGCCAGCCGTTGGGTTGATCGATGAATCGATATTTGTAGTCGTCGATTCGAACCGCGCCGAGCGTGCCTTCGGCAAAATAGAAAATCTCGTGGCGGTTGGACGGGCCTTTCCCGGTCAGCAAGCGTGTCTGGTCGTAGCCGTCGAAATGAACTTTGTAGTTGCGATCGCCGAGCTGCTTGCCCTGCTTCAACTCGGATACGATGTTCGGATCCCCGGCGAGCGCGGCAAACGTCGGAAACCAGTCGAGACCAGACATGATCCCATTCTCAACCTTTCTAGACGGCACATGGTCTGGCCATCGCACGATCATCGGCACCCGCATCCCGCCGTCCAGAACCGTTCCCTTGCCCGCGGCAAAGGGTGTGTTGCCACCATCCGGCCAAGTGAAATTCTCGGCGCCATTGTCGGTCGAAAAAACGACGATCGTATTCTTGTCTAAGCCAAGGTCCTTCAGCTTTCTCAGCACGGTGCCGACGATGTCATCGAGCTGTGTCATGCCGGCTTCTTCAGTGTAATAGCCGTTCTCGGACGTCTCCGTCGCCTGGTACTTGGGCGACAGATGCGTGATTATATGCATTCTGGTTGGATTGAGCCAGACGAAGAAAGGCTTCTTCTGCTGCACGGCCTTGTCGATGAATTTGAAGGTGAAGCCGAGAATCGCGTCGTCGACGGTCTCCATATTATATTTGATGCCTTCGATGGGATGCGGCGGCAAAGGCCCGGCGTCCTCGATTTTTTGCTTGCCGATCTTGCCCCAGCGCGGCTCGACGGCCGGATCGTCCACATTGGTCGCGAATGTGTGCAAAAGGTTGCGCGGGCCGATCTCCTTGACGAGCGCCGGCGGGTAGGAGTGCCAGAACGGGTCCTCCATCGCATCGAGGTGGTAGAGATAGCCGAAAAACTCGTCGAAACCATGCACGGTGGGGAGGTATTTGTTGAGGTCGCCAAGGTGGTTCTTGCCGAATTGCCCAGTCGCGTAGCCCATCGCCTTCAGCGCGGTGGCGATGGTCGGCGCCTCGGCGGGCATGCCGACATCGGCGCCGGCCTGGCCGACGGTGGTGAGACCGGTGCGAAGCGGCAATTCCCCGGTGATGAAATTGGCGCGGCCGGCGGTGCAGCTCGGTTCAGCATAATAGTCGGTGAATTGCATGCCCTCGGCCGCCAATCGGTCAAGATTGGGGGTTTTGCCGGCCATCATGCCTTGATGGTAAGCACCGATATTGAACCACCCAACATCGTCTCCCATGATAAATATAATGTTCGGCTTTGCAGCTTGGGCCAGGGCCGTTCCGGAAGACCCCGGCGAGGCGGCAAAAATAATCGAGGCGACTACCCCGCCGCATAGGCTTTGGATGATTGGGCGTCTCGGCAGATGCCGCCGTGGTTGAGAACTAGCGGGGTCGTACATCGCTCCCTCCTTTGGTACGCTGCCGCGCCGGTAAGCGGCGCAGAGGCCATTCTCGAGACGGATGCTCCCGGATCAGAAACGTAGCAGTTGACTTATTGTTCCGTATTGCGCCAGATCAATTAGCATGGCTTCGCCCCACGGGATGGACGCCACGGCATATAGGGCAGGCCAAGCTGGAAGCTAGACCTCTCCTATCCAAATAACGGTTGTGCAAAAGAAACGGCGACAGGCTCGGATGCCAATGTCGCGGCGGGCGTGGGGGTTCGCCTAAAGCGGGAAACTGAGTGAGGCGAAGATCGAGTCGCCGCGCACCCGATGCGTGACATCGAACTCATGAAACCACCGGCCGCTGAAGGTAACTTGTTGCGCGCCGGGCTTCAACGTATAGCTGGCCAATGGCCCAATCGCCGCCACGCGCCCCCTGAACGGACCAATCCTATTTCCCGAGCCGCCATCCGCCGTCACTTGCTGGTAATAGTAGCCGCCGACGCCAACTGCGAGGCCAAAGGGAAAGTGCTGATTGAGCGCACCCTCGAAATGGAGCTCGGCGCCGCTCTGGTAGTTTGTCGCGGTATTGATCGCGTTGACGGTGACGCCGAGCGCGGCGGAAGCCTCGACGCCGGTCTGGAGGCTGAGGTATGTATAGGCCCGCCTTGAAATCCAGGCCGGGCCGGTGCAAGCCCGTGAATGCAAGCGCGGTGGAGGAATAATACCCGGTCGGGGCGAAACCGGTCATTGTCGCGTTCCAGTGATGCTCGCCCTCCGCCCAGCCAAGGAAGGCGGCGAAGGCGCTGTCGCCCAAAGCGTCTATGGAAGCGGTCCGGCCGAATTGCCGGTTTACGCCGAATGGTCCTGTGAAGGAAAGACTGAGCCGACGTGCGCTCCCCGCCAAAAGGAACAAGTGCGGCGAACCCGAGCGCTCCGCCAAGAACCTTGACGTCCGTGACCCAAGCAACCTGGGCGATATTGAACAGGAAATTATAACTCACACCGGCGACCGTATTTCTGCCTACCGGAAAATTGACGTTGGCGTTCGCGCTGCCTTGGTACAGATAGAACGTATCCGAGAAATAGAGCCCAGGCGGTGGCGTGTAGCCGGCCATCGGAAGACTGTAGCCAAGCAAATAGCTGCCTAGAGCGTGATCCCAAAAAGTTGCAGACTTTTTGGATAAGATCATGCGATAAAACAAAGATATAGAGACCGTGAGCGATTCAACTTGAAGCGATCATGGTCTAGTCCGTATGCAACAGCCTTTACTGGCTGGACGCGGAACAAGCTTCCGGCAAGATACACCAGGCAAGCGCAAGCCGAGGCGGCATTTTCACTCAAGACACCAAAGCTATCCACATCCAATGGGTTTTTTTGCAAGTTCGAGGTTTCGCCGGCCGTTTTCGGGGCGATGTTGCATGGCGGCCACATCGGGAACGCCACCAGACAGTCCTTGGCTTCGTTGCAGTGGCGCGCGCATTTTGCCGCAAATTTTCATCGGATATGAGCACCCGTGGATTGCTCCGCGACAGCACTTTTCAAGCGACGAGCACGCCGCGTTCGATCTGGTCCGCTTCGATCGACTCGAAAAGTGCCTGAAAATTGCCTTCGCCAAAACCCTCGTCGCCCTTGCGTTCGATGAACTCGAAAAAAATGGGGCCGATCACCGTCTTTGAAAAAATCTGCAACAGGAGTTTTGGTTTGCCCCCTTCGACGGCTTCCCCATCAATGAGTATGCCGCTCGCCCGCAACGCCTCCAGCGGCTCGCCGTTGCCTGGTAGCCGCGTGGCGATCCGCTCGTAATAGGTATCGGGCGGCGGCGGCATGAAAGCGAGGCCCCGCGCCGCCAAGCGCTTCACGGTGGCGTAGATGTCCTGGCAGCCGCAGGCGATATGCTGAATGCCTTCGCCCTTATATTGGTGCAGATATTCCTCGATCTGACTTTTGTCGTCGGCGGATTCATTCAACGGAATCCGGATTTTTCCGCACGGACTGGTCAACGCGCGGGAATAAAGACCAGTCACTTTTCCGGCGATGTCGAAATAGCGGATCTGACGGAAGTTGAAGAGATTTCGATAAAACTGGTACCAGCGGTCCATGGCGCCGCGAAACACATTGTTGGTCAAGTGATCGACATAGTCGATGCCGCAACCGGCGGGCACCGGATCGCGCTCGCCAGCCCAGTCGAATTCGGCCTCATAGGGCGAACCCTTGGCGCCAAAAGTGTCAATGAAATAGATCAGGCTGCCCCCGATGCCGACGATCGCGGGAGCGTCAATGGTTTTGGCGCGCGCCTCGCCCGTATAGGGCTTGGCGCCTCTTTCGACCGCATGGGCGAAGGCATGTTTGGCATCGACGACGCGCCAGGCCATCGCGGGCGCGCAGGGTCCGTGCAGATCGACGAATTTGCCGCCGAAGCTTGTCCGGTCGGCGTTGAGGATGTAGTTGACCGCGCCCTGGCGATAAAGATCGATGGCGCGGGATTTGTGCCGCGCGACAAGCTCGAAACCCATCTGCTCGAACAGCGTCTTGAGCGCGCCCGGCTCGGGATGGGCGAATTCCACGAATTCAAATCCATCGGTGCCGGCGGGGTTTTCGGCGCTGATTTTGGCTGGCGGCGCATCGTGCGGAAACGGGCCCATTTTTTCCCTGTCCTTCCTTAAGAAGGTTAAAGATAGCGCGAAACCTGCAAGAGTTGTATGTATAATGAACGAATTCTTGGCGTCTGATGCACGGATTGTGTGAAAAATGGCGGATTTGCAAGAACCAGGCGCACTCGATCAATTCGACCTCAAGCTGCTTGCGGCGCTCGAAGCCGACGGACGCCTCACCAATGCCGAGCTTGCCGAGAAGGTTGGCCTTTCCGCCTCGCAATGTTCCCGCCGCCGCATGAGGCTTGAGGAAACCGGCATTATCGAGGGCTATTCCGCGCGCCTTAACGCCTCGCGCCTGGGCATCGGCCTCCTCGCCCTCATTCAAGTCACCCTGTCTCCCCATTCCAAGGAAAATGCCAAAAAATTCAGAGACTTCGTAAATGGTGTCGAAGAGATACAGGAGGCCTACGCGCTGACTGGCGACGCCGATTATCTGCTGAAAGTAGCAGCTCCGGATTTAAGCGGCCTTTCCCGAATCATCAACGATTTGATCCTGCCGCGGGCCAGCGTATCGCACGTCAAATCGTCGATCGTGTTGACGACGCTCAAGGACAGCCATCGCCTGCCGCTGAGAGCCGCCAAATCCGCTTAGAGCATGTCCCGAAAAAGTTGCTCGACTTTCGATATTAAGACATCGGATATATCCGATGTCTCATTTTGATATTAAGACATCGGATATATCCGATGTCTTTTGAGGACATGCTCCAACTCTTTGATTTTGAGCTGCGTCCTTATCGATCAAATGATTCCATTTGATCAGGATGCGCTCTATGATCACGTCCGCCCGGAAATCAGAAGCTCCGCGCCGGTGATTGCCGTGGCGTCGCTGGACAGAAGAAACAAAATGGCCTTGGCGATCTCTTCCGGCTTCACCCAGCGTGAAAAATCGGCTTTCGGCATGTCCGCGCGGTTGCGTGGCGTATCGATGATCGTTGGCAACACCGCATTGACGCGCACGCCGGCGTTCTTCTCTTCTTCGGCGAGGCTTTCGGTCAGCCGCAGGACGCCGGCCTTCGAGGCGGCATAGGCGCCCATTCCCGCGCCGGCCTTTTTTGCGGGAGCCGATGCCACATTGACGATGGCGCCTTGCGATGCGCGCAGGTAAGGCAGCGCCGCCTTGGTTGCCGTGGCGGCGGTCAAAAGATTCATCCGGAATTGGTCGGTCCATCCGGCGAGATCCCCGTCGCCGAGCGTCTGCCAGCGGAAGCCGCCCGCGATATTGGCGAGCGCGTCGATATGGCCGAAGCGCGTGGCGACCGTGTCGAAGGCTTGCTTGGCGGCAGAAAAATCCGCGAGATCCACCCCGCCTAGCACCAGAAGCCGGTCCCGCGCGGGGATCTTACTCTCTTGTTCCCGGCCAGGGAGGGCGACATAGGCTCCCGCCGCGAGCGCCGCCTCCGCCACCGCGCCCCCAAGCACGCCGAAGCCGCCGGTGATAACAACAACCTTGTCCCGCATGATGCTGGTCCTCCTCAATAAGCGGCTTGCGGTTAGGCCGCGCCTTGGCGCAATCGCCCGCCGCTCCTTGTATATTCTTGTGTGCCCCGCGTAAAAACCTTATCGCCTGGTTCGATCGCCGCGATCGGAATATCCGGCATGTTCGAGAATTTGGCGTAGAGGGGACCGAAATCGGTCCCCGTCGTGACATCGAGGAGATTCTCCAGCGAGGGAATGACGAAGTAGACCTGCTGAAAATCGTCGATGCGATAAAGCGTGCGCATCACCCGCTCCAGATCGAAGCCCAGCCGGTTCGGCGAATCGGAGGCAAGCGCGAAGACCGTTTCCGTTTTCGAGGAAACAATGCCCGCGCCGTAGATCCGCAAGCCCTTGGACGTTTCCAAGAGCCCGAACTCGACCGTATACCAATAGAGCCTTGCGAGATTGGCAAGGCTCCCGAGCGACAGGGCGCGCAGCCCGCCCTTCCCATAGGCCTGCATGTAATCGGCGAAGACCGGATCGGTCAGCATGGGCACATGGCCGAAGACATCGTGAAAAATGTCCGGCAGTTCCAAATAGTCGAGCTCACCAGCACCGCGGATGAAATTACCGGCCGGAAAGCGCCGGTTGGCGAGGTGGTCGAAGAACACCGCGTCGGGCACGAGCCCAGGGACCGCCACGATCCGCCATCCGGTGAGCGCGAAGAGCTTTTCGTTCAACTGGGCGAAATCGGGGATGCCCTGGCCGTGCAGATCGAGGGCGTCGAGCCCATGCAGAAATGCGTCGCAGGCGCGTCCGGGCAATATCTCGGCCTGGCGCTCATAGAGGGTCGTCCAGATGCGATGATCGGCCTCGCCATAGCGCTCGAACCCCTGCGGAATCGTCCAGTCAGGGTTTGCGCCTTGGGGAAGCTCCGGTTTCGCAAGAACTCCCATTGCCTTCGTCCTTTTGCGGGCTCCGTTAAGATTCCGTTAAGATATGGTGGCAGCGGGCCGATTGCCAGCCCCAACCAAGGTGGCGCAGAATTCAAGAATTTCGCACCACGTTCTCGTCGTTTGCCTTGCGGCGCGCTAAGATCGACTGGGCAACATCTGAAATTTGGTAACCATCGATCGCTGCGAGCTTCTCAAGACTTTTAGTCGAGATAATGTCTTCGCCTCCAGCGGCAAGCCTGCTGATCACCTCGGGGCTAATATAAGCGGAGAGAATGAAAACGGCGAATGAACGTTCTCGTTCGCTTTCGCTAAGGAGTTTATCGGAAAATGATCGTATGAGTTCGGCTTCCGCTATCTGCTGCTCATGCACAAAACGCATCGCCGCCAAATACGTGTCATTACCTGAGACTCCGGATTGAAAACCTAGGCGCTTTACCTCCACCGCAATTCGATTCTCCTCGATGCTTAGTTTGTTTTTCTCAGCGGCTTGACTGGCAGCGTACAATCGATCTGCTTCTCGCCACTTTTCGGCTATCTCCTCCTCATTTTGCTTGACCTTTCTTGCAAATTCCAGGTGCGCTATTTGAATTTTAATTTCACTCTCTTTTATGGCAAGTTCCTTTGTTAAAACACGTCCCTCTTCAGCGTCCTGACCGGCTTTGTAAGCCACCAAGCAAGCCACCAAGCCTGAGATCCCAGCAGCAACAATAACTCCAAAAAACGTCAGCCAACTACTTCCCGATCCCCCACTGCTTCCGCTTGATATGGCATCGATTTTTATGGGATTGGGAAGATTGACGACGATTGAATTACTCGGGGCAGCTGCCGGCGGCGCGACCGAGGTGGCAGGTAGTGGTTGCGGGGGGGAAGCGGGAGTAGGAGGAGGTTCGACTGTTGGCTTCTCTGCTTCTATTTGAGGTGGCACGGATTGCGGCGACGGTGGTTGCTGTGCTGTGGCCAAATGGGAGCAAATGACTGCGACAAAGACGGCAAATAGGGCCAGCGACCTCTTCCTTCTTACCTCCCCGGGTCCGGTAACTTGTCAGTCCAAAATCGAGCCCTAGTGCACTGACGCTGACGTAGGATTCACAGGCGCCGCCGGATATGCGACTCTGGCGGCATGGCCCAAACCGTCAACGTCATGGTCTGCCCCGAAGATCGCGAGCGCCTGCTTGCGATCATCGGCGATCGAAATCGTCCGTTCAAGCAAATTCAGCGGGCGAAGATCGTGCTGTTTTCCGCCGAGCGCCTGCCCGTGTTGGAAGTCGCGCGGCGGCCTGGCGCCAGCCGCCCCGCTGTCTGGCGTTGGCAACGGCGATATGGCGAGCAAGGCGTCGATGGCCTCCTGCGCGACAAGACGCGCAAACCCGGCAGGGCGCCGCTCTCGGCGAAAGTTGTCGCGAAGGTTTTGGAGCTGACCTGTTCCGAACCGCCGGGCGAGGTCACCCATTGGACCGGGCGCGCCATGGCCAAGGCCGCCGGCATATCGCTTCGCGCCGTCCAGCGCCTGTGGAAAGCGCATCGCCTGCAACCGCATCGCATCCGCACTTTCAAGCGCTCCAACGATCCAAATTTCGCCGAGAAGGTCGAGGATGTCGTCGGCCTCTACATGGACCCGCCCGCTCACGCCGTCGTCGTGTCCATCGCCGAGAAAAGCCAAATCCAGGCGCTCGACCGCACCCAGCCGGGACTGCCTCTCAAGCCCGGCAAGTGCGGGACAATGACGCATGATTACAAGGGCAACGGCGTGACCACGCTTTTCGCCGCGCTCAACATCCTCGACGGAACCGTAATCGGACGCTGCATGAAACAGCATCGGCATCAGGAGTTTATCCGTTTCCTCAACGCCGTGGAGCGAGCCGTTCCAGCCGGCAAGGTCATTCATGCCATCGCTGACAACTACGCCACGCACAAGCATCCCAATGTCTTGAGGTGGCTGGCCGACCATCCGCGATGGACCTGCCATTTCACGCCGACCTCGGCGTCGTGGCTCAATGCCGTCGAAGGATTCTTCTCGACCATCACCCGCAGAAAAATCCGACGCGGCGTCTTCAAATCCGTCGCCGATCTCGAAGGGGCCATCAGCCGATATATCAAGGCCCACAACAAAACGTCAAAACCCTTCGAATGGACCGCATCCGCGCCTGCGATCTTCAAAAAGCTCGCGCAAACCCCTGAACCTTCCGAATGAGTCAGTGCACTAGCTTGCGTTTAGGGCTTGCCACAGTGAAGCCTTGCATCTTGTTGGCAATCCGGTCGGCCAAGGCTATTAAAATAAAGGATTTTATCAGCTAATTTAGCAGTAAGTTTTTGATTTTGCTGGTGGGCGGTGACGGACTCGAACCGCCGACCCTCTCGGTGTAAACGAGATGCTCTACCAGCTGAGCTAACCGCCCGCGATCGCACCTTCATGTGGCGCCGGTTGGTCGCACACTGGGTTGCGAGCGTCAATGCCGTCGCGGACTATCCGGTGTACGTCCCAGTCCAAAATATCACGCTCGCCGCATTTCATGGCCCCGAGGCCCTGCCGGCCCCGGCAAGCCAGGCTTCGTCCCATCCCCCGCCGGCCTGGCCCTGCCGGATGTCTTGGCGTCGATGTGTAAAGACACAAAGATCAATGGAACAGGCGACGGGCCGCCAGTCGCACAGAACTTGCTCCGCGATGAAGCGCCACTCGCTCCGGCGTCGCCGTTTCCTCAAAAAGTTCGGCAAGTTTTTCGGTCATCGCGCCGCCGAGTTCCTCGGCGTCGACGATCGTCACGGCGCGGCGATAGTAGCGCGTCACGTCATGGCCGATGCCGATCGCGATGAGTTCGATCGGCGAGCGCGTCTCGATCTCCTCGATGACGCGGCGCAAATGCTTTTCGAGATAATTGCCGGGATTGACCGAGAGCGTCGAATCGTCGACCGGCGCGCCGTCGGAAATCATCATTAATATACGGCGCTGTTCGATCCGCGCGAGCAGCCGTTTGTGGGCCCAATCGAGCGCCTCGCCGTCGATGTTTTCCTTGAGCAGACCTTCGCGCATCATCAGCCCGAGATGTTTGCGCGATCGCCGCCAGGGCGCATCGGCGGATTTGTAAATGATATGACGAAGGTCGTTAAGACGCCCGGGCGAAGCTGGCTTATTTTGCTGCAGCCAGGCTTCGCGCGATTGGCCGCCCTTCCAGGCGCGGGTCGTAAAACCAGAGAATCTCGACCTTGACGCCGCAACGCTCCAGCGTGCGGGCCAAAATATCGGCGCAGGTGGCAGCGACGGTGATCGGGCGCCCGCGCATCGAGCCGGAATTATCGATAAGCAGGGTCACCACCGTATCGCGGAACTCGGTGTCCTTCTCGCGTTTGAACGAGAGCGGCTGCCGCGGATCGACGATGATGCGTGGAAGCCTCGCCGGATCGAGGATGCCCTCGTCCAGATCGAACTCCCAGGACCGGCTCTGCTGCGCCATCAGGCGCCGCTGGAGACGATTGGCAAGCCGCGCGACAATTGAGGAAAGGTTATTTAATTGCTTGTCGAGATAAGAGCGCAGCCGTTCGAGTTCTTCGGGGTCGCAGAGGTCTTGTGCCGCGATGACCTCGTCATATTTCTTGGTGAAGGCCTTGTAGTCCGGGCCACGGGGTTCGGCGCGCGAGGGTAGGGGCGGGCGGCTCGGATCGCCGCTTGCGCCGGACGGGCTGAGTTCGGCGTCCCCTTCGGATTCGCCGGTTGGCGCGGCGGCGGCGTCCATCCCGCTTTCGTCCATGGGATCGGAGGAAGCCTCGGCTGTTTCGCTCCCGCTCGCGTCGCCGGGGTAATCTTCCGCGCCCTCCTCGGGCTGGTTTTTCTCGCCGCCATCCGGCGCGCCCGTGTCGCCTTCTTCCTCTTCCGGATTGGTATTAAAGCTGCCCTTGTCGATCATTTCGAGCGCCGTCAACAGCTTGTGGACGGCCAACGCGAAGGCCCGCTGATCCTCTATCTTGCGCCCAAGCTTGTCGAGATCGGCGGCGGCGCGTTCCTCCACCCATGGGCGCCAGAGATCGACGATTCTTTGCGCATTCTTGGGCGGCTTGAGTCCAGTCAAACGCTCGCGCACAATCATCGCGAGCGCGTCTTCGAGCGGCGCCTCGGCGCGGACCGCGATATCGGCATAGCGGGCGCGCTGAAAGCGGTCGTCGAGCATCGAATCGAGATTGCCCGCGACGCCGAGCATCCGGCGCGACCCGATCGCCTCGACTCGCGCCTGCTCTACGGCATCGAAAACCGCGCGCGCGGTGGGTGCGGGCGGGGTCAGCCGCCGGTGTACTTCCTTGTTATGGCAGGCTAGCCGTAGCGCCATCGAATCGGCGTGGCCGCGCAGGATGGCGGCTTCCCGGGCGTCGAGCCTGCGGGAGGGCTCGGGAAGCCGCGCCTCGGCGCGCGCGCCGGTCCACGCCAGACTCGGCCGCTCTGCCGTGAAAGCGACCTCGGCCTGAGGCATTTTTGCCATGGCACGCAGGCACGAGGCGATGGCCCGTTTGAACGGCTCCCGGGGCGCTTCCGGTTTTGCGGGCGGCTTCTGGTTGGAACTCATCGCTACGGCTTCTGGTGTGGCTGTTCTGAAAACTCAATCTCTTAGAAGGAAGTTGCCCCCGAATGGCGAGGCAGACAAACCACGCCGCCTCTTAGCAATGCCCACGGCGCGCCCTGTCACGAGCGCTAATCATTGCGCCAACAAGACCAGCGCCAGGGCGATCACCGCCGGCACGCTTTGCAGCCATGCGACTATTGGCTTCAAGGTCAATCCTCCAGCTGCTCCGGCAACGATGATTGAGAACAAGAGGTATTTCTTTAGCAGCATTCCTTGATCGCCACTCCAGACAAGCGAAACGATCAAGCCTAGTGCGATCAGTGCGTTGAAAATTGCCGCGTTCGTGACGATTCGTCCAATTTCGGCGAGATCTTGACCTTCCGCTATCTTAATTTCGAACTTATTGTAAAAGTCAGCCTTATTCCGACCAGAAAATTCTATATAAGCAAACAATAGATGGTTTGCAGCAATGATGAAGACAAGAATATTGGCTATTAAAACCATGAGTATCTCAAACTTGTGGTTCCAAGGGGTTTGGTGCGCTCCGTAATCAACATTTTGCATCGATCACCCGCGAAGATCAACCGCGAAACCGGAGGTGATCCGGCGGCGTTCAGCTCATCACGACATTGACCGCGCTCTCCGGCAACTCCTTGCCAAAACACCGCTGATAGAATTCCGCGACGAGTGTGCGTTCCAATTCGTCGCATTTGTTGAGAAAGGTCAGCCGGAACGCAAAGCCGACGTCGCCGAAAATTTCCGTATTCTCGGCCCAAGTGATCACCGTTCGCGGGCTCATCACGGTAGAAAGATCTCCGGCGATGAACGCGTTGCGGGTAAGCTCGGCGACGCGAACCATCTTGCCGACCGCGTCGCGGCCGTCCTTGGTTGCCTGGAATCGCTTGGCCTTGGCAAGCACGATATCGACTTCCCTGTCGTGCGGCAGATAGTTCAAGGTCGCGACGATCGACCAGCGGTCCATCTGTCCCTGATTGATTTGCTGGGTTCCATGATAAAGCCCGGAGGTATCGCCTAGGCCGATGGTATTTGTTGTCGAAAACAGGCGGAAGGCGGGATGCGGCCTTATCACCCTGCTCTGATCGAGGAGGGTGAGACGGCCCGACACCTCCAGAACGCGCTGGATAACGAACATCACGTCGGGGCGGCCCGCGTCATATTCATCGAAACAAAGCGCGACGTTGTTTTGCAGCGCCCAAGGCAGGATGCCATCCCTGAACTCGGTCACTTGTAGGCCGTCCTTGAGGACGATGGCGTCTTTGCCGATGAGATCGACGCGCGAAACATGACTGTCGAGATTGATGCGCACGCAAGGCCAATTCAGCCGCGCCGCGACCTGCTCGATATGGGTCGATTTGCCGGTGCCATGATAGCCGGTGATCATCACCCGGCGATTCTTAGCAAAGCCCGCCAGAATGGCGAGGGTGGTATCGCGATCGAAGAGATAATCCGGGTCGATGTCTGGAACGTGCGGATCCGCGCTTGAATAGGCAGGCGCTTCCATATCGCTGTCGATACCGAACACTTGGCGCACCGAAATCTTCATGTCGGGCAGGCCGCCGGTCGCGGCGCTTTCATCCATTATCATGCCCGCATTCGTCCTTCGTGCCTGGCCCTGCGCAAATGTTTGGGGCGATCGTCCAATTGTCTTCCGAAAGGTCTTTTCTTCCAAGAGGTTCGGTGAGCGCCGGCAAAGACCCCATTGAGCGGGCGGAAACCGTCAGACATGCTTCACCGACTTCAGGTAATTATAAGCGCGGATGATCTCGCGCAATTTGTCTTCGTTCGAGCGGTCGCCCGCATTGGCGTCGGGATGGAGGCGTTTTACCAAATCCTTGTACCGGGCCTTGATCACGGCCATGTCCACGCTATCGTCGAGACCCAATTGATCCAGGGCTTTTAAGGCGGCTAGCCCGTAACGCGGTTTGCGCGACCCTTCGCTAGAAGGTCGCCGGAAGTTCGTTTGAAACATCCCCGGCGGGTCGCCCGTGCGCGACGGATCGTCGCCCTCCTCGCGAAAACTCTTGGCCCCACGGTTCACGCCCATCGACCACGTCGGGCGATGGCCAACCAAGGCGTCGCGCTGGTAAAGGGCCATTGCTTCCGCGCTCATGCCGTTGAAATAATTATAGGTGGCATTGTATTCACGGACATGGTCGAGGCAGAAGCAAAAATATTGACCCTCTCGAAAACGGCCCATTGGCGCGCGGAACTCGCCCGCTTCGCTGCAGCCCGGATGCTGGCAGCGCGCCTGATCTGGGCGCGGCACCTCCCGGAGTTCAGACTTAACCCTGATGCGGTCGAAGAGACGTGATTTTAAATTCATCGCTCCGGCATTATGAATGTCTTTGGGATGGCCGCAAGCGGCTCGATCTGGTAAATTGACAATAAAGCCGCCGGTTGGCGGCCGTTAACGTATTTTAAGGTTATCTTGAAATGGTCGTGCAAAGCGACATTGCCGCAGGCGATCGCATCAAGGCGAGATTACAGGCCGCCTTTGCCCCCAACTCCATCGAAGTCATCGACAAATCCCACAAGCACGCGACTCACGCTCATGCCATGAAGCGGCCGGGCGCGGCCGCGAGCGCGGGCGGAACACACTTTCACATCAAGGTAGTTTCGCAAGCCTTTAAGGGCAAGAGCCTGGTCGAACGCCATCGCGCGATCAATCATCTCTTGAGCGCTGAATTCGATGCCGGCGTGCATGCCGTGGCAATCGAGGCCAAGGCGCCGGACGAATGAGGAAGGCCATTTGACGCCCGTCTTTTTCGGCAGCGCCTTGCGCAATTCCGGGGTGCGCGACTTGATCGACGCGCTGAAAGATTTCGCGCCGCCGCCGCACGGGCTTCAGGCAGCTTCGCGAACCGTCGATGCACGCGAGGAAAAAATGACCGGCTTCGTGTTCAAGATCCAGGCGAACATGGACCCAAATCATCGCGACCGGATCGCTTTTCTGCGCGTTTGTTCGGGCAAATTGACGCGAGGCATGAAGGCCAAGCTCGTCCGCTCGGGCAAAAATATCGCGCTCAACACGCCGCAATTCTTCTTCGCGCAGAACCGGCAACTGGCCAACGAAGCCTATGCGGGCGATGTCGTCGGATTGATTGGCAAGGTGCGTGAAATCGACAAAAAGGCGCCGCTGGTGCGCCGCCCATTAACCGATGGAGGATTGACCCATGAGGCGTGGAAAAAATTACCCCGCTACCCTTTTTAGGCGATCTGTGAGGACCCACCGCCATAAAAAAACAGAGCTGTCACAAAGGCAACCGCGCAAATACCGCCAAGAGGCGTCCCAACCCAACTCGCAATCTCAAGAAGCTCGCCCAAAACTTTCACTCCATTATTCGTTGATTAGTCGTTATTCGTTGCTTAGCCGTCATTCGTTGATTAGCCATCGTGACTGATTTTCTTCGGGGCTGGACGGCGAAGGCGCCGAACGTCATCGCTAACCATATGGTGTAATTGCGACACATGCGCAAGGAAAATATTAAATGCCAAGTCGCCAGCCCTTAGAAAATACACAAGAAATACTCTGAAATTATGAAGTTAAGCTCAAGAAATTCTCGCTCCCAACGTATGAAACCACACGTCCAGCATCGCGGCATCATGCCGCAGGCGCTCGGCGCCGTTCACATCCGCGTATCCCGCGAGACGGTTAAATACTGCCAAAAAAGCCGGGCAAGCGCATGACGGCCATTCCCGCCCGTGCGCGCCGGCGAGCATCTCGGCGGCCATTCGCCTTCCCAATGTCCTGGTTATGCGGCTTTGATCGCGGGCCGGACCGGAATCCGGAAGTTTTCTTCTCGCGCCATAACGGCCCCCGCGATGCAGGCGGTCTTACTGGCCACTGCCCCCGTAACGAACCGAGCCGGCCCGGCGTTGGAGAAGGCCATTGACCCAGCCGGCTCCAGGCGCTGTCTTCTCGCGCGGGTGAACCAAAGGCCGCAAAGCCGCTCGTGCGAGAGCGGGAAAAGCGGTGGCCCCCAATATCGAATAGGAAACCCTTGTCGGTCGGCTGACCCCGCCGACATAGTGCTTGTCTTGTTCGATCACGAGTACGCGATGGCCGGCGTTGGCGAGAGATAGGCGTTGGTCGGCCCAGCGGGACCGGCGTTAATAATCAAGGTGTCGATCGTCTCCAGGGCATCAATATCGTGAGAATTTACGAACCGTCCTTGGGACTCCAATCAAGCAATTGTTCTTGACGTTTTACGCTTGCTGCAAGTGCATAGACCCCCTCCGGCTTCGTTGTATCGCAAAAGAACTCGGACGGTCGATGTCCAACGATATCTTGGCGAAATCCAGCCCAAACCCAATCGTTGTCATCTCGCTCATAAACGGCTCCCATTGAGGGTGACTCTCGACGGACACCATCTTGGCATGCAAATGCCGTGAGGGGGCCATCCACCCCATCAGTTTGAATTCGGGTGGCCGGCCTGCCAAAGTCGTGCTGAACCGTTTGAAGGTGCTGTCGCGGCGGGTTGAAATTTGTTTTGGCGCGATCCAGCGGGACGAGGTTACCCGATCATGCGGCGAGGTCATTGATCTGATCAAAGGGCCTTTCGGCGAGGTCAAAGCCCAGAACTACATCGCCCGCCCCCTTCGACGCACTCAGGAGGCAGCACGATCGCATTCGACGTGCGGATCGATTTCCACTGGCTTTTCGGAAAGCGCGTGAAAGTGAATAGTTTGGGCGGCCCAACCTTTTTCTCATGCCCGCACGGAATCAATGGCGGCCCCCGTCAAGAAAAGATATGCGCTTATTTATGTTCTGCTTAATTGGGTACAGGATCTGAGTGGCCATTTTGCAACAGGGGTCGCGTTTTCGCTGTTCGAAACCTAGTTGGAACTTGCGCAAGCGTTACTCCAAGCCTCTATTGGCCAGAAGCCCTGTACAACGGGAGCAAACTCGGGTGGACGGCCGCACCGTATTGCAACTGACCAAAAAAGCTTCCGCTCGCCGGCGCCATGGTGGCAGTTTCATTGCGGGGCTTTTGTTGCTCGGGGCTCTCTCAGTGGGCGCTGACGCGGCGCGCGCCACCGATTTGCCTTCCACAGCGCAAGCACCGGTTTTTGAACCGCCGTCGCCCGCCGAATTCAGCTGGACCGGTTTCTATCTCGGCGTCCACGCCGGCGGCGGGGTCGACCACTTCGCCTTTCCGTTCGCCATCTTCGCGCCGGGGGGAGGGTTTGTTAGAGGGACGAACGGCATCACGGCGACTGGACCCATTGGCGGCCTCCAGGTCGGATTTAATTACGAGCTTCCGTTCTTCCACATCGTCACCGGGATTGAAATCGATAACAGCGTGTCCGGCGTCAGAGGCCAGACCACCGTCAATGCAACACTCCCCTCCGGCACCCCGGCGACCGCCATCTTCGGCTCAAAATTCGAGAATTTCGGCACGGCGCGGCTTCGCCTCGGCTACGCGTGGGGCCGTTTCCTGCCCTATTTTACCTTCGGCTTCACCTATGGAACAATTGAAACGTCTTACAGCGTCGCCACGCCAGGGTTCTTTAACACCGGATCGACTACGGCGACTCGCTCGGGCGTGTTTCCCAAGGTTGGGGCCCTCGGCATCGGCGCCGAATATGCCATTGCTCCAAACTTCACGGTGAAGGTTGAATATTTTTACGATTTCATCAATGCTCGTCCGGTGGTAATCGATACGGTACCCGGATCCTCGATCCAGTTCAACACGCGCACGATGTATCATTTCGGCCGCATTGGTTTGAACTACCATTTCGATTGGCTGTCGCCGCTAGCAGCGCCTGTCGTCGCAAAATACTAAAAGCCCAGGCCAAGAGCCACGCAAACCAGCTCAAGCAACGCGGTTGGTCTGCCCGGCGAAGCGCCCATAAAAGGTTTCGTGCGACTTCGCCATATCCACGACGATTTTCGGCGGCGCAAAACGTTCTCCGTATTTTTGCCGGAGCTTTTCGCAAAGCGCGACGAAATTTCGCCGCGCCCATCCCGTCGATATAACTCAACGTGCCGCCGGTGAAGGGCGCGAAGCCGAAGCCGATGATTGAGCCCACATCCGCCTCGCGCGGGTCCGTCACGACGCCTTCCTCTATGGCCCGCGCGGCTTCGATGGCCTGGGTCACGAGGAACCGATGTTTGAGTTCCGCGATATCGAGCGTGTCCGGATCGAGCTTAATTTGTTGAAATGCGGCGAGTCCCGGCCATAGGCTCTTCGGTCCCTGCGCCGGATAGTCGTAAAAGCCCTTGCCGTTCTTGCGTCCCAGCCGGCCATGATCGGCGACCATGACTTTCAGCAAATTTTCCTGCGCAGGATCGACCGCCGCGGGTCCCAAATCGCGCTTTGCCGCCTCCAGGATCTTGAGGGCGAGATCGAGCGCGACCTCGTCGTTGAGCGCGAGCGGCCCGATCGGCATGCCCGCCATTTTGGCCACGTTCTCGATCATCGCTGGCGGAACGCCTTCGAGGAGCATAATGTGGCCTTCGTGAATATAATTGCCGACGCAGCGATTGGCATAAAAGCCGCGCGCGTCATGCACCACGATCGGCGTTTTCTTGATCGCGCGGACATAATCCAAAGCCATGGCCAGCGCGCGATCCCCGGTTTTCTCGCCAAGAATCACTTCGACGAGAAGCATCTTTTCCACCGGCGAGAAAAAATGAATCCCAATAAAATTTTCGAGCTCGGAATAGGCTTGCGCGAGCGAGGTTATTGGCAGGGTGGACGTGTTCGACGCAAAGATCGTGCCGGGCTTGAGAAACGTGCGCGCCGTCTGTGTCGCGGCAGCCTTGACCGCGCGATCCTCGAAAACCGCCTCGATCACAAGATCGGAGCCCGCGAGGTCCCGGTAATCGGCGGTGGGTTTGATTCTCGCAAGCAGGGCTTCCTTTTCGGCGTTTTTCGCGCGGCCTTTGAGGACCTGCCCGGAGATCAACTTGTCGCAAATATCCTTGCCTTTGTCCGCCGCCTGCTGATCCTGGTCGATCAGGACTACCTCCATTCCGGCGCTCGCGGTGACATAGGCAATGCCCGCGCCCATAAATCCCGCACCCAGGATACCAACCTGTTTAATCACGCTCGCCGGAACATCCGGGGGGCGCCGCGCGCCTTTGTTCAATTCGCCCATGGAAATGAAGAGCGTGCGGATCATCGCGGCCGCTTCCGGGGAACGCAAAATCTTGGCGAACCAGCGCGATTCGACGCGCAGCGCCAAATCCATCGGCAATTGCAGGCCCTCGTAAACGCTGTGCAAAATCGCCTTGGCCGCCGGATAATTGTCATGCGTCTCGCGCCGGTAAATCGCGTTGGCGGCGGGCCATACCATCATGCCTTGGGCCGAAAACACTTTTCCTGAAGGAAGCTTGAAGCCTTTCTCGTCCCATGGCGCGACGCCCTTGCCGCCGCCCGCGATCCAGGCCTTGGCCCTCGCGACGATGTCACCCGCGGGGGCAATTTCGTGCACGACGTTCATCGTTTTCGCCGCTTTCGGCCTGATCTGCTCACCCTTGAAAAGCATTTGCAGCGCGTCACCTGTCTGCATGAGACGGGCGACACGTTGCGTCCCGCCGGCGCCCGGGAACAAGCCGACCTTGATCTCGGGCAAGCCGACCCTCGCTTTATCGTCGTCGGCGATGACCCGGTAATGGCAGGCCAGCGCGAGTTCAAAGGCGCCGCCAAGACAAGTGCCATTGATCGCAATGGCGAAAGGCTTGCCGCAGGTCTCTAGCTTACGATAAACTTGTGAGAGACGGCCCGCGCGCTCGAAAAAGAGCTTTGTTGCCGCTTCCTCGCCTTTTTCCTGTTTGGCCTTGAGATATTCGGCCGCCGCCGTCTGGAGCATGGAAAGATCGGCGCCGCCCGAAAACGTGTCCTTGCCGGAAGTGATGACACAGCCCTTGATCGCGGCGTTGGCCGTGACATGTTCAATGACTTGCTCGATCTCGTCGATGACTTGCGGCGTGATGACGTTCATCGAGCGCCCGGCCATATCCCAGGTAAGCAGGGCGATGCCATCGGCATCGGTCTCGAAGCGGAATTTGGTGAGGTTCATCGGTCTCTCCTCCAGGTGATGTTTCCTACCTCACGCGGACGATGGCGACGTTACGAAGGATCACTTCATTACTGGCCTCGCGAGCAATCCGCCGATGCGTCAATTCGCGGAAAGAATGCCCGGCGCATTGATTCGTCTTTACCTTACTCTTCAACGAAGACGTCAGGATTATTCCTCGTCTTTTCGTATCCAGACTTGATAACCCTTCCACAGGACCGTGATCTTGCGTCTGTAGATGCTCAGAAAAGCCTTGATTGCTGGTTTAGGTATTGCGCCCGGGAAAGCCCGGTCCTTCCATTTGTAATCATCGAAACCCATAATTCCGCCGCGCTTGAGGAGGCGAAATGAAAATACGGCGTCTTCAAGCACGTCAATTATTTCGTGGCTTCCATCGACATAAACAAAATCGAAAGTGTTCGTTGGAAGCGATCGAAGCAAATTTCGAGAAAGCCCAATTTCTAAGCGGACTTTTTCAGGCGATCGGGCGGCAAGAATGTTCTGCCGGAAAGATGCCTGCTCGAGAACATCGATGCAGTGCACCGTTGCATCTGGATGGGTTGCAATGTATTCGAGCAGCCAGACCGTGGCGCGGCCTTCATAACACCCGATCTCCAATATCCGGCACGGCGTCTCCTCGAGATGCGCGAGATATTTGGTAAAATGCTTTTCGTTTCCGCAAAACCAATCCGTGGTAAAATTGAACCTCTCGGGCGCTCTTTGAAACTTCGTTTCCGGTTTAGGCGGGCTCGATAGAAACTTACCAAAAAACATAGGAAATCGTCCGCCTTAAGGCAAGGATCCGGTTGCCGTTACACCCGCTCGATGATCGTCGCGGTGCCCATTCCCGCCCCGATGCAAAGCGTGATGAGCGCGGTTCCCTTGCCCGTGCGTTCGAGTTCGTCAAGCGCTGTGCCAAGCAGCATGGCGCCGGTCGCGCCGAGCGGATGGCCCATCGCGATCGCGCCGCCATTGACATTGAGTTTTGCCGCATCGAGATCAAAAGCCTGGAGATAACGCAGCACGACCGAGGCAAACGCCTCGTTGACCTCGAAAAGATCGATGTCGGCGAGCGACATTTTCGCGCCGGCCAAAACTTTCTTGGTGACATCGACGGGACCAGTCAGCATCATCGCCGGTTCCGAGCCGATATTCGCGAACGCCCGGATTTTTGCGCGGGGCTTTCGAGCCATTGCCTCGCCCGCTTCCGACGAGCCGACGAGAACCGCCGCCGCGCCATCGACGATGCCCGACGAATTGCCGGCATGATGGACATGCACGACCTTTTCCACTTCGGGATGGGCGTCGAGTGCGACCGCGTCGAATCCGCCCTGTTCTCCGATCATCGCGAACGAAGGTTTTAGCGCGGCGAGCGACTGCATATCGGTCGAAGGCCGCATGTGTTCGTCGCGATCGAGCAAACGGATGCCGTTGATGTCGTGCACCGGTACGACCGAATGTTTAAAGCGAGCCTCGCTCCAGGCTTTTGCCGCGCGTTGTTGCGACGCTACCGCGTATTGATCGACGTCGTCGCGGGAAAATCCATACTTTGTCGCAATAAGATCGGCGGAGATGCCCTGCGGCATGAAATAGGATTTGATCGCGACGGCGGGATCGACTGGCCAGGCCCCGCCGGAAGCGCCAAGGCCGATGCGGCTCATCGATTCGACGCCGCCGCCGACGGTCAGATGATGCTGGCCTGCCATCACTTGCGCGGCGGCGAAATTCACCGCGTCGAGGCCCGAGGCGCAAAAGCGGTTGATCTGAATCCCCGGCACATGGTTGCCGTAATCGGCGGCGAGCGCCGCCGCCCTGGCAATGTCGCCGCCCGCCTCGCCGACGGGATCGACGCAGCCAAGCACGACATCATCGACAAGATGCGTGTCTAGATCGCCGCGATCCTTGATCGCCCGCAGCACTGTCGTGGCGAGCCCAAGAGTTGAGACCTCGTGCAAGGCGCCATCGGGCTTACCGCGCCCGCGCGGGGTGCGGACATGATCGTAAACGAAAGCTTGCGGCACGTTTGTCCTTCCTCAAAACTGCTCGGCCGGCAGAGCCATCATCGTTCCAGCGCCAGCCGAGATGCGGGCGAGGTGGGCGCTCGTCTCGGGCATGATGCGCTCCATGAAATATTGGCCGGTGAGCAGTTTCGCTTCCATCGCGGCGGCGTCGCCATTGGCGGCCGCCTTGCTGGCGATCGCCGCCTTGGCGATTTGCGCCCACATGTAGCCAAGCGCGACCAGCCCTAACAGGTGCATATAATCATACGAGCCCGCGCCCGCATTCTCGGGCTTGGCGATCGCGTTTTGCATGAACCACATTGTCGCCTGCTCGAGGTGCGCGAGGCCTTGCTCGAGACCCAAGCGATAGGGCGCAAGGGAAGCATCGGCTTCGTTGTCCTTGATGAAGGATTTGATTTCGCCGAGGAACCCCATCATCGCGCGGCCGCCGTCCTTGGGAAGCTTGCGGCCGACGAGGTCGAGCGCCTGAATTCCGTTGGTGCCTTCGTAGATCATGGCTATGCGGGCATCGCGGACGAATTGCTCCATACCCCATTCCTCGATGTAGCCGTGGCCGCCGAGGACTTGCTGGGCCTTGACCGTGTTGTCGAAGCCGGTATCGGTCAATACGCCTTTCAACACGGGGGTGAGAAGGCCCAAGCTGTCCGCCGCGGCCTGGACTTCGGTCTTGGCGTTCGACCGGTGCGCAATGTCGCTTTTCAGCGCGGTCCAAATGACAAGCGCGCGCGCCGCCTCGTTGAAAGCGCGAATCGTCATTAAATTGCGCCGCACGTCCGGATGGACGATGATCGGATCGGCTGGCATCTCGGGGTATTTCGGCCCCGGCAGCGAGCGGCCTTGCAAGCGCTCCTTGGCGTAGGCGGCGGCATTCTGATACGCGGCCTCCGAGACCGCCAAGCCCTGAACCGCAACGCCGAGACGGGCCTCGTTCATCATCACGAACATGGCGGGTAAGCCCTTGTGCGGCTCGCCGACGAGCCAGCCCTTGGCGCCGTCATAATTCATCACGCAGGTGGCATTGGCGTGAATGCCCATCTTGTGCTCGATTGCGCCGCAGGTCACCTTGTTGGAAGGTCCGAGCGAGCCATCCGGCTCGACCAGGATTTTGGGCACCACAAACAGCGAAATGCCCTTGACGCCAGCGGGCGCTCCCTCGATCCGGGCAAGCACGAGATGAATGATGTTTTCCGCAAGATCGTGCTCACCGGCCGAAATAAAGATTTTTTCGCCGAAAATCGCGTAGGAACCGTCGCCATTCGGGACGGCCTTGGTTTTGAGGAGACCGAGATCGGTGCCGCAATGCGACTCGGTGAGGTTCATCGTGCCCGACCAGGCCCCGCTGATCAGTTTTGGCACGAACATCTTTTTTTGCGCGTCTGCGCCATGTGTCAGCAGGGCGGCAAGCGCGCCTTGGCTTAAGCCCGGATACATCGCAAAAGCCATGTTCGCGGAACTCGCGAATTCATTGACGATCGCGGCGAGCGTGTAGGGGAGCCCTTGGCCGCCATAATCGGGATCGGCCGCGAGCCCGACCCAACCGCCTTCGACGAAAGCGCGATAGGCTTCCTTGAACCCGCGCGGCGTGGCAACCGAGCCATCCTTGTTGCGAACGCAGCCCGCGCGGTCGCCCGTCTGGTTGAGAGGCTGGAGCGTTTCTTCGCAGAGTTTCGCTGCCTCCGAAACGATCGCCTCCACGACATCGGGCGTGGCTTCCGCAAAGCCGGGCAGATTATGGTAACGCTGGATCGGAAAGACATCGCGAAGAAGGAACAGGACTTCCTCGACGGGCGCCTTGTAAGTCGGCATAAAATGTCCTCCGGGCTCCTGTATTACCGGCACCCGCGCTTGCTGCTACATCTAGCTGGCGACGAGGCTTCCGGCAAATTTGCTTTGCGCAAAGGGCTTGGAACAAATGCGTATGTGACACTTTCCCGCCTCATCCCGCGTCCCGGCGGCGGGACGCGGCCAACCTCGCGGGAGCGATCACCTGCTTACAGATAGTCTCTCCACCTTCGCCCGGCAAGATTAGAGGTATGAACCGCCGGCCATCGGGTGAAGCGCGCGGCAAAAGGGTAATAATATCCGCATATTGCGAGGATCACGAACGGTGGGGATTGCAAAGTAGGCTGCACAACACGACAACGCTTAACGCTCCGCGCAATCTCGCGGCGAATTCCTTGTCGCGCAGATGTCTCGAGACGGCGGCGAGCGCGGCGAGATATTCGCCTTAGGCCGTCGCCGGAATCAGGAGGAGAAAAACGAGATTCACGGGCTTGGCATCGACCGAGTCGAAATGGACCGGCCGCTTAAGCCGTGCGAACATACCGAAGAAACGATCGAATCCTTCGATGCGGGCGTGCGGCAGAGCAAACCCTTCGCCAAGTCCCGTGGAACCCAGTTCCTCGCGGACGCGCAAGGCATTGAAGATTGCATTCGGATCTAGGTTGGGCGACGCCGCGGCCCGAAAGGCAAGATCGAAGAGCAACTGCTCCTTCTTGTTCGCGCGGGCACCGAAAACAACGCGGCTCGGGTCGACAAGGCTGGCGAGATCCAAGGAGGCGGCCCCGTTCGACTTATTGCGCGTCCCGCAAGAGAGCATCGGCGAAGGGTGCCGTTCGGCCTTCTCGCATTTCTCCATCCTGAACTCTAATTGCCGCGCGGCAAGAACTCGTTTGGAGAAACCCGAACCTGCCTGACCCAAGGAGGTAGGAAAGCCGGTTCAACTTGCTATTGAATACGATTTTTCCTCGATAACTATAGAATTGAAGAGCAAATTGATCTTTTTCTTTAGAGTGGCCCTCCGATCGTTGGTCTTATAGACCTGTCTTGCCAGCGATACGAAGGCGGCGCCGAAGTCTTCCCTTGCTTCATGTCCCCGCAGGGCATTCTCGATGTTCCAGAGCACGCCATTCATGGACTTAAGTTCGGCCTGGAGCTCGGCTAGCCGCGCGCCGCCGAGGCCGCATTCGCTCTTGAGCTTTCGCAACAGCGTGAGTTCACGCCGGATATTTTCGAGCTGCGCTGCTTCCCCGATGTGACTTTCCTTGAGCTCCAAGATCGTGATCTTGTCGATGAGCTCGCCAACCGCTCCGGGGATTGTGATTGCAGCCATGGCGCGCGGTGCGCCCGTCAACTGGCCAGCTTTTTTCGTTACCTCTGCCGCAATGCTCGATGCGATCCGCTTAAAAACGGACTCCCAGTCTCCTTTTTCGGTCTGGCGAAAGAGCCGCATGCTGGGATACCAAGGGCAATCCTCGCGGTCCATCAGCCAGCGCCAATCCGGCACCCGTTTCAGGGCGAGAAAAACCGGCCTTCCCAAGGCCCCCGCAAGATGCGCGATCGCGGTATCCGAGGTAACGACGAGGTCGAGGCTCGCCATCGCCGCCGCGCAGTCCACGAAGGAATCGGGTCCGGCATCGAAATCGTTTCCCAAGCTCTCGATCATGAACCGCCGGCCCGCCGGCGTTTCCACCTCGATGGCAGCTTGATCCTTCATGAGGCTGATCAGCCGCACCTCTTCTATTGCCGCGAGCGGCGCGAAACAAGCAAGTGGCATCGACCTTTGAAGGTCGATCAATTTGTTGCCATGCCAGCCAACGCCAATTCGGAAACCTTCGGTGCCGATTCGCCCGGCCCATTTCGCGACGAGGCCCGGTTCTGGATGAAGATAGGGGATTGGCGCCGGAACGGTCTCCAAACTGGTTTGGAAACCGCAGGGAAGGCTCATGAGCGCGCTCTGAGAAGCAAAGTTTTCGTTCGAATCGAGAGTTTCGACGAGGCAAACCGGCTTTGGCAAGGTGCGCAAAAGACGGTGCATGTTCTTGCGGCACAGCAAGGTAACATCGGCGCCGGCGTCAACGAGACATAGCAGATAGCGCGAAAATTGGATCAGGTCGCCGAGACCCTGCTCATCCCATACGACAATTGCTTGCCCGGCTAATTTTTGGCCCTTCCATATCGGCAAATCCGAGATGAGGGTTTTGGGCGGCGCATTCGAACGGTCCCAGCGGCTTTCGAAATCCTCGAAGCCGGCCTTCAAGCTGCCCTTGAGGAGGAGCGCGCCGGCCCGGTTGTTTCGCGCGTCCGGATAGCCGGGCTTATGTTTCAAGGCCTCGTCGAAATAGACCAGAGCCTCGTCGATCTGGCCTTTTTCCTTAAGAGCCACGCCAAGACCGGACAAAGCTTCGGGATAATGAGGTTTGATACGCAGGGCTTCGTTATAGCAGGCCACGGCTTCCGGATGACGATTGAGTTCCTGCAAAACATTGCCGCGATTAAGCCACTTGTCCGGGGCGGCGGGATTAAGGCGGACGGCTTCATCGAGACTGGCCAGAGCCTCGCCCAGACGTCCGAGTTTGTGGAGTGCCGCGCCGCGAATGCCAAGACTCTGCGAATGTTCCGGGGCGCGCCGCACGACCTCGTCACAGGACAGAATTGCCTCTTCGGCACGGCCCAATTGAAGCAAAATGTTGGCGCGATTGGTCAAGGCCGGCAAAAACCCCGGCCGGATTTTTAAGGTATATGCGCAGGCGGCAAGGGCGTCTTCGAGCTGACCGAGCTCGTGCAGGATGCTGCCGCGATTGCAGGAGGCATCGTAATAGGCAGGATCGAGCGCAAGCGCGGCATCGTAAGCCGCGAGCGCATCCTGGGGCTTGCCAAGCCCCTGCAAGGCTATCCCTTTGTTGTAGAGCGCCTGTGGATAACCGTCGCGGTATTGCGATGACAGATCATAGGAGGCGAGCGCTTCTTCGAGACGGCCGAGCTTTTGCAGAGCATTGCCTCGATTGAGCTCCGTTTCCGCATCGAGCGGACCGCGCCGGGCGGCTTCTTCATAAGCGGCGAGAGCATCTTCGTGGCGTCCGAGTTTTTGTAAGACGGAGCCCTTGTTGAACAAATTCGAGCTATCACCGGGCCTTATCGTCTCGATGGAGTCGAAGCAGGCGAGGGCTTCGTCAAGACGTCCAAATCGTTCAAGCAAGGCGCCGCAATTCGTCAATGCCTCGCAATGCGCAGGGCTCCATTCCAATGCAGCCTCATAAGCGGCGAGCGCATCGGTCATGCGCCCGAGGCTCTGCAATACGGCGCCCACGCTAAACAAGGCCTCTGCGTCGCGCGGCCGGAGTTTTAGGATTGCTTTGAACGATTCCAGAGCGTCCTGTGGCTGGCTAAGCCGCTGAAGAACGATGGTGCGGGCGGAGAGCGCCTCGGGAAAACCTGGTTGCAAAACAAGCGCGCGATCGAACCATGTGAGGGCATGGCGCAAATCGCCGGCATTGAAATAGATCAGGCCGAAGATATAGCATCCGGCATTGCTCCGCGCGGCAAGATCTGCATATTGCTTGATTTGCGCGACCGCCTCTTGCCGCGCGCCGGCATTGAGCAAGGCAAAGGCTTCCGTGATCGCGGCTTGGAAAATCGCCCTGCTGCGAAACTCATCACGGTGATCGAGGCGATCCAATTGTTCAAGCTGGGGGACGCTCATTTGCCTGTGCTCATCATGATGCGGGACATCGAGCCCGAACCGTATACTCTTCAAGGGGTTATCCGGTACCTGCGGGACAGTTCAAAAGGTGTCAAGGCGAGCGGCGCGACGATCACGATGACGCGCCCGACGAAACATTGGACTCGGATTGAAGCGAAGAATACTTTTGCGAGCCTGACGCGCGCCCGGCGGCGCTATCAAAATCCGCAATGATCCCGCGCCGCCATGGACGGCTTCATTCAAGCTGCTTCAATGCCGCCTGACGGAGGCCAACCTGCCTATGCGATCAGTCGCGCGATCGCGGCGCTTAAGCCGGCGATCTGCGAACGCGATCCGCCGAAGGGCTGTATTCACCACTCGGATCGCGGTTTGCGATAGGCGCCCGCCGATGACCGGAAGCCGCTCGCCGCCATGGCCGCGTTGGCGCCATGAGCCGCCGTGGCAATCCTTACGATAACCAAGGCGGAAAGCTTCATAAAGACATTGAAGGCCGAGGCGGTGTATTTGAGGCGCGGCGTGAGGCCGGGCGAGACTAACAAAAAGGCCGCACGGCGATGTTGCGCGGGCCTCGGAACGGGTGCATTCTACCAAGGCAATTTGCTGCTACGTTAGAGCATGTCCAGAAAAAGTTGCTCGGCGTTTTCGATGTTTAGACATCGGATATATCCGATGTCTCATGAGGACATGCTCCACCTCTTTGATTTTGAGCTGCGTCCTTATCGACAAATGATTCCATTTGGTCGGGACGCGCTCGATGGGGCTGGTGTCCAAGCGTTGCAATCTGAAAGGACGCACCGGAGACGGTGAATATACAATCAGGAAAATTATCAAGGAGGCAAGAATGACTGTTGCACGCATTCTCGCGGCCAAGGGAAGGGACGTCGTCACCACCCAGCCGCACCGGACCTTGGCCGAGGCCGCCGCGCTTTTGACGGCGCGGAATATTGGCGCGGCCGTGGTCACCGACGCGCAAGGCCGCGTCCTTGGGATGCTATCGGAACGCGATATCCTTCATGCGGTTGGCACCGGCGGCGCGGCCGCGCTAAACGACGCAGTTTCGAAACATATGACGGCGCCGGTCGTGACAACGCATGAGGACGAATGCCTTGATATGACCATGGAAAAAATGACCATCCGGCGCTGCCGCCACCTTCCCGTCGTCATGGACGAGAAATTGGTTGGCATTGTGTCGATCGGCGACGTGGTCAAACACCGGCTCGAGCAAATCGAACACGAATATCAGGCGATGCGCGAATATATCGCGACCGCGTGAGCCAGGAACACCAAATTCACTGTGGCGAGATTGCGCTCTCCGGGGGAGTCATCGTGACGTCCTTGGCGATGTCGTGTATGACACGGCGCGTGGCCTCGCGGCCGATCGCGATAAGTTCATCGGCGCGATGAAAATCGAAGAGGCCGACTGTGCCGAGCCGCGCGTTGACGAGAACGTCGGGCGGATCGCCGGCGAGGCGCGAGCGCGAAATCCTGCCTTGCGCGATGTTGAACGCATCCATCATCGCGATCCCTATCCCCGGCGCGCCGTCCTCCCGTTTGCCGAAGAGCCGGCGCAGATTACCGCCCATCCCGCCAAAGATGCGCGCGCTCAGTGTGCGTCCTGCCTCCGGCGCGCCGAAGTCATACTGTTCGAGCGCCGGCTCTATCGAGACACGATCGTCGATGATCGTTCCGCGAAACGTCGTGTCGCCGACGAGATTGACGGCGACGACAACCTCGGCGCCAAGCGCGCGGCAGAGCGTGACGGGGATGGGATTGACGAGCGCGCCATCGAACAGCCAGCGCCCATTGATCTTCACCGGTTCGAAAATCCCGGGCATGGCGTAGGAGGCCCGGATGGCATCCGCGACATTGCCTTTGGTTAACCAAATTTCATGCCCCGAGCCGATTTCGGTCGCGACAGTGGCGAATTTTTTGTCGAGGTCCTCGAAGCTTCGGCCGGATAATTCTTGTTCAAGCTCGCGCCGCAGCCTTACGCCGCCGAGAAAGCTCACTCCCGAAAACGACACGTCCAAAAGGCTGATGACACGCTTCCTTGTCAGGCCGCGGGCGAAAATCTCGATCTCCTTGAATTTGCCGGCGGCATAGGCTCCTCCGACCAAGGCCCCGATCGATGTGCCGGCAACGATATCCGGATATATGCCCTGTGCGTTGAGCTCGAGTAAGACACCAATATGCGACCAGCCGCGCGCGCCGCCCGCGCCAAGCGCGATACCAAGCTTCGGCCAGCGAGCGGTAGCGATGTCCGCGGCACGTTCGTTAGCGCCTGCTCCGTTGACGTTGTTGCGGTAAAACGGCCCCATCTTGTTCAATTGTCCGGTCCTCGCGTGAGTGTCTTGGCGCGAACGGTCATGACTTGGCGACGCAGCCAACCATAAACATGTCACCTTGCTCCAGAGTGTTCCTCTTCTTGGTTGAAAATTCCTGAAGGGGACGGGAGTTCAACGCGAAAAGGCGGAATTTATATGGCATAACCCGACATCCGGTTGGTGCCGGTTTAATAGTGGTTTTAAGGCGTATCGGCCGAAGGCCGATGTTCTGTTCGGGTCCTGAGTGAGACCGCCATTTTCCGCATCCCACATCAGGGGGCGCGGAGTTTGGAACGGGAATTTTCGCTATCAACATAGTCCGCCGTCCGGACCTCTTAAGATCGGAATTGCCTCAGTCGAAAACAAGCTTGGCTTTATCGCCGCCGAGCGCGACCTTGTGGTAGAAGCAAGAGCGTCTGCCGCCGTGGCAAGCGCCGCCGTTGCCGCCGCTCGCCGCAACAGCGTATGGCGTTCGATGTTCCCGCGTCACCCCGACCCATCGGCAAGAGTCCCTACTTGTCAGGAAAGCCAAGCTGAGGCAGGATCGGCCGGAACCTGGCGGCCATCTGGATAATGCCGGCTTAGGGTCTTCAACAGACGGAGCCATAGGTTTGCGGACATTGCCGCTACGATGAGGGAGGTCGCCGTGCTCACGCTCGTCATTGGAATCCTGATTATCGTCGTCATCGGTGCGATCTTGTTTTGGGTCATCGATAAATTCTGTCCCAACGCGCGGCTAGCGCAACTTCTCAAGCTGCTAGTCGTGCTGGTCTGTTTGGCGGCGATCGTGACCCGGTTACTTCCGCTGCTTGGATATCCGTCTATGCTGTAGCGGCATCTACGATGTTATGCCATATGTCGTAGGAAAAACTTGGACTTGGCCATGGAAGCAGCTGTTGACCCGCGGAGACTTGGATTCCGCACACGATGACTCTCGCGATGGGAGATCGCGATTTAGAGCATGATCCCAAAAAGTTGCAGACTTTTTGGATAAGATCATGCGATAAAACAAAGACTAGAGACCATGAGCAATTCAACTTGAAGCGATCATGGTCTAGGCAGTAGGATCGGAATTGCCTCAGTCGAAAACAAGCGTGGCTTTATCGCCGCCGATTGCGACCTTACGGTAGAAGCAAGAGCGTCTGCCGGTGTGGCAAGCGCCGCCGTTGCCGCCGGGTTCGACCGTCAATAGCAGGGCGTCCTGGTCGCAATCGGTCCGGATTTCCGTAACTTTTTGAACCTGGCCCAACGTGTCACCCTTGCGCCAGAGCGTTTGGCGTGAGCGCGACCAATAATGCGCCACGCCGGTCTCAAGGGTGAGCCGCAAGGCTTCCGTGTTCATATAAGCGAGCATGAGGATTTGCCCGTCGCTCGCGTCCTTCGTCACGCAGGCGATCAGCCCATCGGCATCGAAGCGCGGTGTGAACGCGATTCCTTCCTCCAATTCGATCCGCGAAGGCATGGACATCATGCTGAATTTACCGCCGGACGTTACCTGTCCAATCAACAACTTCCGGGCCGGACAACGGATCCGGCCCGGGAATCCAGCGCTTAACCCGGCAAGGACGCGATGCTCACTTGCCGCCGCGCAGCATTGTCAAGAACCGGATTTGCTCGGCGGGATCGTCGCGAAAGTTGCCGGTGAATTGCGTCGTGACGGTTTCCGCGCCATGTTTGCGAACGCCGCGCATGGACATGCACAAATGCTGAGCTTCGAGCATGACGGCGCAGCCGCGCGGGCGCAGATGCCGGTCGATCGCGCCGACGATCTGGGCGGTCAAAGCCTCCTGCGTTTGCAGGCGTCTGGCGTAGACATCGACGATCCGCGCCAGTTTGGAAAGCCCGGCCACGCCGGCCTCGGACGGATAATAGGCGACATGAGCCATGCCGAAAAAGGGGACCATGTGATGCTCGCAGTGCGACGAAAAGGGAATCTCGCGGACGAGGACCATATCGTCGTAGCCGTGAACTTCCTCAAAGACGCGGTCGAGCACGCCCGTCGCGTCTTCTTGGTATCCGGAAAAGAACTCTTCGTAGGCCTTAACGACCCGTTTTGGCGTGTCGCGGAGACCCTCGCGCGAGGGATCGTCGCCGGTCCAGCGCAAAAGAACCCGCACGGCCGCCTCGGCCTCCTCGCGCGTCGGGCGCGCGAGGGGTGAAATGTAGGGGCGTGGCTGTGGACGTTCAAGCAAGGACTTAACCACGGCATCCATGTGGCGCCTCCATTAAAGTTCGAATGAGCGTCCTAGGCCTTGCTCCCCATGAAAAGAGCACCGGACGGACGGTTGTCCGGGGAGTTTCGCCTGGAAATTTGCCAGATCTCGTTCGCCAAACCCTGCTTTCCTATATAGTAAGCGTGGGGCGGCGTCACCTGGACCTCTATGTCAAACGAAGCCAGTTTTTTCGATATATACAACCACCGGATCCTCGATCTGGCCGGTAATATTCCGCGCCAGGGACGGCTCGCGGCGCCCGGCGCCACGGCAACGGCCCATTCGAAGCTGTGCGGTTCGACGGTCGTCGTCGATCTTGTCATGACGGATGGCCAAGTGGTTGATTTCGCGCAGGACGTCAAGGCGTGCGCGCTAGGTCAGGCCGCGGCCTCGATCATGTCCCGTCACGTGATCGGCGCGACCGGACCGGAACTGCGCGCGCTCCGCGATCAGGTGCGCGCCATGCTCAAGGAAAATGGACCACCGCCGGAGGGCAAATGGGCCGACGTCGCCGTCCTCGAGCCGGTGCGCGATTTCAAGGCCCGGCACGCTTCGACCCTGCTCACCTTCGATGCGACGGTCGATTGCGTCAACCAGATAGAAGCCGCGCCCGCCCGCGCGAGCGACCATGCCGCGGCCTGGTCTACACCGTGATGTGATCAGAACCAATTCAAGTTGAAGGTATAGGCGACAATGACGCCGGCCGTGAAATTATTGAGCGAGCCGAGTCGGTTCGGGATGGGGCTTGCACCCGCGCTGCTCACATAGCGATTAACGCCGCCAAAAGCCGTCGCGCTCCACGCTGGCGTGAAAGCATATTTGACGGTGCCGAGCCCACCAACCGATGTTAGACCCCCAGTTGCCTGATAGGGGAACACATTGCCATTCAGGAATGCTTCCCCGGGCGTGACGGAGAAAAAAGCACTCACGAATTTCGTGTCGGCGAATTGAAACCGCGGCCCGGCCGAAAAGGTAAAGAGACTATATTTCTGGATGAAATCCAGCGACAGGTTGGCATCGAATCCCCGCGCGCCGCTAACCCCTTGGCGCGCCTCGAAGCGGGCGCGGAGAAATTCGGTGGGCCAGATTTCCACAAACCCGCCGAGCTCGGCCGTGAACCCGATATTATGGAGTCCAAAAAAGTTCTGGTTATTTCCGATGATGGTTCCAAAGCCGCCACTGAGCGTCCGCTGGGAGATAAACCGCGCGACCGGGCCAGCCTTGATCCAAGGGAGGTCCAGAAGCGCGATGCCAAGTCCATCGTCCGGCGAAACAAACGGCTCAGGCTGGCCGGGCCGGCGGTAGGTAATATAGCCGGTCGGCCAGATCGAAACGCTTTTCGCGCCTGGGAAGGAGGTGAAAACCGCGGGGCCGACCCCCAAGGTAATCGTCCAGCCCTCGACTGGGGCAGGAGCTGGAGGTGGCACATCGGCCGCGCTGGCGGCCGAAGCGACGATCGCGAAGAGGCCTGCGACCGAGCAGCGTTGCGCATATGACAAGATAGCCCTCCAATCTTGGGCCAATCGAAATCGAGGGAATTATGAGCTGTCGTTTGAAGTCGCGCCAGTGTATTTCTGCCACAGTAGTCCGCGATTATGGAGCGCCTCGCGTTAAGTTAGATGCAAGGTTCGTCTCGTTCGTCTTCTATCGCTCGCTTTGCCGCACGTGCCGCGCATGTTGCCATACGGGCGTATCAGCTCACGCTGTCATCGATCGCCGGGGCCCATTGCCGGCATTTGCCGACTTGCTCGGCCTATATCGACGAGGCGATCGCGCGGCACGGGCTTTGGGCGGGAGGCGTGATGGGCATTGCCCGCCTTCTCCGCTGCCACCCTTGGGGCACCGCGGGGTTCGATCCGGTGCCCGAGACCTTGCCAAGCCATGCGCGGTGGTGGCTCCCTTGGACCTATGCAGCGCGCGTCCGCGAGGAACAAGGCGAGGAATAGGTCTATCCCGCCGGAGCAGCGTTCAAAAGTGTCAGCGCCACGGCGCAGGCATTCGAGACATTGAGGCTCTTGATCGCGCCTGGCATGTCGAGGCGCACGAGGAAATCGCAGTTTTCCCGGCTGAGGCGCCGCAGCCCCTTGCCTTCGCCGCCGAGCACGAGCGCGATCGGCCGCCGCAAGGAAACCGTTGCCAAACTTAGCTCCGCTTCCGAGTCGAGGCCGAGGCGCAGATAGCCGCTTTCCCCCAATCGTTCGAGCGCGCGGGCGAGGTTGACCACGCTGACGATCGCGACATGTTCGATCCCGCCGGAGGCCGCTTTCGCCACGACGCCCGCCATTTCCGGGGCGTGGCGGCGCGTCACGACCACGGCATCGGCGCCGAAAGCCGACGCGGTGCGCAGGATCGCGCCAACGTTATGCGGATCGGTGATCTGATCGAGCACGAGCACGATGCCGCTTCGCGATACGATGTCCGAAAGGTCGAGGGGCTCCAGCGGCAGCGCTTCGAGCACGACGCCTTGATGCACGGCGCTAACGCCAAGACGGCGCACGAGGTCCTCGGTAGCGACGATATGGGGGCAAAGGCCAGCATCCGCGATTTCGCTTGCGAGCCGCCGGGCGGCGGCTTCCGTGGCATAAATATCAAGGATTTTTCGTCGCTTGCCGCGCAACGCCTCGCGCACCGCGTGAAAGCCATAAAGAATGGCAACGCCGCTGGCCGCTCGCCGGAACATCGACGCCGGGGGCCGCGCGCAGTTTTGCCCGCTTTCCCCTGGCCAGACCGGACGAAGCTCCGCGCGCCAGGTTTTGGCCGGAGAACTTTGGCGGGGAGACGATTCCGGCGCTTTGTGATGCTTGCCGGATGCGCCGGTCCTCGCGCTGGAGCGTTTCGATTTGTCGCGCGTCAAATTTGTCCCGCCTGGGTTTTGAGGGGAGGGGCTTTGTACCTGTCACGGCAGACCGGAGTGCGCAACGCAAAGTATCGATGCGGCGGAGGTTTCAGCGGGTGTTTTGAGTTGACAGCGGCAAGCCCGGTTCGCATAAGCGCGTGCGCCCGGGTCGTTAGGGTGTGGGGGAGTGTCCCGAGCGGCAAAGGGGGCGGACTGTAAATCCGCTGGCTACGCCTTCGTAGGTTCGAAGTCCTACCTCCCCCACCAGCGCTCGGCGGTGTTAGGGTTCAGTAACTCAGCCAAAACCTGTTTGGACAAAGATGGGCACGATACCCCTGGGCTGGGCATACTGAGAGTCAGCATACTGAGAGTCAGTAGCGTCTAGGCAGGTTTCCAGAGGAACAATTGCTGCACGACGTCTTCATCTGCGGCGCCAGCGAGGACAAGCATTATTTTGTCCGGGCCCCTCGCGGAAGCACTTCGCGCAAATGACCTTGATCTTTGCTACGACGAATTCGCGCTGAGCATCGGCGACAGCTTGCGCGAAGCAATCGACCATGATTGCAGGGCCTGACGTGGCCCGTCATCCGATATGCAACGCTACGAGGGTTAAGCCGGCTGGCCGGCATAGCGCCTCATGCATAGGAGATGGGTCTCATGTAACATACCCGATTTGTTGGTTTGGATATTCACAAAGAACGGATCTCGATCGCAGTGGCGGAGAGTGGGCGCTCTGCGGCGGTGGAATTGGTTCCATTTGATCGCGACGCGCGCGCGGAAACGGGGTTGATATTTTAGGGTTTTGAAGTGGCTTTCCGAAACCGAGGTGGCGTTCCAAGGGGGGCCTGCCAAGGGGAGAGTCCGCAGCGGGGCGCCACGCAAGTACCGCGGTTTCGTCGCTTGTCTGCCAAATCTCGGCCTTCCGTGCCCCGCCCGGGGCCAAACACGACCACGGGATCACCCCGTTCTCGTCCATGGGAAGACCTCATTACGCCGGAAAGGCAAGGCTTATGCCCAGTGCAAATACGCTTACGCTTGCCTGGAGGGAAAGAATGATAAGTCAGGTTCTAGGAAAAACGCGATTCGCTTTGATGCTTCTTATGTTTGTCATGGCGCAAACTCATTTTTCAGCGCACGCACAGACATGCCCACCGCCACCGTCACCGGGCGCCCAGTACCCCACATTGCTCGCGGGCTATGCGAAGCGGCCCCCCTGGAAAGTCGCCGGTGTAGACTACGCCGTAGGTGTCCCGTCGACGGCGAAGCTGACCGATTGGCGGTCATTGAGCGGCCCCGGCATCACCGTGAACACCACGGCAGTGCCACCCTATGTTCGCGTTGATAGTAGAACGAATGTAGTGATCTCCTGCGTCGATTTCTCCTTACATGGCGGGGCATATCTCTTTTTTATCAATTCCCCAAATCCCACGGTCGTCATCAGCAAATTTGGGGGAATAAATATAACCAAAATCTCAAACGCCGTTATTTGGTCCGATCCGAACTCTCCGGGTCTTACTGTCAGATACTCTACCCTTGATGGCGCGGGTTCGGGATCGGGATTGTTACCAACCCTTATCTCCATTCGTGGTGCTGGCACGACAACGCTGGAATACAACTGGTTTAAGAACTTTCCTCAGCACGTCCTCGAGGAAACGCAATCGACGGCGGTGTCCATCGCTGTTGTCTACAAATATAACCTCATTGAGCAAGGCGGGATGACCCCCAGCGCTCATCTCAACTACCTCCAGTTCGGAGGTGCGGCTGCCGCATCGGTTGTTGTCGCGTATAATACCACCTACCAAACGCCCGTGGTGTCAACACCAAGCGGCGAAGGATTCCAGTTTTATGCCAACGGCGCGGGCGGTTCCGTCAAGAACGTAGTTTTTGCATACAACACCATGATCGCAACAGGCGGCGCCCCCGGCAAGGCCATGTCCTACATGAACCACGGCGGGGGCAGTCAGAATGCGGGTGTAGCGTATGATAACTATGTGGATTCAACAGCCGCTTACGGGGCGTGGTATCCTGGATCGTTTGCTGGATGGACGTTCTCGAACAACTACAAAATGACCACTGGGGCTATCCTATCCCCGCCATAGCCTCTTTATCAGCCCATTGACGAAGCCGTCGCGGGCAGATTCTGTCTGAGGGTCAGGGATTCGGAAACCCTACGGCATATCGTGTCGGGTCTTCGCCTTGGCGCGCGACCAAATCTTCATTTTCACGGCAAAAAGAAGCAAGGCGTAGACGACGAGGAAGATCAGCACGCTAAAGCCGAGCCGCTTGCGTTCCTCGAGTTTCGGTTCGGCGGCCCACATCAAGAACGCCGAGACATCCTTGGCGTATTGCTGAACCGTCTTGGGCGAGCCGTCCGCGTAATCGACAAGACCGTCGCTCAGAGGCTTGGACATGGCGATCTTGTGGCCCGGAAAATATTCGTTCCAGTTCGCGTCGTTGTCGTTCGTATAGCCATTCAAGAGCGCATCGATGTAATCGGCGCCTTGCTCTTGGTACTGGATGATGGGATCGATCAGAAAGAGCGGGAAACCGCGCTCATAGGTGCGGGCCTTGGCGATCAGCGACAAGTCGGGCGGCGCCGCGCCGAGCGCCGCCCGCGCGGCTTGTTCATTGGCAAAATTCCACGGGAAGTAATCCGATGGCCGGCCGGGCCGTTCGAACATTTCGCCAGCATCGTTTGGGCCGTCCTTGATCTTATATGTGGCGGCGAGTGCCTTGACTTCCGCTTCCGAAAAGCCGGGGCCGCCGGGATCCGCCAAATTGCGAAAAGCGACCAATTCGAGGGAATGACAATTGGAACAAACCTCGCGATAGACCTGAAACCCCCGCCGAAGCTGCGCCTGGTCGTAACGGCCGAAGGGGCCATAAAAGCTCCATTCCTGACGCTGCGGATTGGGCTGTTCGTGCTTTTCGACAGGCCCCGGCCCGGTCTGCGCGAGCACCTTGGCGGCGCCCGGGGCTAAAGCCGCCACCAGAACCGCGCCGAAAGCCAATCCAATACCGCGGCCGATCCCGTGCCTCATCGCATTTTCCTTGTGGCCAGGCGGTCATTGCCCCGGTTCGCGCGCTTACATTGAATTGGCGTCCGCCGCCGCGGCTTGGCCAGGCTTTCCCAATACCGCGTCGCAAATGGAGGGGGGCAGGGGCCTCGGCTTCTCGAATCGTCCAAGCAATGGCAGGATCACCAGGAAGTAGAGGAAATAATAGACGGTCAGGAACCGGGCGGCGATCACATAGCCTCCTTCCGGCGGCTGCGATCCCATATAGCCGAGGAGTACCGTGCAGGCGACAAAGAGCCAAAAGAAAACCCTGTAAAGAGGCCGATAGGCCGCCGACTTGACCTTGGAGGTGTCGAGCCACGGCAGAAACGCGATAATGAACACCGAGGCGAACATCGCGGCGGTTCCGCCGAGTTTGGAAGGGATCGACCGCAAAATCGCGTAAAAGGGCAGATAGTACCATTCCGGCACGATATGAACCGGAGTTTGCAACGGGTCGGCCTCGATGTAATTGTCGGCACTGTAAAGATAATTCGGCACGTAAAACACAAGCCAGGCGAAAAACACAAGGAAACAGACGAGTGCGAAACTGTCCTTCAGGGTGAAATAGGGATGGAAAGGCAAGGTGTCCTTGGCGGTCTTCTTTTCGATACCGGCCGGATTATTCGATCCATGAACATGCAGCGCCCAGATATGCAAGACGACGACGCCCACGATCATGAAGGGCAGCAGATAGTGAAGCGAGAAGAAACGATTGAGGGTCGCGTTATCGACCGCGTAGCCGCCCCAGAGCCAAGTCGTAATCGAATCGCCAACCAACGGAATTGCCGAGAACAGGCTGGTGATGACCGTCGCGCCCCAAAAACTCATCTGCCCCCAAGGCAGGACATAGCCCGTGAAGGCGGTTGCGATCGCCAGGAGAAAGATGATGACCCCGAGCAGCCACAAGACTTCCCGCGGCGCCTTGCAGGAGCCGTAATACATGCCCCTGAACATGTGGATATAAAGCGCGAGGAAGAACATCGACGCGCCATTCGCATGTGCGTAACGGAGAAGCCAGCCGTAGTTCACGTCACGCATGATATGCTCGATCGACGCGAACGCGAGGCCGGAGTGCGGCGTGTAATGCATGACAAGGACCACGCCGGTGACGATCTGGGCCACCAGCATGAACGACAAGATGCCGCCGAAGGTCCACCAATAGTTGAGGTTGCGCGGGTTGGGGAAAACCACGAAGGCGGAGTGAATAAGGCCGCCGACCGGTAGACGGCTTTCGAACCACCTGGCCACGCGGCTCTTCGGTACGTAGGTCGACTCTCCGCTCATGATCAGGTCTACTCTCGATGACATCTATTTGGGGATCTTCAAAGGCACCGGCTGGCACGAAAGCCTTCGCATGCCGCGGCTCTTACCCTATCGTGACCTTCGTGTCGCTCGCGAACTTATACGGCGGCAAGGCAAGATTGTACGGCGCTGGACCATAACGGATGCGGCCGGACGCATCGTAGACCGAGCCGTGACAAGGGCAAAAGTAACCGCCCTCATAGGGGCCGTCGTTCTTGAGTGGCACGCAGCCGAGATGGGAGCAAATGCCGATAACGATGAGCCATTCCGGCTTTTGCACCCGCGACTTATCGGTTGCCGGATCGGGCAACTCGCTCAGAGGCACCGCGCGCGCGGCTTCAATCTCTTTCGCGGTGCGATGGCTGATGAAAATAGGCTTGCCGCGCCATTTCACGGTGACGACCTGCCCTTCCGCGATATTGGCGATATCGACTTCCGCCGAGGCGGCCGCCAGTGTCGTCGCGTTGGGATTCATCTGGTCGATCAGCGGCCAGGCCGCGAACCCGGCCCCGGCCGCGCCCATCGCACCGGTCGCGACGAACAGGAAGTCCCTGCGGGTCGGGTCGTCTGCTATGGTGTTTGCTGCCATGATACCCTCGAACTTCGGTGTTCTCTCGTGGCTATCGCATAATCGAGCTCCGTCATGGACGCAAGAGCCATGCCGCAATGGCTTCGTCCGCCCGTTCGATGCGAGGTCCGATGTTGGGTATCAAGCCGCGAGATTGTGACGGTTCCATTGGCGTTCCCCGTTATTTTGGAAATGCGCGACCGCAAACATGCAGCCCGACCGTACCGCGCCTTTGACGGTGGCGCTCTATCAGCCAGACATTCCGCAAAACACGGGCACGATTTTGCGGATGTGCGCCTGTCTTGGACTCGCCGCCGCGATTATCGAACCCGCCGGTTTCTTGGCGAGCGACAAGCATTTTCGTCGGGCCGGCATGGATTACCTTGCCCACGTCGAGATCGCCCGCTATCCCCATTGGGCCGCCTTCGAGGAGTGGCGCCGCGCCAATAGCCGGCGGCTGGTTCTGCTGACGACCAAGGCAGGCCTGGCCTACACGGCTTTCAGCTTTTTGCCCGGCGATATTTTGCTTGTCGGCCGCGAGTTGGCCGGTGTGCCGGCCGAAGTCCATGCCGCCGCCGATGCGTGTCTCGTCATTCCCTTGAAGCCGCCGATGCGGTCGCTGAATGTCGCCGTCGCCGCGGCAATGGTGGCGGGAGAAGCCACGCGGCAGCTCGGCGGACGCCTTTGACGTTCCATCCTGAAGGGCCTCCTTCGCCGTGGCCATGCGGCGGGCGAAAAATGGCGACAAAACTGTTATCCTGCTTCAATTATTGAGGGAGGGTACGATGTCAAAAGCCTTGGATTATATCAAAGCAGCTCTGCAAATCGCTTTCAGCCTTGTTGTACTTGCGATCATCCTTTTGAATTTCCCCGGTCTTTACCTCGCCTCGCAGAAACTTCTCGAAAAAGCGGCGTCGCTGAGCGCAATCAAAGCTTTTGGTGTCGAGATCAATATGGACGCGGCCGACCGCGCGCTCTCCGCCACGGACGCCGAACGGACGCTCTATGATGTGGGAAAGTTACCGGACGCCGAAAAGAGCCGCGTCCTGGCCCTGATTCATGGTCTCAACGCAAAAGAATTCGTTCGTTTGATGTATATTGGCCAGCTCAAAAACCTTTGCGAGTTCGAGAATCCATCAACCGGAATGCGCAATGACGTCGCGCTCGATTATACATTGCGCGACAAGGGTCTGACGAAGATCGAGATCAGCCCCGCCACGCTGGAATCGGTGCGGGCCGAGCTGGCCCAGATGGTTGCGCAAGGGAAGACCCTGGATAACGGGTATCCGCGCACATGCTACGATATGACCCTCACGGACGACGGCTACAACGTCAAGACGGTGCTCGTTGATAGTTTGAGCGGGACGTTCGACGATGGGCGCAAGGCGCCGCCATGAGGTCTTGGTTGGCGCGCCGGAGGGATAACCGGAATTGGGTTGCCTCAATCGCGCTCGTAAAACACGGGACTAATCGGGGATCACGACACACCGAGTTTAAGGTGGCGGCCGATCCCCATGTCGATGGAAGCCCAATTGAATGACTCTCGCCGACACAACCGACAGTCGCAAAAGCGCGACCCGGGCTTGGTTCGAAAGGCTACAGGATGAGGTCATTGCGGCCTTCGAACTGCTGGAGAGTGAGGCGGAGGGACCTTTCGCCAAGCCGGGCATGGCGCCAGGACGTTTCCTGACGAAACCCTGGGCAAGGACCGATCACGCCGGTGGCGATGGCGGCGGCGGCCGCATGGCAATCCTCGCGGGCCGCGTGTTCGAGAAAATGGCGGTTCATACTTCGACAGTCTTCGGAACTTTTCCGCCCGAATTCACGGCGCAAATACCTGGCGCCGAAACCGATCCGGCATTCTGGGCCTCCGGTGTTTCGCTGATCGCGCATCCTTGGAATCCGAACGTTCCCATCGTCCATATGAATACGCGTTTCGTCGAGACTACCAAGGCGTGGTTCGGCGGCGGCGCCGATCTCACGCCCATGCTCGACAGAAGGCGCCTCCAGACCGATCCGGACACGCGTGACTTCCATGCCGCCATGAAGGCCGCCTGCGACAGCCACGGCAAAGTTGCGGATCACGCGAAATTCAAGCGATGGTGCGACGATTATTTTTATCTGAAGCACCGCAACGAGCCGCGCGGGACGGGGGGAATTTTTTACGATTATCTCGATTGCCCTAGCGGCGACGAAACCGCATTCGCCGAAAACTTCGCGTTCACGCGGGCCGTAGGCGCGGGTTTTCTTGCCGTCTATCCCGAACTCGTGCGCCGCAATTTCGTGCTCTCCTGGACCAAGGCCGACCGCGAGGAGCAACTGACCCGGCGCGGCCGCTACGCCGAATTCAACTTGATCTACGATCGCGGGACGATTTTCGGCTTGAAAACAGGCGGCAATGTCGAGGCGATTTTGTCGTCGCTACCGCCCCTCGTGCGGTGGCCTTGAGACCCTTTCGTCGGCTGCCGCCAATCTTTTTGCGTCCCAGCCGGCAGGGAATGTCCACATCCGGTGAGCGGCGAAGCTCCAGAGCATGACGAGACCGGTTGTCGCCACCTGTGCCGGCAGATAAGGAATGCCCGCGCCGTGGACGAAGAGAGACATGAAAATATAGGTGAGCCCGAAGCCCACGGCGGCCACGAGCGTGAAGCGGGACACAGCCGCCTCGTGCGGCAGGTTTGTGCGAAAAACATGGCGGCGGTTTAGGGCATAGGAAACCGTGCCGCCCGCCCCATAGCCGATCAACGCGGCCGCCACCGCCGAAATCCCCGCTATCTCGACCAGCCCGATCAAAAGCGCATAATGGACGCCAGTAGCGATGAAGCCAACCGCGACAAAGGATGAAAACTGGCGAAATAGAAAAGTCATGCTACCATCCATCCGGGATTTAGCTGTTCTGGAGCTGATCGCCGGGGGTATAAGCCGGTACCCCTCTTCAGCGGCCGCGCCGCTGCTTCTGGCAAGGATTAGGTTCTCTCATCAAGGATTAGGTTCCTCTCATAAGGAGTACATCTTCATGAATATTTCGTTTTTCCGGCCTGTGCGCGCGGCACTCCTCGCCGCCGCGTTTGTTGGTTTGACCGCGACCGCGCCAAGCGCCACACAACTACAGTCCGGCGTGCTCGAATGCAATGTCGCACCCGGCGTCGGTTTTATCATCGGATCGAGCAAAAACCTTACCTGCGTGTTTCATCCGGCGCGTGGCCGGCCTGAATATTATGCCGGAACGATCAACCGAATCGGCCTCGACATCGGCGTGACCGGTCCCGGCCAGTTCGCCTGGGGCGTCTTCACAGCGGGCCCTCCCGGCCGCCGCTATGCGCTCGCCGGCGATTACGCCGGCCCGGGCGTTGGCTTCGCGTTAGGTGCCGGCGGCAGCGCCAATACGCTCGTCGGCGGCAACGGCAATTCGATAAGCCTGCAGCCGCTTTCCGGCACATCGACAGGCCTCAATTTGTCCGCCGGCATTGGCGCCCTAACCTTGCAACCGGTCACGGCCGGGCCGCCGGGCCGCCGCCGGCATCATGGCTAAACCAAGGAATCCGGTTCGCCTGCCGTCCGGAACTTGACGAAACCAAAATGACGCGTTGCGCGGTCCTAGAGCATGATCCCAAAAAGTTGCAGACTTTTTGGATAAGATCATGCGATAAAACAAAGACTAGAGACCGTGAGCGATTCAACTTGAAGCGATCATGGTCCCTATTGCACAGCGGGCGAAAGGTTGTGGTCAAGCAAGCTGATCTTATATTTTAAAAGTAGTATTTTCCAAGGATCGGGAAGCCCGCAAGCGGGTGTCGCGCTTGCCATCGCACAAGGCGTTTCATGATAGCAACTCCCCGGTCCGCGGACGCTTCGCATGCCAAAATAATCATCGTTGGATCGGGACCCGCCGGCTATACCGCCGCGATCTACGCCGCGCGCGCCTTGCTGGAGCCGGTTCTGATCTCTGGCTTCGAGCCAGGCGGCCAGCTGACGGTCACGACGGATGTCGAGAATTATCCAGGCTTTGCCGCGCCGGTCCAGGGCCCTTGGCTCATGGACCAGATGAAGGCACAGGCCGAACATGTGGGCGCGCGCATGGTCGCGGATCATATCGTCGAAGTCGAGCTTGGCCGGCGCCCGTTCCGGCTCCACGGCGACAGCGGCGCCAGATACACCTGCGACACTCTTGTCATTGCGACCGGCGCCAAGGCGAGATGGCTCGGCATCCCTTCGGAAACCAAGTTTAAAGGCTATGGCGTGTCCGCCTGCGCGACCTGCGATGGATTTTTTTTTCGCGGCAAGCCGGTCGTCGTCATCGGCGGCGGCAATACGGCGATTGAGGAATCTTTGTATCTGAGCCACATCGCAAGCAAGGTCACGCTCGTGCACCGGCGCAAACTATTTCGCGCCGATCGCATCCTGCAGGAACGGCTGTTCAAGAGGCCGAATGTCGAACTGATCTTCGATCATGTCGTCGACGAAATTCTCGGCACGGACAATCCTCCGGGCGTTAGCCACGTTCGTTTGAGGAATGTCAAAACGGAGAGCTTGCACGAGGTCAAGACCGATGGCGTTTTCGTTGCGATCGGACACGAGCCCGCTTCCGGTCTCTTCAAGGGCCAGCTCGACATCAAACCGGATGGCTACATCAAGACGGCGCCTTTTTCGACCGCGACGAGCGTGCCCGGTGTATTCGCGGCAGGCGATGTCGCCGACGACATCTACCGCCAGGCGGTGACCGCCGCCGGTCTCGGCTGCATGGCGGCAATGGAGGCCGAGCGTTTTCTCGTAGAGCACGCCGACGCCCAAGCCGTGGCGCAATGATACGGCGCCCGTGTGTTAAGGGCTGAGGCCCAGCTCTGCCTTGATGCAGAGGTTCACCTCCGCCCATGCACGCGGCCCTCGTCCTGACCGAGCAAAGTGAACTTCTGTTGCGCACTGCGGGCCGAAGTCATCGGCTTTGGTGCACGAGCCACGTGCCGAGAGCTTGGCATTGACAAAATCTGTCGAAAGTGGCAATCGCAGCCTCAACAAGGACGTCATCTGGTGGACGTCGGTTGCATAGGCCATAGGCTGCACCAACGATTGCCCCAAAGACAACGCCGCCGCCGCCGAACAAGGCCGAACCGCGAGCGGCTTATGCAAGATAAACATATAACGGTGTCGAACTAATAACGGTGTCGAACTAAATTCGGAGGAAGGATTATGATAATACGCGACCAAATTCTACGCAAGACTACACGATGCTTGGCCTTGTTGGGCGCCGCCGCGACACTTTCCATGGTGGCATTCGCGGCGCAGGCGCAGGGAAGCGCTGCGGGTTCTGGTCTGACCATCAGGCCTGCCGATCCCACCGAAAAGGGTGATGGTACATTGAGCCCCGCGGCCGCTGCGGCGATTGCCCACGGTCCATTACCATTCAGCAACGCCGACATCGCCGCCAAGGCAGCCGCGAACCGCGCCAGCGACAAGGCCGAAAAATCGGGCGCACGGCGCCCTTTTAGTCCGGCCGAACGCGCTCCTCCTGGTGCGGCGGGGCCGGGGCCGCTGGCGCCTAGCGTGCTTTTCAATGTTCCGGGTCTGCAAGGTGTCAACAGCAGCCCGCCCGACACCACCGGCGCGATCGGGCCCACGCGCTTCGTTCAACTCGTCAACACGTGGGCCGGCATCTTGAACCGCACTACCGGAGTGTTCAGCTCGGCGGGCACGCTGAACCAGCTTGCGGGCGTTGCCGCCAGCGTGAACAGCTTCGACCCGCAGATAATTTGGGACCCGACGACGAACCGTTTCTATTACACGATGGATTCGATCTTCTCGGCCAGTGACAATAGGCTGTCGTTCGGGTTCAGCAAGACGGCGGATCCGAACAATGTCACATCCGACTGGTGCCACTACACATTGAGCGCCGGTACGCCGTTTCCCGATTTTCCAAAGCTCGGCGACAGCCAGGACTTCGTCATCATCGGGGTGAACTTCTTCTCTAACGCCTCGGGGATCTTTGTCGAATCGGACATCATCGCGATCAGCAAACCTGCAGCCGGAACCACCTGCCCGGCGGACAGCACATTCAGGATCGGTGCATTACGATCAATCTAACGTTGACTCGGGCGGTCAGTCAAGTCTTCACGCCGGTGCCGGCGAACCAGATCGACAACTCCGCCACCGGTTTCGTGGTGGCCCGCAACGGAGCCTTGCCATCGAACCAACTCTGGTTTTTCGATGTAACCATGGACGTTACTACAGGCTTCCCGGTCTTCGGGCCCGCCAGGGGCGTCACGGTCGGCACCTATGATGTCCCGGCCGCCGCCACCCAGCCGGTGTTCACGCAGAAGCTGGATACGCTCGACGCCCGGATGACCCAGGCGGTGCAGGCCACAGATCCTCGGCTCGGCACGTTCTCGTTCTGGACGCAGCACACCATTGCCAACGGAACTTTCTCATCCGTGCGCTGGTACGAGATCGACCCCGTCCCTGCAACGCCGGTCGTACTGCGAAGCGACGACATCTCGTTCGCGAACACGTTCCTCTTCAACGCCGCGATCTCGCCGGACCGGCGCGTCGATGGGGCAATCAGCGCGTTTGGGAATAATTTCGTGATCGAATACAACGCGTTCGGGCAAATTGACCGGCATCAATCCACGCATCAACTCGCGCTCGAGCGTCAATGGCGGGCCGCTCTCCGTCCTTTCGGTCAGTAACGGGGTCGGGCCTTACAGGGACTTCACTTGTCAGGCCGCCGGCAGCACGTGCCGCTGGGGCGACTACTCGGGAGCGACACCCAATCCGAGGCCAAGCGGCACACAGGGCGTGGTTTGGGGCACGAACCAGTTCTCCGGCTTGGCCAACCCGCCGCCGGCTGGCGTGAACTGGCGCACCCGGATTTTTGCGCTGAAGCCTTAATGTTGAATTCCCCGGCCGCGTTGGAGCAGGTTCTTGAGATGATCTACTCCAGCGCTTGGATTTTGAGCGACGTCCGCGCCGCGAACATCATCAACAACCGTCCCTACAAGGGCAAGGACGAGCTGGTGCAAAAGAATATCATTCCGGCCGCCGTCTACGCAGGGATCAAGGATAAGATCATCGCCAAGCAACAATAGACGGGTCCAAGATGCGTGTCCCGTGCCGATTTATATTTGGCGCGGTTTTTGATAGACCGGCGTGCGCGATGGCATTTCGCCGGCCGGCCCCTTTACGCAAGGACACTCCATGTTTCCCAAGCCCGTGGCGCGATTAGAGACCAATACTTACGCCTATGAAAGCTCGCCGATGGTGAAGCCGGCCGGCTTTCGCGAATATGACGCGCGCTGGCTTTTCGAAAAGGAGATCAATCTGATGGGCGTACAGGCCCTGGGGCTCGGCCTCGGCACGCTCATCCATGACATGGGCGTTGCGCCCAACCTCGTGACCGGCCACGATTTTCGCGCCTATTCGTCGTCGATTAAACATGCGCTGACGGTCGGCCTCATGGCTGCGGGTATAAAAGTTCACGATATCGGCCTGGCGCTTTCGCCGATGGCCTATTTCGCGCAATTCGACCTCGACGTCGCGGCAGTCGCCATGGTGACCGCCTCGCACAACGACAATGGCTGGACCGGCGTGAAGATCGGCGCGCAACGGCCGGTGACTTTTGGCCCGGACGAAATGGCCCGCTTGCGCGACATCGTCTTGGAAGGAAAATTCAGCTACGCGGATGGCGGCTCCTATCGTTTCGTCGAGGATTTCCCGGCCCGCTATATTGCCGACTTGACCAACCGGCCGAAAATCGCGCGCAAGCTCAAAGTCGTTGCCGCGTGCGGCAATGGCACCGCCGGGGCCTTCGCGCCAAGAATATTGGAGATGATCGGCTGCGAAGTCGTCCCGCTCGATACCGAACTCGATTTCACCTTTCCGCACTATAATCCGAACCCCGAGGATCTTCACATGCTGCATGCGATGGCCGCCAAGGTGATCGAATCCGGCGCCGATGTGGGCCTTGGTTTCGACGGCGACGGCGACCGTTGCGGCGTCGTCGATAACCGCGGCGAGGAAATTTTTGCCGATAAAATAGGCGTCATGCTCGCCCGGGATCTCTCAAAACTTCACCCCGGATCCACTTTCGTCGTCGATGTCAAATCGACAGGCCTTTTCGCGACCGATCCAGAACTTCTCGCGCAAGGGGTCAAGGCCGATTATTGGAAGACGGGGCATTCCCACATGAAACGGCGGGTGAGCGATCTCAAGGCGCTCGCCGGCTTCGAAAAATCCGGACATTATTTCTTCAACGCCCCGGTTGGGCGCGGCTATGACGACGGAATCCTCACCGCCATCCAAATCGTCGAAATGCTCGACCGCAATCCCAAAAAATCGATGGCCGAGCTTTACGCGGAACTGCCAAAAACCTGGGGTTCGCCGACCATGTCGCCGTATTGCGACGACGACAAAAAATATGGCGTTGCCGATAAGGTGATGGAACGTCTCAAGGCCATGCAAGTGAAGGGCGAACTTTTCACGGGCCAAAAAATTCGCGATCTCGTGACCGTCAATGGCGTGCGCGTCACCGTCGCGGATGGCACGTGGGGGCTTGTTCGCGCCTCCTCGAACAAGCCGGAACTTGTGGTCGTCGTGGAAAGCCCCGTCTCGGAAACCAGAATGCGGGAGATGTTCGCGGCGGTCGATGCAATCTTGCGCGAGAATTCTGAAGTCGGGGCTTATAATCAGACGATATGAGGTAGGCGCTGCATCCGCCCGTGCCTCAAACGAACGCAGGTGCCGGAACCAAATCCGATTGATCGTGTCGTCTTGGCTGGGCTTGACCCGGCCATCCAAACACCAAAGGTGGGAGTTTGGATGTCCGGGTCAAGCCCAGTTAGGACACTAGAGCGGGTCCCGATTAGGTGGACCCGTATCCGGCATTGCGAAAATAGTTGAAGCATTCGGTTGGAGGGAAGTCGTCGAGAGCTAATCCGATGCCATCCCACAGAGCATCGACGGTTCGGTGGGCCATTTTGCGCAACGTATTTTTGAGCTTGGCGAAGACTTGTTCGATGGGATCGAAGTCAGGACTGTAGGCGGGCAAGAAGCACTGCGTCGCCCCGGCGGCTTCGATGGCTTTTCGAACGCCGGCGCGTTTATGGGAACCGAGATTATCCATCACCACGATTTCGCCAGGCGACAAGGTCGGCACCAGAACCTGCTCGACATAGGCGAGGAACTTTGCGCCGTTAATGGGACCGTCGAAGACACAAGGAGCGGTGATGCGATCGTGGCGCAACGCCGCCAAAAAGGTCGTCGTCTTCCAGTGGCCGAACGGGGCGTGAGCGATAAGTCTCTTGCCTCTTTCACATCGCCCATAGCGAGGTGTCATGTTGGTCGAGGCCCAGGTCTCATCGATGAATACAAGCCTTTGAGGATCAAGACTTTTCTGCTTATCGCGCCAAGCGAGACGTGCGGCCCGGACATCCGCTCTTTCTTGTTCGGCGGCGTGCAGAGTTTTTTTTAAAGGTCAATTGCAGATGCCGCAAAAAACGCCCGACGGCGGACCGCCCGACTTTGATCTCGAGCGTCGTCAGCTTGCTCCACAGCTCCGTGATCGTCAGCTCGGGCTGCACCGCCACCAACGCCCGCACCTTATCTTCATGCGCAGCCAGCGCGTGCCGCTTATGGCCGCCAAACTTTCGCGGCAGACAACCGCCTGTTATCTCAAACTGCTGCATGAGCTTGATCACGCAGCTCGCACTGACATCAAAGCTGCGCGCCGCCTTGCGCCGAGACTGACCTGCCAGTACAGCCCGCACCAGGCGGTCACGTAAATCCTGCGAATAGGGTTTTGCCATCCATGCCGGCCTCCATTCCAGCCAACATGGTGAATTACGATTCCGCCGATTCGGGAATCCCCCTTCCGATTCTGTCTATTCGGGACCCGCTCTAAGTATGTCATGCCAATTCGCGTGCGTTCCGTCGCGTTCCGTGCCAGACTGGCTGGCGGCTTCGGATCGTTAGGGTAGGAGCAGCGCGTGCCCGAGCCTGTCCGGTTGTTCTTGTCGACGGTGTCGGATGAATTCGGCGACTATCGCGATCAGCTTCACGGCGATCTCACGCGCCACAATGTCGAGGTTAAAATCCAGGAGGATTTTAAGGATCTTGGCGGCGTCACTCTCGACAAACTCGATGTCTACATCAAAGCGTGCGACGCGGTGGTCCATCTTGTCGGCGACATGACCGGCGCGTATGCGAAAGCGTTTTCGACCAAGGCGATCCTCGAAAAATACCCTGATTTGGCCGGAAAATTCCCTCCGCTTGGTGAGGCCTTGGCCCAGGGTGTCCCGATCTCCTACACGCAGTGGGAGGCCTGGCTCGCGCTTTACCACGGCAAAGCACTGCTGATCGCAAAGGCGGACGACGCAGCGCCGCGTGGGCCTGCCTTTGTGTCAACCGATGCCTCCCGGACGGCGCAACAGGCACATCTTGCGAGACTCCGCGCCGTTGAGCGCTATCCCGGCGGCGACCCATTCACGAGCCCCGATAATCTCGCCAAGCAGATCGCCTATACGACGATTCTCGATTTGCTGGCGAAAGCGCCGTCACCCCGAAAACCCAAGAACCTCCCTTTTACCTCCCTCGGGGCCCTCTTCAAAGGCCGCGAGCTTTTTCTGGAGAGGCTCCACACAACGCTCACTCGCGCAAGCATCGGGGAGGCGGCGACCGCCACGGCCCTGCAGGGGCTTGGCGGCATTGGCAAATCGCGGGCGGCGATCGAATATGCGCTTCGGCATGAACAAGACTATTCCGCCTTGCTTTTTGTGCGGGCCGAGACGCCGGAGAGTCTTCACTCAGGCCTTGCGGCGCTCGCGGGCACCGATGTCCTCAACCTGCCCGAGAAAGAATCGCGCGAGGATCCGGTGAAGCTCGCGGCCGTGCTTGACTGGCTCGAACACAATTCCCTCTGGCTGATGATTTGTGACAATGTCGACAATGAGCCTACCGCCGCAGCTGTAGAGGAGTTCCTTCCAAAACTTTTTGGCGGGCGCGTGCTGATTACGAGCCGCATTGCGAATTTTTCCGCCGCCGTCGAAATGCTGCCGGTCGATGTGCTCGATATCGGCAATGCAACGGAATTTCTTCTTGAGCGCACGAAAGGCGGGCGCGCCGAGGCGCCGGACGATGCCGCCCTCGCGCAGGAGCTTGCGAAAGAACTCGGCGGTCTCGCGCTCGGGCTCGAACAGGCGGGCGCCTATATTGCGACGAAGCGCATCGGCTTTGCCCGCTATCTCAAGCTCTGGAAGGAAGAGCGTGACAAGGTGCTCGGCTGGTTCAATAGAAGACTCATGGCCTACGGCCATGATGTCGGCCTCGCCACCACCTGGGCGGCATCGGTGAAAGAGCTGACGCCCGCAGGCCGCCGCCTGCTCGAACGCCTCGCCTTTTTCGCTCCGGAGCCGGTCCCGGAAAGCTTGCTCGATGTGGCTTGTCCCTCACGCCCTCATGCTGAGGAGGGTCCAAAGGACCCGTCTCGAAGCACGAGGGCCGCCCCCGCAAACTTCGACGCCCATGACGCGCTGGCGGATCTTTTTGCCTATTCGCTCGCCTCGCCCGTAGCGGCGGCGGACGGTCGGGCAAAGGAGCCAGCCTTTGCAATCCATCGTCTGGTCCAGGAATTTACGCAGCGAGGACTGGAGGAAGCGAAGCACAGGCAGGTTTTGGAGGAAGCCCTTGGGTGGGTCAACGCGGGTTTCGTTGGCAATCCGCAGGACGTGCGAAGCTGGGCAACGTTCGATCCTCTCGCGCCGCATGCGGTGGCTCTGGCCCGGCACGCCGATGAAGCTGGTATCCCGGAACCGACGGCGCGGCTGATGAGTTAGCTCGGGTCGCTGTTCTTCGTCAAGGCCAGATATGCGGAGGCCGAGCCTTTGATGCGCCGCGCGCTCGCGATCGACGAGGCGAGCTATGGTCCGGATCATCCCCAGGTCGCCATCGTCCTCAACAACCTCGCCCAATTGCTCCAGCACACGAACCGCCTCGCGGAGGCCGAGCCAATGTATCGCCGCGCGCTTGCGATCACCGAGGCGAGCCATGGGCCGGATCATCCCGATGTCGCGATCCGCCTCAACAACCTCGCCCAATTGCTCAAGACCACGAACCGCTGCTCGGAGGCCGAGCCTTTGATGCGGCGCGCGCTCGCGATCACCGAGGCAAGCTTAGGGCCGGATCATCCCGATGTCGCGATCCGCCTCAACAACCTCGCCGGATTGCTCCAGGACACGAACCGCCTCGCTGAGGCCGAGCCTTTGTATCGGCGGGTGTTGGCGATCTTTGAGGCGAGCTATGGGCCGGATCATCCCAATGTCGCGACCACCCTCAACAACCTCGCCCAATTGCTCCAGGACACGAATCGCCTCGCGGAGGCCGAGCCTTTGATGCGCCGCGCGCTCGCGATCACCGAGGCGAGCTATGGGCCGGATCATCCCCAGGTCGCGATCCGCCTCAACAACCTCGCCCAATTGCTCAAGACCACGAATCGCCTCGCTGAGGCCGAGCCTTTGTATCGGCGGGTGTTGGCGATCTTTGAGGCGAGCTATGGGCCGGATCATCCCAATGTCGCGACCACCCTCAACAACCTCGCCCAATTGCTTAATGACACGAATCGCCTCGCGGAGGCCGAGCCTTTGATGCGGCGCGCGCTCGCGATCACCGAGGCAAGCTTAGGGCCGGATCATCCCGATGTCGCGATCCGCCTCAACAACCTCGCCGGATTGCTCCAGGACACGAACCGCCTCGCGGAGGCCGAGCCTTTAATGCGGCGGGTCGTCGAAATACTCCTGTCCTTCACGGCGCGGACTGGCCATCAACACCCAAATTTATTGGCGTCATTCGCCAACTACGCGGACCTCCTCGTCGCGATGGGCCGCACCAAAGCCGAGGCAATCGCCGCCGTCGAGGCGATCGCCCGTGCGCATGGGCCGAAGCGGTAGAAAATCACGGCCGCCCTTAGCGGATCACGATGAGGGTTTGTCCGCGAAGGACCCCAGCATGAACCCTATCGCAAACTTTCGCTTGCCCCAAATCTCTGCTTCGTACCGTCCCCCGAGCAGCAAATGTACGTTTGCCCAGACCGTCAATCGTACCAAAATGTTTCACGTGAAACATTTTGGTACGATTGCGCCGCGAAACCGGACAAAAACCACGTTTCGGCGCGGCCCGTCGGGCGTGCCGCCGCAACCGTGCTACCCTCCGCGAAGCGATGGCTCGGCGCCATCGGCGGCCGCGCGTTCGCCGGGAAGAAACGCGTCGAAAGCGGCCCAGAAGAGCGCGCGCAATGGATCCCGCTCCATCAGGATTTCGTGACGGGCGTGCGCCAATGTGAGACACTTGCCGGCCTTGAGGCGGCTCGCGAAATATTCCGTCGCGGCGGTATCCGCGACGCGGTCGGCGCCGGCCGCGACGATCAAAATCGGGGTCAGGATCCGGCGCGGGTACGCCCCATCCTCGAAGCGCCGCATGAAGCGGAAGGCGGCATTGATCCAGCCGATCGTCGGATCGCCGAGGGCAAGCTCGGGCGCCGCCTCGATGATCGCCGCCGCGCGGGCATGGCGGCTTCTATCGGACGTCAACACATTGCCCTCGAAGCTCGCCGACATATAGGGTTTTGGGCCGCCGCCGGGCACGAAACGGCGGCCCTGCCCGAAGAGTACTAGCGTCTTGGCGAAAATCCGCATGGCGCGCGGGAAGCGCAGACCATAAATGCCGGTCATCGGCGCCGTGAGTACCATGCGCGCGAATGGCGAGCGGCCAGCGTGCGCCTTTGCAAGTGCGATAGCCGCGCCCATGGAATGGCCAAGCGCGAACCACGGGGGCCGGCAGAACGGTTCGAGGACCCGTCCCACCAGGGCGTCAAGATCGCGCTCAAAGGCCCGGAAATCGCCAATATGGCCTTTGCGGGGATCGTCCGCGAGGCGGCCGGAGAGGCCTTGCCCGCGCCAATCCAGGATCGCGACATCGAAGTTCCGGCTCAGCAATTCGCCGATGACTTCAAAATATTTTTCGATGAATTCCGCGCGTCCCGGCAAAATCGCGATCGTTCCGGCGCAAGCCGCGCCGCAGCTCCATCGCGCCGCCCGCAGGTTCCAATTGTCCCGCGCCGCGATGGCCGACACGACGGCGCCGGGGGGCGCCGGATTTTCCAAGATCGAGCAAAGTTCCATCGCGAAATTTCGCTGCTCCAGGACTTGCCCCGGAAGTGATTTTAATCGCCGGCGGCCGCTTCTGCCGAACGACTTTACCGGCTGAATTTTTACGTGGCTCGGCCCCTCTTGCAAAGCCAAACACTATCCCCACATCAACGTTGCGCGGGCCGCTCCCGGACGCGCAAGCGGAGGCGAGCCGTGGTGCAGCCCGGAAGTTGCTGGCTCCTCTCGCGCCGCTACGTAACGTGGTTGGTACAACACTCTTGTCGCTTCATTCAAGGAGGATAGCGAGATGCGTACGTTTGATCTTTCTCCCCTATATCGCTCGACCATCGGGTTCGATCGCTTGTTCACCATGATCGATCAGGCCGCCGGGCTCGAAACCACGCCGAGTTACCCGCCCTATAATATCGAGCGCACCGGCGAAAACGCCTACCGGATATCGGTGGCGGTCGCGGGTTTCGCCGTAGCGGATCTCTCGATCGAAACCAAGGAAAATACCCTCACTATCCGCGGTTCGCGGGAACGCGAGGGCGAGAGCGAAACGGCGAAACCGGAAGTGCTCTATCAGGGGATTGCGGCTCGCTCGTTCGAGCGCCGCTTTCAGCTCGCGGATCACGTCAACGTGACAGGCGCGAGCCTTGAAAACGGTTTGCTTCATGTCGATCTCACGCGTGAACTCCCCGAGGCGCAGAAACCGCGCCGGATCGCGATTGAGACCGAGGGCGCAAAGCCGACGATCGCGACACCAAGGGCAGCGTGAATTCGCGAGCCGGGCGGCTCCCTCCCACGCCCGGCGCAGCGGTGGAAGGGCGTCTCGCATGAGGCGCCCTTTTTTTGCGTCGCGACCTCATCTGCACTTTCAATATATTGGCGACGTCACTGCCACTGTTTTCATCGCGTTTTTGAAATGCCTGCTCGCCAGAGCCGGGCGCGTGATCTTTCTAATCGTCGATCGCGGACCTGCCCATATCGCTCGAAAAACCGGGGCGGTTGTCGAAAGCCTAAACGGATTGCGGAGGCCGGCACTGTTGGCCGCGTGGAGATCACGGGGCCGACGCGGCCGTGCGTGCCCAATCCCTTGACTCAAGGCTCGGCAATTTGTCTTGATCGAAGCGCGAATAAGGCCGATGCAAACCGCCTCTGGCAAGAATTCCCGTTCCAGATGCTATCGCATCACGTTTCGATTTGCTGAGCACCATGCCGATCTTTCTTACCTACCCGAGCATCGATCCGGTGCTGATTGCCATCGGACCCTTGCCGATCCGCTGGTATGCCTTGGCCTATATCGCCGGGCTCGTGCTCGGCTGGGCCTATGCGCGGGCATTGGTGAAGCAAAAGGTTTTTTGGGGTGGTGGGGCTCCAATTGCTCCCTTGGACATTGACGATCTTCCCGTCTATGCGGCGATGGGGGTTATTCTCGGCGGAAGGCTCGGCTACGTGCTATTCTACAATGCGGGATTTTATTTCGCGCATCCAGCCGAGATTTTCGCCGTTTGGAAAGGCGGTATGTCGTTTCACGGCGGACTCGCCGGAACCGCTCTCGCGATTTATGTCCTCGCCATGCGCAAGAGAATTTCGGTGCTGAGCCTCTCCGATGTTTGCGCCGCCGCGGTTCCGATCGGGCTTTTTCTCGGACGCATCGCGAATTTCATCAAGCCGGAACTTTGGGGACGGCCGGCCGGCGTGCCTTGGGCGATGGTTTTTCCCGGCGCCGGGCCTTTTCCGCGCCACCCGAGCCAATTGTACGAGGCAGGCCTCGAAGGGTTGGTCCTCTTCCTTGCGCTTTATATTGCGGTTCATTTGGGCGCGCTGCGGCGGCCAGGTCTTGTCACCGGGCTTTTTGCCGCCGGTTACGGTATCGCGCGCATTGTCTCCGAATTTTTTCGCGAACCGGACCCGCAGCTGGGCTTTCTGTTCGGAGGCGCGACCATGGGCATGCTCTTGTCACTGCCTTTGATCGCGGCAGGGATTGTTTTTATTATCCGCGCCTACCGGCGACCGGCTGGGGTCGCGGCATGAATAGGCCCGCATGAACCAACTCGAAAATCTCATCCGCGAGACGATCGCCGAGAACGGGCCGATGAGCCTCGAGACCTACATGACCCTTGCGCTGGCGCATCCGGTGCACGGCTATTACGCCTCTAAAATGCCGTTGGGAGAGAGCGGCGATTTCATCACCGCGCCGGAGATCAGCCAGATATTCGGAGAATTGATTGGCGTGTGGTGCATCGCGGTCTGGCGCGCCATGGACGAACCCAGGCCCCTTCTGCTCGTCGAATTGGGGCCAGGGCGCGGCAGTTTGATGGCGGACGTTTTACGCGCGGCACGTATTGCGCCGGATTTCCTTGGCGCCATCGAGCTGAATCTTGTCGAGACAAGCGAGGTCTTGCAACAAAGCCAGCGCGGGGCGCTGAAAGATGCGCGAGTTGCGGCGGCGAGGTGGCACAAGACCGCGGAGGAGCTGCCCAGTGGCCCCGCGATCATCGTCGCCAATGAATTTTTCGATTGCCTGCCGGTGCGCCATTTCGTCCGCGGCAAGGATGGCTGGCACGAAAGGCTCGTCGGACTAGATGGCGAGGGGCGCTTGTGCTTGGGTCTTGCGCCGGACGCCGATCCCGGCCTTGCCGCGCCGGGAGAACCTGGGCAAGTCGTCGAGGTTGGTCATGCGGCCGCCCGTTTGATGGCCCTGCTTGCGGCGCGCATAGCCGCACAGGGCGGCGCGCTCCTCGTCATCGACTATGGCTACAATACGCCCGGGCGCGGCGAAACCTTGCAGGCGGTGAAGCGGCATCGTTTCGCCGATCCCTTGCGCGATCCCGGCGAAGCCGATCTCACCGCGCATGTCGATTTTTGCCGCCTTTCCCGGGCGGCGCGCGCGGCGGGCGCTAGAGTTCATGGCCCCGTGCCGCAAGGCGAATGGCTGGCCCGTCTCGGCATCCATGAACGCGCCGCTAAGTTGCGGCGCTATGCCGGCTTGCGTCAAAGGGCCGCCATCGATTCCGCCGTCCTGCGTCTCGCGGGAGGAGGCCACGGCTCCGACGCAACGGACATGGCGAGGCTCTTCAAGGCGCTCGCGGTGACGGGGCCAGGCCTTGGCGCGCCGCCCGGCTTCGAGACCACATCGCCATGATGCAGCAAACCGCGACGCCGCTCAGCGCAAGCATTCTCGACGCGCCGGATCTGGCCCATGGATTTTTCACCCGGCTGGGCGGCGTCTCCACTGGCGTTTACGCATCGCTTAACGGCGGCGTCGGCTCGCAAGACGATCCGCACTCGGTTGCCGAAAACCGGCGCAGGATGGCGGCGCATCTTTGCGTCGATCCGGCACACCTCCTCGTGCCTTACCAGATTCATTCGCCAGTGGCGCTGATCGTGACGCAAGCCTTTGTCGAGCGCCCGCGTTGCGATGCCCTGGTGACGTCCGTGCGAGGTCTAGGGATAGGCGTCACCGGCGCCGATTGCGGCATGATCCTGTTCGCCGACCGGGGGGCGCGGGTGATCGCGGCGGCGCATGCCGGCTGGAAAGGGGCGCTCGCCGGGGTGCTTGAAGCCACTCTCGAAGCAATGGAAACGCTTGGCGCGCGCCGGTCATCGACCGCGGCGGCGCTGGGCCCGATGATCTCGCGGAATAGTTATGAGGTCGACACCGCATTTGCCGATCGATTTATCGCGGCCTCGGCCGGCCATGCGAGCTTTTTTTCGGCTTCGGCGCGCGACGGGCATTTGATGTTCGATCTGCCGGGCTTTATTGCGGTGCGGCTGCGGCTTGCGGGCATCGGCTTATTCGAGGATTTGGCCCGCGACACCTATGCCGAGTCCGAAAACTTCTATTCCTACCGCCGTTGCGTGCATCGAAACGAGCCCGATTACGGCCGCCAAATCGCGGCGATCGCGCTTCTCTGACTCAACTTTAGGCGGCCGCTTTTTCAATGATCGAGTCCGGCGCCGCCTTGGGCTCCGCCGGCGCGCCGACCCATTCGGAATTGGCCGGGATTTGCTCGCCCTTCATCACGAGGGTCAGGGGCCCCAGTCGCGCATAATCAGAAACAATCGTGTCGTAAAGAACGGTGGAACCCGCGCCGACGGTGACGCAGTTACCGACGAAGACCTTGCCGACCTTCATGACGCGGTCCTCGTAGAGATGCGTTTGCAGCGCGCACAGATCGTTCAAAGCCGCGTAATCGCCGACGCTCACGCAGTCGAATTCGGTGATGTCGGTCATGTCCATGAAAACGCCGCGCCCGAATTTCGCGCCGAACAGGCGCAGGAGCCAAGGAAGGAACGGGGTCCCGCGCAAATGATCGAGCAAGACCTTGCCGGCTAGGCCCCAATAGATGACGGCAACCGCCTCGGTCCGCATGGCCCACCAGGACCACATCGGTTTGACCATCGGCTCATAGCGTCCCATCGTGATCCATTTCAAGGCGATGACCACCAGGGTCATGACCAGGCTAATACCAGCCGAGGCAAGCATGAATTGCCACAGGACCTCGACATATTTGCCTTCGAGCACGCCCGTGCTGAACCATTCCACCGCCCATGTTCCAAAGCTAATGAACAGCATGATCGGCAGGGAAATCGTGACCGCCTCGAAGCAGGCGCGCACGAATTTTTTCCAGCGTGGCGGCTCGTAGGTCCAATTCGCGCCGGCGTCATCGAATTTCTGCCGCACCGGCAGCTTGATCGGCGGCGATCCAAACCAGGTATCGCCCTCGCGCATCAAATGGTTCGCGGGCGGCTTCGACTTGATGCCGATCAGCGCGCCCCCCGGAATTTCGGCCCCGGCGGGTACCACGGCGCTATTTCCGACGAAAACGCGCGGACCCGTCTTGACGCGTTTCAAATACATCCAGCCGTTGCGGATTTCTTCGTCGCCAAGGACGACTTCATCGGCGATGAAGCATTTCTCGCCGATCTCGACGAGATCGTAGCGGCCGGACAAATTCGTCGAAATTTCGGCGTCCTTGCCGATCTTGGCACCCATCAGCCGGTACCAAGCGCGCATATAGACCGTCGCGAACAAGGACGATAGTGTTTCGAGCGTCACCTCGGTTGCGAGCGCCACCGCCCATTTGCGGAAATAGAACCAGGAATGAACCGAATATGTCCCTTCGCGCACCCGCGGCAGAATGATCCAGCGGCAAGCCGCGATGAAGCCGACGGTGACGAGCACCATGACGAAGGCGGTGGGCAAGGCCATGATAGGGATCGAGAGCATGTAAAGGGTGCGATCGAAATCGGCGGTGCCGATCAGATCGTCGATCCGGTCGAAGACCCAAAAGGCCGGGAAAATCGGCAACAGGCCGAGCGGGGGAATCGCCAGAAGCAAGACCCCATACATAAGTGCCATGCTGCCCCGGCGTGCGCCGGAAGCCGTGGGCGGCGGGTCTAGCGCGGCGCGATCCACCATGCGAACCTTGCGCCCCGGCGAGCCATCCCAAACTTCCCACGCCCCGGCGCGGCCACCCGCGCCGATCGCGGTCAGATCGCCGAGCTCGGCCCCCTCTTCGATGACGACATTTTCCTCGATGACGCAGGACGATCCGATATAGGCCTCGGCGCCGATCTTGATTATGCCGATAATGAGTTCGTTTCCCTCGACTCGCGCATTGGCGAAATTGGCGTTCGCTCCGATACTCGCGCCGGCGCCGATCGAGATCAGATCGGCCGCGCCCGGCTCGATCTCGCCGATGAGCGCGTCCTTGCCGATGTTTGCTCCGAGCGCCCTCAGATAGAGCCGCATGATGGGGGAACCCTGGAACCATTTGATATGGACCAGTCCAAGGAAACGCTTCACCAGCCACCAGCGGAAATAATAAACTCCCCATAGCGGATAGCGCCCAGGCTTGGTCTTGCCGATCAACAGCCATTTCGCGGCGATGACGATTGCTACCGTAGCAATGTTGATGCATATATAAACGCCGATGAGCGAAACCATTTCCTCGAAAAAGCTTGCCTCCGCACCGGTGAGCAGCATGTAGCTTACGAACACGCCGAGCCATTGCGCGGTCACGAGAGCGAGTATGACAGGAAGCGCAAGGGCCTGCGCGCACCCGCAGAGGAAGCGGCGCAACAAGGGCGGCGGCGTGAAAGAGAGGTCCTCGGGAACGGCGCCATGGGCCCATTTCCGGTCGAGGAGTTCGGCCAAAACACGCAGCGAACGCGCGGTGTAGACGTCTTGCAAGGTAATCCGCGCCAGGGCGCGCGTTTCGCGCACGGCCGAGATGAAACGCGCCGCGAGCAAGGAATGGCCGCCAAGATCGGTGAAGAAATCAGCCTCGAAAGGAATGGCCTGCGGCGGCAGCACGCGTTTGGCGGCGTCGAGGAGTTTTGCTTCGGTCCCGGTGCGCGGCTCTTCCTGCGCCTCGAGGGCATCGGCAGGGCCGAGTTCAATCTGCTTCAGGCCCTTGCGGTCGATCTTGCCGGAGGCGAGTTTCGGCAGGCTTTTGACGACCTCGAACCGTTCCGGAACCATGTATGCCGGCAGGCTCCGCCGCAGTTCGTTGCGCAAGAGTCTCGCGTCGATTTCGGCGTCCAAGGAGGGAACCACGAACGCAACGAGCTGTTCGATGTCGTTATCGTTGCGCAAGACGACGGCGGCATGCGCAATGCCGGGGAAACCGGCGAGCTTTGCTTCGATTTCGCCCAATTCGACGCGAAAGCCGCGAACCTTGACCTGATCGTCGATCCGGCCATGGAACACGATTTCGCCGCTCAAGGCGATCTCCACCGCATCGCCGGACCTGTACAATACCGGATCGGGCGCGTCATCCAGGAAAGGATTGGCCAGGAAAGGATTGGCCAAGAATGGATTAGCAATGAATTTCTCGCGGGTCAGCCGGTCGCGGCGCAAATAGCCTTTCGCCACCCCAGGCCCGCCGATGAGAAGCTCGCCTTCGACGCCTGGCGGGAGAAGTTCGAGGCGCTCGCCCGCCACATAGCAAGTGTAATTCGCTATCGGCCGGCCGATCGTGACCTGAACGCCCGGCCGCACTTCCGCGACCGTCGCGACGACCGTCGTCTCCGTCGGGCCATAGGAATTGAAGATCTTGCGCCCAGGTCTGCACCAGCGATCGGCAATCGACGGCGGGCAGACTTCGCCGCCAAGGATGATCAGCCGCAAGGTCGCGACGTCGCGCGGCAGGAGCCCCAGCAGGGTCGGCACCGTGTCCAGCAACGTCACGCGATTTGCTTCCAGAAGATCGGGAAGCTTGTCGGCCTCGCCCATCATCTCGGCCGTCGCCACGAAAAGGCTCGCGCCGGCAAGGTATGGAAGCCAGATTTCCTCCATCGACAGATCGAAGGCAACGGAAGCGCCCTGGAAGACGACATCGCTCGCTTCAACCCCGTAGACTTCGTTGGCGGCGCGCAAATAATGGCAAATATTGCGTTCCGATATTACGATCCCCTTGGGTGTCCCGGTCGAACCGGACGTGTAGATGAGATAGGCGGGGTCCTCCGGGCGCGCGCCGAGTGCCCGCGCGTCGACTTTCGCCGGACCAGCGGGGTTCTGGGAATCGGCCAAAAGACCGGCAAAAGTCCAAGCCGGACATGATGCCGAAAGCTTCGCGGCGAAAGCGGAGGAGGTCAGGAGGCCCCTGGCTTCGGCATCCGACAGGCAAACAGCGACGCGCTCGGCGGGGGCGTCCGCATCGAATGGGAGCCAGGCGGCGCCGGTCTTCGCGATCGCGATTTGCGCGATCAGAAGTTCGTGGCCGCGCGGCATCCACAGGCCAACGGTGCAGCCCGGACGAACCCCTTTTTGCAAAAGGCCGCGGGCGAGGGCCTCCGCTTTCGCATCGACCTCGGCATAGCTAAGATTGCCCTCCACGGTGATCATGGCGATGGCGGAAGGACGGCTGGCAGCGGTTGCGGCAAAGATCTCGCAGAGCAATTCGTCGCGGATCAAATCCGGCCGCGCGGGGCCGCGCAATACCGCGCCGGAGGGAAGCGCTAAACGATCGTCATTGTCCAGGGAAGCTTGGGCGGTTGCCCGACTATGCAGCATAACTTATTCCATTGAAGCCGATGCTCCTAAGCTTATGTGTCATTTGTGTCATTGCCAGGACAATGCAACCCGGCCAAGGCGACACCGCCGGTCATGGCGCAACCGTTCATTGGGGCTTGTCCGGCTGAATGGGCGGTGAACGTCTTAATCCTTGCCCACAACCGCGATATCCGGAGCGGCCGGATTTTTCATGCCGACGACATGGTAGCCGGCATCCACATGAAGGATTTCGCCGGTGATGCCCCGCGCCATCGGCGAAAGGAGAAAGGCGGCACTCTCGCCGACCTCCTCGATCGTCACCGTGCGCCGCAGCGGGGAGTTATATTCGTTCCATTTGAGAATATAGCGGAAATCGCCAACGCCGGAGGACGCCAATGTCTTGATCGGCCCGGCGGAGATGGCATTGACCCTTATGTTTTGTCCACCGAGATCGGCGGCGAGATAGCGCACGCTCGATTCGAGCGCGGCCTTCGCGAGCCCCATGACGTTGTAGTGCGGCATCCATTTTTCCGCCCCGTAATAGGTAAGGGTCAACATGGCGCCGCCATTTCGCATCAGCTTTTCGGCGCGCTGCGCGACCGCAGTGAAGGAATAGCAAGAAACCACCAGGGAATTTACAAAGTTCTCGGTGGTCGTGTCGATGTACCGGCCCGTCAACTGATCCTTATCGGAAAAAGCAACACAGTGCACGACGAAGTCGAGATTTTCCCACATGCGCTCGATTTCCTGAAATACCGCGTTCAATGCCGCCATGTCGGTGACATCGCAATCGCCCAAAACTTTCGCGCCGAGTTCCTGCGCCAGTGGCCGAACCCGCTTTTCGATAGATTCGCCCTGGTAGGTGAAGGCGAGTTCGGCGCCCGCCTCATGGGCAGCCTTGGCGATCCCCCAGGCAATCGACCGGCTGTTGGCGATCCCCAGGACCAAGCCGCGTTTTCCAGCTAGAATTCCCGAGGCGTGCAGTCCAGGCGTTAACATTCCCGGTTGCGTCATGCTTGATCCGGACCAGAGAACTACGGAAGCCGCATTTTGGAACGGCCGTGGCATCCGCTGCGTTTAAGGGCTGTGGGGGTTTAGCGCAAGACCGCCCGCGGGAAACGCCCGTGCGGATTTTACTTTGCCCATGGTCAGCGCGCCGCGCAGGCGGTAATATCAATAATCTGGGCGGAGCCTGCCCACGGCCGGCAAAAGCAACGCCGGCAAGGAGCGCACGAGGGAGCGCAAAGGTGGCCTTGCGGGACGATTTGAATTTGTCCGCGCCGCGGCTTTGCCGTTATGCGCGCGCGCTCGTTACCGGTCAGCCCGGGCCTAGCGAAATCGCCGACGATCTAGTCCACGCGGTTTTGCTGCGAACCTGGGAAACTGGAACCGCCTTCCGGCTAGCCGGACGCGATCTCCATCTCCACCTCTATACGCTGCTCACGGAATGGCATCGCGAAAGGGTGGCGGCCGGAAGGATGGGCGGCAAGGCGCATATGGGACACGAAAATTTCTCCGCGGGCGGGCCGCGCGCCGCCGGGAACCTGCCGCTTCCGGCTTCACCTCGCGACAAATTCGCGGCTGCGCTCTTAGCCCTCGCGGTCGAAGAGCGAGAGGCTTTGCTGCTTGTCGTGCTTGAAGGGTTCAGTTATGCGCAAGCCGCCCGAATCCTGAAAATTTCGCGAACCGTTCTCATCATGCGTTTGGCATGCGCGCGCGCCGCGCTGAGCGAAATTCCGGCACTCGAAACTCCATCGTGTCATGCCAAGACGCGCCCCTCCTATCTGCGCGTCGTCAAATGAGAGCGTCATGCCTGGACACGGCCCCCCTGTGAGCGAAGCGGAATTGCACGGCTTTGTCGATGGCGACATGGATCGCGGCCGGCGCGAGACCGTTCAGGCCTTTCTTGCAGCTTCGCCGGCGGATGCGGCCCGGGTCGAAACATGGCGGCGGCAAAATGACACAATTCGTGCCGCTTTCGCGCCGGTCGAAACCGGGCCGCTGCCTTGGTCCTTGCCGCCTGCTCCCGGCGCCGAGGGAGTGGCGGCGACGGGACATGCCGCCGGGGGACAAGCCGAAGCGAGCGGCTCGCATGCGTGGCGCGCGCGCTGGTTCGCGCGATTGATCGGGCTTTCCTTCGCGAGCGGAGCGCTGCTGGCGGGCAGCGCGGCCTATCTCGGCGGTCGCATGAACGCGCCGGAAGCCGCGCCGCCTTCGTCGGAGAACCCGCGCGCCGGCTGGGATGAACGAACCCTTCGTCACGCGGGCAATGTTGGCGCTCGGGGGATTTGAGCCGCCACCGGCCGCGGTGCGTCTTTCGCCAAATAGCGATGGGCCGGGGCAAGACACGGCGGCACCGATATTGCCGAATCTCCCGGTGGAAGGTCTAAAGCTTGCCGGCGTTCGCGCCATGCCCGGCGAACAGGGCCAAATGTCATGCCTGGTTTACGCGAGACCGGACGAGGCGAATATCGCGCTCTGCGTCGAAAAAGCAGGTGATCCGGGCGAGACCGTCCCGCGCGTGTCCGGGTATTTTCCCTCGGCCGCGATCCACTGGCGTCAGAAGGGAGCCAATTACGCCCTCGTTGGCGCTCTGCCGGAGGCCGGACTTCGAAGTCTGGCCGACGAGGTGCACGCGCAAGTCGAGGCCTTCGACGGGAGATAAGGCCTCTTGCAAGTGCTCCCGATCGACGGCAAGCTCGTCTTGCGCGTCCCGAAGAGCGACGAGGAAGAGAACCGGCCGAGCAGAGGGACCGGATGCGCGGATAGTCGAACAGCGAATTGTCCGACTCACCGGCATTCATGATAGCATGGGAAATTGCAACACAAAGCGAAGGCTGTGCGCTACGTTGAAATCCGATGTCCTATCAAAGGGACAGCGGCTTATTCTTGAAGGATGACCATGTCTCAATCTGCGCTTCCGATGCTCGGCGCCCGGCGGGACCAAATGTTTCCCACGATGACGCAGGCGGACATCGATCGCCTTCACCGCTTCGGCGAGTTCGAAGTTTTATGAAACGGGAGACCGCATCGTAAGAGCGGGCCACGTTGCGCCGGGCTTGATCGTAATACTTTCGGGCCAGGTAGAAGTCACACAGGGTTGTGGACCTGAACAGCGCGAAACCATCGTCACGCACCTGCCGGGACAATTTGCGGGAGAACTGGCACAGCTCTCCGCCCGCCCGTCCCTGGTGGACGCCGCCGCCCTGAGAGCCGGTTCAAGCTCTCGTCGTTCGGTCGGACAGACTCCGCGATCTATTGGTGCAGGAGGCCGAGCTTGGCGAGCGGATTATGCGGGCGTTGATCCTGCGCCGCGTGGGTTTGTTGGAAAGCGGCGCGAGTGGTCCGGTCATCATTGGACACGCAAGTCATGCAGACGTATTGCGCTTGCAGGGGTTTCTCGCCCGAAACGGCCAGCCACATCGCGTACTCGATCCCGACAGCGATTCTTGTGCGAAGACCTTGATTGAGCGTTTTGATGTGAACGCGCATCATTTGCCCATTGTTTTGTGTCCGAACGGCAAGTTGCTGCGTAACCCCAGCGAGAACGAGCTCGCGCGCTGTATCGGCCTGTTGCGGCCGATAGATGGGAAAAAGGTCTATGACGTCGCGATCGTTGGCGCGGGCCCCGCGGGATTGGCTGCCGCCGTGTACGCTGCCTCAGAAGGCTTGGAGGTCATTGTGCTCGATTGCCGCGCCTTCGGCGGACAGGCAGGCGCTTCTTCGCGCATTGAAAACTATCTTGGATTCCCGACCGGTATTTCGGGAATGGCTTTGATGGCGCGCGCCTATAATCAGGCGCAGAAGTTTGGCGTGGAAATGGTGATACCGGACCAAGCGCATCAGTTAAGCGAGCGAACAATTGAAAACAGCAAAAGCTATTTCCTGACTGTTGGCGATGATGAGAGCTTGCGGGCTCGCGCGGTCGTGGTGGCGAGCGGCGCGCGCTATCGACGCCTTGAAGTGCCGAACCTTGCACAGTTCGAAGGATCGTCGGTGCACTACTGGGCCTCCCCGATCGAGGCGAAGCTTTGCGGCGGTCAGGAAGTGGCGCTGGTCGGCGCGGGTAATTCGGCCGCACAGGCGGCCGTCTATCTAGCGAGCCACGTAAAGAAGGTGTGGCTGTTGGCTCGCCGCGAAAGTCTGGAAGAGACCATGTCCCATTACCTTGTCGAGCGCATCAAAGCGCAGCCAAATATCGAAGTGGTGACCCGTTGCGAGGTCACGGCGCTGGAAGGTTACGAGGGGAATCTCGAAAGTCTGCGTTGGCGCCACTGCACGCCCAACGAAGAAACGACGCGTGCTATAAGTCACCTTTTCCTTTTCATCGGCGCCGAACCGAATACAGACTGGCTTGCGCAATGCGATGTGGCGCTAGATGAAAAGGGGTTTGTACGCACGGGCGACGTTGGCGGCGAAAAACGTCACGCGCTGGAAACGAATTGCTCTGGCGTGTTCGCCATCGGCGACGTACGCTCGGGTTCGGTCAAGCGCGTCGCCGCCGCCGTCGGAGAGGGCGCGCAGGTGGTGTCGGCGCTTCATGCCTATCTGGCCCGGAGTGGTAGCGCCGCCACGTCTACTGCTGAGATCGCGAGATCTTAATGCCCGACGAATGTGCGCACGCCAGGACCATCCGTAACGTAACGCCGAGCGCGCTCGGATGCGAGGAATGTCTGAAACTTGGTTCGGCGTGGGTGCATCTGCGCCTCTGCCGGACGTGCGGCCATGTCGGCTGCTGCGACAGCTCGCCAAACCGTCACGCCACCAAGCATTTTCGCAAGACCCGCCATCCCATCATCGAAGGCTATGATCCGCCGGAAGGGTGGGGATGGTGCTACGTCGATGAAATTAGTCTGGACCTTGGCGGCCGCACGACGCCGCATAACGGACCAATCCCGCGGTACTACTAAGTTCGCTCGTGGGGAAAGATTGCAACGGTCTTCTAGGGAACCGCTGTAAAGGTTACCCGAACCGGTCATTGTCCATGGCGAACATATCGTGTATGAAAAATCACTCGCATTAAGGCTTCGTCCGGTGCCAGCAAGTCCTCGACTCGTTACCCCCGAAAAGCGCGACGATGACGCGGAGAGGTCGTTGCGCCCCTTGGCCCTTGCGGATTTCACCGGTCAGGAGGCCACGCGAAAAAATCTAAAAGTTTTCATCGAGGCGGCACGGGGGCGGCGCGAGGCGCTCGATCATGTGCTCTTTGTCGGGCCTCCCGGGCTCGGCAAGACAACCCTCGCCCAGATCGTCGCCCGCGAACTCGGCGTGACTTTCCATTCGACCTCTGGGCCGGTCATCGCCAAGGCCGGCGATCTCGCGGCGCAGCTCACCGGGCTCGAAGAACGCGATGTGCTCTTCATCGACGAAATTCATCGTCTCAATCCGGCGATCGAGGAAATCCTCTATCCGGCGATGGAGGATTATGAGCTCGATCTCATGATCGGCGAGGGGCCGGGCGCCCGCTCGATCAAGCTCCCCCTCAAGCGATTCACCCTGGTTGGGGCAACGACCCGCGCCGGTCTTTTGACGACGCCGCTGCGCGACCGGTTCGGCATTCCGCTGCGACTCGAGTTCTACACGGTCGAGGAACTGGAAAGAATCGTGCGACGCAACGCGCGGGTGCTCGCGATCGCCATCTCCGATGACGGCGCCAATGAAATCGCCAGGCGCGCGCGGGGGACTCCACGCATCGCCGGGCGCCTGCTGCGCCGGGTCCGCGATTTCGCGGCGGTCGACAACGAACCGGAAATCACCCGCGGCGTCGCCGACAAAGCGCTGCGTCTCCTCGACGTCGATGCGATCGGGCTCGATACGATGGACCGTCGCTATCTTGAGACGATCGCCGTCTCGTTCGGCGGCGGTCCGGCCGGGATCGAGACGATCGCCGCTAGCCTTTCCGAGCCGCGCGATGGGATCGAGGACATTATCGAACCCTTCCTGATCCAGCGCGGCTTCGTGCAACGCACCCCGCGCGGCAGAATACTGACGCCGCACGCCTTTCGCCATCTTGGTCTCCCCGAACCCGCGGGGGAGAGGCCGCAACTGCGGCTATTTTCGGAAGAAGACGGCGAAACGCAGGGCTATTAATCAGTACGCCACCTTCAAATTCCAACCACTCTCGCCACGGCATCCGCGCGTGAAACAAACAAGTCCTTGTAACTCTCGCGCAAAAGGTTCTTTTGCACCTTTCCCATCGCATTGCGCGGCAGGTCTTCGACGAAGATCACGCGTTTCGGCAATTTAAATTTAGCGAGTTTTGCCGCGAGAGCTTCTTGCACCGATTTTTCGTCGAGCCGTGCGCCCGTCGCGCGCACAACCATCGCCGCGACGGCTTCCCCAAAATCCTCATGCGGCAGACCAACGACCGCGCATTCGAGCACTCCGGGAAGCGCGTCGATCCCGGTTTCCACTTCCTTCGGATAGACGTTGAAACCGCCGGTGATGATCAGATCCTTGGCGCGCCCGACGATATGGACATAGCCGTCCGGGTCGATTGTGCCGAGATCGCCGGTGATGAAAAAACCATCGCTTAGAAACTCCGCCGCGGTCCTTTCCGGATTGCGCCAGTAGCCTTTGAAGACATTTGGCCCCTTGACCGCGATGACGCCGGTTTCGCCTTGCGGCAAAAACTCTCCGGTTTCCGGATCGGCGATGCGCAAGGCGACGCCTGGCAAGGGGAAGCCGACGGTTCCGGCCCTGCGCTCGCCATCGCAAGGGTTCGAAGTGGTTATGTTGGTTTCCGTCATGCCGTAGCGTTCGAGAATGACATGTCCGGTCCGCCCGTGCCATGCGCGGTGGGTTTCTTCGGGGAGGGGCGCGGAGCCGGAGATGAAAAGCCGCATATGCGCGGTTCTTTCGCGCGATAAATTTTGGTGCCGCAGCAGCCTCGAATAGAAAGTTGGGACGCCCATCATCGCCGTCGCGCGAGGCATCAGCGCCAGGCATTCGCCCGGATCGAATTTCGGCATCAAGATGATTTTTCCGCCGCTAAAAAGGACCGTGTTGACCGCCACGAAAAGCCCGTGGCTGTGATAAATCGGAAGCGCGTGAAGAAGCACATCGGCCGGCGAGAAATGCCAGACGGCGGCAAGCGTCTCCGCGTTCGATGCGAGATTTCCGTGGGTCAGCATCGCGCCTTTCGAGCGGCCGGTGGTCCCGGACGTGTAAAGGATAGCGGCGAGATCGTTTGCCGGGCGATTTGTGTCCTCGAAATTTGGCGCGCACGCTCTGCATCGATCCGGCAAAGACCCGCGACCATCCGCGCCGAGCGTTGCGACCGCCCCCACCCCAGCCCTCGCCGCGACCGGCACCAAGCCGTCGCGCCTTGTTGGATCGCAGACAAGGAGTTTCGGCGCCGCGTCGCCGAGAAAATAATCGAGTTCGGCGCTTGTATAGGCGGGGTCGAGGGGCAGAAAAATCGCCCCGGCGCGGATCGCGCCGAGATAAAGCATGAGCGCCTCGACCGATTTTTCCACCTGCGCGGCGACGCGATCGCCGGGCTTAAGCCCAAGTTCGGCGAGCGCCACCGCGTAGCGTCCCGAAAGGGCGATCATCCCCGCGTAGGTTAAGGCGACGCCAGCCGGGGTTTCGAGAAAAAGCCGTTTCTCTCGCCCTTCGGTCGCATCGCGGATTTTTTGAAACAGGTGATTCGTCATCGGTGGACGGAAGGTACATGTCTTGGTCGCATCGGCACCCCATATATAACAGGCAGGGTATCATGGCCGCACCGGAGCAGCCACGGCGGCGGCTAGCGACCAAATTACTGCTACTGTCACATGTCAAATTGTTGTTTCGATTAACTCTAATCTAGGTGAACCCGCCGTTCTAATTTGGAACGATTGTAATACCCCATTCTGGTCTTGCGTATTATTAAACGACGAGTTAGGTAGCCGCTTTCCGGCTCATCCCTTGGCTGCGTGCTTGGTGCCTCGATGATCGTTTGTTCCTGCAATTTCGTTACCGCCTCAGAGATAAGAGCGACCCTGGCGAGCGGGGCATGCCCACGCACGCCATTCGCGGTCTACGAATGTCTCGGCTGCCGTCTAAATTGCGGGCGTTGCATCCCCACCGTCCGGGCGATTATTAACGAGGCCAACGCCGGGACGGCGACCGGCGGCTCGTCCCGCGAGGCGTGCGAGACGGATGCTATCGTGTTGTGCCGGGTGTAGGCAATTCGCGTCTTCGCGCCTCGGGCTCGCCCCATGCCCCTCTTTCCGGGCGCGGTTTATCCGTCTATATGAAGTCCATCGATATGAAGCATGGCGGTGTTGCCCTGCGGCCGTCGTCACGGCTTCGACGGCATGAGCGCCACGTGTTAAGGAGCTTGGAACAATGAGGGGCGACGACAGAGTCCTCGACTATCTCAATCGCAGCCTGCGCAGCGAGCTGACAGCCATCAATCAGTATTGGCTTCATTATCGGATCTTCGATAATTGGGGCTTTAAAGCTCTGGCAAAGAAATGGCGCGAAGAGTTGATCGAGGAAATGCACCATGCCGATCGCTTAACCGCTCGTATTCTTTTCCTGGAAGGATTCCCTAACCTCCAAGTCCTCGACCCGCTGCGAATCGGACAAACGGTGGAGGAAATTCTTCGCTGTGATCTCGACACCGAGATCGCCGCGCGCGCGCTCTATACTGAAGCCGCTGAATATTGCATTTCCGCCCACGACCTCGTCTCCAAGGAGCTCTATGACGAGCTGCTCATCGATGAGGAAAAGCACATCGATTTTTTGGAAACGCAATTGGAGCTCATCAAACAGCTCGGCGTCCAGCTCTACAGCCAAAAACATATTGGCGGGCTCGAAGACAGCAAATAGCGAATTTTCAGTCAATAGCCGGGATAGCCCGCGAGGTTCACGAAAACTTCCGCGCGGTTTGCGCACCGGCGGCGCCGTCTAGCCCCAACGCTCATGCCCCCTAGCTGGCATTCCTTATCTGACGTGAAGTGATATTTGATCCACAAAGCAATGATGTCCCTCCACGCTGTCGAAGCGGAGCAAGCCATGGGTGCGCGGATTATCCCGTTTTTCGAAAAGGTGACCGAAACCTTTAGCTACCTTGTTATAGATCCTCCGACGCAGGCCGCCGCGATCATCGATCCGGTGCTCGACTATGATCCCGCCGCGGGACGGATAAGGACGCACTCCGCCGATGCCATCGCCGAAATGATTCAAGCCGAGGGGCTGCGCGTCGAATGGATTCTGGAGACGCACGTCCATGCCGACCATCTTTCGGCGGCCGGTTATTTAAAGAAAAAGCTCGGCGGCGCGCTCGGCATTGGTTCGAATGTCCGGCAGGTGCAACAGATTTTGGGCAATTTGTTCAACGACAAGCCCGCACTCCCGCCCGGTGCCGGTTTTGACCATCTGTTCGAGGACGGCGAGACTTTTCGCGTCGGTATCCTCGATCTGAAAGCGCTCTATACTCCGGGTCATACACCGGCCGATATGAGCTACATGCTGGAAGACGTTGTGTTCGCCGGCGACACCCTCTTCATGCCGGACTACGGAACGGCGCGATGCGATTTCCCCGGCGGCGATGCGCGGGCGCTTTATCGTTCCATCCAGCGGCTTCTGGAATTGCCGCCGCAAACCCGGCTCTTCATGTGCCACGACTATGCCCCGGGCGGCCGCGCCTACGCCTTCGAGACGACCGTTGCCACAGAGCGGGCGCAAAACGTCCATGTCCATGACGGCGTCACCGAAGACGCGTTCGTCGCGCGACGTACCGCGCGCGATTCAACGCTCGACACGCCGAGGCTTTTTCTGCCGTCGCTGCAGGTCAATATGCGCGCCGGCGAACTGCCGCCGCCCGAGTCGAACGGCCGGCGTTATTTCAAGATCCCGATCGAGGCTGCATCGTTTCGCCTGGACGTTGCGGCGGGATCAGGGCACTAATGCGGTTGCCTCTTGGCGCCGATATCTGGATACAAGTCTTGTCTTTTCGCGGAAGGATGGCCGAGCGGTTTAAGGCAGCGGTCTTGAAATTCGGTTGCGGCTGTTACCATTAGTCCTTAGCTGTCCCCAAACTTCCTGAAATCAAAGCAAATCATCGTTCACTTATCGTTCTTTTTCCCATCGTGTCCCCACGAGTTGGGTAGCAATTTTGGCAGCGGTTGGCGCTGGCTTGCACGCCAGGGTTTAGCGGCCACGGTTGCGGCTGGTTGCAGCTTCCTGGTTGCGCCCGTTGCATCAATCATTCGACTGCCCCTTTCCAGCCTCGACGGCGAGCTCGGCGCCCTTGAAGTCGTCGCTGCGGCGTGAGCCCAACGGGCCAGGAGATTTGTTACGTGCTCGATTTGCGGCCACTCCGCCGCAACGGAGCCGCCAATGGTGCTGGTCGCGTCCATAGTCGTCAAGCGCTGTCAGGCCTCGCCATCAAGCCCCATCGCCCGTCGGCACTATTGATTGCTTTTGTCATGAAGAGAAGGACTCGCAGCAGCGAGCATATCGCGTCAGCATCGCCTCAATAAGCGGAATTCCTACGTGCCGCCGAGAGTGTCCGAGTCTGCGCCATGAGCGGAAATAACCCTAGTTCTCAAGAGAGGATGTTCGGCGAAGGCCAATTGCCGGTCACTCAGGACGATATCACCGCTCTAGAGCGGGTCCCGAATAGACAGAATCGGAAGGGGGATTCCCGAATCGGCGGAATCGTGATTCACCATGTTGGCTGGAATGGAGGCCGGCATGGATGGCAAAACCCTATTCGCAGGATTTACGTGACCGCCTGGTGCGGGCTGTACTGGCAGGTCAGTCTCGGCGCAAGGCGGCGCGCAGCTTTGATGTCAGTGCGAGCTGCGTGATCAAGCTCATGCAGCAGTTTGAGATAACAGGCGGTTGTCTGCCGCGAAAGTTTGGCGGCCATAAGCGGCACGCGCTGGCTGCGCATGAAGATAAGGTGCGGGCGTTGGTGGCGGTGCAGCCCGAGCTGACGATCACGGAGCTGTGGAGCAAGCTGACGACGCTCGAGATCAAAGTCGGGCGGTCCGCCGTCGGGCGTTTTTTGCGGCATCTGCAATTGACCTTTAAAAAAAACTCTGCACGCCGCCGAACAAGAAAGAGCGGATGTCCGGGCCGCACGTCTCGCTTGGCGCGATAAGCAGAAAAGTCTTGATCCTCAAAGGCTTGTATTCATCGATGAGACCTGGGCCTCGACCAACATGACACCTCGCTATGGGCGATGTGAAAGAGGCAAGAGACTTATCGCTCACGCCCCGTTCGGCCACTGGAAGACGACGACCTTTTTGGCGGCGTTGCGCCACGATCGCATCACCGCTCCTTGTGTCTTCGACGGTCCCATTAACGGCGCAAAGTTCCTCGCCTATGTCGAGCAGGTTCTGGTGCCGACCTTGTCGCCTGGCGAAATCGTGGTGATGGATAATCTCGGTTCCCATAAACGCGCCGGCGTTCGAAAAGCCATCGAAGCCGCCGGGGCGACGCAGTGCTTCTTGCCCGCCTACAGTCCTGACTTCGATCCCATCGAACAAGTCTTCGCCAAGCTCAAAAATACGTTGCGCAAAATGGCCCACCGAACCGTCGATGCTCTGTGGGATGGCATCGGATTAGCTCTCGACGACTTCCCTCCAACCGAATGCTTCAACTATTTTCGCAATGCCGGATACGGGTCCACCTAATCGGGACCCGCTCTAGATGTGAGCTTTCCATAGGTTGTCGGCCGAGCCGGTGCGCCGCTACGAGCGAAAGCATCCGGGCGAATTGATCCATATCGATATCAAGAAGCTTGGCCGGTTCGATCGCGTCGGCCATCGCATCACCGGGATCACATAGGCCAAAGCAACAGTCGCGGCGTCGGCTGGGAGTTCGTCCATGTCTCAATTGACGACGCCTCGCGCGTCGCCTTCACAAGGATCATGCAAGACGAGAAGGCAGTGAGCGCCGTCGCGGTTCTTAAAGCCGCCATCGTCTATTACGCGAGCCTCGGCGTCAAAGTCGCGCGCGTCATGACCAACAATGGCTCGGCTTATAGATCCTTCGCCTTCGCGCGCGCCTGTCGAAGGTTGAAGATCAAGCACTTGCGAACCAAGCCCTATACGCCGAAAATAAGATCAAATCCGCGCATCAGCCGCCTCGGCCTCTCCGAGGACAACCTGTTGAGGCTCCACAGCTAGAGGTGCTTCTGGTCGATGGTCTTTTGCTTGGTCTCCGGCTCTCGATGCCCGGCGTCTACGGCGTCTGGTCAGTTCTTAAGGTGTCCAGCAATGGCTTTCGGCGAACTTTATGAATTCCTTGAGGTCGTCCTCTCGTTCGCGCGACCACAGGAGGCCATATGTTCTAAAGAAGTCCATGTCAGCCACCTGCACCATCTTCACGCCTGGCGTCCCGAGGCGGGCCGGAATAAGTGATAGGCCTATTCCGGCGGCGACGAGAGCCAGTGTCCTGTCGATTTGGGCGGTTTTATACACAACTCGTATCTTGATGCCGCGAGAGACAAGCGCATTGCTCGCATCCTGGAACCTATCGCGGCCCGTCCGGACGATAAAAGGTTCGTCGTGAAGATCAGCAAGCGTCACGCTTTCTCGTTGCGCGAAGCGATGATCTTCTGAAACGGCCAATACATATGGTTCTTTGAAGAGAACCCAACTCGCGAAGTTCGTGGCGCCGTCATCAAGGATCGTGAGTACAGCATCGAGCTGCCGATTAGCGAGCAATTCGACTAATTGCTCGCTGGACCCATCGCACACCTCGATCGCCACATGAGAGTTGACGCGCCGGAAAGAACCCAGCAGCTTGGAAACGTGGCGACTGGAGAGGGATTGCAGTATTCCAATTCTTAGAAGCATCGGTCTAGCGATCGTTTCGAGTTCGCCTTTCAGTGCACTGCATATTTGTAAAATTGCCTTGCCGGCTTTGAACAAACGCACTCCGGCGTCGGTCGGAACCACTGGGGAGCGCCGGTCCAACAATTGGACACCGAATTCCGCTTCAAGTTTCGCGATGCTGGCCGATATCGCAGACTGCGAGACGGCTGCGCGGTCCGCACCTTTCGTGAAGCTGCCGGTCTCGACGATCGCGATGAAATGTATAATCTGATAGATTTCCATAATCAGTCTCTATGGACCGGCCTCCAGCAACTGAGCCCGAGTCTTGATCTGGGAGAACGATCTTGACGGGCAAGCGTTTCTGGCGACTCAATGTCAAAACGGTTCTTTGAATGGCCGCAGGTCGAGTTCGTAAGTCCAGGCGCTTGCCGGCTGACGATGCAGCGCCAAATAGGCCTCGGCTATCGCTTCGACGGAAAGCAAGCCGTTCTCGCCTTTCGAGCGAACATAGTCGGCAAACTTGGTGGCCGCGTATTCGCCCTGGATGGCGCCGTCTATGACGATATGCGCGACATGGATGCCCTGTGGTCCAAATTCCCGCGCTAACCCCTGCGCCACAGCACGCAACGCCGCTTTGGCGGAGGCGAATGCAAGGAAGGGCGGGCGGGCGCGAAGCGAGGCGGTCGCGCCGGTGAAGAGAATGGTTCCTCTTTGGCGGGGCGCAAATCGGCGGACGGCTTCGCGGCCCACCAGAAACCCTCCCAAGGCGTTCTGCCGCCACAAATCTTCGAAAAGTTTTGTCTGCGTTTCGAGAGCAGGCGCCGCGAAGTTGTTGCCGACATTATAAACGACGAGTTCGAGATCGTTCTCTCCGGCGGCTACATCGAATAGTGCAATGACATCCGCCTCGCGAGATGCATCCGCCACCTTGACCATGACGCTTCCGCCCGATGAGCAAATGCTGGCGGCTGCTGCGCGCAGCCGCTCCGCGGTGCGCCCGGCGACGACGACGCGCAACCCCTCCCGCGCGAAACGCCGCGCTAGTCCGGCGCCTAGTCCCGTTTCCGCGCCCACGCCGACAACGACTGCTGTGCCTTGGCTCAAGCAGCTCTCCATAGCCACGGCCCGAGCCGATCGCATGCGGAAGGACCGCCTGTGCTTCCTTCCGCACTTCGTTTATGCGCGGCCGAAGACGAGAATAAAGTTGTTGACGGGCATATCTATGATTTTCTTCAATGCGATGCCATGATTGTTAGCTGCTTTTTCGAGGTCTCTCACGTCTTTGAGTTCCCCATTCAGGAACGTTGGCGGCGAGAATTTCCTTGTCGAAGGATTCATTGGACTGTGTCGTGTATTTCCCGTCAACCCTGAACGGTCCATAGATCGCGACAAAGCCGTCTTTGGTCAGAACGCGGGCCGCCACTTGCGCGATGCCGTCGGCGATGTTGACCGGCGCGACTTGGAATAAATTGACGACGAATATCACGTCATAGAGCCGATCCTTGGTGTCGGGCCAAGTCTCGGGCGCGGTCAGATCGATCTTTATCGGATCGGCAACATTGGCGTTGCCTTGATCAGCGCGTTTTTGCTTGATCGTCTCAAACACGTCGAGGTTATAGTCGGACGGCTGAAACTGCAATTGTGGAAAATGGGGCGCGAGATAGTTTATGTGGTTGCCAGCGCCGGTTGCAAGTTCGAGAACATGTCCGCTTTTTGGGAATATCTCTTTGAAGACTTGCAGAATCGGATCGCGGTTTCGATCGCCCGCCCAAGTGACATAGGGACTAAGCGGATAAGGGTCGATCGGAGGCCGGTCCAAGGATAAGCTTATGGACATTTATTTCTCCTCTGTTTCAAGGCAAGGCAAGTAACTTGATCCGATATTCCCCGCTATCTCCATTCGGTTCTCTTCACAAGCAGAGCCGTTGCCCTTGTAGATTGACGAGTGGTTGGTCCGAAACAGTTATGCGGGACAAGAGCAATAGGCAAATCGTTTGAATCGATTCATGAATCGACAGAAACGATCGCACTTGTGCGATCTCGGTTCGTTGCTCCCGTTTTTCACAGAACAGTGATCTAACAGTGATCGTTTTTTTGGACTCACAATCGGAATGTGCTGACCAAGATCTCTTCGCAGCAAGTTATCACTTAAACTTCACCACTGACCTTTTTGAGCCGGCCCGCTAGTTCAGCGCTGAAGTCTTCGCTTTCTGGAGAGGTGGGACGTGAACGCGTAAACATGGCGGTCACGGCTTCCCAAAGTCCGCTTCGGGTCATTTTCGACGTTTCGCACGCGTGCCGGTCTGGTCCGGTGTACTTCAACAACCGGACGTGCGCGGGAGATTACCGCAGGTTCATCCCACCGCTCATAACGCCCTAGCCCAAGCGCTGTCTGGGCTCGCCCCATCGCCCGCATCCTCGATCAGCCCTGCCTTTTCCTCCATCTCAGCGAGACGGAATGCCAGCGCGACCTTGCGGGCGATGACTGTCAGCGATGGCTTGTCGTCCGCGACCGACACCGGACGGCCGTTGGCGCCAGAGAGTTCGACACGCGTCTTTGGTTGCATCATCGCCTCGGCCTTCGCCCAAGCGTGCGCCGCCGCGTTCGCCCTTTGCGGATCAAGCGTCTCATCGGAAAGGACGCGATCTCCAAGCTCGATCAATTTGGTGCGCGTAGTTTCCTTGCGTTCCTCGCGCGCGAGGGCAATTTTCTCATTAAATTCGGAGCATTCCTGCCGCCAACGATAGATCGTTCCGCTTTCTGGCATGTCGTTATCGTTGCAGACGGACATGATTGAGCGGCCCGATGCTATCCGGTCGCAGAATTCGTCGACCAGCTCCGGAGTGCGCAATGGTGGACGGCCAACTTTCATGCCAATTGACTCCCGCGCTGCGCCGCCGTCACAACTGCAATTGGCGCCGATGGCTCGTAGCCGAAACGGACATTGAGCTCGTCGGCTTCCGCTCCCGGCGCACCTTCCAGCCCATGACCCTGCAAGCCCTGTGGTGCGGCGGTCTGGCTTATGTGGGTCAGGAAGGGCAGAATTAAAGGGTTGCCCTAGACAACTTTCGCTGCGATTTGTTCAAACAATCCGGCTTTGCCTTTTTCGATCACGGTCATCAAAAACAACGTCTTGCCGTCGCTCTTTTCTTCCCAAAGGTCGCCGACGTTGCATTTTTCCTTGCTGTCGTCGTTCGTCGCATAGACCTTGCCCTTGTGCTCCAGAACCAGAATGCGCCCGTCTGTCAGTTCTGCCACAAAATCGGGATAGAATTTTGCCTTCGCCAAGGGCAGCCAAAAACCACGGCGGTCGAGGTTGCGCACCCAATGTTTGACCTTGCCGGTCATGTCGAGGGCTTTTGCGCATTCGTATTCCTCGCCCTTGTTCCCCAGTTCTCCAACGAGGCATAATAGTGCCTCTGGAATTGGTAGGGATGGCCTTCATAAGTCCAGTGCGGGGCGTAGCCTGTCGGCATGAAATCAAACTTGAAATCGAAACTGGTTTCGACGGTGGCTTGAGCGCCAAACAAGGTTTGCTGATAACGGTCGCCGCCGGCCCGTTCGCGGTGTTGGCTGATCTTCTGCGCCAGAACTTTCGCCAGAATAAATTTCCAGCGTGCAAGTGCGGTAAGGGGCAGGGCGCGTTTTTCGATCAAATGGCCAAGGCGCGCCGGACAAATTCGATCAAGACGGGCTGCGTGATGTCCTGCTGCCGCGCCTTGCGCTCCAGCCACCGGCACAACTGGTTGTCCGTCCAGCCGGTATCGACAAGATCAAGGTCGTATTGCTCGGCCTTACCAAGGGCTTTCTCTGTGATCTTGCCCGCTGCGCTAAGATCAATTTCCCACTGAACGCCGCCGGTTTCAGTCAGACGAAAATCCGTCTCTGAAAGATCGGCGGAATAGTCCAGTAAGCTCCACCCGCTCGCGTCGAGAAAGGCGTCTTTCTCGGCCAGTTCGAGCGCGCCGTCGAGCTTGAAGCACAACTGCGGCACAAGGAACGAGACGCCGCGTTGCGCGGGCGAACCGTGAATTTGCCAAACCGCCTTGTGCCGTTTGGTCTCGACCTCAAGGCTCGCGCGCACCTCGGCAGATTTAACGGCTGCGACCAAGCGGGCGATGGTTGCTTCGGCGACATGCGCCGGTCAATGTCACGCGGCTGCCTTGTTCGGTCTTTTCAATCGTCATCCGCGCCTGTTCCTCGTGGGACAAGGCGAAGGAGCTAAGGTCTTCGGCCAACTCAAGGATTGTCGGCGGCGGGGCCTCAGCGAACAACGGATTGCCCGCGCCGCCGGTCAATCCAAGCTCCGGCACTTTCTCTATAAACCCGTCGGCCTCGCTGTCCTCGAAGCCCATGTCCACGAGCCGGTCATGCAATTGCCTGACGGCATTGGGCCATGAGGCCCGCGACACATGTGCGTAGGCGCGGTTTAGTTCGGCGTCCTTGCGCCGCTTGGCGTAGGGCATACGCAACACGCGCCCCAATATCTGCTCCACGTCCTTCTTAGAATTGACGGTCGCAACAGAGCAAAACACATAGGCGAAGGAGCAATCCCAGCCCTCTTTGAGGGCTTCCACGGTGATAACAAAATCAATCGAACAATCCGGCGCAAACAGATTGATGCCGTCGAGTTCCTTTTGATCGCCGGTCACGACGGCGATTTTGTCGCGGGGGATTTTCTCCTGCTCCACCAAGTGTTTCAGCAAAATTTCCTTGGTGACTTCCCGGCCTTTTTCCTCGGCCTGAAACAAGATGATGGGGCGGATATAGTCGCTATCCTTGGCGGCAAGATCATGCAAATGCTGCCGCGTTAGAATGCCGTCGCGCACGGCGTCTTCCCAGCTTTTATGCTCGGTCAAGCGGATGGGAAGCTTAATCATCTCCTCCGCCTTGAGTTCCGTGGCGGATACGTTGTGCAGGACGTTGCTGTCACCGGCGGGGGTGGCGGTAAATTCCACAACACATGCGGCGTTTACACGCTGCAACACTTCGAAACTGAGGGGTGACGTGTTGTTGTGCGCCTCGTCTACGATCACCAAAGGCCGGTGCAACGCAAGCAGATTGCGGAACGAAAACTTGATCTGCCCTTTGCTGTCCCCATCTTCGATCCGCTCCAGCCCCGCCGCGTTCGAGGGCACGGCGGAAAAATGCGGCTCAAGGTTTTCATTGTGAGCGTACACTTTGCGCCCGTCCGTGTTGGTGACGCGCAAGGTCTGCATCGTGCCGACGATGACGCAAGCATGGGTTTGCAAGTCGGCGGGCGTGATCTGAACGAAGTCGGCAATATCGAAGACGCGAAATCGTCCGTCAAAGGCGGCGCGCAACGTCTCGTAATTTGGATTGCTGGGCTTCTTGAGAGTTTCGAGCGTTTGCGCGCGGATGGTGTTGGTCGGCACGAGCCAAAGCACAATGGGAAATTCGCGCTCAAGGTAAGCGTCCGCCGCGATTTTGACGGTGTGGGCGGAAAGCAGCGTTTTGCCGCCGCCGGTCGGCAAGCGCAAGCAGACATAGGGGGCAGTTTCCAGCCCTTCGAGCGGGCGATAGGGTCGCGGCTCGCGCACGCCCGCCTTGTCCATGTCATCGAAAGCCGGTTTCGCCCCCACGGTGCGCGCCGCTTCAAGATAGGCTTGCAGCACGGCGAACGTTTCGGTCTGATATTTTTTGAGGGCGAAAATTGTCATCTGGCTTTCAAATCATAAGGGGTTTGCTTGAAGGTGATGCCAAGGTCCCTGAGGCGCGCCGCGCCGATACGGCAAGCCTCGCCATAAATGACTTTCTGCCCATCATGCGCGGGTAACTCGTTCAAAACCTTGGCGGTCAGAACATTGCCGCCGTTTGGCCGCTTGTCGCCGAGAATGCCGTTGTAGAGCAGATAATAGGCCGTGCCGTTTTGGCGGCCTAGGAAGGGGCTGCGGGCTTTCTTGTGCAAGGCCGTGTGCGTTTCTGAAAACCAGATATGCGCGGCAAGGTGAGCGAACCGGATTTGCGGATTGATCCGGCCTTCGGTGTCGAACACGGGCGCGCCGAGTTTGTAGAAGCGGAACCCGCCGCCGCCCTTCCAGCCGACCGCTTCCGAAATGCCGCCCTGTTCGCCCTCGATGACCTTTTGCAGACGCGGGGCGCAATGCGTCATGGCATGGTCGCCCATTTCGATGCCGATATAGCGGTGGCCCATTTTGTGCGCGACAGCGGCGGTCGTGCCGGAGCCAAGAAAGCTGTCGAGGACAAGGTCATTTGCGCGAGTGCCCATTTCGATTATGCGTTGAAGAAGCCGCTCTGGTTTTGGGGTTGCGAAAACATTTTGTGAGTTAAAAATTGTGACCTCGCGTTTTGCATCTTGGTTGTCACTAACCTCTTCGCGAAACCAAAGGGTTTTGGCAACCACCCCTTCTTGCACTTCACTAAGGAATCTCTTGAGAGCAGGTACATTATTTCCGGTCTCGCCAAACCAAAGTCTATTATCGCGTTTCAAGTCCTCATATCTTTCAGGGCTGGCCGCCCAACACCTGCCAGCTGCAGGCATTAGTTTGCGTCCAGAAGGAGTGATTAACTCATAAATGTTTGAAGAAACTCCTGTTCTGGCAAACTGAGCACCTCGCTGTCCACCAGTAAGGCTGATTGTGAAGTCGCTGGCTTTCCACACTCCTCTTGGATCGTTGTCTCTGTTAACATAGCGAGCATTCATTTCATCTGAGCGAGTAAGTTTTTGTGCTCGCCAAACCTCCTTGTTTTTTGCAAAACACAAAATGTGATCGTGGCTATCCGAAAGCCAGATTGCATTATTCTGCGGCGCATATTTCTTTTCCCACACGACATTAGCCACAAAGTTTTTCCGCCCAAAAACCTCGTCCATAATCACTTTGAGATAATGAGCCTCGTTATCGTCAATCGTCACCCACATGCTGCCGTCCTCCGCGAGCAACTCGCGCAAAAGCTCAAGACGCGGATACATCATCGCAAGCCATTGGCTATGCTCAAGATTGTCGTCGTAATGCTCGAACGCGCTGCGGGTGTTGTAGGGCGGGTCAATAAAAATGCACTTCACGCGTCCGGCGTAGTAGGGGAGCAGGGCTTTCAATGCCTCAAGGTTGTCGCCCTCAATGATCATGTTCGGCGTTTCAGAGTCGCCTGCGCTGTGCGTGTCGTCTGCTTCTAACAGGCGATAGGGCAAGGCTTCGGCGGCTTTGACGTGTTTGTCTCGATCTAACCAGTGCAAAACGGGCATGAAGTTTCGTCTGTTCCTTTCCTCAACTCGTTAGTCCTCACTGAAGTCTTGATGGTGCCGTCGTGGGAGTGGTTGGAATTTGAAGGTGGCGTAATCTCCGCGTTGTTTCAACAAAGCGAATCGGCGTTAGCGCGCCGATCGAGATCACGCCATGAAAACGGATACCATAAAGTCGCCGGCGGAGGCAGCCGAAGGAACGCTTTTCGTTGGGGACGATTGGTTCGATCCCTTGGAAGCAGGGGTGCGGACCCGCATTCGCGGCTTCATCGAGGAACTCCTGGAAGCGGAACTCGATGCCGCGCTTGGGCGAGACCGGTATGAACGGCCTCGGCTTGCCGAGACCGGCGTAGGCGGCGGGCCGGTTATGAGGGCTGGCCATCGGCACGGCCATCGTGAGCGCCAGCTGAATGGAACCTTCGGGCCGGTGACGGTGCATGTCCCGCGAGCCCGTCTGAAAACATCGGATGGCAAGACGGGCGAGTGGAAGAACAGGACCATCCCGGCCTATCAGCGGCGCACCAAAAAGGCCGATGCGCTGATTGCCGGTGCCTATCTTGCCGGAACCAACACGCGCCGGGTGCGAAGGGCACTCGCGGCCTTGTTCGGCGGCGCCGTGGGGAAGGACACAGGTCAAGGAACTTCGCCGTGAGGCGTCAGCTCTGAAGGAGGTCGTGGCCGAACTGACCCTCGAAAACCGTCTGCTCAAAAAAAGCTTGACGGCGGATGGGGAGGACGCCGCATGAGGTATCCGGCTGCCTCGGTCAAAGGCTCGCGCTTCGCCTTTTCGAGGAGGTCCGGCAGCTTGTTGGGCGCGCCCGTGGGATCGAAACGCAGAATAGGATCGAGGCGTGGGCTGTAGCTGTAATTAAGCTTTGGCGCGGCGGGCACCTTCCCTTCCGCGGCAATCGCCGCGGGCGGAATGTTGCGCCGTTTCTCGCCCTTGTGGCGGTAAGCCTTGGCTGGCCCGTTGCCATTCTGTGCCAATGCCGGTCTGGTCGCGATTTCATTTTCCGCGGGAGCGCGCGTTTTGCTGCCGCCGCCGGGCCTCCCCCTCGCCATTCCTTGACCTCCACCCCGCGTTGGCCGACGTTCGGACCAAAATGCCCGCCTCAAACGTACCAGTTCAAGCCGGACTTGTCGCGCGGGGTGTAGGTCGGAGCCATCCCTTGCGGTCGGGCGGGCCGGACAATCAAATTCTGCCGCACCCGCGAGTCCGCAACATTTCAGGGGGCACCCTGGCCAAGGTCCCATATATTGTTGATAAATGAATCAAAATGAATCAAAATCTATCATGATTCGTCGGTCGCCGAATAAGCTGCCTCCCCTCTCAATCCATTCCCGCTTGGAACCCGACGACCATGAGCGGCTTACGACGTTAGCGGACCAACAAGGCAGTTCGGTCGCGCGGATTGTGAAACTCGCCGTCATTGAGTTTCTTGACCGGCATGCGCCAGCCGACGTGCAAACCTCCGACAGGCTTAATCGGGCAAGCAGACGGGGCTAGAGATTATCGCGAGCAACATGTGGTAACGTTCTCAAAGGCGAGTTCCGAGACGGCAGAAATAGGGCTGCGGACGTGCGGCAGGACGTATACAAACAGACCGGCGTCGATACCGCCGAAGCGGATGCGGGGCTGAACCATATCATCAGGCAGATTCAGGGCACATGGCCTAAGCGCGGAACGGGCCGGGTCCTGCTCCCGATTGGCTCTTTTGCAAATGTCATTGAGATGGATGGCGTTGGCATCGCCCTATGCACCGATGGTGTCGGGTCCAAGACGATCATCGCGACGGAAATGAGGAAGTACGACACGATCGGAATCGATTGCGTCGCAATGAACGTAAACGACATGATCTGCGTCGGCGCAAAGCCCGTTTCTTTCGTTGATTACATTGCTATCGAACACGCAGACGCCACAATGCTCGATGCCATCGGTGTCGGACTCTGCAAGGGTGCCGACATGGCCGAGATTTCAATTTCGGGGGGTGAGATTGCGCAGCTTAAAGATATCGTGAAGGGCTTTGATTTGGTGGGAATGGCGGTTGGTCGCGTGGACCTCGACAAAGTTATTTCCGGCAAGGGTGTTGCTGAGGGGGACGTGATCATAGGCGTGCGAAGCAGTGGTGTTCATAGCAACGGCCTCTCTTTAGCGCGCAAAGCTTTTTTTGAAAATCATAACTACACCGTTGACCAAACGTTCGACGAACTTGGGGTAACTCTCGGCGAAGAGCTGTTGCGCCCAACGGACATCTATGTTCGCGAAGCTATGGAAATTTTACGGCGGGTCAAAGGTGTGAAAGCACTCATAAATATCACGAGCGATGGCCTACTCAATTTAACGCGAGTCGAGGCCAAAATGAGTTTCGAAATTGACCACCTTATCGAGCCCCATCCGATCTTCACGCTCATTCAGCAGCATGCGAATGTCGATGACAGCGAAATGTTTGAAGTTTTTAACATGGGCGTTGGGTTCTGTTATGTGGTTGATCCAGACGATGCAGCCCTCACGATCTCAATCCTGGAAAACTACGACCGCAAAGCGCAGCGTATCGGATACGCCATGCCTGATCCTGAGCGACATGTCCATATTCACGAACGAAAGCTAGTTGGACATGGCAAGACGTTTCGGAATGAGGACCGATCCGTCCGAAAGGTTGGCTGATTGGCAAGCGATCATTCCAGCATCGAATATAAGCTAAACCAGCTTCGTGCAGAGATTGCGACTCTCCGGAATTTGCCCGCTTTGTCGCTAGAGTTCTCGACTTGGCTAAGCAGATTATTCGCGCTTGTCGAAGCGGGCTTTGGTATTAATTCGGATGAAATGCGCCAGCTCCGCGCAATATCTCCGGAACTACCGAGCGAGTTTTACGACAGCGTCGCGGACAGGCTGGATGCAGTGGGATTGAGTGAAAAGTCGCATAGTCAACTTCTTACAAAACTGAACAAGGACGTACCTGAAACAATTTTCATGCGTCGCCTGTACGAGTACGATGACTTGATCGCAGCAATAATTCACGGGCTTCGAACTGAACGCTGATCTTGTTTTGAGTTTAAGCACGGCTTTCAAGGATATGAAGCCTGAAAAAATGAGCGCTCCCCCCGATTCGCGGATTGGCAGCCTTTTCAACCGGGACATTTGCGTGCGCCGGATCTTGGGATTTCATCCGCGCAGGCGCGCAGATCGTTTAAATTCAATCGGGTAGAAGAATTTGCATCCGCGCATCCATAAGATTGCTGCGCGGTTTGTTTTTCGTATAAGCCGTTGATTTTACACTCGTTGCGCGGCTGCGCGGTTACAGAGGGAATATAGCGAGCGCACGCATCGGCGAAGGATTCGAGCGTATATCCTTTGAGCCGGCCATGCTCTGGCCCAATGTCTTTGGTGAAGACGCCAAACGGTTTCAGCCTTCGCGCCAACTGGTTTTGCGTCAGCGCCTTCCCATGGTTGCATTCGCCCCAAGGCCGTTCCGTCATGGCGATTAGCGCGTCAACTAAGTCTTTGCTGCTCATCCGATCGCAGCTCTTTTCCTCGAATACGTCACGGATATCTGCGAGGAGCATGACGCGGAAGCTTAGCTCTTCCTCAACACCGCACGAGGCGACCGCAACATGTCGAACCTGTGCCGCCACGGCGTTGCCAGCGACCTCAGCCACAGCAAGGAGCGGCGCCCAATTTGTCGGCGGCGCGATTGAAGATCGCGTCAGGGATGGCCGGATCGCACTCGCGAATCGCATCGGCGTTGTCGGGAACCCAGCGCGCGGCTTTCATCGCGACTTCGACAAGCTCCGGAGTCCGGCCGAGACGGAATCGCGCCACAGTTTCACCCGGCGCCAGGCGTTTCATTGAAATGTGAATGCTTCGGTCTGCGAGCGTGTCGGGCAGCTTGCCGATTTGGGCGATTGCAACCGGGCAATGCGTCGAGAAGCTGCGCGCCTCGAAGTCGTCGCCGACCGTGCGAATAACCTGGCCTCCGGCGCGGTGGCCGGAGTTAAGGATCCCGCGCAGTTCCTCGTTCTCGCCGAGAAAGGTGTCGGCCTCGTCGATCAGCAATGTCGGCCGCGCCACCTCAATGGTCCGGAACGTCGCGGCGGCGGAAATGTTTGCGGTTGCCAGCGCTTTCGGGACAAGAAGAGCGATTACGTCAAGCAGCGTGGTCTTACCGCAGCGCTTTTCCGGCGCCGTGATCGCCAGCCGAGGCGTGCAGGGGAACGTATCGAAGCAATAGGAATGAAGAACCCACAGAGCGACGGTGAGCCCGTCGTTTTCAGTCAAGGCGACGTATTTTCGAATTACGGCCGTCAGTTCAGTAACGAGCGCGGCGCCATTGACAAACTCAGGCCATGGTTCGGGCGTCGCAAGCTCCAAGTGGCGGCCGTTCCCTGGCGCCGCTCCCGGTCTTTGAGCAGCAACCAGGCGGTCAAGGATCGGGGCGCGAACGCCGAGCTTGCTTGCCGCGTCCTTCCTGGTCCTTTCATAGTCAACCACGGGAAGCTTCGCGAGCCTGACGATTTCCAAATCAAAATTATCGTCGGCCGGCGCGCCATTATCCTCGCGAATCTCCTCGGCCGCATCGATTGCGTCATTTCCGGCCGTGCCTCCCGGTCCTACCTCGCCGCCAGCGGTTTCCTGTTTCCCCGAAGGAAGCGGCGGGTTGACCGCTTCCGGTTCAGGCGCCTTGGCGATCTCCCCGTCGAGAAGCACATGCACGTCCGCGCCTTCCGGCGCCCGATCGGCCAAATCCCACTTGGCCGGGAAGCCATCGGGAACCGCCACGATACGCACCATGCTCGCTCCGGCCTTGTGGGCAAGCGCCGCAACGCCGTTGGCATACTTGGCGCCCGGTTCGTCATGGTCGGGCCAGATTGACACGTCACGCCCGGCGAGCGGCGACCAATCGGCTTTGTTGAAAGCCTTCGCACCGCCGGAATTCGTTGTTACAACGTAGTCCTGGAAAATGAGCGCCGCGGCATCGGCTGATTTTTCGCCTTCGACAATCAGGACCGGTGCGTCATGTGCTACAAACTGGTCGAGATTGTATAGTGGCCGTGGTTCAGGGAGTGCCTGGCACTGCCACTCGCACCGCCCGGCTGCATCCCGACAATATGTGAACGGCCTGAATTCTTTCTTGCCGCCAACGGTCGAATTGTACCGGACGATGACACTCGAAATACCGCCGTCTGGCGTCGTGTAGGGCCACCTTGCGCAGAACGAATGGCCCGGCGGACACATTCTATCGACAAGGGAACGGGGCAACTTCACGCCTTGCGGGACGGGAACGATAGGCACCCAGCCCACATCCACCGGCAGTTCTGGAAGCGCCGCGAGTTCACTTTCCGTGAGAGGTGGAAAACGGCTGCCCGATCTATCCATTGCGCCGGTTCTCGTCGATGCCGAGCATTTGTGCCAACCAAATCGCCGCGTCGCTCTGACGGCATCGCTCGACATAGGCGAAGAGCGAGACGGGATCGCCGCCCCTGTCGCCCGTGGCGAAATCGGCCCAGCGGCCGGTCCGCAAATTAATTTTGAACGAACCGGGGTGCCTATCCGCCCGCGTAGGGTTCCGAGCTACCCATTCGCCGCCAATGATCCGCCCGTCGGGCAGAAGGCGCCGCAAGATGGCAGGCAGAGCCGCGAGCGCAATCTGATTGATGGCTTCGAAATCGATTCTCGAATAGCTTTTCATGGCTGCCGCTCAAGCTGCGCGGCGTGCGCGATCAGTTCGTAGAGATCATTGTTGTTCACAACGGCGCTGAGGCGAACCGCTAAGCGCCGCCTGGGCAATGGCGGCCGCGGGACGAGGCGCAAACGCAAACGGCGGCTGGGATTTCGCCGCATGACAATTCCAAGAGTCCGGCCGCGCTCCCCACGCGGACCGGGTCTTTCTTTGTTGGGGTCATCGATCAGCGCAACCCCCGTTCGGATTGAGCCGATCCATACCGAGCGCGCGCCGAAGCGTGGCCGTCACGACGCGAATGCGCCCTCCAACGCGAATCGATTGGAAATCACCCCGGTTAAGGGCGTCATAGGCTACGTTCTTCGAAACCCCCAGAATCTTCCCAAACTCCGTGACACTGCACGTCGGGCGTTCGAGAATGGCATTTAGGTCTTCGCTCATATGCGGCGATCCTTCTTTGCTAGAAATTTTTCCTTCCATGGCCGAAATAGCGCAGATTCTCCCTTGCGTCATCAACTATGTCACGGTAAGAAAAGTGGAAACGTGCCATTATCGAGCCAGGGACGGCGTATGCAAGGGTTTAAAATTGATTTCGAGTGGACGGTGTTCGCTGGCTATGAGGTTGAGGAGCCGCCACCGGTTCGCGCGGGCACAACACCAATACCAGGTGGGATAGGCCTGCCGCCGGTTTACACGGGCCCACTGCTAGGTGGGGCAAGTCTGCCTTATCTGGTTGCGAAAGGCAGGCCATTGACGACACGGCCCCTGGAAGCATTTCCCGATCTTTATTTGAAGTTCGCGGAGGCGGAGCCTACCGCTGCCGGGCATAAAAGTTTCGCAATAAAGTACGGCCTGCTCACTGACCGGAAACGGGAAGCAAGTTCTGACTGGGAGCAGCGAGTAAAGGGGATGCGCAAGCTCGTTGCGATGGTCCAAGACCAAGCGAACTGGGTTATCAAAAATGGCAAATTCGTCCCTTTTCGCCTTGAACGGAGTTACGAACTCAGGTTTGTGCCAGCAGCCGGGACAGGCGAACTGGCGCTCAGTATTGTGCCGATAAGTCTTTACGCCGCTCTCGTGCTGCAATGCGCCTTACATGGCGCCGGCAGCGGTCAGGTTCGCGCTTGCAAGTCTTGTGGTTCGCTGTTCGAAATAGGCGGCAGCAGCGGCCGCCGGTCTCACGCGGAGTTTTGCACGCCAAAATGCCGGTTTGATTTCAACCATCGCAACCGCAGGCGGAAACTATGAAGGGCCATATTCGCGAGCGCTCGCCTGGCCACTGGGCCATCGTCCTCGATCTTCGCGACCCCGAAACCGATAAGCGCAAGCGCAAGTGGCACTCGTTCCGCGGAACCAAGCGGGAAGCGCAAACCGAATGCGCGCGCCTCATCACCGAGATGAGCCGCGGCACCTATCTCGAACCTGCCAAGGTGACCGTCGCCCAGTTCCTGGATCGTTGGCTCGATCACACCGAACCCAACGTCGCGCCTCGCACGCTTGAGCGATATCAAGAGATTGCGCGCAAGAACCTCGCCCCGCTACTCGGCCATGCGCTGCTGATGAAGCTGCGACCGGAGCAGATTTCGAGCGCCTATGCCAAGGCCTTGAAGACAGGTCGCAGGGACGGAGCGGGCGGTCTATCGCCCCGCACCGTTCACCACCTGCATCGGATCCTGAAGCAGGCGCTCTCGACGGCGGTGCGCTGGAACCTGATTGGCAGCAATCCCGCCGGAAAGGTCGATCCGCCGAAGGTCGAACGCAGCAAAGATGCACGCCCTCGACGCGGCCGAGACGGCAGTCCTGATCGCCCACTTCCGCAGCACGCGCATGTTCATCCCGGTGCTGCTCGCCGTCCTCTGTGGCCTGCGTCGCGGCGAAATCGCCGCTCTGCGCTGGTGTTCCGCCGATCTTGCTCGCGGGCAGCTTTCGGTCGCGCAAAGCACGGAACAGACAAAAAGTGGCACGCGATTGAAGGAGACGAAGAGCGGGCGGGCTCGCACAGTCGCGCTGCCCTCCCTCATCGTCGACGAACTCCGCAAGTACCGCGTGCACCAAAGCGAAGAGCTCCTCAAGATCGGCGTCCGAACGAACGATGAAACTCATATCGTTGCGCAAGAGGATGGCACCCCGCTTCAGCCGAACAGCCTCACGCATGAATTCGTCCGGCTGTTGGCGAAGGCCAAGGCGCTGCCAAAAATCAGATTCCATGATCTGCGCCATACCCACGCGACCCACCTGCTCACGAACGGAGTTCACCCGAAGATCGCCCAGGAGCGGCTCGGTCACTCGTCCGTCGGCATCACGCTCGACTTGTACAGCCATATCCTGCCCGGCATGCAGGAGGATGCGGCTGCAAAGGTTGACGCCGCGATCCGGGCCGCTTTAGACAAGGCTTGAGAATCGATTAGGTAGCAAAGCGGTAGCAAACGTCCTATTTGACAGTGCTGGTTGTTTCTAATTACGCTTCAATATCAGTTACTTGGAAGGATGGCCGAGCGGTTTAAGGCAGCGGTCTTGAAAACCGCCGTGGACGCAAGCCCACCGTGGGTTCGAATCCCACTCCTTCCGCCATTCCTCAGACTTAACGCACTGAATTACTTATGCTTTCTTTCGATAAGGCCGATGCGGTCTTACAAAAAAACTTACTTCGCGACAAAGCTTGGGGCGGATTTGAGCGGACAAGGGCGGACACAAAATGCTATAGGCTACAACTACCACAATGGCAAACCGGCCGGGGCTACTGAGCAAGGCGCACAATCCGCTCATCGACCGCGCGACCCGCCGTCTCGGCGAACTTACGGAGCCGCGGCGCAAGACGGTAGGATTGGCGAATGGGAGACACGCATGAGCGATCTTGAGCGGCGCCAATTCGGCCGCACCGGTCTGTCCGTGACCGCTCTCGGCTTCGGCGCCATGGATCTAGGTGGCCCGCCAGCGGCCAACGAAATCTCCGACGTCGAGGCCAGCCGGGTGCTGAACACCGTGCTCGACAGCGGCATCAATTTCATCGACACCGCGGTCTGCTACGGCACCAGCGAGGCGCGCATCGGCCGCGCCATTTCGCACCGGCGCCGTGAATTCATCCTGGCAACCAAGTGTGGCTGCGTGCCCGGTAAGCCCATGGGCACGCCGCATGTCTTCACTGCCGCAAACATCCGTGCCGGCGTCGAGCACAGCCTGCGCACCATGCGCACCGAATATATCGACATCGCCCAGTTCCATCAGAGTCTCACCCGCACCGCGTGGGAGGCAGACGGCGCATTCGACGAACTCTTGAGGTTGAAGCAAGAAGGTAAGATCCGCTTCATCGGCGTCTCCGGAACCCTGCCGAACCTAGGCGAGCAAATCGATTCCGGCGTGTTCGACGTTTTCCAAATTCCCTATTCGGCATTGCAGCGCGAACACGAAGACATCATCGCGAAAGCCTCCGCCTCCGGCGCCGGCATCGTAATCCGCGGCGGCGTCGCCCGCGGCGCACCGACCGATTGGAACAAGCACTACTACATGCTAACCAGCGATGAATTGAGCGGCCGTTGGGACAAGGCTCGTTTGGATGAAGTGCTAAACGGAATGAGCCGCATCGAGTTCATGGTGCGCTTTGCCATCGCCGAGCCTGCTCTCGACACCACCATCGTCGGTACCAAGAATCTCGACCACCTCCGCGAGAACGTCGCCGCCGCCCAGAAGGGTCCGCTGCCGGCGTACCTGGTCGCCGAAGCCAAACGCCGCCTCGACGCGACCGGTTCACGGCCGGTGTAGTGCGGGCTTAGATCCCATTGGGTAGCCTCTCCCGCCAGTTACCCCCGCGCAAGCATTATGGTCTGCGCCCACTTGCATAGGGAACGTCACGATGATTGACACGGCTTTGGCCGGTGCGAGAGCTGCCGCGCCCGGATCAACTTGAGCCTTGGATGCCTTTGGCGAGAATTTATGGTTCTAGAAACAACAACGGGCAGGAGACTTTGATAAATCTTGCCCCTCTAATGGCCATTTTGCAGGAGCAAAACATTGCATAACCCGATACTTGCACCGTTGGTAACCCTCGTCCTGTGGACGTTCGTGATGTGGGCTTGGCTATATGCAACACGTATTCCAGTGATAAGAAAGAATAAAATAATCTTAGATCCTCAGGGTACAAAAGAGGAGTTTAATGCGCAGATACCTGCCAAGACTCGCTGGAAAGCCGACAACTACAATCATCTGATGGAGCAACCAACACTTTTTTACGCGGTGACGCTTACCTTGGCATTGGTCGATGCAGGTTCAGGTTTGAACACCAAATTGGCCTGGCTATACGTTGGCCTAAGGATTGCGCACAGCCTAGTTCAGGCAATCATCAATGTTATCATCTTCCGTTTCGCGCTTTTCATGGCTGCCTCGCTCGTTCTCCTCGTGTTGGCGATTCGTGCGGCATTCCTCGTTTTTTGAGCGCATGACAAAGAGGCCTATCAATTCCTTCTGATGCGCAAACACGACCTTCGAACGGACCTTCGATTTTCTCGCATTGGCGATCCTCTTGCGTTCCGTCATCAGGCGGCCCTTCGGCAGCCCTTCAGTATCGACGAGCGCATGGATCTTGCGCCCTTTCACCTTCTTGCCGGGCTCGTAGCCTACCTCGCCATCGCGGCCAATGGCGGACAATTCGCCGCCGCTATCGGCAAGGTCCCCGGTACCGTTCGGACGTCAGCACGAATCTCCCGCGCCATCCTGAATGGGCTCGATCAGGCTCTGGTCATCATCTCCCTGGCCTGACACATTGACCCGTTTCGATACTGGCCACATGCGCAGAAGGTCATCCGGCGCCGGCCGCAACAGCTCGACGCCAGCCTTCCCGGCCAGCCATGCTTCGTAATCGCGAGAGGCGAGCAAGACCGGCATCCGGTCGTGAATGCGCCGCATGAAGCCGTTGGCGGCGGTCACAATCAACGTGCAACTGAAAACCGCCTCGCCGGTCTGGTCTTTCCATTCATCCCAAAGGCCAGCAATTGCGAGCACGGAGCCGTCCGCCGCGCTGATGAAATAAGGCTGCTTGCCTCCCGCGATCGCGCGCCATTCATAATAGCCAGAAGCGGGCACGATGCAGCGGTTGCGTTTGAAGACCGAGCGGAACATCGGCTTTCCGGCGACCGTCTCGGCTCGTGCGTTGAAGGTCGAGGGAACTTCCTTGGCCGTCTTTTTCCACCAACCAGGAATGAGGCCCCAGCGCATCGAAACAAGCTCAGGACCGGCGTCTCCCGGTCTCACGACATCGATTGCCGTCGTGGGAGCGATGTTGTAGCGGGGCCGCAAATTGCGCGCGGGCATGGTCAGCCGGTACAGCTCGACCAATTCGCGCCACGTGAAGAATTGGGTGAAGCGTCCGCACATGACGGTGAGATACCATAGGTGCCCATCTGCCAGCGGTGTCTTGACTCATATGTTCACTTTATGTTCCCTTATATCCGTTCATCTTCGCGAGCCAATGGCCTGAATCCAACATGCCGGTGGGGCGAAACCCATGGTCGATTTGGAACCGCCGGACTGCATCATAGAGGCGTCCGCTGTAATTTACGTTAGGAACGGCTGGCCAATATCCCTCGGCGGTCAGGAGATGTGATCCGGGTGTCGATGGACAGGCTATTGAAGGCTAGAGCGTTATCCACTGTGACAGAATCGGGTGGGATTCCCAAGCGGGCTTTGTCGTGATTCAAGCTTCGGGCTGGGAGGAGGCCAGGATGAATGACGAAGCCCTATTCGGAAGATCTTCGGACGCGCGTGGTAGCGGCCGTTGTGGCGGGCGCAAGCTGCCGGGATGCGGCACAGCGGTTCAGTGTCGGCGTGAGCAGTGTTGTGCGGTGGGCGCAGCGGTTCCGGCGGACCGGGGGCGTCGCGGCCAAGCCGATGGGCGGGAAGCGCAACTCGCGTCTCAAAGATGAGCGAGACTGGCTGCTCGCCCGCGTCGCCGCGTCGCCCGATTTGCCGCTTCATGACATCAGGCGCGAGCTTGCCGCGCGCCAGGTCCGTGTCGGCTATGGCACGATTTGGCGCTTTTTCGCTAAGGAGAAGATCACCTTTAAAAAAAAATCGTGCGCGCCGCCGAGCAGGACCGGCCTGACATCGCGGCCGAGCGGATGCGCTGGCAAGAAGACCAGAAGCAGCTCGATCCCAAGCGTCTCGTGTTCATCGACGAGACATGGGCAAAGACCAACATGGCGCCCACGCATGGCCGGTGCCGGCGCGGCCAAAGGCTTTATGCCAAAGTGCCGCATGGCCATTGGAAGACGACGACTTTCGTGGCCGCGCTTCGCCATGATGGCATCACCGCCCCCTTCGTCTTCGACGGCCCGATCAATGGCGAATGTTTCCTCGTTTATGTCAAAGAAATGCTTGCTCCGACGCTCTCGAAAGGAGACATCGTCCTGATCGACAATCTCGCCTCGCACAAGAGCCCGAAAATCAGGAAAGCGATCGAGGCCAAGGGCGCCGCACTGCGTTTCCTGCCGCGCTACTCGCCCGACTTCAACCCGATCGAGATGGTCTTTTCGAAATTAAAGACGCTCCTGCGAAAGGCTTCCGAACGAACCGTCGAAGCCCTCTGGACTCGGATCGGCGAGCTCCTCGATCACTTCCCCCAGAAGGAATGCGAAAACTACTTCAAGGCCGCCGGGTACGAACCAACTTGAACGGATAACGCTCTAGCTCCGATTGGACGAACTCGGGTGCCTTTGGCTGGGTACGGACCGGAGCTACCGTTGCCAGGAAGGCCATTAACGCTATGACAAACCGCATGATGGTGACCAAAATCGTAAGTGGAAATGGCGGAAGCCGAAGAGGTTTCGCGTTCTGCTCGGCCGGAGGGAGCCTAATCGTCCCGTCCAGCGCGAGTTCGCCCGCTACGGTGTGATCCGCGCGCGGCGGTTTTTGAGCTTCGTCAGATTGTTCTTGGCGACAGCTTTCCTCATTGTGTTCATGCCGGATTCTGGGCTGGGCTTTGTTGGCGCCGGCATGGATGAAATTTTGTCGTCGAGCGTGTCGATTTGCCGTGAGATTTCCTCGGCACCCTTTGCACTTTTTCTGATCCGCACGCCTGGGTCCCCGCCATTCTCGGCGATGAATTCGACGCCGGCCTTTTCGAGCGCGCCGCGAAGCGCGGCGACTGTCGATTGCTTCGCGTCCGCTCCGTTTTCGATCCGCGTTACAGTGTTGGCGACAACGCCAGCCTTTTCGGCCAGCTCCCGGACTCCCAAGCCAAGTGCGGCCCGTGCAGCCCGCCTTGCCACCGATGCCGAGGCCGGCGCTACCTATGCCGCTGCGAAAGCCGCCGTTGCTAAAGACCAGATCGAGCGCCTTGCAAAGGGCGAAGACGTAAAGGGCGGCCTCGGCAAGCCGATGACGCTGAAGGCTTTGTTGAAAGCGGCAGGCATCGCTGAAAATCAGGCCCGACACGCGGAGCGCGCGCATTCGCTAGGCGACGGCTTATTCGAAAAATTCGTGCAAGCGGGGATCGAGGGCATGCATCGCGGTGAAAAATCAGCCGAACGTAAATTTTTGCGTAGGCACCGGCCGGAGTGAGCGCGCAGGCGGCTTGCGCGGCCAGAGTGAGTGCTCCGCACTCGACGACTGACATCAAATTAGCATCGTGTAATTGATCAGGCCTAACAGCATCAGCTCTTAGTGTCCGTCTCGAAAGATGTTGAATCCCATGAATCACTTGTGATTCAAGAGTGGCGGTCTGATTCGTTGGAGGCCGCCGATGTGGACGGACGAAAACCGGGCGAAATACAATCGCGACAAGCTGGGTTATCCGAGCGACGTGACGGACGAAGAATGGGCGCATGTCGAGCCGCTCATTCCCCCGGCCAAACGGGGCGGCCGCAAGCGTGAAGCCGACATGCGGGAGGTGTTCAACGGCGTCATGTATGTGCTGAGTACGGGATCTCAATAGCGCTACATCCCCAAGGATTTGCCGCCCAAGAGCACGGTGTTATCGCTACTTTTGCGACTGGGCTTGGGACGGCATTCTGGATCGCATCCACGACGCGCTCTACGTGAAGTGTCGCGAACAAGCCGAACGCGAAGCGAGCCCAGCGGCGGCGATCATCGACAGCCATCCTTCGACAAGCTCAGGATGAGCATCTGTGATGGAAGTCAAGGATGATTTGGCTGCCAAGGCCGGTCCTCTCGAAGGAGCGTGTTGGCGAGAACGACGAGCTTGCGCATGACCGCGGTGAGGGCGACCTTTGGCTTTTTACCGGCGGCGATGAGACGGCTGTAGAACAGTTTGAGCGCTGGGTTGAAGCGGGCCGCGGAAACGGCGGCCATGTACAAGGCTTTGCGCACATCAGCGCGTCCACCTCTGATGTGACGCGGGCCATTGTGTTCACCACTGTCGCGGGCGACCGGCGCGAGGCCCGCGATCATGGCGGCTTGCTTGGCCGACAAGGCGCCGATCTCGTGCAATCCGACGATCAGTGCGATCGCGGCGACAGGTCCGACACCGGGAATCGAGGTGAGAACATCAAGACGCCTGGCGAGGACGGGATCGCCGGCGATCAGGCGCTTGATCTCGATATCGAGGTTGGCGATCGCTATCTTGACGGCCTTGAGCTGGCGTTTGAGCTCCAGGATCAGCCGCTTGGCCTTGCTCGTGCCGAGGCGGTTGAGAATGGCGGTCCGCGCGGTGACGGCGGCATCGCGGCCATGCACGAGTTCCTGCAGGATCTCGACGAGGCCGGACGGCGGCGGGGTGATGCCGGGGCCGAGGCTCTCGCCCAGGATCGCGAGCATGCGCGCGTCGACGGTATCGGTCTTGGCCAGGGCGCCGATGGCCTCGGCAAACAGACGCGAACGCAACGGATTGACGACCGCGACCGCAAAGCCCCCGGCGCTGAGATTGCGGTGAGCCTCGCGGTGAAACTTGCCTGTCGCCTCCATGACGACAAGCACGACTTGATAGGCGGCCAGCGATTTTTTCAATCGCTTGAGGCCGGCCGGATCATTGCCGACAGTGAGCTTTTGGCCAATCGGATGGACAAAGACGTCAAGCCTAGCTTTACAGACGTCGATTCCGGCGTAGACTTGCGTTGCCGCGCTTCGTTCTGGCGAACCCTTGCCTTGCATGCGGGACTTGCTCCCCTTCATCTGTTCAGGACAGGCGCGAAGGGCGGACGGATCAAGCTCATCCACGGTGCCAAGCCTAGGGCTGCACGATCCCGCCCGCCTGACCGTCGGGGGGTGGCCACCCCCGAACGGTCAGCCCGAAATCTAATCAAATTCGGGATCAGCGATCATGCAAGGGCGTGAAAAGCGCCGAAAAAGGGGGGCGCGCATCGATCCGCACGGCTATGACGCGGGCAACCCTTCGGTGAACTCAGGAGATCAAGGGCAAGAAGCGCCACGTTCTCGTCGATACGCAAGGCTTGCTGATGGGCGCCATCGTTCATTGCGCCGGCATTCAGGATCGCGACGGCGGCGTGTTGCTGCTTTCGACGCTGTTCGGCCGCTTTCCCTTTCTCGAAAAACTGTTCGCCGACAGCGCGTATCAAGGGCCGATCCTTGGCGACGCGCTCGCCGACATTCTGCCTCGTGTAAAGATCGAGATCGTCAAACGCTGCGATCAGGCGAAAGGCTTCGTGACCTTGCCCAAGCGCTGGATCGTCGAGCGGTCGATCGCATGGCTGAACCGCTGTCGGCGGCGCGAAGGAATCGAACCAGTCGACTATCCCAGGCCTGAATTGGAGAAGGTGCTCGGTAAGACCCTCGGCGTGCCGCTCTTTCAGGAGCAAGCGATGCGCGTCGCCATCGAATGCGCGGGCTTTACGCCGAGCGAAGCCGACCAGGTCCGCCGTGCCATGGCGACGTTCAAACATACTGGTGGTGTCAACCACTTTAAGGACAAGCTGATCGCGGGCATGGTCGACCGTGGCTATACGCCGGATTTCGCCGCGCGGACCTTCGCCCAGCTCGAAGGTTTTGGCAGTTACGGATTTCCGGAATCGCACGCAGCCTCTTTTGCGCTGATTGCCTATGCGTCAAGCTGGATGAAATGCTGGCACCCGGACGTGTTCCTCGCCGCCATTCTCAACGCACAACCGATGGGTTTTTACGCGCCTGCTCAATTGGTGCGCGACGCGTGCCAGCACGGGGTTGAAGTTCGTTCCATCGATGTCAACGCATCACACTGGGATTGCACATTGGAATCTCTTGAGGCAACCGATCGCCACGCCGTTCGTCTTGGCCTGCGCATGGTTCGCGGCCTCACCAATAAAGACGGCACGGCACTCGTCGCCGCGCGAGCGGATAAACCATTTGCCAGCATTGACGATCTCTGGCGGCGTTCGAACGCGCCTGTTGCGGCGCTGGAGAAACTGGCCAATGCCGGCGCGTTCCGGCCGTCGCTCGGGCTCGAACGCCGCGAAGCCATCTGGGCAATCCGCGCGCTGCGCGACGAACCGCTGCCGCTGTTCGCAGTGGCTTCGGCCCGCACTGCCCAACCGATCTCGGAGGTTGACGAACCTGCCGTCGCTTTGCGCCCGATGGGTGCTGGACGGGATGTGGTGGAGGACTATGAAACTATCGGATTGACGCTGCGCCAGCATCCGGTCGCGTTTCTTCGGCTTGATCTTGCAGCCAAGCACATCGTCACTTGCGCCGAGGCAGGGCGAGCGCGGGATGGACGATGGCTGACAACGGCTGGCCTGGTGCTGGTGCGGCAGAGACCGGGATCGGCGAGTGGTGTGTTGTTTGTCACCATCGAGGACGAGACCGGCATCGCCAATCTCGTGATCTGGCCAAAAGTGTTCGAGAAGCAGCGCCGCCTTATCCTCTCGGCAGGAATGATCGCCGTGAAGGGGCGTGTCCAGCGCGAAGGCGAGGTCGTCCATGTCGTCGCACACGAGCTGACCGATCTTTCCGAGCTGCTGCACAGTGTCGGCGATCGCGAGCAACCTTTCTCGGTGCCGCACAGCAATTACGATAAGTCCAAGCACGGCCCCGACCCTCGTGATACTTCCAGCCGCAAGGCACAAGAGATTTATATTCCAGATTTGCGTCTTGGCTCGGGTATCAAGATACCTACCCGTGACTTCCGCTAAACTTGCAGCTGCTTTTGCGTTAAGCCCGGTCGCGGTGTGTCGTGCTCTGTCGCGGCTGGTCGCGCTAAGACACGGCGCGTCCGGGCTGGCGCGATCGAAAAAAACCCGCGTCGCCACGGGTTGGGTGGAGAGACTTCCTATGATTGGATTATTTCTCGCCGTTACCGGTCGCGATGTGTTGTCATCACAAATCAATTGCACGCGCACAAGGCTACGCCGATCTAGTTCCTCGGCGGTAAAAGGCCGCTTCTTTTGTTGTGATTTATGAGACCTCTTGTCGTGCGGGGACAGTTTGATCATCATGCCGTGAAGAACCTGTCTTCGAAGATGACGGCGCACTTCGTTCCCAACCGTTTTTACATCGGGGGCACCGATACCAACAGATCACATGTCAGACCCCAATCAAAACATCGTTGAGCGCATACAAGGTCAACACCCTGAATGTCTTTGAGGCGTCGGAAGGATCAGGAGAGATACCTTCGCCATTGGTGCCTTGGTACTCAATGTGCCACTCGAACGAATACCCGACGAAGATAAAAACGCCCATGTCATGGTCGCTGTCTTTATCGAACTTGTTGTACCTGGTCATCACTGCAAGCGCCCGGCCGCGCAAACGTTCGTCGAGGTCGTAGATGCTGGCCGGCATCTGCACGCGGCCGCCCTTGAAGGTGGTACGGAGCTGGTCGTTTAGTTCGATGATCTTGCCGCGTTTGGCGGCAATGTTTGGGCCGACGGATAACGGCATGATTTCAGAATGGGCGCGCGGCATCTCTGCGCTCCCTCTTTTTCATTCTTTGTTCAGATAGAAATCGGGAAATCCTCCACGCTTCCACGGGTCCGTCAGTATGTGTCCCGTGGCAGGAGCGGGTGGTTTGGATGAAGTGAAAACAGGAATGTGCTTGAACAAAAACCGCTTGGCCGATTGGCCTGGGTTCATGCGCTCAAGGAGCGCCATCATCGAGTTCATGCGCGTTTCGTTCGTGGTGACGATCGCCACCATGAATGTGTTCGCGCCGAAGTGCGTTTGGTATGTCCGCTGCTCAATGATGGTCAAATAGTCCTCGTTCGGTGAGGCGAGCGCTGGGCATGTTCCTAGGTAGTACCTAGGTAGCAAATTGTCATGTGCTGGCTCGAAGCACTATGCGGCGCTATGTGGAATGAAATACATTAAAATCAAGTAGACAGAGAAATTTTTGGAGCGTAGCGTGATGGCATGTTTCTTTAAAAACAGGAACTCTTAATCAGCGGGTCCACGGTTCGAGCCCGTGTGCGCCCACCATCAAATCAAAGGCCGGCGAGGATCGGATCGGACGAAAGCCTTTCTTGTATCGCGGCAGGGGAAAGTCCATCCTGACGCAATGCCCGGAGCGATTTGGCCCTTGAACTTTTTGACAATTTCTGTCCCGAAGCATCGCGCAAAAGGACATGATGGCGATAGGCCGGCGCGGGAAGATCGAGCAGGGCCTGCAACAAACGATGCAGGCTCGTCGCCAGGAAGAGATCTTCGCCCCGGACAACATCGGTCACGCCCTGCAGCGCATCGTCGACAACGACGGCGATGTGATAGCTTGCCGGTATGTCCTTGCGTGAAAGCGTCGTATCCCCCCAAAGAGAGGGTTCGGCGGCCACTTCCCGTGTTTGCCCAGAGTGGCCCATTTCGCGCCACGCTAGCCCGCGGCCGGCTTTCGCGATGGCCGCTTCCATGTCGATCCGCAGCGCCGTGGCTTGGCCGGCCGATATCCGCCGTTGTTTTTCCTCTCGCGAAAGATGCTTGCATATGCCTGGGTAGAGCGGCGATCCGTCCGGATCCCGTGGCCAGCCGGTCCGCCCGGCCACCGCATGGATGATTTCGCCGCGGGAGCAAAAGCAAGGATATGTCAGGCCTTGCGCGGAAAGCTTTGCGAGCGCGCTTGCGTATTCGGAAAAATGCTCGAATTGGCGGCGGACCGGCGTTTCCCATGTGAGCCCGAGCCAGCCGAGATCCTCATAAATCGCCTGTTCGAATTCGAACCGGCACCGCTCGATGTCTATATCCTCAATTCGCAGCAAAAAGCGGCCGCCCGCCGCGCGCGCCATGTCGAAATTCAGCAAGGCGGAATAGGCATGGCCAAGGTGAAGATAGCCGTTGGACGACGGCGCGAAACGGAAAACGCGATTGGTAAAGGACCGTGTCATGTCTTAAGTTCCAGGCTGGAATGACCGGCCGCGCACGTGGCGGCAACGCAAGACCGCCATTTCGAACCGCGCTTAGAGCATCTCCTTAAAAAAGGGGACAGACTCATTCGCCAAGGGACCTGCTCCAACTCTTTGATTTTGAGCGCTTCCTTTTCGATTGAATGATCCCATTCGAGTGGAAAACGCACGAGCGGAAATGCGCCGCGAGCCCAGGTCTTGCAAGCGAAATCCGCCAAGGTGTTGACGATCCTGGTACTCCACGGCCTTGACCTTCGCGCGAAAACAAGAATGCTCGACAAAAACCAAAACCCGAACCAGCGGACAATGAGAATATGGCTGTTACCCTCGATGGACCGCGCGTCGCGGCAATATCCACGATTCCAGAACAGCTCGTCGTCTTTCTGCACGGATATGGCGCCAATGGCAACGATCTGATCGCGATCGGCGCGCAATGGCGGAATTTGATGCCCGGCGCGGCCTTTGTCGCGCCGAACGCGCCCGAGCCTTGCGCCCAGGCCCCAGGCGGCCGCCAATGGTTCCATCTGACCATGGACGACCCCAACGAACGCTGGACCGGCGTCAATAAGGCGTGCCTGGTTCTCGACCCGTTTCTCGACGCCGAACTCGATCGTCACGGACTGGACGACAGCAAGCTGGCCTTGGTCGGATTCAGCCAAGGGACAATGCTCGCTCTTCATGCCGGGCTGCGGCGTGCGCGGGCACCGGCCGGCATTCTCGGCTATTCCGGCGAGCTTGTCGCGCCGCCGGAGCATCGAGATCAGGTCACCCTGCGCGTGCCAGCCCGCAACCCGCCGCCAATTCTCCTGATCCATGGCAGCCAGGACGACGTTATTCCGGCCGAAGCGCTATTCCTTTCGGCCGCGGAATTGGCGGAGGCCAAAATTCCCTGTCAGTGGCATCTTTCGATGGGTCTCGGACACGGCATCGACGGCGAAGGCCTCGTGCATGGCGGCCTCTTTTTGGCGAAATGCTTCGGTCTGAAGCAAGGTCCCGGCGCCGTGACGCGGCCATGAAAGGGCGGTTCACCCTCGCGATTGACGGCGCTCGCGAGCGTTCACGGGGCAAGCCGCCGAAGCGAAATGCCGGCGGGTTCGGGCACAAGGTCAGGTTGGCGGCGGGGTGTGGCATAGGTCATTGACCGGCGCGCGCCGACCGGCCGGTACAGCAGTTTGGTTGCCTCGACGATCAAAACGCCGCCCCACGGCAACGAAAGGCTTGCGCCGGTCGCTTCGACAAAAGCGGCCGCATGCAGCCATGTCCGGTGCTGGAACGGCGGAATATAAAGCGCTTCCGCCCAATAAGCCGGCGAAAACAAAGTTTCGCGCATGAGTTCGCCCAACTGGCCGCGCGAATAAGGCCGGCCATGCCCGAAAGGTGTCCGGTCGAGCCGCGCCCACAGCCCGGAGCGGCTGGGCACGACGACAATGACCCGGCCGCCGGGAGTCAAGATGCGCCAGATTTCGGAAAGAAGATCGTGCGGATGGTCGGCGATTTCTAGCGCATGGACAATGAGCGCCCGGTCGATGCAGGAGTCCGGCAATGGCATCGCGGATATTTCGACAAGTGCCGAAGAAGACAAACCCGAGGACGGCCAATTCACGACTCCTTGCTCGGCCGGCATGAAGGCGAGCACGCGCACGGCTTCCTCCCGGAAAACCTCGAGATAGGGCGTCGCGTAGCCGACACCGAGGATCGAATAGCCGGTGCAGTTGGAAAAACGCTGCCGCACGATTTTGTGAACGACACGCCGCGCGACCTCGCCCAAGGACGAGCTGTAGAAGGAACGAAGATCGATGACGTCGATTGGCATGGGGTTTCCACAATGCCGGATAATCCGCTTCCCGCGCGCAAAAATAAAGCCTTGATTCAGGGTCAAGACGGAGGCGGCGGAAAGGGAACGGTGACAGGGCGGAGACGGGTGCGACGTCACGGGTTCTTTGCCCGGAGTCGATTTTCAAGGACAAACGAAGCCGTGGCTGTCAATATTTGCCAATTCCTGTGCCTCAAGGATAATTTCGGGGTGCTCGTCCACGATCCCGGTACGCGTGCGACGGCGGCGATCGATGCGCCCGAGGCGGGCCCGATCCTGGCCGCGCTCGCGGCGAGGGAATGGGAGCTGACCGATATTTTGATCACCCATCATCATGTCGATCACGTCCAGGGCATCGTCGAACTGAAGACGAAATATCCCTGCGCGCGCGTCATCGGGCCGGCCAAGGAGGCCACTAAGATCGGCGGCCTCGACCTCGCGATAGGCGAGGGTGACGTGGTCGTAACCGGCGCGCTCGAAGCACAAGTCATCGAAGTTCCGGGGCACACCTCGGGTCACGTCGCCTACTGGTTCGAGGAGGAAGATATCCTCTTTGCCGGCGACGCGCTGTTTGCGATGGGCTGCGGCCGCTGTTTCGAAGAGCGCCCCGCGGTGCTGTTTCATTCGTTGATGAAACTTGCCGCGCTTCCGGGCGAAACGCAGGTCTATTGCGGCCATGAATACACTCTGGCCAATGCCCGTTTCGCGCTGAGCGTCGATCCCTCGAACGCGATCTTGAAGGAGCGCGCCGGGACCGCCGCCCGTCAGCGCGAGGCCGGCGAATTCACCCTTCCAACCACGATCACAATCGAGCTTGCGACGAATCCGTTTCTGCGCGCCGACGATCCCGATATCCAGGCCGGGCTCGGCATGGCTGGCAGCGATCCCGTCGCGGTGTTCGTCGAATTGCGCAAACGCAAGAACCGGTTCTGAGCCAGCACTCCTCATTTCAAGAACGGGCTCCCGCGGGGCTACTGCAGATTTGATGCGGCCCCGACATTCCTTTCCAGCTTGCCCACGGCTCCGGCAGCGCTACCATCGGCCGTAGAGTCAGTTGCGCACCCCCTGATCAGGGGGTGCGGATGAAAGACGGGAGTGCTATTCTTGTCACTTAGGTGTACGGAATGTCATTCCACCGTTTTGGGCTTTCCTACCAATGGGGTACTTAAGGTTTATCGGAGTAGAAGGATGCGCTGAACGAAGGGAACCGCATCGCTCGCGACTGAATACACAATCAAGGAGATATAAAATGACTGAATCCGAGTTGCAATTACGTTTGCCACGGGGAGAATAAAAAGTTAGCAAGTCTAACATCGTCAGTGGCTTGCTTTTTCATAACCTTCATTCGTAACATCGGTATAAAACTGATACCAACTACATCCCAGGCATGAAATTCGGACAAATTAATGCGAGACTTGACCCCGTTTGCACAGGCCGCCCGCAATTAGTCCCTTTCAGGAGGAGGTTTCCCGTGGCAGCGACTGGACCCAACTTCATCGACTTCGTTTCCGAATTAGTCTACGGCGATTTGGGTGTTGGGGAGTTGGGCACAGCCCCGCCCGCTGGTGCTAAAAACCACATCCACTGGACCCGGGACAACATACCCAACTCGGTGGCGACCACCGTCACCGGTGACGCGTTCCTCGCCCATCATCTCGATTACATGCTGGCCCGCTACGAGGCCTGGCGCAGCAAGAACTTCCTGCCGCCACTGCGGCCATGGGACGGTCAGAGCCCTATGGACGGCGAGCAATCGGCAAGCGTGCCGGGCGACTGGCCGCTGCCGGCGACCACGGAGGCGCTCGGCACCAGCATCAGGGAGTACTACAACTCGACCTACCGCGCCGGTCTGACCGATGAACTGGCGGATGAAGTCAAGGCGGCCTACAGCTACCGCTACTGGGCGTTCGTGAGTGGGCGAGCGACCTGCGTAAACGCGTGCTCGGCCAGCCGGTCATCCACGTGCACAAGGTGTTCGACCGCGACGGGACAGTGCTTTCGGAGAAGGACTTCACCGACATCTTCCACCAGGTCCACCACGTCTGGCATCCCGATAAGCCAGAAGGAACGGGTTGGACACAGGCCACGCCTTTTTTTCAAGACCAGCGTGTGCCAACATAGCGGCAAAAAAGAAATCAGCGGCACACAGGTCGGAGCCGAGTTCTTTACATTCCACCGTGATCACCTTGAAATATTCGACCGCTGGCTGCTTAAGGTCCCTCACGTGCCGGCACCACTCGGAAAGCCGGGGAACGAAATGCCGGTTGATCCCTTTCGCCGGAGCGCCGCCGAAATCATCTGCCTCCTCGATTTGCAGCCGCATCCAGAGGGGGGCTTTTTCCGTGAGACCTTTCGCGATCCGGCGCGGGATGCGGGGCTCGGGCTCACGATCGTCGGCAAGCTCCCGGCGAAGACCGCCCGCTATTCACATTTTGGCGCGGACCCAGCGCGCCGCGCGGCGGACGCGATCGGCGAGGCAATTATCCACGAGCTCCTCCATACGACCGGCGTTTTGATGATCGAAGCGCCGAAAATGCGGATGAGTTCCTGTGGGAATTGTACACCACGAGGCGGCGGGACGATGCCGCGCGGTCGGGCGCTCTGAATAGAAAAAAGCCACCGGAGATTCCTCTCAAAACGCAATGGTTTTCTTGTCGCGCTGGCCGTCAACGATGTGAAGGAATTTTATGCATTCGTCGTCGTACTCGAAGAAAATCCAATTTTGGTCGAAGGAAGGCGCAAAGGCAACGCGCCCTCATACCTTGCCGGTGCGCGCCTCAGCGACACGTTTCGCGACGCGCCGGTTCATCTACTCGAAATATTGCCTATGGGCTACCTAGACGGCAAATGACGAGAGGCGCGTATCACATAACTTATTGATTTAATTGGTGAGCGCGATGGGATTCGAACCCATGACCTCCTGATTAAAAGTCAGATGCTCTACCAACTGAGCTACGCGCTCCTTAAGGAGCGTGGTTGGAGTAGCCGCATCGATGCGACGGGTCAATAGATGCGAAATTCAGCCAGCAAAATCGGCAAACGCGACCAGCACGGCGAAAACGGCCACCGAGATTAAAGTTGTCGATATAGCCGTGCCGACAAGCCGCGGCGCGACCGGCGCGCCAGGATCGGTCCCAGCGGCGAAATCGCCGGTTTCATACCGCGAGCGGACACCGAAGGGAAGCCCCGCGAACAGGACGGTTAACCAGATGGTCAAAAAATTCGCCCCGTCACGGGAATCGAAAAAGGCATCTCCGCCCTCGGCTTTTCGCCGCGATTTTTCCCGCCAACCGGTCCGGATCCGCGCGCCGCCACTGTTGCCATTCGGCCACGCCGCCATCAAAACCGGTTCCACCATGCTGCAGCCCATTGCAAGCAAGCCCCCGCGAGCTGACTATCGCTGGAAAATTATATCCCCCCTCTGATTTGTTTGACGCAAATCTTTTCGCACCTCGGGAAACAAACAATGCACCGTCACTTTCTCGCCGTCGCCGGCGCCGGCGCGGCAGGGTTTTTGCTTGTCGCGACCTGCACGCCCTTGGAGGCTTATGAATACCAGCAGAGTTTTGGCCAGCCCTCGGCCGGCATGGAAGGCCGTCCGCGCCCTGTCGCCCCGTCGCGCGAGCTCATCGCCTACAATGGCCGCTATGCGCCTGGCACGATTGTCATTTCGACGGAGGAACGCCGTCTTTATTATATCCTGCCGGGAAATCAGGCGGTCAAATATGGCATCGGGGTCGGCCGCCCCGGTTTCGAATGGGGCGGCACCCAGAGGGTTGCGATGAAACGCGAATGGCCGTCCTGGACGCCGCCCTCCCAGATGCTGCGCCGCCGTCCGGATCTGCCGCGCTTCATGCCCGGGGGGCCGGAAAATCCGCTCGGCGCGCGTGCCATGTATCTTGGCGGCTCGCTTTACCGCATCCACGGCTCGAATGAACCACAAACGATCGGCCAGGCGGTCTCGTCCGGCTGCATTCGCATGACCAACGAGGACGTCGTGGACCTCTACGACCGCGTCAAGGTCGGCACCCGCGTGGTCGTTTCGCGCTAGAGCGGGATGAGGAAAAGTGGAAACCGGTTTTCCGCCCGCATCCCGCTCTAAACTCTTGGAATCGATCACGTTCATGATTTTGGATTGATTCAATCCAAAATCATCGTGATCTAGATGTAATGTCTCAACAGGTTGTTCACGGGGAGAATTTGAGGTTTGTGGGGTTTGCGAAGCACCACAGGCTCAGGAGACCCACCCGTGAACATTCATAAGAATGCCAGGACGACGCCGAACATGCGAGCCTTGATTGTTGGGCGCCGCCAAGCGGGCGAAACGCCGCGCTCCATAGCCGGCGCTGTAGGCGTTTCGGCCGCGACCGTGAGGAAATGGCTCCGGCGCCACGAAAGCGAAGGCGCCGCTGGCCTCCAAGACCGGACCAGCCGGCCGCATCGCCTGCGGACACGGATCACATCACATCAGATCGCCCAGGTCGAAGCCCTGCGCCGGGCCCGTCAGCCCTTCTGGAAGATCGCCCGCGCGACCGGGCTGTCGCGCGCGACGGTGGCCCGCATCGCAAAGGCCAAGGGGCTGAGCCGCCTGTCCGCCCTCGATCAAAGGATCGCGATCATCCGCTATGAAAAGAAGCAGCCGGGCGAGATGATCCATATCGACATCAAGAAGCTCGGCCGCATCGAAGGGATCGGACATCGCATCACGGGAGACCGGACCGGACAGAGCGCGCCACGCAGCCGCAAGGAAGGCGGCAAGGGCTGGGAATATCTCCATCTGGCCGTCGACGATCACTCCCGGCTGGCCTATTCTGAAATCCTGCCGGACGAAACACGGCGCTCCTGCCTGAAATTCCTCTTGCAAGCCTTGCGCTTCTTTCGCGATCACGGCGTCAGGGTCCTTCGCGTCATGACCGACAACGGCGCCAGCTTCCGTTCGCGCCGCTACACAAAGGCGTTGCGAATGCTGAAAATCAAGCATAAGCGCACCAGACCCTATACGCCAAGAACAAACGGAAAGGCCGAACGCTTCGTGCAGACCTCCTTGCGGGAATGGGCCTATGCCAAACCCTACAACCATTCATCCGAACGGGCCGCCGCACTGTTGCCTTTCCTCCACCATTACAATCATCATCGGCCTCACTTCGGCATCAACGGATGCTCCCCTATCTCAAGGATCCCAAGAAACAACCTATCGAGACACGACATCTAGAGCGGGTCCCGAATAGAGAGAACCGGAGGGGGATTCATAGGACGCTTACGGGAAGTTAAGCTGGAGATTAAGTCGAAGGCGAAAGGAGGAACCGCCGATGATATCGATCCCTCCATAAGTGTTTTCGTTTGGTGTTACCGTGCGGACAATGTATGGCTGGCTGGCGCGTTACCGGCGCGGCGGTTGGGGCGGGTTGAAGGCCAAACCGTTATTCGGCCGGCCGCCGAGGTTGAATGCGCGCCCGGACCGCACCCCCGGCGCGTTGGTGGGGAAGCATTTGAACGCGGTCACCTCAAATACCCCGCGTGATTATGACATACTTACGGACGGATTAATATAACATGTATCGCACGACGTCACGGAGCCTGTCGTGAGTGCCGAACACGTTGCGTTCCAACCCCACCGCAACGCAATTTCGCGAAGCTAGCGTGGGTGGCGTAGCTGGTTGGGATTGCGAAGCCGCCCGCGCGGCAAGTGTGGGCACGAAACTTCAGGAGGGAAAGGAAATGGATGCTATCGTGAACAGTCCGACAACCAACGGCAAGCTGCGTGCCTGGGTTGGCGCAATGGCGGCGCTGTGCAAGCCCGACCAGGTGGTCTGGGCTGATGGAAGCCAGGAAGAGTACGACCGGTTGTGCCAGATGATGGTCGACGCCGGTACGTTCATTCGCCTCAATCCGCAGAAGCGTCCAAATTCCTATTTGGCCCGTTCGCACCCGTCAGACGTGGGCCGGGTCGAGGACCGGACTTTCATCTGCTCAACCAACAAGGACGACGCCGGCCCCACTAACAACTGGGCGCCACCGGCTGAAATGCGCGCGACCTTGCACGGGCTGTTCGACGGCTGCATGGCTGGCCGTACGATGTACGTCATCCCATTCAGCATGGGGCCGATCGGCTCACCCATTGCCAAGATCGGCGTGCAGCTCTCAGATAGCCCTTATGTCGTCGTCAATATGCGGATCATGACCCGCATGGGAAAGGCTGTGCTCGATGCGCTCGGCAGCGACGGCTTCTTCATTCCGTGCATGCACTCGGTGGGCGCGCCGCTCAAACCAGGACAGAAGGACGTGCCGTGGCCGTGCGAAGGCGACATCAACCGCAAATACATCGTGCATTTCCCCGAGACCTACGAGATCTGGTCCTACGGCTCCGGCTATGGCGGCAATGCTCTCCTCGGGAAGAAGTGTCTTGCACTGCGCATCGCCTCGGTCATGGCGCGCGATGAAGGCTGGCTCGCCGAGCACATGTTGATCATGGGCATTCAAGCCCCGATCGGCGAAAAAACCTATCTCGGCGCCGCCTTCCCTAGCGCCTGCGGTAAGACCAATCTCGCGATGCTGGTGCCGCCGAAAGGGTTTGAAGGCTGGAGGGTCAGCACCGTCGGTGACGACATCGCCTGGATCAAGAAGGCGCCGGACGGGACGCTCCGCGCGATCAATCCGGAGTCGGGATTCTTCGGCGTCGCGCCCGGCACAAACGCACAGTCCAATCCCAACGCGATGCAGACGATCAACAAGAACTGCATTTTCACCAACACGGCTCTGACTGACGATGGCGATGTTTGGTGGGAGGGGATGACCGACAAGCCGCCGGCGCATCTCATCGACTGGAAGGGTGAGGATTGGATGTCCGGCTGCGGGCGCCCCGCCGCGCACCCAAACGCCCGTTTCACGGCACCGGCGAGCCAATGCCCATCGATCGACCCGGATTGGGAAAAGCCGGAAGGCGTGCCGATCTCAGCCTTCGTCTTCGGCGGCCGCATGAGCAAGGAGCTGCCGCTCGTGTTCCAGGCCTTCAACTGGTGCCATGGCGTCTATATAGCCGCAACGATGGGTTCCGAAGCCACGGCGGCCGCGATCGGCCAGGCGGCGATGCGCCGTGATCCAATGGCGATGCTGCCGTTCTGCGGCTACAACATGGCCGATTATTTTGGCCATTGGCTCAATGCAGGGCGTCGCCTCTCCAATCCGCCGCAGATTTTCCGAGTCAACTGGTTCCGCAAGGACGAAAACGGCAAATTCATCTGGCCCGGCTTCGGCGATAACATGCGCGTGCTCAAGTGGATCATCGACCGCGTGCACGGTCGCGGCTACGCCGTAGAGAGCCCAATCGGCTGGATGCCGCGGCACGAGGACATCGAATGGAAGGGCCTCGATTTCCCGGCGGACAAGTACTACGACCTGATGGCAGTCGGCCGGGACGCCGGCGCCGCCGAGGCGCACGCGCACGAAGAGCAGTTCGACCAGTTCTTCGATCGGCTGCCCAAGGAATTCTTCTTCGAGCGTGAGCTTCTGCGCTCACGGCTGTGGCGTTCGCCCGATCGCTGGGAACTCGCGCACAAGGGTACCGCTCGGCCGGCCGCGTGAGCCAAGGTCGGCTCTGACGCAAAAGACGCGCGTTCTTAAAGATTAAAACACTGTCTGGTCGGACTCGCCCTTTCCCTTCCTGGGAGAGGGCGATATCCACGCCCCACTTGATGCGTCGGAAAGGGGCCCACGGCCCGCCATCCTTGTTGTGTCGAATACCCCACCACGCTCGCCAAAGTAAGCTTCCGCAACGATCCGCATTTTGGGGTCGTGCCGCACTCCCGGCTCATTAATGGCTGGGAGGTCGTCAGGGCTTTGAAAAGGGGATCCCATGCAGCGGGCCGGAAATCCAATTCGGATTGCTCCAGGAGCGCTGATAATGCCTATCGCGAGTTCCGCAGTGCCCTTTACCCGGCTGGACACATGGTATGCGATGATGCCGACGTTCTCCACCGCCGGTCTGCCAGACCTAGCGCTGCCCCGTTCGCGCTGAATAGGAGGAGAGCAGCTTGGTTCAAGTTATTTCACGCAGACGCCAGCGCCACAAGACGCCCAACCCCAGGATAGCCGCCGGCAATGCTCCAGAAGCGGCGACAATGCCTCGATTGGTCCAACTGGGATCAGGCAAGAGCCTAAGCGTTGTCGTTAAGATCGCGACGCCGGCACCGGCCACCGCAAGACACCGCCAAAGCGAACCTATCCCGTTTGGTATGCGCGCGATGACTGCCCATTGTAAAAGAACCATAGTGAGAACGTCTCCGAAAAGCACCCCGGCCAAAACCGAGGTCAAAACCGGATGAACCTGCGCCAGCGCGGCGGCAACGGCGATCCCGAAAACGCTCATCAGATTGGCCAACGTCATTCTGGCCGTCGCGCCTGACACTAAGAGAGCCACGGTCGGTCCGCCGCGCAGAATTCGCAGAAACACGATCGCGGAAATAAGGATCACCATATCGGTTCCCACTGCATAGGCCTTGCCGAACACGAGCGGTACCAGAACATCTAACGTCAATCCGATAAACGCGGCATAGCCGAAGGCGAGGAACGCGAAGAACCAGGCCAGCCAGAGATAGGTTTCCAAATAGCGCTTCGGAGTGTCTCCGCTGCGAGCTAACATTGAGATGCCAATACCGACGGTTGTTTGCAAGAGCAAGGAAGTCGGCGCCACGGCAAGACTCATAGTCACCGCGTAAACACCCAGAATGTCCATCCCAAAAAAGCGGCCGACGACCATCCGGTCGGCATGCATGATTAAGGCGAGCCCTGCGCCATTGAGCATCAGAGGTAGGCCGTAGGCTAGCGCCTGGCGCAGCGTTTCACGATCCGGGACGACCCGCATTGGCGCATGCGCAAGGAGATGGCTTGCGGCGGCGAAAAGCACCGCCTCGACCAAAAGGGCCAATACGATGACGCGGTGGTCCGGCAGAATGGTCGCCGCTGCGAGTGCCGCGACCGCCAGCTCGGCGACGCTGGATACCGTGCGGGCCAGGGCCTCCGCGCGATAATCATAATCACGTTGGATCTGCGTGATGCCAAGGTGCCCGAGTGAATGAACCAGCGGAACGAGCGCTGCAAACTTGAAACTGGCCACTGCTTGGGGAATGCCGAAAAACGTGGCTGCAGGAACTGCGAGCAGCGCTATCGCCGCGGTCACCAGGAGACCCCGGAAAATCTGGAGTGCATGGGCTGCCGCCAAGGCCTGGCGCGCGTCGGCGGCCGACTTCAAGAGGATAAATTTTTCGAGCCCAACGTCGGTTGCGAGTTCCGCAGTACCTATGACGATCGTAATGGCGACGGTTATGCCGAACTCGCCAGGCACGAGTAGGCGGGATAGAATAAAGGTGCGGCCGAAACGCGTCGCGAATATGACTAACGGCACCGCGGCGGCAAAAGAAATCCGCCCTGCCCAAAGCTTCAAACGTGATGGTATCGCTGCCGCGGATGGACGAAATGAAGTCGGCTCGTGCATGGCAATTCGATAGCATGCGGCCCAAGTAGTGGCAACGCCCGGTCGTTCTCCTTAGTTATACTTCTATACTCCATTCTCCAACCTTAGAGCGCTTCCCGATCGCGTGGAATCACGTGATCGAAAAGGAATTGCTCAAATTCAAAGAGGTGGAGCATGTCCTCTTGAGACATCGGATATATCCGATGTCTAAATATCGAAAAAGTCGGGCAACTTTTTCGGGACATGCTCTAGGATGATCGAAAATGTCAACCACGCCGAGGCCGCCTGGCGATTCACCGCGGCGGACGCACGTATCAAACTCAAGCACGCATACTCGTCAATCTGACCGAATCGATCGTCCGGTTCAAATTTGCCAAGCCAGCTCTTCACTGCCGCAGCGAAGATTGGCGGTAACAGGGAGCGATGGGCCGCGCAGCAAGACCTTGCGCGCCTGCCATTCTGTGCCGGCGTCCAGCGTTTCGAGAAAATTCACCACGCCGCCGGCGAACAACGCGATCGGTATTCCATCGCGATAGAGCAAGCGATTGCCGGTCAGCGCCGCGAGCTTCGGCCCAGGGGTCAGGATACCGGCAAGGTTGAGCGGGTCGGCTCCGGACAGCGAGATCCAAGCACCCGAAAGGGGTTTGCGCCTGACCTCGCGCAACATGCCGATCGCTTCGGGCAGGGCGAACTGTTCGCCGGGGAAGCCGGCGACGAAGCGGCCGCCGCGGATGTCCCCGCGCGCCTCGAGCCGGCGATAGACGCGCAGCAGATCCCGCCACGGCGGCAGCCAGTCGGCCTCGCGCTCGAGCAGGCGCCAGAACACGACGCCATAGCGGCGCAGCAAGATGCGCGCCACGTGCTCGACCGCCGCGGCGTCGTCCCGCGGCCCGGCCTGCGCCGGGCGGGCCCGGCGCGCGAGCGCCCAGCGACCGGAATCCTCCATGCCGAACGTCACCGTGCGGCGGCGGCGGCGCGCCCCAGCGGCCGGCTTGCGCCGGTCGGACGGCACGAGCAGCGCGCGCAACCCGCCGAAACTGTCCGAATTCACGAGGCCGAGGGCGACCAGCTCGGCAAGCGCCTCTTCGACCTGCGGACGCAACAGACCGGTGCCGTCGACCAGCTCGTCGAAGAACGAGGCGCCATGCTCTCGAATGCAATCGGCAACCGTTTGCGCCCGGCCGCTCGGCTGGGCCGCGTCGGTTATCGGAGCAAGCGATGCCCAGAGCGGAGCATGACGCCGCGGCAGCAGCGTGATCGGCGTGGTACGGACCGGCGCGGCGCTGCGCTCGCCGCCATTCGGCCGTCCGTTGCGTGGTGTCAACCGCGCCCATGCGATACGTCCGGCGAGACATTGATCGTCGAGCCAGGCCGGCTCGTACTCGGCAATGCGCGCCGCCAGGATCTCGCTCTCCCACGCTCCGGCCGGCGCCTCGAACCCTTCGAGCTGGCCGACGATGGCATCGACCGCGTCCGGCCCTGTCATCCGCGCATCGGCGTCAACCCGCTGCCAGCGCAGGAGGAAGCGCAAGAAGTCGCGCGCGGCGACCGGCTCGATCTCGGCGCGTAGGCGCTTGATCGTGTAGCGGTGGATCCGGGCGAGCAGCCGACGCTCGCACCATTCGTCCTCGGTCGCTCCGGGCGTGAAGCGTCCGCGCATGGCGAAGCCTTCGGTCTGGAGAGCCGCGAGCCCGGCTGCGAGGTCCTTCGTCGCGAATCCGAGCGGCGCCGCGAGCGCGTCCTCGGTGACCGGCCCCAGCCCCTCGAGCCGTCCGCGCAGGATCTCGATCAGCGCGTCGTCGCGCGACCAGTCCCGCCCGGCATAGGCTTCCGGGGCGGCAATCGCGGGGTCGAGCCTTGCTCCGGGCCATAGCGCCTGGAACTGCGGCAGGCGCTCGGCGGCGATCCACAACGTCGCCCGTGGCGCGCTAAGCCGGGTCACGCGGCGGGCGCGCGCAAGCTCCGCAAGCCAGCCGTTCCAGCCAGGCTGGGTTTCTTCGGCGCCGAGGAAGCCGAGCCAGACCAGCGCATCGTGCAACTCGTCGGCGTTGGTTGAATCAGGCCAGGCTTCGGCGCGAACCCGGGCGATCGCCTCGGGATCAAGCCGGCCCAGCTCGGATGCCGCCTCGGGCGCGAGCCAGCGCCGGCTCATCACGGCCTGGGTCCGGCGCTCCTCCAGCGGCGCATCGTCGAGATAGGCGTAAGGCCGGGCCGACAGCACTTCGAGGGCAAGCGGCGACGGCTCGGTGAGATCGCGCGTGACGACGCGGATGGCGCCGGATTCGAGCCGGGCGAGCAGCCGTTCCAGACCGGCGATGTCCATCGCCTCGCCGAGGCAGTCGGCGATCGTCTGGCGGACCAAGGGATGGTCGGGAATCTCGCGCTCGCCGACCAGGTTTTCGGCGCAAGCGAGCTGGTCGGGAAAGACCGCGGCGATCAAGTCTTCGGCATCCATGCGGGCGAGCTGCGGCGGCACTTTCCTGCCGCCGCGGAAACGCGGCAGCGCGAGCGAGACGCCGGCGACCCAGCGCCAGCGCGTGATGAACATCGGCGCGTCGAGCAGCGCCTGGATCAGTAGCGGCCTGATGCTCGCCGAATGCAGGTAGCGTCGCACCTCGTCGAGATCGAAGCTGTGCGCCGTGGTGAGCGACAGCGCGATGTTGTCCTCGGTCGCAGCAGCCTGCAGCTCGAAATTGAATTTGCGGCAGAAACGCTTGCGCAGCGCCAGCCCCCAGGCGCGGTTGATCCGGCTGCCATAGGGCGAATGGATGACGAGCTGCATGCCGCCGGCCACGTCGAAGAAGCGCTCGAAGACGAGCGTGTCCTGGGTCGGCAGGCAGCCGAGCGCCGCATGAGCCGAGGCGAGATATTCGACGAGCTGCCGCGCCGCGGGCTCGGCGATGCCGACCTCCGCCAGCAACCAGCGCAAGGCGGTTTCCCCGGCCGGGTCGCGGGTCAAGCCGGCGTCGATCGTCGCCCGCAGGCGCGACACCGAGTGCGACAGTTCGTCGCTGCGGCCCGGCGCCTCGCCGAGCCAGAACGGGATGGTCGGCGCCATGCCGTGGGCGTCCTCGACACGGACGACGCCGCGCTCGACGCGCAGGATGCGATAGGCGGCGTTGCCGAGCTGGAAGACGTCGCCGGCCATGCTCTCGACCGCGAAATCCTCGTTGACGGTGCCGATGAGCAGGTTTTCCGGCTCGAGGAGCACCTGGTAGTCGGCATTGTCCGGAATCGTGCCGCCGGAGGTCAGCGAGGTCAGCCGCGCGCCGCGCCGGCCGCGCAGCACATGGTTCACGGCGTCGTGGTGGATCAGCGCGCCGCGGCGGCCGCGACGCGTGCTGAAGCCTTCCGCCAGCATGCCGACAACGGCGGCGAAATCCTCGCGGGTCAGCGCGCGATAGGGCCAAGCCCGGCGCAGCAGCGCATAAAGCTCATCCTCGTTCCATTCGCGCGCGGCGACCTCGGCGACGATCTGCTGGGCGAGCACGTCGAGCGGCTGTTCGGGGATCGTCAACAGGTCGAGCTCGCCGCGCCGGACGCTGTCGAGCAGCGCCGTGCATTCGACGAGTTCGTCGCGGCTGAGCGGGAAAAGGCGCCCCTTGGGCAGGCCATCGATCGCATGCCCGGAACGCCCGACTCGCTGCAGGAAACTCGCGATCGAATGCGGCGAACCGAGCTGGCAAACCAGGTCGACCTCGCCGATATCGATGCCGAGTTCGAGCGAGGCGGTCGCCACCAGCGCCTTCAGCGTGCCGCGCTTGAGACGCTGTTCGGCGTCCAGCCGTTGTTCCTTGGCGAGACTGCCGTGATGCGCCGTCACCTGAGTTTCACCGAGCCGCCGCGAAAGTTGGCGGGTCGCCCGCTCGGCCATGCGGCGCGTGTTCACGAAGATCAGCGTGGTGCGGTGCGCCGCGATCAGCTCGGCCAATCGGTCATAGACCTGCTCCCAGACGTCGCCCGACATCACGGCTTCGAGCGGCGAGGCGGGAACTTCGAGGGCGAGGTCGCGCGTCCGGTGGTGGCCGGTGTCGATGACCGTGCATGCGGGGCCCGGCGCGCCATCGCCGGCGCCGACCAGAAAGCGCGCCACCGTCGTCGATCGGCTTCTGGGTCGCCGACAGGCCGATGCGCCGCAGGCGATCGCCGCAGAGCGCGGCCAAGCGCTCCAGCGAAACCGCCAAGTGGGCGCCGCGCTTGTTCGGCGCGAGGGCGTGGATCTCATCGACGATCACGGTCCGCGTGGTCGCGAGCATCGCGCGGCCGGAATCGGAGCCAAGCAGGATGTAGAGCGACTCAGGCGTCGTGACGACGATGTGCGGCGGGCAGCGGCGCATGCGTTCGCGCTCGCGCGACGGCGTATCGCCGGTGCGCACCCAGGTCCGGATCTCGACGTCGGGCAAGCCCTGCTCCCGCAACGTCTCGCCGATGCCGGCAAGCGGCGCCTCGAGGTTTTTCTGGATGTCGTTCGACAGCGCCTTGAGCGGCGAGACGTAGACGATCTGTGTCTCGTTCCTCAGCTCGCCCGCCAGTCCCTGCCGCACCAGCCCATCGATGGCGGCGAGAAAAGCGGCCAGCGTCTTGCCGGATCCGGTGGGAGCGGCGATCAGCACATGCTGGCCCGCGTGGATCGCCGGCCACGCCTCCGCCTGCGCCGCCGTGGGCGCCGCGAAGCTACGTTCGAACCAGGCGGCGACCGCCGGATGAAACAAAGAAGAAGGGGTCACGGGAAAAGGCCGATGTATCGGGTCACGCGCAGCGATCTTGCGTCGGAGAAATAAGGGGATTATTCGGCAAGAATTCAACTCTGCGCGTTGTCTCCGGCTAGTCAGCGAGTCAGGCAGATTGTTTGTCTGACATGGACGAGTTGAGATTTAATCGGACATTTGGTGTCATAAGGCCGAAACGAGAGCGGAGTGCGCGGAGCTGGCGGGGTGGCTTGGCGTGACCAAGGAATTCTGACGGCATCCCGATCGGACGTCCATGTCCGAAAACCGCGAGACAAGCCGCCTCGGATGGAGGATCATGCCAGGATGGATCTTGCCCACGATGCCTGTTATCGCGCGATCTCGACCCGCGACGCCCGCTTTGACGGCCAGCTGTTCGTGGGGGTCAAGACGACGGGCATCTATTGTCGGCCGATCTGTCCCGCACGTACGCCCAAGAGCGAGAATGTCGTCTTCTATCCTACGGCCGCGGCCGCGCAGGCGGCGGGGTTCCGGCCCTGCCTGCGCTGCCGACCGGAGACCTCGCCTGACCTTGCCTCCTGGCGAGGGACCTCCAACACCGTGTCACGCGCGCTCGCCCTGATCGAGACCGGCGCGCTGGACGCGGCCGATGTCGAGGGCCTCGCCGACCGGTTGGGCGTCGGCGAACGGCAGCTGCGCCGCCTGTTCCGCCAGCATCTCGGCGCCTCGCCGGTGGCGGTGGCGCAGACCCGCCGGGTGCTGCTGGCCAAGCAATTGATCCATGAGACTCGCCTGCCCATGGCGGCAGTGGCGATGGCCGCCGGCTTCGGCAGCATCCGCCGCTTCAACGAGACCTTCCAGATTCTCTACAATCGCCCGCCCAGCGCCCTGCGGCGCGGAAATGCTGAGGAGGTCTCGTCGCGTGGCGGCGATGCGCTTTCGATCCGTCTGCCCTATCGGCCGCCCTATGACTGGGACGCCATGGTCGGGTTCCTGAGCCATCGCGCCATCCCGGGGGTCGAGATCGTGGCCCCTGGCCACTATGCCCGCACCATCGCCATCGGCCCGGATCGAGGCCTGCTCACGGTGCGCCCCTTGGCCGGCGACCGGCTAGGGGTCGAGGTTCGCTTTCCGCGCCTGTCCGCCCTGCCGACCATCATCGCCAGGGTCCGGCGCGTGTTCGATCTCGCCGCCGATCCACGCGCCATCGGCGGTCAGCTTGGCCAGGACGCGACCCTGGCGCCGCTGCTGGCGGCGCGTCCGGGGCTGCGAGTGCCCGGCGCCTGGGATGGGTTCGAGCTCGCCATCCGAGCGATCCTCGGCCAGCAGATCCCAGTCACCGCCGCCACCGCCCTGGCGGGCAAGATCGTCGCCGCCCACGGCGAGCCCTTGCCGCCCGAACTCTTGGGAGAGATCGAAGGACTGACCCACGTTTTTCCAAGCCCCGCCGCCCTGGCGGATGCGGACCTGGCCTGCCTCGGCATGCCGCGCGCCCGGGCGGCCTCGCTGTCGTCCCTGGCTGCCGCGGTGCTGGCGGACCCTCTGATTCTCGGGCCGCGGCGCTCGCTGGAGGAGGCGATCGCCCGGCTCAAGGCCTTGCCGGGTATTGGCGAATGGACGGCCCAATACATCGCCATGCGAGAATTGCGCGAGCCGGACGCATTCCCCCACGGAGACATCGGCCTGATGCGGGCCCTGGTCGGCGCCGACGGCCGCCGTCCAAGCGCAACCGAACTGCTGACGCGGGCGGAGGCGTGGCGTCCCTGGCGCACTTATGCCGCTCTGCACCTCTGGGCGTCCGAGGCACCGCCCGCAGCCCGGGAGAGAGCCCATGACCGACAAGCCGCCTGATGCCCTGCGCCTGGAGCGCCTGCCGACACCGATCGGGACCGCGCTGTTGGTCACCGATGAGGCGGGCGTCCTGCGCGCCTTCGACTTCGAGGATTTCGAGGCGCGGATGGCGTGCCTGTTGTGCCGGCATTATGGCCCGACAAACCTCGCGGCGGGCGCGGCTCCACGGGCCGTAAAGGATCCAGTATGTCGCTATTTCGATGGTGAATTTCATGCGCTTGACGAAGTGCGTTGGGCCACGGCCGGCACGCCGTTCCAGCGCAGTGTCTGGGCCACATTGACCACGATCCCGCCGGGCGAGACCCTCAGCTATGGCGGTCTCGCCGAGCGTATCGGCAAGCCAACGGCCGTTCGCGCGGTCGGTCTGGCCAACGGCGCGAACCCGGTGGCGATCATCGTGCCCTGCCACCGCGTGATCGGCGCCGACGGCTCCCTGACCGGCTATGGTGGCGGCTTGCCGCGCAAGCAATGGCTGTTGGACCACGAGCGCGGGCGGGGTCGCGGTAGGAGTGCGGGTTTTCCGCCGCCGGTGGCGAACCCAATCGGTTCTTTTGAACGCGCCGCATGACAGTGGATTTAGGCGATCCAACAGGCTCGATGCCGCGCTGGCGCGCCTCTCAAAACAATCGCAATTGCCCGCCCAGGCGCGCCGGAGGCCGGAATAGATCGCAACGCAACGGCACGCGGCTTCGTCCAAGTCCAAGTCTTGCCGCCGCCGCCTCGAACCTGCGCCCAATCATCCAGGCATAGGGGCCAGACCCGGTCATCCGCGCGCCAAACCTCAAATCGTAGAGCTTGCCCTCGCGCGACGCACGCATCAAGGACAGCACATGCTTGAGCTTGTCCGGATAATGCGCGCGCAGCCATTCGACAAAAAGTTCGCGGACCTCGAGCGGCAGCCGCAACAGGACGTAACCGGCATCGCGCACGCCCATCGCTCGCGCGCGGGCGAGGATCGCCTCGATCTCCGCGTCGTTGATCGCGGGGATAATCGGGGCAACGATGACTGCGGTTGGGACATTCGCCTCCGCCAACTGCCGGATTGCGTCGAGCCGCAGCGAAGGGCTGCTCGCGCGGGGTTCCATTTTCCGGGCAAGGGCGGGATCCAGCGTCGTCACCGACAAAGCCACTTTCACAAGGCCTTTTTTTGCCATCGGCGCAAGAAGATCGAGATCGCGCAAGACAAGCGCCGATTTGGTGACGATCGCAACCGGATGATTGGTCCACGCCAGCACTTCGAGCACCTCGCGCATCACCCGCTCGTTGCGCTCGATCGGCTGATAGGGGTCGGTATTGGTACCGATCGCGATGGTTTTGGCGGAATAGCCCGGCGCCGACAGTTCGCGCTCAAGGAGGCTTGCCGCATTGGTCTTGGCAAAAAGCCTTGTCTCGAAATCGAGGCCTGGAGACATGCCGAGAAAAGCGTGGGTCGGCCGCGCGAAACAATAGACGCAGCCATGTTCGCAGCCGCGATAGGGATTGATCGACCGGTCGAAGGGAATATCGGGAGAATCATTTCGCGTGACGATCGTTTTGGCGCTTTCCCGCGTGACTTGCGTCCGCACTGGAGGGAAATCCACGGGCAGATCCCAGCCATCCTCTTCTCGACAGCGGTTCTCTTTTTCGAAGCGTCCGCTCGCGTTCGACAAGGCGCCGCGGCCCCGCTGGGGAGGCGGCGGCGCGCCGTCGAGCCCCGCCATCGTCTCCATGCGGTTTTGCCGCGCAGCGCCCATTGGCGCCATGTCCGGCTTGGTTGCCAAGGCCGCGTTGCCCCTTCTCGCCATTATCGCCGCGCCAGCGATACGGAATATTCCATGTTCAAGAGGAAAACATATATAGAACAAACGACCTGTAGTCAAATGTTCTTGTGGATAAGGTGGATAACTCTTGCCGGGAATTGCGATCTGGACTCCCAAGGCGCTGATTCGTCCATGGAAGTGAGATCTAAGAAATAATTGACATGCTTCTGACACGCCCAACGAGGTTCAGATGTGAATTCGGACCGCGCGCTCGGACCTCGGCCAAGGTTATCGCCCAAACGCGCATTGATCACGCGCCGGCGGAGACAATTGCCCGGCAGCCGGTGAAATAGGCTGAATAAAGAATATCTTGTGCATCGGCTTGGACGATGAGCTTTGGCCAGGCCGTCTCGCCCCCTTTCATTCCTGGTCTGCAAGCCAGAGCGAGCTTACCCCTTGCGACGGGACTTGGCAGCCGCGCAAGGGCCGTCGAAAATCCCTGGCGCGCTTTTTTCATGGCCTTCGATCGCGAGGAGCCGGTGTTTCGTCGTGATGCCGCCGTTCGCCGAGAAACCGCCGATCCTGCCGCCGGCCGCGACCACCCGATGGCACGGCACGATGATCGCAAACGGGTTTCGTGCGAGAGCTTGCCCAACGGCGCGAGCCGAGCCCGCGGCGCCGGCCCGCGCCGCGAGGGCGCCGTAGGTCATCGTCGCGCCCCGCGGAATGCTACGCGCGGCCTCGTAGACGCGGCGGTGGAATGGCGGGACAGGGTCCATGTCCAGCACAACGGATGAAAGATCACCCGCCTCGCCGCGGAGAAGCGCGACGATCGCGTCTTGCGCGCGCTCTACCTCAAATGGCGCGGCCGCCTCTCTCGCGCGTGGAAATCGCTGGAGCACGCGCGCGCGGGTCGTTAGCTCTTTGGTTTCGGGAAGCTGCACGCCGGCAACGCCGCGCGGGCTCCACGCGATCGCGCATCGGCCAATCGCCGTATCGAAGAGTATAAAAAACACCGTCATGATGGCCCAATCGTAGCACTCACCGCGAAATTCACACGCGAAAAATATCGCAAAAATTTACGCGCGGGGCGCTCCAAAAGATCGCGCACATCGACCTGGCCGGATATGTAATTGCGCCGGTGAGCATGAACATCGCTAGACCCGCGACGCGGCGCGTGTTCGCGCTCCTCGCCTCACAGAAAATTCCTGGGCCAGATCATAGCGCGCCACATATGTGCGACCGGGGAATTGTCGAACCCCAATCCTTCCTTGGGCTGCCGGAAATGGCGGCCCACGATGTCCGCGAACACTTCCAGATCGACCGTGGTGTTGGGATCGAACGCATAAAGATCGTTGAGCGTGATCATGCGCGCCGTCCCATACCATTTGTGGCCTCGAGCATATTCGTAGTCGGCGCGGATATATGGCTCTGGCTTATAGTCCTCGCCAAAAATCTCAAGATAGGCCTTCGGATACTCGTAGCCCACGGCAGGATCGGGGAAGAACCGCAAGGCTTGGTGATAGCGCACGGCCCAGGCAACCTCCTCGTCGACGTAAGGCGCGATGAGTTGCGCCCCCCAGTAGCCATGGTCACCACCGATCAGGCCCACCATGGCGATATCGTGGAGGAGGCAGGCAAGCACGCCTTTCTCCTCGACGCCCGCCTTCAGCGCGAGATTGGCGCTTTGCAGAAGATGGCTGGCGGCAGCGTGGCCAAACCTGAGCTTGAAGAAGTCGAAAAGCGTTGGCGCCGCCGGCATTTTTGGGAGTGCGGGGTCATCGCCCATCATCACCGTGCGCTGCCCGCGGTTGCCCGGCGCGAGGGCATCGAACCTCGTAAAATATTCCGGCGTCCCCATGGTCGCGAGCGCGGATTTGATCACGATTTTTTCGCGTGCCGGCTCCGTTCCGGCCGCACTCAATGCGTCCGCCGCGCGAGGGCCGGCTTCGGGTCTGTCGTCCATCCGGCCAACCTCCTCGTCGAGCCGGGCCCGTGCGGTTACTTCCGGCCGGGCCGAAGGCCAGCGCTCCATGCCGCCTGCCCCGCAGATAATAGGCCTTGCCTGGTCCGGCAAGGGCTGCAATCCGTGCCGCCGTTCCCGTTCCGATAACGATCAGATCAAACTGCTGTGCCATGTCTGATCAACCAACAACGGGCCGCCCGCAACACTTCCCCGCGGACCCGCTTTCCCGTGCTTCCTGCATCGGCGGGCACGGTACTGAGCCGTAAGAGCAGAACACACAACAATCGCCATCGTTCGGCCGCAGGACCACACCACAGCCCTTGCAGTCGTAGAAGAACTGGCAAGCGTCGGTGGGCATGGTTTCGGTTTCTTGGTGCCCGCAGTGCGGGCAAGTGAGGGTCGAGCGCAATTCCATCAAATTTCCTTGTAATATCGAATCAGCGCCCAGCTTCGCGCAGCAATTGCTCATGACTTGATTTCCTGATCGTTCGATGTGGATGTGCGACAATCTGTCGTACTGCGCCGACGATTGAGCCGGTAGGCAACGAGCCCCAGGCACACCAGTAGCGCCGGGATCACGGCAAAAGCAGCTTTGGCAAGCCACGCCGTGAGACCAAATGCTCCGAGCACGACGGCCAGAAGCGGGGCTGCACAACAAATCGCGGCCAAGACGACCCCGACAGCGCCGGTAGCAATGAGCGCGCGGTCTTTCATGGCCATAGCATCCCTTCCGAGTATGGGAACGACGGATAGCCCGCTTCGGTCGTTGCGTTGATGAGCGCCTGCACGTCCGCCTTCGTGTCGTCGAAGGTGACGACGGCCGTCTTGGTCTTGTCCGAGACTGCGACATTGGTGACGCCCGGAACAGCCGCGAGGCTTTCCTTCACGACATGCGGACAGGCCGCGCAATACCAATTCCGCACCGCGAGCGTCACCGTCGTTTCGGTCGCGAAGGCGGGCGCGGCGAGCACGCCGAGCGCGAGGGTCATAGCGACGAGCATTTTGGTCATGCCCCGGTTCCTTTTCCCTAGTTCTCTTTCCTCCGCCGACCTCTATTTGAACGATAGCGCTTTGCAATTGTCAGTCACCGACCACCTCGTCTCAGATGGATTTGTTTTGATTAAGTCAATAGTTTTAGACCCCAACTCCTTCGGGCCGCCGAACAACGACTCTACCATCACGACAATGAAGAATAAGCCTCCGCCAGGCCCATTATTTTCGTGTTCATCAGTAGACCAAGTATCATACACGAGGTTGAAAGAGTATTGATTGGCTTCCAGCCCGCCACTTGGGTTGTTTATGCCAACCGGAACGACAGCAATGCCATTGATCTCAAGTTTTGTGCCCGCCGGGATAGTGGTTTCCACGGCACTCGAAGCGCCCATGTTCTGCGCGAATCTCTGGTCTAGATACAAAAAGCGACAATTCTTGTCCCACACAGCCGTCTTGGCCTTTTGTTCAGGAGTGGATTGGTCCACATAAAGATGCGTTGGGTCGAAATCGAAACTTCCGCTGGGTTTTGTATTGTCCACGGTTTCGATTTTGAAGATAGCAAAGGCTTCGTCAGACCGTGTTGTCACCGAGCCGGCTGCCGTGTCGTACCCTTTGCAGATGCCGACCTGGCGATAGGAAATATTAATGGGACGGGTGTGACCTCGATCGCAGCCAGCCAAGGCAATCAACCCTGAAATCAACAGTGAGACGGGCAAAATAGATGTATTCGGCGGTCTCATGGTACCAGTTCCTTTGGGTGCCGCTCAGCCCTTCGGCGCGGAAGGATAGCCGGCGTTCGTCGTAGCCTTTACGAGCGCGTCCGCCGCACCTTGCGAACCCGGTGGAGCGGCGTTTTTGGGAGTTCATCCGGCTCTCGCGGCCCATCGCCGAGGGCTCGCCATTCAGTGTTTCGTTGTCTGGGACGAAGTCTTTGTCCGATTGAACTCCACAACGCCCATCGTGCGCGCGGGCGTGGACGAAAACCGCGACTTCGCCGGGATTGGCTACAGCTTTCATCAACACGTTTAGAGGTCGCTATCTCAATTAATTGATCCAGGCATTCGCCGAAACGAGGACGAAGCGGTGGATAACCTCCGGATGAATGATATTCTATCAATGAGCCTCTTTCTGAATTTCTGCGCTCTCGTAGAGACGAGGGCGCAGTCGTCGCAGCAGATCGACCGGGAGCAAATCGCCTTGATGCAAGAAATCGTCTCAATCCAAATGAAACTGTCTGCGCCTTCCGCTGGCCGCCGGCGCCCCGGTTACTGTGAGCGCTGCTGATGACTCACGCCGTGTGGAATCGACTTCAGCTTTTTCTTACTCCCATTGATGCGCGGTATGAGGATATCCGTAAGGACAACTGGTATCTGACAGTATGGCGCGACTTCAGCGCCGGTCTGATCGTGGCCATGATGGCTATTCCCATGGCCATGGGATTTGCCATAGCCTCCGGCTTGCAGCCCGAACAGGGGATCGTGGGCGGCGCCGTCGCCGGGATCGTCGGGGCGTTGTTTGGCGGATCGAAATATCAGGTCTATGGCCCGACGGCGGCGTTCATCCCCATCATTGCCGGGACCATGGCCGCCTTTGTCCCGGTTTACGGCTTTGAGCAAGCCCACGCGATCGTGGTGTTTTCGTCGATCATCGCCGGGGGCGTCCTCATGTGTATGGGCGTGGCAGGATTGGGGAGGTTTGCTAGTCTGGTTCCCCATTCCATTGTGGTGGGCTTCACCATCGGCATCGCCGTGACCATCGCCACAAGTCAGATAGGGGAAGTCTTTGGGATAAAGGCGGCCGCCGGCAAGAACTTCCTCGAAAAGGTCCAGCGCGTCTGGGAACACTTGGGGGAATGGCACGGCGATGCGTTGCTGCTGGCGGGAATGACCTTTCTGCTGACGAAATACCTGCTGAGGATTTCGATTTACATTCCCGGGCCCTTGATCGCCCTTGCCGTGGGGACGCTCGTGCCGGGTGTCCTGCGCGGCGACGACGTGAGCCTGATCAAGACGAAATACGGCCCGATCCCCACCGATTTCTGGGTCATAACGCCTCCGGCCTTGCCGGACATGAGCCTTCCATTGCTCGAGAGCGTGGCCTATCTGGCGGTGGCCATCGTCTTCGTCTCCGGCGTGGAGAGCCTGCTCTGTTCGCGCATGGCCGACCGCTTGGCGGACAATCGCGGCACACCCTTCAACCCCAACAAGGAGTTTTGGGGCCAGGGCCTGGTGCAGGTTATTGTTCCCCTCTTGAACGGGTTCCCGCACACCGGCGCTCTGGCCCGAACGGCCACGAATATCAAGCTCGGCGCCGTCACGCCGCTCGCCGGGATCCTCAAGGGCGTGTTGAAGCTGTCCTTGGCCTACTATCTCGCGCGCTATCTGGAACTGGTGCCCACGGCGTGTATCGGCGGCCTCCTCATGTGGGTCGCGGCCAATATGGTCAAGCCCGCCGAGGTGCAACAGGTTCTTGCCCATGGCAGGTTCCATGTGGTCCTCATGGTCTACACCGCGGTCATGGTGACGTTCACGGACTTTCTGACTGGGGTGCTCACGGCGATGGCCCTCTACGGCGTGCTGTACCGCTTTCTTGAGCGACCTGCGGCCACGGGCGCCCAACCGGAGGCGGCGGGTCCTCTTGCGCCTGCCATGATCGCCGCCGCCGCCAGACCGCCACGCCCATCCGCGCCGAATGGGAGGACGAATATACATCGGTACCGACATCTGATGGTTGGCCTGTCCCGAACCAAGACCGATATCGGGTTGTTGCGCTACGCGGCCATGGTAGCTCGGCAGGGAACTGCGACCAACATCCGTTTCGTTCATGTGTTGCCGACAGCGCCCGGACATGTCCCCGGGCACGACCAGGCGCTTGCCGAGATCGAGGCGCTGGTGCACAGCCATTTCACCGGGGTGGGGGACAAGGTTCGCGCATCGTTCGATGTGCTGCACGGACCCTTGACGGACCGCCTGCTCGCCCATGCGGCCGAACAGGAAGTGGACCTGATCTTCCTCGGTCACCGCCGCGATCATCCGCGGAAATGGGCGCTGGCCCGCCGCATGGCCATGAAAGCCCCTTGCTCCGTATGGTTGGTTCCTGACGGGGCGGACGCCACACTGAACCGCATCCTCGTCCCCACTGATTTTTCCGAACCGGCCGCCGACGCCATGCGCGTGGCCACCTCCATGGCACGGCTCTGCGGTCATTCGCAATGCCTGGCCCTGCATGTCTATTTCAACCCGGCGCGGGCTACCTACGAAGACTACGAAGAGACGCTCCGCGGCAAGGAACGGGATGCATACCAGCGGTTCATGGCCCCCATCGATTGCCAGGGGGTGAAGGTCACGCCGGGGTTCGAGGAAGAAGCCAACGCAGCGCACGCCATCAACCGGGTCGCCAATGCGCAAGGCGTGGACCTGATCGTGATGGCCACGCGGGGACGCAGCCGCTCCGCTGCGATCCTGCTGGGGAGCACCGCCGAGGACGCCATCCTCGAGACCGGTGTTCCGCTTCTGCTGGTGAAGCACTCCGGTGCCCGGCTGAACTCCTCCAGGTGTTGCTGAACCGGGTTTTTTCCAAAGGACAGGATCCCCAATTCGATTGAACCGCGGATTACGGTAATGATGTCGTCATAGGTTACGACCGCCGTCTTGTCCTCGGCCGACACCACGACATTGGTTACACCGGGCACCCGCTGGAGGCTCGCCTTGACCGTGCCGGGGCAGGCGGCGCAAGTCATTTGCTGAACTGCGAGGGTAACCGTCTTCTCGGCGGCGACAGCGGCCTATGAGGCGAGAGCACTGACGATCAGGGCAACAGAAGCCGGAAGTTTGGTCATCGCGAACTCCGTTCATTAATGAAAAATATGCTGCGGTGCGATTCCGCAGGGTACTCATACCAACGGCGTCAGGGTTTGACCTGTAGTGCCCAGGTTCGTGTTGCGATTGATGTGATACGTTCGGGTTGGGCGATGAGCTTGTTCCAAGCATCGCAGCATGCGTCCACGATGGCGTCATATGTATCAAAGACGCGGTTGGAGAGCTGGTTCTGTCGGAGGTATTGCCAGACATTCGCGGCAGGATTGAGCTCTGGGCTGTAGGGCGGCAGCGGCAGCAGGCTGATGTTGTCTGGCACTTTCAGCTTGTCGCCTGGCTGGTGCCAGCCCGCACCGTCCAAGGTAACGACAGCGTGGGCGCCCAGGGTGACGCAGGTGCTGATCTCCGCCAGATGCAAGTTCGTGGCTTCAGCATTTGCGTAGGGTAACACGAGCTCCGCGCCCGTGCCGCGTGCCGGGCAGACGGCTCCGAATATGTAGGCCCAACTGTAGCGGCAACCGCGCGGGCCGGACCAACGTCAGCCCGCTTAACAGGAGAGCTTCGCGACAGCCTGCATGATCCCGCGAACCGCACCGAGCCGCGTTGAGATACTGCCTCCTGATCCTGATATCTGATGTCTACGAGAATTTCCCCCGCGCGCGCTCCGTCGCCCACCATATCGTTTTGCTGCCGAGGATAATGAAGGCGCCGAGGACCAGCCATCCGAATAGGCTGGCCGGAACGGCCTCCAGCCCGAGCGCGAGCACCGGAATAATCATAACGAGAAAATACGGCCCGGTGAACCGGCAGTGCGTCCGTCCGCAGCGCCGCGCATTGAGGATGCATGCCAAGCCCATCCAGGCGAGGGCGACGATCCAGATGACCGTTCGAGCCGGCACCACGACCAACAGCCCGGCAACCAACGCGGCGTGAGGAAGCCACCACGCCAATAGCTTCGCGCGCGTGCTGCCAACCCAATCCGCGGAAGCATTCGTATTGCTGCTCATAACGCTCTAACCCGCGCAGCAAGAGAGCTTTGCGACATCCTTGGAGAACGCCAGCGCCGCGAGTTTCAATCCCTCGACGGTGGTGAGGTAGGGAAAAATCGCCTCCGTGAGATCGTCGATCGAAAGTTTGTGCCGGATCGCTAGCGCCGCCGTCTGGATGCTGTCGGCGCCTTCGGGCGCGAGGATATGGGCGCCGAGAAGCCGCCCGGTTTTGGCGTCCGCGACAAGCTTGATCAGACCCCGCGCGTCCCTGGCGGCCAGCGCGCGGGCCAACTGATCGAGTGCGAGCACCAACACCCGCACATCATACCCGGCAGCGCGCGCAGAATCCTCGGTGAGGCCGACGCTCGCAACCTGCGGATCGGTGAAGACCACGGCGGGCATGGCGGCGCTGTCGTAGCGCAAGCTGTCGCCGTTCAGCGCGTTTTTGGCGGCGAGCTTCGCCCCATAGGCCGCCATGTAGACGAACTGATCGCGTCCCGTTACGTCGCCCGCCGCATAGAAATGTTCGCGGCTCGTGCGCATGTGTGCATCCACCGCGATGCCGCCACGCGCGGAAAGTTCAATTCCATGTTCGGCGAGGCCGAGGCCTTCTATGTTCGGCGTGCGGCCCGTGGCGATCAAGACTTTTTCGGCCTCCAACACGGCAGGGGGACCGCCAAGATTTATGTCGAGTGCGACGCCCGCCAGTGTCCGGCGGATGGCACGGTAGGAAACGCCCGCGACGACGCTCATGCCTTCGCCAGTAAAATAGCTTAGCAACGCCGCGCCGATTTCAGGCTCGGCTTCCGGCAGAAGTTTTGAGCGAAAAACGAGCGTCACCGCGACGCCGGCGCGGGAAAACATTTGCGCCAATTCGGCACCCACATAGCCGCCGCCTATCACGAGCAGGGAGCGGGGAAGCGTGGCCAGTTCGAGGGCGGTGGTGCTGGTGAGATAACCCACGCCCCCGATTCCAGGAATGTCCGGAATGGCGGGCCGCGCCCCGGTCGCAATGATCACCTTGGCGGCCGCGATTGGCTCGCCGTCAACCAGCACGCCGCTATCCCGGAGACGTGCCTTGCCTTCGAGATAGGCGATGGTGTTGTAGGCTGGCACGAGATCAATGTATTTTGCCTGCCGGAGGCTCGTCACAAGCTCGTCTTTCTGCCGCGCGACCGCGCTCCAATCATCGATCCGCGCCGATGCGGAAATACCCGAAAAGCGCTGGGCGGTGCTCGCCTGGTGCAGCGTTTCCGTGGCCCGGATCAGGGTTTTCGACGGCACGCAGCCAATATTGACGCAGGTTCCGCCGATGGTGCCGCCGCCAATGAGCGCCACCCGCGCGCCTTGGTCCGCCGCCGTGATGGCGGCCGAGAAACCGGCCGAGCCCGCCCCGATGATGACGAGGTCATAGGCCTTGCCGTTGCCGTTCTTATGCGCGCAGCAATCGTTCACGATTTTCTAACCTGTCCGTTAGTTGCCGAGTCGGAGCCAGCGGCAGCCGTCTGGCGGCGCCGGAACCGCAGTCCAATGAGCGCAAGACAAATGAGGAGAACTGGGATCAAGACATAAGCGCCAGCGGCGAGCCAGGCCATCAGACCGGCGGTCCCCAGCGCGACTGCAAGCATCGGCGCCGCACAGCAGATCGCGGCGGCAATCGCTCCGGCCAACCCCGCCGCGATGAGCGTACGATCCGGCATCGCGCTTAATCGGTTTCTCTCTGTTGCAGCGTTGCAGCGCCCCGAACCCCGCCGGGCTTGACCCGGCTTACGTTCAATCGGTGACAAGCCAGCGCGCATAAATGGCAAGGGCAGCGGCAATCCCTGCCATCACCGCAAGCCCGATCGGCGTCATCGCCATCTGGATGAGACCTTCGCCGTCACACATTGTTCTGTCCTCCATCATCAGACTGGAAAACCAGCGCGCCAATGACCGGGGCGTCCTTATATTCCCAGCCAATCCGGGCGGTCATCCCCTGTCGGGCCGACGCCTCGATCACGGTTGTTCATGTTTTCGATTTAAGATAACGCTCTGTAGTCGCTACAGGGTCAAGAGGTTTTTCCCCAGTTCAGGAGGCCGGATATGAAGGCGATGGATGTACTCTCGATCGGGAAGCTATTGAGCCGGTAGGCAACGAGCCCCAGGCACACCAGTAGCGCCGGGATCACGGCAAAAGCAGCTTTGGCAAGCCACGCCGTGAGACCAAATGCTCCGAGCACGACGGCCAGAAGCGGGGCTGCACAACAAATCGCGGCCAAGACGACCCCGACAGCGCCGGTAGCAATGAGCGCGCGGTCTTTCATGGCCATAGCATCCCTTCCGAGTATGGGAACGACGGATAGCCCGCTTCGGTCGTTGCGTTGATGAGCGCCTGCACGTCCGCCTTCGTGTCGTCGAAGGTGACGACGGCCGTCTTGGTCTTGTCCGAGACTGCGACATTGGTGACGCCCGGAACAGCCGCGAGGCTTTCCTTCACGACATGCGGACAGGCCGCGCAATACCAATTCCGCACCGCGAGCGTCACCGTCGTTTCGGTCGCGAAGGCGGGCGCGGCGAGCACGCCGAGCGCGAGGGTCATAGCGACGAGCATTTTGGTCATGCCCCGGTTCCTTTTCCCTAGTTCTCTTTCCTCCGCCGACCTCTATTTGAACGATAGCGCTTTGCAATTGTCAGTCACCGACCACCTCGTCTCAGATGGATTTGTTTTGATTAAGTCATGCTTATCCTGATGCTTGACATGAACGCCACGCATGGGCTAGAGCGGGTCCCGATTAGGTGGACCCGTATCCGGCATTGCGAAAATAGTTGAAGCATTCGGTTGGAGGGAAGTCGTCGAGAGCTAATCCGATGCCATCCCACAGAGCATCGACGGTTCGGTGGGCCATTTTGCGCAACGTATTTTTGAGCTTGGCGAAGACTTGTTCGATGGGATCGAAGTCAGGACTGTAGGCGGGCAAGAAGCACTGCGTCGCCCCGGCGGCTTCGATGGCTTTTCGAACGCCGGCGCGTTTATGGGAACCGAGATTATCCATCACCACGATTTCGCCAGGCGACAAGGTCGGCACCAGAACCTGCTCGACATAGGCGAGGAACTTTGCGCCGTTAATGGGACCGTCGAAGACACAAGGAGCGGTGATGCGATCGTGGCGCAACGCCGCCAAAAAGGTCGTCGTCTTCCAGTGGCCGAACGGGGCGTGAGCGATAAGTCTCTTGCCTCTTTCACATCGCCCATAGCGAGGTGTCATGTTGGTCGAGGCCCAGGTCTCATCGATGAATACAAGCCTTTGAGGATCAAGACTTTTCTGCTTATCGCGCCAAGCGAGACGTGCGGCCCGGACATCCGCTCTTTCTTGTTCGGCGGCGTGCAGAGTTTTTTTTAAAGGTCAATTGCAGATGCCGCAAAAAACGCCCAACGGCGGACCGCCCGACTTTGATCTCGAGCGTCGTCAGCTTGCTCCACAGCTCCGTGATCGTCAGCTCGGGCTGCACCGCCACCAACGCCCGCACCTTATCTTCATGCGCAGCCAGCGCGTGCCGCTTATGGCCGCCAAACTTTCGCGGCAGACAACCGCCTGTTATCTCAAACTGCTGCATGAGCTTGATCACGCAGCTCGCACTGACATCAAAGCTGCGCGCCGCCTTGCGCCGAGACTGACCTGCCAGTACAGCCCGCACCAGGCGGTCACGTAAATCCTGCGAATAGGGTTTTGCCATCCATGCCGGCCTCCATTCCAGCCAACATGGTGAACCACGATTCCGCCGATTCGGGAATCCCCCTTCCGATTCTGTCTATTCGGGACCCGCTCTAGCGTCCATTTTATGCGCAAAAACTTTGCATGGGTTGGCACGGTTGTCGGGCTTGGCGGGGCATCGCTGCTCAGCAAGGCGAATTGGGTCGCCAATCATCTCGGGTTTCTCGGCCTGCCAGACGACGTGCGGGGGGCATTGATCGCAATGTCCTACTTTCCGATGCTGGCTACCGCGTCATTTCTCATTGTGGGAATTGTTTGTGTAGTTTTTTTGATCCACGATTACGGGCTCGATAGGGCGCTGCTTCAATGGGGGCGTAAAATAACTACGCCAGTAGATCGTCGAGCGCCAACGCTCGACGATCTACTGCGACGTCTTACCGAAACCGAGCGCCATTTCACATATAATCTGGAGGGGCTTCAAAGGGAGTTGGCAACGCTGACAAGGGCATTACGTCTTCGTGATGCTGAATCCAGAATCAAGGAGGCTGATCAAGTAATTATGCCATCTTCCAAAACCGGAACTGCCAAAACACTTCTAGAGCGTTATCCACTGTGACAAAATCGGGTGGGATTCCCAAGCGGGCTTTGTCGTGATTTAAGCTTCGGGCTGGGAGGAGGCCAGGATGAATGACGAAGCCCTATTCGGAAGATCTTCGGACGCGCGTGGTAGCGGCCGTTGTGGCGGGCGCAAGCTGCCGGGATGCGGCACAGCGGTTCAGTGTCGGCGTGAGCAGTGTTGTGCGGTGGGCGCAGCGGTTCCGGCGGACCGGGGGCGTCGCGGCCAAGCCGATGGGCGGGAAGCGCAACTCGCGTCTCAAAGATGAGCGAGACTGGCTGCTCGCCCGCGTCGCCGCGTCGCCCGATTTGCCGCTTCATGACATCAGGCGCGAGCTTGCCGCGCGCCAGGTCCGTGTCGGCTATGGCACGATTTGGCGCTTTTTCGCTAAGGAGAAGATCACCTTTAAAAAAAATCGTGCGCGCCGCCGAGCAGGACCGGCCTGACATCGCGGCCGAGCGGATGCGCTGGCAAGAAGACCAGAAGCAGCTCGATCCCAAGCGTCTCGTGTTCATCGACGAGACATGGGCAAAGACCAACATGGCGCCCACGCATGGCCGGTGCCGGCGCGGCCAAAGGCTTTATGCCAAAGTGCCGCATGGCCATTGGAAGACGACGACTTTCGTGGCCGCGCTTCGCCATGATGGCATCACCGCCCCCTTCGTCTTCGACGGCCCGATCAATGGCGAATGTTTCCTCGTTTATGTCAAAGAAATGCTTGCTCCGACGCTCTCGAAAGGAGACATCGTCCTGATCGACAATCTCGCCTCGCACAAGAGCCCGAAAATCAGGAAAGCGATCGAGGCCAAGGGCGCCGCACTGCGTTTCCTGCCGCGCTACTCGCCCGAACTTCAACCCGATCGAGATGGTCTTTTCGAAATTAAAGACGCTCCTGCGAAAGGCTTCCGAACGAACCGTCGAAGCCCTCTGGACTCGGATCGGCGAACTCCTCGATCACTTCCCCCAGAAGGAATGCGAAAACTACTTCAAGGCCGCCGGGTACGAACCAACTTGAACGGATAACGCTCTAGAAGAATCTTATCCTGATGAAGCCGCGTGGGCCGCTGATCACGCGGTATGGGAAAGGGCTATGAGGCAAATTGACATCGAGTGGTTACAGTGGCAACCCCAAGCTAAGCCCTTCCTCGATATTCGCCTGAATGACCTCCAAGGAGCGCCCACACCCCCACCGCAAAGCAATATTAAATCTCAGGAAAGTATAAACCAATACAAGGCTGTGTGGATTGTCCAACAGCGCTATGCCAAAAAGAGGGAGGATATCATTCAATATTTTTTCTTCAAAGCGAGAGAATTACCCGGATGACAACGCCGCAGGAACGTCTTGCCCGTATGCACAAGTCATTTGCGAAAAACAAAAGCGTACTCACTGAGGATTACAAATTCTTTATCACTCAGGATGCTCCAGCTACGCCGCGTGTGTCCATTCGCCGGAATAAAGTTGTGCATAGGTCGGCGGAACGGTCCGCGCTGAAATCCCCAAAACAGAGTTGAAGGAATTCATCGGATAGAAACGGCGGTTGAAACGAAAAACGAATTCATTGAGGTAAGCTTGCAGATGACGAGGCTCGATACGACCGTGGTGAGTGCCATTGATCCATGTCTTCAAATTAGAGAAGACAAGATGGATCATCGGCAGGTGTTTTTCCGCCTTTTCTGGGTCACCGCCGAGAGTAAGAGCATTGTGCTTATAGCCAATCTCACTAAGCCCGTAATATCCCTGCCAGCCATCAGTCAGAATGATAGAGCCAGCCGTTACATTATCTTTGACGAATGTTGTGAGTGTATCGGCGTCGCGACCAGAAAGAGGAGCCTCTATCGGCTCGACGCTGGAAACGACGCGAAGCCTAAGACGCCCAGCATAAGTAAGTTTCTTGACCGGGATGCAGCCTTCGTGAGCGTCACTCCATTTCGCACTACGATCCTCGGCATCCTTGCGTGTCCGCACTTCAACAGCGCCAACTACTGTCGTTTGATGATGAATTCCCCTTCCTTCACCCCGCGTGCGCCCGCCAACGCAACATTCGTCCACTTCGACGGGGTGGAGCGCCCCAATGGTGTCACGATCAGGTCGAACCATACCAGCGCGGAGTTTGTGAAGCATCGTGAATGCCGTTTCATATCTTGCGATGTCAAGCTGGCGCTGAAATTGAACAGCGGATTGACCGGGCGTCTGTGTCGTCATGAGATAGGCGCCCCAAAACCACGTCGAGAGCGGCATGTGGCTCGACTGCATGACTGTTCTGGCAGTAAGAGACGTGTTTTTCTTACACACGCGACAGCGCAACACGACCAACGAGCGGGTTGCAAAACGGTAAGGCTCCCCAATGTGCCCGCACGCCGGGCAGGAGAAGCCGTCAGGCCAGCGCATCGCCTCCAAATAACGGGCGCAAGCGCCGTCGTCAGGGAAGACGCGTTGAAATTTCGGAAGACTGGTTGGAAAGGTTGTATCCATGTTTGAGACGATAGCACATGCTCAAACGCTTGTCAAGCATCCGGATAAGCATGGATTAAGTCAATAGTTTTAGACCCCAACTCCTTCGGGCCGCCGAACAACGACTCTACCATCACGACAATGAAGAATAAGCCTCCGCCAGGCCCATTATTTTCGTGTTCATCAGTAGACCAAGTATCATACACGAGGTTGAAAGAGTATTGATTGGCTTCCAGCCCGCCACTTGGGTTGTTTATGCCAACCGGAACGACAGCAATGCCATTGATCTCACGTTTTGTGCCCGCCGGGATAGTGGTTTCCACGGCACTCGAAGCGCCCATGTTCTGCGCGAATCTCTGGTCTGGATACAAAAAGCGACGATTCTTGTCCCACACAGCCGTCTTGGCCTTTTGTTCAGGAGTGGATTGGTCCACATAAAGATGCGTTGGGTCGAAATCGAAACTTCCGCTTGGTTTTGTATTGTCCACGGTTTCGATTTTGAAGATAGCAAAGGCTTCGTCAGACCGTGTTGTCACCGGGCCGGCTGCCGTGTCGTACCCTTTGCAGATGCCGACCTGATGGTAGGAAATGGAAATAGCGGCGGAACGAGCGGCATCAGGCAGGGCAATCGACCCCGAGATCAACAGCGAGACGGACAAAAGACATGTGTTCGACAGTCTCATGGTACGACTTGCTTTTGGCGCCACTCAGCCCTTGGGCGTAGAGGGATAGCCCGCGTTCGTCGTCGCCTTCACGAGCGCGTCCGCCTCCGCCTTGCTGTCGTCGAAGGTCACCACGGCCGTCTTGTCCTCGGCCGATACCACGACGTTGGTTACGCCAGGCACGGCCTGGAGGCTCGCCTTGACCGTGCGGGGGCAGGCGGCGCAGGTCATATGCTGAACCGCGAGCGTGACCGTTTTCTCGGCGGCGAAAGCGGAAGACGAAGCGGCGAGGCCAAACCCGAAGGCGGCGGCGAAACGCAATTTGATCATGGGGTTTCCTCTCAGGAGTTCAGCAGGAGCGGAGCAAACAGGTTGAAGGCAATCGCGCCCGCGACGAGGATCGTTGCCAGGACGAGGCCTGCCTTGACGATATGGTTTGGCAGCGGCCGGGCACAGGCGCCTTCTGCGCAAGCAATTTTTTCGCGGCGGTAAACCAGCCAATAGCCGTAGCCGAGGCAGGCAAGGGTCGCCGCGATGAAATAGGGCTGATAGGGAGCAAGCGCCGTGAGGTTCCCGATCCATGCGCCGCCGATGCCGAGGCTGAAAAGCACCAAGGGTGCGATACAGCACGATGAAGCCGCGATTGCCCCCAAAATGCCGCCGATCGCGGTGAGCCACAGCGTTGTCGCGGTCTGGGCCGTTGCCCGACGCGACTGAGCCGTCCCCATCGCCGGGTCATTGTGTTGAACGTTCATGATCGCTTCCTCGATTTCTGGGAGAGTGATAAGGTCTGTAGTTACTACGGGGTCAAGCAGGTAAGGATCACAAACATGCGACCGCTGACCATCGGAACGCTCGCGAAGGATTCGGGGGTCCATCTGGAGACGGTGCGCTATTATGAGCGCATCGGCCTGATGCCAAAGCCTTCCCGGACCGCAAGCAATTACCGGAATTATGGGCCGGAGCATGTCGAACGGCTGTCCTTTATCCGCCGCGCGCGCGAGATCGGCTTTTCCATCGGCGAGATCAAGGAACTGCTCGCTCTCGCCGAACCGGGCCGGGCATCTTGCGCCGAGGTTCAAACGCTGACGACGATCCATCTGGGCGAGGTCCGCGCCAAGATCGCCGATCTTCGCAGGTTGGAAACCATCCTAGCCGGCGCCCTGGAGCGCTGTTTTGCTGGGACGCCCGCCTGTCCGGTGCTCGATATGCTCGCGTCGCCGCGGCCATCCTGAAGCTGTCGCGTTGGCGGACCAAATCTCGGCCAATTATTGATGCGCATCATAAAAACATTGGTTCCAAAAGACGGGAGTGGTGCACCCATCACAACGGTGGCCAGGCAGAGTGGCCGCTATCGTATCCGTAGCGGTGCAATGTTTCAGCTGCTTGACCGAGGAAAATTTTCAAAGCCTCGTGGGGCATTTCGTCCTTGTGGCTGCCCACGACGCCACGGCGGAAGAAGAACTTGCCCGCCTCAAAATTGGGATCCGGCCAGCCCTCCTTAACCTCTTTGGCGTGCAGATTACGGAAAGACGCCGCCTCTGCTACGGCTTTCAAATGATCAGTCTCCCTCGAAATGCCGGCGAACTCGCAGAAGCGTTTGAGCTGCTCCACCGGTTGATCAAGGAGATCTTCATATTTGATGACCAGCATTTGTGCCTCATAAGGATTTTTTGCCCATGCTTCGACATGCCGGGGCCAGTGGCAGGGATACAAGTCTGTCTCGGGAGTGACGAATTTTTGAAAATCGTATTTCACCTTATCCACCGCCTCAAGATAATGGCGGTAAGAAACCATCGCATCGCGTCCATCGCGCAACAGATAAACTACGCGGCGATATTCCTGGCACGGAAGCGAATGCGTCTTGAAAAACGTCGGCGTCGCATAACGGCGAAAATATTTGCGTGCGTTGGCGTCCGGCACGAGTTCCTGCACCAGCGCGATGGGACTCAATTTGGGGTCCACGCCATAAACGACGCCGGCGACCAGATTCTGAAACCAAGTATTGCCGGATTTTGGATACCCAACGATAAAGATATCGTCTGGGGAGAATTCGGAGATGGGGACAAATCCTTCGGGAACGGCCTCGGGAACGGCCTCTGGGACGGCCTCGGGAACGGCCTCGGGAACGAGATCTGAAGCGGCAAAACAGGGTGCCGGTTCCGGTACCCGTTTGCCCCATCCGAAGGCCGATTTTGCCCATTTGAGCATCAAAAACCTCAATTCGAGCTTACTCTTGGAAATTAGCGTCCTACATTGTGCAAATCGTGTGGTGACCCCGCAATGCGCCATCTAATGCAAGTGCGACGGCGGAGTCGAGGCATGTGTAGTGAGAACCACAGGCGAGCCGGCTTTATGCGACGGGCCGCCGGCCGGCAAACATAGCTGCCGTGGACTCCTGCTTTCTGGCAAGTCCCCTTCGACTCGCCTCGGACATAAAAACGCGTCATGATCCAAACGCCGTTTATTCGAGAGAGAATAGGACGGTCTCCTTCGGCGAAAAGCTGGCGGCGTCCGAATGCTTCGGCGGACCCCAACGCAGACCTGCCTTGTCGCGCCGCCCACAACGAGGGCGAAAACGATCACGGCTTAACAACTCGGTTACCTAAAATCCGAACGCCCATCCTGGCGCCGCCCGTCCGATCGACTCGCCAATAGCACAAAATACACCGGACATTCCCAGCGGTTCCGCTGCCGTTCCACATCCCCCAGCGCCATCGTCCCCGCGAATTAAACAGAAAATGGTGGGCGCGACAGGGATCGAACCTGTGACCCCTACGATGTCAACGTAGTGCTCTTCCGCTGAGCTACGCGCCCTGCAGCGCTTCCCGTTCAAGCCGAAAGCGCGCAAAACCAAAAAGTCGGAACATGCCCAATCATAAAGATCGATCGGCTCTTTGCGCCGGAATGCCTGGGCCCTCGGGTGAGAACTCCTAAGGGTTGGCGGGAAGCGGTATATCGGGCCATCCGTACCGGCGCAAGCCGATCCCAAAATCCGCGATGGGATTAGCGTCCATCGCTTTTTTTGATCCGATCCGGCTGGCGGGGACGCTCATTGGCGAGCGCAAGCGATCGGCGAATTCAACAATCCGGCGACACGTTAACTAACCGGCACAATGTCGAGAAGCTTGCCGATCGGAGAAATTGTTATGGTTGTCGATCTGGTTCACGGACGGCGTTCGGAAATCGCGGCGTCCTACTCGCAGACGCGGACCCGTTGAATGACGTATCCGTAACCGTCCCAAACGCGCTCATGTTCAAGCCAGCAGTGCGGAGCTGGCACATAGACCGGCGCCGGCGCGTAGTAGGGGGCGTAGTAGCGTGGCTGGGCCGCCGCGCTGCCAACGAGGGCGCCAACGGCGAAGCCCCCAAGCAAGCCCGCGGCCACGTCCCCGCCGCCCGCAGTTGCCGGTGTCGTGATGAGGCCTGGGAAAGCAATAGCCGCGGCGACACTGACGGCAAGGCTTTGCCGGCACGACATTCGGACATTCGGCTTCATGGGACACAACCTCCAATATCTCGATCCTGGCGTGAAAACCTGACCAAAAGGTTAAACCTTCTTGGCCTTGTTTGTCCGCGTACGCCGGAGGAACAGCCGAGGTCATGGCCAGCGACCTTCATATTAATCCGTCCATCGATGACCGGTCGAGGAAGATTTCGCGACGAAGGATCGCCGCTCGACGGGTGAGCTGCGAAATGCCGCGCAAAAAATCCTCTCGTTCTTGCAAAAGCCATCCCTCAATTATGCCGCGTGAATATGAATTTGCCTCATGACCGTTGGTATGATATCGCCGGCTACCGGGAGCATGACACGCTTCGGCCACACAAACGGGAAAAATCATGCCGGACCCAAAGCGTCCGATCGGCAGCCTTCTGGTCATCGGCGGCGCGCGGTCAGGCAAGAGCCGCTACGCGCAAAGACTCGCGGAATCCTCTCGCCGTCAGCCCGTCCTAATCGCGACGGCGGAAGCGCTTGACGCCGAAATGGCCGCGCGAATCGCCCGCCACGCCGCCTCACGCGACGCGCGCTGGACCCTCGTGGAAGAGCCCGTCGCGCTTGCCGGGGCGCTCCGCCGCGAAGCCCGGACGGATCGGATCGTTGTGGTCGATTGCGCGACGCTTTGGCTCAGCAACCTTTTGCTGCGCGATGATAACCTTTCTGTCGCGACGCAACATTTGGCGCAAAGCGTCGCTGGGCTTGCCGGTCCGGTGATTTTTGTTTCGAACGAGGCCGGTTGCGGTATCGTGCCCGAGAATGCGCTTGCACGCGCGTTCCGGGACGCCCAGGGTCTGCTCAACCAGGCGCTGGCGGAGGCTTGCGAGGCGGTCGTTCTGGTCAGCGCCGGGATCGCGCTCCGCCTCAAACCCGCGCCGGAGCCCAATTTTCGATTCTGACGAATCGCTCGCTCCTGCAAGGGTCAATCCACGAGGTTTGCCGGGTAATGTTGCGGGTCCTTTGGCCTCGGGCGGTTGTAACTGTCATCGGAGGCGGGATCGAGATCCAGCACTTTCATGAGGCGGCGCGGGCTCAGGCCGGCTTCGAGAAAGTTCATTGGCTGCGAATGGACGAAAAGCCTGCTCGTTTGTCTCAAAGGGCGGCACGCGACAAATGCTCAATTGAACATGGGCAAGCGTTTTGTCGCCCCGGCTCCAAAGGTCTGAGGCCTTGCGCAGCGTATCCATGACCGAAACCGGAACGGCGCGCTCGGTTTCCAAAGGAAGAGTGAAAAACCCAAATCCCTCGGGTTGGCTCTGACGTAGGCGGCGTATATCATCGGCTCGTTAGACGGCGCTGCATAAACTTCTAACCCGCGAAATGGGTCATCTTATGAAAGTTTTCATTGCTGGCATCGATGGTTACTTAGGATGGCCTCTCGCGCAATACCTCGCTGTTCGTGGGCACGACATAGCTGGCGCAGATAATTTTTTCCGTCGGCGCTGGGTCGAGGAGATGGGCTCCTGGAGCGCTCTGCCAATCGCGCCGATGACCGAAAGGATCGAGGCTTTTTCGCAAGAATTCGGCCGGAAATTGCATTTTTGGGAGACTGACCTTCGCTCATTTTCAGCGGTACGAGATCTATTGAGCGCATTTGTGCCGGATGCCATTGTACATCTTGGCGAATGCCCTTCCGCGCCTTATTCAATGATCGATGCTGCTCATGCCGCGTTCACGCAGATCAATAATATTTCTAGTACTTTGAATTTGCTGTTCGCGATGCGCGACGTTTGCCCAGACGCTCATCTAATTAAACTTGGAACGATGGGCGAATATGGGACGCCGAACGTGGCTATCCCGGAAGGGTTTTTCGAGGTGGAATTTCGGGGCCGCAAAGACCGAATGCCTTTTCCGAGGCAAGCGGGATCATGGTATCATTGGAGTAAAGTTCACGATTCAAATAACGTCATGTTTGCTTGCGACTTGTGGAAGCTGCGAGCGACCGACGTCATGCAAGGTATTGTGTTCGGGACGCGACCAGATGGCACAAAGCGAGATGGACGCATGGGCACTCGCTTGGACTTCGACGAAGCCTTCGGGACCGTCATCAATCGATTTTGCTGTCAGGCCGTGATCGGTCACCCGCTGACGGTTTATGGGCATGGTGGTCAAACACGCGCTCTGCTGCCGCTGCGCGACTCGATGCAATGTTTGACAATTGCCTTGGAGAACCCGCCGCAAGCAGGAGGGTACCGCGTCTTCAATCAATTTGAGAGCGTGCATAACCTCTTGGATCTCGCCCTAATGGTGCGCAAAGTCGCGCAGGAATTGGGAAAGAGCGTTGACATCGGGCTCGTCAAAAATCCGCGCCAAGAGCGCGAAGAACATTATTACAATCCGGATCGGAAATGTTTAAATGACCTTGGCTACAAGCCGAGTAACGACATCGAGTCAGAGCTCAAGAACATAATTATTGACTTGGCTCCGCACACTGATAGAATTAAAAACAAAGCTCACGTGTTGATCCCCGATGTTCAATGGAATGGGCAACGGGGGAAAGGCGTTATATCGCCCTTTTTGCCAAGCCAAAATTTGTTGCCAAGCCAAAAACCCTCGTTATGATACTCGTTATGATAGACGTGTGCCGATCTGGTAGGGAGCATATCATGACACAGCCTTCCATGAGTGAGTTGGTCAGCGCCGCTGCCGCCGATGCGAATGCGTTGATGGCTTTGCGCAAGGATCCGGCTGCTTTTTCACAACGCTTTGGCCTAACTGCCTCGGAGACCGATGCGCTCCGCACCGCGGATACATTATCCGAGTTGGATCGCAATCCGCTGGGTAGATCCGCGTTAACCCTGACCGGTGGCGTAACAAAGACGCAACGCAAATCTCACTTGGAATTTGATTCCTTGGCTCACGTAAGGGATCTCAACCGGCTAACCAAACAGGATCTCATTCGTTTGTTGAAGCTTTCGTTGATGGATCGACGGTTCGCAAAAAAGTTGCAAGCCGAACTAAAGATTTAGGGCGCGCTCAATTTCGTACTTGAGCTTCGCACGTGCCGCTGATCAGCGTCGTAATACCGGCTCGCAACGAACGAAAATGCTTGCGGGATACGGTTTTGTCGATTGTATCGACAAGCGGTAACCAGCATCCATTCGAAATTATTGTCGTCGATGATGCTTCCTCTGACGGAGGATGCAATGATCTCCAATTATCCCAGTCGCGGGTGCGTTTGAGAGTTATCCAGGAAAGGTCGCGCCTGGGGATAGGACGAGCAAGAAACCGTGGCGTGCTAGCTGCAAAGGGCGACATACTATTCATTACCGATGCCCACATGACCTTTCCTTGGAATTGGACCGACATTGTGGTTCGCAATGTCCGGAGCAATCGGATCCTGGCCGCCACTATTGCCGATGTCGCGAGTTCATGGCGCGGCTTTGGATGTAGTCTGGTCGTTCCATACATGGGGACGAGCTGGAACATCAAACGACAGCGTACGCCCCACCCCGTTCAAATTGCCTCGTCCGCTGGAACGATCCTTGAACGAAATCTCTTCCATAAAATTGGCGGGTATGACGTTGGGATGATTACCTATGGAGCAGCTGAGCCGGAATTCAGCCTAAGAGCGTGGCTCAGCGGTGCGGAAATCATATCCGTCCCGGAACTCGAGCTTCGTCATCGTTTTCAGAAACAGGCAGATGCGACTCGCTTCTTGAACCGACATCGATCAATCCTCATGCACAACAATATTCGGTTTGGGCTCCTTTATCTCAGCAGAGCCTCGAGTTTACAAATGCTGCGTCATTACGCGATGAAATTTCCTCGCAACATGCGTAAAGCACTCAAGCTGATCGAAGCCGGCGACGTGTGGGAGCGCCGTGCCTCCCTGCAAAAGAACTTGGTTCAAGATTTCGCTTGGTTTGTCAACAAGTTCGATTTAACCGATCAAATCGGCCTTCCCATTCTCTAGAGCGGGATGAGGAAAAGTGGAAACCGGTTTTCCGCCCGCATCCCGCTCTAAACTCTTGGAATCGATCACGTTCATGACTTTGGATTGATTCAATCCAAAATCATCGTGATCTAGTGTCCCGTCAAGGCACTGAACCGAATGTTGGAACTCGGCGGTCCAATCTGCGTGCGCGTCGCCGAATAGTCATCGCGGGGCAATCCTCACGCACGAGCACCCCTGCACCAAAGCCATTGTCCATTCGGGTCGAATGGCAAAGCGCTCCAACATGGATGCATCATTCCGTAAATCATGCGGGTCTGCCGCAAAGCTGCTTGTGGCAGCCTTGCAAATCCGGCGGCGGCGGCATAAAAACATGTAATTCTACGTGAAATTAGGTATATTACAGGATCCTTATGTGAAAAATGCCGTCTCCCCGCATTTGCGCCGGCTCGAATCGGAGGCGATCTTCATCATGCGCGAGGTGGCGGCGGAGTTCGCACGCCCGGTGATGCTCTATTCCATCGGCAAGGATTCGAGCGCGATGCTGCATCTTGCCCAAAAAGCCTTCTTTCCGTCAAAGCCGCCGTTTCCGTTGCTGCATGTCGATACCACTTGGAAATTTCGCGAAATGATCGCGTTTCGCGACCGGGCCGCGCAACGGGCCGGGATGGAACTGCTCGTCCACGTCAACAAGGATGGCCTGAGGCGCGGCATTTCGCCGGTCGCCTCGGGGTCCTCCGTGCATACCCAGGTGATGAAGACCGAAGGGCTGCGCCAGGCCCTCGATCTTTGGCACTTCGACGCGGCCTTTGGCGGCGCCCGGCGCGACGAGGAAAAAAGCCGGGCCAAGGAAAGGATTTTTTCGCATCGCTCCGCCGCCCATGCCTGGGATCCGCGCAACCAGCGGCCCGAACTCTGGCAGCTGTTCAACACCAGGATCAAACAAGGCGAATCGATGCGGGTGTTTCCGCTGTCCAACTGGACCGAGCTCGATGTCTGGGACTATATCCTGGCCGAGGGCATTCCCGTCGTGCCGCTCTATCTTGCCAAGGAGCGTCCCGTCGTCGAGCGCGACGGCACCCTCATCATGGTCGATGACGAACGGCTGCCGCTGCGCCCGGGCGAAGTTCCGCGCATGGAGCACATTCGTTTTCGCACGCTCGGCTGCTACCCCCTGACCGGGGCGATCCGCTCGCAAGCCGGCACCCTGCCCGAAATGATTGCCGAAATGCGCGCCTCAAGAACATCGGAGCGGGAGGGCCGTCTGATCGATCATGACGAATCCGGCTCGATGGAAAAGAAAAAGCGCGAGGGCTATTTCTGATGCTCGACGCGGTGCAAATCAGCCCGCGGTCGTCTCCGATGACGCCCGCGCTCCCAACTCTCAGGTTGCTCACTTGCGGCTCGGTCGATGACGGAAAATCGACGCTGATCGGCCGCCTGCTCTACGAGCAGAGCCTCATTCTCGACGATCAGCTGGAAGCGCTCGAGCGCGACTCCCGAAAACACGGCACCGATGGCGACAATATCGACTTCGCGCTGCTCGTGGACGGGCTCGAGGCCGAGCGCGAACAGGGGATCACGATCGATGTTGCCTATCGTTATGTTTCGACCGCGAAACGTTCCTTCATCATCGCCGACACCCCCGGCCATGAGCAATATACCCGCAACATGGCCACCGGCGCATCCGGCGCCGATCTCGCGGTTCTGCTCGTCGACGCGCGCAAGGGCCTCCTGACCCAGACCTGCCGGCATGCCGCGATCGTGTCGCTGACCGGCATCAGGCATGTGGTGCTTGCCGTCAACAAGATCGATTTGACCGGCTTCGACGAGGCGGGCTTCGCCAAGATCGCGGCCGATTTCAGACGGTTCGCCGGCGCGCTCGATTTCAAGACGATCACGCCCATTCCGATTTCGGCGCGCCATGGCGACAATATTTCAAGCAAGAGCGCCAATACGCCTTGGTATCGCGGCCCGGCGCTGCTCGATTATCTTGAAACCGTCGACATGGAGGCCAGGACCGCCGGGCCGTTTCGCTTCGCCGTCCAATGGGTCAATCGCCCGCATCTCGATTTTCGCGGTTTTTCCGGGACCGTCGCGAGCGGAACGCTCCGTCCCGGCGACGAAATCGCCGTCGCGGGTTCCGGCCGCCTCTCGCGGGTCGCGCGCATCGTCACCGCCGACGGCGACCTTCAAAGTGCAACGGCCGGCGATGCCGTCACCCTCACTTTGGCCGATGAGCTCGATATCGCGCGCGGCGATATTTTGTGCGATCCGAAAAACCGGCCCGAGGTCTCCGACCAGTTCGCCGCGCATCTCATTTGGATGAGCGATGACAAGCTCTTGCCTGGCCGCTCCTATCTCATGAAAGCGGGCACCAGGACCGTTCCCGTCTCGGTGACCGAGCTCAAGCATCGTCTCGATGTCAATACGCTCGGCGAACTCGCGGCGAAAACCTTGAGTCTCAACGAAGTCGGCTTTTGCAATCTCGCCACGACCACGCCGGTCGCCTTCGACCCCTACAAGAAAAATCGTACGACAGGCGCTTTTATTCTGGTCGATCGGACCACCAACGCCACGGCGGCGGCCGGGATGATCGCTTTCGGGCTTCGCCGTGCGACCAACATTCATCTCCAGGGCCTCGCCGTCGCCAAGCAAGATCACGCCCGGATCAAGCATCACCAACCCGCCGTTTTGTGGTTCACCGGCCTCTCCGGCTCGGGCAAATCGACCATCGCCAATCTCGTCGAATCCCGGCTTTACGCGCATGGCGTCCACACCATCATGCTCGATGGCGACAATGTGCGGCATGGCCTCAACAGGGATTTGGGTTTCTCCGAGGTCGATAGGGTCGAAAACATCCGCCGCATTGGCGAAGTGGCAAAGCTCATGACACAAGCCGGGCTCATCGTGCTTTGCTCCTTTATTTCACCGTTCCGGGCCGAGCGGCGGATGGTGCGCGAATTGCTCGACAGACATGAATTCATCGAGATTTTCGTCGCTACACCGCTCGAGGATTGCATCGCGCGCGATCCGAAGGGCCTCTACAAAAAGGCGATGGCCGGAGAGCTCAAGAATTTTACCGGCATCGACCAGGCCTATGAGGCCCCGGAAGCGCCCGAGCTTATCGTCGGGCGAGACAAACAGTCCGCCGGGCAGGCGGCGGCGCAAATCGTCGCGCTGCTCACCACGCGCGGCCTCATCGACCACATCGACGATCTCGCCGCCGACTGGTCGATTTGAGGTTTTCTCACCGCTGTCCGCGACACACGGCAATACATCGCCGAGTTCTGCCTTTTGGCAATTGAATGCCTGTTAGAAAGAGACGCTTTACCCAGAAAGCTTATCAATGTCTGAACTTCGGTTTTCCGCTGCGAGAATTAAAATCAGACGGGCCAAAAAGCTAATAGGCGATCTTCAGGACGAGGTGAGCATATTTTTGACCTCATCGCCCGTCAAGGTTACGTCTCATATCGAAATCGTGGACGGCAAAAAGGTGATTTCTGGCCAGCTTTCGGCTAACCCCGCGCCTGAAAGCGTCGTCTCATCTTTAGGGGACATAATCCATAACCTTCGCACTTCTTTGGATCTTATAGCGAGCGAAATGGCCCGCTTGTCAGGCAAGAGTGATAAAGACGTCTATTTTCCATTCGCAAAAAGCGCACAAGATTTTGATGCTGCTATAAAAAGAAAAAACTTCCACAGAACAGGAGACAAAGCGGTTGCTCTAATCAAATCCCTAGAACCTTGGATAGGGGGAAAATTCCTACTGCGCGCAATACACGACCTTGATGTTCAAGACAAACATCAAAGTATCATACCGGTCCCACTAAGTTTTTCTAGCCCCGCCTTCATACTGCATGACTCCGACGGAACTTGGAATCCTGCCATTATCGGAGACCACGCCGCTCCTTCCAGCGACGTGAAAATCGTTTTCCCCCACGACTGTGCCCTTGCGGGAAAAGAGCTAGTCCCAACGCTGACCGAGCTTGTCGAGATTTTCAACGGCATCCTTGATGGTTTTGATGCGATCTTTAGTAGTCCGGGTCACTCCCAGGAGGGATTTCACCGGTCGAAAGCGCCGCCTTATTAGCTTGAGCGGGCGCTCCTTCGCCGCCGATTAAACGGGGAGAAGCTCAACTGGCCGCGTTGCCGCCCGCGAAGGCCGCGAACAGCAAAACCAGCCCCAATCCCAAGACCGCGAGCGCTGCGCCGGCCTCGAACAGGCGTCCCGCAATCAGGGCCCGCCCGGAACCCGCTTTGGAATATTTGACCGCCGCGTTTTTGGCGAGCACAGCGGTGCTGGCGAGTGCCGCCGTGGTGATCGCGGTGCCAAGCGACATCGCCAAAACGGCAAAAACGCCGGTTGAAAAAATCCCTTGCGCCAAGGCGAAGACGAGCACGAGAATTGCGCCCGAGCAGGGCCGCGATCCAGCCGCCATTATCGTCAACAGAGCGGTTTTCCAAGAAAATCCGGCCCCGAGCATGCGCGGATCGGGCGCGTGGAAATGGGCGCAGCCTGGGCCGTGGACATGGTTCTCGGCGCAATCGTCGGCGAGAAAGGCGCGGGCCGTCCCCCCCGCCGCAACGGCGACGGCGGGCACGGTGCGCCAAGCGGAAAGAAGGGCCGCGCCTTTGACGTAGACCAAAGCTGCGCCAAGAATGGCTATCCCGGCATAGCTCGCGATCTCGACGACATTCGCGGCCGCCGTCATGTGCTTGGCCGTCGCCTTGAAGACAATGGCGCCGAGGCCGACGATCGCGACCGCGCTAAAGCCTTGCAGGAGCGCCGCGCCAAAGGCAATCACGAGACCCCGCCGCAGGGCGCGCTCATTGGCGAGCATATAGGAAGCAATCACCATTTTGCCGTGGCCAGGGCCCGCGGCATGAAAAATACCGTAAGCGAGGCTTAAACCCGCCAGACCCCAGGCGGCTGCGCCGCTTTGTTTGGCGGCACGGATGGCCCCGCTTAACAGGCGATAAAAGCCCGCCTCCTGGGCCAGGATCCAGCCGCTCACGCCTTGCGCGCTGCCCGTGGCGCCTTCATTGGCGCCGACCGCGAATGGGTGATGCACGCCCTGTCCCAGGGCTTGGGACGACGCCAAGACGACCATACAGAGCAATGCGAGGGGCAAGCCCGGCCACGCGTTCGCAAGGGCCAGCCGCGCGCGCCGCCAAACCGCCGCGAAAAAAATCTGGATTGGGTTCAACACGGCCTCACGGACAAGCGACAATAATCCGGCTCGCGAGTTTGATCCCGAAATCATAGCCCGGCGAAAGACCGCTGAAAAAGGATTCCGAAAGTTTTTGGGTATCCCCGGCCGCCAAGGGCTTCGATCCGAGCAGATTGACCGAACATCCGTTTGGCGCGCCGGCCATGCCGACCGGATCCTGCTTTTCCATCTCGAAAGCCACGAAGTAGGTTGGGTCATAGACTTGAAAGGAGAAGGCTTTCGCTGCGCTGGCCGGGGTTTTCAACGGCAGCGTAAACCGGAGAACCACGAGTTTGTCCTCCCGCTGTTCCAGCGAATAGTCGATGGGCGTGCCAAATTCGATCTTTGCGTTGGCCACTTTGGCAAAAGTGAAAAAGTCGAATTCGGCCAGGGAGTCGACATTGGTCTTGGCGAGCGGCGCCAGCTCTTCCTTGGTCATGAGCTGGCCGTCCTTTCCCTGCCCCTCCGTCACGAAAGCCGAATACATCTCGTCAAATGTCCAGGCGTGGCGGATAGCCTCGATCTCGCCCTTTGCGTCGAAAATCACCTGCTCGCGCGCCGATACCCACACGTGCGGGTGCGCCGCCGCGTTTTGGGCGAGACCGGCCACGAAAACGGCGGTCAGGAAATACCTCGAACAGAAAAGCCTGTGCATGCGGAGCCCTTCGGCGGCGGATTTCGCGAAGTAATCACCCGCGGGACCACCTGCCTCGAGGCAGGCTTTATGACCGCGCAAGTCTGGCCGAAGAAAGGCGGCGATGGAACGTCAGCCGTCAAACAGGACCGCGCGGCGGGAGTGTCAATCGGCGGCTGATCGAACGGAGATTTGGTGCTCGATCGCGATCCGGATCAGATCGGCAGTTCGCGCAAGGCCGAGCTTGTTCTTTATGTGGCTGCAATTATTCGCCACGGTCTTGTAGCTGAGGCCGATCGCATCGGCGATCTGCAGCAAATTGTAGCCTTCGCCGAGGAGCCGGAGAATCTCAAGATCGCGGCGCGTCAGATCCTTGAACGGATGCGATAGGTGGGATCGGCCGGACGCCCGGACGGTGAGCAAGGCGAGTTCCTGCGCGATATCGGGCTCGATATATTCGTGCCCAGCGGCGACACGGACGATGGCCAGCGAAATCTGATCCGGCGGCGCGTTCTTAGTCGCATAGCCAAGCGCCCCTGCCTCGAAAGCGCGTGCGACATAAATCGAGTTGTCGTGCACGCTGAAGACGAGGATGCGGGCGGACTCGTCTTCGTTAATCAGCCGCCGGATCGTCTCCAGCCCGCCGATCCCTGGGAGGTTGAGATCCATGATGACGAGGTCCGGGCGATCCTCCTTGAAACTCGCCAAGGCCTCTTTCGCCGTCGCCGCTACGCGGATCTGGGCGTCCGGCTCGACGGCGATGAGGCGCCGGAGACCGGCATGAACGATCGGGTGGTCGTCGACGATCAGAACCTTCATGCACCGCCTGCAAAGGAAGAGGCGCGAACCCGATTGCTTCGCGCCGGAAAGGGAAGGGTTGCCGTGACCGAGAAACCAAGCCCGGGTTTTCGCGTGAGAACAAGGCGCCCGCCCAGCGCTTGTACCCGCTCCTGCATTCCGGTCAGCCCGAAGCCGAAACCGGCCGTTTTGTCGATCTCCTGACCGTCATTCGCAACTTCGACGCTCACGCGGTTTGGCCCAGCAATATCGGTTGGCGCCGTTGTCACCGCTACCAAGATCTCCGCCGGATTGCCATGGCGAACCGCATTGCTCAAGCTTTCCTGAACAATGCGGTAGATTGTGATGTCGATCAAGGCGCCGAAGCTTTCCCCGCCCGGAGGGAGGCTTACCTTGAAGCTGGTCCCTGGATGCCGCTGGCGCCAGAATTCAACCAAGCTCGTGATGGCGGCGGTCAACCCGAAATCGGCGAGAACTCCGGGGCGCAAGCGGCCGAGCATTGTCCGGATCTGCTGCTGCATGTGGGAGACGGCCTCCATGGTTGACCGGAGCTGCCCGGCGATGTCGGCACCGCGCCCCTGACTGGCAAGGCGCGAGATAGTAGCGAGATCGGCGTTGACAGCAAAAAGGAACGGGCTGATCTCGTCGTGTAAATCCCGCGCGATCTGACTGCGTTCCTCTTCCTGCAAGGTTAATAGCTGCTCGTTCAAGCGGCGGTTTTGTTCTTCCATCTCCGCGAGCTGGGAGGCCATTAGATTGAAACTGCGCCAAAGCCGCGACAGCTCCGGAATCGAGCTGTCGCCGATCCTCATTTTGTAATCGCCGTGCCCGATCTGTTTGAGTGCCTTGGCGAGACTATCCAAGGGCCGCAAAGCATGGCCGATGAAGACATAGATGAGCAGAATGTTGAGGCCGAAGAATAGGGAGAGCACGATTAGGCTGTCGCCAAGATCATTCCAGACTTCAAGGATCTCATTCGTCGTGTCGGTCTCGATGACGACGCTCCCGTAATCTTGCCCCGCAATAGCGACCGGCACCCGGTAGACAACGGGCGAAATGCCGAGAAGGCGGACGAACCACGGCGGCACGGCGCCGAAATGCGACGATGCAAGGGATGGTTCCGCGCTAGCACCTGCGTCGCCGGTCAGGGACACGCGAAGATGCCGGTTGCCCTTGAACGAGGCCACCAGATCTTCGAGGCTTCTTCGCGGGTCGTGCGATTCCGGAAGGCCTGCCAGCGCGCTTTTGACGATCTGCTGGCCGACCTGTAGCGCCGAATTCATTTCGGTCTGGACCGAGCGCGAGGCATTGAACGACACGATCGTGCCCTCGACCGCGAGGCTCAGGACGAGGACGAGTGCGATCAAACAGATCAGGCGGATTCGAAGAGACATGGTGCTCGGCAATGTTGGCGGGCGTCATCACCGGTGCTGGACGACAACGGGAACACGGAATGGGATCGGGGGCAATGCCTATTCGAAAGAGCGGGATAAATCCCCGAACATTTGGGACATTCTTGGTCCCAAAGAAAACGCGTAGGTAAATATCCAGACGATCAGTCTCCGGCCTATCGCCAAGACAATTCAAGGTGGCCCGCGGTGCCGAATCAAGGCGTTCTTGGCACCCTTGATCGATCGGCCACGGCGCGCTGGTTCATCCGGCGTTGTCAATCGGGAAATATTCCTGAACTATACGAGAGTTTTTCCCGGCCATCTAGGGAAGTCCGTGCATGATCCTTCGACTATCTCAATATTATAAAACCTCCACATCATGCACAGCTCAAAGGAAATTTTCCATTCTGCATGATGAACTCTTCCTATCATACGGCAACGCCGAAGTGCAAACGTGCAACACTTCCTAACTGTTTTGCACTCATGCCAAGAAATTCTATTGCCTGTACATTTTTGCGAATTTAGTCTTCGGCCTTGTTCGGAATGCCAGGAAATCTGGATTTAGGAGAAACTTTATGCGGCGGATGGCTGGCGCCTGGGGAATTTTCGGGCTTGGCGCGCTGCTTTGGCCCTCCGCGTGGGCCGTGGCCCAGACCGCCACGCCCGCCTCGCCCAAACCGACAATCGCCCTGCCGGAGGTGGAGGTGGTCGCGACCTCGCCCTTGCCCGTGGGCGGCGAGAAGCGCGACAAAATTCCGGCCATGGTCCAAACCGTGCCGGCTGAAGATTTCGACCGCAGGAAGTCGCCCAATGTGACCGACACGCTGCAGCAAAAAGTCCCGGGCGCGGTGTCGATCGACGTTAACGGCAACCCCTTTTCGCAGGATCTCTTCTATCGCGGCTTCGTCGCCTCGCCGAGGCAGGGCATCCCGCAAGGAATTGCCGTCTATCAAAACGGCATTCGTGTCAACGAGGCTTTCGGCGACACGGTCCGTTGGGATCTGATCTCGCCGCAAGCCATCTACCGCGCCGACGTATTTACGAATAATCCTGTCTTCGGTCTCAACGCCCTTGGCGGTGCGATCAGCCTGCAAATGAAGAACGGCTTTCTTTGGCAGGGTTTTGCGACGCAGGTCCTTGGCGGCTCGTTCGGCCGTGTCAGCGGGCTTTTCGAATATGGCAAGCAGACGGATGACTATAGTATTTATGTGACCGGAGACGCGACGCGCGATGGCGGCTGGCGGTTTTTCTCGCCCTCCACATTGTTCCGGCTCTATGGCGATGTAGGTTACCGGGCGCAGGGCAACGAGGTTCACTTCACCGCCTCGGGCGCCCGCACAATGCTTGGCGTCGTGGGTCCGACCCCAGTTGCCCTGCTCGCCCAAAACAACAGCGCCGTGTTCACCTTGCCGCAGACGACGTTGAACGAGGCGGGTGCCGTCGCCTTCAACGGCAAGTTCGACATCAATCCGCAATGGTCGATTGCGAGCAATTTATACTTCCGCAGCTTCGCGCAGCGTCATACCGACGGCAATGACGCGGATATTGAGGAATGCGAGGATAACCCCGGTTTCCTTTGTCTCGATAGCGACGGCTTTTCAACGATGAGCGAAAGTGCCTTTGTTATTTTGGGTCAAAATGGCAGGCCAATACCTTTTTCTCCCACCACAGTTTATGGAACCATCGACCGCACTGCCAACCACGCGACAACATTCGGCATGGCTCTGCAGGCGACGAGCAACGACACTATCTTCGAGCATGAGAATTATTTGACCTTTGGCGCGAGCGTTGACCGAAGCGTCCTCAGCTTCGGCTCGAACAGCCAGCTCGGCACCATCTTTCCGAATTTCGTCGTGGGCTCTGGCCCCTTTCCGGGGTCTGGCTCGATCATCAACACCGCGGGAAGGATAGGCTATGCGTCAACCAACCTTACCGGCAACACAACATACTATGGCGTCTATGCACTCGACACCTTCACAATTACCCCAGAGCTCGCCCTGACAGCGGGCGCAAGGCTCAACATAGCGCAAATCTTGACACAGGATGCGACAGGCCAGGCGCCGGAGCTCAACATCAATTCCGCGTTCTCGCGGATCAATCCGGTCGTGGGCCTGACATATAAGGTCCTGCCCACGGTCACCGCCTATGGTGGTTATTCGGAGTTTAACCGCGCGCCAACGCCGCTCGAGCTTAATTGCGCCGATCCAAACCGGCCCTGCCTTCTCGAAAATTCGCTTGTTGCCGATCCCCCCCTAAACCAGGTCGTGGCGCACACGTATGAAGCGGGTCTGCGCGGCGGGCAGCCTGTCTTCGACACAGGTGGCGTGGCTTGGAAGGCGGGCTTTTTCCGCACGAATAACACCAACGATATTATTGCGCTCGCAAGCACAATTCCCGGACGCGGGTTTTTTAGCAATGTGCCGTCAACCTTGCGCCAAGGCGCCGAGGCGGAAGCAAGCTTCTATTACGGCAACCTCCTGGCCTATGTGAACTACGCCTTTATCGACGCGACCTACCAGTTCTCGGGAACCTTGGCCTCGCCGAACAATCCCTTCGCCAATGCCGATGGAAATATATTTGTGACCCCGGGTGATCACATCCCGGGCATTCCACGCCACCTGGTGAAATTCGGCGGCGACATTGCGTTCACGCCCAAATTCAAGCTCGGCACCGACGTGCTCCTCGCCGGCGCTCAATATTTTCTTGGCGACAACGCCAACCAAAACCCCAAACTGCCCCTTTATTGGGTCATGAACCTCCGCGCCTATTATCAGCTCACCGAAAATGTGCAGTTCTTCGGGCTCATCAACAATCTCTTCAACAACAGAAACGCAACTTATGGCACATTTTTCGAGCCCGGAACGAGCGCCCAGCTTGCCACTCCAATTCCCTTTACGCACAACCCTCGCACGGTCACTCCGCTGCAGCCACTTTCCTTTTATGGCGGCGTGAAGGTCACTTTTTAGCGGAGGATCGCGAAAAAGTGCGGGCTCTCCGGATAGGGGATGGCCTGGCGCGGGGCTTTGCCTTCCCCTCTTCCATGCGCTAATGCTTGGAGGCACGCCACAAGGGCTAGTCCGGCGACAAGCATTTGAGGACCGCCATGACGAATCAGGCCCGCTTCACGATCGCCAGTCTCTTGGAGGGAAAGAGCGCGCTTGTGCAAATCACGCCGGTCGCGGCCGATGGGCGTCCGCCCGGAATCGCGGGCCCCGAACTCCAGGGATCGAAAGGGTTGGGCCTCGAAATTGAAAATATCGCGGCTCTGCCAGACGCCGAGGATTATTCGCTCCACGAATTCTACCGCGCCCATTTCACGCCATCGGAGATTGCCTATTGCATCAAACAGCCGGCGGTAAAGGCGGCCTTTCAAGGTCTCCTCGCGGCCAAGCGTGCGGTCATCAAATCCGGCGCGGCGAGCGGTTCGCCGGATGGGCCGCGAAGCATCGAAATCGGCTTCGATGGCGAAGGCAGGCCGACCTATCCCGGCTGCCTGTTGTCGATCAGCGATACCGGCACGATAGCTGTGGCGGTTTGTTTTTGGCTGGACGGGCTTACGCCGAAGGCGCCGCCGCCCGCGAGCGGAGCGGAAGCCGCGCGCCCCCAAATCCGAACATTTCCGGTAAAAACCAGGATTCTCGCGTTTTTGGTTTTGCTGTCGCTGTTGCTTCTGTTTGGATTGGGGCTCTGGTTTGGCCTCTGGAAGGTGTTCGAAACGTGGCGCTAAATTTCCGTCGCCGGTCCGCGGTTATCCTTCCGGCGCCGCGTCGAGATCGCCGGCATTGCGCGCCCGGAGCCCATAAACCCTCGCGCAATCGTACCAAAATGTTTCACGTGAAACATTTTGGTACGATTGACGGGGCGAAAGTACGCATGGCCTCATACATCCGGCGGCTTGAGACCGGTGCGATTGCAAGGAAAAACGGTACGATTGCGCGGAAAACATTGCGCCCCTCGCCCGCGTGCTTCGAGACGGCGGCTCGAAATGCGACGGGTGGCTTCCAAGCCTACCGGCTCGGCCTTGCCGGCAGAGCGGAACGGAAGTACGATGAGGCTGAGGTCGGGAAATAATGCCGGTATAATAGAGAAGATATGTTTTATGGATAGCGACAATCATAATGGAAGCGGCGCCGCACCGGCACGGGGTTTTATGGCCCTCTACGCCATGCTGGCGATGGGGCTGGGCTTGATGGCCTCGCCGGCGGAGGCGGCGCCCTTCGCCTATGTCACGAATTTCGACAAGGCCTTTCAGGCCGTCGTTTCGGTGATCGACACGGCCACAAACACCGTGGTGACCACGGTCCCGTTGGAGGTCACTAGCACAATTTTGCCGGTTAGCCTGGCCGTCGCGCCGGATGGAAAACACGTCTACGTCCTGCCTGGTAGCTTAGTCCTGGTGATAGACGCGGCCACCAACACAGTGGTGGCACGGATTCCGGTGGAGCAGACCACCTTTGGGCTAGCCGTCACGCCGGATAGCAAACGCGTCTACGTCGTGCAGCAAGGGTCCGGCACTGTCGTGGTGATCGACGCCGCCAGCAACACCGTAGTGGATAAGATCAAGGTGGGGGATATCGCCGAACAGGTAGCCATCGCGCCGGACGGGAAACACGCCTATGTCACGAATTTTGGCCCCAAAACCGTTTCGGTGATCGAGACGGCCAGCAACACGGTGGTGGCCACGGTCCCGGTGGGGAATGGCCCCTTTGGGGTCGCCGTCACCCCGGATGGGAAACACGTTTATGTCGCGAATAATGGCTCCAACACCCTTTCGGTGATCGAGACGGCCAGCAACACGGTGGTGGCCACGGTCCTTGGTGTTGGGGGTTTTCCCCTTGAGGTCGCCATCACCCCGGATGGGAAACATGCCTATGTCGCGAATGAAAGCACCAACAACAACGTTCCGGTGATCGCCACGGCGACCAACACGGTGGTGGACACAGTCCCGGTGGGGGAGGCCCCCGTTGGGGTCGCCGTCACGCCGGATGGGAAACACGTCTATGTCGCAAATAGAAACTCCGCCAACGTTTCGGTGATCGCCACGGCCAACAACACGGTGGTGGCGACGGTCCCGGTGGGGACGCAGCCCTTTGACGTGGCCATTGTGCCGCCGCCGCCGGGCATCCCCTTCCTCGCCTTCAACGCCAAGCTCCAGATACAATTCGGCAGCGTTCCAAACCATGATCACTTCGGATTTGGGTCCAACTTCACCTTGAGCGGCAACGATAGCAATGGGATCAATCCCCCCGCCGAGGCGGTCACGCTCCAGGTCGGCACCTTTACCACCACCATCCCGCCCGGCTCGTTCAAGAAGCGCCCGGACGGGTCTTTCGCCTTCGTGGGGGTCATCGATGGCGTGGGGCTGGGGGCGCTGATCAAGCCCACGGGCACCTTGCGATACGCCTTCCAAGTGCAGGCAAAGGGAGCGCCATTGGCCGGGACCAAAAACCCGGTGTATGCGACCCTGACCATCGGCGGCGACAGCGGGGCGACCTCGGTCAACGCCAGCATTTCCCCCTAAAAACGCGGGCTTCCAGGCGTGATCCGGTTCGATTAAATCGGGTCACGCGCGACGAGCCTGTTCCAAAAGCTTGCACGTAACCTAAGCCTCACCCTGAGCGGAAGGAAGCCCGAGGTTCCATTGCGAGCGAAGCGGTCCTGAGCTCTTGCCGAAGGGGCAAAGCGAACGCGGCGAGCGACTGGAGAGAGCGCCTGAAGGCGCATCTTGAAGGACGAGGGCGGCAAGCTGGGCGCACCGTCAATGCGCGCCACTGGCCTCTTTCGCTATTCTTTTCAGCGCCGCTTTGTCGGCGTCGGCGAGGGCGGCGGAGACTGGGCAGTCCTGAGCGACGTTTGGGCTGACAATCGCTTCGACGAGATCGTGAGCCTGCGCGCCCGTGTCTTTGATGCGCCCATTCGTAACGAGACCGCGCACAATGTAAGAGGCGGATTCGTCGCCGGAGCAGGCGAGGCTTTTGAGTTCAGCCGCTAAAGATTTCTGATATGTGGGTTCGTCCACGCTTCCCTTTTCGAGAATCTCTCTCGCGCTTGCCTCATCGCCATAACCGGCCCATGGGTTCGATGTTTCGATGCGTTCCAGGGCGTCGTGACGTTCTTTGCCTTCGGGCACCTCCTTAATGATAATCGCCCGGACAGCGGCAATTTCGTCCTTTGAGCGTGTTGTTTCTTTCAGATCGTGCTCGAAGACGGCGGTTAGAGCGGGTCCCGATTAGGTGGACCCGTATCCGGCATTGCGAAAATAGTTGAAGCATTCGGTTGGAGGGAAGTCGTCGAGAGCTAATCCGATGCCATCCCACAGAGCATCGACGGTTCGGTGGGCCATTTTGCGCAACGTATTTTTGAGCTTGGCGAAGACTTGTTCGATGGGATCGAAGTCAGGACTGTAGGCGGGCAAGAAGCACTGCGTCGCCCCGGCGGCTTCGATGGCTTTTCGAACGCCGGCGCGTTTATGGGAACCGAGATTATCCATCACCACGATTTCGCCAGGCGACAAGGTCGGCACCAGAACCTGCTCGACATAGGCGAGGAACTTTGCGCCGTTAATGGGACCGTCGAAGACACAAGGAGCGGTGATGCGATCGTGGCGCAACGCCGCCAAAAAGGTCGTCGTCTTCCAGTGGCCGAACGGGGCGTGAGCGATAAGTCTCTTGCCTCTTTCACATCGCCCATAGCGAGGTGTCATGTTGGTCGAGGCCCAGGTCTCATCGATGAATACAAGCCTTTGAGGATCAAGACTTTTCTGCTTATCGCGCCAAGCGAGACGTGCGGCCCGGACATCCGCTCTTTCTTGTTCGGCGGCGTGCAGAGTTTTTTTTAAAGGTCAATTGCAGATGCCGCAAAAAACGCCCAACGGCGGACCGCCCGACTTTGATCTCGAGCGTCGTCAGCTTGCTCCACAGCTCCGTGATCGTCAGCTCGGGCTGCACCGCCACCAACGCCCGCACCTTATCTTCATGCGCAGCCAGCGCGTGCCGCTTATGGCCGCCAAACTTTCGCGGCAGACAACCGCCTGTTATCTCAAACTGCTGCATGAGCTTGATCACGCAGCTCGCACTGACATCAAAGCTGCGCGCCGCCTTGCGCCGAGACTGACCTGCCAGTACAGCCCGCACCAGGCGGTCACGTAAATCCTGCGAATAGGGTTTTGCCATCCATGCCGGCCTCCATTCCAGCCAACATGGTGAATCACGATTCCGCCAATTCGGGAATCCCCCTTCCGATTCTGTCTATTCGGGACCCGCTCTAGCGAAGCGTGCGCGAAGTTCCCAGGCCAAACCGCCGCGCCGCTCATATTCGTGCCGGCAAGACGCGCGCCGTCAAAACCTCCAAAATCCGCGCCCTGAAGTTCCGCGTAGGAGAGCGATGCGCCCTGAAGCTGTGCGTCCTGGAGCCATGCGCCCTGAAGCTGCGCCCAGTCGAGCGTCGCGCCCCGAAGCCACGTGTTACGGAGCGATGCGCCCTGAAGGTGCGCGTGGTTGAGCGTCGCGCCCTGAAGCTGCGCGTACTGGAGCGACGCGCCCTGGAGGCGCGCATAGTCGAGCTTCGCGCCTTGAAGCTGCGCCCAGTCGAGCGACGCGCCCTGAAGCTGCGCGCAAGCGCCTCCAAGCCTCGCGCAATAGAGCGTGGCGCCCTGAAGCTGCGCATAGTCGAGCTTCGCGTCCTGAAGCTCCGCGTCGGAGAGCGTCGCGCGCTGAAGCTGCGCATGGTCAAGCTTTGCGTGCTGAAGCTGCGCACGCGTCAGATCAACCTTGCGCAAATCCGCATCATCGAAAACAGCGCCTTCGAGATGCCGTCCGCGCAGGACCAAGGAATGTTTAACGCTGCCGTTGTCGAGGTTCTTAGCGTCGATCTTCGCGGCTTCGAGCGCGTCGAATTCGGGAAGCACGAGCGTATTTGAAAATAAGCTTCTGCGCCGCCGCGTCACATCGTCCACTTCGCCATTGAACAAGAGATCGTGGAACGAGGTCCAACCCTTTTGTCTGTACCACTCCGTTAGGAGCACGGTCTTATCCTTATGTCCGTACAACGTCGTTAGAAACGACATCCAATCCGGTTCATCACTCCTACGCAATTCATTTTCACCACTCCAACTCACTGATGGAGAGGGAGGAATCCACTGCCGCTTGCCGATCCACTCATCCGCCCATTCGCCGGGAAAGGTCACCGCCGTAAAGGCAAGGCCAAGGGGGATCAAACATGCAGCGACCCCGGCAATGTAACGGCCAGTCAAGGCCAGCACACCCGGCCAACCCTTCCGCCTGCGTTCGAGGCGCCACATCAGCTTGCTTCGGCTATTTAGCACGGCTGGCCAAAGCAGCCACAGAAGGATTACGTCAATGAGAACCGCGAAACGCTGCACCCAGGTGATCCACTCAAGATGGTAGGGCAAAAATTGCGCTTGGATCAAAAGCAGCAGAAGAACCGGGCCGATAACCAAAGAGATCCAGGCGATCAACTTCAAGATGAGTCCCAGGCCGCCCTTGCGAATATCCCCCGGCCCGGCAAGAAATTGCACAAAAATATTGCTGGGCAATTGCCGCCGCAAACCTTCCCTCGTTTCCGGTACCTCGCCGAGCTGCGCTCGAAGCTCGGCATCATATACGCCGACCTTCGCGCCCAGCATGACGAAATGCACAAGCGTATAGGCGTGGGAGACGATGAAAAGAATCGGCGCCAGCACGAAAAACGCGACGAGCGGCAGTTCGACATTAAGAAACGGCAGTTTGACCGGGTTTTCGAGGAGAAGATCACGATGGGTAACGGCGCCCGCCGCGATGGCGATATAAAACAATACAAAGAGATAACTCAGCCAAAATCCCGCGCTGACGGCGGCCGCGTCCTCGACACTTTTGCGGACCGCGGCGAGATCATGCGCGTCCTTGGCGAATTTTTCGGTTAGCTCGGGATCGGGGGCTGGCGGGGCTGTAGCAGGGTCAGGAGCAGTAGCTGGTTGGTCAGGCGTGGCGGGTTTTTCCACCCGCGCCGCCCGCGCGGGGGAAGGCCGCCACCATCGAAGCCGCTTCGACATTTGGGTACTCCCTCGTCGCATAGTAGCACATACAACAACCTCAGCCCTCACCCTGAGGAAGCCCGAAGGGCTGTCTCGTCCTTCGATAAACTCAGGATGAGCATCTGTGTTTGGAGCAAGCGCTAAAAACGCGTCCGTTGTTCGAGAACCGAGACGACCGCGCCGGTGAGGCGCTCAAGATCCTCCTCGCCGATGGTAAAGGCAGGTGTCAGATAGACGATATTGCGGATGGGCCGCACAAAGACGCCCGCTTCGATAAACCTGCGCCTCAACGCGCCGGGATCATCGATGCGATCGAGTTCGACGACGCCGATCGCGCCTTTCACCCGCACGTCGCGCACATGCGGCAACGCGCGGGCCGGTTCGAGCGCGTGGGCAAGCGCTTTGGAAATGGCCGCGACTTGGTCAAGACGCGGCTCGCGCGCGAAAAGATCGAGCGAGGCATTGGCGGCGGCGCAGGCGAGCGGATTGGCCATGAAAGTCGGCCCATGCATCAGCGCATGGTTTGGCGCGTCCGACAGAAACGCCTCGAACACTTTCTTCGTGGCAATGGCCGCGCCGAGCCCCATTGTCCCGCCGGTCAACGCCTTCGACAGAGTGATAATGTCCGGGGTAACGTCCGCCGCTTCGCAGGCGAACATCGTTCCGGTGCGCCCAAAACCGGTAAAAATCTCGTCGAAAATCAACAGGAGGCCATGCCGGTCGGCCGCCGTTCGCAAATGCCGGAGCACTCGCGCATCGTGAAACAACATCCCGCCCGCTCCTTGCACCAAAGGCTCGACGATAATGCCCGCAAGTTCTTGCGCATGACGCTCCAGCAGAGCATCGAACGCCTGCGCGGCAGGAGCATCGGAGGGAAGCCCGGCGATGATTTGTTGCGGCAAGACGTTGGCGAAGAGGCCGTGCATTCCCTCCTCGGGATCGCAAACCGACATCGCTGCAAAAGTGTCGCCGTGATAGCCGCCCTTGAATGCGACGAAGCGGCTACGCTGCGTAATGCCTTTATTGAGCCAGAACTGCACCGCCATCTTCATAGCGACCTCGACCGCGACCGAGCCGCTGTCGCAGAAAAAGACTTGGGTAAGCCCCGGTGGCAGCAGGCCCGCGAGCCGCCGCGCAAGATCGAGCGCGGGCTCGTGCGCGAGGCCGCCGAACATAATGTGCGGCATCAGACCGAGCTGCTCTAAGACCGCCGCGCGGATATGCGGCTGATTATAACCGTGGCAGGCGGTCCACCAGCTTGCGATTCCGTCGATGAGTTCGCGGCCGTCGCTGAGAAAAATGCGGCTTCCTTGCGTGCGCGCGACGGGAAGCGGGTCAGCCGCCGTTTTCATCTGCGTGTAGGGCAGCCAAATATGCCCTATACCGCGCGTAAACCAATCCGGCGGTGCGCCGCTCATTTGTCGCCTCCAATAACCCACGGCTGTGTCCGCCGCGGCTTTGGCGTCCGGGGCTACCCAAACCCCGCGCGGCCGTTTATGTTGCGAGCGTTTCCCCCGCCGCGACCTGGACAGATCATGGCAACCCATAGCACGCCGCATTTCCACAATCAGCCGGGCGTGGCGCAAGTATCGGTCGGCGCCAAGGAATTCATGTGCGTCGGCGCTTTGCCGCCCTTCGACCATCCGCATATTTTCATCGACATGGGCGACGATAACGACGCGATCTGCCCGTATTGCTCGACGCATTATGTTTACGACGCGCTTCTCGATGGAGGGTGCGATCCGCCGGAATGCGCTTTCGAGCCCGGTCTCGATTCTGAATCCGGGGCAAAGCCAGCGATTGAACGCGCCTGAGCCGCCGCGATGAGCCTGCCGCATGCGGTGATCGCCGGCGCCGGGATCGGCGGGCTTTGCACTTCATTGTGCCTCGCGCGGGCAGGCTGGCGGGTCAGCCTCTACGAAAAAGCGAAGGTTCTCGAAGAGACCGGGGCGGGCCTCCAGCTCTCGCCGAACGCCAGCGCAATTCTGGGCAGGCTCGGCGTGATCGAGCGCCTGACGCCCTTCGCGCTTCGCCCGAAGGCAATTCGAATCCGCCGCGCGCGGGATGGCGCGACCCTCGCGCTCATGCCGCTCGATGACGCAGAGCAGCGCTGGGGCGCACCCTATCTTGTCGTGCACCGCGCCGATCTCCAGCGCGCTCTTCTGGAAGCCATCGCGCGCGAGTCCAGCATAACACTTCAAACCGGAGCCGCGGTCGCCGGCTTTGCTTCCGGCGAAAACTCCGTCGCGGTTGCCATCGAGCAAGGCGCGGTTCGGCTGAAGGCGGCGGGCGATTGCCTGATCGGCGCCGACGGCGTGCGCTCCTTCGTGCGGCAAAGGCTCGGCGCCGAGTGCGCAAGATTTTCGGGCTGGACCGCCTGGCGCACCACGGTCGATGCCGCCCGCGCCCCGCCCGCGATGCGCCGCGAGGAGACAATTCTTTGGCTCGGGCGCAAGGCGCATCTCGTCCACTACCCCCTGCGCGGCGGCGCCATCGTCAATGTCGTCGCAATCGTGAACGAGGATTTTTGCCCAGATGGAGCGGATTTCTGGTCGAGCCCAGGGGACCGGAACTTTCTCGGAGCGCGTTTTTCGGGTTGGGACGAAGCGGCGCGGGATTTGCTGCGCGCCGCTCCCGACTGGCGCAAGTGGCCGCTTTTCGATTGCCATCCGATCGCTGCCTGGGCAGCGGGGCGTGTCGCGCTGATGGGCGATGCCGCACACCCCATGCTGCCGTTCCTGGCCCAGGGCGCGGCCCAGGCCATCGAGGACGCGGGCGCCTTAGGCGAAGTTTTGCCACGCGGCCAAAATATCGAAGCGAGTCTCCGCGCTTATCAAGAGGCGCGGTGCCCCCGCGCGGCGCGGGTGCAGCGGGAGTCGCGCAGGCAAGCCAAAATCTACCATCTTGCCGGTCCCGCGGCGCTTCTCCGCGACATGGCATTGCGTGCACTGGGCCCGCAAAAAATGCTCGCCCGTTACGATTGGCTCTATAACGCGCATCATGCCAACGGGCATGAGGGATGAGTGGGGACGGTAATACCGGCGTTTGCCAAACTGCCTCTTGATGGAATAATCTAGTCAGGATGACTAGAAGTACAAAAACTCCGCCCAAGCCGCCAAAGCCCTTGCGTCCGCCGCGCCGTTGGCTCCTCCAGGACGCAAAAGCCCGCTTCAGCGAGCTGGTGCGGCGCGTCCGCAGCGAAGGGCCGCAGCACGTCACCGTGCGCGGACGCGACGAAGTCGTTGTCGTATCGGCCGAAGAGTTCCGCCGCCTCAAGGGCGAACGGAGCGGCGGCGCGCTTATCGCCGCGATGCAGGCCTCGCCCTACCGCGCCATCGGAATCGAACCGGGGCGCGGCCCTATGCCGGTGCGCCAAGTCGATTTGTGAAGGCAAGCTGTGACGGGTTGGCTGCTCGATACGAATATCCTTTCCGAGCTGCGCCGGCCAAAGCCCGAGCCTAAAGTGCTTGCCTTCATCGCCGTGCAGCCGCTCGAACAGTTCTATGTCAGCGCCGTGACTTTCGCCGAAATCCGCTTCGGCATCGAGCTCGTCGCCGACGCCAGCCGGCGCGCCGAACTCAACGACTGGCTCGCGCACAAGGTGCGGCCGATGTTCGAGGAGCGCGTCCTGCCCGTCACCGAAGACATCATGTTCAAATGGCGGCTGTTGGTCGAGGACGGCTGCAAGGCGGGGCATACGTTCTCGCAACCCGATCTGATCATCGCGGCGACGGCGCTGTGCCACGGGCTGACGATCGTTTCCCGCGACACGAGCGATTATGTGCGCGCCCGCGCGCCGGTCATCGATCCGTGGCGGTGATGTTTCGCACGGACTTATGCAACGCGCAAACATATGAAAAGCTGTGGACGTGGAACTCATGCGAAAATCGTGAATTTTGAGAAACCGAAGTTGCCGTCAGCTCTCCTTTAAGCAGTACGACTGAAGTCGCGCTCGCGAATTGGTGTGTCTTTGTATTCGCGGAGAAAGTCCCCGCGATTGACACGTTCCTGATGTTCCCGCCAGCCTCGATCGAGGTTAGCTTCGAATTTCGCGACGCTAGCTCTTTCGATGCGAGCCCGCTCGGACCGTTGCCTCTCCGTTTCTCGTGCCGCTGCATCTCGCTTGTCCTCCTCCTCCTTCGCTTGCGTGGCTTGCTTTTCTGCGAGCGCCGCTGCCATCGCGGCAACTGCGCTCGTCTCCAAAGCCCCCTGCGCGATCATTAAGAAAAGGGCCTTCGTTTTCAGGTCTGGATCGCGTGCCGCTACCGCTTTAGACGCCCCCGCCACAATGAAAGCTACTTCTGCACCCTTCTTCATAGACGTAGCCAGGGCGTGCCAGTTGTCAGATGTGAATAGCGGCGCCTCATTGGCACCACTTGAGCGCCCGTACGCGTACTCGCCTTGGCCGATCATGCTACTACATCCACAGAAAGGCGCATGACTAGAGCTGAGCATCGGTCCATGCGTAAACCTCAAGCCCCCGCAACCGCGGGTTTTTTAGATTTAATGTTATTGTGCTAAAAAATTCCGTCGAGATCTTTACGTTGAACGCACCATTGTTTCGACCAGCAATGTAATCAGCCTCAGGCAATAGTCCTGGCGGCGCCGCCGGGTCCGAGCCCTTGCGCAACGCGACCGCAACAACCGTCGACGTCTTACTCATCACCGCACGCTCAAGCGCAACAAATACTATATTTGCCCAGTCCGCGAGCTTATTGAGGTAGCCGACATCGGTCGGAGCGGGCATGGCCTCGAAATTCAACTTGTAAATCTCTTTACAACCTACCGCGACTGATCTAGCCCTGAGGAATGCTTCTCCGAGTTCGCGGTTGAAACTATCTTTTAGAAAAGCGAAACGTTGAGTGTGATTGTTGCCACTACCAGATAAATTCAGTAGGGCCAATCGAGCTCCTAAGCTCTCACGGCGCGCATTCAAAAGGATATCTGCGAGCTCGCGACTGTGACTGTAATAGCCATCGCCGCCGGGCGAGGATGCAATTTTCGATGCAGTCATGATCGGATCGTACATTGTGCCCGCAATATGCGACCCATTTACTTTTTCGTGATCAGCCATTGCGGTCAAGAAATCAATGGTCTTCTGCTCCAAACGCAACTCTAACCGTGCCGCAGAGGCCAACACTTCTAGCTGTTGGGCTTTTTCACGCAGAGTAAGGCAATTATTAATGTGGTCGTTTAACGTGTTTGCAAGATACTCCACTTCCATTGGGGAATACTGCAATTGTGCCTTCGTCAAGTCTTTGAGGAAGTCGGCCGCACCAACGTCGATCGGTTTTAAGATATCTGGTAGGCCCGCGAGATCGGGTGTTGGCGCTGAGATGATGTTGCCCAGTTGATCGCGAATTGTCGACAGAGGAGAAACATCGTCCAACAGCCTGTGCAGCTTATCGAAGTCGGTCGGCGTGACGGGCGCTGTCGCCGCAAGTTGTACTAAGTCGTTAAGCCCCATTTGTGGCCCCCCCGTCACCATCGCCAATGAGCTTGCGCTGCCGTAGGTCGTGGCAGCGGCAGCAAACGTTGTCGCTTGCAGGAAATCGCGACGATCCATAAGTGCCTCCCGGAGAAGTAAATGGTGCGCTAACGTGAAGGTGGGGAGAAGACCAGATAGTCGCGTCTATTACAACTGCCGCCGCCTCGTGGCGGTTCATAATTCTTGCAGACCGTGTGGAAAGTCGCATCAATCGGATTCCCTTGCGGCCTGCGCCGCGCTAGAATCTGACATGACTCACATTTCCGGATTCGAACGTTCGCAACTTCTGTTGTTGCCAGAGGCGATCGACGATTATGTCGTCGCCGACAATCCCGTTCGGTTCATCGACGCCTTCGTTGATGGGCTCGACCTCGCGGCAGCCGGGTTCAAACGCGTCACGCCGAAGGTGACGGGCCGCCCCGGCTATGCGCCGGGCGATCTGCTCAAACTCTACATCTACGGCTATCTCAACCGCGTGCGGTCAAGCCGGCGGCTTGAGGCCGAATGCCACCGCAACATCGAGATCATCTGGCTGTTGCGAACCTTGAAGCCAGACTTCAAGACCATCGCCGACTTCCGGAGCGACAATCGAGCCGCCTTCCGCGCCGTGTTCCGCCAGTTCACGTTGCTGTGCCGGGAACTCAATCTTTTCGGCCGCGAGCTGCTGGCGGTGGATGGCACGCGCATCAAGGCGGTCAACAACAAGGACCGCAACTTTACGAAGAACTCGCTGGAGAAGTTCATCAAGGCGGTGGACAAGCGTCTGGACGAATATTTGCGGCGGCTCGACGAGAGCGATGCCGAGGAAGCCGCGAGCGACGGCTCGCGCACCAAAAACCTCGCGGAAAAGATCGAGGCGCTGCGCGAGAAGCGCGGGCGATACGGGGTGCTGCTGACGGAACTGGAGCAGAGCGGCGAGAGCCAGATATCGCTGACCGATCCCGACAGCCGCGCGATGGCCGCTCATACCAAGGTCGCCGTCGGCTACAATATCCAGGTCGCCGTCGACGCGAAGCACAAGATGATCGACCAGGAAGTGACCAATCAGGTCGTCGACATGGGCCTGTTGACGCAAACCGCCGAACCGGCCCGCGCCATCCTTGCGGTTGAGACGATCGATGTCGTCGCCGATCGCGGCTACTTCAAGATCGAGGACATCGAGGCCTGCGAGAAGGCGGGGATGACGCCGTATGTTCCCAAGCCGCAACGGGGATCATCGGTAAGCAATGGCTTTTTCCGCAAGGATGAGTTCCGCTACGACGCGGAGTGCAACGCCTTCATCTGTCCGGCTGGCCAGGTCCTGTCGACGCGCTATGAAAGCAAGCTGCGGGAACTGATGAAGATCGATTACAGCAATCGGGCGGCGTGTCTCGTTTGCGCGATCAAGTCGCGCTGCACCAAGGACTATCGCAAGGTCTCGCGTCTGGAAAACGAGGCGGTGCTCGACCGCATGGCGGCGCGACTGAAAGCGCGACCGGAAATTTTCGACCGGCGGCGCGAGATGGTCGAGCATCCCTTCGGCTCGATCAAGCAATGGATGAACCAGAGCGCCTTTCTGATGAAGGGCCTCGACAATGTCCGCGCCGAGTTCAGTCTGACCGCGCTCGTCTATAATTTGCGGCGGGCGCTCAACATCCTCGGCGTCGAGGCGATGATGGCGGCCGCCCGGGGATGACGGGAGGCGCGATATTGGCCGGACCGATCCACCTGGACGACGATCGCGGCATCACAGAGGGCACCTTGCACCAGAATGCTCAAACATCGCTGAAAGGAGCTTCCGTGATTTGTCACCGCTCAGACGGAGCCGTTTCCACACGGTCTGCTTGAATTATGCACGGCAAAAGAACGGCCCCTGCGCCGATCAACTTTCGCTCGGCAATTCAGGTCCGCCGTGGCGCGCCTTTGAGAAATTTTCTCTCCCAATGTGACCTCAGAACAATGTTCTGAACCGGACCAACGGCCGATGCGTGCGACCGTTGGTGCGTGTTAGGCGCGTCAGGCCGCGGCGCCCATCGCCGCCGCCTTTTTCAAAAGCGCCTCGGCCATGCGAATGCTCGCGGCATCGATCAGCCGGCCGTCGAGCGACACCGCGCCCTTGCCAGCTTTAGCGGCATCGGCCATCGCGCTCACGATGCGGCGGGCCTTGGTCACCTCGGCTTCGGACGGCGTGAACACCCCATTGGCGAGTGCGATTTGCGAGGGATGAATTGCCCATTTTCCCTCGTAGCCCAGTACCGCCGCGCGCTTCGCAGCGGCGACAAAACCATCCGCGTCCGAAAAATCCCCAAACGGACCGTCGATCGGACGCAAGCCGTAGGCGCGGCAGGCGACCATCATGCGGGTTTGCGCCGCATGCCACTGATCAGCCCAGTAATAAGCCCGGTTGCCGGAGGCATCCTTGTCCGTGAGCACGCCGTAATCCGCGTTGACGCCGCCGATCACCGTGGTGCGCGCGCGCGTCGAAGCGGCATAATCGGCGACGCCGAAGGACATCGCCTCGAGGCGCCGGCTCGACTGCGCGATCGCCTCGACATTGGCCATCCCGAGCGCGGTCTCGATCAACACCTCGAAGCCGATCCGCTTTTCGCGTTTCTTCGCCGTTTCGATCTGGGTCACCAGCATGTCCACGGCGTAGACATCGGCCGCGACGCCGGCCTTGGGGATCAAGATCATGTCGAGGCGCGGACAGGCCTCGACGATATCGACGACATCGCGGTACATATAATGGGTGTCGAGACCGTTGATGCGGATCATCATGGTCTTGGTGCCCCAGTCGATGCCGTTCAGCCCGGTGATGATATTCTTGCGGGCCTGCTCCTTGTCGTCGGGGGCGACGGCATCCTCGACGTCCAGGAAAATTATATCCGCGGCCGATTGGGCGGCCTTTTCGAACAATCCGGGATTGGAGCCTGGAACCGCCAGTTCGGAGCGATGCAGACGTGGCGTTGCCTGCTCGATGATCGTGAAACTCATGCCCTTAATCCTTTCTCTTCTCTTAATTCTCTCGGTGGTTAATGTCCCAGGGCCGGTTCAGCCGGTGGCGCCAAGGCCGCTGGCGATGCAATTGATCGACAGCAGCAGGTTCGACTTATAGGCCTCCATGGCCTCGTCGGTTTCGCAAGCTCGGAAGCGCCGCAAGAGCTCGACCTGATCGCGATTGACCTGGTTGATCGTCGGCAGACGGTGCGCAAGACGGGCACGGTAGCTTGGAAATCGTTCGCCGATCTCGCGCTCCCGGCTGATCCGCAGCACCATGTCGCAGGTCAGTCTGAACTCTTGCTCGATCAGGGCGAAGATGGCATCGCGCTTGGCCGCGTCGGCGACAAGGCCCGCGTACTCGCGGGCGATTTTCAGATCGACGAGGCAGAGGGTCTTTTCGACCTCGCCAATAATCAGCCGGAACAGCCGGAACTCGGTGAACATCCGCCGCAACAGCGCCTCGCCACGGTCCTTGCGCACATCGAGGAAACTGGCGATGCCGCTCCCCGTCCCGTACCAGCCGGTGACCGCATGGCGGTTTTGCGACCAGGCGAAGACAAAGGGGATTGCCCTGAGATCGCCGAGCGAACGGGCGCCAAATCGGCGCGCCGGCCGTGACCCGATATTAAGCAGCGCGATTTCCTCGAGCGGGCTTGCCGCCTGAAAATAAGGCAAAAGATCCGGGTGCGAAATAAACCCCGCATAGGCCGCATAGGCGGCACCCGAAAGCGCCTCCATCGCCTCGTCGAACTCGGCCCGCGGCACCAGCGCCTGCTCGCGTTCGGAGATAAGAGCGTGCTTGAGCACCGCGGCCCCGAGCACTTCCATCTGGTAGGCCGCGGTGCCGCGATTGGCGTATTTGAACGATACCACCTCGCCTTGTTCGGTCACCCGGAAGCGCCCGTTGATCGAGCCCGCGGGCTGCGCCGCGATCGCCTGCGCGGTGGGGGAGCCGCCGCGGCTGACCGAGCCGCCCCGGCCGTGGAAAAACGCGACCGGAATACCGCTTTCGATTCCGGTTTTGGTTAGCCGCGTCTGCGCCTTCGCCAATTCCCAATTGGAGGCTAAAAATCCACCATCCTTGTTGGAGTTCGAATAGCCGATCATGACTTCTTGCGTTCCTCCTTGGGCGCGGGCGCTGCGCCGGACGACCGGCAGCGCCAAGAGTTCGCGCATGATGGCGGGCGCGGCGCGCAAATCGGCGATCGTCTCGAACAGCGGCACGATCGGCAGGGTGCAGGCCTCGACGCCCGCCGCATCGAGAAAAAGTCCGGCTTCCTTGGCGAGGAGATAGGCGCCAAGGATGTCGGCGGCCGAACGGGTCATGCTGAGGATGAAACTGCCGAAGGCTTCGCGATCGAATTCATTGCCTTTGTCGCGGGCGAGCTGGAACATGCCAAGCGTTTCCAGCGCCTCGGGCGGCAGGTCCGGCCGCGCACGCTTCGAGGGCAACGGCCTGGCGAGCTCGGCGACGATCCAGCTTTTCCACTCCGCCGATCCGGGATCGGGCGGCGTGCCGCCGTTCCGGCCAGCGGACGCCCGCCACAGCGCCTGCAAGGTTTCGGTCAGACGGGTCGTGTTTTCGCGCAGATCGAGCCTGACCGTGCGGAAGCGGAATATCTCCACCGCCCTGCGGATCGGCTGCACGAGGTCCTCGCTAAGATCGGGGGCGCCGCTTTCAATCAGCGCATCTTCCAGTATCCGTAGATCTGCGATGAGCTCGTCGGCGGTGCCATAACCGGCGCCAACGGAGGCGTGCCCATGTTCGGCGCGGGCAATGGTGAGTTGGAGTTTGCGCAGCATGCAAAAGAGGAACTGGCGATACGGCTCGCCGGAGTTACGCTTTGCTATCATCGCCCCGTCTAGGCTCTCGGCGAGGCCATTCGCGAGTGCCGTCCGGAATGCCGGCGAAAAAGGCAGCGCCCGCTCGGCGATCGACATCCTCTGCAACAGAAGCGAAAGATGCTGCTCGTAATGGCGGAGGCTTGCCAGTGCATTTTGGGTGAGGGCGCGGCGCGTGACGTCGTTGGTGACGAAAGGGTTGCCGTCGCGGTCGCCGCCAATCCATGAGCCAAATTGGAAAAACGGCGCCGGCGCGAGCTGTTCTCCCGGATAAAATTGAGCGAGCACACGGTCGAGCTTCTTCAAGAGATCCGGGACGCCATCGAACAGCGTCTCGTGGAAGAAATGCAGGCCCCAGACGACTTCTTGCTCGACCGACGGCTTCTCCAGGCGCAGTTCGCCGGTCATCCACAACAGCGCGATCTCGTCACGCAATTTGTCTATGATGCGGGTGCGTTCCCGCGCGGTCCATCGCGGCTGTTCCAACTCGACCAGCAGCCGGTAGATGCGGCGATGCTTTTCGAGGACGGTCACCCGCTTTGCTTCGGTGGGATGCGCGGTGATGACCGGCCGGATCCGCGTCGAAGCCAGCCGGCCGCGCAGCTCTTGCGCATCGATGCCTAGATTTGCCGCCTCGGCGATAAGATTGGCGAATGTGCCCTCCACCGCCGTTTCGCCGCGCACGCGCTCGGTTTGGCGGCGCAGCCTCATCGCGGTATGCTGTTCGACGATTGCAAGCAGCTGGAACCAGATTCCGTGGGCCTGGAAGACACGGGCGAGCAAATCCGGCGCGAAATTCCCGGCCCCGGATTTCCCCCTCAGCGCCGCCGCGACCTCTGGATGTTGGCGGTGCACAATGCCGGCCAGCAACTCGAACAGGATATCCGCGGTTTCCTCGCCGTCGAGCACCGTTTGAATGCTTCCAGGCGCGTTGCCGGTCTCGAATCCCGGCCTGCCCGCCCTAAACTCCGTCATGGGCAACCCCGCAGCGGCTGGACGAAGGGACGTCGATTTTGCCCAACATATTGACGCGGCACTGGAAAATGAGCGTTTGCTTTCGCGGAATTGGGATTTTGGCGAGTGGCGCGCCGACGGCCTCAATGGGCCAAGACCTTGGCCATCGTCGTGCCAAGTTCGCTCGGACTTTGAGCCACGATCAGGCCGTAGGATTTCATGATTTCCGCTTTTTCGGCGGCGCTGTCACCGCTTGCCGAAATGATCGCGCCGGCATGACCCATGCGGCGGCCTTTTGGCGCCGTGAGGCCCGCGACATAGCCGACCACCGGTTTGGTCATGTGGCTCTTGATCCACGCCGCCGCCTCGGCTTCCTGGGGTCCGCCAATTTCGCCAATCATCATGACCGCGGTGGTTTCCGGGTCGCGCTCGAACAGCACCAAATGGTCCAGGAACGAGCTGCCATTGATCGGATCGCCGCCAATGCCGACGCTCGTCGAAACGCCGATCCCAAGGGCCTTCATCTGGGCCGCGGCTTCATAGCCAAGCGTGCCCGAGCGGGAAACGACACCGACCGTGCCGCGCCCATAAATATGGCCCGGCATGATCCCGAGCATCGCCTTGCCGGGGCTGATGATCCCCGCGCAGTTCGGCCCGACCAGCAAGGTCCGATGGTCGCGCTGATAGCGCAAAAGATAGCGCTTCACCCGCATCATGTCTTGCGCGGGAATGCCGTCGGTTATCGAGCAAACGAGCCCGATCCCCGCGTCCGCCGCCTCCATGATCGCGTCGGCGCAGAACGCCGGCGCGACGAAGGCGATACTATGGGTCGCGCCGGTCTGCTTAACTGCTTCCTTCACGGTGTTGAACACCGGAAGGCCGAGATGGGGGGTGCCGCCCTTGCCTGGTGTGACACCGCCAACGATCTTGGTGCCGTAGGCGATCATTTCCTTGGCATGGAACGTACCCTTGTCGCCGGTGAAGCCCTGAATCAGGACCCGGCTTGTTTCGTCGATCAGAATGCTCATGGCCTGATCCAAATCTCATTGTTCGTGACTCTGGTTGTCATGCCCGTCCCCGGATCTAAGTCCGGGGATTGACCCGGGCATCCAATCACGGAAGGTGCAGGTTTGGATGGCCGGGTCAAGCCCGGCCCTGACGGCGGGGGCCGATGGGTCATACTCTTCGAGACTTCGTATGAGACTTCCCCTAAAGCAATTTGCAACGAAGATCAGGGACTTTCTCGCCGGCAAAAAAACGAAAAAAGCACGCGCTTAAGTGTGCTTTGTTGAATTCAACGGTCAGGAACGCTACCGCGTGCCGCAATCCACGAGGTCAGGCCGGGCGGACGTTCCGTTGCGGCGCGCCACGGGCAGCGTCGACCGCAGCCTTGGCGGCATCGGCGAGGGTATCGGCCGAGATGATCGGCAAGCCGCTTTTTGCGATGATGTCGCGCCCCGCCTCGACATTGGTCCCTGAGAGCCGCACCACCAAGGGGACATCGACCTTCAATTCGCGGCAAGCCTGCACGACACCTTCGGCCACCCAATCGCAACGATTGATCCCTGCGAACACGTTGACCAGAATCGCCTTGACGTTGCGGTCGGACAACACCAGACGAAACGCCGCGGCAACCCGTTCCGGCGAGGCGCCGCCGCCGATGTCGAGGAAGTTCGCCGGGCTACCGCCCGCATATTTGATCATGTCCATGGTTGCCATGGCGAGCCCGGCGCCGTTGACAATGCAGCCGATCGTGCCGTCGAGGCCGACATAGTTGAGGTTATGCTCGGCGGCCTGGACCTCGCGCGGGTCCTCCTGCGAATGGTCGCGCATGTCGGCGACCGTGCCCCGCCGGAATAGGGCATTGTCGTCGAACGACATCTTGGCATCGAGCGCAAGGATCCGGTCGTCCTTGGTGATGACCAGCGGATTGATCTCGACCATGGTGGCGTCGAGATCGCGAAACGCGCGGTAGCAGCCGAGCATGCTGGCGACGGCGCGGCTGACCTGCTTCAGGCTGAGCCCGAGACCGAAGGCGAGCTCGCGCGCCTCGAACGGCTGGAGCCCTACCGCCGGCTCGACCACCACTTGCAGGATTTCCTCCGGATGGTCCTTGGCGATCTCCTCGATTTCCATGCCGCCGAAGCGCGATGCGATAACCCGGACCCGCTCGACCTTCCGGTCGAGTACGAAGCCAAGGTAGATCTCGCGCTCGAAGGGTTCGGCGACCTCGACATAGACTTGCTGCACGACCTTGCCCTCGGGACCGGTCTGACTCGTAACGAGAGTTTTGCCGAGAAGCTCCGCCGCCGCCGCGCGCACTTCGTTATAGGTCTTGCAGAGCTTAACGCCGCCGGCCTTGCCGCGGGCGCCGGAATGGATCTGAGCCTTCACCGCCCAATGCCAGCCGCCAAGTTCGGTGGCGCAATAAACGGCTTGGTCGGGACTGTAGGCCACCGCTCCGTGCGGCGTTGCCACCCCGAAATTCGCCAAAAGCTCCTTGGCCTGGTACTCGTGAATATCCAAATACCCCTCCTTACAACCCAACTTCGGGCCGATTAAACCGGCGCGGGCTTCCGGTTGTGTTTTTTTGCTGCTCGTCCATGCAACCTGCTTGCGCCGGCGGGCGCGCCCTCAGGGGATGCAATGGAAGGCTTATTGCCAAATTCCGGCCTTAGCAACCCTCCCGTTGGCATCGCGCGTGAACCACGCGAGATCATGGATCATGGGAAGCGGCTGCACCTGATAACGTCGCGCGAGGGCTTCCCCTCGAAAGGACCGTCTCCGGCGGAAATAATGGCCTTTTCATCAGCTTATCGCCCCTCAATGGGTCGTTCGGCGAGAAAATGGTTGAAAGCCAGGCATTTGCGGTTATGAAACGGCATCGCCAGCCAGCAAAATAGAAGGCCGTATTTACCGCGCGATTGCGATGCCGTCCTGGTGGGGAAGCCCGCGCGCCGGAAACCGCAATGACAATCGATCCGTGTCAGCTGCTGTTCGACATGTTTGAGGCGGCGGTTGGCGCGGCCTTGCCTCGGAAATGCCTGCCGCCGCATCTCCCGCCGAGGCCGCCAGGCCGGGTCATCGTCGTCGGCGCCGGCAAGGCCAGCGGCGCGATGGCCAAGACGGTCGAGGATCATTGGCAAGGTCCGCTCGAAGGCTTGGTGGTCACCCGCTACGGCCACGGCGCACCCTGCCAACGCATCGAAGTGGTCGAAGCCAGTCACCCGGTCCCCGACGCCGCCGGGCAGGAAGCGGCGAAACGCATTCTCGCCATGGTCAAGGGTCTGACCCCCGAGGATCTGGTGCTTTGCCTGATTTCCGGCGGCGGCTCGGCGCTTCTCGCTCTTCCAGCCGATGGCGTGACGCTCGCCGACAAGCAGGCCATCAACAAGGCGCTGTTGAAGAGCGGCGCGACCATCTCCGAGATGAATTGCGTGCGCCGGCATTTGTCGGCGATCAAGGGCGGCAGGCTCGCGGCGGCCGCCGCGCCGGCACGGGTGGTGACACTGATGATCTCGGACGTGCCGGGCGACGATCCTTGCGTGATCGCCTCGGGACCGACCGCCGCCGATCCAACGACTTCGGCCGAGGCAACCGCGATCCTGCAAAAATACGCCATCGCCGTGCCGGCGAACGTCCGCGCGCATCTCGGCGCGGCTGGGGCGGAAACCTTGAAACCCGGCGATCCGCGCCTCGCGGGGGTGGCCAATGTGATGATCGCGACGCCGCAAATGTCGCTTGAGGCCGCGGCCGAAGTCGCGCGGAAGGCCGGCGTGACCCCGCTTATTCTCGCCAACGCGATCGAGGGCGAGGCGCGCGACGTGGCTTTCGTCCACGCGGCGATCGCGCGGCAGGTTCATGGCTTCGGCCAGCCCTCGGCTCCCCCCTGCGTCCTCATCTCGGGCGGCGAGACCACGGTCACCGTGCGGGGGAGGGGACGCGGCGGGCGCAACGCCGAGTTCCTGCTGGCGCTTGGCGTCGCCTTGGACGGCCATCCCGGCATTTATGCACTGGCCGCGGATACCGATGGAATCGACGGGACGGAGGACAACGCCGGCGCGCTCATCGGCCCCGGCAGCCTTGCCCGCGCCGCCGCGGCGGGCGTGTCGGCGAAGGCCTTGCTCGCCGATAACGATGGCTACGGCTTTTTTTCCGCGATTGGAGATCTGGTGGTGACCGGGCCAACCCTCACCAATGTGAACGATTTCCGGGCCATCCTGATCGTTGGCTGAGGCCAAGAGCGCGTCCCGATCACATGGAATCATGTGATCGAAAAGGACTCGCTCAAAATCAAAGAGTTGGAGCATGTCCTGATCGAAAAAGTCGAGCAACTTTTTCGGGACATGCTCTAGCTGTAATGTCTCAACAGGTTGTTCACGGGGAGAATTTGAGGTTTGTGGGGTTTGCGAAGCACCACAGGCTCAGGAGACCCACCCGTGAACATTCATAAGAATGCCAGGACGACGCCGAACATGCGAGCCTTGATTGTTGGGCGCCGCCAAGCGGGCGAAACGCCGCGCTCCATAGCCGGCGCTGTAGGCGTTTCGGCCGCGACCGTGAGGAAATGGCTCCGGCGCCACGAAAGCGAAGGCGCCGCTGGCCTCCAAGACCGGACCAGCCGGCCGCATCGCCTGCGGACACGGATCACATCACATCAGATCGCCCAGGTCGAAGCCCTGCGCCGGGCCCGTCAGCCCTTCTGGAAGATCGCCCGCGCGACCGGGCTGTCGCGCGCGACGGTGGCCCGCATCGCAAAGGCCAAGGGGCTGAGCCGCCTGTCCGCCCTCGATCAAAGGATCGCGATCATCCGCTATGAAAAGAAGCAGCCGGGCGAGATGATCCATATCGACATCAAGAAGCTCGGCCGCATCGAAGGGATCGGACATCGCATCACGGGAGACCGGACCGGACAGAGCGCGCCACGCAGCCGCAAGGAAGGCGGCAAGGGCTGGGAATATCTCCATCTGGCCGTCGACGATCACTCCCGGCTGGCCTATTCTGAAATCCTGCCGGACGAAACACGGCGCTCCTGCCTGAAATTCCTCTTGCAAGCCTTGCGCTTCTTTCGCGATCACGGCGTCAGGGTCCTTCGCGTCATGACCGACAACGGCGCCAGCTTCCGTTCGCGCCGCTACACAAAGGCGTTGCGAATGCTGAAAATCAAGCATAAGCGCACCAGACCCTATACGCCAAGAACAAACGGAAAGGCCGAACGCTTCGTGCAGACCTCCTTGCGGGAATGGGCCTATGCCAAACCCTACAACCATTCATCCGAACGGGCCGCCGCACTGTTGCCTTTCCTCCACCATTACAATCATCATCGGCCTCACTTCGGCATCAACGGATGCTCCCCTATCTCAAGGATCCCAAGAAACAACCTATCGAGACACGACATCTAGCGCCTTGGCGTCGTTGCATGTCCTTGTCCGAAACCGGTTTTTGGTTTTGAAGATAATGGTCTAAAAAAGGAAACTTCTTGCGCGCAACTTCGGCGGTTGCGCTTGAGCCAATGGTTTTGTTAATAGTGTAAGCCGGCAAACTAATGGAGGAGTCATCATGGCGGGCCGCCACTTTCTTTTCGTCCCAGGACCGACCAACGTCCCTGACCGCGTCACCCGCGCCATGATGGTAGCGATGGAAGACCACCGGTCTTCCAAATTTCCGGAGTTTACGCTGCCCTTGTTCCAGGATTTGAAGAAAGTCTTCAAAAGCGCCGATGGGCAGGTGTTTATTTTCCCTTCTTCCGGCACCGGCGCTTGGGAGGCATCGCTCTGCAATACGCTATCCCCCGGCGACAAGGTTTTGGCCTCTCGGTTCGGCCAGTTCAGCCATTTGTGGATCGACTTGGCGCAGCGGATCGGCCTCGACGTCCAGGTTTTGGAGGAGGAGTGGGGGACCGGGGTCAAGCCGGACAAGATCGAAACCATTCTGCGCGCCGATAAGGGCTACGAAATCAAGGCCGTGCTGGCGGTTCAGAACGAGACCGCGACCGGCGTGACCAGCGATATTTTGGCGGTGCGACAGGCGATGGACGCCGCCAATCACCCGGCAATGCTCTACGTCGATGGGGTGAGCTCGATCGGAAGCATCGATTTCCGGATGGACGACTGGCGCGTCGATCTCGCGGTCGCCGGCTCGCAAAAAGGTCTGATGCTGCCGGCCGGCCTTGGCATCGTCTGCGCGAGCCCCCGCGCGCTCGCGGCCTATAAGGGAGCAGGTCTCAAGCGAGTTCTATTTCGATTTTGGCGACATGATCAAGGCGAACGCGACGGGCTATTTCCCCTACACCCCGGCTTTGCCGATGCTCTACGGCCTGCGCGAAGCACTCAGAATTCTTTTCGAGGAAAAGCTCGAACGGGTGTTCGAGCGCCATAACGTTCTGGCGAGCGGCGTGCGCGCCGCGGTCGAGGCCTGGGGCCTGCAACTCTGCGCGAAGGAACCGAAATGGTATTCCGATACGGTGACCGCGATCGTCGTCCCACCGGGCTTCAACGGCGCCGATGTGATCGATGCCGCTTTCCGCCGCTATAATTTGGCGCTCGGCGCCGGGCTGTCGCAGGTCGCGGGCAAGGTGTTCCGGATCGGCCATCTCGGCGATCTCAACGACCTCATGGTTCTCGGCGCTCTTTCCGGAGCGGAAATGGCGATGGTCGATGTCGGCATCGACATTAAACTAGGCAGCGGTGTCGCCGCCGCCCAGGAATATTTCCGTTCGACCATCATGGCCAAGGAAAAGAAGCCGACGGAGCAAGAACATTTCGCCGAGCTGCACCCGGAGGGCGTTCTCAACGACTGAGGCGCCGCGGCGCGCCCGCCCGGCCATGGGCGGCAAAGCCCTTTGGTGGCGGCGTGCCGCGCGGCTATCGCGGAGGAGTCGAGCTCGAACGATAGCAGGGCATAGCCTGAGCGAAGGCCTCGCGAAAAGCGTTGTTTCGGAAATCCACGACAAATCGAGCCAAAGAAAGATTACGCCGTGCAACACTCGATCGTCTTTCTCGACCGTTCGACCGTCGCGGCCAATCTGAAAACGCCGGACTTTCCGCATAGCTATACGGAATATGCGGTGACCTCGACGAACGAGATCGTCGATCGCCTTCGGGATGCGACAATTGCCATCATCAACAAGGTGCCCATGCGCGAAGCGACGCTGGCAAAGCTTCCCAATCTTAAATTGATCGCGGTCGCCGCCACCGGCACCGATGTCGTCGACAAAGCCTACTGCGAGGCGCACGACATTACCGTCTCGAACATCCGCAACTATGCCTTCAATACGGTGCCGGAACACGTGTTCGCGCTGGCCTTCGCGCTTCGCCGCAACCTGCTGGCTTACCGCGACGATGTGCGCGCCGGGCGTTGGCAGGCTTGCGACCAATTCTGTTTCTTCGACCATCCGATCAGAGACATGCGCGGCTCGACGCTCGGCATAGTCGGCTATGGCGCGATCGGCAAGTCGGTGGGCCGGATCGCCGAGGCCTTTGGCCAGAGGATGCTGGCCTACGACATCGTCCCGCAGCCTGGCCTGACCGGTTTCGAAACCTTGCTGCGCGAGAGCGACATCATTACCCTGCATTTGCCGCTGACGCCCGAGACCAAAAACATGATCGGCGCGCGTGAATTGCGGCTGATGAAGAATGACGCCCTTCTTATCAATACCGGCCGCGGCGGGCTCGTCGACGAGGAAGCGTTGGCCGATGCGCTGACCAACAAAATCATTGGCGGCGCGGGCTTTGACGTGCTGACCGTTGAGCCGCCAAAGCAGGGCAATATTCTGCTCGATTTGCGGCTGCCGAATTTGATCGTCACGCCGCATGTCGCCTGGGCGAGCCGTGAGGCCATGCAGATTCTCGCCGACCAGCTCATCGACAACATCGACGCATTCGCGGCAGGCAAGCCGAAAAACGTGGTGGAAGCCTGAGCAAGGCTTCGCGAGGAGGGACCATGCCGGCGGACATCGAAATCGCGCAACAAGCCAACATGCGCCGCATCAGCGAGGTCGCGCGCGAAAAGCTCGGTATCGGGGACGAGCACCTCGAGCCCTTCGGCTATTACAAGGCCAAGATTTCGTTGGATTTTGTGGATAGCCTCGCGGACCGGCCGGATGGCAAGCTGATCCTTGTCACGGCGATCAGCCCGACTCCGGCCGGGGAGGGCAAGACCACAACCACGGTCGGCCTCGGCGACGCCCTGAACCGCATCGGCAAGAAGGCCTCCATTTGTCTGCGCGAGCCCTCGCTCGGGCCGGTTTTCGGCATGAAGGGAGGCGCGGCCGGCGGCGGTTATGCGCAGGTCGTGCCAATGGAGGACATCAACCTGCATTTTACCGGCGATTTCGGTGCGATCGGCCTTGCCCACAACCTTCTCGCCGCGATGATCGACAATCATATTCACCACGGCAATGAGCTGAATTTCGATGTGCGGCGCATCGCATGGAAGCGGGTCGTCGATATGAACGACCGCGCGCTGCGGCAAATCACCGTGGCCTTGGGCGGGCCCGCGAACGGATTTCCGCGCGAGGACGGATTCGATATCGTGGTCGCCTCCGAGATCATGGCGATCTTCTGTCTTTCCACCTCGCTCAAGGATTTGAAGGACCGGCTGGGAAAGATCGTAGTTGGATATACGCGAGATCAAAAACCACTTCGCGCGGGCGATTTGAACGCACATGGTGCGATGGCGGTGCTTTTGAAAAACGCGCTAAAACCGAACCTCGCGCAAACGCTCGAAAACAACCCGGCCTTCATTCATGGCGGGCCCTTCGCCAATATCGCGCATGGCTGCAATTCCGTGCTCGCCACCAAGACCGCGCTGAAATTGTCCGACTATGTGGTGACCGAGGCGGGCTTTGGCGCCGATCTCGGCGCCGAGAAATTCATCGATATCAAATGCCGCAAATCGGGCCTTCGCCCGCAGGCGGTGGTGATCGTCGCGACCATCCGCGCCCTCAAATATCACGGCGGCGCGGACCTCAAGGAACTCAATACGGAAAACCTCGACGCGTTGACCAAAGGCGTCGCCAATTTGGAGCGCCACGTCAACAACATCCGCGACCATTTCGGGCTTCCCTGCATCGTCGCGATCAATCATTTCACATTCGACACGGACGCCGAGATCGCGCTTCTGAAAAGAAAAATGGCGCATCACGAAGTCCCGATCGCCGTGTGCCGGCATTGGGCGGAAGGAGGCAAGGGCGCCGAGGAGCTGGCGCGCACGGTCGTCGATATGGTCGACAAAGTGCCGGTCGACTTCCGATTTGTCTATGAGGACGATGCCCCCTTATGGGACAAGGCGACGGCGATTGCCACAAAACTCTATGGCGCGAGCCAGGTCACCGCCGATTCGAAAATTCGCGCGCAGATCAAGCGGCTGCAGGAGAGCGGCTACGGCCACTATCCCGTGTGTGTCGCCAAGACCCAATATTCGTTCTCGACCGACGCAAAGCTGCGCGGCGCGCCATCCAACCATGAGATCAATATCCGCGAAGTCCGGCTCGCCGCCGGCGCGGAGTTCGTCGTCTTGGTGTGCGGCGAGATCATGACCATGCCGGGCTTGCCCAAGGTGCCGGCGGCAACCAAGATCGATCTCGATGACAGCGGCAAGGTCGTAGGGCTGTTTTAGCAACCTAACCCGTGAAAACGGAAATTGTTATCCGATTTCAACGGACCGGTTGATGATTTGGGCGGGATCCCTCGGCGCCTCCGCAGGATTGTTGTTGCTTTCCGAGCCATGCGTTCAAGCCGTCAATATCGACATAATCCCGATCGAAGCGCAGGCCGCCGATCTGGCGGAAGGGACGATCCGGCTCACCGAGGTCGGTGAGAACGCTCGTCGCAAGGCTGAAATCATCCCCTTTCAAATAATAGCTGGGCGCCGCGAGGACGGGCAAGCCAGCAGCCCTTGCCGCCTTGACGCCATTTTCCGAATCTTCGATGGCGACACACGAGCCCGGGTCGCACCCCAGCGTGTCAAGAGCGAAGCGATAGACGTCGGATGCGGGTTTCTTGTGGGCCACGACATCACCCGCGGCGATCAGCGCAAACCAGGGGGGGCCTTCCTCGCCGAACATCGCGCGCAGCACCATATCGATGCTCTCCCGTAGCGACGTCGTGGCGATGGCGAGCCGCACTCCCCGTTCATGGGCCTCGGTGATTAAGCGCCGAACACCCGGTCTCGCCGGCGCGGCGCCGGACTTTACAAGCGCGGCGTAGCAGGCCGACTTCTCCTCGTAAATCTCGGCGAAGCGGGCAAGTACCGCCTCGCTGCTTTGAGGTTTCCAAGCGTCGATATAATGCTGAAGACGCTCTTTGCCGCCGGTCACCTGGAGGAGGGCTCGATAAACCTCCTTATCCCAGTTCCAATCGACGCCGAAGGCCGCGAATGCTTCGTTGAAAGACTGTCTATGCGCCTCTTCGGTTTCGGCGAGCGTCCCGTCTACGTCGAATATCAGGGCCTCAAGCGGCATCGCGGCATCGCATTCTGGTCGCTGCGGTGCGTATTGCCGCAATATTCGCCGCGTAATGCTCCGGGCCTCCCTTGAAGATGGCGGAGCCCGCGACAAAAGTGTCCGCGCCCACTGACGCGACGAGGCCCGCGGTTTCCGGGTTGATCCCGCCGTCGACCGCGATGCGGATCGCACGCGGGCCAATCATCGCCTTCACTTCCGCGATCTTGTCCACCGCGGAGGCAATGAAGGTCTGCCCGCCAAAGCCAGGGTTGACCGACATGACCAACACCAGATCGACGAGATCGAGGACATTCCGGATGCTCGATGCCGGGGTCGCCGGGTTGAGCACGACGCCGGTTTTTTTACCAAGTGCCCGGATCGCCTGCAGCGAACGATGAAGATGCGGCCCGGCCTCGACATGGATCGAGATCGAATCCGCCCCGGCTTCCGCGAAGGCGGCAAGAAAGGGGTCGCAAGGGGCGATCATAAGATGCACGTCGAAAGGGATTTTTGCATGCGGGCGCAAGGCGCGCACCATCGCCGGACCGATCGTGATGTTTGGCACGAAATGGCCGTCCATGACGTCGATATGTATCCAATCGGCGCCAGCACCGGTAACGGCCCGGATTTCCTCGCCGAGGTTGGCGAAATCAGCGGAAAGTATCGACGGCGCAATGACCACAGGCGTCATTAAATCCTGCCCTCCATCCGCACGATCCAAGTCGAAAACGCGGCGGGCCCGCACCTCGGCGCGTCGGTCGTCATAGGCTTCTTATGCATGTCGCCCCCGGATAGCGGCCGCGCGGCGTTGCCGCTTTCGGATCCGTGCCGGCTAAGTTCAATATAAACCTCCGGAATTATTCCGCGGCGGTGCGGCGTAAGTTGAGGGCGGGATCGAGGCTGCCCGAGGCATAGCGCTTGGCCATCGCGGACATCGGCAGAACCTTGATTTTCGAGGCATTTCCGGCGGTACCGAATTGCTCGAGCCGCTGCCGGCAAACCTCGCGCATCGCGTCCATGGCGGGTTTTAAGAATTTGCGCGGATCGAATTCGCCTGGCGTCTCATGCGCGACGCGGCGAAGTTCGGCGGTCATCGCGAGACGGCAATCGGTATCGATGTTCACCTTACGCACACCATGTTTAATACCGCGCACGATCTCCTCGACAGGGACGCCATACGTCTGACGCATGGCGCCGCCATAGGCGTTGAAGCGGTCCTGGAGGTCCTGCGGAACCGATGACGATCCATGCATCACGAGATGGATGTTGGGAAGTTTCGCGTGGATCGCCTCGACGACCCGCATCGACAAAATATCACCATCGGGCTTGCGGGTGAACTTATAGGCGCCGTGGGAAGTTCCCATCGCGATCGCGAGCGCATCGACCTTTGTCCGGGTGACGAAATCGACTGCCTGATCGGGGTCGGTCAAGAGCTGATCGAGGCCGAGTTTGCCTGCCGCGCCATGTCCGTCTTCCTGTTCGCCGGTGCCGAGTTCGAGCGACCCCAGGACGCCAAGTTCGCCCTCGACGGAAGCGCCAACCAAATGCGCCACCTCGACGACCTTGGCCGTGACACCGACGTTATAGTCATAGGAGGCGGGCGTCGCCGCGTCGGCCTCGAGCGAGCCGTCCATCATCACCGATGAAAATCCGTATTGAATCGCCGTGAAGCAGGTTGCTTCGCTGTTGCCATGATCCTGATGCATGCAGACCGGAATATTCGGATAGAGCTCGATCAACGCCTCGATCAACTTGGCGAGCACGATGTCGTTGGCGTAGGCGCGGGCGCCGCGGCTCGCCTGAATAATGACCGGGGCATCGGCGGCGGCGGCCGCCTCCATGATTGCCAAGCCTTGCTCCATGTTGTTGATATTAAAAGCAGGGACGCCATAGTCGTGCTCGGCCGCATGATCGAGCAGCTGCCGAAGTGTGATACGGGCCATGGGCTATTCTCCATCACTGAGTGCGGCTGGGTGCCTTTAGAGCATGTCCTTAAAAAAGTTGCTCGCCTTTTTCGATATTTAGACATCGGAAATATCCGATGTCTCATGGGGACATGCTCCAACTGTTTGATTTTGAGCGAGAGCTTATCGATCAAATGAGTCCACTTGGTCGGGACGCGCTCTAGGATAGCGTAAGCAAGGCCTCCCGGCCATCCGGGATAAACTTTCGCGGAAACCGCCCCTCATCATACCATGAGCGGAGCGATAATGCCGCGCGGTGAATATCTTCCTAGTGCACCGGCACATACGGATGATTCGCTCCAGCTCCCCGTCCAAGGCCGCGCCGTGCGGTATCGCCTGCACTATTTGAATGAGTTCACAGCACTAGGTGCATTCCTCGATTGCGCCTAGAAACGAACCAATGCACAATATCAATTATTGACCTTTGATAAACAGAGTAACATCAGAAGGGCAACTCGGCTTGCTTCCAGAAAGCTGCGACGAGAGTTTTGCGACGCTGCGTGCGTTTGAGCTTGGCGCGCGCGAAGGCGCTGAGTTCGGCGAAGTCCTTCGGACAGAAGTTGGGCATCTCGTGCTGCTTCCAATGCGCCCACAGGTACTCGACGGGATTGAGTTCTGGCGCGTAGGGCGGCAAGAATTCAAGCTTTATGTCGCCGCCTTCCGTCTCAACGTAATCGCGCACGAGCCGGCTGCGATGGGCTTGCAGGCGATCCCAAATGATGAGGAGCTTGCGGCCGGCGAGATGGCGCTTAAGATTTTTGAGAAAGGCGACGATTTCGGGCGCGCGGACGGCGCCTTTGACGAGCTTGAAGTAGATGTTCCAGAAGGTGACGCCCGCCACGGCGGAGAGCTGGTTCCATGTGAAGCTGTATTGCAGGATTGGCGTCTTGCCTTTGGGCGCCCAGGTCCGAACGCGGTGAGGTCGTTCGCTCACCCCGGACTCGTCGATGAAGACGATGGTTCGGCCTTCTCTCGCGCAGTTTTTTTTAGTGCCGGCCAACGCTTCTTCTTCCACTGCCAGATGGCGGCTTCATCGCGCTTCCTGGCGCGACCGCTCGGCCGCTGGCAGGAGAAGTTCAGTCCCTTGAGCAGCCGCCACACGCCCGATTGCGAATACCGCTTGCCACTGAGCTTCTCGATGAGCTTGCCGACCCGCCCCAGAGTCCACAGATCGGTGGCATATCCTTGCGCCAAGGCGCCGGCTTCGAGCGCGACGACCAATCGCTTCTTCTTGGCGTCGGTCAGCCGCGGCGGTCGCCCGGTGCGCGGTGTCTTGCGCAACGCTCTGCGCCCGTTCGCCAGCGCCTGCTCCCAGCGCCAGACCAACGTGCGGCTGACTTTGAGCCGCCGCGCCACCTCCGGCGGCCTCACACCACGTTGCAGCAAACGCGCGCCCTCTAAGCGTCGCGCTTCCAGTTCCGCACGGTCTCGCGCTTTGCTCATGACTACATCCTTGCCTTGGAAAACCCATAGAATGGATGTGGGATCTGTTACTCAGTTTGTCAAGGATCAATAGCTCCGATAATTAATCAGTTTTTCCATCAGTTTTTTATCAAGCCTTATTGTCGATCGTGCGTTCCATAATTCGTCAAATCCCCGAATAATACCTTCAAAAAAGGAACCGTGAGGCCCGCGGTCCTGAATATACATACAGGGTGATGATCCGCCTCGGCGGCAACTATGGACTTGACTTAGCCAAAAATCAGGCGTAGTATCGCGGTCATAGGAGTTAGCCATGACCGACAAGTAACACCACCCCGGAACCGAGGAAGCTGGATACCTTGCGCTCGTACTCATCAGCGATCTGCTTCGCCTCCTCAGGCAAAGAGGGATTCTGAGCGCGGACGACGTGACCTGCTTTCTCGAAGCGGCGGCGCACGATCTCAGCCAACGCCAAAATGCGCTCGCTAAGCGGGGAGCCAAGTTCATACATGATGCCATGCTCCCCATAGAGGATGTCAACTAAATCATCAGGTTCGCTCACCATGTTCGACCTCCAGAATCCGATCTTTACCAACGAAGCCAAGGCCACGGCTCACATTGAAGAGGACCGCTGGCCGAATAGCGTGAATTGTCCGCATTGCGGCTCGTTAAACGTCCACAAGATGGCTGGCAAAACTCAAGCTGGCATGTTCCTTTGCAACGATTGCCGGGAGAAGTTCACCTGCCGCACCGGCACTTTGATGGAACGCTCGCATATCCCCTTGCGTAAATGGTTATTCGCAACACACCTGATGACCGCAAGTAAGAAGGGCATGAGCGCCTTGCAAATCTCTCGCATGCTTGGGCTGTCGTATAAGTCCGCATGGTTTATGTGCCATCGCATTCGCGAGAGCATGGACCCAGCCGCGCCATCGCCTATCGGCGGCGAAAGCAAGGTTGTCGAGGCGGACGAAAGTTTCATCGGCGGCAAGGCTAAAAATCGCGCCTATGCCAAGAAGGAACCGAAGAAACATGCGGTGCTTACCTTAGTCGAGCGCGATGGCAAAAGCCGTTCGTTTCATATCGCCAACGTCAAAGCCAAAACGCTTCGCGAAAAGATCGTCACGACAGTCAGCCGGAAGTCGCATTTGATGACTGACGAACTGGCGTCCTACGCAAAAGTAGGAAAGGAGTTTGCCAATCACGGCACCGTCAACCACTCGGCAAATGAATTCGCGAAGCTTGGTGGCTTTGCACATACAAACACTGCCGAGTGCCGTTTCAGCCTCATGAAGCGCGCGGTTTTCGGCACGCATCATTCGATTAGCGAAGCCCATTTGCCGCGCTACCTCGCGGAATGGGATTTCAAGTGGAACACCCGCAAGATGACTGACGGGGAACGTGCGGCGGTGGCCCTCAAAGGCGCAGAGGGCAAGCGTCTCACGTATCGTCAGCCTCACTAAGCCGAAGACAACCAAGCAAAAAGCCAAACGATTCCTGCGCTGGCGCAGGTGCAAAAATGCTCGAACTTTAAAGTCGAGAATCGGATTTCAGTCCCCTTGGCCGCCGTCCACTTTCCTCCGGCTCGGATGTCTGTTGCCTATTGAGAGGGGCAATACAGGCTCCGGAAAGGAGGTAGTAAGAATGGCTAGCAAGGTTATTTGCCGTCCAAACCGGACGGAAAAGAAGCCTGGGCCGAAGAGCGTTATCGTGTCTCCACACAGACGATCTAAGCCCAAGCCACTCCCAAAGAAGTGCAGGTAACTTAACCGCGCTTTGATAGCGGACGGCGGCCACCTTTTTTCGTAGTTGGAGTTGAATTTTTCCCCCGCCCAAGTTTAAGTTCGTCGTGTGGCTTATGCGGCGTCGAGAGCATACGCTTAAGCGTAGCTTTGAAGCGCACGGCCGCCTCCTGTTCGCTATAGGTTTCGTTGTCTCGCTTGCTGCTCATAAAGATCAACCGCTATGCCCGAACCTGTAATTGACCCAAAACTAACCGAATGCCTTGGCCTAATCGTCATCCGCTGGGCTTTGCTTGAATCTTTGATATCCGCCCTTCTCGCGACGATTGCGAAGAGCGACCCTGGCGCCATGTTGCTTATCACAAATCTTATATCCACAGCTACACAAACAAAATGGATACGTGGCTTGATGGCTCGGCATCCACATGCAGCCACCAACAACGAGCGTATCGCGAAACTCCTAGGAAGGTCAGACACCCTACGCGGGAAACGCAACGAATTCGTGCATGGGTTGTGGGATTCAACGGACTGCGAACCAAAGACCGCAAATGTTCAGACAATCAACCTAGACCGGTCACAGCCAGAGAGGACCAGACTTGTCACTTTTGAAGAACTCGATGAGCTTGTGGGTCAGATAAACGAATGGATCGCCGACTACACCAAGCTCGGCCGCGAGCTTGGCTTCCCCCGTAAGTTCGGAGAAACCAAGTCCATTTTCACTGATTGAAGCGGGCGCGCCAGCCTCGACAGAATCGAGGCTTGACGAATGTACATCATTCACGCGGCTAACTCAAGTTCATAGTTGCCGCCTCGGCCGTAGGTGTATACCGTAATGAATGCACAATGTCCCATAATATACGACGAGTAAAATGCCGGATAGTCATAAAGGCGCACACAATCGAGAAGGTCCTTCTCAATGAGATTGTCGTGCATGCGTCGAAAGGAGTCTGTGATTTCGTGCCCAAATGTTTCGATCGATTGACTGCGATTGTTTTCTATTCGAGCGCGAACAGTTGTCGAGATGCATGTAGCAAATGGGTTCATGATAAGAATACGCAATTTACCGTTGTCCCCACGGAATTTCACCAAGGCCTTTAAGTTTTCCTCGTTATCAACAAAAGATTTTAACGTACCACCGAGGAGATATACGCGGTTTGATTTGCAAATAGCATCTGAAATGGATGGAACTGCTTTTAATAATTTGTCTTGACCAGTAGCTGTATACACCTTGCGCTGCGGGTATCTGATATAAAGTTCCAATACGAGGCCGAGAAGAACTGCGAGGATGAGACCAATTCCTACAGCAATCATCCAATGGAATTGGCCAATAATAGTGCCTACTAGGCCCAAGAAAAATCCAGCAAAAACGCCGTACCACGTTAGTCGAATATTGTATATCTCACCAGGATGGGATGGCATTTTCGCTATCATATTCAATGTGGGACGAGCGCGACCGTGCGGACTTTGGAGTCAAAAAGCATGAAGCTGTCGTGGGGAATTTCTCGACTTACCGCCTTAGATGGTTGTATATCAGCGACGAGAGATAAAAGTGACCACCCGACAGACTGATGCGACACAGCAAAAGTATCTGAGGTTAAAGAAGCGAGCCATGACTTTACGCGAGAAGCTATGTTGGCAACACTTTCCCCATTTGGGATACGAAAATCCCATGCGTTTGCTGTCCATTTCGCAAAATCGTCCGGGGCACGGACCAATATTTCATCCTTTGTCCACATCTCCCAATCGCCGTAGCTACGTTCCAACAACAATGGCGAAGTCGCGTAGGGAGTCGTAAACGTGCCCGACGAACGGATAATTTCCATTGTTTGGCACGCGCGACGTAACGGGCTTGAGACATGAGCCATTGTTTGGAAATAAGGCAAATTGGCCGCACACATTGCGAGACGCTGCGCTTGTTGCTGCCCATTTGCGCTCAAGGGATAGTCTGTAACCCCCTGATAGCGTCCTTCGGTGTTAAGAACGGTTTGGCCATGGCGCGCAAACAATATTTGCATCGACAGAGGACTCCAAAACTACAGTAAAAGCGCGCGTGCCAGTAGTGAGTAACGCGCCATACGCGACAGAAGCGCTAGTGCACCGGCACATACGGATGATTCGCTCCAGCTCCCCGTCCAAGGCCGCGCCGTGCGGTATCGCCTGCACCATTTGAATGAGTCACAGCACTGGATTGCTTGCCTCAGCCCGCTCGCCGCCGCCGCTCGACGAGCTGAAGGACGAACGGCGTTAAAATCAGCTGCATCGCAAGATCGAGCTTGGCGCCTGGAATAACAATCGAATTGGCGCGCGACATGAAACTGTCATGAATCATCGAATGCAGATAGGCAAAATCGATGCCGCGCGGTTTGGCGAAACGGATGATCACCATGGATTCGTCGGCGGTCGGGATCCAGCGCGCGGCAAAAGGATTCGAGGTATCGACGGTCGGCACCCGCTGGAAATTAATGTCCGTTTTAGTGAACTGCGGACAAATGTAATGGACATAATCGGGCATTCGCCGCAACATTATATCCATCACCGCTTCCGTCGATTGGCCGCGCGCGGAGCAGTCACGATGGATTTTTTGAATCCATTCGAGGTTGATAACCGGCACGACGCCGATCTTCAGGTCGGGATATTGCGAAATATTCACTTCGTCCGTTTTAACGGCGCCATGCAGCCCTTCATAGAAGAGAAGATCGCTTTGTTCGGGCAAAGCCTCCCAGTCGGTAAAGGTTCCGGGCGCGCACCCATAGAACGCGGCCTCTTCGTCGTCATGAACATAATGCCGGGTCTTGCCGGTGCCGGATTCGTGATAGCTGCGAAACACGGCTTCGAGTTCCGCGAGAAGGTTGGCTCCGGGGCCGAAATGGCTGAAATTACGGTTGCCCTTCACCTCCTCCAGGGCCATCATGGTGCTCATTTCATCGCGATTGTAACGATGGAAGGCATCGCCTTCGATAAAGGCCGCGGCGATGCCCTCGCGGCGGAAAATCTGTTCGAAGGTGCGCCTGACGGATGTCGTTCCGGCCCCAGACGAACCGGTCACCGAAATCATCGGATATTTCGCGGACACGGCAGCCTCTTCGTTTTCAGCTTGTTCTTTTCAAAGACGCATGAGGCCGCGCTTGCCAAATAATGGCGCGCGCTCGGAAAATTGCGGATCGCTATGATAGCGGGCGACGAGCCCAACCGGCCCCGCCGAGCCAAAGACGAGCGGCACCCGCGCGTGGATGGCGGACGGGACGATGTCGAGAATAGGGCGCACACCGTCGGTCGCGATCCCCGCCGCCCGTTCCACGATGAGGGCGATCGGATTGGCCTCGTAAAGGAGCCGCAGCCGCCCATGGTTATAACCGGCCCGCTGATCGCCAGGATAAAGGAAAATCCCGCCGCGCAGCAAAATCCGGTAGGCGTCGGCGACGAGCGAGCCCGTCCAGCGCATATTGTGGTCGCGCTTCAGCGGCCCTTCGGTGCCCTGTTCGCAATCGTCGATAAAAGCCCGGACCGGAGCCTCCCAATGCCGGTAGTTGGAGGCGTTGATGGCGTATTCGGCGCTTTCCCGGTCGATGACCGGAGCGGATATCGCCTGGTGGAACCGGCCTGCGCGACGGTCCAGGGTGAAGATTTGGGTTTGATCGCTTCCCAAAGCAAATACGATCGACGTCTGCGGCCCATAAATGACAAAACCAGCGGCGATCTGCATCCGCCCCGGTTGCAGGAAATGGGCCGCGACGGCGTTCGCATTGGCGAGCATGGGAAGAACCGAAAAGATCGTTCCGATCGAGATATTGGCATCGATATTCGAGGAGCCGTCGAGCGGATCCATCGCAACCGCGAGCGGACCCGCGGAATCGAGAACCAATGGCTCGCTCATTTCCTCGGAGACAATCGCCGCCACCGGAGCCTGCCTGAACGCGCCGACGAACATATCGTTGGCGAGAATGTCCAGTTCCTTCTGAACATCGCCGTCCGTGTTCATGGTGGCGCGGCTAGCACCTAGCTGGCCGTATAAGCGGCCGAGATCGACGACGCCGGACATTTCGACGGCGGCGGCCGCGATGGCGCGAAGAACCCGCGCGGCGGCGCCTAAGCGAGCGTCCAGGGCCACGGCTTGATCGAGATAGGCGTCGAGTGTCCCGACAATCTGCGGCATGGCTAGCCTTATCGCTCTTGTTTGACCCGCAATGTGGCGCAAAGCCGCCGGAAATAAAAGCGAATAATATTGAGGTTGGACCGGGGAAAATTTAATGTCGGCCCATGTGCCCGCAAGGGCGGGGGGCAGGACCGCGGCCGGGAGCCGAAAGTTCACCTTGGCGGGGGGTCACGGCTTGGATTAAGCTCGTCGAGTAAGATACCAGCATGGCGTTGTTCGACCACGCCGGCGGGGGATTCAATTGACCCATGCCGGCCAAGAGGCCGCGAGCGCCGCGCGCAAGGGAAACGAACGCGACGCAACCGTAATTTGGGAGGGGATTCGTCATGGAAAAGACCATTTCGGAATCGAACAAATCACCGCAGAAGATCGCGCCTATAACGGATCACGTTTTTCGGAAGTGCGCGAAGCGATCTTCGCCAATCCCTACCAAAAAATCTGGGGCCGCGATGGCGAGCCACCCCTGCCTCATTACGACGTGACGCTCGCAAATATGTTGCGCGGTATTCTACCTTTTGGCAGGCATTACTACTTTGGCCAAGCTTCAAAACGAACTGTCGATTCTCATGCTGATTTGCGCTGGGTCTGGACCAAAAGGGTTCCGTCGCATCATTCATGCAAATGGCGTATGCCTGACCGGATTGTGGGAGATCCCGGAAGAAACTGAATACTCCGGCTATTTCAAGAGAGGCAGCCGGGGCTTGTTGGTAGGACGCTATTCCTGTGGCACTAGCGGGGTCCAACGCGGCGAGCTTCGCTCGCAGGCACTGGTCGGCAAGCTTTTTCCCACTACTGACCCCAATCATGAGGAGCCGCTTCATACAGCAAGCTTCATCACCATGGAGGACATTGCTGGCACCTACACCGCCTATATCAACGACGCCGAGCTAATTCATGCGCCTCCTCGTCGCGTCCGGTCAACCCAGGATTGAAGGGGAAAAACTGGATATACGTGACGAAGTCTTGGGCCAGATTTTCGACAAAGGCGATCCTTTACCAAAACGCAAACTCGTCTTTCGCGTCGAAGTGACGGATGAAGGGCCGACACGGTTTGGCTTGGGTTCCTTGAGGCAAAGCTTCAAGAACTGGCGCAAAATCGGCACCCTGACGTTCGACAACGCCGTCGCATCCCACAACGGCGATTTCGTCATTCATTTCAATCATCCGGGCTGGCGCGACGATAGAAACAATCCGGCGACGGCCTTTCGCGCCGCCCTCTCGTGAGCCTTGGCTCACCGTTTTCCGTGGACCCGCGGCGGATTAGCGGCTCCGAATGACCGGAGCCGCGCCGTTCAGGTATTCAGGCGCCTTTCTTGAACTTCGCGGCCTCCTCGGATCCGCCCGTCGCGTTCCCGGCGCTGTAGGAGTGCGCGCCGGCGCCGGCGAGCTTGCCTTTGTCGACGATCAAATACTCGTTGCGGATCGGACGGCCCTCGAAATAGCATTCGAGGATTTCGCGGGTGCCCGCCGCATAGCGCGCTTGCGCGGACAGCGATGTCCCGGAGATATGCGGCGTCATCCCATGGTGCGGCATGGTGCGCCACGGATGATCCTTCGGCGGCGGCTGCGGGAACCACACATCGCCCGCATAGCCCGCAAGTTGGCCGCTTTCGAGCGCCCGCGCGATCGCGTCGCGGTCGCAGATTTTGCCGCGCGCGGTGTTCACGATATAGGCACCGCGCTTCATCTTCGAGATCATCGCCGTGTTGAACAAATGCTCGGTCTCCGGGTAGAGCGGGCAGTTGATGGTGACGACGTCGCAGACTTTGACCATGTCCTCGACGTTCGGATGCCAGGCGACGTTCAGCTCTTTCTCGACCGCCTCCGGCAGACGATGACGGTCGTAATAGTGCAGATGCATGTCGAACGGTTTTAGGCGGCGCAGCACCGCAAGCCCGATGCGGCCGGCCGCGACGGTGCCCACATGCATGCCTTCGACGTCATAGGAACGCTCGACGCAATCGGCGATGTTCCAGCCGCCGCGCACCACCCATTGATACGACGGGATGTAATTGCGCACGAGCGAGAGAATCATCATCACCACGTGTTCGGAGACGCTGATCGAATTGCAATAGGTGACCTCAGCGACGGTGACGCCCCGGTCGATCGCCGCCTGGAGGTCGGTATGATCGGAGCCGATCCCCGCGGTGATCACAAGTTTCAGTTTTGGCGCCTTAGCGAACCGCTCGGCGGTCATATAAGCAGGCCAGAACGGCTGCGAGATGACGATCTCGGCGTCTGGCAGCTCGCGATCAAGGACCGAGTTCGCACCATCTTTGTCGGAGGTCACAACCAGCTTGTGGCCCTGGGATTCGAGGTATTTTCGCAAGCCCAGCTCGCCGGACACGCTGCCGAGCAGCGTGCCGGGCTTGAAATCGATCGAATGTGGCGTTGGAAGAGACTGACCGTCCGGATAGCGGTCGATCTTGGGGAGATCGTCCCGGGGATAGGATTGCGGATAACCATCAACTGGATCATCGTAAAGTACGCATACGACCTTTGCCATGACTTGCTCCCTTTCTGTGTATCGTTGTTAGGCATGAAGGAGCAAACTATACTCCTAAGGTTACGCCTCGCGATTTTAGATATCGTAGTCTAGGGTCAAAACTTAATCAACGGACACCCCCCGGTCGCGCCGATCGAGTGATCAGACGATGCTCGTCGCGTCCGGGCAAAACGAAAGCGCCCCGAAAGCCGGAGCGCTCCCAATATTCAACCGGCCGTGCCTGCGTGCCTCAGGCAGCAACCTTGGTCGGCTTGACCTCCAAGAGCTTGCTGGAACTTGCGAGAGGGATCGACCGAGCCTTCATCGCTTCCGGAATCTCGCGCACGAGGTCGACGTGTAGGAGCCCGTTCTGCAGGCGCGCGCCCTTGACCATGACATAGTCGGCGAGCCGGAAGCTACCTTCCGCAATACCTTGTCCGGCCTTGCCTGCTTTCAAGCTTTTTCCGGTCTGCGCACGTACCAAACCTTTCGGTATTTTCCGGAAGTCGCTTTTAAGTTCGCGAAGCCGGTATTATCATATACACATTTTATATAATGCTGTCCGGTATGGTTGGATAGCAGGAAGCGAGGATAAAGCACCCGGTTTTAGACTGCCAGGCCAGTATCGTCCGGCGCGATTTTGAACACATCCCGAAGAAAATCCCCGGCCAGCGCGATTCCCGCATCATCGATGGCATGGCCAAGGCCCGGCCTCGCCACCGCCGTCACGGGCACGCCCGCCGCTTCGAGCGTGGCCTTCGCGTTCGCCATCGACTTGAAAGGCACAACATCGTCCGCCGTGCCGTGAATGAGGAGAACCGGCGGTTTGCTCCGGATGTCGCTTCGCAACCCCTCGCCACCCAGCAGGGCTCCGGAAAAAGCAACGATGCCGGCAATCTGCTTTTGCCGCCGCAATCCGGCGTAGAGCGCCGTCGCGGCGCCTTGCGAAAACCCGGCGAGTGCCAGGCGGGAGTTGCCGAGCCGGCGGCTGGCCAGCAGTTCATCGAAAAAGCGATCGAGAATCGCGCCTGCTTCCCTCACGCCGGCGCGCAACTTTTCCGGCGCGCGGTCAGCCAGGCTGAACCATTGCCGGGTCTCCGGCGCGTAATCGCATGGAAATGGTGCATTCGGCGCGATGAATTCCGCCTTGGGCAAAATCTTCCGCCAAGCGCGGGCAAGTGAGACTAGGTCGTTGCCGTTGGCGGCGACCCCGTGCAGGAGAACCACCAGATCAGCCGCCATGCCGCCGGAAAGCGGCGCGAATCCGGGACCGTCGAATTGCATCGGAATCGGTCTTCTCCCGGATAGTCGAGCGTTCGAGCTCAGTGAGCGCCGCCGTGATCCGGGAGCCCGCAGAACGTGCTCCAGGCGCTGCGCGTTAGGATGGAAGGCCCCTAACGGCAAAAAAGATCCGAGCCAAAAGAAAGAGCGAGACAAAGGCCAGCAAAACAACAACTAACGAACGGGCCTGCTCGCTGGACCGGCCAGGAAAATTCCTTATGAAGCTGTCCCAATACCGCCGCCACCAAGACGAATTTGGCGGCGGTTGATGCAGACGTAAAGGCGACATGAAACGTCTCCCCTCACTGCCGACCCGCAAAACTATCCCAGAACCCCGTCATCGGGGCCCCGCCTCCTCACAGGGCGCCGAGCCAGCGCACGACGCTATCTTCGAGCATCTCGAATGTCGTGCTATAACGGGCGACGAGCATAAAAGCAGCCGCCAATGTAATCCCAACCGCGATCATTGCCCCAGCTATTAACAAAATCCGGTCCATCGTCATTCCTCCTCGTCATTGCATCATCCCAATCCCGGACACTCCTCGCCCTTGCCGACAACCAACCGCCCCGCAGGTTCGGGTTCCGGTCTAGCCGGAAAGAAAATTCCAAAAATTTCAGTGCCAAAGCTAGATATTATCGCATTATTTCGCTCGCTCCAAATCCCCGCGCCGCACTTCGCCGCCGCCTCGGGAAAGTACGATTGACGCGGCAACACACGGCTAAAACCTCGGAATATCCGGGAAGGGCAGTTCGCCCCCATGCACATGCATCCGGCCTAGCTCCGCGCAGCGATGGAGCACCGGAAACACTTTTCCCGGATTGAGCAGCTGCTTCTCGTCGAAGGCGGATTTGACCGCGATTTGCTGGGCGAGATCGATGTCGTTGAACATTTCCGGCATCAGATCGCGTTTCTCGACGCCGACGCCATGCTCGCCCGTCAACACGCCGCCGACCGCAACGCAAAGGCGCAAAATATCCGCGCCAAAAGCTTCCGCACGAGCGAGCTCCCCCGGTGCGTTGGCATCGTAAAGGATCAACGGATGCAAATTACCATCGCCCGCGTGAAAGACATTGGCGACGCGCAAACCATGGCGCTCCGATAATTCCCGCATCCCTGAGAGAACTTTTGCCAATTCCTTGCGCGGGATCGTGCCGTCCATGCAATAATAATCGGGCGAGAGGCGGCCGACCGCCGGGAAAGCCGCCTTGCGTCCGGCCCAGAACGCGAGACGCTCGGCCTCGGAGGCGGAAATCCGGCATTGCATGGCGCCATGCGCCAGGGCGATTTTTTCGACGAGACCAACAAGATGATCAACCTCGACAGGGGGGCCATCGAGCTCGACAATCAAAAGCGCCTCGGCCTCGCGCGGATAACCGGCATGGACAAAATCTTCCGCCGCCTCGATCGCGGGCTTGTCCATCATTTCCATGCCGCCCGGAATAATGCCGGCCGCGATAATGCCGGCGACGCAGGCCCCCGCCGATTCGCTGGAGTTAAATGCAATCAGCAACGCACGGGCCGATTCCGGCGCCCGGAGAATCCGCACGGTGACCTCGGTCACGACGCCGAGCATTCCCTCCGAGCCGATGACAAGGGCGAGGAGATCGTAGCCCGCTTGGTCGAGATGGCGCCCTCCAAGCCGGACGGCCTCGCCGGTCATCAGCACCATCTCGCATCCCAGGACATTGTTGGTGGTGAGGCCATATTTGAGGCAATGCACGCCACCCGAATTCTCCGCGACATTGCCGCCGATCGAGCAGGCGATTTGCGAGGAGGGATCGGGCGCGTAATAAAAGCCTTGCCCCTCGACCGCGCGGGTGATCGCCAGATTGGTGACGCCGGGCTCGACGATCGCGAACCGGTTGTCGAAATCGATCTCCTTGATCTTGTTGAATTTCATCATGGACAGGAGAACGCCGTCGGCGAGCGGCAGGGCGCCGCCCGACAGCGAGGTTCCGGCGCCGCGCGGCACCACCTTCACATCGTGCTCGTAACAATAGGCGAGCACGGCGCGCACCTGCGCGACGCTGTCCGGCAGCACCACGACCATGGGCAGAGTGCGGTAGGCGGTCAGGCCGTCGCTTTCGTAAGGCCGCCGGCCGGTCTCTTGCTCGATGACGCCTTCGCCCGGAACGATGCGCCGCAACGCGGCGACGATATTTGCGCGCCGCGCGAGAATGGTTGCATCGACGTCCATTGGTTTCATTTCCCGGAAACCTCCTCAGTCCAAGCGCCTTACCCGGCCCGCGGCGGCGGCGTCAATCCATAAACGGCTTGATATTACGCTAAAATGTCAGTTGCGAGAAGCTTACGCCCGAGCCTTGCCTTCGGGCGCCCTTGGTCCTATAAGCACGTCCATTCCACACGCCGATCGCGCGACCCTGCTTAAAGGGCCGCTCCCGGTGGCCTCCTCCTCTTTGGAACTCAATCGGGAGAGGTCCATAACGATCCGCGGCGGCCTTAACCGGAGAAATACGACCATGGCCTTGCCTGAATTCACGATGCGCGGTCTCCTCGAATCCGGGGCTCATTTCGGGCATCAGTCGCACCGTTGGAACCCGAAAATGGCGCCGTTCATTTTCGGGGCCCGCAACAATATCCATATCATCGATCTTGCCCAGACGGTGCCGTTGCTGCATCAGGCCCTAAAGGCGATCTCCGATACGGTCGGGAGGGGCGGCCGCGTGCTTTTCGTCGGCACCAAGCGGCAAGCCCAGGACGCGATCGCCGATGCCGCGAAAAAATCGGCGCAATATTACATCAATTCGCGCTGGCTTGGCGGCATGTTGACGAACTGGAAGACGATTTCAGCCTCGATCCAACGCCTGCGCAAGGTGGACGAACTGCTTGGCGGCGGCGGCGGCGGACTGACCAAGAAAGAGCGCCTGATGATATCGCGCGAACGCGACAAGCTCGAAAAGGCGCTCGGCGGCATCAAGGACATGGGCGGCACCCCGGATCTGATTTTCGTGATCGACACCAACAAGGAGCAATTGGCAATCAAGGAGGCCCAGCGGCTGCATATTCCGGTGGTGGCGATCCTCGATACCAATTCCAATCCGGACGGAATCACCTTTCCGGTCCCAGGCAACGACGATGCTGGCCGAGCGATCGCCCTCTACTGCGATCTCGCCGCCCGCGCGGCCATCGACGGCATTTCGCGTGCGCATGGCGCGGCAGGCATCGATTTGGGTGAAATGGAACGCCCGGCCGCCGAGGAACCGCCCCCCGGCGATGGCGTCGCGGGCAATGGCCAAGTTTCACCAGGAGAAGTTTTCGAGCTTCTTACCACGCCACGCGGCGCCCCCGACGATCTCGCCAAATTGCCGGGCATCGGGCCGCAAATCGTCAAGAGGCTCAACGATGCCGGTATTTTTCATTATTGGCAGATCGCCGCCATGACGCCGGAAAACGCCGCCAAGATCGATCATGATCTCAGGCTTGCCGGCCGCATCAAACGCGACGGCTGGATCGATCACGCGCGTGGCCTCGTCGCTGGCTGAAGCTTCGGATCTCGAGTGAGCCGAATGATTCCGTGAGTTCGCGGGCTTCCGGATCTCCCCGGCGGTGAGCCGGACGCCCGGAAGCGCCTGCCGGAAGATGAAGGAAGACCGATATGGCGAGCGTCACCGCGGCGATGGTGAAGGATCTGCGCGAGAAGACCGGCGCCGGCATGATGGATTGCAAGAACGCCCTCGGCGAGACTGGGGGAGAAATCGAAGCGGCGATCGACTGGCTGCGCAAGAAGGGGCTTTCCAAGGCGGCCAAGAAATCCGGCCGGATCGCCGCCGAGGAACTCGTCGCCGTTTTTGTCCGTGGCTTTGATGGGGTGGTCGTCGAGCTCAATTCCGAGACGGATTTCGTAGCCAGGAACACGGAGTTTCAAGCGCTGGCCAGGAACATTGCGCGGGTTGCCGTCGAAACCGGCATGACCGATGTCGAGGCTTTGACAGCCGCTGCCTATCCTGGCGGCGGGACCCTCGGCGACGCGATCGCCAACGCCATCTCCACGATCGGCGAAAACATAACGTTGCGGCGCGCCGCCGCCGTGCATGTCGGCCAAGGGTTCATTGGCCAATATGTCCATAATGCGGTATCCGAAGGCCTTGGAAAGATCGGCGTTCTCGTTGCCCTGGAGTCGAAGGGCGATCCGCAAGTGCTGGCGCCGCTCGGACGCTTGATCGCTCTTCATGTCGCGGCGGCAAATCCGCTCGCTCTGGATGGGGCGGGTCTCGATCCGGCCTCCGTCGCGCGCGAAAGAGCGGTGCTGGCCGGCAAGAATGCGGGCAAGCCCGCGCATGTGCTCGAAAAAATCGTCGAGTCGGGGTTGAAGACATACTTCAAGGAAGTTTGTCTTCTCGATCAGCCCTCGATCCATGCCGAACATGAAAACAAGACAATCGGCCAGGCCGTTAAGGAGGCCGAAAAGGGCGCCGGGACGCCAATCAGCTTGAAAAGTTTCGTGCGCTACGCTCTCGGCGAAGGAATTGAGAAGCCGGACCCGGATTTCGCGGCGGAAGTGGCCGCCGCCAGAGGCGAAATCTGAGCGGCTAAACCTGGTGGCTCAATCGCGGCCGCATCGTAATGGGGCGGCCGGTTACGCGCGCGGTTTGCCGCCGGTCGCTGAATTTCGCCGATGCGCTTGCTATTGTTTTATGTTTGACTTGTAGCGGATTTCGCGGGAGGCTCGAAAAGCTACGTTGCCGCATCGGCTCCGGGCGTCTTGCGATGAAGACTTCCAAGATGAAGACTTCCAAGGAGAATACCAATGTTGGTTCGCGGTTTTTTATTGCTCATCGGGTTCTCCATGGCTTCGGCCGTGTTCGGTTTGGTGCTGTCAAGCGACAGTTGGGCCCAAGACGTACGCCGCATGTGCAGCGAAAAATACCAGGCCGCCAAGGCGGCAGGGACATTGGCCGGCGAAACCTGGCCGCAATTTTATAGCAAGTGCACGGCTGAAGCCAAGGGGAACCCGCCGCCGGCCGCGGCGGCTCCGGCGGCCGCGGCGCCTCTCGACGTGCGCCGCATGTGCAGTGAAAAATACCAAGCCGCCAAGGCGGCGGGGACATTGGCCGGCGAAGCGTGGCCGCAATTTTATAGCAAGTGCACGGCTGAAGCCAAGGGGAAACCGCCGGCGGCTCCGGCAGCCGCGCCGCCACCCCCGGCACCTGCGCCCGCCGCCCCCGTTGTCGCCGCGCCGCCACCCCCGGCTCCGGCTCCCACCGTAGCGGCGCCAGCAGTCACGCCGCCTCCGGTCAATCCGCTCAAGAAACCCGCGACGAAGCCGGTGGCACCGGCCGTGGCCGCGACGCCCGGCACCGCCGTCTTTCCTTCCGCGATTTCACCGACCCATGCCAGCGAAAAGCCGGGTATTGCCCGCCGCAAAACGTGCCTCGACCAATATAACGCCAACAAGGCAACCAATGCCAATGGCGGCCTAAAATGGGTTCAGAAAGGCGGCGGCTATTACAGTGAATGCACCAAGCGCCTCCAAGGGTAACGCCCGGCGGCGCTGTTCTCTCGCGGCCGCGCGGCCGCGACGACAGCGCCACGGAAACTTCGGTTCCGAATGTCGATCTAGCCAATGTAGGCGTAGGCCGCGCCCATCGTTCCTATCGCGCCGAGCGCGAGAGCGGCATACCACGGCCAACGCTGGCCGCGCACGATAATCGAGATGGTCGCGATCGCTATCGCCACATGAAGAAGCGTTACGGCAACCGTCAAAATATGGTGGCGGTTTTCGTGTCGTTCGCTGTCCCTCAGCTTTTCCTCGGCGTGACGTTCAAGCGCCTGACCTTTGGCGAAAAGCTCCTGTTCGTCCACCCCGTACCTCTCCACCTGTTTTTTGAAGTCGCCGGCCGCCGGCCCGGGGTTTGCCGCGGCAATGGCGTAAAGATTCTTCTTGATACTTTTTGCCTGATAAAAATTCCACGTATCGGTTGCTTTGTTCTGCAACAGCACCGCGGCGTTCTTGTCGCCTATGGCATCCGCGGTTTCGAGCGTCTCGAGACTACCGACGGTCGCGGCGATGACGGCAAGGATCGCAATCGTGATTGATACTTGGGTGAGAAACGGATCGCCCAAAAGAGAAGCGTGCCCGGCGTGTTCGGCGTGCTCGAAATGTTCAACTGGAGATTCGGTCATGAACCAACTCCTCGCGCTGGAAACGCGGGTTTGTACCGTGGCGCGCGCAGGAGGGCAATGAAAGGCGCGCGCGAGGCCAAAACCCCATGCGTCCGGCAAGCGCGCTGTTCGCTCTTCGGAAATGTCCGGCGTTTTAATGGACAGAGGAAGCCGGGAAATCTATAAATTGACCGCGCGGGGGCGCGAACGCGTGAGGTCCTCCGGATAAATGATGGCATAAACTTGGCAAGATAAAGGCCTTGGCGATACCTGCCTCGAAGACGTCGCCATCGCGGATCGCTTTTCGCAATCGGCGCTTCACCGCCGTACCATGGTCGATTGCCAGATCCGGACTTTCGACGTGACCGACCAACAGCTCTTGGCGCGGATGCTGGAAGTCCCACGCGAGCATTTCCTTCCGGTGGACCTTGCGCCGCTTGCTTATTCCGATACCGGGCTGCAATTAAAGCCCACCGGGCCTGGCGGAGAACGGCGCACGCTCTTGCCGCCGCTTGTTCTCGCGCGCCTCATCCAAGGGGCCGGCGTGGTATCGACCGGCACTGTGCTCGATGTAGGGGCCGCAACTGGCTATTCGTCGGCGCTCCTCGCCGGTCTCGCGGGGCGTGTCGTGGCGCTCGAATCGGAGCGCTGCTTGTATAATGCGTTGCGGTCCAATCTCGACGCCTTCGGCTTGGCGAAGGTTCAAACCATCCTGGCCCCGCTTGCGGAAGGCGCGCCCAAGGAGGCGCCATTCGACCTGATTTTCATCAATGGCGCGGTCGAGGCCAATCTCGAGGCGCTTTTTGCGCAACTTAAGGACGGCGGGCGTCTGCTCGCCATCAAGCCCCTTTCCGGCGATCCCACCGGGCGCGCGGGCAAAGCCGTGCGCTACGAGAAGATCGACGGCGGGAAGGGATATCGCGTCTTGTTTGACGCCTCTGCCCCGGTCCTCGAAGCTTTCCGGCAGGTCGCGCAATTCACATTTTTTGAGTAGCGGAATGCCGTTGCATCCGGCCTTATTTGCATAAAATTGCTTATGCCAATGTCGCTTCACAAAGCTCGTACCCTTTCCTCCCAGCTGGTTTCGTGTATAAACACGCCGTGCACCGTAGTGCATAGCATTCGCCTGAACCCCGCTGGACGACATCCTGGCCGGGCCGCGCGGATGCAAATCTCCGCTTGCGGCCACCGCAAACCAACCGTTTGAGGCGGCACGGCCGGGGTTCGTTTGAATCGGCCGTTTTTGACTGGGTTTCTACTTTTTAAAGAGGTTATTCGATGTCGATTACGGCGGAGCGCAAACAGGCGCTGTTGAAAGACTATGCTTTGAAGCCGGGCGATACCGGCTCTCCGGAGGTCCAAGTTGCGATCTTGACCGAGCGGATCGTGAATCTGACCGAGCATTTCAAGACGCATGTGAAAGACAATCACTCGCGGCGTGGTCTGCTCAAGCTTGTGTCGCAACGCCGGCAGCTCCTCGATTACGTCAAGGCGAAAGACGAGCCGCGCTATAAGGCGCTGATCGAACGCCTTGGCATAAGGCGCTAGGGCTATCCAATGGCAACGGATGCGCTATCAGACGCAGATCCGTGCGCTTCCCATTTCCGGGAACTTGCAAGGCCGCAGCACGGCAGCGGTTCCTAAGAATTTTCCCCGCACAAGCTGATCCGGATGGTGCTGGATAAGATCATGCAATAAAACAACCAGGGCAATTCAAACTTGAAACGATCAAGGTCTTGGCGCCTTCTCAAACCAAGCGTTGCTCGCGATAGCTTGCTCGCGGACTTTCCGCAAAAAGTGGTATAAATGTAAGACCAAGCCTTGATGGCTCGAATATACGGCAATGTGGCGGCATGGGGCCGTCGCGCCAAACCATGGTGAAGACCAACGCTCATGGCAGGATCGCCAGGTGCTGTCGTTCTAATTCTTGCAGCATCTCGCCGTCTTGCTTTGGCCTTGGGCTTCGCCTTCACCCAAGAAAGACGCATGAATGTTTGAAATCCATCGTGAAGAACTCGATTGGGCCGGACGCAAGCTCGTGCTCGAAACCGGCAAGATCGCCCGCCAAGCCGAGGGCGCGGTCGTCGCGACCTATGGCGAAACCACGGTTCTTGCCACTGTCGTCGCGGCCAAGGCAGCCAAGGCCGGGAGTGATTTTTTTCCCCTGACGGTCAATTATCAAGAAAAGGCCTTCGCGGCGGGCCGCATTCCCGGTGGCTATTTCAAGCGCGAGGGCCGCCCTTCGGAAAAGGAGACCCTCGTCTCACGCCTGATCGACCGTCCGATCCGCCCGTTGTTTCCCGACGGTTATCGCAACGAGACGCAAGTTGTCGCGACGGTGCTTTCGCATGACCTCGACAACGATCCCGATATTGTGGCCATGGTCGCGAGTTCGGCGGCGCTGACTTTGTCTGGCGTCCCGTTCATGGGGCCGGTCGGCGCCGCGCGGGTCGGTTTCATCAATGGCGCGCTGAGAGTCAATCCGACGCTGGAGGAGTTGAAGGACTCCTCGCTCGACCTTGTGGTCGCGGGAACCAGCGACGCCGTGCTGATGGTCGAATCCGAAGCCAAGGAACTCTCCGAGGCGACCATGCTCGAGGCCGTCATGGCCGGCCATGCCGGATTTCAGCCGGTGATCGACGCGATCGTCAGACTCGCCGAAAAAGCCGCCAAGCAGCCGCGCGATCTCGCCATCCCCGACCGGCGCGAAATCGAGACGGCGGTGCGTGCGATCGCCGAGGCCGAATTGCGCGAGGCCTACAAGATCACCGCGAAGCAGGACCGCCATGACGCGGTCGATGCTGTGAAGGCAAAAGTCGCCGCCGCGCTTTTGCCGGCCGATGGCCAGCCGAAGTTTTCCGAGGAGCAGGTTGCCGAGGTCTTTCACGATCTGCAGGCCAAGGTTGTCCGCTGGAACATCCTCGACACCGGCATCCAAATCGATGGGCGCGACGTCAAGACGGTCCGTCCGATTGTCGCGGAAGCCGGCGTCCTGCCGCGCACCCATGGTTCGGCGCTTTTCACCCGTGGCGAGACGCAGGCGCTGGTCGTCGCGACGCTTGGCACCGGGGACGACGAGCAATACGTCGATAGTTTGGAGGGCACCTACAAGGAGCGCTTCCTTCTGCATTACAATTTCCCCCCCTATTCGGTCGGCGAGACCGGCCGCATGGGCTCGCCCGGACGCCGCGAAATCGGTCATGGCAAGCTTGCCTGGCGCGCCATCCGTCCGATGCTGCCCACGGCGGCGGAATTTCCCTATACGGTCCGGATCGTGTCGGAGATCACCAAGTTCGAACGGCTCTTCCTCGATGGCGACGGTCTGCGGCTCGTCGCTTGCCTTGATGGACGCCGGCGTTCCCATGAAGCGGCCGACGGCGGGCATCGCCATGGGCCTCATTCTCGAAGGCGAGCGCTTTGCGGTCCTCTCCGACATTCTCGGCGACGAGGATCATCTCGGCGACATGGATTTCAAGGTGGCCGGAACCGACGAGGGCATTACCTCGCTGCAAATGGACATCAAGATCACCGGCATCAACGAAGAAATCATGCGGGTGGCCTTGGATCAGGCCAAGGCTGGCCGGCTGCATATCTTGGCCGAAATGGCAAAGGCGCTCACCGGCGCGCGCGCCGAACTCGGCGAATTCGCGCCCCGCATCGAGACCTTGAAAATTCCCACCGACAAGATCCGCGAAGTGATCGGGACCGGCGGCAAAGTCATTCGCGAGATCGTCGAAAAAACCGGCGCCAAAATCAATATCGAGGACGATGGCACGGTGAAGGTCGCTTCCTCCGACGCCAATTCGATCCGCGCCGCGATCGCTTGGATCAAGTCCATCGCGAGCGATCCGGAAGCCGGCCAGATCTACGACGGCACGGTCGTGAAAGTGGTGGATTTCGGCGCCTTCGTGAATTTCTTCGGCTCGAAAGATGGCCTCGTCCATATTTCGCAGCTCGCAAAAGGCCGGGTCGCCAAGACAACCGATGTCGTCAAGGAGGGCGACAAGGTCAAAGTCAAGCTCTTGGGCTTCGACGATCGCGGCAAGGTGCGCCTTTCGATGCGCCTCGTCGATCAGAAAACGGGGGAAGACCTCGAGGCCAAGGAAAAGCTCGAACAGCGGGAAGCGGGGGAATAAGGGCCCCAGTCCGGACTGTAACCAAGAAGGGCGCCTTGAGGCGCTCTTTTCGATATGATCGGCGCAAACCCACAGGTCGGGACTCGTTTTTGGCAGGCCCCAATCGTACCAAAATGTTTCACGTGAAACATTTTGGTACGATTGGGGCCAAAAACCTTACAAGGCATCAGACAGCGGCGCCTTCTTCGATCATGTAAGATCGATCAATTTTTTGGTGCAATTGCAGAAGTGCGGCGGCGGCGCGGCGACGGCGTAGCCGGTTTGCGGGAAGTCATCCCCGATGTAAGGTTCGCTTACCTGCTCAAGCCCAAATCCGGTAAAGCGCGCGGATGCGTCCATGTCAAGGAACCGCGACGGTTTTGCACCTATTATAAATCCAAAAGAGGCAGAGCAACAGCGCGATAGGCTGTTATTGGCGCTCTTGAAGACCCCGCCTCAGCCGCGCCCCCAAGCGAGAGCACAGTTAAGGCGAAGCCTACCCTCTCGAAGCAAGCCAACGCAGGAAAGCCCGCACCAGAGTCATGATTCTCGCGCTGCCGCCACCAGCAGCAACACGTTGTATACGCTGAGCTTTGGCCACTGCTTTGGTTAATCGTACCGTAAAATTTTCATTCTCATAGGAAATTATCTCGCCTATTTGATACTGATCGACAAAACTTCTGACATACACATCAACATCAGTGATTTCGACATAAGCATCAGACCAATTTAATGTGCTCCACTCTGGAAATGCTTGTTTGAATTTATCTATTATCGGGATCGCCCTTTTCGATCCAAATCCATTAATTGGTATTTTGGGCTTAATCACAATAATTCCGCTGTTTCTAGACGGAATGGCTCTCCTATTGTCTGAATTAATAGCAATTCGAAAATCTGTCGTTAGTATCGGCGCCTCATTCACCAGAAGAATTGGAAACCACTCAAAATCTCTCTTTCCCTTCAGGCTGGGCGGGAATCTCTCCATCTTGCAGTGCCCTTCGGTCGAGCACCGTTCCGCAAACTTTTTCATGTCGAAGCTTTCATCGAGCTGAAATGTAGTCACGATGAATGAGGCTTCCCCAACAGCAACGACAAGCCATTCAACATTTTTCTTATCACGTCGGCGTCCAAATCAAATTCGTCAGCCACTTCAGCAACACCTGAACTATCTGCGAGTTCGACAAGAGTTTGAGAGACGGTAAACCCTGTTCCCGTTAGCACGGGGATGCCACCTCGCCGGTCAGGATCCACAACCACTAAATCTCGGATAAGGCGTGTACCGGCCAATGCGCATTCAATGTACCATTCCACGGCACGAACGTTTGCCGTGTCATGCAGGATGGCTCGCGCCCAATCTGCTTCGACATGGTAGTCGGAGATATTTTTGGCCCACGGGATTGGGGGAACTTTCTCACTTCTGACAAATTTTGCTAGCGAGAAATCGCTTGTTTTATCAGCCATGGCCACCCAATACCTTTGCCTTATCACCTAAATCCTTTTCGAGCGTGCGCGCTTTTATTATCGCACGCTCTATTTCTTTTCGCAGCTTTAGGATGTCATCCATATCCAATGCAAAGTGGATGCTTGGTTGATTGTCCATCTGCCCGCTTACACTGTTCTCGTCGTGGTACGTTATCACGAGGCAATGTGAAATGACATATTCCAGTACAATTTCGCGCTTGGTATCAAATATCGGACGCGCATCTGTTATGATTTCTGAAATCCGTGACCACTCGCTCATAAAGATAAGATAGTCGTCTCGCTTTCAGTGAGATGGCAATCGGGTTGTCACCCGAATATGCATCGATGGCCGCTCTTATTTTTTCGCGTTTCTCATCGAGTCCTGGTAGCCGGTCTTCCCCGAAGGCGAGAGCTGCGCCATCAATCGCTTTGTCTGAGCTCCCATATTCATCCTTCAATAAGTTCAAATTATTGACCGCATTAAAGATCGCCTGAAGTTCTGAAAAATTCCGCTTTGATACCTTGGTTAGCGCATTGAGGACATCCTCAACGGATAGAGCTGGCGCGATCTTTTTTGATTCCGCGATCAATGCCAGCAATTCATCTGCATGCGCAATTAGGGCACGCAGCTGTCGAAGACCGATGGGGCCAGGCTCGAAAGCGTCGGTTGCCATATACGCCTCTTGACCAATTCAGTCGTGGATTAGAGAGAACCCACAAACACGCCAACCTCAATCTTGGGCAGAATCGCACTTTTCTCCTTGCCCTCGCAATCCCGCTAACCCTATGCAGGTTCCATTTCTGTCAAGATGTAGGTTAGAAAGGGTCGATTTTCAAGTTGAATTTCGCCTTCCCCTCGTTCTCCAGCGCAAAAAAGCGCGGGCTTTTTGCTTAAGCGTGCGTGGCTGTGTCAGGCCATTGATAGAGAAGCCTCTTACCCTTGGCGCCGCACAATAGAGCGTCAGCGCGTTCCGCATCGTCATAGCCCAGCGCGGAGCGATGGTTGTATTTGAAATCAAACTCGCTCAAATACCTGTGCAAATGGGCTTCCGAAACGCTGTGGAAGTTGCCGTAAACGCCACGCATGATCTTATCCAAAAAGTCTGCAGCTTTTTGGGATCATGCTCTAAGTGGCGCACGCCCGATACTGGAATAGACAAAACCGCGCCGGGCCATGTCCTCCGGGTCGTAAATGTTGCGCAGATCGATCATGACCGGCGCGGCGAGAGCCGATTTGACGCGATCGAGATCGAGCGCGCGAAACGCATCCCACTCGGTCACGATGACCAGCGCGTCGGCCTTGTCGCAGCAGGAATAGGGGTCGTAAAAAAAGGTGAGACCTTCAAGAACAAGGCGCGCCTGATCCATGCCTTCGGGATCGAAGGCGTTGACGCGCGCTCCGGCATCTTGCAGCGCGGTGATGATCGAAATCGCGGGGGCATAGCGCATGTCGTCGGTATTCGGCTTGAAGGTGAGGCCCAAAACCGCGATGGTCTTGCCGCGCACCGTCCCACCGCAGGCCGCCAAGACCCTGCGGGCCATGGCGCGCTTGCGCTGGTCATTGATCGCGGCGACCTCCTCGACAATGCGGACCGGCGCGCCACTATCCTGGGCGGTCTTGATCAGAGCCTGGGTGTCCTTTGGAAAACAGGAGCCGCCATAGCCCGGACCCGCATGCAGGAATTTGGACCCGATGCGCTTGTCGAGGCCAATCCCGCGCGCCACGTCCTGGACATTGGCCCCGACCCGCTCGCAAAGATCGGCGATCTCGTTGATGAAGGTTATTTTCGTGGCGAGAAAAGCGTTGGCCGCGTATTTGGTCAGTTCCGACGTGCGGCGGCCGGTAAAAAGGAAGGGTGCCTGGTTCAGATAGAGCGGCCGGTAGATTTCCGTCATGACCGCTCTAGCGCGTTTGTCCTCGACGCCGATGACGATGCGGTCCGGCCGCTTGAAATCGTCGATCGCCGCCCCTTGACGGAGAAATTCCGGGTTGGAAACAACCGCGAAATCGGCGTCCGGCCGGGTCTCGCGAATGATCCTTTCGACTTCGTCGCCCGTGCCGACGGGAACGGTGGATTTTGTCACGACCACGGTAAACCCATCGAGCCCGGCGGCGATCGCGCGCGCCGCGTGGTAGACGAAGGAAAGATCGGCATGGCCGTCGCCGCGCCGCGACGGCGTTCCGACCGCAATGAAGACCGCTCGAGACCGCGCGACCGCCGTGGCAAGATCGGTGGAAAAGGAAAGCCGGCGTTGCCGCACGTTGTTTCCGACAATATCGTGCAAGCCCGGTTCGAAGATCGGGATTTTCCCCGCCTTCAAGGCCTCGATTTTTTGTCCATCGCTGTCAATGCAAACGACCGTGTGTCCGAAATCCGCGAGACACGCCCCCAACACGAGCCCCACGTAGCCAGAACCGATCATTGCAATGTGCATCTTTCGCCCCTAACGCGCCGGTAACGTCCGGCGCAGCCATAGCACGATCGAGAGCGGGGTGGCACTGCCACCGGAGGGCGGCGGCGTTTTGCGCCGGACGAAGTTGCGCGATCTGCCCGGAAATGTTGTAAATCCCCGCTTGCAGGAAAAATTTTTATCGATTTTCATGCGAATGAACCCATGACCGGCAAGCGGCAATTGAGCAAGGGCGCAACGCTGACCGCGGACGTTCCGCCCGATTTATGTGTCCTTGGCGGTGGGCCGGGTGGTTTGTCGCTCGCGCTTGGGGCGGCGGCTTGCGGCCGGTCCGTGGTGCTCGTCGAAAAAGGCGTGCTTGGCGGCCGCAGACTTACCGATGCCATTCCGCGCCATGTCTTGCTGGCAACGGGCCGGGCCGCCACTTCGGCGCATGGCGCCGCCGCTTTCGGCATCGCCGCACCGGAGCCGCAAATCGATTTCGCGCGCGCGCGTCAACGGGCCGCCGCCGTGCTTGCGGCGATCGCGCCAAATTATACGCAAGCGCGTCTCGAAGCCATGAATGTGAAGGTCATTCGTGCACCGGGACGCTTCACCCGTCCCGATACTTGCGAGGCGGGCGGCGAGAAAATCACGGCGCGACGCTTCGTTGTCGCGACCGGATCCGTCGAGAGAATCCTGCCCATTCCGGGGCTCGACCTCGTGCGGCCGCTCGACTGCGCCGCGCTTTGCGCGTTGGAACATCCGCCCCGGTGTCTTATCGTTATTGGCGCCGATCCGGATGGGCTCGCGCTCGCGCAAGCGATGCGCCGCCTCGGATGCGAGGCGATCGTGCTTGCGGAGGGAGAAATATTCGTTTCGGAAGACGAAGAACTTGCCGCGCCGGTGCGCGCCGCGTTCGCGCGGGACGGCGTCGTCGTTCATGAGGACGTGCGGATTTCGCGGATCGAGCCGCGCGCCGGCGGCGTGCGTGTTTTCATCGCCGCGGCCGGGCATGAAAAACCGGTCGCGGGTTCGCACATTCTGGTCGCCGCCGGCCGCGTGCCGGCCGTCGAGGGCCTCGGTCTTGCCGCGGCGAGGGTGCGTTACAACGAAAGCGGCATCGAGACAGACGCCTCTCTTGCCACCAGCAACCGGCGGATCCACGCGATCGGCGCGGTCGTGAGAAGCGCGCGACAGGGCGGCGCCGCCGAACAGCACGCCGCGCTCGTCCTGCGCACCGTCCTCGGATTGCCGGGCCGGCGAAGGCACAAGATAGTGGCCGCCCGGGTTATTTTAACCTCCCCCGCGGTGGCCACGGCGGGGGTGCCAGAAGCGCAAGCGCGGGCGGCGCATCGCCATATTCGCGTGCTCCGCTGGCCGTTCGCCGAAACGGAGCGGGCCCGCATCGAGCATCGGCACGGCGGGCACGTCAAGCTTGTCACCAGCCGCAGGGGCGCCCTTCTCGGGGCCGGTATCGTCGGCCCGGGGGCGGAGGAGTTGATCAACCTCTTTACGCTTGCCATATCGAAAGGCATGACCGCCAGCGATATAGCCTCTCTCATGGTTCCTTATCCGGCGCTGGCCGATGCGGCGCGGCGAGCCGCCATGACGTTTCGGGACAGCAGGCTCGACGCCCCGTTGGGGCGCTTTCTGATCGAATGGAATCGTTCGATCGAACAGCAAACAGTCAAAATCAGAGAGTTGACGTGGTTCCTTGCCGAGAAAGCCCGGCAAGTTTTCCGGGGCCCAAAGTAGCGCACGATCATAAAAAAAGTGGTAGAATTGTTGGACAGAATCGGGCGAGAAAACAAATAAATAGCGGCACGGGCGATTCGAGGTGATGCGATCGTGGCCGAGCGGAACAGTGCCGCGCCTCTGGCGTTGGTTCGAAGAGGGGTTGCCATGAGCGATCTCGTGATGCCTCCGCGCGAGGGTCTCGCGGCGAGCGGAATCCTCGCGAAAAAGCGCCGCTCGGCCCGCTTCGGCCTGGCGACGCGGGTGCTTCTGTTAAACACCGCTTTCGTCATCGCCGCGGCAACGATGATCTACATCCCCGCCATTGCCAACTATCGCGACAATTGGTTGCGGCAACGCCTCAGCGCCGCCTATACGGCCGCGCTCGTGCTCGACGCGGCGCCCCAGGCCATGGTACCCCCCGAATTGTCGCGGCAATTGCTGGATAGCGTCGGCGCGCGAATCATCGTCCTCAGCAAGCATGGCACGAAGCGAATCCTCGCCGCTTCCGAGTTGCCGCGCCGCGTCGATGACGTTTACGATTTTCGCGAGTCTGCTTTCCTGCCCCTGCCCGACGCGGTGGCCACACTGATCGCGCCGCCAGGGCGTGTCATCACGATCGTCAGCGAAGCACCCATGGGTGGCGAATGGATCGCGATCACCATGGACGAGGCGCCGCTAATCAAAGCCATGCGCGCCTATTCGCTCCGGCTTTTGGCGGTTACCCTCGTCATGTCGATTATCGTCGCGAACCTCGCAACCGTCGCGATTCACTTCATGGTGCTTCGCCCGGTGCGGCGGCTCACCAACAGTTTGATCGAATTCGGCGCCAATCCCGAGAATTCCTCCCGTCGCATCATCGTCCCTTCCGGCGGCAATCACGAGATTGCTTATGCCGAAGAGGAACTCGCCATCATGCAAGATGTTCTGGTCCGCGAGTTGAAAGAGAAAAAACATCTAGCCGCGCTCGGGCTCGCGGTGGCCAAGATCAATCACGACATGCGCAACATGCTTACCTCGGCGCAGCTTCTGTCCGACCGCCTCGCGAATGCTGACGATCCGCTCGTCCAACGGCTCGCGCCCAAGCTCGTCGCCACGCTCGATCGCGCGGTCCATTTCTGTCAGGCGACGCTGACTTATGGCCGCGCCGCCGACGATCCGCCAAAATCGACGCGCTTTCCGTTGCACGGGCTCATCGCCGAGGTCATGGAGATGATCGGGCTCGAAGCGCGGGGCGGGATCGAGTTCGTCAACGCGGTCGCCGCCGATTTCGAGATCGCCGCGGATCGAGAGCAATTGTTTCGCGTGCTCATGAATCTTCTTCGCAATGGCGCCGAAGCGCTGGAGAACGCCGGGGCGGAGCCGGGGCGGCCGAAGCGTATCCGGGTCGAGTCCTGGCTTAAGGACAAAACGGCGGTGATTGAAGTCACCGATACCGGACCCGGCGTGCCGGCAAGCGCGCGGGCGCGGCTTTTCACCGCCTTCAGTTCAAGCCGTTCTGGCGGGTCCGGCCTCGGCCTCGTGATCGCGGCCGATCTCGTGCACGGCCATGGCGGTGCCATCACGCTCGTCCCCGGCGCCGATGGAGAGAATTCGGGCGCGAAATTTCGTGTTACCCTGCCCCAGGCCGCCGTTGACACGAAATAAAGGGATAGTATTTCCCCATCGTCGCCCCTATTGCCAGGAGGATTCCGAGCAGCTAAGTCTCGCACCGGTTTCCGCGCGTCATTTCGTGAGGCCGGAGCGGCCATGTATTGGCCCCGAGAGGACCATTCCCCCAGAGGCGCCCGTAGCTCAGCTGGATAGAGCACTAGACTACGAATTTAGGGGTCGGGAGTTCGAAATCTCTCCGGGCGCGCCAATGTTTTCAATTACTTGAGAGATACATCTGGTCGGTGCGGCGCCCGCAAAAATAAGGTTGTCGCCACCGAGTAGCCGCTGGGGGCGTCGGGGGAAGTTATGCCACAAATTCTATCGCTTCTCCGCGGCTTGTCGCGCTATCGCTTGTCGCGCCGCTCATGCCCGGCCATGTCGGCGCAGAATTTTCCGCGCGGCTGATTTTTCACAACAGCGGTCCCGGCGCGCGCGCACCCGGATAGAATTCGTGCATCGCCGTCCGGCTGTCCCAACCATGTTGCTCGCGTTCAATGGACTGCCGTGCGTCACACGTTCATTGCCCAGTAAGAATAGAAATATTCCATGCCTGGTCAAACGGCCAGTGTCGCCCAATTTCCGGCGGATGACCGCGTTCGGGTCCTCAAAGGCAACCTTGACAGCGGAATTCACGGTTTCAGTGGAGATGAGCCCCAAAAGAAAGCATTCTTTGGACGGGATCTGCCTTTGGTGGATATTGGACAGGCAAGCTGAGAGAGCTGCGTCCCGCTCCCGCTTGCCGAGTTCGTTTATCACATCGTCTCGACGGAGTATAACATGACGCGGCGACATACAGATCGGGGAACATGGCCGGACCTGCCGTATCCGGCCTGGCGGGAGACCTGCACGACGCTTCATCTGTGCACGCAGATCGTAGGCAAGATCCGGCTGTCGCAGACACCCTGGCTCAATCATTCGTGGCACGTCACGCTCTACGTGACCGCCCGTGGCCTGACCACCTCGCCCATACCGTATGGCGAACGGACGTTCCAAATCGACTTCGATTTCATTGACCACGCGGTGTGCATCGAGAGCAGCGACGGCCCTCGATGGCAGACGCCGCTTCATGCCCAGCCGGTGGCGGATTTCCATGCGGCGATCATGGCAGCGCTCTCCGATATTGGCATAGAGGTGCACATCGATGAGAGTCCCAACGAGTTGCCTGACCCGATCCGCTTCAGCGAGGACCGGGTGCATGCCGCGTATGATGCCGAATATGCACAACGCTTCTGGCGGGTGCTCCTGCAGGCCGATCGCGTGTTCAAGGCATTCCGCACAAGCTTTATCGGTAAGTGCAGCCCCGTCCACTTTTTCTGGGGCAGCTTCGACCTGGCGGTGACCCGCTTCTCTGGCCGGCGCGCGCCGCGGCATCCGGGAGGGGTTCCGCACCTTTCGGACGAAGTTGCCTGCGAGGCCTATTCGCATGAGGTGAGCAGCGCAGGCTTTTGGCCCGGCGGCGGCGGCATCGATTATCCGGCCTTCTATTCCTACGCTTATCCCATGTCGGAGGGTTTTCGCTCGGCTCCCGTCAGGCCTGAGGTTGCTTTCTTCAACCAGGAACTGGGCGAGTTCCTGTTGCCCTACGATGCGGTGCGAACAGCCGCGTCGCCGGATTCGGCACTCCTCGACTTCCTGCAAAGCACCTATGAGGCCGCCGCCGACGCCGGCAATTGGGATCGCGCAGCACTCGAATGCGCGCCGGGAATTCCGGGTGTGCCGCGTGCAATATCATAGAGCCCGAACGACTTGACGTGAGCAAAATTCCACCGCAGGCGGAGGCCTACAGGCCAACACACCAGCGGATCGGCGCATTGCGCTGGCCGGATTTTGAGGCCACGCGGCAAGATCTCCGTGCTGACCGCGGGGCTTAGGAAGTCGCGGAACCAGGCAGACTATGATCAGTTTCGGACGGGCCCCCTGCGATGAAGGCGTCATCCGCGCCGCGGCGGACACGGCCGGCTGCGCCGAGCGCGCCCGGCCATGGGTATTGGCCGTGACCGAGGCCGTCAGCTTTCAGGGCCAGAGACGCACCGGACAAAGGCTACGAAGCCTTCGATGAACTGCCGAAGCTGGTCCTTTGTGGTATCGCCTGCAAGTCGGCCGGCTCCGTCGAAGACGCTCCCGGCATGGGACACGAGGAGGCGTCCACCGTACCAGGGCATCGTCCTCAAGGTCCGCAGGACCGGCAGCCATGCGTTTTGGCTGAGGACCGTGCCGAAGCCGCCGGGCGACGCCCCAAGTATCGCCACCGGCTTTCCGCCGAAAACCCGACCGATGTCGGCCGGCGGCCGCGAAAGCCAGTCAATCGCGTTCTTGAACACGCCCGGCATCGAGTTGTTGTATTCGGGCGTCGCGAGAAGCAGCCCATCCGCGGCGACGATCGCCTCCTTCAGCGCCGCTACTCGCTCGGGTATCCCGTCCGCCGTTTCGACATCGGCGTCGTAGAGCGGAATCCCATGGATTGTCTCGACCGTGAGTTCTGCGCCATCGGGCACGAGCTCCGCCGCCGCACAAAGCAGCGCGGTATTGAACGAACCGCGACGCAGGCTGCCAGAAATCCCAATCAGTTTCGTCACGATGGCCCCGAACGGTGAATACGTGGTGGTACAATTCAGAGACAGAATTCCCGATGGCGTGGCGGGTTTCAGGCCCTCTCTACAACATCATTCGGCAGAGGCGAGCGATCCGTCATCGCTGTTCGATTCGTCCGTTGGTAGCCGAGGCGAAATTCCGAACGATGTACCGAGGCCCTTCCCTGCGCGAGGGCCGGGGCGAACAGGTCCAGGCGCGTGATGCACCATAAGACCGTTCCCCGCGTGTGCACAGCTACTCCCGCCGTAAAGAGCGCCGCGGCCGCGCCATTGATCGCGCCATTGCCGCCGCCGGCCACCTCGTGCAGCGCGCCGAGCGCCAACCCCCACCCGGGAGATGCCGGTCGATCGCCTTGAGACCGAACGGCAGCACCAATCACCGGCGGCCGGCCGCGCTCCTCGAGGCGCCGGATCCGCTCGCGAAGCTCGGTACGGGAACGGGTGACGGATGTGCTCATGTCCTTGGCAACGGGCTCCGAGGATAGTATGTTCCATATTTGTTCTCATTAGGCGATGAGAGTAAATCGGAGTCTGATGGAGGGGGTGGGAAGAAGGCTGAACCTCGAGGGTTTTTGCCCCTTCCCTGGTAGATGCGCACTTGCAGCTACGCTCGTGCTGTTGCGCACCTCAAAGGAATTGTCCCGCTAGAGCGGGATGAGGAAAAGTGGAAACCGGTTTTCCGCCCGCATCCCGCTCTAAACTCTTGGAATCGATCACGTTCATGATTTTGGATTGATTCAATCCAAAATCATCGTGATCTAAGAGGAAAGATCAGGCGATGCGGCAGGTAACTCCAACCCTACAGCTACAGCAGGCCTCCATACTGATTCGCAACCAATGTCCGTCGCCGATCTCGAAAGACTCAATCCTGAACAGCGGCGGACTGTCGAGCATTGGCGTCCGGGAGAACGATGCGGCGCCGGACACGCCACTGCTCGTCATTGCCGGGGCGGGGTCCGGCAAGACCAACACCCTGGCACACCGGGTGGCCCACTTGATCGTCAATGGTGCCGATCCCCGCAAAATCCTGCTGATGACCTTCTCGCGTCGGGCCGCCACCGAGATGGCGCGGCGCGTCGAGCGGATCGCGCGTCGGGTGATCGGCGATAACGCCGGTGTCATGACCGATGCGCTTTGGGCCGGGACCTTCCATGGGATCGGCGCGCGGCTCTTGCGCGAGTATGCGGGAGAGATCGGCCTCAATCCTGCTTTCACCATTCATGACCGCGAGGACTCGGCCGATCTGATGAATCTCGACCGCATCCACGAGGATTCCGGCACCCGTCACGCCGACCTGATCCAGCTCGAACAGATCGCGAGTGGCTATCCCTCCCGGGAGCGTTTTCTAACGGAACTTACGCTCGATCCGCCGGACGCGACGAGTGACCAGGCAGGCGTGCCGCTGCTCGACGAGGACTATCTGATCCTCTCGTCGATCCATTCCGCCAAGGGACAGGAATGGAAGTCGGTCTTCGTGCTCAACGTCGTCGACGGCTGCATTCCCTTCGACCTCGGCACGGGGACATCCGCCGAGATCGAGGAGGAGCGCCGCCTGCTCTATGTCGCCATGACGCGCGCCAAGGACGATCTTCACCTCATTGTTCCGCAGCGTTTCTTCACCCATGGCCAGAATGCGCAAGGCGACCGGCATGTCTATGCCTCTCGAACGCGTTTCATTCCCGATGGACTGCTCGGCATTTTTGAGCGGACGGCATGGCCGATGGCGGCGCCTGGATCGGCCGGACGGTCGGCGAGCGAAGGCGTGCGCGTCGATGTCGGCGCCCGCATGCGCGGCATGTGGCGATAAGGAGGACGGTCCATTGTGCAATCTCTATTCGGTGACGAAGGGCCAGCAGGCAATCCGCGAATTGGCGGGCGCCATGCGCGACCGGACAGGCAATCTGCCACCGCTGTACGGGATCTTCCCGGACTACTCCGCCCCGATTGTCCGAAACCAGCCCGAGGGTCGCGAGCTGATGATGGCGCGGTGGGGCATGTCCTCGCCCGTCTTTGCGCTGAGCGGCAAGGAATCCGATCCGGGTGTCACCAATGTCCGCAACGTCAAATCTCCGCATTGGCGGCGCTGGCTCGAAATCGAGAACCGCTGCGTGGTGCCCTGGACGAGTTTTTCCGAGAACGAGGTGATGGCGGACGGCTCCCGTCCGACGGTTTGGTTCGCCTTCGACGAGACCCGGCCATTGGCCTTCTTTGCCGGCATCTGGACGCGCTGGACCTCCGTCCGGAAAGTGAAGGAAGGCGAAACCACAAATGACATCTTCGCGATTTCTGACGACCGAGCCGAACAAGGAGGTCGGGGCGATCCACTCGAAAGCGATGCCCGTCGTTCTGACGGCGCGGGAGGAGATCGACTTCTGGATGAATGGGCCAGCCGAGGAAGCGCTCAAGCTGCATAGGCCGCTTCCCGACAATTCGCTAAAGATCGTCGCGAGGGGGATAAGAAAGATGAGGGAGGCCTCGCGGCCTGACGTTCATGCTTGCACAGGATAGTGATCGAACTGTACGAGGGCGCAAAGCCGTAGAGCCGATCAGGGGCGTCTCGGCCGAGCCTGCGCGGAAGCGCAAGATCATCCATATCGACATGGATGCATTCTACGCGTCGGTCGAGCAGCGCGACAATCCGGAACTGCGCGGCAAACCTGTTGCCGTCGGCGGATCGCGCGAGCGCGGCGTTGTCGCCGCCGCAAGCTATGAGGCACGCAAATTCGGCGTGCACTCCGCGATGGCATCGGTCACCGCCAAGCGCAAATGTCCGGGTCTGATCTTCGTGAAGCCGCGATTCGAGGTCTACAAGGCGGTGTCGCTCCAGATCCGCGCGATTGTCGCCGAGTACACGCCAATCATCGAGCCACTCTCGCTCGACGAGGCTTATCTCGACGTCACCGAAAATTTGAAAGGGATCGTGTCGGCGACGCAGATAGCAGAGACGATCAGGGCGAAGATCCGCACTGAGACCGGCCTAACAGCCTCCGCGGGTGTCTCCTACAACAAATTCCTCGCCAAGCTCGCCTCGGATCATCGCAAGCCCGATGGCCTCTTCGTTATCACCCCGAAGATGGGGCCTGCCTTCGTCGAAAGATTGACGGTCGAGAAGTTCCACGGCGTTGGGCCGGCGACGGCAGCGAAGATGAATCGGCTCGGGATTAAAACCGGGTTCGACCTCAGAGAGCGGACGCTTGCCTTCCTTCAGCAGCACTTCGGGCAGCCGGGGCCATATTATTACTGGATCGCGCGCGGCGTCGACGAACGGCCTGTCCGAGTCGACCGGATCCGCAAGTCTCTTGGTGCGGAAAACACCTTTTCCGCCGATATCTTCACATTCGAGGCCGCATGCGAGGTGCTCCAGCCGATCATCGAAAAGGTCTGGCGCACTTGCGAGGGAGCAGAGATTCGCGGGCGCACGGTGACACTGAAAGTGAAATATGCCGATTTCCAGCAGATCACGCGAAGCCGGACCGGTCAGGCGCTTTTTTCGACGCGAGCCGAAATCGAGCAGCTTAGCCACGCGCTGATCGAGCCACTGTTCCCGGTCACAAAAGGCATCCGCCTTCTCGGCATTACCTTGTCGTCGCTCGGCGAGAAGCAGCTGGAAAGCGAACCCCAACTCAGCCTGTCATTTTAGGCTGATTGATTCTCCTATCTAAGGTGCATTGCTGATTTTACGCGAGTTATATTTCGGGCGACATGTAGATGCGTTCAGCATTGCACCCGCGACGATCGCCACCTATTTGGTTCGAGCATGACGCAGAGCTGACAGTGGCCACGTTGGCGTTGTCACGCTAACGAGTTTTACTTGTCAAGGGAGCCAGTGTGCCGCCGAGGCAGGGAATCAACGGCTTATGCCGGTGCCCACAGAACCAAAACGATTACGAAATCGGCTATACTCGACCAATGTTGACAACGCCTCGCGAGCGATGGCCGATCGGGGCCGGATGTGGAAAATATGCCGTGACGGTGCGGACGATCCTGCGATTTCCCGATCATCATCTTCGCGCGACGGCCCAGCGCGTCGTCGTATTTGACGAGGATCTTTGCTCGCTTGCGACCGATCTCTTGGACACATTGCGCGCGGCATCGGCAATCGGAATCACTGCCACTCATATCGGCGTTTTGAAGCGGCTGACCGTGATCGAACTCATAGCGGCGGATGGAGTGCGGACCTATGTAAACCCGCGGATCGTCTGGGCTTCCGCCGACATGATCCGGCAAGAAGAAGGCAGCGTCTCCATGCCGGGCGCGGGCGAGTCCGTAGGAGTCTTCCGAAAGAACCTCGATCGCATCGGCGCCGTATGTCTTGTAGATCCGCACCGGCGCGATGTGCCGACCCCATTGGCATGCAGGAAGATCACCAGGACCAAAAGTTCAGACGCTCTGTAATTGGGTGTCTATTTCAGCTCAAGAACAACTGGACCGGACACAGGGTCAGTGACGCCAAGGCCGCCGCCGAGATCTTCAAGTGTGTCGCGGAACGTATCTAGGGTCGTGATCATTTTTGGCCGGGCAGCCGCCAAATCCGTCATATCCGCCCATTCGCCAATTATGCAGTAGGAACGCTCACCGGACTTGATCATGTTGACTTTCTTCAAGCCGGGCCAATCGGCCTGAACGTTCCGTTGCGCATCGAGAAATTCCTGCTCACGCCCCGGCTTGACCCGGAACCGAACGACATTGAAAGCAGTCATTGCGTTACCTCCCTTGATGTCGGCCGCAGTGCACGGTGCGCCCGAGGAATAATGGTGGCATTCCTGGCTGACCCGCCAACTATCTCGGTTTCCATTGCATTTGACGTCAACTTCGAATTGGAACCTGACAGCATAACGAAAGCCGATACAATATGGCTCGCCCACGTCGGCTGACGCGATCCAGGGGGCGGCCGTCCCTGTGGAAATGTTCTGGGCCAGAAGAAATGGTATGCATGCTCTGTAATAGATCAGAACTGGAACCACAGGGCAATATCCGGACGCGCTAGGCTGCCCGGCGTCTGCCTATGCGTGGCATAGGCTGGTTCACGGAAGCGATCATGGCCGCGCGGTTGCCGCCGAGAGGGTCCTTGCGCGGAGTTCGACTACGACAGAAGCACCAACTTGAGAGCGATGGCGGATGAGTTGCACGTATTGTTCGGCGGCGGGCAGGTCGGTCACCCGCTGTCGCGGATTCTCCTGGGATGCGGCAAGCGCGTGCGGATCGTGAAGCGTTCAGCGGGAGGCTTTCCAGACGGCGTCGAACTAGTGCGGGGAGATGCGACGGACCCGAATTTTTGTGTCGAGGCTGCGCGGGGAGCGTCAACCGTATACCACTGTATTAATCCTCCGTATGACGCGCGAGTATGGGCGGAGTTGCTACCTCGATACATGGACAATCTTATCGCGGCTGCGGAACGCAGCAGCGCGCGGCTGGTGGTGCTCGACAACGTGTATATGCTCGGACGGCCGCAAGGCAAGCCGCTCGACGAAGAGACCCCGCCACGGCCGTGCAGCCGAAAAGGGGAGATCAGGGCGCGCGTCGCGGAACGAATGTGGGAGGCGCATCGGCGCGGTGATGTTCGGGCGACGACAGGGCGCGCATCTGACTTCTACGGGCCGGGAGGGACGCTAACACACCTGGGAGATCAGTTCTGGCGTCCGGCCATTGCGGGCAAGCGAGCGCGCGTGCTGGTTGACCCGGATGCAGTCCACACATATCATTACATCCCGGACGTCGCGGCGGGGTTGGCGACGCTTGGGACGGCAAGCGACGACGCGTATGGGCGGCCGTGGATGCTTCCATGCGCGCCTGCGGAGACGATGCGGGCTCTGGTGGCGCGATTTTCACGCGAACTCGGACGGGAAATCAAGCTGCTGAGCATGCCGCGGCCGGTTCTGAAGATACTCGCGCTCGCTGTGCCGTTCTTCCGGGAAATCGATGAAATGTTGTATCAGTGGGAGGAACCGTTCCAGATTAACGATAGGCGTTTTCGCGAGCGATTCGGGCAGGGGGCGGGGGATGTGGAACGAGCGGCAGCGGACACGATAGCGTGGGCGAACGTCCACTATGCAGGCAGGTGACAGCAACCGCCTTCGTGGCTTCCGTTCGACGAACTAGATTTGTGGGATCGAAAAACTCTGAGCCGAACTTCCGCAAACGGTCACCTAGAGTAAGGCTCGCGGCGAGCATATGTTTTCCGGAATGCTTCGGATAGCTGCCGCGAATGAATCGTCTCGGCACTTACGGTCAGCGCCAAGAGCTGCCGTTACGCAGGGCTAAGATGGATGACCGGCTGGGACCCTTTACTCCCGATGAACGGTCTCTACATCCGCGCTCTCGTGGTGGCCTGCTGGGCAGCGCGGCTACATTTTGACATGAAGTGCACGGATCTTGAAGGGCGCGAGAGCCGGCGTTCACGCCTCATCTCGGCAGGGATGGCGAGCCAGCGTTTTGTCTGATGCAAATGGTGTGATAGGAGTTCTGAATGACTAAGGGCGGGCAGTTCAAGACGGTCATCATCGCGGCCTTGGTGGCGTTCGTGTGGATGGCCAGCAATGCGAGCGCCGCGCAGTGCGGCAGCACGGCTGCTGGCTTCGAGGCGTGGAAGAAGCAGTTCGCCGATGAAGCGAGGGCAAGGGGCGTCAGCGCCTCCACCGTCGCCGCCCTCATGGCGACAAATTATTCGGCAGCAACCATCTCGGCTGACCGTGGCCAAAAAAGCTTCCATTTGTCGCTCGATCAGTTTCTCGCGAAGCGTGGCGGCTCGACCATCGTCGCGCGCGGGCGCGCGCTAAAACAATCCCATGCGGCACTCTTCGCGTCCATCGAGCAACGCTACGGCGTTCCGCCTGGGCCGCTGCTGGCCATTTGGGGAATGGAGACGGGTTTTGGGAATTTTAGCGGCAATCAAAACACTCTCTCGGCCGTGGCGACCCTCGCCTATGACTGCCGCCGGCCGGACTATTTTACCGACCAGCTCTACGCAGCCCTGACATTGATCGATCGCGGAGTCCTCTCGCCAGCTACCCGCGGCTCCATGCACGGTGAGGTCGGCCAGACACAGTTCTTGCCCAAAAGCGTCCTCAACTACGGCACCGGCGGAAATCTCAACAGCGCGGCCAATGCGCTGTCTTCGACGGCAAATTTTTTAAGGGCCCATGGCTGGAGCCCAGGCGGCGGATATCAGCCCGCCGAAGCCAATTTTGGCGCCATCCAGGCATGGAATGCGGCTCCGGTCTATCAGCGGGCCATCGCGCTTATCGGCCAACAGATTGATAGTGGCGGGGGCGCGTCGCGGCGCTGAAGAGGGTTGAAATAAAAATCCGGCTGGTTGCGCGTGCGCATCTCGGTGCAACGCGAGGCCTCAACCTCGCGTCGACGATAATGCGTTACAGCGAGCAATCGAAGATGGTGACAGCAGCGCCATCGTCGCAGCCCGTTTCGTTGGTCAGCCGCCGCCCGGCGCTTGATCATGTGCCATTTCGAAAAATGATACCTTGATCGGCATTTAGCTAAAAATCGCCGCAATGGCGCTCCAGCAAGGCTGTGAAGCTCTTTGTGCCTGCGTTTAGCGAGGCTGAGATGCTTCCTATGCATTGTTGTGGCTGATCGCGCCTTCTAGCGCCACGGACAACGTTGGCCGAATGGCGGCACGAATTGAAATGATTTCGAAAGCGAGACGAATGGCACGAGGGATCGATAGGGCTCTTGATTTCATTCCATGCGAGCGCGGTCGCTTATTTTCGAAAATTTTTTCTCAAACCATTCCGGGTGCCCTCGCTCTCGCCTTGAGCGCATTGTTTGGCGTCTGGATTCTCTACCTGCGTCCCGCCGCCGCCCCCTTTGCCGTTGAAGCGCCAGCGGCCGCATCCCCGGTAGCCCTTGCCTCGAATCCCTATGGCGGGCTGTTCGACCCGCGATCGTCTTCGGGTTCCACGCCGGTCTCGCTTGCGAAAAACTTTCCACTTGAATTAAACCTTAAGCCAGTTCCACCGGCAACATCCGCGGCAATCGCGGAAGTCGGAACATGTCCAGCCAGCGCTGGCAGGTGCCCAATTCGGCGAGAGCGCACCTTTGCCAGTACCACGTCCGACCGAGTTAGGATCGCCGGAAAGCCATAGCCCGTTCCCCGCGTCCGGCCGCCGGTTGGCGCAGCAGAACAGAAGGACTGCACCACCCCCAGCCACGCTCGCCGATAATCGCACGTTTTTCGAGAAGCTTTTTGGCGCGTCGCCGTCGGAGCCTGTCCTTGCCTATGCAAGGCCAGAAGATGGCATTCTTGGCAATGCACGAGGTCTCACATCCAGCCCGCCGCCCCGCTATGATCGATGGACCGCGGTTTACGATGTCGCGGCGCATACCGTCTACTTGCCCAATGGAACGAGATTGGAAGCGCATTCGGGCCTCCACGACAGACTGGACGATCCGCGTCACGTCAACGAACGAATGCGCGGGGCGACGCCGCCGAATGTCTATGAGCTAGTGCCGCGGGAGCAGCTTTTCCACGAAGTCCAAGCGTTGCGCCTCAAACCCACTGGCGGCGGTGACGTCTATGGACGGACAGGCCTTCTCGCACACACCTACATGCTCGGCCCGAACGGTGATTCGAACGGATGTGTGTCCTTCAGGAACTACAACGCATTTTTGCAGGCCTTTCAAAATGGCGAGGTTAAACGTCTGGTCGTCGTCGCTCGTCTAAACTAAACGCTTAAGGTGGCGATCATCTGCGGCGTGGACGAGATCGCCCGCCATTCCCGCATCTACGGTCGCGGCCAGTTCGTCTTCGATCCGAAGAACTCATCGATCGTGAACGGCGCATAATATGTCGTCGCCGCGCCTGGTTTTTCTCCGCCCCGCTAGCCGGCTTTTACTGCGGCTTTGACACGAAAAGCAGAACATCAGTGGATACCCGAACCTGGATCCAACAAGCTTCGGGTTGAGCAGCTCACAGGCGAACGGTGGAAACTTCGTAGATGAGAACGGCGACGCCGAGGAAGCGGCGCCAAGGGTTGACGCCGCGTACCACCTCGTCGAGGGCCCAAACGATCAGACTGCTAGAGCGGGTCCCGATTAGGTGGACCCGTATCCGGCATTGCGAAAATAGTTGAAGCATTCGGTTGGAGGGAAGTCGTCGAGAGCTAATCCGATGCCATCCCACAGAGCATCGACGGTTCGGTGGGCCATTTTGCGCAACGTATTTTTGAGCTTGGCGAAGACTTGTTCGATGGGATCGAAGTCAGGACTGTAGGCGGGCAAGAAGCACTGCGTCGCCCCGGCGGCTTCGATGGCTTTTCGAACGCCGGCGCGTTTATGGGAACCGAGATTATCCATCACCACGATTTCGCCAGGCGACAAGGTCGGCACCAGAACCTGCTCGACATAGGCGAGGAACTTTGCGCCGTTAATGGGACCGTCGAAGACACAAGGAGCGGTGATGCGATCGTGGCGCAACGCCGCCAAAAAGGTCGTCGTCTTCCAGTGGCCGAACGGGGCGTGAGCGATAAGTCTCTTGCCTCTTTCACATCGCCCATAGCGAGGTGTCATGTTGGTCGAGGCCCAGGTCTCATCGATGAATACAAGCCTTTGAGGATCAAGACTTTTCTGCTTATCGCGCCAAGCGAGACGTGCGGCCCGGACATCCGCTCTTTCTTGTTCGGCGGCGTGCAGAGTTTTTTTTAAAGGTCAATTGCAGATGCCGCAAAAAACGCCCAACGGCGGACCGCCCGACTTTGATCTCGAGCGTCGTCAGCTTGCTCCACAGCTCCGTGATCGTCAGCTCGGGCTGCACCGCCACCAACGCCCGCACCTTATCTTCATGCGCAGCCAGCGCGTGCCGCTTATGGCCGCCAAACTTTCGCGGCAGACAACCGCCTGTTATCTCAAACTGCTGCATGAGCTTGATCACGCAGCTCGCACTGACTTCAAAGCTGCGCGCCGCCTTGCGCCGAGACTGACCTGCCAGTACAGCCCGCACCAGGCGGTCACGTAAATCCTGCGAATAGGGTTTTGCCATCCATGCCGGCCTCCATTCCAGCCAACATGGTAAATCACAATTCCGCCAATTCGGGAATCCCCCTTCCGATTCTGTCTATTCGGGACCCGCTCTAGTGGCGACCACCTTGGCCACTGTCGATATGGTCCCGTTCGAATGCATGAGCCAGAGGACCGCCGTCGCGACGAAAAAGACGCTGAGCGCGAGGTTTGGTGTCTGAGCAACGGTGATCGCTCCCGTCTCGCGGTTGCGGAAACACCAGAGCAGTAATCTTCGCACCACCGCGCCTGCCCGATCAAATTTGGCAACGTGACACGGCCGCCAGAGCCTCGCATGACGTACCTTGCGTATTGGAACTTAAAACGCCTCTTCGCGTCTGCTCTCAGGTTGACTTGCCGTTGCCGCCGTAACCGCGCAATCGAGTTCCGCATCCACTCGGTCGAGCAGGGGCCGCAGATGTTCAGCGATCAGGGCCGCCCCCCTCATCCTGTAACATATCCACGTGCCAACCGGGGATCCGGTAAACCGAGAGCCGGCCGTTGACGACATTGGACCAGCCCGAGGAATTGGCATTGCCAAAATCCGTCGAAAGTGGCAAGCTCATGGCTGTTCTTGCACTAGCGTTTTTATGGTTGGCAGATCCGGACGAAATGAAACAGCAGATTGCTAATCTTGAGAGATGGGCTCTGGCGAGCCTCTTGCTGGCATGTGGCTCGCTAAGCTTCACGACTTGTGCCTTGGCCGAAGAGGCGGATCTCAGCCTTGTCTGCACCGGGAACAGCTACAAACAGGACGGACCGTTTCCGACCGTCGAGACATTCTCCCTCAAGATTGAGGGTAAGAAACCCGTTATGATTGGGGGGCCTGGCTCGGAAAAGCCCGTTAAGGCGCGTGTCGTCGCAAGCAACGCCATCCAATTGAAATTCACGACCGGTAAATTCACCGGCGAGTATTTCAATTTCACCGGAGACTTGTTCCTGATCCATACGGACGGACACCTCACCAGGCTCGCTTGCAAGCCCTCTTGATGGCATCGTCAATCGCGCCGCAACCGCAAATAACAAAAGGCTGTTAAGATTAGGCCTCAAAGCATCGCGCCCGTGGGGCAAACGACGATGCGCGCGGGCATTGTCACGTCGCCATTGGACTTGCAGTCGGTGACCCTCAGCCGTAACCGTCGGTGATGACAAGATCGGCTATGGCGGCTACCACTTCCGTCGCATGATCGCCGACGCCCGTGACCAGGCGGCGCGCCGGATCCTGAACTTGTTCGCCGCCATTTAAATCGGCACGGAAGCACGAAAATAAACTGGGCTTCACAGCCCTTTTCTCTTAACCCGACTGGTACACTTTCACGCCGCCCTTTGGCACATTTTGTCTCCGCCATTGACATCAATGGATGCGGAGGCGAGGTGGAAACGCCAGGAGGTGTGTGAGGCATCAAGGATGCTGCGCTTGCCCCGTATTGGCTCTAATGAAGCTTCACCACGGGCGCATTGCGCCGGCGAAAGGTTCGGCCTATCGTATCGAGGATCATGTTCGCGTGTCCGTGCAGGGCAGCCTCATGCATCTTGTACAGCGAACGATACATCAAACGCGCGAAGTAGCCTTCGATGAAGAAATTCTTCCCGACGAGAAATCCCATCAGATTTCCGACGGTGCTCCGACCGAGCGAAACAAGTGAGCCAAAGTCGCGATAGACGTAGGGTTTCAGCGGTTCTCCTCTCAGCCGCCGAGGAAGCTGCTTGACGAGATGCGACGCCTCTTGATGGGCGGCCTGAGCCCGTGGTGGGACGTCACCAGCGCCGCCTGGCTGAGGGCAGGCCGCGCAATCGCCGATCGCAAAAATGTCGGGATCGCGAGTAGTCCGAAGGGTTCGGGGTAACGACGAGTTGGCCTATCCGATTGGTCTCGAGACCGTCCAATCGGCTGAGAACGTCGGGGCCCTTCACGCCGGCGCACCAGATCACAAGTTCGGAAGGAATGAAGCCGCCATCGGCAAGTTGTACACCGTCTGCGCGAACCTCAGTCACTTTTGAGTTCGTCCTTACATCGACTCGGAGGCCCTTCAACAGTCGGGTCGTGGCATCGGATATCCGCGGTGGCAATGCGGGCAAGATTCGATCGGCGGCCTCGATCAGAGTGATGTGAATATCTCTTTCTGGATCGATGCGGTCGAGGCCAAAGGCGACAACCTCGCGCGTGGTCCGATGGAGCTCCGCCGCCAGCTCGGTTCCTGTCGCGCCCGCGCCGACGATGGCAACGTGGAGCTGTCCCGGACGCACCGGACCGGGCTGCGCATCTGCGCGAATGCACGCGTTGACGAGTCGATGGTTGAACTGCACCGCCTGCTCGGGTGTCTCGAGCGCGATGGCGCGCTGGCTCACCCCAGGCGTGCCGAAATCATTCGTAATGCTGCCGATCGCGATGACCAACGTGTCAAAGTGTAACGATCGCGGTGGGGTGATCTCGAAGCCCTCCTCGTCATGTGTCGCAGCAAGTTGGATCTGCTTGCGTGCGCGATCGAGCCCGATCACTTCTCCAAAGCGATAACCAAAATCGTGCCAATGCGCTTGGGCAAGATAGTCGAGCGCATGCTCGTCGAAATCGAGGCTGCCCGCTGCCACGGAATGTAGAAGCGGCTTCCAGACATGCGCGCGCGCTTTGTCGACGAGCGTGATCCGGGCTCTCTTGCGCCTTGCAAGCGTGTCGCCCAGGCCCGTGGCAAGTTCCAGTCCCGCAGCACCACCACCGACGATAACGATTTCGTGAAGTGGCACGTCTTCCTTGGGCGCCTGGTCAGACGTCACACCCGGATTGTGATCGTTCGCTGCAGTCTCATGCATTTCGCAGACTCCCAATCTGGCACGTATAGCGAGAGAACCTGTTCGCGGTCGAAGACCGCTTCCGCCAGGCTTTGATCAATCAAGCAACTGGGCAGATAGAGCAATACAATGCGCGCGTAGAAAATATTGGAGGCATCGCATTATTGAACCTGTACGCGCTTAGACTTCGCAGCTTTGATCTTGGGCGGCCTAGCGCGTCGCCGCAGTGTCTTTGCGTCACCATTCTGGAACCGGCAAGGTTCGCAAGCTCCGTATAATGCTCGCGGTGCACCGTCTGGACGAAAGTCTCCATTCCCGCGACCGTCCGATAGCTGCTTGACCTGCCACTGAACTTTCATCCAGCGGCGGTTAGAGCCTTGGCAGTTGATACGCCTTGCGGCGCGGTGTGAGCAACAGGCGAGCGGCGGAGCTGGTCAGGATTGCGCAGCCGGGCGCCTGTTGCGGTGAGATCAGCGGCATAGGCCGCAGGTGTCTGGTAGGCGAGCGAGGAATGTGGCCTCACGGTGTTGTAATCGTAGGCCCATGAGCCAATGACATGCCGGGCTTGCCGCGCCGCTGGAGCAGAGTGCTCAGTTCCCGTGCTACCCGCTTGCCGGAGATCGAGGTGTCGGGGACCGCCGCCAGACATTCCCGCGTTACATCGTCGACGACGTTCAGAATGCGGAAGCGCCGGCCACAAGCAAACTGGTCGTGCACGAAGTCGCGTGACCAGCGGGCATTAACCTTGGCCTCGATCAGGATCGGCGCCCGCGTTCCGACGGCACGCCGCCTGGCGCGACGGCGGCGCACGGTTAGCCCTTCCTCGCGATAGAGCCGGTAAATCCGGTTGATGCCGGATGGCTCACCCTGCTGGCGCAAGGACGAACAGCCGCCTATAGCCGAACCGCCGGCGTGCATTGGCCAGATCGCGCAGCCGGCACCGGAGCTCGGTATCAGGCGGCCGGCAGAATCGATACCGGATGCGGGTCCGATCGGCGGCGATGACGGAGCAGGCCCGCCGCTCGCTCATCTGGAACATCGTCCGCAGATGAGCGACAGCCTCGCGCTTTACGGCGGGCCCTACCATTTTTTTCCCAGAAGCTCGCGCAGGGCAGGGGCGTCGAGCATCAACTCCGCCAGTAGCTTCTTCAGCTTGCCGTTCTCGTCTTCGAGTGCCCGCAGCCGTTTGGCATCCGAGACATCCATGCCTCGCTGCAAAATCCCTTCGCTTTAATCCCTTCGGGCGCTGCGGGATTTTGCTTTCGCTCGCCGCCGAACTTGGCCTTCCAGTGGTACAGCGTCGCTTCCGACATCCCGTACTTCCGGTAAAGTTCCGCAACCTTCGCGCCAGCCTCATGCTCCCGCAACAGTGCGATGATCTGTTCTTCCGTAAACCTGCTTCGCTTCATCGGTCCGTCCCTCGTTCAGGCCGGACTCTAACTCCCCGTGGAGGAATATCTCAGTGGCAGGTCAGCGGTCGTGCCAAAAATGCCACGGCTGGCAAAAATCCAGTCCGCCGGAACCTTGACTCCGCGCTACTCCGATTGATAGCATCCGGTTCGTCTGCTACACTGACGCCAACTGTGGAGGAAAACGTTGCGGCGCCGGGCGGTCTTGCCAGTATTTCTGCTGGCACTCCTGGTGCAGGTCTTTGCACAGGGGTGGGGCGGCCTTGCGATGCAGGCCGGGGCTACCGCCTCCACGGCACATTGTTCGGTCATGGCCGGCGGCGCGGGCGGCGAGCAACAGACGCCGCCCGGCAAGCATCATCACGACCACCAGTGCTGCCTCTTCTGTCACTTCCCGCACGCCGTCGATCCCGCTCCCGTGGTGGCGGCTTTTGCCGCGCCCGCGCTTCTTACGCGGTATGTTGCATGGACCGTTGACCCGGCGCTTGTGCCACAGGCGCACGCGGGCAAACACGCGCGAGCGCGAGCGCCGCCCTCCCTCATCTGACGAGCTATCGCACATCCAGCGCATTCGGTGCCGCCGATTGCCGCTGTCTGCCCTCGAACAGATGAGAACAATCCAATGTATCGCAATTTCAACGCGGGAGAGCGCGCGCATTCGCTTGCATGTCTCATGGTCACCATGTCCCTCTGGCCGCTTGCGGTCCAGGCCGAGCCGGCCAAAAAAATAACCGAACTCCCGGTTGTCGAAGTCGTCGCCGATGACAGCGGCGCGGGCACGGGCAAAAGCAAGGAAGGGGAGCTCAACAAAACGCCGGAATCTCTTTACCAAACCCCGCTTGGCCAGGTTGTAACAACCATCCCGGCGGACCGGACGATTAATACCCAAGCCTTCTCCGTCTTCGACGTGCTGCGGGACAGTCCCGGCGTCGAGTTGAAGCAGGGCAATGGTCCGCGCGACGTCGGAATTTCGATCCGCGGCTCGAATGCCCGAAACGCATTTGGAATCCGCAACATCGTGGTTTTCGAGGACGGCTTCCCGGTGACGCAGCCGGACGGCCTCTCGCGCACCGACCTCACCGATCCGCATGCCTATGGCGCGATCGACGTCATCCGCGGGCCGTCCTCCGCCTTGTACGGCAATTACGCGACCGGCGGCGCGATCAATTTCCGGATGCGCACCGGCGCCCAAATCAATGGTCTCGATGTCGGGACCGATGCAGGCAGCTTTGGCTATCTCAACAATTATGTCGCCTATGGCGCTGCGGGCAAAGATTATGACGTGTCGGTGTTCTCCAGCAACGTGATCGGCAACGGACCGACCAACCACAATTTGTTCAACACCCAGACATTGAACGTGCTCGCCAGCTACTCGCCAACTCCGGACGACAAAATCACCCTGAAAATGATTGGCAACAGGCTCTACGGCGATCTGTCGGTTCGCCTCAACCTCGATCAATTTTACCGAAATCCCTACCAAAATAACTGCTACGCGTTCGTTAACATCCCTGCGGCTAGGGCCGCTGGATGCGGCACTGTCAATATCTTCAGGAACGGCTTTTTCGGTCCCACGGACCCCATGACCGCCCATCAAGCAGGCCTGCACCGCGACGATACAAGGATGATCCTGGGGTTGCGCTGGGAGCATAATCTCGACAATAACACTATCTGGCGGACGCAGGTCGTGCTCGACGACAAGAATATCAATCAGCCAACCGGTGCCCAAGGCAACCACGGCGACCAGCCGTCGATCAACGTCATGTCCGATGTGACGAGCTTCGGGCAGTTGTTCGGCTTCGAGGCCGCGCATTTCGGCGGGATCTATGCCAACACGACGAGCGGCACGAGCATTTCATATAATGTGGCCCCCGGCGGCAATGGGAAAATTGGAGGCACGACAGCGATACAACCCTCGCAGCAGACGAACGCGGGGCTGCACGGCCGCGAGGAAATTAAGTTCACCGACTATTTGACCGGGGTGGTTGGTTTAGGCGCCGAGTACACGAATATTAACGGAACCCTGAACAACTTCGCCTATCCGGGAACTTTCACTCCGACAGTGACGCCAATTTCGGCCAATAATAATTATTATAACATCGCTCCCGAAGGAGCGCTGGTCTACCAACCCAATTCCGAGTGGCTGGTCAAGGCCAGGATCGGAACGGGTTATGGCACGCCGCAGGCGAGCAATCTGTTTGTCACGCAAACCGGGGAACGCGGCAACAACACGCAGCTTAAGACGCAGACCAATCTCGGCTACGATCTTGCCGCTATCTGGACGCCACTCGAAACCGTATGGCTCAGCGTCACCGGCTTCTATGAATTCTTCCGAAACGAGTTTGTGACGCAGTTCGCGCCAGTGACGGCGGCCGTACCGGCACCACTGGCGTTTACCTTCAACGCGCCGCGCTCGGAACATCGCGGCGTCGAGGTCGCCGGCTTGTGGCAGTTCTATCCGGGATGGAGGGCGAGGCTCGCCTACACCTATAACAATCAGGTCTACACGCAATTTTCCGAAACTCTGAGCGGCGCGGCGTTGCCTTTCAATCGCGCCGGCAATTGGATTCCCGGCATCGCGCTCAATACGCTCACCGCCCGCCTAGGTTATGACGTGCCGTTCGGGCCACTGACCGGTCTGGGCGGCTTTGCTGAGTTTTATTTGACGGACTCCTTCTATGCGGACAACGCCAATCTCTTGAAGATCCCTGGCTACCGGCTCGTCAATCTGAACATCCACTACGACACAGATGTCCAAAATTCCTTCATCCGGAAGATCGGCGCCTTTTTCGAAGTCCGCAACGTCTTCAACAACACCTATATCGCCTCCGCGAACAACGTCACGAACACGGTCACCGCAGGCGGGGCGCAGAACCCGGCATCCGTTTTGGCGACAGGAACCGGGTTCAACAACAGCGGCACAATCTACGCAGGTTTTCCGCGCGTCTTCGTCGGAGGTCTTAGGGTGAAGTTCTGATCCCGATAACACCCAAAGGAGGAATGCGATGCTGTGGCCAGTCCTTGTTGCTGCTCTCGCTGTTTTCGCCGCTTCGGATGCAGTGCTCGCTCAAATGTCGCACGAGCACAAGGGGCGGAAAACCTGTTCCGATCTGTCGCTAGCCTGCGCGGGCACCGTGTCCCCTGCGTTTGCGCCGGACGGCGCTTTGTGGATCGCCGCGCGGGTCAATAATCAGATTTTTGTGGCCAAGTCCGTCGATCATGGCCGCTCATTCACGCAGCCCGTAGTGATCACGCCCAACTCCGTGACGCTCGACGGGGGCGCGGATGCGCGGCCAAAAATCCTCATCGATCGCGGTGGAAGGGTGATCGTTGCGTACGCCACCCGCGACAAGAAATTTAACGGCCAGCTGTTCTACACGCGCTCGACCGATGGAGGCAAGACATTCGCGGCGCCGCAGTCGATCACGGCCGATAAAGAGGGCCAGCGTTTCATCGCGATGGCGATCGATTCCGATGGATCGATCTTCTCGGCATGGATCGACAAACGCAACCGCGCCGTGGCCAAGGAAAAAGGCGAGAACTACGCCGGAGCAGGGCTCGCCTTCGCTTGGTCCCGCGACCACGCGGTGAGTTTTTCGGACGCAAGTATCGCGCATGACGGCACTTGCGAATGCTGCCGGATCGCTATTGCCTTCGCGGGGCGTGGGCGCCCTGTCCTGCTGTTTCGCAACATTTTCGGCACGTTGGTGCGTGATCACGCGGTCATGACGTTCGAGAGACCGGACAAGGCGGGGCCTGTCAATCGTGTGAGCGTTGACGATTGGGCGATCGACGCTTGTCCGCATCATGGTCCAAGCCTCGCCGTCAGGTGCGACGGCACCTATCACGCCGCATGGTTCACGGCCGGCCGCATCCGCAAGGGCCTATTTTATGCAAGGTCGATCAACGGCGGCCGGAGCTTCTCGGAACCCCTAGCCATAGGCGACCCCGACCACGCACCAGGCAGACCCGATCTTCTTGGCACAGATGGAAAGCTATACCTGGCGTGGAAGGAATTTGATGGCGACCATACAAGCGTCATGACAATGGTCTCGCCCGACAACGGCAAGCATTGGAGCAGCGCCAAGGCGATCGCCACGACGACCGAGGACTCCGACCATCCGATTCTCGAGCGCCAGGGTCGTCACATCTTCCTGTCCTGGCAAACACAAAAGGAGGGGTATCGTTTGCTCGATCTCGAGAGCCCGTCGTGAGGCGGCCATTTCTTATGGCTATTCTTGCTGCCGCGCCATTCATTCTAGTAAGCGCGGCCAATGCGGGAGAGCTCAAGTCCTTTGTTCGCGGCAGCTGGCGGAGCATCGTTGAAGCGCATGCGGGGCGGCCTGTCATCGTCCACTTCTGGGGATTGACCTGCGGTCCCTGCCGCGTGGAAATGCCCGCTTGGGGAAAGCTCTTTGCCGAAAAGCCGGATTTGCCGCTCGTTACAGTCAATGCCGACATGGTTCAGGACGCGCCCGAGGACGCACAGGAATTTCTTTCCAAATCCGGCTTGTCAAATGCGGAAAACTGGATTTTTGACGGCAGTTTCGTCGAGCGTCTGCGCTATGAGATCGATCCCAAATGGCAGGGCGAGATCCCAGTCACTTTGCTCATCGGCCGCGACGGCGTGAAGCGCAGGATCGAAGGCTCGGCCAGCATGCCGGAGGTTTCAACGTGGCTCGACGACGAGCACAAGCCGACCAAGCAATAGGATCGATCGCCTGTCATGAAGGACTACCTATTCTTGCAGAACCATTACGACTACTAAGCCTATACGATCCGGAGAAGGCACATGAACATGTCCGATCCTTTACAGCCGCAGACCGCGCTTTATCGCGCCGTCTGGCGCTGGCACTTTCTCGCGGGCCTGTTCGCGCTGCCGTTTTTGCTGAATTTGGCGATTATCGGCGGCCTTTATCTTTTCACTCCGGAAATCAATCACAACCTCTACCGCTCGCTGGAGGACGTGCCCGCGCGGACGGACGCGCCCCTGCCTGCGAGCGTTCTCGTCCAAAGGGCGGCGGATGCCACCCAAGGCGATGTCTTGCGCCTGACCCCGCACTTGGAGCCGGGCAGATCCGTCGAAATGCTGATCCGCACCGGCGCGGGAGAAAGCCGGACCGCTTACGTCGATCCATACGACGGCCACCTATTGGGAACGATCCCCGAGGGCGGCGTCATGCTGATCGTGCGAAAAATCCACAGCCTGCAATATTTCGGCTTTTGGGCGAGCTGCCTCGTCGAGATCGCGGCGGGCTGGGCCATCGTCCTCGCGCTTTCAGGAATTTTTCTCTGGTGGCCGCGCGGCCGGAAGGGCGGCGTCGTGACCATTCGCGCGACGCCAAAATACCGGATGTTCTGGCGCGATCTTCACGCGGTGACCGGGCTCTTCGTGAGCAGCATTATCGTGTTTTTGGCGGTGACCGGAATGCCCTGGTCGAAGGTTTGGGGAGGCTATGTCCAGGACTGGACCACGGCGGCGGGACTCGGGCGGCCAAACCCTCCCGCCGAAGTCGTGCCGGCTTGGAAGCTTGCGGGCGGCAAGTCCAAGCACGAAGGCCATATGCACGGCGGCGCGGCGCCGGCGGCAAACCTGCCTTGGGCGCTCGAAAAGGCGGCGCCACCCCAATCCATGCCCGCGGCACAGCCATCCATCAGCATCGATCAAGCACTTGCGGCCTTCGCCGCGATGAGCCTCGAAAAGCCGTACGACATCGCCCTGCCGCAGGGTCCGAAAGGCGCTTTCACGGCGACCACCCATCCCGCGCGTGTCGAGGAGACACGAACGGTCTATCTCGACCAATATAGCGGCAAGGTTTTGGGCGATGTCGGCTTTGCGCAATACGGGCCCGCCGCCAAGGCGATCGAATGGGGCATCGCCGTGCATCAAGGGCACGAATACGGCGCGGTCAATCGCTACGTCATGCTGGCAGGCTGCATAGCGATCGTTTTGCTCGTGATTTCGGCCCCCGTCATGTGGTGGAAGCGGCGTCCAAAGGGCTCGTTTGGCTTGCCTCCGGCGGCTGGCCAGCGGCGCGCCGCGCTGACCGTCATGGCGATCATGGCGATCGCCGGAGTGCTCTATCCATTGGTCGGACTTTCCATGCTCGCCGGGCTCGTTGTCGAAAGGCTGTACGAACTCACGAGGCGCGCGTTCGCGCGGCGTGCCCGCGTGCTGCAATGACGACCGCGCAGGTGGAAGGCAAGATTTCTCGCTGCCACACATTAGGAACAGGCCGAAGCAAGATCTTCGGCCGGAAGAACACAAGGAGGAGAAGCGAAATGATGGGCACCAAACACGGCCGCACGGCGACGCTTAGCGAGCTACGCGGTTTTACGGGAGCGATGCTGGCGGCTTTGGCGTTTGGCGCGATCTTTGGCGCCGCCCCCATCCTCGCGCAAACGGCATCCCCGGCGCAGGACACCGCGCCCGCGGCCGCGCCTCCTCCGGCCGCGGGCGCGGCAGTTGTCCCTCCGCCAGGTGCGCCCCCGGAGATAGCGCCTGCCGCCGAGCCTGGCGCGCCTGGCGTGCCCTCGATGGAGGAGCCCAAATCTCCGCCGCGGATAACCGATGCCCTGCTGCCATCGGCGTTGCCGCGTGATTTGTCGCCCTGGGGAATGTTTCTCAGCGCCGTGCCTATCGTGCAAATCGTCATGGTCGGGCTTGCTTTCGCCTCGCTCGTGACCTGGACCGTTTGGCTCGCAAAAACAATTGAACTCTGGAGGGCAAGGCGCGTGGCGCGGCAGGGCCTTGAGGTGCTTGCCAGTGCGAAAAGCCTGCGCGCGGCGGAAAAGGAACTTGCGCAAACACCTTCTCCCGTAGCGCGCTTCGTCGCGGCGGCGGCTAACGAAGCCGATCGCTCCGATGGTCTTGCGCCGGAAGGCGTCAAGGACCGCGCCGCAACCTTGCTTTCCCGCATCGAGGCACAAGCCGGACGGGCGATCGCACGGGGAATTGGTGTCCTCGCCACGATTGGCGCCACGGCGCCTTTTGTTGGCCTGTTTGGAACCGTCTGGGGGATCATGGACAGTTTTATTGGGATATCGAAAACCAATACGACCAATCTCGCGGTGGTGGCGCCAGGCATCGCCGAAGCCCTGCTCGCGACGGCGATGGGACTGTTCGCGGCCATTCCAGCGGTCGTGATGTATAATGCTTTCGCTCGCGCCATCACAGGTTATCGCGCGCAGCTTGGCGACGCGGCGGCGGAAGTTCTTCGCCACTTGTCCCGCGATCTCGACCGCGACGCCTCGCCTGGCCAAAAGGCCGACGCGCCCATCGTTGCCCTGCGCCGGCCGGCGGAGTAAGCGCGCATGGCCATTCGACTTTCCCCGCAAGAGGACGCTCTCGACGAAATCCACGAGATCAATGTGACGCCATTCATCGACGTCATTTTGGTCCTGCTGATCATTTTCATGGTGGCGGCGCCGCTCTCCACTGTCGACGTCAATGTCGATCTTCCGGCGTCCACCGCGAACCCCGCACCGCGCCCCGACAAGCCGCTGTTTTTGACCGTGAAACCGGATCTTACCCTGGCGCTCGGCGACTTTCCCATCGCGCGGGGCAATTTGGCTAGTGCCCTCGATGCCGAGACGCAAGGCGACAAGGAACAACGCGTCTTCGTTCGCGCCGACCGCGCGGTCCCTTATGGCGAGGTCATGGAATTGATGAATCTCCTACGCGGCGCCGGCTATTTGAAGATCGGGCTCGTCGGCATGGAAGCCGCTCCCGGCGTTTCCGCGACACCGGGCGAGCCCGCGCACGGGGCGGCGGAGACAAATTCCCCGGAGACCAAGCCAGCGGAGATGAAACCATGACGGCGGCCGTAGAAACGATTTTGCCCGCCGAGGAAGACCTGGCGCCGCGGCGATGGCTTATGGCCGCGGCCATCGCCGCGGCCGCGCATGGCGGGCTCGGTATATGGCTCATGAGCAAGCACGACGCGAACCTCACCGGCGCGCCTCCAGCGGCGATTATGATCGAGTTTGCGCCGCTGGAAGTCACCCCTGGTCCGCAAATGACGCAGGCGGAGCCCGAGGAGGTCGAACCGCCGCCGCAAACCATGGCGGTTCCGGAGCTTCCTCCCGCGCCGAAACCCGCGGTGGTTCTGATGGCCCCGCCGAAACCGAAGCCAAAGCCGAAAAAAATCGTCAAGGAAATGCCGAAGCCAGTGGTGAAACGGACACGCGAGCCGCCCGCGCCGCAGACCAGCGCGCCGCCCCGCGCGGCTGAGATCCGACCCTCGAACGCGGCGGAGGCGGCCGCTTACCGCAGCGCCTGGTCGGCGGGCATGAACTGGAGCCGGCATTACCCCGAGGCGGCGCGGGCTCGCGGCGAACAAGGCACGGTCCGGCTCGCCCTCACGATCGGCCGCAGCGGCCAGGTCATATCGGCACGGCTAATCGGCAGTTCCGGATCCGCCACCCTCGACCAAGCGGCCCTCGAAATGGCGCGGAACGCCAGCGGACGGCCATTGCCGCCGGAGATGGGATCGAGCGTCAGTCTCGTCGTACCAGTCAGGTACAGCATAAGATAGACGGCGAACGGCACTAAGCGGCCGCGAAACGCGGAAGTCCTCGCGAGATTCGCATTCTTGGCACGAAAACCGAACTGCTACGGACAGTTGTGGCCGCTGCGGGTGTAGAAACGGCGGCTACTGGCGTTCGCAGTTTTATACCGAAATGGCGCACCCGACAGGATTCGAACCTGTGGCCTCTGCCTTCGGAGGGCAGCGCTCTATCCAGCTGAGCTACGGGTGCTTCCAACCAGCGCGATCCTAGCCGATCTCGGCGTCGCACACCGAGTTGCCATGCCGCCCATGTCGCCAAGCGACGCCACGGCGGCAAGGAGACTTCGCCGCACCGGAAAGTTGCACGAGGGCGAGCGGACAGCAACTCTCACCGCAAGCCGGATCCAGCGTCCGCGTCAGGCGACCGCGAAATTCAATGCATGCTCGGGAAAGGGCGGTCGCACTGCAATTTGGCGATTTCATCCTTGAGTTGCAGCTTTCGCCGTTTCATTTCGGCCAATTTCAACTCGTCCTTGGCGGGATGCACCAATTCCTTCGCAATTTCCTTATCGAGCGCATCGTGACGCTGTCCGAGCGCGGCCAAATGGGTCTCACGCGACATGCAGAACTCCTTATCAAGGCCCACATAGATTTAAGAGTGTGCCACAGGATTTGCAATTCGCGAAGGTGCTTCGACGAGCAACGCGATCAAATTTTCAGCCATTTGGAACGCTGTAAGCACTTACTGAAAGCCTCCACCTTCGCCGTTGCAGGAAAAGATCCACGCAAAATGGCCTTGACGCGGCGGTTGCGGCATGCGGCGGCGGTATTAAAAAATCCGCTTGAAAGCGCATATACACCCCAACTCATTGAAACGCCGAAAAAATCGCTTGTCATGGGGTGGTTTTGGGATTCGTCTTGGGAAGATGATTCGTGGCGGCTCACCTGAAGAGTTCTTCTCGACGCCGGCCGGAGTTGCGAAGAGGTCGCCTTGGCCTTGGCTCGCTGGACAACGATACGATCCGCCGATGGCATGGCTCGTTCATCGAGGAAGGCCTCGAAGGGCTGACGCGATTTGAGGCTGGCGGCAGCGTCGGTCAGCTGAGCGGCGAGCAACAAGACAAGCTGAAAGCATGGGTTGGCGCGACGCTGCCCGCGCACGACGCGCCAAGTCGGCGCCTCTAGCGAGAAGGAATTCGACGCCGCCTACGAGCCGCTCTGGATTAATCGCGCCAGCTCAACGATTGGGGCGTACCAGGTTCCAAAAAAGGCGCCCGAGTTTTTATGAGGCATCCTTTAAAGCGGCAGGCGGATGGTTGCGACGGCAAGCGCCGCGATGCCTTCCTCGCGCCCGGTAAACCCCAAACCCTCGGATGTCGTTGCCTTGATCGAAACACGGTCAAGCGGAATTTCCGCGATACTTGCGATGCTGGCCCGGATCGCGTCGCGGTGCGGTCCCACCTTCGGTCTTTCACAGACGAGGGTGGCGTCAATGTGGGCAACGACGCCGCCTCGCGCGCGCACTTTCGCGGCTGCGGCTGCGAGGAAAATCCGCGACGCCGCGCCGCGCCATTGCGGATCGCCGGGCGGAAAATGGAGCCCGATATCGCCATCCGCCAAGGCGCCAAGCAAGGCATCGGTGATCGCATGACTTAAGACATCGGCATCGGAATGGCCGACAAGTCCATGATCATGCTCTATTTTTAGGCCTCCAAGGAAAATGTGGCCGCCCGGCCCGAACGCATGCACGTCGTAGCCTTGCCCGGTCCTGATATCGGCCAGATCGCGGATCAGCCTCGCTTCGGCCGCGGCGAGGTCCTCGCTGGTGGTAACCTTTATGTTCGACGCTTCCCCGGCGAAGACATGGACGCGATGCCCGGCCCACGCCGCGACGGCGGCATCGTCGCTTAGATCCAAGGCGCCCACCGAGGCCGCTTTTCGATGCGCGGCCAAGATCAGATCGAAACGGAACGCCTGCGGTGTCTGCGCCGCCCGCAACCGCGCGCGCGGCGCGGTCGCGATGACCGATCCTTGCGTATCGATCTCTTTGATTGTATCGGTTAGCGCCATGCCGGGGAAGGCGGCACCATGGGTTTGTGCGGCCGCGACAGCGTGCTGAACTAATGTGCCGCTTACAAACAATCGCGCGGCATCATGGATTAAAACGATTGTCGGGGGAAATTGTTGCACGGAAAGCGCCTCCAGCCCAAGGCGGACACTCGCTTGCCGCGTGGTCCCGCCGAACACCGGGCCAGCGAGGCAGGACTCTGCCTCGAAATAGGTTGCGCTAGTGCGATAGCGGTCGAGGTCATCCTTGTGAATAACGGGAAGAACCGTTGCGCCAGGAGCTGCGCGCATAAGTGCGCCTAATGTATGCGTGAGCAGCGGCCGGCCCGCCAGGCTCCTGTATTGCTTGGGAATTCCTTCCCCCGCGCGCGAGCCTCGCCCGGCCGCGACGACAAGAATCGCCAATTCTGACGCTGTGTTCATGAATTCTCGGCTTGCACCGGTTGCGAGGACACTGGACCCTCATTCATTTCACCGATGGCGTCAATTTCTTCCCTTTTGTTGCCAAAATAAGCAATTACCTCTTTGCCGCGTCGCACAAAATGACTATGATATGGGCATGTCTGATCGTGCTAATAATTTAGGCAGAACCTGCGGCACCGCTCTCCAAATTGGCGGGCTGCATCTCGATGGGCGCGCGTTTCTCGCGCCCATGGCCGGAGTTACCGACCTTGGCATGCGCCGTCTGGCGCGCCGCTTCGGTGCCTCTCTTACCATTTCGGAAATGATCGCCGCCGGTCACTACGCTCGTGGCGATGCGGCCAATCGGCTGAAAGCAGAGGGCACCGGCGCAGGGTTCCATGTCGTGCAGATCGCCGGCCGCGACCCTTATCTCATGGCGGAAGCGGCGCGCCTTGCACAGGACTCCGGCGCCGCGATGATCGACATCAACATGGGCTGCCCGGCAAAGAAGGTCACCAGCGGCTATGCCGGATCGCATCTGATGCGCGACCTTGGCCTTGCGGTCTCGCTCATTCGGGCCACGATCGCGGCCGTGCGAATACCGGTCACGCTTAAAATGCGGCTCGGCTGGGACTGCCAATCGCTGAATGCTCCGGAACTCGGCCGGCTGGCTGAAGCGGAGGGGATCGCCATGCTGACCGTTCACGGCCGGACCCGGTGCCAGTTCTACGCGGCTCAGGCGGACTGGACAGCGATCGGCAAGGTGAAACAGGCGGTTTCGATTCCGGTGGCGGCGAATGGCGATTGCGCGAGCCTTGCCGATGCGCGGTCGATATTGGCGCAATCCGGCGCGGACGCGGTGATGATCGGCCGTTCCGCGATCGGGCGGCCCTGGTTCGTTGGCGATGTCGCCTACTATCTGGCGCATGGGAAGGCCCGCGCCGCAATGCCGCCGGCCGAGCGGAAAAGCGCGGCGCTCGAACATTACGAGACGCTGCTTGAAATGTTCGGTGCCGGGCAGGGTTTGCGCCATGCGCGCAAGCATCTCGCCGCTTATGCCGAGCGGGCGGGCGTCCTGGATGGCGCTGCCCTGCGCCAACGTCTGGTCAGGCTTGAGTGCCCGAGAGCGGTGAGATCCACCCTTTGCCAATTGTTCGATTCTCCTTCATTGACGGAGGCGGCATGAGTAAATCTTTCGCATCGCCGCCGGCCGGGACCGCTGCCACCGGATGCGACGCGGCCAAACTCTTGAATGCTCTACCGCATCCGGTGGTCGTCGTCTTGCCGGACGGTTCGATAGCCGACGCCAACTCCGCCGCCGAAGCATTTTTCGGGATGAGCCGGACTTCCCTTTGGCACCAGAGACTGGCCAATCTAGTCGTGGCGTTCTCGCCGCTCCTGTCCCTCGTCGAGCAGGTGAAGTCCGGTGGCGCGACGATAAATGAATATCGGGTCGATCTCAACTTGGCCAAACCGGGAGGCGGCCGGCTAGTCGATATTTTCGTGACGCCGCTGCAGGAACCCGCCGATGCTGTCGTTGTCATGTTGCAGGAGCGCTCTCTCTCCGAAAAAATCGACCGGCAGCTCACCCATCGGGGCGCCGGGCGTTCGGTCGCGGCTATGGCGTCCGTGCTCGCCCACGAAATCAAGAATCCACTGTCGGGTATCAGAGGGGCCGCGCAACTTCTCGAAGCCGAAGCGACCAACTCCGATCGCGCCCTGACCAGGCTGATTTGCGAGGAGACCGACCGGATCGTGAAACTTGTCGACCGGATGAGCGCATTTTCGGAGGGGCGGCCGGTCGGGCGCGAAAAAGTCAATATTCATGCCGTGCTCGACCACGTCAAGAAGGTGTCCCAGGCCGGGTTCGCGCGCCATATCCGCTTTCATGAAAACTACGATCCCTCGCTTCCCGCGGTTCTTGGGAATAAGGATCAGCTCATTCAGATCTTCCTGAATCTGGTCAAAAACGCCGCCGAAGCGATTGGCGAGTCGCGCAGCGACGGCGACATCGAATTAACGACCGCCTTCCGGCCCGGCGTGCGCCTGCAACTTCCCGGCGCGAAGGCAGCAGTGAGCCTGCCGCTGGAATTTTGCGTGCGCGACAATGGCCCCGGCGTCGCGCCGGAATTGTTGCCCTATCTGTACGATCCCTTCGTCACCACGAAAGCGGCCGGAACTGGCCTGGGGCTTGCTTTGGTTGCCAAAATTGTTGGCGATCACGGTGGTACCATAGAATGCAAATCCTATCCCCGCCGCACGACGTTCCGTGTTCTCATGCCCATGTATGCGCCGGCCAGGACGTGAAGCGCGGCCAAGGTTCGCCGGACTAAGAAAACCAAGCTAGCTTTAGAATCCGGCAAGTGCGAGCCGGTTTTCCGCGCGCGAGAAGGTGCAGGTTGATGGCCACTGGGAATATCCTCATCGCCGACGACGATGCAGCCATTCGGACGGTCCTCAGTCAGGCTTTGTCGCGCGCGGGCTACGATGTGCGGACGACCGGAAACGCGGCCACGCTTTGGCGATGGGTTCAGTCGGGGGAAGGCGATCTCGTCATTACCGATGTCGTCATGCCGGATGAAAATGCCTTCGAGCTTCTGCCCAAGATAAAAAAATTGCGGCCGAATCTGCCGATCATCGTCATGAGCGCGCAGAATACATTCATGACCGCGATCAAGGCGTCCGAGCGTGGCGCCTATGATTATCTGCCGAAGCCTTTCGACTTGCGGCAACTGGTTTCGATCGTCGGGCGTGCGATGAGCCAGCCAAAAAACCGCGCCCGCGCCGCGCCCAACGCGGAGCTGGAGGGCATGCCCCTCGTTGGGCGCTCCCCCGCCATGCAGGAAATCTACCGTGCCTTGGCGCGCCTGATGCAGACCGATCTCACGGTCATGATTACCGGCGAATCCGGCACCGGCAAGGAGCTTGTCGCGCGCGCGCTGCATGACTACGGGAAACGCAAGAATGGCCCGTTCGTCGCCATCAACATGGCGGCAATTCCCCGCGATCTCATCGAGAGCGAATTGTTCGGCCACGAAAAGGGGGCGTTCACTGGCGCCAATCAGCGTTCCGCCGGGCGCTTCGAGCAGGCCGAGGGAGGCACCCTCTTCCTCGATGAGATCGGCGATATGCCGATGGAGGCGCAGACAAGGCTTTTGCGGGTGCTGCAACAAGGCGAATATACCACGATTGGCGGCCGCGCCGCTATCAAGACAAATGTCCGCATCATCGCCGCGACCAATAAGGATTTGGGCGTGCTGATCCGCCAAGGCCTCTTCCGCGAGGATCTGTTTTTCCGTTTGAACGTCGTCCCGTTGCGGCTGCCGCCGTTGCGCGAACACCTCGAGGATATCGGCGATCTCGCGCAACATTTCTTCGTACTCGCCGCTGCCGAAGGTTTACCGCTCAAACGTATCGAACCCGATGCCCTCAAGCGCCTCAAGCGCTATCGCTGGCCAGGCAATATCAGGGAACTCGAAAATCTCACCCGCCGGCTCGCCGCGCTCTACCCGCAAGAAGCCGTCACGGCGCAATTGATTGACATGGAACTTGGCGCGGATGCGCCGGGGACCGGGCCGCATTATCCGGCGGCGCTGGACCCGGAGAACGGTCGGTCAGGGGAGCATGGGGGGCGCCCCACGCTTGCCGGCGCGATGGAGCGGCATCTCTCCGAGCTTTTCCAAGCACATGGTACAGGCCTGCCGCCACCCGGACTCTATCACCGGATCTTGCGGGAACTCGAATATCCGTTGATTTCCGCGGCGCTCGCCGCGACCCGGGGCAATCAGATCAAGGCCGCCGAACTTTTGGGGCTGAACCGGAATACATTGCGCAAAAAAGTCCGCGATCTCGACATCAGGTGGATGCGCTCGCCGCGCTAGATGTAATGTCTCAACAGGTTGTTCACGGGGAGAATCTGAGGTTTGTGGGGTTTGCGAAGCACCACAGGCTCAGGAGACCCACCCGTGAACATTCATAAGAATGCCAGGACGACGCCGAACATGCGAGCCTTGATTGTCGGGCGCCGCCAAGCGGGCGAAACGCCGCGCTCCATAGCCGGCGCTGTAGGCGTTTCGGCCGCGACCGTGAGGAAATGGCTCCGGCGCCACGAAAGCGAAGGCGCCGCTGGCCTCCAAGACCGGACCAGCCGGCCGCATCGCCTGCGGACACGGATCACATCACATCAGATCGCCCAGGTCGAAGCCCTGCGCCGGGCCCGTCAGCCCTTCTGGAAGATCGCCCGCGCGACCGGGCTGTCGCGCGCGACGGTGGCCCGCATCGCAAAGGCCAAGGGGCTGAGCCGCCTGTCCGCCCTCGATCAAAGGATCGCGATCATCCGCTATGAAAAGAAGCAGCCGGGCGAGATGATCCATATCGACATCAAGAAGCTCGGCCGCATCGAAGGGATCGGACATCGCATCACGGGAGACCGGACCGGACAGAGCGCGCCACGCAGCCGCAAGGAAGGCGGCAAGGGCTGGGAATATCTCCATCTGGCCGTCGACGATCACTCCCGGCTGGCCTATTCTGAAATCCTGCCGGACGAAACACGGCGCTCCTGCCTGAAATTCCTCTTGCAAGCCTTGCGCTTCTTTCGCGATCACGGCGTCAGGGTCCTTCGCGTCATGACCGACAACGGCGCCAGCTTCCGTTCGCGCCGCTACACAAAGGCGTTGCGAATGCTGAAAATCAAGCATAAGCGCACCAGACCCTATACGCCAAGAACAAACGGAAAGGCCGAACGCTTCGTGCAGACCTCCTTGCGGGAATGGGCCTATGCCAAACCCTACAACCATTCATCCGAACGGGCCGCCGCACTGTTGCCTTTCCTCCACCATTACAATCATCATCGGCCTCACTTCGGCATCAACGGATGCTCCCCTATCTCAAGGATCCCAAGAAACAACCTATCGAGACACGACAGCTAGAGCGCTTCCCGATCAAATGGAAGCATTTGATCGATAAGGAGGCAGCTCAATCACAAAGAGGTGGAGCATGTCCTCATGAGACATCGGATATATCCGATGTCTCAATATCGAAAAAGTCGAGCAACTTTTTCGGGACATGCTCTAAGCCATGGTCCGCGACGCGTGATCTCGGTTTTAATGAGAGCGGACCGATCGCGCGACCTCCAAAATACTCTTGCCAGGATCGATACGATCTTCGTGGCGTTGGCGTGACCAAGATTTTGACCGCGCCGCTGCCCGGATGGATTCCCTCGGCCGCGCCGGTTGCAACGGTGCGGGCGTATCTCGGCCGGCGCCAAGGATCCGCTGTTTTCAAACGGCGTTTGCCTCGTACCTCAAGACATGTAACTATTCAGAACAATTCATGAAATCAATATATTATAGCGCTTTTTGGTCTCGTGACCTAACTTTCGAATGATCCTCCGGATAAGCGCGGCCGTTGATGGAATCCATCCGGCCCCCGAAATGTCGCAATCTTGCAACAGCGTGATATTATGGCAACGCAATTCACCTTGTTTCTTATCATGCACGGTGTGTGACCCTTCCATGTCTTTTTGCCGGCGGCTATGGGTAATCAAGAAATATCGCGGCGGGCTTTGGGCGGAAAAAATAACCATCCCAGGTTTACGGCCCGGTTCGGCCCCGTGGCCGTTATCCTTGCCCTCTTCATCGGGCTCGTCAGCTTTCTGATTTTTTCCGGCTACACGCCGATCGCACCGACCGGTTCCGTCGTTCTGGGGCTGTTTGTCGCCAATATCCTTGGCATCCTCCTTGTCTTTTGTTTCGTCCTCGCCGAGGCCTATGCACTATTCAAGGCGCGCCGGGCAGGCGTCGCTGGGGCGGAACTGCATGTTAGAATCGTCGGACTTTTCTCGATCGTTGCCGCCGCACCGGCACTCTTGATGGCTTGGGTAGGGTCGGTATCGCTCGAACGAACTCTCCCAGCCTTCATGCAAGACGGACGCGGTTTTGTGCAAAAGACGATCGATGCGGCAAGTTTATTTCGCGATGGTCAATGCACATCGCTGGTCCATGAGGCGCGGCTCACAGCATCGGATCTCGACCTGGCCAAGCCCACGTTCGATTTTGACCGAACGTGGTTTCGAGGTTTTTTTGCGACGCGGGCGCGTTCTCTTGGCTTCACCGCCGCGGCTCTTATCAAGTCCGACGGAACCGTGGTCGAACGCATCGACACGGGCGCCTTGACCGGCAATGCCGTGGTCCGGCCTGAGCCGGGCGATTTCGAGGACGCAAAAAAGGATGAAATCACTTGCCTGATTCTCACAGAAGGGCCGACCTTCGTTGCCTTGCGGATGCTCAATTCTTTCCCGGACACGTTTTTATATGTCGCCCGGCCAGTCGATCCGTTCACGGTGTATTTTCGAGATCAGGCCGCCAGGATGGTCCAGTCTTACGATGATTTCGACAGCCACCGAAGCAGGATCAGGATCGCTTTCGCGACCATGTTCGTCCTGATCGCCTTCATCATGCTTTTATCCGCGACCTGGCTCGGTCTTTCCTTCGCCGACAGTCTCGTGGCGCCGATAAGGCGCTTAATCGCGGCGACTGACGAGGTCGCCTCCGGCAATCTTCACGTTCAGGTTGCGGTGCATAAGTCCGAGGGCGATCTTGCCCATCTCGGCGAAACCTTCAACAAAATGACCTCGGAACTGAGCCTGCAGCAGCACCGGCTAATCGCAGCAAGCAAACTCATCGACGAGCGGCGGCTCTTCACCGAGGCGGTTCTTTCCGGCGTTCCGGTCGCGGTCGTCGGCATCGGACCGCAAGGCGAAATCATCGCGCTCAATCCGTCCGCTGAAAAATTGCTTCCGCAAGGCGGCGAAACGGCCGCGCGGATCGCTGGTCAATCGATCGCCACCGTGCTGCCGGAAATAGAGGACATGCTGGCCGGCGCGCGTTCCGGTCAGTCGCGGCTGGTCCAAGGACAAATTTCGCTTTCCCGCGGTGGCCTCGATCGTCTTTTCAACGTGAGCATCACCAGCGAGCCGAGTGAACGCGCCGACAAGAGCTATGTCGTGACGCTCGACGATATCACCGATCTCGTGACCGCGCAGCGGATGGCGGCCTGGGCCGATGTTGCCCGCCGGATCGCCCATGAAATCAAAAACCCCCTGACCCCGATCCAGCTGTCCGCGGAACGGCTGAAACGCAAATATGGGCGTCTGATCGAGCAAGACCGCGACGTTTTCGACCAGTGCACCGACACGATCATCCGGCAAGTCGACGATATCAAGCGCATGGTGGATGAATTTTCCTCTTTCGCGCGGATGCCGAAACCCCGCCTCGAAAGCGGCGACCTTGGCGAATGCGTGCGCCAGGTCCTGTTCCTGATGCGGGTCGCGCATCCCGGTATTTTGTTTGAAGATCGGCTGCCGAAAGATCCGATCCGGGTCCCGTTCGACCGGAGGCTTTTGGCCCAAGCCTTGACAAACATTGTTAAAAACGCAACCGAAGGGATTGCCGCGCACACCAGCGAAACCGGTTTCCAAGGGAAGATATCCGTGGCGGCCGCGGCTGCCGGGCGCGCCCTCACCATCGACGTGATCGACAACGGCAAGGGCTTTCCCAAGGAGAACCGGCAAAGGCTCCTCGAACCCTACATGACGACGCGCGCCGACGGAACGGGGCTTGGCCTCCCGATCGTCGCTAAAATTCTCGCCGATCACGGCGGCGGGCTCGAATTGCGGGATGCACCAAGTGGGCGTGGCGCCTGGGTCAGGATGTATTTTTCTTTGGGACACGATCATGGCGGGCATGATTATGCCGGGGATTGGGACAAGACCATGCCTGCCGAAGCGGGAAAGGGAGGGTGAAGAAATTCATGGCGAGCGATATTCTGATAGTGGACGACGAAGCGGACATACGTGAAATTGTTTCCGGGATATTGGCGGACGAAGGCCATGGCACGCGCGCGGCCAAGAATTCCGACGAGGCTTTGGCAGCTATTGGCGCAAGGCGCCCAACCCTCGTCTTTCTCGATATTTGGCTACAAGGCTCAAGACTCGACGGCTTGCAGTTGCTGAAGATCGTCAAGGAGCAGAACCCGATGCTGCCGGTCGTCATGATTTCCGGTCACGGCAATATCGAGACGGCGGTCTCCGCGATAAAGCTCGGCGCCTATGATTTCATCGAAAAGCCGTTCAAGGCGGACCGCCTGGTGCTGGTCGCGGAACGCGCGCTCGAAGCCTCGCGATTGAAGCGCGAGGTCACCGAGTTGCGCACAAGGGCCGGCGGAGCCAATCGGATCGTCGGCAAATCCGCCGTGATCAACCAATTGCGCCACGTAATCGAGCGCGTCGGGCCGGCCAATTCGCGGGTTCTGATCACCGGCTCGCCGGGCGCGGGCAAGGAACTCGCCGCACGCGGCATCCACAACTCGTCGGCCCGCGCAGACGGCCCTTTCGTCACCATCAACTCGGCGACGATCGCGCCGGAAACGATGGAAATGGAATTGTTTGGAACCGAAGCCAAGGAGGGAAGCGGCCGCAAGGTTGGCGCCCTCGAGGAAGCCCACGGCGGTACGCTCTACCTCGACGAAATCGCCGATATGCCGAGGGAGACCCAAGGCAAGATCCTGCGGGTGCTGGTCGAGCAGAATTTTCTCCGTGTCGGAGGCGCGACCCGTGTTTATGTCGATGTCCGCATCATCTCATCGAGCTCGCGCGATCTCGCGGCGTTGATCGCCGATGGTTCGTTCCGCGAGGATCTTTTCCATCGTCTCGCTGTCGTACCGGTTCGCGTCCCCTCGCTTAGCGAACGCCGCGAGGATATTGCCGAACTCATCGCTTTTTTCATGGAGCAGCTGTCGGCTACAACCGGCATGCCGCGGCGGTTGATCGCCGACGACGCGATGGCGGTTCTGCAATCGCACGATTGGCCCGGCAATATAAGGCAATTGCGCAACAACGTGGAGCGGTTGATGATCCTCGCCGCCGGCGATCCCGAGGCGGCGCTTACCGCGGATATGCTGCCCTCCGAAATAGGCGCGCTCGTTCCTTCGACGCCGAATGGCCCCGGCGGCGAAAAACTGATGAACCTTCCCTTGCGGGAAGCGCGCGAAGTCTTCGAGCGTGAATATTTGGTCGCCCAGATCAACCGGTTCGGCGGCAACATTTCGCGCACCGCCGAATTCGTCGGCATGGAGCGCTCGGCCCTGCATCGCAAGTTAAAGTCGCTTCAGGTCGATTGAAAATAATCTTCGTAAAAGGAAATCGGTTCCGCGGCCTTGACTAGGCAAAAACAAAAAAACGCGATCGGGTTTGAACGAAACCGGATCGCAGCCTTCCGCACGGCGGAAACGGCGAATCGCGCCATGGGCAGCATACTAGAGCGTTATCCGTTCAAGTTGGTTCGTACCCGGCGGCCTTGAAGTAGTTTTCGCATTCCTTCTGGGGGAAGTGATCGAGGAGCTCGCCGATCCGAGTTCCAGAGGGCTTCGACGGTTCGTTCGGAAGCCTTTCGCAGGAGCGTCTTTAATTTCGAAAAGACCATCTCGATCGGGTTGAAGTCGGGCGAGTAGCGCGGCAGGAAACGCAGTGCGGCGCCCTTGGCCTCGATCGCTTTCCTGATTTTCGGGCTCTTGTGCGAGGCGAGATTGTCGATCAGGACGATGTCTCCTTTCGAGAGCGTCGGAGCAAGCATTTCTTTGACATAAACGAGGAAACATTCGCCATTGATCGGGCCGTCGAAGACGAAGGGGGCGGTGATGCCATCATGGCGAAGCGCGGCCACGAAAGTCGTCGTCTTCCAATGGCCATGCGGCACTTTGGCATAAAGCCTTTGGCCGCGCCGGCACCGGCCATGCGTGGGCGCCATGTTGGTCTTTGCCCATGTCTCGTCGATGAACACGAGACGCTTGGGATCGAGCTGCTTCTGGTCTTCTTGCCAGCGCATCCGCTCGGCCGCGATGTCAGGCCGGTCCTGCTCGGCGGCGCGCACGATTTTTTTTAAAGGTGATCTTCTCCTTAGCGAAAAAGCGCCAAATCGTGCCATAGCCGACACGGACCTGGCGCGCGGCAAGCTCGCGCCTGATGTCATGAAGCGGCAAATCGGGCGACGCGGCGACGCGGGCGAGCAGCCAGTCTCGCTCATCTTTGAGACGCGAGTTGCGCTTCCCGCCCATCGGCTTGGCCGCGACGCCCCCGGTCCGCCGGAACCGCTGCGCCCACCGCACAACACTGCTCACGCCGACACTGAACCGCTGTGCCGCATCCCGGCAGCTTGCGCCCGCCACAACGGCCGCTACCACGCGCGTCCGAAGATCTTCCGAATAGGGCTTCGTCATTCATCCTGGCCTCCTCCCAGCCCGAAGCTTAAATCACGACAAAGCCCGCTTGGGAATCCCACCCGATTCTGTCACAGTGGATAACGCTCTAGTGCCCTTGAAGCCCGCGGCACTCTTGGCCGGAAACGCGGACCGCGGCAGGGTTTCGCGCACAGTGCATCCCCTCAAATCTTTGGAGAATAGGCCATGAACATGCGTGATCTCATTCCTTGGACCCGGAGCCAGGATCTCCTCCCTGAGTTTTTCCGGGACGAAAGATCGAGCCCGTTTCTCACCTTGCACCGCGAAATGAACCGCCTTCTGGAAGAAGCCTTTCGCGGCTTCACCTCTACTTCGCTTGCCGGGCGCCGGACGGATTTCGTGAACCCCGCCTGGCCGAAGCTCGAGGTCGCCGAAACCGAAAAACAAATTACGGTCTCGGCGGAAATTCCCGGCATGGAGGAAAAAGACGTCGAGCTTCTCTTGAACGACGGCAATTTGATCCTTCGCGGCGAAATGAAATCCGAGACGGAGGACAAGGAGCGCCAGTTCAGTGAACGTTTCTACGGCCGCTTCGAACGGCAAATTCCGGTCGGCGTGGACATCGACGAAAACAAGATCGAGGCGTCGTTCAAGAACGGCCTTCTCAAGGTCGTTTTGCCGAAGACCGAGCGAGCGCAGACGAAGGCAAAACGGATCGCCATCAACGGCCCAACCAAACACTGACGCTAATCGTTTGGAAGTGGAGGGTTCCCGCCGCTTGAACCAGCGGCGGGAACTTCACGACAGCATGCAATGCACCAATGACTTCCCGCCGGGCGTATCTTTGGCACCGGATCGCCCGAACGGTTCTGACCCCGAGGGTTGTGAGGAACCAGCGGCGTTCGCTCGCGAACTTGAAGGCGGTCTCACGCAAACGCCATGATGACGGCATCGACCGCGATGGAGTCTCCAAGCTGAACGTTTATTTTGCCTACGGTCCCATCGCATTCTGCGTGCAAAACGGTTTCCATTTTCATCGCCTCGATGATGCAGAGGGGTTCGCCCGATTTCACCGCCTGGCCGGCGACCACCTCGATCGATTTGACGAGGGCAGGCATTGGACACCGCAGCAATTTCGAGCCGCGGGACGCTTTTTTCTCTGGCATGAGCGCGGCAAGCTCCGCCTCGCGCGGCGTGTAGACCCGCGCCTCAGTCCCAAAGCCAGCATGCGCCAAAGTATAGCCATTGAGAATGGGGCGCAGTCGAACCACGACCCTTTCGCCGTCGATCGTGCCGTTCCAAACCGGCTGACCTGGGACCCAATCGGAACAGCAGATATGCGCGTGCCCGCTCTTCTCAAATCGCACAACCAGCCCTGCGCCCTTGTCATCGAGCGTCACGTCATGACGGTTTTTGCCAAGCATGACCGCGCGCGGGGGGGAAAACCGGACGGGGCGCGCGGGGCGCATCTGGCCCGAGATCGCGCGCTTGCGTTCATGCGTCACATGATCGGCGGTCGCCGCGACGCTCGCAAACAGGTGCGCGCGCTCTCCATCCGGCGCAAGCGGAGTAAAACCACGCGGGTATTCCTGGGCGATAAAGCCGGTCGAGAATTCGCCCGCCCGAAAGCGCTTGTGCGCCATCACGGCGGCGAGAAAAGCAATATTGTCGGCGACACCCTCGATAACAAACGAATCGAGCGCTTGCGTCTGCGCTTTTATGGCTGCCGTTCGATCCGCCGCATGGGTCACGATTTTCGCGATCAGCGGATCGTAATGGATGGAGACCTCGCTGCCTTCACGGACGCCTAAATCGATGCGCAACGTCACACCGTTGCGAAGGTCGGGCGCCGGTGGCCGGTAGGTCTTGAGCCGCCCGGTCGAGGGCAAAAAATTCCTCGCCGGGTCTTCGGCAAGGACCCGGCATTCGATCGCGCAGCCTTCCAGATGCACGTCGGCCTGACCGGCCGGCAATTTCTCGCCGGAGGCCGAACGGATCATCTGTTCGACGAGGTCGATGCCGGTGACAAGTTCGGTCACCGGATGCTCGACCTGCAACCGTGTGTTCATTTCGAGGAAATAGAAATTTTTGTCTTCGCCAACTATGAATTCGACCGTGCCAGCCGAATCGTAGTTGACCGCCTCTGCCAGCGCAATCGCCCATTCGCCCATCTTGCGGCGCGTTTCCTCGTCGATGAAGGGAGAGGGAGCTTCCTCGATTACTTTTTGATGGCGGCGTTGGATGGAACATTCGCGTTCGCCAAGATGGATGACGTTTCCGTGCTTGTCGCCCAGTACTTGAACTTCGATGTGGTGCGGATCGGCGATAAATTTTTCAATAAAAACCCGGCCGTCGCCGAAAGCGGATTTCGCTTCCGACCGCGCGCGGGCAAAATTTTCCGCGATCTCCTTGCGCGCCGAGACGATGCGCATTCCTCTGCCGCCGCCGCCGGCCGAGGCCTTGATCATCACCGGATAGCCGATGGCATCGGCGATCTTCGCAGCCTGCGTTATGTCGTCGATGACGCCGGGGAATCCCGGCACGGTCGCGACACCTGCCGATTGAGCGAGTATCTTCGCTTCGATTTTGTCGCCCATCGCCTCGATGACCTTCGGGTTCGGGCCGATGAAGGCGATGTTGTTTGCGTCCAATGCGCGCGCGAACGCCGCCTGCTCCGACAAAAAACCGTAGCCCGGATGCACCGCCTCCGCGCGCGTCGCCTTGCAGGCCGCGACAATGTTTTCGATGACGAGATAGCTTTCCGCCGCGGGCGGCGGACCGATCCGCACCGCCTCGTCCGCCATATCCACATGCGGCGCATTCTTGTCGGCATCGGAATAGACGGCGACTGTCGCAATTCCCATTCGCCGCGCCGTCGCAATAACCCGGCAGGCGATCTCGCCACGGTTCGCGATGAGGATTTTTTTGAACATCGAAGGCCCCGGCACAGCGGCACAGGTCGAGGCGCGCTTCCGCGGCCAGTCGCCGCCAGTGCTTGTAGGCGAGCACGGCGGGCGCGTCCATCGCACAAAATAAGGGGGCAGGAGCTAGACAAGCAGAATATTATTCTATCGCCGGGGTCCGGTAAGTTTACGGATGGCATAGCATTTACTTATGACCTGCTTAATGGCTGGATGAACAGATTAACACATTGAAGCGCTGGGCCGCGTTCGCCCGGTTCCTCGACAACGGCCGCACCGGTCGCCCCAACGCCGCCGCCGAACAGCCATGCGGCATCCCATCGGCCCCGGAGTAATTGGACGCCGGCTCGGACGCCAGAGAGCAAGGGGCGGCCGTGGTCCACACGTCGATCGCGACCTGCGACTTAAACGACGCCGATCCAGCGGCCTGGCTCGCCCACGTTCTCGCCAAGCCCCAGGATCGTCCTGCGAAGCGGCTTGAGCCACAGCGGCGTAGACCATCCGAAAAACACCCGCGGCGCCGACCGGATGGATATGACTGATTTCGGGCATTGCGAACCGGATAATGCCAGAGAGCCCGAACGCTGGCGTGAGCATACAGAGCCGCCCCATCCAAAGCTGTAACTTCGGTCCCCCGGCGGAAGGAGCGGTCAGTTCTATCGCAAATCCGAAAGAATCACCGAATTGTCGGAGCCGATAATCTTAATCCGCAGAAGCGTGTCGCCGTCGAACCAGACGTCGCGGGAGAATTCACCGGTGAGCGTGTCGGTGAATTTGTAGTGATGGGCCTGACGCGTCACGCCATGGAAAGTCAAGTCTTCGTTGCCGAGATCGGTGACCTCAATCGACAGGCGTTTGCCGGTGCCGGGGTCGAAAGCATCGACCTGATGGATCGCGTCCTTGCCCCATAAGCTTGCCGGCGCCACCGTCTTGGGCAAATCGCTATGCTTGCCGTCGGCGTCCATCCTCAGCTTGTCCGGCGCGGCCGTGACGTCAATGGAATGTTTTGTCCCATTGTCGTTGGTTTGCGAATTAAAGGCGATGAGTTGACCGTTCTTCCAGGTTTCGTTGCAGGAATGCTCGTAACGATAGGCCTCGATGAACATTACCTTGACGGAAAGGTCGGTCTTGATCTTGACCGTCGTCGTATCGTTCTGACGCTCGATGTCGATCGTGTCGGTGCCGATTTTGTCACCTCCGCGATGGATGTCGAAGACCTTATGGATCTTGGCCGCGGCAGCAGATTTGTCGGCGCCCGCTGGCGCCATTGATAGAACAAGGAGAGTTAGGAAAAGGGCGATTGTTCGCATGATGACCACCGTTTTTTGCGGATTTCCCGCGCCATTACACCGTAAAAGCGCCAGTAATGAGACAAATGGCGATTATCGGTGGAGTACCGCGGGGCTATCTTACAGCTCTCGGCATCCGCCCGGTCGCCCCCGGGATGTTCCGCAATCGCCTGAAACGCGGCGCAAACGACGCTTACAACGATTTGCAGATCCATACACCAACGCTGAATCAAGGCCACCCTATTTGTGGGGACTTGTGGTCTCTCCGTCAAAATCGTGTCCGTCATGAAACCTCGAATAAGTGATTCGCCTTGCGCGAACATCTCGACCGGGCCAGAGGCGGGCAGTCTGTCATGTCGAGTGAGCTATACTGGATTTGGGGTCCCCTTAAAGCCCGCCAGGCTCTCGAACATTCCGCGCCCATCGATCCCGCCAACCAGCGGGTCAATGAGATTTTCGGGATGCGGCATGAGCCCCAGCACATTAAAATTCTCGGAATAAATCCCGGCGATGTCATTGACCGAGCCATTCGGATTGGCGTTGCCAACCCTGCCACCGCGCGCGTCGCAATAGCGGAAGGCAACCCGCCCTGCGCCCTCGACGCGCGCGATCGTTTCCGCATCGGCGATATAATTTCCTTCGCCATGGGCGATCGCCACTTTGATGATCTGGCCCTTAGCATAGTGGGAGGTAAAGGGCGTATCGTTGCGCTCGACGGCCAAATGCTGCATCCGGCAGACGAAACGCAAGTTAGCGTTGCGCATCAACACACCCGGTAATAACCCGGCTTCAACCAGGATCTGGAAGCCGTTGCAGATGCCGAGAACGAGACCGCCTTGCCCGGCATGGGCGCGCACAGCGTCCATGATTGGCGCCCGCGCCGCGATGGCGCCGCAGCGCAGATAATCGCCGTAAGAAAAGCCGCCTGGAAGCACGGCAAGATCGGTGCCGGCGGGCAGGGTATGCTCGCCATGCCAGACGATGGAAGGTTTAGCTTTGGCGATTTTTTCCACGGCGCGGAGCGCGTCTCGGTCGCGGTTGGAGCCGGGGAAGAGAACTATGGCGGCTTTCATGTGCCGGTTATATTTTCCTCGCTCATGTCTGCGTGTGCGGGCAACCCGCCACTCGCGAAAATCTAGAAGATTTCCACCTGGAAATTTTCAACGACCTGATTGGCGAGCAATTTCTCGCATGCGCCGCGCAGCAGTCCCTCCGCCGCGGTTGGATCGTTCGTTGCAAGTTCGATCTCGAATATTTTTCCTTGGCGCAGGCTGTCGATACCGGCGATGCCGAGCGATTTGAGCGCACCCTCTATGGCCTTGCCTTGCGGGTCTAGAATACCGTCCTTGAGTGTGACAACCACCCGCGCTTTCATCGTTCCGATCTCTGGTTAATGGCTTGGGCAAGGATCGCGCCACGGGGATACCGGTGCCACAAGGCCCTATGGCCAAAACCACGGCACGGAAGGTGAGACCTTTATCTGGGCCGTTGAAAAAAGTGCGAACCCCGTCCGTCGGCCGTGCCGCCGCATGCCCGTCGGCGGCCGGCAGTTGCTTTTGATCACTGGACGAGCTTCGGCCCATTGGCGCGGGGCTGCTCGTTTTCCTGCAAAATACCGAGCCGCTTCGCGACTTCGGTATACGCCTCGACCAGCCCGCCGAGATCGCGCCGGAAACGGTCCTTGTCGAGCTTGTCGTTCGATTTGATGTCCCACAGGCGGCAGGAATTCGGGGAAATCTCGTCGGCGACGACGACGCGCATCATATCGCCTTCCCACAGCCGGCCGCATTCCATCTTGAAATCGACAAGCCTTATGCCGACGCCGAGGAAAAGCCCGGATAGGAAATCGTTGACCCGAATTGCGAGCGACATGATGTCGTCGATTTCCTGAGGGCTCGCCCAGCCGAACGCCGTGATATGTTCCTCGGAAACCATCGGGTCGTTGAGCTCGTCGTTCTTGTAGTAGAATTCGATGATCGAGCGCGGCAATTGGGTGCCTTCCTCGATCCCAAGCCGGGTCGAGAGCGACCCGGCCGCGACATTGCGGACAACCACTTCGAGCGGCACGATTTCCACTTCCCGAATCAATTGCTCGCGCATATTGAGGCGACGAATGAAATGCGTCGGCACGCCGATGTCGTTGAGATTTTGAAAAACGAACTCGGAGATCCGGTTGTTGAGCACCCCTTTTCCGTCGATTACCTCGTGCTTCTTGGCGTTAAACGCGGTGGCGTCGTCCTTGAAGTGCTGGATGAGCGTACCTGGTTCGGGACCCTCATAGAGGACCTTTGCCTTGCCTTCGTAAATGCGGCGGCGGCGATTTATTGGGATTAACCGTGGCTTGAGATGATCCATGGGTGGCCGTGGCTCCTTCGAACGTCCTATGCCCCACGTCCGGACGCGCCATCGCAGTGGACGTCAAAGGCGGGCGGCAGCAGTAGGCTATGCGCTTATTTGTCGCCGCGGATCGAGGGGGTTGAGCTTGTTCCCGTCCTGGAGCAAGCTGACCAAGCCCAACCTATCCGAAGGCGGATTTCCCTAAAATGCCAAGCTAACACGACGCAAGGCTGGCAAATAGATTTTCCTAGGATCGATCCCTCCCTGTCGAAATGGGCGTTTGATCTTTAACAGAGATTCGCAACGGGATATAGGAAGAAATCGAGCTGCAACGTTGCTTTGTCAGGCATAGCGCTTTCGCGAAATTTTGCTATTATCGAAGTTGCCGCTTGAACGCGGAGATGCAACAGTGCCATGGGAAATATCATGACGACTTTCGACGAGCGGGAGAATGCTTTCGAAGCGAAACTCGCTCATGACGAAGAACTGAAATTCAAGGCGAGGGCGCGGCGCGACAAAAGGCTTGGACTTTGGGCCGCCGGAAAGCTCGGCAAGGCTGGCGCGGCGGCGGAAGATTACGCAAGCCGCCTCGTCGCGACCGAATTCGAGAAAGACAGCGCGGGCCAGATTCTCAAAACCATACGCGCCGACTTTGATCGCGTCGGAGTTGATATACCGGACCATGAGATAGGCCGGAAGATGGATGAACTTCTCGTCGTGGCGGTCGACGAAATCATGAAAGGGGCCACTCGGGAAAAGGCGCATCGCGGCGAGTTCTAAGTAGCGGTTCGCTTCCTGTCGCGCGGTTTCGTTCGGGAGTTGGATTTTGCCGTGGCGTCTTTCGTCAGGAGCTCTGAAGAGCGGCATGTTCATCTTTCTCGACAACGTCTGAGCCAACCGCTGAGACGATCCAAGTAGATGTAGACGACTGGCGTGGTGAACAGCGTCCGCCGCGAGACCAGCAGGCCGCCGACCATGGCATAGCCACGCGGCTGGCGAATCTCCGACCCGGTTCCTGTGCCACCATCAGAGGGACGCCGCCGAGTAGGGCGCAGAGCGCCGTTATCAGGATGGGGCGGAAGCGCAGGCCGCATGCCTCGTGGATCGCGTCTTCGCTGCTCAGTCCGCGCTCGCGCTCGCCCACCAGCGCGAAGTCGACCAGCATAATGCCGTTCTTCATCACGATGCCGATCAGCAGGATGATCCCGATCGCGACATGAGTGATGTCGGCTACCCAGAGTTGGTTTGGCCCGTCGGCTTTTTTGTCAGCGGCGAGATTTGGGAAGATCGGACTGTCGCGATTGCTATCGGTAGTCGCGGCGAATGACGCGTCCGCAAGGACCGCGCTGCCGCTAACTTCACGGCGATAAAACACAAGGCGACCAAGCCGATGCGAAACGCCGCCGCGAAAGGCTCCATGCGTCTCAAGCGTAAAGCCGCCGCATCGGACGCCGGCTTCCTAGCAAGCCTCGCCGCGGAATGAGTTCCTTCACCCAATTCCCTAGAGCGGGTCCCGATTAGGTGGACCCGTATCCGGCATTGCGAAAATAGTTGAAGCATTCGGTTGGAGGGAAGTCGTCGAGAGCTAATCCGATGCCATCCCACAGAGCATCGACGGTTCGGTGGGCCATTTTGCGCAACGTATTTTTGAGCTTGGCGAAGACTTGTTCGATGGGATCGAAGTCAGGACTGTAGGCGGGCAAGAAGCACTGCGTCGCCCCGGCGGCTTCGATGGCTTTTCGAACGCCGGCGCGTTTATGGGAACCGAGATTATCCATCACCACGATTTCGCCAGGCGACAAGGTCGGCACCAGAACCTGCTCGACATAGGCGAGGAACTTTGCGCCGTTAATGGGACCGTCGAAGACACAAGGAGCGGTGATGCGATCGTGGCGCAACGCCGCCAAAAAGGTCGTCGTCTTCCAGTGGCCGAACGGGGCGTGAGCGATAAGTCTCTTGCCTCTTTCACATCGCCCATAGCGAGGTGTCATGTTGGTCGAGGCCCAGGTCTCATCGATGAATACAAGCCTTTGAGGATCAAGACTTTTCTGCTTATCGCGCCAAGCGAGACGTGCGGCCCGGACATCCGCTCTTTCTTGTTCGGCGGCGTGCAGAGTTTTTTTTAAAGGTCAATTGCAGATGCCGCAAAAAAACGCCCGACGGCGGACCGCCCGACTTTGATCTCGAGCGTCGTCAGCTTGCTCCACAGCTCCGTGATCGTCAGCTCGGGCTGCACCGCCACCAACGCCCGCACCTTATCTTCATGCGCAGCCAGCGCGTGCCGCTTATGGCCGCCAAACTTTCGCGGCAGACAACCGCCTGTTATCTCAAACTGCTGCATGAGCTTGATCACGCAGCTCGCACTGACATCAAAGCTGCGCGCCGCCTTGCGCCGAGACTGACCTGCCAGTACAGCCCGCACCAGGCGGTCACGTAAATCCTGCGAATAGGGTTTTGCCATCCATGCCGGCCTCCATTCCAGCCAACATGGTGAATTACGATTCTGCCGATTTGGGAATCCCCCTTCCGATTCTGTCTATTCGGGACCCGCTCTAGCGTCCCTTGGCGGCGCCGCATCTATCTTGGGACGGCCCTGCACGCAACCTTGCCTCGGCGCGACAATGGCTTAAATTGACGGTAACCTGATAAGCCAGGCAGGGGTGTCGCGCGAGACCGAAAACGATGACGTTTGTTAGCTCTGTGGACGTCGCGGGCCGCAAGGCCGGCCATATCAAATTGTATGGGCCGGAGGCGTTCGCCGGAATGCGCCGGGCCGGACAGCTTGCCGCCGAAGTGCTCGACCTTCTGACCGGACATGTGCGGCCCGGCACCACCACCGAGGCTCTCGACACGCTCGTCTTCGATTTCGCGATGGCGCATGACGCCTACCCGGCGCCGCTCGACTATCGCGGTTACCGCAAATCGATCTGCACCTCGATCAACCATGTGGTTTGCCACGGAATACCCGACGGCAAACCGCTCAAGGAAGGCGATATCGTCAATATCGACGTGACCTTGATCCTCGATGACTGGCACGGCGATTTCGAGCCGCATGTATCTTGTCGGAGAGGTTCCTCGCCGGGCGCAGCGCCTCGTCGAAGTGACCTATGAGGCGCTGATGCGCGGGATGGCCGCCGTGCGCCCGGGCGCGACGACCGGCGATATCGGCGCCGCGATCCAGGAATACGCCGAGGCCGAACGCTGTTCCGTCGTGCGCGACTTTTGCGGCCATGGCCTGGGGCGGCTGTTTCACGACGAACCCAACATTCTCCATTACGGCCGGCGCGGCGAAGGCGTGCTGCTCAAACCCGGCATGTTATTCACCGTCGAGCCGATGATCAATCTCGGCCGTCCGCATGTAAAAATCCTTTCCGACGGCTGGACCGCGGTGACCCGCGACCGCTCCTTATCGGCGCAATTCGAACATTCGATCGGGGTGACCGAGACCGGCTATGAAGCATTCACCCTTTCGCCGAAAGGTCTGCATCATCCGCCCTATGACGCCGCCGAATTGACCGGCGCATGACAAAAGGGGAAACGGCCCCTGCCGCCAACCCGCCGCATTACCTCGGCCACCGGGCGCGGTTGCGCGACCGGTTCCGCAAAGGCGGCGCCGATGCCTTGGGCGAGTATGAACTGCTCGAACTCATTCTTTTCCGCGCCATGCCGCGGCGCGACGTCAAGCCCCTCGCCAAAGCTCTCATCGCTCGCTTCGGCTCGTTCGGCGAGGTTGTGTCGGCGCGCCCCGAGCGTCTGCGCGAAATCGAGGGGCTGGGCGACGCCGCGATTGTCGAATTAAAGATTATCGAGGCGGCGGCCAAACGTCTCGCCAAATCCTCGATCGAAAAGCGGCCGTCGCTGTCGAGTTTCGCCGCGGTCGTTGATTACTGCCGCACCGCGATGGCCTTTCTCGACCACGAGGAATTTCGTGTGCTATTTCTTGACAAGAAGAATCATTTGATCGCCGACGAGGTTCAAGGCGTCGGCACTGTCGATCATGCGCCAGTTTACCCCCGGGAAATCATGCGCCGCGCCCTCGAACTCGGCGCTTCGGCGATCATCCTTGTCCACAATCATCCATCCGGCGATCCACAGCCTTCGACCGGCGACATCCACCTCACCCATCAGATCATCGCGGTGGGCAAACCCCTAAACGTTGCCGTGCACGATCATTTGATCATCGGCAAGCACGGCCACGCGAGCCTGAAAGGATTGCGGCTGATTTAGAGCCTTCTCTGATTGGGGTCGTTGAAATCAAGCTGTCCGGTCGAACCCTTTTTTCTTTTGTTTCGGCGCGGTCGATGGTGTGGCCAGACCTCACGGCCCTACTCGGGCTTGCGGAATAAGGCGCCGCCCACGAGGCCGGCCACCACGGCGCCGGAGACAGGCGCCAGCCAAAAGAACCAAAGCTGATCGACATAGGCTTTGCCCGCGAAGATCGCCGGGCCAGTGCTGCGCGCGGGATTGACCGAGGCGTTGGTGACCGGAATGGCGATGAGGACAATGAGGGTCAAGGTGAGCCCGATCGCGAGCGGCGCGAAGCCCGCCGGCGCCCCCGCCGATGTTACCCCCATAATGACCAGGACAAAAAAGAAAGTAAGAAGGGTCTCGATGAGGGCGCAGGAAAGAAGATTGTAATGACCGGGGCTCAAATCGCCGTAGCCGTTCGAGGCGAAACCGCCAAGAACAAAATCCGGTTGGCCTTCCGCCACGATTTTGAGCACCGCCGCCGCAGCGATTGCCCCGGCAACCTGGAACACGACGTAGGGAACGACATCACGGAAAGGAATCCGCCTCCCGGCCCATAGGCCTATCGTGATCGCCGGGTTGAAGTGAGCGCCGGAAATGTGTCCGACCGCATAGGCCATCGTCACCACGGTGAGGCCGAAGGCGAGCGCGACGCCGAGAAAACCGATCCCCAGTTGTGGGTAGGCGGCGGCAATGACCGCGCTGCCGCAGCCGCCAAAGGTCAGCCAAAAAGTACCGAGAAATTCCGCGATTGCACGCTTGCCAAGGTGCATGGGTAAAACCTCGCATTTAATACGGAAGGGGAGCTTGCGCCCGCCGCGGGCATGGCCTTAGGAAAACAGGTCGGAACCTTGTCTTGCGCCGTGAATGCCCCCGGCGCCGCGGGCGCGGCGATCATTTTCTCCTTCGCCATCGGGAGGCCGTCAAGATTTCTTCGTACGGCTGATTTGCACGCCCGCCAGCGTTACGCCTTTTGATAGCCGGTTGCAATTCTCCTGTCGAGCCTGTCTTCCGCGCGGCGAGAAAAAAGCGGATGGATGGCGACTTTCGATCGCATTCGCGGGTCCATTTCATTTACTCGCCGCCGGCGAGCCTCGTCGCGAAATAGGCGATCGTTTGCGCATAGACGTCGGCCTTGTTCCATTCCTTGATGACGGCGAAATTGGCCGATCCTGGCGTCCAGGCACCGCCACGTTGCCAGCCATAGCTCCGAAGGTAATTAGCGGTCGAGGCCAAAACGTCGGGCACGCTATGTACCATATCGCGGCGGCCGTTGCCGTCGAAATCGACCGCGAATTTAAGGTAGGACGAAGGCATGAATTGGGTCTGGCCGACTTCGCCTGCCCAGGCGCCGCGCGCGCTTTGCGGCAGGTCGCCGCGCTGAATGAGCCGCAAGGCGTCCATGAGTTCCGCCTGGAACATGTCGGAGCGCCGGCAGTCATAGGCAAGCGTCGCCAGCGCGCGTAAGGTCGGCGTGTTGCCGGAACCCGCGCCGAAATCGGTCTCCAGCCCCCAGATCGCGACGATCACGGGGGCGGGCACGCCATAGGCCTGCTCGATCCGGGCAAAGGTCGCGGCGTATTGCTTCATTACGCTCGCGCCCCGGCGAAGCCGGTTGGCATTTACCATGCGGCCTGAGAACTGCTCGAAACTCTGCCGGAAGACATGCTGGCCATGATCCTTCGCGACGATCCCCGGATCGTAGGCGACGCCATCGAGCGCGCCGATCGCCGATGGAGAAATGCCACTGGCCGCGGCCTCCCTCTTGAAGCCCGCGAGCCAAGCGTCGAATCCCGCCGGATCGCGGCAGGTCGCGGCTTCGACGGGAGAAAGCCACAGGACGCCAACAATCAAACCCAAAAAGCGTATCCTCGATCGCATGAAAACGACTCCAGTTGAAAAGCAAGAATGACTATTCCTCGGGACGACGCTTGCGCAAGAGTGCGGGCAGCACTCGCGAGAGGAACCGGCGCCCGATTTCGTTCAAGGTGGGCACGGTCCCATCGTTAGCATGGGTGATTTTGTATTTGAACTGGACACCTGTGGGTTACCCACGAGGGCGGCACGGGTTCCCGCAAAGGACGGATTATTAATCAGTTCCTAGGTAGTTAGACATTTCAGGCGGCGTACGCCGAACTATTCAGCCGTTGCCGCGCGAGGGCTTCGCCACGGTCCCACGCGCGGTGCCGGGCCAGCCAACATCCGTCCCACCGGCGCCGCGCTCAACACATATGGAACTTTTATCCTTGATCGGCTTCGCCTGTCGAAGGATGAACACCGGCGCCCGGCTTTGGCCTTTTTCCATTGGGCAGGACGTATCCGGTGTCCCAACGCCAACCTACTCCGGGAAAATCATGTTATTCTTTATGCCGTCGCTCGTCGTTACCTCGAAAAATCTGTCAAGTAAAAAATATATCCTGTTTACCTTGATGCCTTTGGAAACTGAAATCCCATGGACACGGTCGCAGCCTTTCAGGAATTCCTCCAAAACAAGCACTGAGTCGGCATCCTTCGCTGCCACGAAACATTTGAATTGCGTGCCAATTCGCTTGTGCACGGGGAGCTTTAGAATAAAGGTCGCGTTTCCCGCAGCATCGAGTTCAGTTTCTATCTTTAATATTCTGTTTTTTAATCTCCCTTCGTATTTTTCTTGGTCACTCGCGAGTACGCCGATATACTGATCCGTGCCGTAGTGCACGAGAAGGCAATAAAACCCATCGGAATGGGTCCGAATTTTTTCATACTTGTCCGCAGTCATCCCTCGCGTAAATGTCACAGAATATACCGTTTTTTTCGCAGACCACCGATGTCGCCATGCAATTAAACCCCACGACACGAAGAACCATGTCGCGTTGATGAGCGCCGACACAACCGCCGATAACCCCAGTACCTTGAACCAAAAATCCGGCCCACCGGTAGTCGTGGGTTCCCCTTGAACGCACTCGGCCTTAGGCGTTTCGGTCTCCCGCCGCTCGGTCTTGGTAGGTTCGGCCGGGGCGACAGTCTGGGCGCTTGCGTCAGCGGCGAGCTCGAAGACGATCTTGCGCTGGATGGCGGGCGGCACGAATTGGAGTTGCGCGCCGGCAGCGAGCACGAGGGCGCCGGCAGCAATGGACAGGACGGTCCGGGTCGTCATTGCGTCCCCTCTGGTTTTAGCAGAGCGGGGGGTGACGATAGGTCCCCACTTTTCACGTTGAACGTCGCTGATCAAAGTGTCAAGCTACGGCGGGTGCGCTGCTTTACGTCCGAGAGCCTCTTGCAAAATTCATCGCGCGAGTGATTTTTTCGATCTGCTGGGACACCGCGATCACATCCGTGCGCCAAGATTCAAATTCAAGGCTAGGGTTTGCCATGAAATTTCTCGATTCGGCCAGAGTCACTATTCGTTCAGGCGACGGCGGCGCCGGTTGCCTGTCGTTCCGGCGTGAGAAATTTATCGAATTCGGCGGGCCAGATGGCGGCGACGGCGGGCGCGGCGGCGACGTCATCGCCGAATGCGCCGCTGGCCTCAATACCTTGGTCGATTATCGCTACCAGCAACACTTCAAGGCGGCCACCGGAATGCACGGCATGGGCAAGAACCGCGCCGGGGGCAAGGGCGCCGATGCGATTCTGAAGGTCCCTGCGGGAACCCAGATTTTCGATGAGGAGGGCGAGGTTCTGCTTGCCGATTTAACCGAAATCGGGCAACGCGTTCGTCTTGCGCGGGGCGGCAATGGCGGCTTCGGCAATACCCGCTTCAAGACCTCGACCAATCAGGCCCCGCGCCACGCCAATCCGGGCCAGAAGGGCGAAGAGCGCGTCATCCTGCTGCGTTTGAAACTCATTGCCGACGCTGGAATCGTCGGCTTGCCCAACGCCGGCAAATCGACTTTCCTTGCGACCGTCAGCGCGGCAAGGCCTAGGATCGCCGATTATCCTTTCACAACCCTGCATCCGCAGCTTGGCGCCGCCACTTGCGACGGACGGGAATTCGTTGTCGCCGACATTCCGGGCCTCATCGAAGGGGCGCACGACGGCCATGGGCTTGGCGACAGGTTTTTGGGCCACATCGAGCGCTGCCGCGTGCTTCTCCACCTTGTCGATGCCGGAACCGGACATGCGGGCAAGGCCTATAAAACCGTGCGCCGCGAACTTGAAGCCTATGGCGGCGGTCTCGCGGAAAAGCCTGAGATCGTCGCGCTCTCCAAGATCGACAGTGTCGATCATGCCACGCTGCACGCTCAGGGGTCGCGGCTGAAACGCGCCGCCAAGCAAACGCCACTGCGGCTTTCGGCGGTCGCTGGCACCAATATGCGCGCAACCCTGCGCCGGCTTTTAACGATTATCGACGAGACCCGGAACGCCAAGACCGTTCAGCCGAGCGCCGTCGCGGAGTGGCACCCTTGAGCGCGGTAAGCCAAGCGGCGACGGCGCCTTCCGCCACCTTACCGAGCCTCAGAACGTTCCGCCGCATCGTCATCAAGGTCGGCTCCTCCTTGCTGATCGATCGCGAACAGGGCTGCGTCAAGCGAAGCTGGCTCCTCTCGCTTGCAGAGGACATCGCGGATTTGCACGCGCAAGGCACCGATCTCCTCGTCGTTTCGTCCGGCTCGATCGCGCTCGGGCGCACCGTGCTGGGGCTCCCCGGACGCGACTTGAAACTCGAGGACAGCCAGGCCGCCGCCGCCGTGGGCCAGATCGCCTTGGCGCGAATCTGGGCGGAAGTGCTCGCGGATAGGAAGATCACCGCCGGGCAAATTCTGGTCACGCTTGGCGATACCGAGGAGCGCCATCGCTATCTGAACGCAAGGGCGACGATTGGCCGCCTCCTCGATCTCCGCGCCGTGCCGGTCATCAACGAGAACGATACGGTCGCGACAAACGAAATACGCTACGGCGACAACGATCGCTTGGCCGCCCGCGTCGCGACCATGGCGAGCGCGGATCTCTTGATTCTGCTCTCCGATGTGCCTGGGCTTTACACCGCGCCGCCGGCGGAAAACCCGGGGGCCGAGCTTGTTCCGGTGGTTCTGCGCGTCGACGCGACGATCGAGGCGATGGCCGGTGGCGGCGCCTCGGCCCTATCGCGCGGCGGCATGCGCACCAAGATCGAGGCGGCGAAAATCGCGACGACCGGAGGCACCCATATGCTGATCGCCGACGGAAGGGTCGCGCATCCCGTGTCGCGCCTCAATGCTCCCGTGCCTTGCACCTGGTTCCTGACCGGCTCCAACCCGGTCACCGCGCGAAAAAAATGGATCGGAGGTTCGCTGGAACCACGCGGTGCCTTGTATGTCGATGCCGGAGCAGCAAAGGCCATCGCGAACGGCAAGAGCTTGCTGCCCGCCGGCGTGACGCGCGTCGAGGGTAATTTCACCAGCGGCGATTGCGTGTTAATCCGCGATGCCCGCGCGGCCGAGATCGGGCGCGGCCTTGTCGGCTACGACGCGAGCGAGGCGATCCTGATCGCCGGACGCAATTCGCAGGATATCTTAAGCTTGCTCGGCACTCCGGGGCGTGCGGCGATTGTTCATCGCGACGACATGGTCGTCGCCGGCGGCAAATTTGCCGCAACGGCGCGGGTTACAAATGGAAAGTCTTAAAACGATCGAAGACGGCCACCGCGAGGCCAATACCGCGGAGGTCATGACGGACATCGGGCGCGCGGCCCGCACCGCCGCGCATGCGCTTTCGCTTGCTTCGACCGAGACAAAGAACCGCGCCCTGCGCCACGCCGCCGCGACAATCCGCGCGCGAGAGAGAGACATCCTGGCCGCCAACGCACGCGACGTGGCGTCCGCCAAGGCCAGCGGCACGACGCCCGCCTTCCTCGACCGGCTGGCGCTCGATAGCTCCCGCGTCGAGGCCATGGCAAGCGGCCTCGACGCCATCGCCGCTCTTCCCGATCCCGTCGGGCGGATACTCGCACGTTTCGAACGGCCGAACGGGCTTTCGATCGACCGCGTCGCAACCCCGCTCGGCGTCATCGGCGTCATTTACGAAAGCCGCCCGGCGGTGACGGCGGACGCCGGCGCGCTCTGCCTCAAGGCCGGCAATGCGGTCATTCTGCGCGGCGGTTCGGACAGCTTTTTTTCCGCGCGGTGCATCCATGAATGTCTCGCCGCGGGTCTCGATGAAGGAGGTCTTCCAACGGCCGCGATAACCCTTGTGCCAATAAAGGATCGCGCGGCGGTCGGCCTGATGCTCGCGGGACTAAATGGCACTCTCGACGTGATCGTGCCGCGCGGCGGCAAGAGCCTCGTCGCCCGCGTCCAAGCCGAGGCGAGAGTGCCGGTTTTCGCGCATCTCGAAGGCATCGTGCATGTGTTCGTCGATCGCGACGCCGATCTGAAAAAGGCGGAAACAATCGTTTTCAACGCCAAGCTCCGGCGCACCGGTATTTGCGGCGCGGCCGAGACTTTGCTCGTCGATCGCAGCTGCGCGGCGACGCACCTTGCACCGCTCGTCAAAATGCTGCTCGATGCCGGCTGCGCCGTGCGCGGGGATGCCGCAACGCTCGCCGTTGACGCGCGGGTCACGCCAGCGAGCGAGGCGGATTGGACCACCGAATATCTCGACGCGATCATCTCTGCGCGAGTTGTTGAAGGGCTGGAAGAGGCCATCGCGCACATCGAAACCTTTGGTTCGCATCACACCGATTGCATCGTGACCGAAAACCGGGCAACGGCGGAGCGGTTCTTGAAAGAGGTAGATTCGGCCATTGTGATGCACAATGCCTCGACGCAATTCGCCGACGGCGGCGAGTTTGGGTTTGGCGCCGAGATCGGCATTGCGACGGGCCGGATGCACGCGCGTGGCCCGGTAGGACTAGAGCAGCTGACCTCCTTCAAATATCGCGTTCGTGGCGACGGGCAAATTCGTCCTTGATACCGAGCCACTAGTGAATGACTCTCGCGTCATGCCCGGCCTAGAGCCGGGCATCCAGAACTCCCCGCTTGGGAGCTTGGATGGCCGGGTCGAGCCCGGCCATGACGAACGGTATCTATGGCTGATCCTCTTCGAGATTTGGTATGAGCCTCCTGGTGCCCGCAAGACCACCGCCCTTTGCGCCGGGCATGAAAATCGGCTTGCTTGGCGGCAGCTTCAATCCGCCGCACGAGGGACACAGGGAAGCGAGCCTGCTTGCATTACGGCGCCTAAACCTCCATCGCGTCTGGTGGCTTGTGAGCCCTGGCAATCCGTTGAAAGATGCGCAAGAATTGGCGCCACTCGCAAAGCGCGTCGAAGCGGCGCGCAGGGTAAGTCAACATCCGCGCATCAAAATCACGGCGATTGAGGCCGCAATCGGATCCACTCATACGTTCGACACGATTTCCTATTTGAAACAGCGCTGTCCCGGCGTGCATTTCATCTGGCTGATGGGGGCCGATAACTTTCGCCATTTTGATCGCTGGCAACGCTGGCGCGACATCGCAAGACTTGTTCCAATTGCGATTATCGATCGCCCCGGCTCGACGCTGACGGCGCTGCATGGGCGCGCGGCGGAAGCGTTGGCGCCTTATCGCCTGGACGAAACGGACGGTGCGTGTCTTGCCATGGCCGCGCCGCCGGCATTCGTGTTTCTGCACGGGCCGCGCTCGCCCATGTCTTCGACCGAGCTGCGCGGCAAGCCGGACCTCGCTAGAGCGTTATCCGTTCAAGTTGGTTCGTACCCGGCGGCCTTGAAGTAGTTTTCGCATTCCTTCTGGGGGAAGTGATCGAGGAGTTCGCCGATCCAAGATCCAGAGGGCTTCGACGGTTCGTTCGGAAGCCTTTCGCAGGAGCGTCTTTAATTTCGAAAAGACCATCTCGATCGGGTTGAAGTCGGGCGAGTAGCGCGGCAGGAAACGCAGTGCGGCGCCCTTGGCCTCGATCGCTTTCCTGATTTTCGGGCTCTTGTGCGAGGCGAGATTGTCGATCAGGACGATGTCTCCTTTCGAGAGCGTCGGAGCAAGCATTTCTTTGACATAAACGAGGAAACATTCGCCATTGATCGGGCCGTCGAAGACGAAGGGGGCGGTGATGCCATCATGGCGAAGCGCGGCCACGAAAGTCGTCGTCTTCCAATGGCCATGCGGCACTTTGGCATAAAGCCTTTGGCCGCGCCGGCACCGGCCATGCGTGGGCGCCATGTTGGTCTTTGCCCATGTCTCGTCGATGAACACGAGACGCTTGGGATCGAGCTGCTTCTGGTCTTCTTGCCAGCGCATCCGCTCGGCCGCGATGTCAGGCCGGTCCTGCTCGGCGGCGCGCACGATTTTTTTTAAAGGTGATCTTCTCCTTAGCGAAAAAGCGCCAAATCGTGCCATAGCCGACACGGACCTGGCGCGCGGCAAGCTCGCGCCTGATGTCATGAAGCGGCAAATCGGGCGACGCGGCGACGCGGGCGAGCAGCCAGTCTCGCTCATCTTTGAGACGCGAGTTGCGCTTCCCGCCCATCGGCTTGGCCGCGACGCCCCCGGTCCGCCGGAACCGCTGCGCCCACCGCACAACACTGCTCACGCCGACACTGAACCGCTGTGCCGCATCCCGGCAGCTTGCGCCCGCCACAACGGCCGCTACCACGCGCGTCCGAAGATCTTCCGAATAGGGCTTCGTCATTCATCCTGGCCTCCTCCCAGCCCGAAGCTTGAATCACGACAAAGCCCGCTTGGGAATCCCACCCAATTCTGTCACAGTGGATAACGCTCTAGCGCGCGGGATTACGGGAGATGAGCCTCCGCGGAAGTATCGCTACTGAAATTGCTGATCGACAGCTAGCAAACCTTCGCGCTCAAGAACCTGGCGGATTTCCTCGAATGCCGTTTTGATTTTACCCTTTGGAAAGCGTATCTGTCCAAGTCCCTCAATGTTGCTGAACGCTTCGCAGTCTTCTTCCAACAGAACAATAGCGCGTGTGAAGCCAAGGCGTCCCTGAAACAATCCCGCCTCGTGAACCACGTTCATGCGAGTGCGCAGCTTGCCGTCCGGCTGTTCGTCCTCTCCCGTCATGATGAGGAACGCGATAGCTGCCGCGTCCAGCATCTCGGATAAACGTGCGATGTTGGTAACCCCCGCGACAGGAACTCGATTGAACTCATCTACTGGGAGTCTCAACCGGTCTTCGATGAAATCCTTCAGCTCGCGCCAAATCAGGCAGCGGCCGTGGCCGATGAAGGCGTTGGTTCCAACGGTTTCTGACCTTCGTTGCTGACGCCGTCGACGTGAAAGGTGTGATCCCGCCTGTCGCGCGTTCTTTCCGAGTTCCTTGACTACTCCAAGCGTGTTTTGAATCGCTAGAGCGGGTCCCGATTAGGTGGACCCGTATCCGGCATTGCGAAAATAGTTGAAGCATTCGGTTGGAGGGAAGTCGTCGAGAGCTAATCCGATGCCATCCCACAGAGCATCGACGGTTCGGTGGGCCATTTTGCGCAACGTATTTTTGAGCTTGGCGAAGACTTGTTCGATGGGATCGAAGTCAGGACTGTAGGCGGGCAAGAAGCACTGCGTCGCCCCGGCGGCTTCGATGGCTTTTCGAACGCCGGCGCGTTTATGGGAACCGAGATTATCCATCACCACGATTTCGCCAGGCGACAAGGTCGGCACCAGAACCTGCTCGACATAGGCGAGGAACTTTGCGCCGTTAATGGGACCGTCGAAGACACAAGGAGCGGTGATGCGATCGTGGCGCAACGCCGCCAAAAAGGTCGTCGTCTTCCAGTGGCCGAACGGGGCGTGAGCGATAAGTCTCTTGCCTCTTTCACATCGCCCATAGCGAGGTGTCATGTTGGTCGAGGCCCAGGTCTCATCGATGAATACAAGCCTTTGAGGATCAAGACTTTTCTGCTTATCGCGCCAAGCGAGACGTGCGGCCCGGACATCCGCTCTTTCTTGTTCGGCGGCGTGCAGAGTTTTTTTTAAAGGTCAATTGCAGATGCCGCAAAAAAACGCCCAACGGCGGACCGCCCGACTTTGATCTCGAGCGTCGTCAGCTTGCTCCACAGCTCCGTGATCGTCAGCTCGGGCTGCACCGCCACCAACGCCCGCACCTTATCTTCATGCGCAGCCAGCGCGTGCCGCTTATGGCCGCCAAACTTTCGCGGCAGACAACCGCCTGTTATCTCAAACTGCTGCATGAGCTTGATCACGCAGCTCGCACTGACATCAAAGCTGCGCGCCGCCTTGCGCCGAGACTGACCTGCCAGTACAGCCCGCACCAGGCGGTCACGTAAATCCTGCGAATAGGGTTTTGCCATCCATGCCGGCCTCCATTCCAGCCAACATGGTAAATCACGATTCCGCCAATTCGGGAATCCCCCTTCCAATTCTGTCTATTCGGGACCCGCTCTAAGGCTTCAGTTAGAACGGAAATGTGTGGCGGAACCCCCTTTCCTTGACCAACGACTACGGTGTCGCGAATTACGATCGGACCCTTTGGACTCAGACGTTGCGCCGCTTCGTGCTGAGACAACACGGATAACTTGTCCACGTCATCTTTCAGTCAACTCAGAAATGGGTCGGGCCCAACGGCGAGTGCTATTTCAAGGATGGAAAGTACGTCCGATTTATGGGCATCAAAGTCGTGTGCGGCCTTTTCATTAAACTTGCGCGCCGCTTCTAAATCGGGCTTGCGTGCCAATTCATAGACTGCAGTTTTAACGGCCTCCCCATCATATTCTCGCCAATCGCCATGGCTGCCTAATCGACTGGAATAGACATCCTTCAAGCCCCATTCCTGGCTGAAGTGGGCACCCCGCGGCGGCGGCTTCAGCTCCGCATAGTACACATTCGCATGATATCCCCACCAAGACCCGCTAAAGGCCCGTCCCACTTCCTGCGCAGCCGTTAGGGCCGCCAGCGGCTCCATGATTGCCGCCTCGCCGCCCTGTTCCGCCAACCGATCCAAGTACTCCGCGATCTGTAGCAGTTCTGCATGTAGTTCGGTCATTTCGGGAACTCTGGCTGTTCGCCTATTGAAGCCTGTTGGCAATCGGCTGCACTTCTGAAGCAAACGGACTAGGCGAAAACTTCTTTTGTTTGGAAGGTCTGCGCTTGGCGCAAAGCGGAAATACAAACTAAAATGCTACCCAAGATAACCATACGGCCCAGTCACTGCCAGACCCAAAAAAACACAACCCAGCTCGCCGCGCCAGTCGCGACGGCAAGAGCGACACAGGCTGTTGCCGAGAATCGACGCAGATAACTCGCGGCACCAAGGCCCGCGATCTTCCAGGCGAGGACAATGGACCAGATAGCCGCGCCGCCGAGAAGAGCCGCCCGCAACGGGCCAACAAATCCGAGCGCGAGACCTTCGGCCCGGAGCATGGTCACGGTGATGGCGCTTAACCCAAGAAACACCCCGCAGGCCGCGATGGGAATGAGGCTTTGCGCGAAATGATGAAATTTTGCGCCCGGCGAGGGACCGAGGCTGCGGGCGGCAAGCCACAGGCATAATGAGACGGACGCGCCGATCGCGATCGCGGTCGCCATAACATAGGCCAAAAGCACGAAACCATCGAGAATGGTCATTTGATCATTGACGCTGGGATAATCGGTCAAAATCCACCACGGCGGCTGTAGGCGCAATGGCCACAGCACATGATGATCGACGAGCCAGCCGGCCAGCGCCTGCTTCAGCGCGACGAACCAGGGGCTGACACTCCAATGAAAGGCGCCGATCGCAATGCCCATCAGGCCGAAGACGATAAGAACGCTTTCCCAAGGTTTTGCCGCCACGCCCGCGACATGGACGATTTCATAATTGGGCGAGCGCGGCGCCAGGCTGATCGCACCACGAAAATCATTGCAGCGGCCGCACATGTGGCAGTCGGCGGCGCCGCGCATGGTCTTGATCGGAACGAGCGGCGCGCAATCGACCGCCCGCACCCCGGCGTTGCCGGTTTGACGCGACAGGGTCCAGGCATCGTCATCGACGCGGAAGTGCACCGGGGCAAGCTTGGCCAGCAAGCCGAAGACGCCGTTGACCGGGCAGAGAAAGCGGCACCAGACCCGCTTGTTGCGGCCATAAAGATAGCCGACGACGATCGCGCCAAGAGTCGATCCGCCGAGAATAAGCAGCGCCGGTTTTGGATATTGATAGACGCTGATCATCTGGCCGTAGATCGTGGTTAGGGCAAACGCACCGAAGGGCCAGCCTTTCCAGGTGATCCAGCGGGGGATCGCATGGCCCCTGCCGAACCGGCTCGCCGCCTCGGTCAATGTCCCCTCGGGACAGAAGAGCCCGCACCAGGCGCGGCCAACCAAAACCGTGCTGAGGAGGACGAACGGCCACCAGATACCCCAGAAGACGAATTGCGCGAGGAGGGTGAGATTGTCAAAGATATGCGCAAGCCGTCCGGGCAAAGGCAGGACTGCCGGCACGGCGACAAGCACGAGATAAACGAAAACGATCGCCCATTGGCCGCGCTGAATTGCGCGCCGATGGCGGCGCAGGCCTTCCCCGAGCGCGTTTAGCGCGCGGGAGAGCGCACCCCGGCGCGGGGGCTCGCGGCAAGGCGGGACAGTTCGCGCCAGCTTCGCGAAGGACCCGGCGGGCTCGTGCGAAACCAAAAAAGCCGCCATGAAAACCGGTCTCCAAATGCCGTTGCAATTGCCTTTGCGAACCGCTCACGTGCTTATTTCGCGATTAGGACCGCCTTCGGCGCATCGGGATGAAAATCGTCGAAGAAAGGATATTCGCCGGGGTCGAGAGTCCTGAACACGAGAATCGAGGTCGTCTTGGGCGCAAGGACCTTCTCCTTGCGCAACTCGTTGCTTTCGAATTCGGCGGGCGTATCGCCATTATTGCGCAATTGAAGCTGGAACCGCCGGTTGGCCGGTACTTCGAGACGCTCCGGCGCGATGCTTCCATCTTTGAACTCGATCGTGAAAACCGGTTCTTCCTCGGCCCCGATATTTGCCGCGCCGGACACGAGAAAGAGAGCGGCGAGCAAAATTGCCGCGAAGTTACACAAACCGCCAGCCTCCGTGCCGCCGTTCAATAGGCGCCCTTTTTTCCAATTCCCGCATAGGTGAACTCATATTCGACGGCGAAAGTTTTGAACCACGGAGCCACTCCGGTTTCCTTATCGACATGGCGGCCGAAATAGGTGTGCTTGTTCTCGTCCGGCGGCGCGATGGTGAGAGTGAGCCTGTATTTGCCGGGCCCCATCATCTTGACGTTGTCGCCATAATGCGGCCCGTCGTTCGCGACCATGGGCATGAACTCGCCCTTCCGGGTCTCATTTCCGTCGAGCTTGGTCAATTCGTAATCGACCGCGAGATAGGGGATCCAATCGCCTTGCGCGAAGCCGTTCTTGTTGTCCTTGGCCGCCTTGATATCGGATTCGAGATGCAGGTCGGAGTCTTTCGCGGGACGCATCGCGCCGGGCGGATCCATTTCGATCGGCTGCAGATAGACCGCGGCGATCTCCATCCCGTTTTTTTCTTGAGGCGCGCCGATCGGATATTCCTTGGCCGAGGCAGAACATCCGGCGGCAATCACTCCCGCCGCGCAAACCAAAGTAAATCCAAGCCGTTGCATTTTTTCTCCCTGCGGAATTCGGGCACAATTAAGACCCCGGCATAATAACGGCTAATGATACAGCCTCAAATCGAAATTTTATATTGAAAATAGCGTGCACGTGCATTGCCGCGGCTGCCAGCTGTTTTAAAATCATTTTAGAATAACTTTTTTAGAAGTTATTTAATCTAGGGGCTTCGGACGGTCTCATACCAGCGGAATTGACCTCTGACTCAGCTGGTCTTCGCAAATGAGGCTGCGACTGCAATGCCGAAAGCCGTGCCCGCGCGGCGACGACGCCGATGCATCAAGGCGGATGTGCTATGTGCCGGATTGCCATCAGCCGCCGGCAGCGCCCGAGCGGCCGACCAGGCGCGTCGTCCGGTAGAGGGCTGTCAGCGGCGCCTGAAATCCGATGCTTTCGAGCACAAGGTCCCCCGCCGCGATCGCTTCCGGCGTCCTGGGCCAGGAGCCATCCGGGCGGCGGCGCAATAGATCGGCGCCAATCGAAATGGTCCGGAGAACGACGATTTCCCGGACGCTTGGAATCGTCGTATAGGCCCAGACATTGGTCCAGGTCTCGGCCTCGTTGCTGGGCGAGAGAATTCAACGATCAAGATAGGATCGGCGATGACCGGTTCCTCGGACTCATACTCCGAGCAGATCACCGCCAGATCCGGGATCCGGACATTATGTTCCGCCCGGACCCTGGGCACCACGCCCGGATTCGCGAGCACGCTGCACAAGCTCGACCGCTCCGCGAGATGGTTCGCGATAAGCCTGCAAAGTTCCGCCTGTATGGCACCATGGGTCCGGCTCGCGGGCGCCATCGCTTGCGGCGCGCCGTCCACGAGCTGCCAAAGCCGGCCATCCCCCGCGTCCCAAACAAGAAATTCCGCGACGGTCATCCTGACCGGGATCTTGGCAATCGCACCCATGATTTCAGATTAGCACAAAAAGACGGCCGGCCCAATCAGCCTGCGGCGGATGTCAGTCTGAGCAACCGGGACAAGGCCTGGCCCTTGAGCGTTCGCTCCCGGCGCGATTGCGCTATCGACCAAGTGAAACTCTTGCAAGGCGACAATATCGTCTCGCCGCAAGCGGAGGCCGAAGGGAGAACTCTTCGCGGCCTTGGCATCGCGCCCGAACCGTTCGAGACCTTGGTGCCTTCCTATCTCTACCGTTACCGCAAAACTGGGCAATTCGCCGGTACGCGCGCGGTCTGAGAGCTCGCTCTTAACCCACCGCCGTTCGCGGCGCTTGCCGGGCGGACCGCATGATGTTTCTGGCAATACGCACCATGAATGCGGTCCCGAACAGCGGAGTGAGCAAATTGAAGACGGGAACGGCAAGGATCGCCGCCATGACAAGGCCCGCGCCAAACAAGCGAAGCGCGTTCTTTTTGCGCAACCGCCGAACCTCCCCGAGCGGAAGATAGCGCGAGGCCGCGAGTTCGAAATAGCCGCGTCCGAACAAATAGGCGTTGGCGCCGAAAAACGCGGCGGCATTGACGCCGGGAACCAGCAGCAACAAAAGTGCGCCAAGATTGAGGGCGAGCGACACGGCGGAAAATTTAACCGATAGCCATGCCGCATCGCCGAGCGATAAAGCCCGGCCTGGCGCTTCGCCCGGAGCCAGTTCATGCTCAACTTCTTCCGCCAGTTCGTCGAAGAAAAAGCCGGCGACAATGAACGACACCGGCGCGACCAGAAAAGCGAGGCCGATGAACAGCGAAACCCCGCCGATAATCGACAACGCCGTCGCCGCCCAAGAGTAGGGAAGCGCGACGCCCGCGACGATCAGCTTGTGAAGCGCGATCCAGACGACGCCAAGCAAAGCCAGCGTCAGGGCCAGCGTCTTCCAGAGAACCGTCCGGAACGGCGGCGTAAAAATCTGGCTCGCGGCGGCGAGCGCGGCCTCAAACATTGTTGCTCCCGAGCTATTTGTGAGAGAAGTGAAAAGCGGTCCGCGTTGAGAAAAAACATGTGATCGGGAAAGGCTTAGGCGCGCTATCCGGCGGCCTGCTCGATTGCCTGCATATCTTCGTCGGATAGCCCGAAATGATGGCCGATTTCGTGCACGAGTACATGGCCGACGATGGCGCCGAGCGTCTCGTCGTGTTCCGCCCAGAAGTCGAGGATCGGGCGGCGGTAGAGCCACACCATGTTTGGAAATTGTCCGGTCATCGGGGTCGCCTCGGATTGGGCGCGGCCGCGGCCGCGAAACAACCCCAACAGGTCGAATTCGCTCGCGCAGTTCATCTCGTCGAGCGTTTCATCATCGGGAAAATCCTCGACGCGGATCACAACCCCATCGCAGAGGCGGCGAAAGTCTTCCGGCAGGGCGGCGAAAGCCAATTGCGCCATGAGGTCGAGGTCGGCGATCGAAGGCGCCGCGACGTTGCGAAAGCTGGGTTTTGGAGTGGTCAAGACGATGGCTTTCCGCGCCCGGCGCGATCGCGCCGCCGGAGCCGTACATAGAGTGCGCCGGCGCCGCCGTGCGGGCGCGAGGCTTCCTCGAAACCGAGAACGATCGAACGATATTCCGCGCCGCGCAGCCAGTTTGGCACGCTTTTGCGCAAAATACCTGGCGTTGCCTCCCCCGACTCGGCGCGCTCGCCCTTGCCGGTCACCACCAGGACAAGCCGCGCCCCCGCGATCTGCGCCCTCGCCAAGAATTCCCGCAGGGCGGCGATAGCCTCCTGCCGGCGCATGCCATGCAGGTCGATCGCGGCGTCGGGCGCGGCGCGGCCGCGCGCGAGCTTTTGGCGAAGCCGCCGCTCAAGCGGCGCAAGCGGGGGAGGAGCCTTGCGCGCGACTGGCGAAGGCGGCGACGCCGTGATGGCGCGTTTGGGCAGATCGTTACCGGCCTCGCTCGCCTGAAGCTCCACGTCGTTGCGCGGCTGAAGAAGCTGCGGCGAACCGCTCCCCGGCCGCCGCGCGACGCCACGCGTCACGTTAAGCCAGAGCTCGATTTCTTCCGCGCTCAGCAGCCGGAGCCGGGGCGTTCGGGAGGAAGGGAAGTTTTCATTCACGAGTCCGGCGCCTCTTCGGCGGGCAGAAGAACAACGACGTCGCCCGCATGCTGAATATTGCCTGCCCGCGCGCCCGAGTCATCCCCCGAGCCGAAGAAAATATCGCCGCGGGCCGGACCTGTGATGGCGGAGCCCCCGCGCTCCCGGCAAATCCCCCCGCAAACCTCACACGCCGCCTGCATTTTTCGATTCGCACTTAAGTTTTCCTTAAGGGTTTTGCGAATTAGTTTCCAAACACTCACGCGAACGATTGGAAACCACATCTGTCTCTCTCTCGGACAAGCCGCCAAGGAGGCGGCGTCGCCAAATCGACCATCTTGAAAGCGTTGTCTTCCAGCAAGTTGTCTCACCGGGAAAAAAATCCGGAGGGCTACAAGATCGACCCGGCCGAACTTTTCCGCGTGTATCCGAAAACCACGAAAACCCATGCGAACGAACTCACGTCGAACGATTGGCAATCGGGTCAAGCGGACGCGGAAATGCCCTATTCGGCCAAATTCGAGATCCGGCTCGCCGGAGTGAAGAGTCTGATCGCGGAAAAGACCGCCGCCTCACAGATCTCGAAGCCGACCGCGTGCAGCTTCGCGAAGACCGCCACAGGCTCACCGGAAACTGGCAGGAGGAGCGCGTTACGCGCTCCGATCGACAAGACTGCCACGGCCTACGATTTCGCACTTCGATTTCTCAGCTGGCCGCTCATGATCCGGACGGCAGAACAGTCTCATCACTAACGCGCGCGCATTTCGGCCGCGCTCGCAGCTGCCGACATTTTGTGGTAACCGGTTTGGATGGATCAGAAGTCTCAAAACGAGAAGAAGCGACACCATTATATCCCGATCGCGTATCTCAACAAATTCGCCGACGATACGGGGAAAGTGATGGCCTATCCCAAGGACGAAGTGTTGAAACCCCTTCATCTGCGACCGTTTGCGATCGCATTCGAGCGCTACTACTATTCTCAGCCTTTGCCGGAGGGCGGCCAAGACAACAATACACTTGAGGATTTTTTCAGCACCATTGAAAGCACATGGCCTCCGTTGGTTCACCGGCTGCGTTCGGGTTCGATCGCCGGTTCCGATTTGGACGCTCTTGAGACCTTTATGAGTCTTATGAGGGTGCGGGTACCCGCGGCCCGCGATATGGTCGAGATATCGCTTGCTGAACAGGTTAAAGCGGATCTTCGGCTTCTCGATCAGGTAGGAATGCTGCCACCGAAGCCCAAGGGGCACGAAGATATTCTCGACGATATTAGTGTCTCAGTCGATCCGCATGAATCGCTGCGCACAATGCCGGCGTTGTTGAGAGAATTCGGCCTCATCCTGGATCGGCTCGAATTTGAGGTGGTTCACAACGAAACCGACATCAGTTTTCTCACGAGCGATAATCCGGTCGTGTATTTTGACCCAACCGTGCGGGAAGAAATGGTGTTGCCCTATCCGGTGCGACCACCATTGGGTTCAATCGAACTGTTGTTTCCCATTGATCCGGGCACGGTTCTGCGCGGGCGCACAGGGCCACATGCGCTACGCCACGTAACGCTCACCGATCGTCAGAGTGCCGACCGTATCAATAGATTCGTGGCGCGGTTCGGATATCGCTTTGTCTTTTCATGCGATCGCACCCATGAAGCCCTGATCATCAGACACGCGGGCACGTCGCCAATCTCGAAGACAAGCGGCTCTTATGTTGAGTTGGTGTTTGGGGTTCGACCAATCAAGCCGAAATGGTCGACTGATCGTTCCCCCGCGCCTTTCATCGCTGTTTAGCCATGGTTTTTGCCCATGCCAGACTCTCTTTCTCCGGCGTTGCTGACAACCTCCGAAATGGCCGAAGCCGATCGGCTGACCATCGCCGAGGGCACGTCGGGCTCCGTGCTGATGGAACAGGCTGGCGCGGCGGTGGCCAGGGAGGCTGCGCGGCTTGTTCCTCGCCATGGGCATGTCGTGGTTTTTTGCGGGCCAGGCAATAACGGCGGCGACGGCTTTGTCGCCGCGCGCGTTCTCGCCGCGCAAGAATTTACCGTCGCGCTCGGACTGCTTGGCGCGCGCGACCGCTTGCGGGGCGACGCCGCGATTGCCGCCAAGAGTTGGACCGGCAAGATTCTCGCTGTCGAGGAGCTTGATCTCGATTCCGCCGATCTCGTGATCGACGCGCTCTTCGGCGCGGGCCTTGCGCGCGATCTCAATGGGCCGGCCAAGGCTTTGGTCTTGCGCCTCAATGAATGGACAAAGAGGACGAAAAAGCCGATCCTTTCCGTGGATGTTCCCTCCGGCATCGACGGCTCCAGCGGGCAAGTTCGCGGCGCCGCGATAAGGGCCGCGCGCACCGTCACATTTTTTCGCCGCAAGCCGGGGCACTTGCTGCTGCCGGGCCGCATCCATTGCGGCGGGACAGTCATCGCGGATATCGGAATTCCGGATACAGTCCTTCCGACGATCGCGCCCAAAACCTTCGTCAATTGTCCGGCTGTTTGGCAGCAGAGCTTCCCGATACCTCGCGTCGACGGCCATAAATATTCGCGCGGTCATGCCGTGGTCCTCTCCGGCGGGCCGGCGCACACGGGTGCCGCGCGTCTTGCCGCGCGCGGTGCGCTTCGCGCGGGCGCGGGACTGGTAACGGTCGCAACTCCGGGCGCGGCGCTTGGCATCCATGCCGCGGCGCTCACCGCGATCATGACCCTCGTGTGCGACGATGCGGACGGCCTTACGGGGATCCTCGCCGATCGCCGGAAGAACACGCTCGTCATGGGACCAGGGCTGGGCGTGGGAGAAAAAACCCGGGCCCTGGTGCGGGCCGCGCTCAATGCCGGCGGGGAATCCGGAGCGCTGCCCCGCGCCGTCGTGCTCGACGCCGATGCGCTCACGAGTTTTGAAGACGATGCTTTCGGTCTCGCGCAAATGATCAGGCGACGGGGCAGGGGGGTCGTGCTCACGCCGCACGATGGCGAATTCGCGCGCCTCTTCGGCCATGCCGGTCAAAATGACCAAAGTCAATGGCTTAGTTTCGATATGTTGGAACAAGTCTTGTTGTCACATTTCGACGGTCTGCATTCGACGTCAAAACTCGACCGCGCACGCGCGGCAGCGGCGTTGAGCGGCGCGGCGGTGGTTTTGAAAGGCTCCGATACGGTGGTGGCGGATCCGGAGGGCTTGGCGACCATAGCCGAGGATTTGCCGCCATGGCTCGCCACGGCGGGTTCGGGCGATGTATTGGCCGGGATCGCCGGCGGACTTCTTGCCCAATCCATGCCGCCCTTCGAGGCTGCTTCCGCCGCTGTCTGGCTGCATGGCGCCGCCGCCCGCCATTTTGGGCCGGGCCTCATCGCCGAGGACATTCCCGAAAATCTGCCGCCGGTTTTGCGCGCACTTTTCGCCGATGGAGTTTTGCAGGGTGATAATGGCTGAGACTTCGGTGCCTTAGCGGCGATTCAGGCTGGTCCCGTGCCGGCCTGGGCTCTGGAGCGGCGGCGCAGGCGCACTTTCAGGCCCACCGGCGACATCGTAAATGCGAACTCTTCCCGGACGCCTTCCGCGCCGCCCACCCGTGCGACGTTGAAATTCCTGTAGAGCATCGAGAGCAACAGCTTCATCTCGAGCAGGGCGAGACCGCGGCCGGGACAAATGCGAGGACCCGAACCAAACGGAATATGCGCCGATACATCGTGCGCGCCGGCGTTTTCGCCGAGCCAGCGCCGGGGCAGGAAGGCCTGGGGCTCGACGAAGTGAGCAGAATCGCATGCCGCCGGACGCATGAGCACGGCCACGCGAGTTCCCTTCGGCAGGAACAAATCGCCAACCACTGTCTCGACTTTGGCATCGAGCATCAAGATCGTGACTACCGGGCGGAGACGCATCGTTTCGTTGGCAACGGCGCCGGCGAAGGCAAGCTTGTTCGCCGTCTCGATGTCGCCGGCTACATCCGATGTTCCGAGGAGCTCATCGGCCTCTCGCCGCAATTCCATCACCCCCTCCGGGCTGTCGCACAGCTGATGGATAGCCCAGCCCAACGTGAGCGCGGTCGTGTCTTCGCCCGCGAGCAGCATGGTCATGAGATTTCCGAAAATCACGTCGTCGGAAAAAGGCCGGCCTTCGTCATCGCGTGCCGACAGCATGGCCTCCAGGAAATTTGACGGCTTCTCGGCTCGGCCGGGCTCGGCCGCGAGGCACGCTCGCTCGGCGGCTACCAGCTCGCCGAGCCACGCTCGGAGCTCCGCAAGAGCGCGGTCCAGACGATGATCTCGAGGGAGCCGGACGAGCCTCCACGTCGGAAACAGCGCGAACACCCGGCGATTTGCTTCTGGTATCACGAGCTCGAGCTTGCGCTGAATGATGTCGTCCCCCTGCTCGACGGTGTTGGCGTCGTGGCCGAAGGTGATGAGCGTCGTAACATCCACCGTGAAACGCTTGAGCTCGTCGACGATATCGAGCAACGCGCCGGCGTCCGCCAACCGTTCCCAGCGCTTTTTCAGGAGGGTGGTGACGGTCTGAAGCTTCGGATACAGGCCGCGCAAATGACGCTGGGCTAGCGCCAACATGGCGAGTCTCCGCTCCGGGCGCCAGGCGTCGCCCTCGGCAGAAAAAACTCCATCGACGCCCATTTCGGATACTACGGGGGCAATGCCGGAATGGCGGGTGAAGGTTTCGGGCCGCGCCCGCAGCACCTGTTCACACCACTTCGGGTCCGAAAGCACCACGACGCGCCGCAAGCCCATTTTGAACAGGTACACTGGTCCATATTGGGCGGCCCAGCGTTCGAGGATGAGGTGAAGCTTCGTCAAGTCTAGCTGGTGGATGTTGCCCAGAAACGGCAGCCCTCTCGGACCTGGCAGATCGTCCAATGCGCGCTTTGCCACAATCCGGCCCGGCCCGCGCGAAGGCTCCGAAACGTCGACGAAGATAGCGCGCTCTCGTTCGACGACGGGACACGAGGCGAGGCGTTGCGGTCCGCCTTCGCGCTGTCCAGTGTCGACGCTGAAGCGCCAGCGATGGTTTCGGCAGACTAGCTTGTCTCCGTCGAGCTCGCCCTCTCCGAGCAGCGCGCCCTGGTGCGGACAGCGCCCCTCGAAGGCTCGCACCCCAGCCGGCGTCCGCACGGCCACGATGTCGAATCCGACCGCCGACAGCGCGTGTGGGCCATCGCCGTGAAGCTCATCCAAGTTGGCAACGCGGATCAGTGAAGCTGTCGTCACGAGTTGTAAACCTTTGCTTTACATGCAAAAGTATTGCAGATTCATAGTGTCCAAACTAGTGTCCTGTTGACATTCATAGAGGGATTACGGGCTTCTTCGCCCCCCGGACGAGCCGGTGCCCCTCCGCCACCGCTGGCACTACGCTAACACCAATGACGCCCACCAAGTTGCAAGGATGAGCATCTGTGATGGAAGTCAAGGATGATTTGGCTGCCAAGGCCGGTCCTCTCGAAGGAGCGTGTTGGCGAGAACGACGAGCTTGCGCATGACCGCGGTGAGGGCGACCTTTGGCTTTTTACCGGCGGCGATGAGACGGCTGTAGAACAGTTTGAGCGCTGGGTTGAAGCGGGCCGCGGAGACGGCGGCCATGTACAAGGCTTTGCGCACATCAGCGCGTCCACCTCTGATGTGACGCGGGCCATTGTGTTCACCACTGTCGCGGGCGACCGGCGCGAGGCCCGCGATCATGGCGGCTTGCTTGGCCGACAAGGCGCCGATCTCGTGCAATCCGACGATCAGTGCGATCGCGGCGACAGGTCCGACACCGGGAATCGAGGTGAGAACATCAAGACGCCTGGCGAGGACGGGATCGCCGGCGATCAGGCGCTTGATCTCGATATCGAGGTTGGCGATCGCTATCTTGACGGCCTTGAGCTGGCGTTTGAGCTCCAGGATCAGCCGCTTGGCCTTGCTCGTGCCGAGGCGGTTGAGAATGGCGGTCCGCGCGGTGACGGCGGCATCGCGGCCATGCACGAGTTCCTGCAGGATCTCGACGAGGCCGGACGGCGGCGGGGTGATGCCGGGGCCGAGGCTCTCGCCCAGGATCGCGAGCATGCGCGCGTCGACGGTATCGGTCTTGGCCAGGGCGCCGATGGCCTCGGCAAACAGACGCGAACGCAACGGATTGACGACCGCGACCGCAAAGCCCCCGGCGCTGAGATTGCGGTGAGCCTCGCGGTGAAACTTGCCTGTCGCCTCCATGACGACAAGCACGACTTGATAGGCGGCCAGCGATTTTTTCAATCGCTTGAGGCCGGCCGGATCATTGCCGACAGTGAGCTTTTGGCCAATCGGATGGACAAAGACGTCAAGCCTAGCTTTACAGACGTCAATTCCGGCGTAGACTTGCGTTGCCGCGCTTCGTTCTGGCGAACCCTTGCCTTGCATGCGGGACTTGCTCCCCTTCATCTGTTCAGGACAGGCGCGAAGGGCGGACGGATCAAGCTCATCCACGGTGCCAAGCCTAGGGCTGCACGATCCCGCCCGCCTGACCGTCGGGGGGTGGCCACCCCCCGACGGTCAGCCCGAAATCTAATCAGATTCGGGATCAGCGATCATGCAAGGGCCTAGGTTTCAGGCTCTAGATGTAATGTCTCAACAGGTTGTTCACGGGGAGAATCTGAGGTTTGTGGGGTTTGCGAAGCACCACAGGCTCAGGAGACCCACCCGTGAACATTCATAAGAATGCCAGGACGACGCCGAACATGCGAGCCTTGATTGTCGGGCGCCGCCAAGCGGGCGAAACGCCGCGCTCCATAGCCGGCGCTGTAGGCGTTTCGGCCGCGACCGTGAGGAAATGGCTCCGGCGCCACGAAAGCGAAGGCGCCGCTGGCCTCCAAGACCGGACCAGCCGGCCGCATCGCCTGCGGACACGGATCACATCACATCAGATCGCCCAGGTCGAAGCCCTGCGCCGGGCCCGTCAGCCCTTCTGGAAGATCGCCCGCGCGACCGGGCTGTCGCGCGCGACGGTGGCCCGCATCGCAAAGGCCAAGGGGCTGAGCCGCCTGTCCGCCCTCGATCAAAGGATCGCGATCATCCGCTATGAAAAGAAGCAGCCGGGCGAGATGATCCATATCGACATCAAGAAGCTCGGCCGCATCGAAGGGATCGGACATCGCATCACGGGAGACCGTACCGGACAGAGCGCGCCACGCAGCCGCAAGGAAGGCGGCAAGGGCTGGGAATATCTCCATCTGGCCGTCGACGATCACTCCCGGCTGGCCTATTCTGAAATCCTGCCGGACGAAACACGGCGCTCCTGCCTGAAATTCCTCTTGCAAGCCTTGCGCTTCTTTCGCGATCACGGCGTCAGGGTCCTTCGCGTCATGACCGACAACGGCGCCAGCTTCCGTTCGCGCCGCTACACAAAGGCGTTGCGAATGCTGAAAATCAAGCATAAGCGCACCAGACCCTATACGCCAAGAACAAACGGAAAGGCCGAACGCTTCGTGCAGACCTCCTTGCGGGAATGGGCCTATGCCAAACCCTACAACCATTCATCCGAACGGGCCGCCGCACTGTTGCCTTTCCTCCACCATTACAATCATCATCGGCCTCACTTCGGCATCAACGGATGCTCACCTATCTCAAGGATCCCAAGAAACAACCTATCGAGACACGACATCTAGAGCGGGTCCCGATTAGGTGGACCCGTATCCGGCATTGCGAAAATAGTTGAAGCATTCGGTTGGAGGGAAGTCGTCGAGAGCTAATCCGATGCCATCCCACAGAGCATCGACGGTTCGGTGGGCCATTTTGCGCAACGTATTTTTGAGCTTGGCGAAGACTTGTTCGATGGGATCGAAGTCAGGACTGTAGGCGGGCAAGAAGCACTGCGTCGCCCCGGCGGCTTCGATGGCTTTTCGAACGCCGGCGCGTTTATGGGAACCGAGATTATCCATCACCACGATTTCGCCAGGCGACAAGGTCGGCACCAGAACCTGCTCGACATAGGCGAGGAACTTTGCGCCGTTAATGGGACCGTCGAAGACACAAGGAGCGGTGATGCGATCGTGGCGCAACGCCGCCAAAAAGGTCGTCGTCTTCCAGTGGCCGAACGGGGCGTGAGCGATAAGTCTCTTGCCTCTTTCACATCGCCCATAGCGAGGTGTCATGTTGGTCGAGGCCCAGGTCTCATCGATGAATACAAGCCTTTGAGGATCAAGACTTTTCTGCTTATCGCGCCAAGCGAGACGTGCGGCCCGGACATCCGCTCTTTCTTGTTCGGCGGCGTGCAGAGTTTTTTTTAAAGGTCAATTGCAGATGCCGCAAAAAACGCCCAACGGCGGACCGCCCGACTTTGATATCGAGCGTCGTCAGCTTGCTCCACAGCTCCGTGATCGTCAGCTCGGGCTGCACCGCCACCAACGCCCGCACCTTATCTTCATGCGCAGCCAGCGCGTGCCGCTTATGGCCGCCAAACTTTCGCGGCAGACAACCGCCTGTTATCTCAAACTGCTGCATGAGCTTGATCACGCAGCTCGCACTGACATCAAAGCTGCGCGCCGCCTTGCGCCGAGACTGACCTGCCAGTACAGCCCGCACCAGGCGGTCACGTAAATCCTGCGAATAGGGTTTTGCCATCCATGCCGGCCTCCATTCCAGCCAACATGGTGAATCACAATTCCGCCGATTCGGGAATCCCCCTTCCGATTCTGTCTATTCGGGACCCGCTCTAGGATCATGTTCAAATCAGATAAATCCGGTCCGCCAGCTGGTCCTTGTCGCCGGTTTCGGGCGGAAAATGCGTGGCCAAAACGCGCCCGCATTTCTCGACCGCGATGACAAAACCTTCCGCGATCTCGCCCGCACCCGCGCGCTCCAGAAGAGCATCGATCGCGTCCTGCCACACGGATTGATGAACCTTGGAAGCGATACCATCGTCGGCGACGATCCGCGCGTAACGTTCGGCGACCGAGATGAAGATCAAAACCCCGGCGCGGTTTTGCTTGCGGGCCATGCCCCGGATCATGAATTGCTCCATCGCGGCACGATGGGCGTGCGCGCGGCGCGCCGCGCGGGGAATCAGGAAATGGTGTAGGGATGACTCCGACAGAATTAAAAACAGCACCACGAAAATAACGATCTGCGCCAAAAAAATCTCGTTCACGGAAAGGTTGGTCAAGGCGATCAGAAACCAGGGCGCGATCAGGGCGATAAGCGCGGACCAGGCCGTCGCATAACTCATATAGTCGGAAGAAGCGCGCGCGAGCACGCAGACGATTTCGCCGGCCGTTGTTGTTTCCGCCGCCCTGATCGCGTCGCCGACGCGGTGCTGGTCTTCTTGCGAGAGCTGGCCTTTTTGCGAGAGATGCGCCATCACCAACTCCCTGAGGCGCCGCCGCCGCCCGACGACCCGCCGCCGCCGGAAAAGCCGCCACCGGACCATCCGCCGCCGAAACCGCCGCGATGTCTTCCGCCCCGGCCGGAACTCATGAGCATACCGAGCAGGAAGGAAAGGAGCTTGCCGCGTTGGCTGGGCGGCGTCAGCCAAAAGAAGATGAACACGAAAAGTCCAAGAGCAATCCAGGGACCGAGGGCGTCGAGCGTCGTATCCTGGCGCACGATGCGCAGCTCCGGGCGCTTTTCCCACTCCGAGGAATCCGTCGTCAAAACAGTGATGATGTCGTCGATGCCACGCTCGATGCCGCCGCCAAAATCTCCCGCCTTGAAGCGTGGCGCTATCGCATTGGTAATGATGATTTTCGACAAGGCATCGGTCAGGGTGCTTTCGAGGCCGTAGCCGACCTCGATCCGCGCCTTGTGCTCGTTCGGCGCGACGAGAAGCAGCACGCCGTTGTTCTTTTGCTTCTCGCCGAGCTTCCAGGTGCGAAACAGCGCGTTGGCGTAAGGCTCGATGTCATCGCCTTCAAGCGATTTGACGGTCGCGACGACGAGCTGAATGCCGGATTTGGCTTCGAGCGAGGCGAGCTTTGGCGAGATCCGATCGGATACGGCGGATGGTATGATGTTGGCGGAATCGACGACGCGCCCGGTCAGCGGCGGAAACGTATAGGCCAACGCGAGGTTGACGAAGGCAAATGCCGCGAGCAGTGCAATCGCGAGGCAAAGCGGGGGCAGGCGAGAGGCTTGCCGGGCGCTAGCCAACGGTGTCATTCCTGCAGGCCACTTGGATATCAAGCCCGCCGTCAAAATTTCACTTGCGGCGGCGTCTGCGTGGCCTCGTTGGCGGCGAACTCGGCCATCGGCTTGTTGCCGCGAAAAAACGTCGCTGCCCAAATGAGGCTCGGGAGCGTCTTCAAGCTGGTGTTATAGGCCCGGATCGCCTCGATATAATCGCGCCGCGCGACGGAGATGCGGTTCTCGGTGCCTTCGAGCTGCGATTGCAGGGCGAGAAAATTCTGATTCGATTTCAAATCGGGATAATTTTCGCTGACCGCGAGGAGACGCCCGAGCGCGCCGGACAATTGCGCCTGGGCATCCTGGAATTGCTTGAGCTTGTCGGGATCACTCAATTGCGATGCGTCGATTTTGACCGAAGTCGCCTTGGCCCGCGCCTCGACAACGGCAGTCAGCACATCCTTTTCCTGCTTGGCATAACCTTGCACGGTGGCGACCAGATTGGGAATGAGGTCGGCCCGCCGCTGATATTGATTCTGCACGTCGCCCCATTTGGCCTTGGCCTGCTCCTCGAGCGTGGGGATCGTGTTGTAGCCGCAGCCCGAAACGCTGACGCCCAGGAGGGCGAGAACGACAAAAGCGCGGAGGCGCGGAAAAATCCGGTCGGGGCTAGACAATTCGACCAAGTTAAGGGAAGGATTTACAGACAAATTCATGAGGCACCTCCAGCTTTGGCGAAACTAACCGGTTCAGGCGTATGAAGCAATGGCGCGAGGAATGCCGCGCACTTGCGTCCGCAAAGATGGTTGCTGTTGAGTTGGACCTTCGAACGCGGCTTTGCCACATCGCCCGCAGGGCCTCTTAAATACCCGGCCATCGGTCCCTATCTTTGGGCATGGGCGAAAATATTCATGGGTCCCGCGATTTCTCCCGCTCTTTCATGCCGGACGGAGCGGACACGGAGTTCAGCGAGGGCGCGTCCTCCGCTTCCCGCTCGGATACGCTCGAGGATCACGCATTCGACGGTCGCCCGCGCGGTGACACCTCGCTCCTCGATGCCTATTCGAACGCCGTGACAAAGGTCGTCGAGCGGGTCGGGCCAAGCGTCGTGCGGCTCGATATCCGCAACGGCGGCCGTGGCCGAGCCGGATCAGGCTCCGGCGTCATCCTATCGCCGGACGGGCTCGTTCTCACCAACAGCCATGTCGTGCAAGGCGGCAAGCGCGCCGAGGTGACGGCGCTCGATGGACGCAGCCTCTCCGGCCGTGTCCTCGGCGATGATCCCGGCACCGATCTTGCCCTTGTCCGGATCGACGAGGACGCGACGCTTCCGCCGGCAAAGCTCGGCAATTCGAAAAGCCTGAAGCCGGGCGAGATCGCCATCGCGATCGGCAATCCCTTCGGCTTCGACGCCAGCGTCACGGCGGGAGTGATATCGGCGCTCGGGCGCTCGTTGCGGTCGAAAAGCGGCCGTTTAATCGACGATGTGATTCAGACCAACGCGGCGCTCAACCCTGGCAATTCGGGCGGCCCGCTGGTCTCGTCGCAAGGCGAGGTGATCGGCATCAACACCGCGATCATCGCCGGCGCGCAGGGAATTTGCTTCGCGGTGGCCTCCAATACGGCAAGTTTCGTGCTCGGAGAACTTGTCGCGCATGGAAGGGTTCGCCGCGCCTTTCTCGGCATCGGCGTTAGCACGGTTCCAGTGCCGCGCAGGATCGGGCTGCGTCTCGGCCTCGCGCAAAGGACGGGCGCCACGGTGAGCGCGGTCGAAGCGGGAAGCCCAGCCGATCACGCGGGCCTTCTCACCGGCGATATTTTGCTCGCCCTCGACGGCGCCCCTATCACCGGCGCCGATGATCTCGTGCGCCTGCTCGACGCGGAGAAGATCGATCGCACGATCCCGCTTGACATTCTGCGCCGTTCGGACCAGCGCCGGTTTTGGGCGGCCCTGCGCGAAAGAAAATGATTTTCACTCTGCCGCCGCGCCGTCGCGCAAGAATTCCTGTAAAACCGTCGCGTTGTTGCGCAGGTTATCCTTCGCCGCGAACAACAACGTGATTGTTTTGCTTTTCGCCGCCATGTCTTGCAGCTCGACGACAGCGGGATTGTGCTTTAGCTCGGCAATATAGCGCGCCCGGAACTCGCGCCATTTCTGGGAGTCGTGGGAATACCAGCGGCGCAGCGCATCGCTCGGCGCGACATTCTTGATCCAGGCATCGATACGCGCCTCGTCGCGCGCCACCCCGCGCGGCCATAGCCGGTCGACCAGAATCCGGGTGCCGTCCGAAGCCGTGGGCGGCTCGTAAATCCGTTTGATGTGAATCTTCTTCAACGAAGCACCCGTCCGGCGGCGGCCAAGCGCGGCCAACGCATGCAAACGAAAAGTGGCGAGCCGGTTCCTGAGCAATGCGACCAAATACAACTGAATTCGCGAAGCGGCGCGGATGATCTCTCAGCGCGAGCGGATTCCGGTTCGCCGGAAAATGTTCCAGCCTTCACTCCGCTGCCGCCGTCTCGCCGGTGTTGAGCGCGGCCTCGCCGGTTTCGAATTGGAGCTTGGCGAGGCGGGCGTAAAGGCCCTCCTCGGCGACAAGGGTCTTATGTGTGCCTTCCTCGATCAATCGGCCGTTGTCGAGGACAAGAATCCTGTCGGCTCGGAGGACTGTTGCGAGGCGATGCGCGATGACAAGGGTCGTGCGTTCCGACATCACTTTTTCGAGCGCGGACTGAACCATGACTTCGTTTTCGGAATCGAGCGCGGACGTCGCTTCGTCGAGAAGCAGCACCGGAGCCTCCTGCAAAATCGCCCGCGCGATGGCGATCCGCTGGCGCTGCCCGCCCGACAGCGTCACGCCGCGTTCGCCGGCCAGCGTCGCATAGCCATCCGGCAAGGCGCGGATGAAATCGTCGGCTGCGGCCCGCCTTGCCGCGTCGCGCACGGCTTCGTCGCTCGCGTCCGGCGCGCCATAACGGATATTATCGGCGATCGATGCGGCGAAGATCACTGGATCTTGCGGCACGCTTTTGATCCGCCGCCGCAGCTCCGCCGGATCGACGCTTTTGATGTCGACGCCATCGAGCAGGATGCGGCCAGAGGCCGGATCGTAGAACCGCGAGAGGAGCTGGAACAAGGTCGTCTTGCCGGCGCCGGAGGGTCCGACGATGGCGACCGTTTCTCCGGGCGCTACCTTGAACGAAAGGCCGTGCAAGGCGAACTCTTGCGATCTTGCCGGATAAGCGAAATCGACATGTTCGAAGGCGATTTCGCCTCGGCCAGGCAAGGGCAGCGCGGTGGCTGGAACCGGCGCCACGATCACCGGCCGCAGGGCAAGAATCTCGGCGATCCGGCCGGCCGCGCCGCCGGCGGCGGATATTTCGCCCCACACCTGGCTCAACTCGCTCAATGCGCCCGCGGCCAAAATGGCGTAGAGCACGAACTGCGACAAAAAGCCGCCGGTCATGCGGCCAGCGAGAACGTCCCGCGCGCCAAACCAAAGGACGCCGACAATGCTAGCAAAGACAAGAAATATCACAACGATCGTGAGGCCCGCGCGAGCACGGGCGGCATTACGGGCGGCGGCATAGGCTTCCTCCACGGCGGCGCCGAAATGGCGGGCGGTGGAGGGCTCGGCGCCAAAGGCCTGCATCACCCGGACGGCGGCGAGATTTTCGGCGGCATAGGCACTCGCCCCGGCGAGCGTATCTTGCGCCGTGCGGGACCGCGTGCGGACCAGGCGGCCAGAAGCCACCAGCGGCAGGACGATGATGGGAATGGCAATCAGCACTGCGGCGGAAAGTTTTGGGCTCGTATAGACCATCATCGCGACCGCGCCGGCGAACAAAAAGAAATTGCGCAACGCGACCGCCGCCGAGGAACCGAAGGCGGACTTCATCTGGGTCGTGTCGGCGGTGAGCCTGGACATGAGCTCGCCGGTTCGCGCGGTGTCGAAAAAGGCCGCGTCGAGACGGCAAAGATGTTGGAACACATCTGACCGGAGGTCGGCCACGATACGTTCGCCAAGCGTTGTCACGAAATAGAACCGCGATCCGGAGGCCAGCGCCAAAACCGCGGCGACGGCGACGAGGGCAAAAAAATAAGAGTTGATCATGCCCGCGCTTTCGGCCGAAAAACCGAAATCGATCATCCGCCGGATCGCCAGCGGCACTGCCAAGGTCGCCGCCGCCGCTACCGTCACCGCGAGCAGCGCCGCGACAATGCGCGGCTTGTAGCGCAAAAGGTATGGCGCGAGCTGCAAAAGCGCGCGCGGGGACGGCGTTTGCTCGGGAGGAGCGGATTTCGTCATGGAGACGGCGAGTTCGTTCATTGCCCGACTATAGCAAGATCTCTGGCTGAGACCTCCATTTTATGGCGTACTCCCCAAGCGGCGTTTGCGTCCACTTCAGGGCGGGTAAATTGATCTTGGGAAATCCGAATTAGCTGTAATAACAAGCGGATTGTCGAGGCCACATCGAGGCCACATGATTACGCGATAGTGCCGGCCCGGCGAGGCGAGAAACCCGGTTCTGGAAATTTGAGCGGAGGTCGGGCGGAGTGGCAGGGGACAAGGTTCTGGTCACCGGAGCTTCGGGCTTCGTCGGGTCCGCCGTGGCGCATGCCCTGATCCGCTCCGGCTATCGCGTCCGCGCCTTGCTGCGGCCAACCAGCAAACGAATGAATCTCGCCGGTCTCGACGTCGAGGTCGTGGAAGGCGACATGCGCGACGCGGCCTCGATTGCGCGGGCCATGGCGGGCGCGCGTTTTCTATTCCATGTCGCCGCCGACTACCGCCTCTGGGCCCGCAATCCGCAAGAAATCATGTGGAACAACCGGGAGGGGACCAGACTTCTTATGCAAACGGCACTGGCGGCGGAAGTGGAGCGCATCGTCTATACGAGCAGTGCCGCAACCATTTCGTGCGCGGCGGATGGCGGCCAGGCCGACGAGACGATGCGGCTAAACAAATCATGCGCGATCGGGGCTTATAAGCAAAGCAAGGTCGCCGCGGAACAGGTCGTCGAAACGATGATCGGCCGCGATTATTTGCCAGCCATTATCGTGCATCCGACGGCGCCGATCGGACCGCGCGACCAGAAGCCGACGCCAACCGGGCGGATCATCGTCGAGGCGGCGTCCGGCCGTATTCCGGGTTTCGTAGACACCGGGCTCAATCTCGTGCATGTCGACGATGTCGCGAATGGGCATCTCGCCGCCCTGCTTCATGCAAAGCCTGGCGAACATTATATCCTCGGTGGCCAAAACGTGTTGCTCGCGGAGTTCCTTGGCCAAATCGCGATCATGTGCGGCCGCCGTCCCCCCAAACTGCGCGTGCCGCGCCCGCTGCTTTATCCCTTTGCGTTCGCGGCGGAAGCCATGGCACACGTGACGCAACGCGAGCCTTTCCTAACAATCGACGGATTGCGCATGTCGAAGCACCGGATGTTCTTTAGTTCCGCGAAGGCCGAGCGCGACCTCGGCTACAAGGCGCGGCCCTATCCCGAAGCTCTCAAGGAGGCCTTGGCATGGTTTCGCGGCAATGGGCAACTGCGATGACGCCCAGCTTGCCGATGAACCCTTCGAAAACGCACCGGGGAGAGAATTTTCCCGTCGCCTCCATGCTCATCGCGCCGAAACATCGCGCCGTGATCCACGCCTATTACCGGTTCGCCCGGGGCGCCGACGACGTTGCCGACAGTCCTTCGCTTTCGCCTGACGCCAAGCTTGCCGGGCTCGACCTTTTCGAGGCAACATTGACCGGGCAGTGCGATACCATCGAAGCCGCGCTGCCGCTGCGCGCGGCTCTCGCCCTGCGAAAGCTCTCGCCGCGTCATGCCCTCGATCTGCTGCGCGCCTTCCGGATGGATGCCGTCAAACATCGTTACGCGAATTGGTCCGAATTGATGGACTATTGCGCCTATTCGGCGGCGCCAGTCGGGCGCTTCGTTCTCGACGTGCATGGCGAGAGGGAATCCACCTGGCCCGCATCGGACGCGCTTTGCACGGCGCTTCAGATTATCAATCATTTGCAAGACTGCGGCGCCGACTATCGCAACCTCGATCGCGTCTATGTTCCGCAAGATGCGCTTGTCGCACAAGGCCTTCGGCCGGACGCGCTCGGCGCCGCAAAAGCCTCGCCGGAGCTGCGCGCGGTTTTGCAAGGCGTGGCCCGGCGGACCGCGCCGCTGGTCGAGTTGGGGTGCCGCCTTCCGGCCCAGGTCCGCGACTTCCGCCTATGCCTGGAGACCGCCGTGATCGCGCGCCTCGCCGGCAAGCTCAATGCCGTGCTGCTCGAACGCGATCCGTTGAGCGAACCGGTGCATTTGACGAAGTCCGGCGCTCTCGCCTGGTCGAGCATCGGCGTTGCCGATGGGCTGCGGGCCTTCTTCCGGCCGCGACGGATCACGGCGACGCCGATCGGTGGCGCATGAGAGGCGTGGCCGAGGCAACGGAGCCAGCCGATGCGTCCACCAGTGCGCGCGGCAGTTCCTTCAATGCGGCCATGCGTATTCTGCCACGGCCGCGCCGCGAGGCGATGTTTGAAATCTATTCCTTCTGCCGCGCCGTGGACGACATCGCGGACGAAGCGGGGCCACGCCACGCACGCAAGCAGGCACTCGCCAAATGGCGGCGCGATATCGGCGCGCTTTATACAGGCGGCAACGCCCCAACCTGCACGCGCGCAAGGTTGCACGGTCTCGCCATGGCAATCCATGCATTTGACCTCCGGCGGGAGGATTTTTGTGCCGTGATCGATGGCATGGAGATGGACGTCGATGCCGATATAAGGGCACCCGATCTCGCCACGCTCGATCTTTATTGCGATCGCGTGGCGGGCGCGGTCGGACGCCTTTCCGCGCGGGCTTTCGGGATGCCGCAAGCGGAAGGTCAAGGCCTCGCGCATCATCTCGGCCGCGCGCTCCAGCTCACCAACATTTTGCGCGATCTCGACGAGGACGCAGCCCGCGGCCGGCTCTACCTGCCACGCGAGGATCTCCGCGCGGCGGGCATCGGCGAGGCGGAGCCGCGAGAGGTTCTCGCCAATCCGGTGCTGGGCCGGGCCTGCGTTCCAGTCATCGCCCGGGCAAAAACGCATTTTTGCGAGGCGCGGGGCATCATGGCAAGGTGTCCCCGCGCAAGCGTGCGCGCGCCAAGAATCATGGCGGACGTCTACCGGGCCATTCTCGCCGGCTTGGAAAGGCGCGGTTTCGCCGCGCCGCGCCAAAAGATTCGCACGCCGCGCCATCGCGTCGTCCTGGCGCTGCTGCGTTATGGCCTTCTTTAATGAATAGACCCGTAATGAATAAACCCACCGTCCATGTCGTCGGCGCGGGGCTTGCCGGGCTCGCCGCCGCGGTGCGTCTTGCGGGAGGGCGGCGCGAAATCGTGCTGCACGAGGCCGCGCGGCAGGCCGGGGGGCGCTGCCGGTCCTTTTACGACCCGGTGCTTGGCATGACGATCGACAATGGCAATCATTTACTTCTGTCGGGAAATCACGCCGCGAGAAGGTTCCTGACAGCGATCGGGAGCGAGGACCAATTGGTTGGGCCGCCGGAAGCCGAGTTTGCTTTCGTCGATCTCGCTACCAAGGAGCGCTGGCGGTTACGCCCGAATGCAGGGCGGCTTCCCTGGTGGATTTTCTCGTCGCTGCGGCGGGTGCCGGGCACCGACCCGCGCGACTATCTTGGCCTGCTGCGGCTTCTTGTTCCCGGCAAGGACGCGCCGATCGGCGCGGTCATGCGCTGCGACGGATTGCTTTACGAGCGGCTGTGGCGGCCGTTTTTTCTCGCGGCCTTGAATACCGAGCCTGCCGAAGCTTCATCCCACCTCGCCGCCGCCGTGGTGCGGGAAACGCTTGGCCGGGGAGGGCGCGCCTGCCGCCCTCTCGTCACCGCGCAAGGCCTCTCCGCCGCGTTCATCGACCCTGCGCTCGATTATCTCGTTAAACGCGGGGTAAAGATCCGGTTCGACCATAGGCTGCGCGCAATCGAATTTGCTCAAGGCTGCGCCAACGCCCTCGATTTCGGCGACGATTTGGTGCAACTCGACGCGGCGGATAAAATCGTTCTCGCGGTTTCGCCTTCTGCAGCGCGGGGCCTCGTGCCGGGCTTGCGAACGCCAAATGCCTATCGCGCGATCGTCAATGCCCATTTCAAAATCGCTCCACCGCCGGATTTCCCGCCCTTCCTTGGCATCGTCAACGGGACCATCGAATGGCTGTTTGCGTTTCCCGGCAGGCTGTCGGTTACGATCAGCGGCGCGGATCGCCTGTTCGATGTCCCGCGCGAAAAACTCGCCGAAACCATTTGGGCGGAAGTCGCGGAAGTGACACCGATTGAAAAGCCGCTTCCGCCATGGCAGATCATCAAGGAAAAGCGGGCGACTTTCGCCGCGACGGTTGACGAAAACGCGCGCCGGCCTGGCGCCGGAACGGCATACGCCAATCTGGTGCTCGCGGGAGATTGGACCGCGACGGGACTGCCCGCGACGATCGAAGGGGCCATCCGGTCGGGCCGTCGGGCGGCCGGTCTGATCGTGGCATCTCACTAAGAAAGGGGCGGCCTTTATGGAAGATCTGGATGGCGTAACGGAAAGTCCCGCCACGGCGGGCCTGGCCCTCGCCGAAATCGACGCGGCGGTTTCCCGGGCCAGCCAAGCGCTGTTGGCCGCGCAGCGCGAGGATGGGCATTTCATCTTCGAGCTGGAGGCGGATGTTTCGATCCCGGCGGAATATATTCTTTTTAAGCATTTTCTCGGCGAACCGGCCGATGCCGGTCTCGAAGCCAAGATCGCGGCTTTTCTCCGGCGCAAACAGGCGGCGGATGACGGCTGGCCGCTGTTCACCGATGGCGCCTTCAATATCAGCAGCAGCGTCAAGGCCTATTTCGCGCTGAAGGCGGCGGGCGATCCGCCCGAGGCGGACCATATGCGGCGCGCCCGCGCGGCGATCCTCGCGCATGGGGGCGCGGCGAACACGAATGTCTTTACGCGCGCGCTTCTGGCGCTGTTCGGCGCGGTGCCTTGGCGCGCGGTGCCGGTCATGCCGGTCGAGATCATGCTTTTGCCACGCTGGTTTCCCTTCCATGTGACCAAAATCTCCTACTGGAGCCGCACGGTTCTCACGCCGCTCATGGTTGTGATCTCCTTGAAGTCGCGGGCGAGGAATCCGCGCAACGTCACGATCGACGAACTCTTCGTCGAGCCGCCGGACGCGGTGCGTCATTGGCCAGGCGGGCCGCATCAAAAATTTCCCTGGACCGCGCTTTTTGCTGGAGTGGACAAGGTTTTGCGCTGGTCGGAGCCTTATTTTCCCAAAAACTTGCGCCGGCGCGCGATCGGCAAGGCCGCCGCCTTCGTCGAGGAGCGATTGAACGGCGAGGATGGACTCGGCGCGATCTTCCCCGCGATGGCCTATTCGGCGCTGATGTTCGACGCGCTGGGCTACCAGAGGCAAGACCCGAGGATGGTCCAGGTCCTGAAGGCGATCGACAAGCTGCTCGTCGTCCGCGAAGACGAGGCTTATTGCCAGCCTTGTGTCTCGCCGGTGTGGGACACCGGGCTTGCCTGCCACGCGCTGATGGAAGCTGGCGGGGAGGCAATGGCGCCGCGTGTTCGCGCCGCGCTTTCCTGGCTCGAACCCCTGCAAGTCACCGGTGTCGCGGGCGATTGGGCCGCGCAAAAACCCCATGTCCGGCCGGGTGGGTGGGCGTTTCAATATGCCAACGCCTACTATCCCAACGTCGACGATACCGCTGTCGTGGCGATGGCGATGGACCGCGCGGCGGGCCACGAACCGGAGTACAAGGACGCGGTCGCGCGTGCGCGCGAATGGATCGAGGGCCTGCAAAGCGCCAATGGCGGCTGGGGCGCCTTCGAATCCGATAATGACAGGGAGTATTTGAATTACATCCCTTTCGCCGATCACGGCGCCTTGCTCGATCCACCGACCGCGGATGTGACGGCGCGCTGTCTTTCCATGTTGGGCCAGCTCGGCGAGACTCCGGCGGGCAATCCAGCGCTCGCGCGCGGCGTCGAATATCTTCTTCGTACCCAGGAGAAGGATGGCAGCTGGTTCGGCCGTTGGGGGATGAACTACATCTACGGAACCTGGTCGGTGCTTTGCGCGTTTAATGCCGTCAACCGCGATCCGCGCAGCGCGGAAGTGCAGCAAGGCGTCGCCTGGCTTAAAAGCATCCAGAACACGGATGGCGGCTGGGGCGAAGGGGGCGAGAGTTACGCGATGGATTATGCTGGCTACCGTCCGGCGCCGAGCACGCCGTCGCAGACGGCATGGGCATTGCTTGGGCTGATGGCCGCCGGCATGGTAGATGACTCAGCGGTCACATTTGGGATACGCTATCTTGCACGGACCCAGGCGGAGGATGGATTTTGGAAGGAAGAGCGTTTTACCGCGACCGGGTTCCCTCGGGTCTTTTTTCTGCGCTATCATGGCTATTCGAAATATTTCCCGCTGTGGGCAATGGCGCGCTACCGCAATCTGAAGGAAGGCAACCCGCAACCGGTCCGCATGGGGATGTAAACGGCTCGCTCGTTATCGCTGTTACGGGCCTCAAGACGGAAGCGAGAATTGCCGCCGGTCCGCAAGTCCTCGCCGTGTCGGGCTGCGGCGACGTCTCGGGTCTCGCGCGGAGACTTGAAGCCGCCATCACGAGCGAGGCTTCCGCCATCATCAGTTTTGGCGTCGCGGGCGGCTTGGCGCGGGGGCTCGTTCCGGGGACAAAGCTCGTCGCCCGTTCGGTCGTCGCCGAGGACGGCGCACGCTATTACGGCGATCCGGTTTGGTCGAAGCGGCTTTCCTGCGCCCTAGGCGGCGCGGCGATCGCCGACATAGCCGGTGTCGATCTTCCGGTGACCGGCTCTGCCGAAAGGCGCGCCTTGCATCTCAAAACGGGTGCCCTCGCCGCCGATACGGAATCCCATGTTGCCGCCAGGGCCGCCGCCGCACGTAATCTGCCCTTTGCCGCATTTCGCGTCGTCGCCGACCCGGCGGACAGGCAATTGCCGCACGCCGCTCTGGTGTCGATAAAACCGGATGGCTCGATCGCGCTTGGCGCGATCCTCGGCTCGCTCGTGCGAGATCCGCGCCAAGTCCCGCAGTTGCTGCGGACCGCCAACGATGCGCGCGCGGCCTTCGTGGCTCTATTCAGCGGCCGGAAGATGCTCGACGGAGCCCTCGGCTTCGCCGATTTCAGCGAGTCTTTGCTCGACCTGCCGGCTGAACACATATTCGGCGGGCCGCTGCAGGTCTAGCGGGATATCGGGCGCCATCGGACCCTCGACGCGAATGCCGCGCAAGGCCACTCCGAGAGCCCGCAAAGGATGGTTGAAGGCATCTTCCACGGCGGTCGCCTCGAAGCCGCAATGGACCATGCAGTCGGCGCATTTTTCGTAATTGCCGGTGCCATAGGAGTCCCAGTTGGTTTCCTCCATCAGCTCCTTGAAACTGGCCGCGTAGCCTTCGCCGAGCAGATAGCAGGGCCGCTGCCAGCCAAACACCGTGCGGGTGGGATTGCCCCAGGGGGTGCACTTGTAGGTTCGATTGCCGGCGAGAAAGTCGAGAAAAAGCTTCGATTGGAAGAAGGGCCACGCCTTGCCGCCTCCCAGAGCGAAAATTTGCCGGAATAAAGTCTTGGTCTTCTCGCGATTGAGGAAGTGTTGTTGATCCGGCGCGCGCTCGTAGGCGTAGCCTGGCGATACGGTGATGCCCTCGATGCGTAGCGCCGCCATGCTATCGAAAAACGCGGCGACCCGGGCGGAATCGGCATTGTTGAACAGCGTGCAATTGATGGTAACGCGAAATCCGCGCTCCTTGGCGAGCTTCAAGGCCTCGAGGGCACGGTCGTAGACACCGGCCTGACAGACCGAACGGTCGTGCATATCCGCATCGCCATCGAGGTAAATCGACCAGTTGAAGTAGCGGTCAGGCGTGTAGCGGTCGAGGTTTTTCGCAAGAAGAAGCGCATTGGTGCAGACGGTCACGAATTTGCGTCTGGCGATCGCGCCCTTTACAATCTGGGGAAGATCTTTATGCAGCAGCGGCTCGCCGCCGGCGATCACCACGACAGGCGCGCCGCATTCATCGATCGCCGCGAGGCAGTCGGCGAGCGGCAGTCGCTGGTTTAAAATCTTGTCCGGATAATCGATTTTGCCGCAGCCCGCGCAGGCGAGATTACAGCGGAACAGCGGTTCGAGCATCAGGACGAGCGGAAAGCGCTTGCGTCCCGCCAGGCGCTGGCGCACCACATAGGCGCCGATTTGAGCCATTTGCAAAATCGGTATTCCCAAAGCGTGCTCCTAAAAATTTGCCGCCATCCACGGGCAAGCCGCGCGCAAGTCAATCGTTGAGTTCGGCCGGAAGCTTGAATTCACCATTTTCCGCGACCCCGGGCAAGGTTGTCACTTCGGCCGGGCCGCGAGCCGATGAGGCTGCTATCACATCCTCCACATCCTCGACAGGAATCTCCGGCGCCGAAGCGCCGGCGGTAAGGCCAATGTTTTCCGCGCCACGCAATACATCGAGATCGAGTTCTGTCTTGTCCGCGATAATAAAGGCTTGTCCGCGATAAGATAAGGTCGGAATTTTGGACTCCGCGCCGATTTTGCGCAACCAGGTCGAATTCGAGCTGTTCTAGGCGCGGACGTGGCCGGTTAGCACGTTCAATCTCCCATGTTGCACATGCCGCTCCCCTTGGCTATGAACTTTCGACACCGGAGAACATGTAGCGTCAAGGACCGGCAGTTCAGCGCCACGGCCCTTCCTGCACACCGGAACATTTTTCCCAGGTTTGGGTTCCCCTGAACAACCCTTGCTTTGTGTGTTAACGGAGCTTTGGCTGACTTCTCTTCCGATTGGCGGTAGCAGAGCATGGCAAAATCCACGGAAACGCCGGCAATACCATCATTTGACAAACCAATCGCTCCTGATCCCATCGCGAGATCCATGGTCGCGATCGTCGGGGCCTGTAGCCGTTTCCCATGGATTGTGCTTGCCTTGGCAATCTTGGTGACCATTGCCTCGGGTTATTATACGGCTACTCATTTCGCCATAACCACGAATACGAACAACTTTATTTCCGAAAAGCTACAATGGCGGCAAAATCTTATCGCGTTGGATAAGGCTTTCCCCCAGCGCGTCGATCAAATTGTTGTGGTTATCGATGGCGCGACGCCCGAGCTTGCCGAGGCGGCGGCGCAATCGCTGATCGATAGATTGAAGCGCCGTCCCGATCTCTACCAATCGGTGGTGCGTCCCAACGGCGGATCTTATTTCAATCAAACCGCTCTTTTGTTCCAACCGGTCGCCGATCTTCAGCGCACGATCAAGGACCTTTCCCACGCCCGGCCGTTTCTGATGGCGCTTTCGTCCGATCCGAGTTTACGCGGGATTGTAAAGGCTGTTTCTTTTATAAATCAGGGCGTCGAAGCGCAAGCCGGGACGCTCGATGATTTCGATCGCCCGATGGCCCTGCTTGGCGATGCCTTCGATGACGTGCTCGCCGGGCGGCCGGTGTTCTTTTCCTGGCGCGGTTTGTTGGCCGAGCAACCGGCCGACCCGCGCGAATTACGCCGTTTCATCGAGGTTAAGCCGGTGCTCGATTACGCGGCGTTGATGCCGGGGGAGAGGGCGTCCGATTTCATCCGGGGAACCGCGCGCGATCTTGGGATTTCCCCCAAATCCGGGGTAACCATAAGATTGACCGGGCTTGTGCCAATGGCTGACGAAGAGTTCGGGAACATAGAGGACGGCGCCGGACTTAACGCCGCGGCCACCGCCTTGACCGTTATTTTTATTGTCTGGCTCGCCTTGAAATCGGGCCGTATCGTTCTCGCGGTCGCCTTGAGTGTCGTCGCCGGTCTCGCCGCCACGGCCGCCGTTGGACTTATGATGGTCGGCGCGTTTAATTTGATTTCGGTCGCCTTCGCGGTGTTGTTCGTCGGCATCGGGGTCGATTTCTGCATTCAGTTCAGCGTTCGATACCGCGCCGAACGCTTTAAGGAGGCACGGCTCGACAAGGCCCTCGCGCAAGCGGCGGCCAAGGCCGGGCGGCCGTTGGCGCTTGCCGCCGCGGCGACCGCCGCCGGTTTCTACTCTTTTCTCCCGACCGATTATCGTGGCGTTTCGGAATTGGGCCTCATTGCCGGAACCGGCATGTTCATCGCGTTTATTGCCGCGATCACGATCCTGCCGGCCTTACTCACTCTTTTGCGCCCGCCGCCGGAACAGGAGCCGGTCGGCTATCAATTTTTGGCCCCCGCCGATCGATTCATGACCAATCACCGTTATGCAATCGTCATTGGGACATTGTTGGTGGCCGTGGCCGGAACGCCTTTGTTGCGCCACCTTCATTTCGATTTCAATCCGCTGAATTTGCGCAGCCCCAACGTCGAATCTGTTGCAACCTTGTTGGATTTGCTGAAAGATCCGAACACAGGCACCAATACAATTGACGTTCTCGCTCCTTCTCTCGCCGAGGCGCCGCCGCTCATCGCGCGTTTGCAACAATTGCCGGAGGCCGCCCGGGTGACGAGCCTCGAGAGTTTCATTCCCCAAGATCAAGACGAAAAGCTCGCGATCATCGCGCCTCTTGCCAAGTCCTTGATGCCCTTGCTCGATCCCGCCCGCGAGAAGGAGCCTCCGGCCGACGCGGAAGACGTGGAGGCCATGGAGCGCGCCGCCGCTGCCTTCGCCGCGACGGCCACCGGAGTGACCGGCAAGGGCGCCGACGACGCTCGCCGCCTGGCCGGCCTCCTCCACGAAATGGCCGAGGCGCCGCCGCAAAAACGTGACGCAGCGGGCGAGGCGTTGATTCCGAGTCTGGATACGATGCTCGATTTGCTGCGGGCCTCGCTCACCGCCCGGAAAGTGACCGTCGCTTCCATTCCTCCCGATTTGGCGCGCAACTGGGTGAGCGCCGACGGCCGCGCCCGCGTCGAGGTCGCGCCCGCGGGCGATGCGAACGATAACGCCAACCTTCTCCGGTTTGCCAAGGCGGTGCGCACGGTCGACCCCAACGCGATGGGCGAGCCCATCGCCGTTCAGGAATCTGGCGATACGGTCGTCTGGGCGTTCAAAGAGGCGGGGCTATGGGCGCTGCTTTCGATCAGCGTGCTTCTCTTCATTGTGCTGCGGAGGGTGACCGACGTGCTGTTGACTCTGGTTCCCTTGCTGCTTGCCGGCGCCGTCACGCTCGAAATCACGGTCCTGATTGGCCTGCCGCTGAATTTTGCGAACATCATCGCGCTGCCGGTCATGCTCGGTCTCGGGGTTGCCTTCAAGATTTATTTCGTGATGGCGTGGCGGGCTGGGACCACGAATCTTTTGCAGTCGAGTCTTACGCGCGCGGTTTTTTTCAGCGCCATGGCCACCGCGACCGCGTTCGGCAGCCTTTGGCTCTCCAAACATCCGGGCACCTCCAGCATGGGCAAGCTGCTTGCCTTGTCGCTTGTCTGCACATTGGCGGCGGCGATTTTGTTCCAGCCGGCGCTGATGGGGCCGCCCCGGAAGATCAATTTGTCGGGCGAGGACGCCTGAACGACCCTCGCGGCCCATGCCTTTCGCGAGCCGAGCAGCTTGGCCGAGGCGCCCGTGTCACGCCCACCATTTCTCCGGCGGCGCAATTCTTGGCGCCGATTGCTCGATGATATGTGCCACGGCGAATAGGGTCTCTTCGTCAAACGCGCGGCCGATCACTTGCAGTCCCAAGGGCAAGCCCTCGGTGGAAATTCCGGCCGGAACCGCGATGCCCGGCAGTCCCGCCAAGGGCGCGGTCACCGTGAAAATATCGTTGAGATACATTTCGACCGGATCGGCCGAGCCTTTTTCGCCGAGGCCGAAAGCGGCGGACGGCGTCGCCGGGGTCAGGATCGCATCGATGCCGCTTGCAAAGGCAGTTTCGAAATCGCGCTTGATGAGGGTTCTGATCTTTTGCGCCCTGACATAATAAGCATCGTAATAGCCGGCCGAAAGTACATAAGTGCCAATCATGATCCGCCTTCGCACCTCCTTGCCAAAGCCCGCCGCCCGCGTTCTTTCATACATGTCGACGATGTCCTTGCCGGGCACGCGAAGCCCGTAGCGCACGCCATCGTAGCGGGCGAGATTCGACGAGGCCTCGGCCGGGGCCACGATGTAATAAGCAGGCAACGCATAACGCGTGTGCGGCAGCGAAATATCGGCGATTGCCGCGCCGGCCGCCTTCACCCATTCAATTCCCTGCGCCCAAAGCGCTTCGATTTCGGCCGGCATGCCGTCGCGGCGATATTCCTTCGGGATTCCGATGTTCATGCCCTTGATGCCACGCCCCACGGACGCCTCGAAATCCGGCACCGGAACATCGACGGACGTCGTGTCCTTCGGGTCATGGCCCGCCATCGAGCGGAGCAGGATCGCCGCGTCGCGCACCGTGCGCGCGATGGGACCTGCCTGATCGAGCGAGGACGCGAAGGCGACGATGCCGAAGCGCGAGCAGCGTCCATAGGTCGGCTTGATGCCAACGGTCCCGGTAAACGCGGCGGGCTGGCGGATCGAGCCGCCGGTGTCGGTCGCCGTCGCACCAAAACAGAGCCGCGCCGCGACCGCCGCCGCCGAGCCTCCCGACGAGCCGCCGGGCACCAGCGGGGTGGTCGAGGCGCCATTGACCCCTTGTCGCCGCCAGGGCGAAATCACGGGGCCGAAATAAGAGGTCTCGTTCGACGAGCCCATCGCGAATTCGTCGAGATTGAGTTTGCCGAGCATCACCGCGCCGTCGCGCCAGAGATTGGCGGTGACGGTCAATTCATAGGGCGGAACAAAACCTTCGAGGATATGGCTGCCCGCCGTGGTCTGCACGCCCTCGGTGCAATAGAGGTCCTTGATGCCGAGCGGAATCCCTTCGAGCGGCCCGGCGTCTCCCTTGCCGATCCGCGCGTCGGCGCTACGCGCCATGGCGAGCGCCTTCTCCGGCGTCTCGATGATGAATGCGTTCAGCGCGCGGGCTTTTTCGATGGCGTCGATATGCGCGTGCGCGAGTTCGACCGCGGAAAATTTCTTTTGGCTAAGGCCGTCGCGCGCGCGGGCAAGCGTCAGCTCGGTGAGGCCGGTCATCTTTTCGCTCACTCCACCACCTTGGGGACGACGAAGAAATGATCATCGGAGGCCGGCGCGTTGGCGACGATTTTTTCCGGGATGGAGCCGTCCGTCACGATGTCGGCGCGCTTTTTCATCGGCATCGGCATGACGGACGTCATCGGCTCGACGCCTTCGACATCGACGGTTGCCAATTCCTCGACAAAAGCGAGGATGGCGTTGAGCTCGTTTTGCAGATCCGGCACGTCGGCCCCAACGACCTTGATCCGCGCGAGATGCGCGATGCGCCGAACGGTCGCTAAATCGACGGACATGAAATTTCCCTTTGGGTTTGGGGTGAAACGAGCTGGCTATAGCACTGCGGCCTTGGCGCAAGCAATGTGCGGCGGCGCGCCTCATGCTGAGCGGAAGGAAGCCCGCAACGCTGGTTTTTGCGCAATCGTACCAAAATGTTTCACGTGAAACATTTTGGTACGATTGACACTTTGCCCAAACATACATTCGCGGCGCGTGGCGAGGTACAAAGCCGGGATTTGGCGCAAGCGCAAAATCGCGATAGGTTTACGCTTTATGCATTGCGGTTTTTTAGAAAAAAGTCTTTCCGGCTGCGACGAGGCCGCTACAATTTGCCTTTCGCCGCGAGGATTTTTCCGCGCACGCGCTCGGCCTTGTCGATATAGAACGCCGCCTTGGCCTTGCGAAATTCTTCGAGAGCCCCATCCGCCGCTTCGAGCGCATTGTCAAGTTGATGCGGCTCGCCGCTCCTGTCGTAGAGCGCGCGATAGGCCAAGGCAAGATTGTTTTGGGTCATGGCCCAATCGAGCGGCACGCGTGCGCGGGTTCTCTCCTGCAAGGCCTCGCGATAGGCGGCGACGGCCTCCTCGAGTTTTGCCGTCCCGCTCTCCCGCTCGCCGAGCCGCACGAGCGCGCTGCCGAGATTCATCTGGGTCATGGCCCAATCGAGCGGCACGCGCGCGCGGGTTCTTTCCTGCAAGGCTTCGCCATAGGCGGCGACGGCCTCCTCGAGCCGCGCCGTCCCGCTCTCCCGCTCGCCGAGCGTTGCGAGCGCATTGCCGAGATTGTTCTGGGTCGCGGCCCATTCGAGCGGCACCCGCGCGCGGGTAAATTCCTGCAAGGCCGCGCGATAGGCCGTGACGGCCTCTTCGAGTTTTGCCGTCCCGCTCTCCCGCTCGCCAAGCGTTTGGAGCGCATTGCCGAGATTCGCCTGGGTCCTGGCCCAATCGAGCGGCACTCGCGTGCGGGTAAATTCCTGCAAGGCTTCGCGATAGGCGGCGGCGGCTTCCTCCAGCCGCGCCGTCCCGCTCTCCCGCTCGCCGAGCGTTAGGAGCGCATTGCCGAGATTCATCTGGGACACGGCCCATTGGAGTGGTGCGCGCTCGCGGGTATTTTCCTGGAAGGCGTCGCGATAGGCCGCGACGGCATCTTCGAGCCGCGCCGTGCCCCCCTCCCGCTCGCCGAGGCGAAAGAGCGCAGTGCCGAGATTCATCTGGGTCCTGGCCCAATCGAGCGGCCTTTCCGAACGCGGCGCGAGAGCGAGGCAGCGGCCATAAACGTCGACCGCTTCGGCCAGCGCGGCATTGTCGCCGAATTCGTAGCCTTGCTTGAAAAGTTCACCTGCATGAGCGAGCAGGAAACGCCATTGCTGCTCTGTGTCGAAAGGCGCGACGAGTGCGGCCGCTTCGGCATGTTTCGCGGCGGCGGCGCGATAGGCGAGCTGCAAATCATCGACCCGCGCCTCCTGAGCCAAGAACGCCGCCTCGTAACGGCTCGCGTCAATCCGCAACGCGCGAGAAGCCTCGCGGCCACGCGCCAATGCCCGGCGCGCATCGTCGAACTCGCCCTTATCGACGAGAGCCTGTACCTCTTCCGCTATCGCCGCCAAGGCCGGTGGCCCGCGCCGGAGTTGCTCGTTTTCCGCCCGGAGTTTGATCAGTTCGTCCGCCGCAGCTTCGAGCCGCTTCGGAATGTTCTCGTCCGGCACGCCCTTCTCGCCGAGCTTGACGAGAACGGCACGCAGCGGCTTGATCTCGACGTCTTTCTCGCGGGCGACCTGGGCCGCCAGCCGTTCAAGCTCGTCCCGTAGCGGCTGTTGCGCTTTGCGAACCTCCTGGCCGACTCCTTGCTGGTCGAGTCCGAAGGTGAAGGGCCTAGTGATGTCCCTGCCAGCCGCGACGCTACCATGGTCGGCTCGGACGCTCGGCGTCGAAGATCCTTTTTCGCTTTTCTTGGCAAAGAAAGTGAAGACAGCCCAAGCGCCTCCGGCAATGGCCGCGATCCCGGCGCCAATCGCGCCGAGAACCGCTAGATTGGCCGGGTCCTTCAGGAATTGCCAAACACTGTCAAGCATGGCACGCGCCCTCCGGGCTCAAAACGCCATCATTATGATGGTTTTTTAGCCGGGCACAATGGCTTTGCAGTGAGGGCGCGTAGAGTGTGGCGGCCTAGCCCCGTGGCGTTTCCCCCGTGTCGCAGTCGCGCGCGCGTTCGCCGGTCGCTCAATAGGCCGCATGCTCAAAGCGCGATCAGAACCTCGAACCCGCCCCAGAACATGCGCATCCCGTCGAAGGGCATCGTTTTATGGTTCATATCGGCCAAGCGCGGGTCCTTCATGACAGCGGCGTTGACGCGATCGCGATGCTCGCGCGACTCATAAACGATCCACGCAAAGACGACCGTTTCGTCCGGCTCGAGTTTGACGGCTTGCGGGAACGACGTGACCTTGCCGGGCTTAACGTCGTCGCCGATGCACCCGATGTATTCGAGCGCGCCATGCTCCCGCCAGACCTTGCCGGCTTTCTCCGAAAACTGCCGGTAGAGGTCCACGTTCTTTTTCGGGAGGGGAAGAACGAAACCATCCACATACTTTCCCATGGTCAATCTCCTTGCACCTCGAACTCGGCCGTTCAGGGTAGGAACTTCCCAGGCCGAGACCGTTGAAAGCGGCGAATGAAAGCGGCGAGGCGGCGCCTCCCTCCGAGGATATCTGTGTATAGGGGCAAAGTATCATCGTCCACCAGGCGACGCGCGATAGTAATATTCACCGCTCACGCCCTCAAAAGCCGCGAGGCGGGCGCGAAACGCCCTCCTCTTTAACTTTCGACAAGACTTACAGGACCGCTTGGGGGACGGAGACGATTGTCGCCACTGCCGGCACGCCGTTTGTGTTGAGTACAAAGAGCATATAATAGCCTGGCGGAACTTTTTCCGGATCGGGATCCAGGCTCCCAGTGACCGTTGTTCCGCTCTGAGAGAACGGCACAGGGATCAGCCGCTGCTCCGGATCGAATGAATGGGTGTTGGCCCCCACTCGAACGAGGTTGACAGCGCCGATCTGATCGGCGCTTCCCACAGTCAGCGAGAAATTCTGGCCCAAAAATAGCCGTCCCGGGGCGGCAACGATTGTTGGACGCGGAGCGGGGTTCCCTGAGCCGTCTTTTAAGTAGAGATAAGAGGGGTAATAAATTTCCGCATTGAGTTCGTTTATCGGGCCTGGAGCTCCACCGCCTCCCGTCAGCACCGATCCGTCCCGAAGGAGCAGCGCCGATGAGTGATAAAGACGGGGGATTTTAGCGCATGCGGCGGGGCATGCGCCGAGCGTCCAAGTTGGCGGAATTGAAACCGTATTCAAGATCTCCGCTGGATAGGCGACGTTGGTGAGCTGGTTGTCGACTCCAGAGCCGCCCGTGACGACGACTGCTCCGTCGGGTAGCAATGTCGCGTTCCCCCACATGCGATCATAACTCAAATTGGCGATGTCGGTCACAATCGGCGGGGAGCTGGAGATATCAACCAACTGAGCCCTCTTGTCTTGGCTCACCCTCAACACCTTGAAAGAGGCCAACATCACCGATGGATAAGAAACTGCCGACGGGGCCGCCCGCGATCCCGTATCCTGCTTGGTTCCCGCGCCGCCGGTGGTGAGCCTGAATATTTTGCCGCTATGTTCAAGAAGAGTCACCGCGCCAACGAAACCGACGAAGGCTCTTGGATAATACCATTCCGGTGTTGGGCCGCTAATTGAAATGCCGGGCAGCGTTGTCCAGATGCCGGATGCCAGACGGTAGAATTCGGGCGTCTGCGCCGCCATGCCGGGCGAGACGGTCCCGCCGAGGGCCAGCTTGTCGCCGTTGCGCAAACTGATCATGGAGTGATACCAACGCGCAAAGTTCATCGTCCCCGAGGCAGTCAGCGTATTATTCCCCGGGTTAAAGACATTGACCTTCTTGTTCGAGAAGTTTCGCATTCCACTGACGATGGCATCGCCGCCGGTGATCAGCATGTTGCGAGTCAGACTTGTGGGGACACTAGGACCTTCCCCGATCAAAGACGCCGCGCTGCAGAAGATGTCCGTCTGTGGCCCATTGGGCAGGATAGTATGCGCGTTGCTTCCATTTCCAAGGCTGGGATTCCAGACGTCATAGATAAGTTGCGCTCCTTGATTACCCCCTTGATCGGTGCCGAAACTCAAGACCCGCCCGTCGGGCAACAGCGCCACGTGAATCGGTATGATCGGCCAAGGAAACGCGGGGCCAAAAAAGCCGTCCGCCCCTCCGCCAATCGGGACAGCCCCTTGTATCGCTTTCGGGGCCGCACGCATGGATTGGGGGATTGCCGGGGTTTGACCGAGGACGAGGTTTGGCCTCGCAGGACCAATGCCGGCGCCCGGGCCAAACCCGTAGTCGACCGAGGCCTTCTTGTCCTTTTCCCGCCTAAATATGTCGAGACTTCGGGCTCTGTGAAAACACCTCTGAACTGATGGCCGCGCCGACGATGACGGCAAGAATGCATAGGGTTATTTTCGTGAAACCGCCGAGCGCTGCCCAACCGTGAAAAGCCGCCCCCAAAAGAGAATTAATCCGCCGCATGGCCAAACTCCGTAATGAAACTGGCAAACACCTTCATCAGAGTTCAAAAGCATTTTCAATCTCCATGGTGAACATCAAATATTTAACAATCCGCAAGGACACTTGAGTACGAAGCTACGAAGATATTACATTCAATATTCATCACTGAAAGCGATTTAACATCGAAGTCGCTTCCGGTTGATAGGTATCTTGTGAAGCAAGTCCCCTTCAATGTCAATGTCAGAACTAATCGCGTTTGCGCCAGACCTCGGCGAGGATCGCGTGTGGCGATGGAAGCGCGAATAGCGTTGGCACGGGCATGCGGAGCTCGCGGCGCCAGTTCGGGTCCTCCTTGCCGGTGCCCGGCAGGTTGAGCGCGACCATCTCCATGGCGATCGCCGGTCCGGACGAGCGCCAGGACCGTGACACCGCTCATCGCCGAGACCCCTGTTGCTTCGCCTGGAACACGCTCATCGGCATGCCGTGGAAAATCACGTCCATCGGATCATGAGACAGCATCATCGTCCACCGCGCGCGACAGTAATATTCACCGCTCACGCCCTCAAAAGCCGCGAGGCGGGCGCAAAACGACCTCCTCTTTAACTTTCGACAAGACTTACAGGACCGCTTGGGGGACGGAGACGATTGTCGCCACTGCCGGCACGCCATTTGTGTTGAATACAAAGAGCATATAATAGCCTGGAGGAACTTTTTCCGGAGCGGGATCCAGGCTCCCAGTGACCGTTGTTCCGCTCTGAGAGAACGGCACAGGGATCAGCCGCTGCTCCGGATCGAATGCATGGGTGTTGGCCCCCACTCGAACGAGGTTGACAGCGCCGATCTGATCGTTGCTTCCCACAGCCAGCGAGAAATTCTTGCCCAAAAATAGCCGTCCCTGGGCGGCAACGATTGTTGGACGCGGAGCGGGGTTCCCGGAGCCGTCTTTCAAGTAGAGATAAGAGGGGTAATAAATTTCCGCATTGAGTTCGTTCATCGGGCCTGGAGCTCCACCGCCTCCCGTAAGCACCGATCCGTCCGGAAGGAGCAGCGCCGATGAGTGATAAAGACGGGGGACTTTAGCGCATGCGGCGGGGCATGCGCCGAGCGTCCAAGTTCCAGAAACCGTATTCAAGATCTCCGCAGGATAGGCGACGTTGGTGAGCTGGTTGTCGACTTCAGAGCCGCCTGTGACGACGACTTCCCCGTCGGGCAGCAATGTCGCGTTCCCCCAGATGCGATCATATCTCAAATTGGCGATGTCGGTCACAATCGGCGGGGAGCTGGAGATATCAACGATCTGAGCCCTCTTGTTGGCGCGCACCGTCAACACCTTGAAAGGGGAGAACATCACTGATGGATAAGAAGCCCCCGCAGGGGCCAAAAGCGATCCCGTATACTGCATGGTTCCCGCGCCGCCGGTGGTGAGCCTGTATATTTTGCCTTTATGCTCAAGAAGAATCACCGCGCCATCGAAACCGACGAAGGCTCTTGGATAATAGAATTCCGGCGTTGTGCCGCCAATTGAAATTCCTGGCAGCGTTGTCCAGATGCCGGATGTCGGATGGTAGAATTCGGGCGTCATCGCCGCCATGCCGGGCGAGAGGGTCCCCCCGAGGGCCAGCTTGTCGCCGTTGCGCAAACTGATCATGGAGTGATACCAACGCGGATAGTTCATCGTCCCCGAGGCGGTCAGCGTATTATTCCCCGGGTTAAAGACATTGACCTTTTTGTTCGAGAAGTTTCGCATTCCACTGACGATGGCATCGCCGCCGGTGATCAGCATGTTGCGAGTTAGACTTGTGGGGACACTAGGACCTTCTCCGATCAAAGACGCCGCGCCGCAGAAGATGTCCGTCAATGTCGTATTGTTTAGGGTTTGATGCGATGTGTAGATGTCAGCAATTTTGGGATCCCAGACGTCATAGATAAGTTGCGCTCCTTGCGCGCCCGTTTGATTGGTGCCGAAACTCAAGACCCGCCCGTCGGGCAACAGCGCCACGTGAATCGGTATGATCGGCCAAGGAAACACGGGGCCAAAAAAGCCGCCCGCCCCTCCGCCAATCGGGACAGCCCCTTTTACCGCTTTCGGGGCCGCACGCATGGATTGGGGGATTGCCGGGGTTTGACCGAGGACGAGGTTTGCCCTCGCAGGCCCAATGCCGGCGCCCGGGCCGAGCCCGTGGTCGACCGGGGCCTGCTTGTCCTTTTCCCGCCTAAATATGTCGAGACTCGGGCTCTGTGAAAACACCTCTGAACTGATGGCCGCGCCGACGATGACGGCAAGAAGGCATAGGGTTATTTTCGTGAAACCGCCGAGCGCTGCCCAACCGTGATAAGCCGCCCCCAAAAGAGAATTAATGCGCCGCATGGCCAAACTCCTTAATTATTCAACAATCCGTAATGATATATGAATATAGAAGATATACAACATTTATTTGTCATCAATGAAAGAAATTTAATTTGTCGCGTTTGCCCCAGACCTCTGCGAGGATCGCCCATGCCGATCCAGCGCCAGCACGGCATCCGAGGCGGCGACATACCCATGCACGCAAGCGGCGGCCGCTGCTCAGCGGCGCTTCAATGTCGGGCATCGACCCCGGAAACCCCTGTCCGGCGCGTGATCCATGGTATTACGTATGTTCATTTCCTACTTCAGGGAACCTTGCCGTGGATCACGCCGTGTCCATTTCACCGCCGGCGGGCGCCGCGGACGATCCGGTCGAACGAATCGATGGCAGCCTTGCGGCGGGTGTCCTCTTCCTTTGCGATCACGCGGCGAACGCGCTGCCAAAAGCCTATGGAACGCTCGGTCTGGCCAGGGAACAATTCGACCGTCACATCGCCTACGATATTGGCGCGGCCTGGATCACCCGCCGTCTCGCTCGCGGTTTCGGCGCTCCGGCAATTCTGTCGCGGTTTTCGCGCCTCCTCATCGATCCCAATCGCGGCGTCGACGACCCAACACTCGTCATGCGGCTTTCGGACGGCGATATAATCCCCGGAAACGCTAGAATTGGCGCCGAAGAGATCGAATATCGCCGCGCGCATTATTGGAAGCCCTACCGCGCCACGATCGCCGCGACGATCGAAGCCATGCTGAACCAGGGACCGCCGCCGGCCGTTGTGTCGATCCACACATTCACCCCATCCTGGAAAGCGCGGCCAAGACCGTGGGAAGTCGGAATTTTGTGGGACAGCGATCCGCGTTTCGCCAAACCCCTGATCGCCGCGTTGGCCAAGGATGGGTTTTTGGTCGGCGATAACGAACCCTATGATGGCGCGCTCATGGGCGATACGCTGGACGAGGAAGTCACAAGCCGCGGACTTGCCGGCCTCCTTATCGAGGCCCGCCAGGATCTCGTTGCCACCAACGCGCACGCCGTCGCCTTCGCCGATCGGCTTGCGCGACTTCTACGCCCGGTCCTCGCGCGCCCCGAACTCCACTGCCGGGCGTTTTTCCCAAGCCGGACAGGGCGGCATGTTTGAGCGGCTAGGCGGTGCGCTGTACCGGCACCAGGGGCAGGATTGCGGGGATAATTCCGTCTTGCATCTTGACGGCGCGCGGCGGCGCCGGCATTGCGGGGTTCGCATCGTAAAGATCCTCGCCAGGAGCATTTTTCCGGCTGTTTTCGCTGGGTCCAGGGCGGCGCCCAATCCAATCAAAGGAATGTTTCAGATGACGGCAGATGTCGCCGAAACAGGTGTCGCGGCGCAGGAGCTGACTCAGTTCGTCGAAAGGGTGGAGCGGCTGGAGGAAGAAAAAAGGGCCATTTCCGACGATATTCGCGAAGTCTACGGGGAAATGAAAGGCTGCGGGTTCGATGTGAGGACCGTGCGCGAGATCGTAAAGATCCGGAAGCAGGACCATTCCGAACGCAAGGAGATGGCGGCCATTCTCGAACTCTACATGGCGGCCTTGAATATGACGTAGGCACCGTCCGCGACGCCGGCGCGATACACGCCGGAGCGAGTTCGCAGCGGCCTTCGCGGCCGGTCTTGGTGGCGGTTGCGGCGATCAGTTGGACGATCACTTGATGACTGACGAGCGGCTTGCCAGCAAGATCGCGAGGCGCAGCGGGAGGATCGACCGCATGGACTTTGCCCTGCGCCGAAATTTCCCCCGGGCATTTCGACACTGCGGCGGAATGATGAGCGGCACGAATCCCGAGCCCTCAGCCGCTTCCAAGTATCGATTTGAGAAAATTGAGAATATAAAGACCTGTAATCTGGAGATCGTTTCCGCCCATATTCAGCATGATGACAAGCCCTATTTGCGACGCCGGAACAAGCCCGACCCAACTTGAGAACCCCTCGTGTCCTCCGTCCTTGAAGACAATTCCATCGGGCGTCACGACCCAGCCGAAACCCATTTTGTTGTTGCTGTTTGGAATGCTGACGCTGGTTGGCTGAATGGCAGCTTGCATCCCAGCGGTTAAGGCGGGGGGCACTGAGACTCCGCCGATTGTCGTGAGTCCGAGATAGGCCTGAACATAGGTCATCATGTCCTCGGCCGACGATCGGAGCGCCCCCGCCGCGCCCCATGGTACCCACGGAAATGGCGGCTGCGGGGTATAGACACCATTTGCATAGCTGTAGCCGGTCGCCATCTCTGGACCGGCGGCGGATGTCGATGTAGCGGACATTTGGGCAACTATATAGTTGACTGAAAGCCAGAATCGGCCCACAATCTGCTGCAACTGCGGGCCACCCGAAGGCCAGACCATACACGTCTGAACAACCGGAGGGTGGGCACCCCGCAGCCCATGCCAGGCAATGCTTTGGCACACTAGCCACCGCTCTGGACGTGTAACATGGGATCACCGGACCCGGTCATGAACGGGAATGGTGGACCGATGCACCTGTGAACGACGGCTTCGTTCGACAGGACATGTTCACGAACCCGAAAGGGTCGCGCGCGTGACCCGAGGGTTTTTCGAATGAAAAACTTTCGGATTACTGTAACGGTGAAGATCGATGTCGCAGCCTGCCTCTACGGGTTAGCTGCGATTCTCGCGCTTCTTTCGTGAAGTAGGGCGGGGGTCCGGTTTACCGGGCTCCCGCTTTCGTCCGACCTTCATTTCCTCATATGGTCGCGGTGGCGTTTGCAGACACGCCTGCACCACTCTTTGAAACTCAGGGTCTTTCGTCGGATCGGGTATTTTAGGCATGAATATCTCAACGATCAGAATTAGTAAGCTTGATGCCGCACGCAGACAGCTTCGAACCGCAATAACCCTCTGGTTCAACAATGGCGACCCTGTCTCTGTATATGCACTCGCCTTTGCAGCTTACGAAATTTTTCATATGGTCAGCGTCAAGCGTGATCCTCATCGTCGCGAATTGTTTTTTGACACGTCGATTATCAAAGATGAGTACCGGCGTGAATGGAGAGGCCATATTAGACGGGAAGCTAATTTCTTCAAGCACGGGGATCGCGACCCAGAAGCGGTGATTGATTTCAATCCAGAGATGTCCCAATGGTTCATTTTCTTCTCGATTTTGGGTCGCGAGTCATGTGGCGAAAGCGCAAGCTTAGAAAATCGGCTTTTCATTTTTGGCTCAAAATCCATCGGCCTGACCTCCTCACGGAAAAGGGGCAAAATTTCCCTGAAAACAGCGTTCAAATCGAAACTCTCGATCACCTTCGAGCACTCTCTAGGAGCGAATTTTTCGAAGCATTCTGCAAATGGCAGCGCAGCATTTCCCTCTAAAGGACGCGCCTTTCGTCTCGACAGACTTTCTAATCGCGAGTAATCATAGTTCTCCTTCTGCATAGGAAGCGTTTCGCCTTCTGCTTAAGCGTGCGCGGCTTCGTTAAGAGGCCGGTACGTGAGACGTTTGCCCTCGATACCTTTGAGAGCAATTGCCGCACGTTCCCCGTCGCTGATCTTACGGGTGTTCCATTTGAAATCCCATTCCGCGAGATAGCGCGGCAAATGAGCCTCGCTGATCGAATGATGCGTGCCGTATACGGCGCGCTTCATGAGGCTGAAACGGCACTCTGCCGTGTTGACGTGAATGAAACCGCCAAGGCGCACGTATTCGTCAGCCGAATGGTTCACCGTGCTGTGGTCTGAGAACTCTTTTCCGACCTTCTCGTATGACGCCAGTTCGTCAGTCATCAAATGCGACTTGCGGCTAACTGTCGTGACGATCTTTTCGCGAAGCGTTTTGGCTTTCACATTGGCGATATGAAACGAACGGCTATGACCGTCGCGGTCAACCAGCGTCATGACCGCGTGTTTTTTCGGTTCCTTCTTCGCATAGGCGCGGTTTTTGGACTTGCCACCAATGAACGTTTCATCGGCTTCGACAACTCTATTCTGACCGCCGATTGGACCGCTAGCGGACGCCGTGGCGGCGCGGATACGATGGCACATGAACCATGTTGATTTGTAAGTGATGCCGAGCATGTGGCTCAGTTGGAGGGCGCTCATTCCTTTCTTGCTGGCAAAAACGAGATGTGTTGCCAATAGCCACTTGTGCAGCGGGATGTGGCTGCGCTCGTACAGCGTGCCAACGCGCACGGTGAACTTATCTCGGCAATCCGAGCAATAGTACCAGCCCGGCCCCATGGACTTGCCGCCAAGCTTCGCGACCGTATCTAATTGACCACAGAACGGGCAGACTGGGCCATCCGGCCAGCGCGAAGCTTCAAGAAATTCACGCGCTTTGTCTTCGTCAGTGAAAGCCGGATTGGTTATGTCACACATGGGCTGCCTCCTAGGATTGGAGTATCCCATAGATTTTTGTTTCAGTCAACTATATAGTTGCCGACATTTGCAACACCCCCAGACCGGTGATGTTCGCACCATACCAGTCATCGAGCATCGTGGAGTTGAACTGATCGATGTTACCGCGCTTCAGTCCTATGAGCACCTGGCCCAGAAAACCGAAGCTATTGTTTGAGTAGGCATAGGGGGCGGGAAGTTCTGGCGGCGAAAGTCCATTCACGAAGGCGACAAAATTTTCTTGCGTAGCTGGGTGAACAGGATTGACTTTTTCATCGTAGGGAAAACCAGCTGAGAATGTGGCAAGTTCCTCGAAAGTTATCTGTTGGCCCAACGCAGTGAGCGAATAGTCGCTGCTGATCGGAGTGAGCGCCTGCGAGACACGCGTCGAAATCAGCGCGGTTTGCTCTCCGAGCAACGCCGCCGTAAAAGTCTTGGTAACAGACGCCAGCTCAAACCGAGTGGCTGGAGTGACAGCGGCGCCGCCTTGGGACTGGAGCCCAGTCGGGAGATAGGCAACTTCGCCATCCGCATAAAGCCCCATGATCCCGCCGATCGGTATTATGGTCGGGGTAGCGCCCTGGGAATCCTCGGCCGACATGAGAGCTTGCAGACTTTGCTTGAGGAGGATTTGGTATTTTGACTTCCCCAGGTTTGAAGCGGACATGCCTGACCCCTCTTTTCCGCGACTGTGAAGCGACGTTGCTTGAAGCCATGCCGGCGAAAAGGTCAATGGAAGAACGACTCTTTTCGCGCGTCATTTCGCCTTTTCTTGCCAGAGCCCGATCGCCGCGCCGGCCGGATCCATGATGATCGCGAAGGAGCCCGCTCCCATCACCTCCGTGACGTCCTTGCAGACCGTCGCGCCAAGCGATTTCGCCTTGGCGGTCGCCGCCGCCACATCATCGACCAGCACGTATGGCAGCCAGGCGGTTGGGACGCCGGGCGCGGGAGTCTTCATCATGCCGCCGCCGGTGCCTTCGCCGACGCGGATCATCGTGTAGGTGACGCCGGGCGCCATCTCCATGTCGTCCAGATTCCAGTCGAACAACGCTCCATAAAAAGTCTTTGCCTTGCCGGTGTCCGGAGTGGTGAGTTCGACATGCACAAACGGGTTAGCCATGACCGCTCCTTGGATTTCGGGTCGCAGATTTATTGCTCAGGGTTCAAAGTTGTGGCGCCGCACCGAGAGGTTCCGAACAGTGCGCCCGGTTTATATCTCGCGCGGCGAGCGGCCAGGTAAAGCCCCCATTATGACGATATCGTGATGGGGACGAAGAGACGGGACCTCAAAACACTGTCCGACTGCGGATTGCGGCGGCAAGCGTGCCTTCATCGAGATAGTCGAGCTCGCCGCCGACCGGAACGCCATGCGCGAGCCGCGTGATCTTGACCTTTGAATCCGCCAAAAGACCTATGATGTAATGCGCCGTCGTCTGTCCGTCCACCGTCGCATTGACGGCCAGGATCACCTCCTTGACGCGATCAGCCGCGACCCTTTCAACGAGGCTTGCGAGGTTCAAGTCCTTGGGACCCATGCCATCGAGCGGCGACAAGGTGCCGCCGAGCACATGATAGCGCGCGCCGAGAACTCCTGCGCGTTCGAGCGCCCAGAGATCGGCCACCGTCTCGACGACGACGAGCGTGTCGCGGTCGCGCCGCTCGTCCCTGCACAAGGTGCAAGGATCGCAGGTGTCGGCATTGCCGCAGGCGCGGCAGGTCACGATTTTTTCGCGCGCCACGCGTAGCGCATCGGCAAGCGGCGCGAGAAGTTCCTCGCGCTTGCGAATCAAATGCAGCGCGGCGCGCCGCGCCGAGCGCGGTCCAAGCCCCGGCAGACGCGCCAGCAATTGGATGAGCCGCTCGATCTCGGGACCCGCGACGCGTTCGCCCATCGCATCGGAGCCCTCAACTTCGCGGCATCAGAACGGCAGCTTCATGCCCGGAGGCAGAGCTAGACCCGCGGTCACGCCCTTCATTTTTTCTTCCATCTGACGTTCGGCCTTTTTGCGCGCATCCTCATGCGCGACGAGGATCAAATCCTCGAGGATTACTTTCTCGTCGGCTTTGAGAAGCTGGTCGTCGATTATAAGCCCCTTCATCTGGCCTTTGGCGGTCAGGGTAACGCGCACCATGCCGCCGCCCGCTTGCCCCTCGACCTCAATCCGCTCCAATTCAGCCTGCATTTCCTGCATTTTCGCCTGCATGGCCTGCGCTTGCTTCATCAAACCGAGCATGTTGGGCATTGCTGTTTCCCCTTGGTTGCGACAAAGAGCGAACCCGCGAGCAATGCCCGTTTAAAGCTCGTCTTCCATGCCGTCGTTAAAGCCAATTTCATCGTTCGTCTCGCCGTCTGTCCTGGCGGATGGCATGGATCGCGGCGCCGGCTCGTAGGCGCGGACCCCGGCAATCTCGGCGCCCGGAAACGCGGCGAGCACGCTTTGGACCAGCGGCTCGGCGCGCACGCCGGACAAAGCCTCGCTTGCCTTGGCGTCCTCCTGCTCCTTGAGGCTCGGCGCGCCGGGCGCGCTCGAAACAGCAACCATCCAGCGGCTCCCCGTCCATTCCTGCAAGCGGCGCGCGAGAGTTTGCGCAAGCTGAGGCGAGGCGCCGGGAGCGGTTGAAAATTCGATGCGGCCTGGCTCGAAACGAACGAGGCGCACGTCGCGTTCAAGCGCGAGCTTCATTTGAATGTCGCGATGGCGGCCGGCGAGCGCCACCACATCCTCGAACCGGGTAAGCGCAAACGATGGTTCGGCCGCTTCCAGGTGCGGCGCGCGCGCAACCGCGGGGCTGGCGGTTGCAGCGGCCACCGGTCCGCGTGCCCCGACGGCCCCTTCGCGGGGGCGAGATCCTTCTTGCGCCATGCCGCTTGTCATCTCCGCGAGGCTGCGCAGAGCCTCGTTGGGGGTCGGCAAATCGGCGGCGAAACCGATTTTCACCAAAACCATGTCGGCGGCGGCGAGCGGGCGCGGCGAATCCTTCACTTCGCGCAGGCCTTTCAGCAACAATTGCCATGCGCGGGTCAAGACCGGGAGCGACAACTCTTGCGAGAACCGCTGGCCGCGCGTCCGCTCGTCCGGCGTCAACGAAACATCGTTCGCGGCGTCCGGCACCAGCTTCAGGCGGGTGACGAGATGAACGAACTCCGCGAGTCCGGCAAGGACTTCGGACGGATCGGCGCCAAAGTCATGTAGCTCCTTCAAAATGCCCAGAGCCTCAGCCATTTGGCCGCGCAAGAGAACTTCAAAAAGATCGACGATCCGGCCCCGGTCAGCGAGCCCCAGCATCGCGCGCAAGGCGTCCGCGGGGATCGCGCCGGGCAGGCCCGCGCCATGGGCAATGGCTTGATCGAGAAGCGAAAGCGCGTCGCGCACCGAGCCTTCCGCAGCGCGCGCAATGAGTTTAAGCGCCGCGTCCTCGATCGCGACAGCCTCCTTGGCGCAGATCGAAGCGAGGTAACCGGTTAGCACGCCCGCATCGACGCGACGCAAATCGAACCTTTGGCAGCGGGAGCGCACGGTGACCGGAACCTTTTCGATCTCGGTTGTCGCGAACACGAATTTCACGTGATCGGGAGGCTCCTCCAGGGTTTTTAAAAGGCCGTTGAAAGCCTGCTTGGAAAGCATATGCACTTCGTCGATGATATAGACCTTTGTGCGCGCCATGACCGGCAAGTAACGCACGCTCTCGATGATTTCGCGAATGTCGTCGATCCCGGTATGCGAGGCGGCGTCCAATTCGATGACATCGACATGGCGCGATTCGATGATCGCCTGGCAATGCACGCCAAGCTCCGGCATATGGATTGTTGGGCGCGTCACAGCGGGGCGCCCGGCCCGCGCGGGCAACTCGTAATTGAAGGCGCGGGCCAGGATGCGCGCGGTCGTGGTCTTGCCGACGCCGCGCACCCCGGTCAGAATATAGGCTTGGTGGATACGTTCGAGGTCGAAGGCGTTCGACAACGTCCTGACCATGGCGTCCTGGCCGATCAAATCCTCGAAGTGCGCGGGGCGGTATTTGCGGGCAAGCACGCGATAGGAAGCCGCCTGCGTGCTGACTTGGTCTTGGTCTTGCGCGGCGATGGCGCCCAATCCCACCACGGGACCGGCTTCGTCATGGGCGTTTGGGGGTGGTTCCATGCGACCGTCCGGCCTCGCGCAGGCTAGACCATGATCGCTTCAAGTTGAATTGTTCACGGTCTCTATGTCTTTGTTTTATCGCATGATCTTATCCAAAAAGTCTGCAACTTTTTGGGATCATGCTCTAGGCGTAGAGACTTGATTGGGGCCGGGCCAAAACCGGCGGCCCGGCCGGCCTGCCGGACAAAGCGTGGTGGCAAACCTAGCAAAGTGGGAGGCTGGACAGAGACCCGCCCGGTCTCGTTAGGGCTGCTTCCTTCCGGACCTGACCCGGTTGGCGAGTGGTGCGTCCACCGCCAACCTCCCAGCATCTATTTGGACCGTGCGCGGGATTTTCGCAACCGTCTTGAATGTTCGCGCCAAGCCGCCGCGGGCAAGCCGGCGCGGCCCCGTGGGATAAGCAGGGGTGTGGCCGCATAGGATAATAAGAAGGGGACCCCACGCTCGAGCCTGTCGCCGGTTTCGCACGGTGCCGACACCTGCGGGTCATTTGGCTTGCCCGCGCGCCAAGGCGCCATTATAAGATTGCCTTGGCAAGTTGCGGCCGGGGAAGAGATCCGGCGGCGCGGCGGAGTGTAGCGCAGCCTGGTAGCGCACCTCGTTCGGGACGAGGGGGCCGGAGGTTCGAATCCTCTCACTCCGACCAAAACGCTTGCGTCTAAGGAGTGAACTAAAGCTCGCTCTGCGTGGCTCTTGTTATTTCCCGCTCGGGCTCTCTTCGCACGCACAGGGCGGCCAGCCCGGCGGCGCCAGTTCGAAGCCTGAGAATTCGAAGCCCGGCGCGACGCCGCAGCCAACGAGCGTCCACGCTCCCAGGCTTATCGCCTTCTGCCAGCAATGCGCCGGAACGACGAACTGCGGACGCTCCCCCGCAAAGAGATCTGGACCGAGACGATGCACGCTTGTCTCGCTGCCGTTTTGCGAAATCCTTATTTCCAAGGGCGCCCCGGCGTAGAAATGCCACACGCCGCCCTCTGGATGCGGATGCAAATCGAGCAGGCGGATGATTTCGGTGGCGCCTCCGCCAGAAATGGGATCAACCGGCATTGCTTTTCGACCGCGTGGCTTCTCTGAACCGACATCCACCGGGTGACAGCCTTGGCGAGGTGAAGTTGCTGCTTTTTAAGAATTTTGGCAATGCCAAATCCTCGACATGAGGGCTCCCGTGCACCCACGTCGGTGACATAGGCGCGCCGAGCGCCGAAAATGCGGAATTTGTTGTCATCCAGACGCACCTTTGCGCGAACTCATGCCGATCGAACACCTCACACCGGCGCAGGATCAGGCGGTGGGCGAAGCTCACCAATGCCGCATGATGCCGGCAAACAGGTTTCGCGAGATGGCGGCCCCGGCTATCTGGAAGGCGGCGGGCGCCCATTCAGCCCGGCAAGGCGCGCACCTGGATTGATAGCAGTTCGCGCGGATCGGCGCTTTGCCCGGCAAGGAGCAAAAATTCGCCCGGCTCCAACACCGGCTTTAGATCGTTCCCCGGAAAAGCGAGCGCCGCGGCGGCGAGCCTGAAACAAACGGTTCCGCCTTCGCCCGGAGCGAGCGCGATCTTGCCCACGCCCTTGAGTTCGAGCACCGGCCGCGCCACGCTCGCCACCATGTCGCGCGCGAACAGGAAGACCGTTGCTTCCCCGGCGGCGGGGCCTTCATTGAGAACGTCCACCTCGATCGTCAATTCGTCGCTGCGTTTGAAATCGGCCTTGTTCACGCGCAAATTGGTCAAGGCGAAGCGGCTGTAGCTCAAGCCGTGTCCAAAGAAGAACAGCGGCTCGACCGGCATGTCGAGATATTTGCTGGTGTAATAATCGTCGGGATTGGCCGGCCGGCCGGAAGGGCGCGCGGCGAAGAAAATGGGCACTTGGCCGGCATCGCGCGGCCACGTGACGGGAAGCCGCCCGGTGGGATTGAATTTCCCGGTCAGTACGTCCGCGATGGCATTGCCGGCCTCCGCGCCAAGGAACCAGGTGGCGACGATGGCCTGGGCCTTCTCGGCGATCGCCGCGATCATCAGAGGCCGCCCCGAGGAAATCAGCGCGACGACCGGTTTGCCGAGTTCGAATATGGCTTCGGCAAGCGCGCTTTGGACGCCGGGGAGACCGGGGTTGGCCCGGCTCGCCGCTTCGCCGCTCATATTGGCGCCTTCGCCAAGGCACAAAAGAACTATGTCGGCGTCCTGGCAAATCTCCCGCGCGGCGGCGATGCCGGACATGTCCGCGCCGGCGATTGACGCCCCCGGCGCAAAGACGATCCCGGCATCGGGCAGCGCCGCGGCGAGGCCTTCGCGGATCGTGACGCAATCAGCCGCGCTCCCGGCGGCGGCCCACGGCCCGAGCATGTCCGCCCGGGCATCGGCGAGAGGACCAACGAGCGCGATATTGCGCAGGGTTGGAGAAAGCGGCAACACTTGGTCGTTGGCCAGGACGACGATCGCCCGCCGCGCCAGCTCGCGCGCGAGCTCAAGCCGGGACTTGGCGGCGGCCGGAGCGCCGGTCCCCGCCGAACCGCGCCGGTATGGATCGTCAAAAAGGCCGAGGTGTTCCTTGAGCTTGAGTACGCGGTGCACGGCAGTATCGACCATACCGGTCGAAACGAGGCCGCGCGCGATTGCCTCAGGCAAACCACGGCTGTAGGCATCACTCATCATGTCGATATCGACGCCGGCCAGGAGCGCGGCGGCGGCCGCCTCGGCGAGATCGCCCGCGACGCCGTGGCGGAGCAATTCCGCGATCGCATTGTAGTCGCTGATGATCACGCCATCGAAGCCAATGTCCCGGCGCAGCCAGTCGCGGAGCAACGCAACATGGGCGGTCATCGGGATGCCGGCCAGATCGTTGAAAGCCGGCATGATTGCGGCGCAGCCGGCCGCGACGGCGGCGGCGAATGGGGGTAAATAGACTTCGCGCAAAAGCCGTTCGGAGACATCCACCGAGGCGTAGTCGCGCCCGGCGACGGCGGCGCCATAAGCGCAGAAATGCTTGGCCATGGCGGCGACGGCGCTGGCGCCGGCCAACCCCTCGGGTAAGTCAGTCCCCTGAAAACCGCGCACCTTGGCTTTCGCGAATTCCGCGCCAACCCCAGGGTCTTCGCCCGGCCCCTCGGCGATCCGTCCCCAGCGCGGGTCGCGCGCGATATCGAGCATCGGCGCGAAGGTCACACTGATGCCGTCGGCGGCCGCCTCGATCGCCGCCTCGCGGGCGCTGCGTTCCCACAAAGGGGGATCGAACGCAGCTGCCTCGGCGAGCGGGATCGGGAAGATGGTTCTGTGCCCATGCAAAACATCGAAGCCCATCAGAAGCGGAATGCCGAGCCTTGTCTCTTCCACCGCGATTTTCTGAACGGCATGCACCTCCCGTGCTCCCCAGATGTTGAGGAGGCTGCCGATCCGTCCGGCCCGAATGCCCTCGATCACGTCGCTGGCCAGGACCGGCCCGGTGACGGCGAATCCCGTCGCCACCATTTTGAGCTGGCCGATCTTTTCCTTGAGCGTCATCGCCGCGAGGAGCGTCTCGATCCTAGTCATTGGAGCCGCGGCGTCGCCTGGGCATACGAAATGGCCTTGTCGTGGCGCGACAGCTCGGCGGCTGTCGTCGTCGAGCATTATGCCATTGCCGGGATTTGTGCCATGGTCAACAGCTATCCGTCGGACCGAGAGATCGCAAGCCCTCGACGACGTGACAAAGCCCTAGCCAGGAGTCCCTTGCGTCGCGCGCCGATGAAAGACAAAACCGTCGCCATTCTTGAAAGCCGGGTACCGGATCACATTGCGAATCTGGTCCGCAAGTATGGAGGCACGCCATTTTCGGCGCCCGCACTGGCCGAAATCCCGGATGTCGATCCTGTGCACATCCACCAGTTGATCCGAGACTGGAATTCCACCCCGCCCGATATTTTCATTTTCCAGACGGGCGTTGGGACGCGCGCGCTGTTCGCTGCAACAGATTCTCTAGGGCTAACCGATGCTCTGTTGCGGCTACTGGACGCAGCGCAGGTGGTCGCACGGGGCCCCAAGCCGACCACGGTACTGCACTCGCGCAAGGTGCGCATCGATCGCGCCGCCAGCAACCCTTTCACGACGTACGAGGTGCTTGCCGAAATGCATGAGACCCCGTTACGCGGCAAACGCGTCGTGGTGCAGCGTTACGGCGAGACTAATCGTGAGTTGCAGGCCGCGCTCGAAAGCGAAGGCGCGGTAGTAATCGAAATCGTGACCTATCGCTGGGCTCTGCCGCGGGACACGTCGCCGTTGCTAAGGCTGATCGACGCACTTGGTCGCGATGAGATCGATCTTGTGGCGTTCACCAACGCATCGCAGGTGACCAACCTTTTCGCCGTCGCGGAATACGGCGACAAAGAGGTGTCGCTTAAGCAAAGCCTCGACCGAACGCTCGTCGCGTCCATCGGCCCGGTGTGCAGCGCCGCGCTCCGCAAGCTCGCCGTGAGGGTCGATATCGAAGCACAACCGCCGAAGCTCGGGCCGTTTATTGACGCGATCAACGCGGCGTTGTCCAACAACCCACGTCGATTGGGCAAATCCTAACGCATGGGTTCCGGGAAAACTCCGGCCGGGGTCGCTCCATACAACCGGCGTTTTGAGGATCGCAGCACCGGAACATGCTAACGAATTCCTTCGGAAATTGTACGCGCGGACGGCTCATTGACATGTACCGTTGTCGTCCAACAACTGCTAATCTATAACGGCAGTCAGTAGTGAGATGGTTCGTGGGCAAATTCTGGCCGTCTACGAGCCTCGAATTTTAGGGAAGGGTGCAGGCCATGACCAAGATCCCCTACGAAATCCCCACCGAAATCCGTGACTTGACCGCGAAGAGCGTCGCGGAGGCCCGCAAGGCCTTTGAAAGTTTTATTGAGGCCGCTCACAAGGCAACCGCGCAGGCGGAAGGCACCGCAAACGCCCTGCAATCGAGCGCCAAGGACGTCAGCGCGAAGGCGCTCAGCTTCACCGAAGCGAATTTGAAGGCGGCGTTCGATCACGCCCAGAAGCTCATTCAAGCGAAGGATCACCAGGAAATCCTCGCCCATCAGTCCGAATATGTGAAGAAGCAGCTCGCCGCCATGGAGGAGCATGCGAAGGAGCTGGGCACCGCTGTCCTGAAGGCCGTGACGCCGGACAAGTAATCACACCTTCATCTCGCGCATTTGGAACAGGTCGAACAGATTACTTTCCGCTAACGTCGCACAAGATTACTTTTGCGCCCTGTCGCTGTTTGATCGTCGATCTTGGTCGTGTTCGTAGTCAGTCTCGCGATTGGTCCCGTTCTGCGGGTCCATTTCATGTCCATTGTGTGTTAAATTAGGTTTTGGAATGGGCTATCGATATTCTTCGCGAGGGAGCGGGAAAACGTGAAAATCCTTCCGGTCATAATGTGCGGCGGCACGGGAACGCGGGTCTGGCCGGAGTCGCGCGAAAGCCTGCCGAAGCAATTCATTTCTCTCGTTGGCCCGCACTCCACCTTTCAGATGGTGAGCGGAATGCTTGCCGACGGCGTGTTCGAAACGCCAATTGTCATTTCCAATCACGATTATCGTTTCCTCGTCGCCGAGCAGTTGCAGAAGATCAACCGCGAGGCGCGCATTGTTCTTGAGCCGGTCCGGCGTGATTCGGGGCCAGCGGTGGCCGTTGCCGCCGAACTCGCGGCGCAATCCGGGCCGGACACGATCGTCGCGGTTCTGGCCGCCGATCACGTGGTGCGCGATGGAGAAGGTTTCGTGGCTTTGTGCAAAACGGCGGCCGAAGCGGCGGCGCAAGGCTATATCGTGACGCTCGGCATCAAGCCGGGCGCGCCCGCCACTGGCTATGGCTATATCAAACCGGGCAAGACGGTGACGTCCGGCGGCGACGTGTTCAAGGTCGAGGCTTTTGTCGAAAAGCCCAACGCCGCCACGGCGGAAAAATATGTCGCCGGGAATTATCTCTGGAATTCCGGCAATTTTTTCTTTCGCGCGGATGTGATGCAGGACGAGTTGCGAAATTTCGAGCCGGACATGGCGGCAGCGGCAGCGGAAGCCGTCGCCAAGGCCAAACAGGATTTGAACTTTTTGGTCCTCGACGCGGAAGCCTTCGCCAGGGCGCCGAAGAAGTCGATTGACTTCGCGGTCATGGAGTGCACCGGCAAGGCCGCTGTCGTCCCCGCCGCCATTGGCTGGTCGGATGTCGGCAATTGGGAGGCGGTCTGGCAATTGTCGGAACGCGACGGCAAGGGCAATTCGATCCGGGGCCGCGGAGTTGTCATGAATGCGTCAAATGTTCATGTCCGCTCCGACCAACATTTGACGACCGTCGTCGGCGTCGACGATGTCATTGTCGTGACCACCCAGGATGCGGTCTTGGTGCTCAACAGGGCGCAGGGCGATAGCGTCAAGCAACTGGTCGATCTCCTGAAAACCGAAAATCGCCCCGAGGCGCTGGAACATAAGCGCTCCTACCGGCCATGGGGCTATTATCAATCGGTCGATTCCGGAACGCGCTACCAGGTCAAACGCATCGTCGTGAAGCCGGGCGAGCGCTTGTCCCTGCAAAAGCATTTCCATCGCGCCGAGCATTGGGTCGTCGTCAAGGGAACGGCCGAGGTCACCCGCGACAATGAGATCCATCTTGTCCATGAGAACGAGTTCGATCTATTTGCCGATAGGTTGCATGCATCGCATGGCGAATCCCGGCCTGATCGACCTCGAATTGATCGAGGTGCAGACCGGATCCTATTTGGGCGAAGACGATATTGTCCGGCTCCAGGATGTCTATAACCGTGGTTGACACGCGGCGTTTCGCGAAACGCCTGCAAGTAGACGGATCGAGGCATTGCCGATTATGGTAAGACAAATCTCAAGCTTGCCTTTCGCGCTGAGTTTTTTGACCGTTTGCGCGGCGGTGCTTGCCGCCACCGGCGTGTCTCTTGGGCCCGCCGCCGCGCGCCCCCTGGTTCCGGCGGAGCGGCGGTATATACCCTATGACGGCGTGTTGCCCGCCTGCGGCGATCCCGCCGTTTTCGAAAGGATACAGGGGCGCTTCCATGATCGCGAAGCCGAGTTCTGGAACACCGGCCTTGAGATCCTGGGCTTCGAAAAAGTCACGGAAATCGGCTACAAAACCAATGGCGAGGATTACATCCCCCGCCGTTATTGCACCGCGCGCGCTTACTTGAACGATGAAAAATCGCATCAGGTTTCCTATTCGATTGCTGAGGATCTTGGCATCATAGGCTTCGGTTTCGGTGTCGAGTGGTGCGTCGGCGGACTCGACCGGAACGATGCCTATGCGCCCAATTGCAAAATGGCGCGGCCGTGAGTGGGGTTACCGATCATGTTGGCTAGGCTGCCGGCAAGCAATGGGGCTGGTTTTTTGCCGGTCCTTATTGCCTTTGCCTCGCTCGCGTGGGATTGCCCCTCTGTGGCCGAGCCGCGGGCCGCTTTTTGCGGGCCGGACCGCTGCACCGGACCGGCGCTTTTCTTGCCGCTAAAAGTTCCAGGCGCCGCGCGGCGCCGCGAGCACGCCCGGAGATTTCGATTTTTACGTTCTTTCGCTCTCCTGGTCTTCGGGCTTTTGCGGGACGCCGGCGGGCGCGCGGGCGCGCGGGCAATGCAATGCTGGCGCTAATCTCGGCTTCGTCGTCCATGGGCTGTGGCCCCAGTATGAGCATGGCTATCCGTCGGACTGCGGTCCCGCCGCCCGGTATCCGTCGCGCGTGGCGCTGCAAGGCGCGCAAGGACTTTATCCCAATGAAGGACTTGCCCGGCACGAATGGCAGAAGCACGGCACCTGCTCGGGGAAAAGTCCTACCGACTATTTCGCCGATGTGCGGCGCGCACGCGATTTAATCGTCATTCCTACGCCGTTTGTCGGCGCCAAGGAGAAACAGACCTGGACGCCGATCGATATCGCGCGCGCCTTCATCGCCGCGAATGCGCGGCTGCGGCCGGGCATGCTGGGCGTGGCCTGCGCAAGCGGTGTCCTGCAAGAGGTGAGGATTTGTTTTTCCAAGGATCTGCGTGATTTTCACGCCTGCCCGGAAATTAGCCGGCAGGGGTGCCGGGTGCGGGAAATCTCGGTGCCGCCCATCTTGTGAGACTTCGCGAAGACATCGCGGTGGCCCTGCCGGATGAGGCAAAAACGATTGGAAGGAATGGGTGCCATGCCCCAGCAGGGAACAGTCAAATTCTTTAAGGCGGACAAGGGTTATGGCTTCATAAAACCGGACGATGGCGGACGCGATATTTTCGTGCATATCACGACGGTCGAGCGCGCGGGCCTGCAATCCTTGAACAAAGGGCAGCGCGTGAGCTACGAGATCGAGGCGGACAAGAACGGAAAGGGACCCAACGCGGTCGATCTGCAGGCGGTATAGATTATTTCCGGCGACGGAACTAGATTTCGCGACGACAATGATCCTAAAACAAAGAAGTATTTGACAATGATTCGAGTTAAACCAAATAGAATCGTTGCCTAGGAGCTGCCAGGTGGCCGTTCAAACGTTCGAGGTTGGCGACGACGAGGAAGGGATGCGCCTCGACCGCTGGTTCAGGCGGCACATGCCAACGCTCGCTCTTTCGCATCTAAACAAGATCGTGCGCACCGGCGAGGTGCGCGTCGATGGCGCCCGAGTGAAGACCGCGACGCGGCTCGCGAAGGGCCAACGCGTGCGCGTCCCGCCGGTGAAGCTCGATGCGCCGGTGGCGCCGGCACGAAAGATTTCGCCAGCGGATTTGCGTGCGCTCCAAGACATGATCCTTTACGAGGACCGCGATCTCCTGGTGCTTAACAAGCCTTTCGGGCTTGCCGTCCAAGGCGGCTCGGGAATGACGCGCCATATCGATGGGATGCTTGCCTCGATGCCAAACGAGCGCGGCGACAGGCCTGCGCTGGTGCATAGGCTCGATCGCGATACGTCCGGTGTCTTGCTCGTTGCCAAGAGCCGGAAAACCGCCGCCGATCTCGGCGAAATTTTTCGCTCGCGGCAGGCAAGAAAAATTTATTGGGCGCTTGTTGAAGGCGTGCCCAAGCCGGCGCAAGGCCGCATCTCCCTTTACCTGGCAAAGGGTGACGGAATGGGCGCGGCCCGGCCGGCGCTGCGTGACGAGGAGGCGCGCGGAAAACTTGAAAAGATGCGGGTCGCCCGGCATGGCGACGAGGATGCCCGCCATTCGGTGACCTATTACGCGATTGTCGATAAAATCGCGCCCCGGCTGGCCTGGCTTTCGATGAAGCCCATAACGGGGCGCACCCACCAGCTGCGCGCTCATGCCGAGGCGATCGGCCATCCGGTCATTGGCGATCCCAAATATGGCGCGATGCCCGGCAACGATCCGCGCCGCAATGATCCGCTGCGAACGATACCCGATGCGGTCGAACGCAAGCTGCATCTTTTGGCGCGCCGCCTGATCCTCCCGCATCCCGGTGGCGGCACGCTCGACGTCACCGCGCCCTTGCCGGAGCACATGCGGCGCGCGTTCGACATGTTCGGCTTCGATGTGAAACGCCATGATCCGATCGAGAACGCGCCTGAGTGAATGCCGGCTCACGCAAATGCGCCGGGGCCGACACGCATCGTCGCGTCACGCTTCCTGCGCTTTTTTCGCGCGGGCACGATGCGCTTCACGCGGTGGATCTCCGTTTTTGCGCGGCAGCAGCATCCATTTCCCGCGCCACCCGCCGTGACGGGCCGTATATTTGTCTGGCCGTCAATCGTACCAAAATGTTTCACGTGAAACATTTTGGTACGATCCACGCCAAATCACCCGGCGACATCGAGAAAATAGCGGCCCTGTCTGTCCTCCGTCTCGACGATCCAAACATCCGGATCGAAACCGATTTGACGGGCGAGTTTTTGTTCGGCTTCGGCCGGATCGATCCAGGGCTCGCGATGGAGCCTCGCGAAAAGCCGGTCTTGGCCATCCTTCGCTTCGCTCTGCGGCGCCGGTCCGAACAAAGCGGCGGAACCGTCGAGCCTGTCGATCTTGACAAAAATCGCGCCGGCTTCCGGAGCGCCCCGGCGGCGCAGCACGGCAATGGCGCCTTCTCCCGCGCAGCGTCTGAGATAGGCCGCCACCCAAAAATCGGCGCGTAACCGCATGAATTGACGCTCACCGGATAGGGCAGGGGAGTTTCGCCTCGACAATCAATTGTTAGGACGGACGCGTGCTATGATCAAGCATGATGAACCCTCGCACCATGGGGGCGGCAAGCGCCCTGCCTGATGTTTTGCCCGCCGATCCTGAACTTGCGGCGCGGGCGCGAGACTGGCTCGCCTATCTTGCCGGCGAGCGCCGCGTTTCGCCGCATACGGCGACCTCATACGCGCGCGATCTGCGGCAATTCTTGCGCTTCGCGGCGGCGCATTTCGGCGAGCCTCCCTCGCTTGCCACATTCGCGGGCCTCGCGCCGGCGGATCTGCGCGCCTTTTTGGCGGCACGGCGGAGCCATGGCGCGGGCAGCCGGTCGCTTCTCCGCCAGCTCGCGGGCCTGCGCTCCTTCGCGCGCTACCTTGAACGCAATGGCAAGGGCAAGGCACTCGCCTTCGCGGCGCTGCGCCCGCCAAGGATCAAGCGCGGCCTGCCGAAGCCGTTGAGCATCGATGCGGCACGCCAGGTGGTTCGCGTGGATGCACGGGCCGGAGAAAACCGGCCGAACTGGATTATCGCGCGCGATGCCGCCGTATTGAGTCTGCTCTATGGCGCGGGCCTGCGCATTTCGGAAGCCTTGGCGATCAAGCGCTCCGAGGCGCCGGTTGGCGCGCGCGACGGTCTGACGGTCACCGGCAAGGGCCAAAAGACCCGCGCCGTGCCCATCATCGCGGCGGTCGGCCAAGCCATCGAAGCTTACATTGCCCTTTGCCCTTATGCGCTCGCGCCGGAAAAACCCTTATTCATCGGTGCCAAGGGCGGGCCACTTGGCCCGAGGGTCATCCAGCTTACCGTCGCGCGTTTGCGCGGCGCGCTCGGGCTTCGCGATGGCGCGACGCCGCATGCGCTGCGCCATTCCTTCGCCACCCATCTTCTGGAGCGCGGCGGCGATCTCCGCGCGATCCAGGAGCTTTTGGGCCATGCCTCGCTCTCGACGACCCAAATCTACACCGCCGTGGATAGCGCAAGGCTTCTCGAAGCCTACCGCTCCGCGCATCCGCGCGGGCGATGATTTTAGTGCCGGATCATGGGTCGTCGCGGCTTCGCAGGCCAAACCTGACACTTTTATGTCATAAAAGCTGCATATATTATTGAATAACGGCCGCTGGTTCCGGGGCCTCGCGGAGGTGGCCTCCGGCTACCCCAAAAGGAGAATTTTGATTGATCACGCGGCGCGGTTTGCTGGAAGCGGCGGGCGGGGCGCTGGCATTCGGGGGCGGCAACGCCTCGACGGCCCTGGCGGGCGGCGCCGGGTCAAACAACAGCGGTCTCCTCTGGCTTTCGCCCGCGCTGCCCGAGGGCACGCGCGCGGAGGCTGTTCTCGACACTTTGCCAGGCAAAAAGCCGCTGATCAAATTGACCTACCGGCCGCCCAATTACGAGGCGCCGCGTGATTATTTGCGCACGGCGATCACTCCCAACGACGAATTTTTCGTCCGCTATCATCTGACCGATATTCCGCAGGTTGACGCCACGAGTTGGAAACTGAGTTTGGGTGGGGAGGGCGCCAACAGCGATTTGCAAATCGGCCTCGACGAGTTGAAAAAATTGCCCGCCTTCGAGATCGCCGCGGTCTGTCAATGCGCGGGCAATCGCCGTGGACTTTTTCAGCCCCATGCTGCTGGCGTGCAATGGGGCTCTGGCGCGATGGGCTGCGCTCGCTGGAAAGGCGCAAGGCTCAAGGATGTGCTCGACTTGGTTGGGCTCAAGAAGGACGTGGTCGAAATCGTCTTCGACGGCGCCGATGGGCCGGCCATCGACAAGACGCCGGATTTTCTAAAAAGCCTTCCTGTGGGGAAAGCTATCGAGGAGACGACGCTCGTCGCCTATGAAATGAACGGCGAAGTTCTGCCGCATTGGAACGGCTTTCCGGCGCGGATCGTCGTTCCCGGCTGGACCGGAACCTTCTGGGTGAAGCATCTCACCAAAATTGCGGCCGTGAGCAAACCATTTGATGGGTTCTGGATGAAGACAGGCTACCGGATTCCCGTCGGGAAATTTCCGCTGGTCCAACGTTTTATTTCGCAGGAGACGGCCGTCAATACGCCGCTCACCGAGATGGCCGTGAACTCGCTCATCACGAGCCCAAACGATGGTGCGCGCGTCGAGGCGGGACGCAAGACGGTCATAAGCGGAATCGCCTGGGACGGCGGCTATGGCATCCGTTCCGTCGCAATCTCCGCCGACAATGGCAAGAGCTGGGCCGAAGCGGCGCTCCGAGAAGATTTAGGCAAATTTGCTTTTCGCCCTTGGAGCCATGAGTTTACCCCCAAGACCCGCGGAAAACTGCCGCTCACCGCCCGCGCGACCAACAAGATTGGCCAAACCCAGACCGAGGAGCTGATCCAGAACCCGGCGGGCTATAACAACAACGTCGCGCAAACCGTGACGCTCGATGTTGCTTGAGGAAAAGGCCATGCGGTGGATTGCAATTTTTGCCGCGCTGGTCTTTGTCCCCGCTTCGGCCAGTGCCGACGAACCGGCCGTGCATCTCAAGCAGGCGCCGGGGGTGGATGTTGTCGACGGCCATTGCGCCGCCTGCCACAGCCTCGATTACATCGTGATGAATTCGCCGTTTCTCGATGCGGCGCATTGGGATGCGGAAGTCGCTAAAATGATCAAGGCGTTTGGCGCGCCGATCGATCCGGCGGACGCCAAGACCATCGGGGATTATCTCAAAGAGAATTACGGGGGCTGAAGCGCTCGCTCGTGAGCCGCCTGAAGCAGCCGCCAGCAGTCAAACTTGGCTGGCGGTAGTGGGCGCGCTCGAAATCTGAAAATGAAGAGTTGCCGGTGTCCGCTCAGGTCCGGGCGGCTGTTCCCAATGCGGACCTAGAGCGGGTCCCGATTAGGTGGACCCGTATCCGGCATTGCGAAAATAGTTGAAGCATTCGGTTGGAGGGAAGTCGTCGAGAGCTAATCCGATGCCATCCCACAGAGCATCGACGGTTCGGTGGGCCATTTTGCGCAACGTATTTTTGAGCTTGGCGAAGACTTGTTCGATGGGATCGAAGTCAGGACTGTAGGCGGGCAAGAAGCACTGCGTCGCCCCGGCGGCTTCGATGGCTTTTCGAACGCCGGCGCGTTTATGGGAACCGAGATTATCCATCACCACGATTTCGCCAGGCGACAAGGTCGGCACCAGAACCTGCTCGACATAGGCGAGGAACTTTGCGCCGTTAATGGGACCGTCGAAGACACAAGGAGCGGTGATGCGATCGTGGCGCAACGCCGCCAAAAAGGTCGTCGTCTTCCAGTGGCCGAACGGGGCGTGAGCGATAAGTCTCTTGCCTCTTTCACATCGCCCATAGCGAGGTGTCATGTTGGTCGAGGCCCAGGTCTCATCGATGAATACAAGCCTTTGAGGATCAAGACTTTTCTGCTTATCGCGCCAAGCGAGACGTGCGGCCCGGACATCCGCTCTTTCTTGTTCGGCGGCGTGCAGAGTTTTTTTTAAAGGTCAATTGCAGATGCCGCAAAAAACGCCCAACGGCGGACCGCCCGACTTTGATCTCGAGCGTCGTCAGCTTGCTCCACAGCTCCGTGATCGTCAGCTCGGGCTGCACCGCCACCAACGCCCGCACCTTATCTTCATGCGCAGCCAGCGCGTGCCGCTTATGGCCGCCAAACTTTCGCGGCAGACAACCGCCTGTTATCTCAAACTGCTGCATGAGCTTGATCACGCAGCTCGCACTGACATCAAAGCTGCGCGCCGCCTTGCGCCGAGAGACTGACCTGCCAGTACAGCCCGCACCAGGCGGTCACGTAAATCCTGCGAATAGGGTTTTGCCATCCATGCCGGCCTCCATTCCAGCCAACATGGTGAATCACGATTCCGCCAATTCGGGAATCCCCCTTCCAATTCTGTCTATTCGGGACCCGCTCTAGATGTCGTGTCTCGATAGGTTGTTTCTTGGGATCCTTGAGATAGGGGAGCATCCGTTGATGCCGAAGTGAGGCCGATGATGATTGTAATGGTGGAGGAAAGGCAACAGTGCGGCGGCCCGTTCGGATGAATGGTTGTAGGGTTTGGCATAGGCCCATTCCCGCAAGGAGGTCTGCACGAAGCGTTCGGCCTTTCCGTTTGTTCTTGGCGTATAGGGTCTGGTGCGCTTATGCTTGATTTTCAGCATTCGCAACGCCTTTGTGTAGCGGCGCGAACGGAAGCTGGCGCCGTTGTCGGTCATGACGCGAAGGACCCTGACGCCGTGATCGCGAAAGAAGCGCAAGGCTTGCAAGAGGAATTTCAGGCAGGAGCGCCGTGTTTCGTCCGGCAGGATTTCAGAATAGGCCAGCCGGGAGTGATCGTCGACGGCCAGATGGAGATATTCCCAGCCCTTGCCGCCTTCCTTGCGGCTGCGTGGCGCGCTCTGTCCGGTCCGGTCTCCCGTGATGCGATGTCCGATCCCTTCGATGCGGCCGAGCTTCTTGATGTCGATATGGATCATCTCGCCCGGCTGCTTCTTTTCATAGCGGATGATCGCGATCCTTTGATCGAGGGCGGACAGGCGGCTCAGCCCCTTGGCCTTTGCGATGCGGGCCACCGTCGCGCGCGACAGCCCGGTCGCGCGGGCGATCTTCCAGAAGGGCTGACGGGCCCGGCGCAGGGCTTCGACCTGGGCGATCTGATGTGATGTGATCCGTGTCCGCAGGCGATGCGGCCGGCTGGTCCGGTCTTGGAGGCCAGCGGCGCCTTCGCTTTCGTGGCGCCGGAGCCATTTCCTCACGGTCGCGGCCGAAACGCCTACAGCGCCGGCTATGGAGCGCGGCGTTTCGCCCGCTTGGCGGCGCCCGACAATCAAGGCTCGCATGTTCGGCGTCGTCCTGGCATTCTTATGAATGTTCACGGGTGGGTCTCCTGAGCCTGTGGTGCTTCGCAAACCCCACAAACCTCAGATTCTCCCCGTGAACAACCTGTTGAGACATTACATCTAGAGCGCTTCCCGATCATGTGGAATCACGTGATCGAAAAGGAATCGCTCAAATACAAAGAGGTGGAGCATGTCCTCATGAGACATCGGATATATCCGATGTCTATAAATATCGAAAAAGTCGAGCAACTTTTTCGGGACATGCTCTAACGCGCGCAGACCGGCGGGCGAGCCGCCGTGCCGTGGGTGACCCCATAACAGCCGAGTCCGGCCCAACGCGGACCGTCTCGCGCTGGTCGCGTATGAGCCAATTTGCCCTACGGCGTGCTATTTCTTCTTGCCTCGATCGTCCTTCGCCCCCGTCGATTTCTGGGGGTTGAGCCCGAACGACGTCTGGGCGGCCGCCACCTTGGGCTTTTCCTTTTTTGGCTTCTTGGCTTCGCGGTTTCCGCGTTGCTGACCTTTTGCCATCGCATTCCTCCTCTGAACGAGGCTCGCGGGTACGAGCCCGGCGTCCCCCGCGAGGGGCGGGTGTTTCGGTTCTGCAAGCAGCCGCTTGAAGTCGGCGAAAACATCCGCAATGAGCTTGGCCCGCGTCAGATCTTCGGCGGCCGGCGACTGCGCAAACAGGATTAGAAGATAACGGGCCTTGGCCACGGCTTCAACCCAGCCGGTGGCAGGCGCGGCGAGAAGCCACTCCGCCAGTTCCTCTTGGCGCGCCCGCAGCGCGTCGACCGCGGCGAGCCGACGGCGCATCCTGGTCGCCTTCTGCGCGGCCATCCCTCGTCGACTGTCCAGATCGATTGTGTCTTCCGCCAAAACTTGCCCACTTTCGGCGGGCTGTAGGTCGACCGGGCGAATTAAAAACCCAGTGGACGCAGCTGCCCATTCACCGGTACGCCCTGCCGGGCGCGGGCGCTGGTCGGTTTTGACCACTAATGGCTGGTTTTAGAATGCTGGTTGGCTGGACGGACCAGGTCGATAGAGCAACCCAAAAGGTCGTTCAGCCCCCGGCCCTCGGGACAGCGCACCCGTGCGATAGGCGGTCGAAAGCTCCTCGGTCGCCGCCATGCCCGCGAAACCATTATAGGGCGGGATGCCGAGGATGAGGAGGATCGGTGCTTCCTGCTTGACCAATTCCGCCTTGCCGCGCTCCTCTTCGAGTTTGGGAAAGGCCAGGGGTTTGTTGCCGTGCGGCTCCCACTCGGTAAGCGCATTGGTGAGATAGACCCCGGCCCGCTCGTGCTCGGCGTCGAGCGTTACGCCGAGCTGTCGCAGCGCGAGACAAAGAACCTTCGGTATCAGTTCTTGCCCGAGGGCGTTCAACAGTTCGGCGCGGGATAAAAAGAGCGTTCTTGGTGCCCGTGCCAAGCCGACGCACATCCGCCAGGCCGCGAAGTATTTTTCGACAATGCCGACCAGTTTGTCTGGCTCGACTGTACCGATGACAGCGACGATTTCCAATGAATTAATATCTACCCACGCAGACGTCCTTGAGCGAATGATCATGCCAATACTTGCAATAAATTAATTAATATGTTAACAAACTCAAATCGTAAAAATTGTCTTTACTTCATATTTGATTTACTCAATCATATAAACCTTGGATTCAGTGTGTTGCTTAAACTGGTTTTCACTTGTGATTCGTATTGTGGTTGCATGGACGCGCCGGTAGGGATGCCGCCGCAAGAGACGAGGTTAATCCGATGATGAGTGCCCTGACAAGCGAGGCCGCGCGGCCGCGCGCTGGGTTTGCCGAGATCCGGCCGGCCTATCTCGATGCTTTGAGGCTGGTTGAGCGGCTGCATCGCCGCCTTCTCGACGTGATCAAGGACGAATTCGACCGGCGCGGCCGCAGCGACGTCAATTCCGTGCAAGCCTTGCTGCTTTATAACATCAGCGACAAGGAATTGACTGCCGGCGAATTGCGCACGCGCGGCTATTACCTCGGTTCGAACGTCTCTTACAATGTCAAGAAACTGGTCGAAGCCGGCTATCTGCATCATGCCCGCGCGCGCATCGACCGCCGCGCCGTGCGAATCAGCCTGACCGAAAAGGGCAGGGACGTCCACAACATCGTCTCCGGGCTCTATGACAAGCATGTCGCCACGGTTGAGCAAATCGGCGGGATCAACTGCGGCGAGTTTACAAAGCTTAACGAATCGCTGGTCCGGCTCGAACGTTTCTGGACAGACCAGATAAGGTACAGGCTGTGACGCGCGGGACGCGATCCCAAGCCGAAGATTAAGCTTGACCGCGCGAGGACTATTTTTCGAGTCCTTGCCCCGGGTTATTTTGGACAAGGCCATATTTCGAACCCAGCTGCCACAAATTCGCCGTCCTGTTTGTGCCTTTGGCACTACCGTGGCGCCAGCGCAATAGAGCGGCGCCGGCTCAAAAGAAGAGTCAGTCACGCGCCTTAGTCTTGCGTTTGGGTGCTCAATAGCTTTTCAAGAAGCTCTTCCAAACCAAAGACGCCACTGGCCGCGACGCCCGGTCGCGCCGGATCGTGAGGTCGAGTTGCGGTTCGCGGCGCCGGATCGCCCCTACGCCGTCGGATGAGGATTGGAAGACCGTGGTATTGGAGGTCGAGGCATTGGGATTCGGGACGCAATTGGGATTCGGGACGAAAAAAGAGTTGTTGCGCCTGCCGTATCATCGTTTTTGTCCTATCGGGCGCGCGGCGGCAGTTGTGGCCACCGCCTTTGGGTTAACCTATACCGCTGGCGCGGGGGCAGGGCCGGGCGACGCATCGTTCCGCGAGCAGGCCGAGTGGGCGCAACGTTACGATGCGGATCCGCGCCTTTCGGTGAGCCGCTCGAACACGCCGGTTCTCGCGGTGGAAACTTTCGCGGCGACCGGACAGGCGATCGAAACCTACCGCCAGATTGTCGCCAATGGCGGTTGGGTCGCGGTTCCCGCGGGACAGACGCTGAAACTAGGCGTAAGCGGCCAGGCAGTGGTCGCCCTGCGAAAACGGCTCGCCGCATCGGGCGATCTCGATGCCTCGGCCGGGGCTTCGCCGGTCTTCAATTCCTACGTCGACGCCGCGGTGAAACATTTTCAGGCCCGCCACGGGCTGCTCCAAAGCGGCGTGGTTTCAAAGGAAACCTTTATCGCGCTCAATGTCCCGGCCGATGTCCGGCTGCATCAGCTCGAGGTGAACCTCGTCCGGTTGCGCTCCTATTCCGGCAACCTTGGCGAACGTTTCGTCATGGCGAATATTCCGGCGATGGCGGTCGAGACGGTCGAGAACGGCGTTGTCGTGACCCATCACGCGGCGGGCGTCGGCAAGATCGACCGTCAATCGCCAGTCATGATGACAAAGGCGATCGACATCAATTTCAATCCGTATTGGATCGTGCCCGCCTCGATCATTCGCAAGGATTTGATCCCACGCATGCAAAAGGATCAAAACTATCTGGCCGAGCATAAGATCCGGATTTTCGACAAGGACGGTCAGGAGCTTCAATCCGATCAGATCAATTGGAACTCGCTCGACGCGGTCAATTACAAGTTCCGCCAGGATCCGGGCGGCGATATCAATTCGCTTGGAGTCGTGCGCATCAACATCAATAATCCCTATGGCGTCTATATGCATGACACCCCCGAAAAAGGCATTTTCGGCGACGATGACCGGTTTGTGTCTTCCGGTTGCATCCGCGTCCAAAACGTTCGCGATTATGTGACCTGGCTGCTCAAGGACACGCCGGGTTGGGACCGCGAACATATTGATGAAGCGATCCGCTCCGGCGAACGCGTGGATGCCAAGCTCGCGACCCAGGTTCCGGTGTATTGGGTATACATCACGGCGTGGGCCACGCCCGAGGGTCTTGCCGAGTTCCGCGAGGATATTTATCAGCGCGACGGCTTTGGGCCGAGTACGGCCGACGCTTCACCGGCCTCGCTCCTGCAAGTGCTGCCGCAGCCAGAACCCCGCGCGGTCAGTGCGCGCAGCAGCCCCGCTCTCGAACCCATGAACGACGACGAATAATCCGCGTGGATTGGGAACCGGCGAAAGGCGCCGGAGCGATGGACCACGATGAGTTTCGCCTCCGACGCTAGAGCGGGATGAGGAAAAGTGGAAACCGGTTTTCCGCCCGCATCCCGCTCTAAACTCTTGGAATCGATCACGTTCATGATTTTGGATTGATTCAATCCAAAATCATCGTGATCTAGAGCGGGTCCCGAATAGACAGAATCGGAAGGGGGATTCCCGAATCGGCGGAATCGTGATTTACCATGTTGGCTGGAATGGAGGCCGGCATGGATGGCAAAACCCTATTCGCAGGATTTACGTGACCGCCTGGTGCGGGCTGTACTGGCAGGTCAGTCTCGGCGCAAGGCGGCGCGCAGCTTTGATGTCAGTGCGAGCTGCGTGATCAAGCTCATGCAGCAGTTTGAGATAACAGGCGGTTGTCTGCCGCGAAAGTTTGGCGGCCATAAGCGGCACGCGCTGGCTGCGCATGAAGATAAGGTGCGGGCGTTGGTGGCGGTGCAGCCCGAGCTGACGATCACGGAGCTGTGGAGCAAGCTGACGACGCTCGAGATCAAAGTCGGGCGGTCCGCCGTCGGGCGTTTTTTGCGGCATCTGCAATTGACCTTTAAAAAAAACTCTGCACGCCGCCGAACAAGAAAGAGCGGATGTCCGGGCCGCACGTCTCGCTTGGCGCGATAAGCAGAAAAGTCTTGATCCTCAAAGGCTTGTATTCATCGATGAGACCTGGGCCTCGACCAACATGACACCTCGCTATGGGCGATGTGAAAGAGGCAAGAGACTTATCGCTCACGCCCCGTTCGGCCACTGGAAGACGACGACCTTTTTGGCGGCGTTGCGCCACGATCGCATCACCGCTCCTTGTGTCTTCGACGGTCCCATTAACGGCGCAAAGTTCCTCGCCTATGTCGAGCAGGTTCTGGTGCCGACCTTGTCGCCTGGCGAAATCGTGGTGATGGATAATCTCGGTTCCCATAAACGCGCCGGCGTTCGAAAAGCCATCGAAGCCGCCGGGGCGACGCAGTGCTTCTTGCCCGCCTACAGTCCTGACTTCGATCCCATCGAACAAGTCTTCGCCAAGCTCAAAAATACGTTGCGCAAAATGGCCCACCGAACCGTCGATGCTCTGTGGGATGGCATCGGATTAGCTCTCGACGACTTCCCTCCAACCGAATGCTTCAACTATTTTCGCAATGCCGGATACGGGTCCACCTAATCGGGACCCGCTCTAGTTGTAATGTCTCAACAGGTTGTTCACGGGGAGAATCTGAGGTTTGTGGGGTTTGCGAAGCACCACAGGCTCAGGAGACCCACCCGTGAACATTCATAAGAATGCCAGGACGACGCCGAACATGCGAGCCTTGATTGTTGGGCGCCGCCAAGCGGGCGAAACGCCGCGCTCCATAGCCGGCGCTGTAGGCGTTTCGGCCGCGACCGTGAGGAAATGGCTCCGGCGCCACGAAAGCGAAGGCGCCGCTGGCCTCCAAGACCGGACCAGCCGGCCGCATCGCCTGCGGACACGGATCACATCACATCAGATCGCCCAGGTCGAAGCCCTGCGCCGGGCCCGTCAGCCCTTCTGGAAGATCGCCCGCGCGACCGGGCTGTCGCGCGCGACGGTGGCCCGCATCGCAAAGGCCAAGGGGCTGAGCCGCCTGTCCGCCCTCGATCAAAGGATCGCGATCATCCGCTATGAAAAGAAGCAGCCGGGCGAGATGATCCATATCGACATCAAGAAGCTCGGCCGCATCGAAGGGATCGGACATCGCATCACGGGAGACCGTACCGGACAGAGCGCGCCACGCAGCCGCAAGGAAGGCGGCAAGGGCTGGGAATATCTCCATCTGGCCGTCGACGATCACTCCCGGCTGGCCTATTCTGAAATCCTGCCGGACGAAACACGGCGCTCCTGCCTGAAATTCCTCTTGCAAGCCTTGCGCTTCTTTCGCGATCACGGCGTCAGGGTCCTTCGCGTCATGACCGACAACGGCGCCAGCTTCCGTTCGCGCCGCTACACAAAGGCGTTGCGAATGCTGAAAATCAAGCATAAGCGCACCAGACCCTATACGCCAAGAACAAACGGAAAGGCCGAACGCTTCGTGCAGACCTCCTTGCGGGAATGGGCCTATGCCAAACCCTACAACCATTCATCCGAACGGGCCGCCGCACTGTTGCCTTTCCTCCACCATTACAATCATCATCGGCCTCACTTCGGCATCAACGGATGCTCACCTATCTCAAGGATCCCAAGAAACAACCTATCGAGACACGACATCTAGTGTTGGGCGATGCTGAATTCGACGCGCCGGTCCTCGCGCGGGCGATCTTCCATCGTGCTGTTGCTGCGGCGTTCCATTGTACCGTTTTTGCTGGCCAGCGAATTGGGGCTGCCGTAACCCCTGGCGCTCAGCATGGCGGGGTTGACCCCGGCATCGACGAGGACTTGGCGCACGGTGTCGGCACGCCGTTGCGAGAGCTTCATGTCGGCGGTTGTTGGATTACCGGCGTTGTGCGTGTAGCCGCTGATCCGAACCACCGTTCCAGCAGGCAATTGCTTCATCTGACCGGCCGCCTGCCGCAAGAGAACCTTGCCGCTCGCCGGAACCTTGGCGCTATTGGCAGCGAAATAGATGGCCGGCAGATGAAGAGCCGGCTGATTCGGAGCGCCGGCTGGGTTTTTGCCGTTGAAACCCGATTTGAGCGCCGAGGACGCCGCCGCCGTTTGGGCCGCGCCGCTACCTGCAAGTGGAGCAACCGCGAATTGTGCCCCGAGAATGGATTTCACCGAACTTATGATCGCGTCGCGATCGGCATCAGGAATCGTTCCCCCGACACTAACGGCGTTTCCTTCAAACAGCGCCTGCGACCCCGGGGTCTTGAAATTATCGAGCGCTGCCTTGAGATCCTTCGTCCAGCCCGCCTGGCCAGCATGCTGGTCCACGGCAAGATCGCCGGTGATTTTATCGGCTCCGAACACCGTCTCGAGCGAGCCGGTAATTGCGATGCGAGTAGCGTCGTCTCCGACAGTACCGGAGTAAACAATGAGGCCGTTCTCATTGCTAAGCGCCACGCGCGCTGGCATCGAGGGCGCATGCGGGGACGCCGCCGGCGCATTTTGCGCGATGACGGGCGCGGCTTGTCCGGCCACATGAGTGCCCGACCGTCCTGACGCAATCGCGTATCCCAAAACTCCGAGCGTAAGCAGCAGACAGGCGCCCGGAATGAGCAACCGGCCAAGCCCGGGAGCGCCGCCGCCTCCCATGCTGGTCGGCGGAATTTGCTCTGCTCCAGGCAGCTTAATTTCGCCGGCGCGGGCGGCTGAAAGCGGGATCGCCAAGTCGGGCAAACGCGAACCTGTCGCGGGAATTGCAGACGGGATAGCTCCGCCTTGTGCCAGCTGGCCGATGATTTTGGGTATGGCATAGCCCAAAATCGTTCCCGCGAAGCGTTGGCTTATACCGGCTTTATCGGCAATCTCGCTAATAACGCCGGAGCCTAGCGTCTCCTCTACCTCTTGCCCCGAAAGCGGCACGGCATCGGTTCCTTCTACCCAGGAAGCAACCTCGGCGGCGAAACCCGCGGCCTTGAACCTATCCAGGAAGCCGCCAATACCGCCTGGCTGTCGAGCGACCAGGTCCAGGGTCTCTTGAACCAGCGAACTGCCCTTGGGTCCGAGAGGGAATCGCGCGCCGATTTCTTGAATGAGCTTGTCAAAAGTCGCCATCTTAGCTCGTCTCCTTCTCGAAAGATGCCGGCGCGCCCCGTCCGTCCCGCGAGAGGGACTCTGGTCCCTCCTGACTAACGGATAACCGCGGTTGGAGGCGAAAGTTGCCCCACATGCACGCCATTTTATATAGCCGCTTGCGGCAAGTATAGAGCAAGAAGGTTTGATTTCGCCATCGGCGGTACAATCTCCAGTTTTCCCCCGCGATCTTCAACTAATCAATCGCCACGCTCCGGCCGGGCCGCCTAGAGCATGTCCCGAGAAATTTGCTCGACTTTTTCGATACTAAGACATCGGATATATCCGATGTCTCATGAGGACATGCTCCAACTCTTTGATGTTGAGCGACTCCTTTTCGATCACGTGGTGCCACGTGATCGGGAGGCGCTCGAGCGGGAACTCGCAACAAGTGGCGCCAAAGCCGCACAAATTGTTTTTCTGAACGTCATCCACAATTTCCTGCGGGATCGGGCTTTTGCACCGGCGTCCGAATGCTATTCTGGCAGCGATTCAAACATTGCAGATAGTCTGCATGCCGCGTGGGAAACTTGTTCCGGCCACACGTGCGATTTCGGGGAGGTTGATCCTTGGACGGCAAGAATTTGGCCTCGCGCCGGTTCGATTTCGATGCCACCCCTGAGCCGTCGGCGATCGAAGCGGTTGACCTTGTTGAAATATCCGGACGAGTCAAATGGTTCGATGTCGCGAAAGGGTACGGCTTTATCGTGCCGGACAATGGCGCCGCCGACGTTCTTTTGCACATCACCACTTTGCGCAAGGACGGCTTTAGCGTCGCTTATGAGGGAACCCGCGTCGTCTGCGAGGCGGTGCGCCGGGTGAAGGGATTGCAGGTTCTAAAAATTATCTCGATGGATGGATCGAGCGTCGTCCATCGATCCGAATGGCGGCCGCCGCGCACCTGTGTCGAGGTGGCGCCAGCGGGCGGGTTTCAAATCGCCATCGTCAAATGGTTTAACCGCCCGCGCGGATTTGGCTTTTTGACCCAAGGCGAGGGTACGCAAGATATTTTTGTCCATATGGAAACGCTGCGCCGTTACGGAATTGCGGAGTTGCGGCCGGGAGAAAGCCTCCTCGTGCGTTTCGGCGACGGCCCGAAGGGACTCATGGCGGCCGAGGTGCGGCCACTCGACGCGGCCTTGCCCATGCCGCATTGAGGCGGCATCCGTTCAGGCGGCCGTTTGCGGGTCAGCCACGGCCAAGCCCCATGTCGCCGCAAGCCGATGAGCGTTGCGATTGAAGGTCTTTGGCGAGGGGCTGATGCGATGCGGCTGGCCGAGACCCTGGCCGCTACAAGTTGAATCACGCATGGTCTTTATCAAATTGTTTTCTTTTATGATCGCATCCAAACAATCCGCACCTTTTTGCGAGCAAGCACCAACCGCCGGCCCTGCCAGTTTGGCGCGCGGGGTTATGTTCTTCTTTGGACTGTGCGCAAGCTTGGTTTTTCCTTGCGCGAGCCCGGCAGCGCTCACCACGGACGCGCCGCCGCCGCAAGGCAACCTCGAAAGGCTTGAGATCGTCACCGCCAGCGGAACCCATCAATTTTCCGTGGAAGTCATGCGCGGCGGGCCGCAACGCGAACGCGGCCTCATGTTCCGCCGCTTTCTTCCGCAAGAGCGTGGCATGTTGTTCGACTTCGCGATCGAGCAGCCGGTGATGATGTGGATGAAAAACACTTATTTGCCTCTCGACATGATCTTCATCGGCCGCGCCGGCAAGGTGGTCGGGCTTGCCGAAAATACCGAGCCGTTGTCGGAAAAAATTATTCCCTCGGGCGCTCCGGCCTATGGCGTTCTCGAAGTCAATGCCGGGACGGCGGCCCGTATCGGCTTGCGGATCGGCGACAGTGTCCGCCATCCTCTGTTCGACAAGTGACGGGACAAAGTCCTTGATGATTGGGTTGCCGCCCTTGTTCATGGCGCGGCCGCATGATAGCGAATGCGCGGCGAGAGGGCAGGGAGATCGTCTCCATGCGGGGCATAGCGCAGTCTGGTAGCGCGGAAGTTTTGGGTACTTCAGGTCGCAGGTTCGAATCCTGCTGCCCCGACCAATGTCAAGGTCTGTCTCGACAGCAAATCAACGTGGGAATAACGCCGCCTAAATCCGCGTAAACGCCAACCCGCATCGAGACGAGAGCGATCGAAATGACCGCACGAATTTACCGCCCCTCCCGGACCGCGACCCAATCGGGCACTGCCATGGCCAAGCTTTGGGTCTTGGAATTCGAACCCGCCGCGCCACGCCAGATCGACCCGTTGATGGGCTGGACGAGTTCGGGCGATATGACGAGCGAGGTGCGGTTGAAATTCGCCACCAAGGAAGAAGCGATCGCTTATGCCCGGAAAAACGGCTTGAGCTACCGGGTCGAGGACTCCAAGCCAGCGCCCCGGCAAATCCTCAGCTATTCCGATAATTTCAAAACGACCCGTCGTGATCAATGGACCCATTGACCCGGGCTCTCTCACCATATTCTACATTAAGATAATAGCGTAAGCTACAGTTTTAATACTGAAACTTCTCAAAGAGTTTCCACCCGGCGTAAGCACGGCCGGCCCCGTAGCTCAGCTGGATAGAGCAGCCGCCTTCTAAGCGGCAGGTCGCAGGTTCGAGCCCTGCCGGGGTCGCCAAACGCGATGATTTAGCTTGAACCGATTCGAATCGATCTTGCCATAGAGCATGAAGCGCGATCGAGGCTGACCTCCGCGCCGTTTTTCCGTGGACTGTTGCAAAAATATCCAACCCTCTGATGGTAAACGTGAATTAACTAATTTGACGTATCTTTGTGGCACCTTCTAGCGGGAGCGGCGCCGTATTTTGGTCGTATTCGCCGGGCGAAACGACAGCAGGCGTTGCCATGGTTTTAAGCCTTCGGAAACCGGAGGCTGCGAAAGTATCGGTTTGCCTGTTTTGAGAGTTGGCAATGGCCCGCGCGCGGCCCGCGCCGCAAGCCAAGGGGACGCGCATGCGGGCGAAGCGATTTCTCTGTGTTTCAGCGCGTTCCTTCGCCGTTTTTTCGCGGTTTCCCCGCAAGGTTGACGGTCCAGCCCGTTGCATCGTTGCGGGGCTTGCCGGCAGCGCGGCTGTCAGCCTTTGCGGATGCGCAGAGCAGCTGCCCCAACGTCTCGCCTACGCGAATTCGACGGAGTATTTCCCATCCTCAATTTATGGCCCCGCGAGCCCGCGCGTCGTCGCCGACGGTGAACCGGTGCCGCGCGGCGGCGGGACGTATATGCTCGGCAAGCCCTATACGATCGCCGGGCTAACCTATTACCCGAGCGAAAAACATTATGCCGCGATTGGCCTTGCTTCCTGGTATGGCGATGCCTTTCACGGCCGCCGCACGGCCAATGGCGAGGTTTACGATCGCGATTTGATTTCCGCCGCGCATCCGACGCTGCCATTGCCAAGCTATGCGCGCGTCACCAATCTGCGCAACCATTACTCGATGATCGTGCGGGTCAACGACCGCGGGCCCTTTGCCGCCCGTCGAGTCATGGACGTCTCCCGCAAGACCGCCGAGGCCCTGGATTTCCGCCAGAGGGGAACGACGCGGGTCAAGATCGAATATATCGGCGCCGCCAGCCTCGCCGGGTCGAACGACCAAAAATTGCTCGCGACCTTGCGTCCGGACGGACCGGCATCGCTCGAAGGCTGGAAGGGCCGCGACCGTGACATGGTCGCCGTCGCCGGGAACGCGTCATCCCTAGTCGCCCCCGCCGAGGGAGAGACCATCGCTTTGCCCGTGGGCGGTTACGCAAACGCGCCGGATTTCAGCCTCCGCCGGCCGTTTTGCGGGCCGCGCCGCTCCATTGCCGCCAGCGCGGCCATTCGACCTCGGGACGATCCGGGGCGCCGGTGTGCCGATAGCATTGCGCTGAACGAGTTTTTAAAGAATGCGCCAGCCTCTTTAGATCCGCCGGTGCGGCCTGGCGAGCTGGACAAGAGCGTTCAACACCGGCAGGTCAAATATCTCCACAATCGGTCGGAGGCGACGCCACCGCGTGTGAGGGCGCCCATGGCAGCCGCTCAGCCTTCAAACACAGAACCGGCGGGCGGCCAGCAAGCGTTCAGGAACGCCGCAGAGCCAGCGTGTAACGACGCGGAGCGAATGCTGTGACCTGCGCATCGTGGCGGGTCAGTGGCGGCGCAACCAGAGGCCGCTACCCGGAGTGGACAGGATCTCGGGTACGTCTCGCTCAACCCGGGCGCGCTCGGCGCGGACAAAATAATCATTGAAGAACATGATCTCCCAATCCTGGTTTCCCGTCAGATAGGCTCGCAATGTATAAAGCTCGTTCCACGAGAAATTTCTGCCCAGGACCCAATCCGCGCAGTACTCGAATGGGTAGATCACATCGTGAAAATGCACGACGACGCCGGAGCGAAGCCGCGGCAATATCTCAAATAGTTCATATACCACATCGGACCCGGTCTTCACGATGTGCGTCGAGTTGATAAAAAGCAGATCGTTCTCTTGGAGATCATCAAAAAATTCTGGCGGCACGTCCTGAACACCCGTTGCGACGATTTCGACGCTCTCTTTGTCGCGAGGTGTCAACAGTGACTGCAGCAGCGCGGGATAGGGATCAATGAAGCTGCATCGCGGGCGTTCCACGAAGAACCGGTCGAAGGTATCGAGCGCGACCACGGATGACGAGCCACATCCCACCTCTATCAGCCGTGCCGGTCGCAGATGGCGCAGCATGCAGGTATAAATGATAGCGTCGCCGATGTCGTAGCTGGACGAGGGGATGTGGTACCGCCGCGCCGGATCGTTCTCGGCGAGGGAGCGCGCTTCCGCGAGAAAGGGTCTCCAGCTTTCCCATAACTTGATTTGCGCGCCGTGTGCGAGGTCGATGCCAGCCAGATTAGAAGGCGGCGGCGTCAACCACGGATCGCGGAAGCGCCGTTTGACGTCGGCCGGATCACAAATCGGGGAATAGAAATGTCCAGGTGGATAGGCCAAGGGAGCAGCGAATAGGAACCGCGCGTTCGACAGGCGCGGTCCAAGCAACCGTTTGAGAGATTTGCGAAGCAAATCGTAGGCCTTCCTGGCACGCCTCGCCGCTATCCCGCTTGCTTCCAACTGACGGCACCTCTCACCACCTGCAATCAACCCCCCGATGGCGTCAAGCGCCGTCAATTAAATCAGCTTTGCGCAGCGTCACGGCAAGGCCGTTGCCGGTGAGGGCTTCCAATCGCGGAAATTGAAGGTGACGCTCGACGAATCATCTTTAGTTTTCCATAACTCAAGAATTCCGCACAATCGCTTCGGGCCAGTCGATGCACAATCTTTGCACAACGCTAATTCTCGCCCACTACCGGTCTGCCGCAGCGACCTCGGCCGGTCGCCCTCGATTGGTTCGTGATCGGATCAACGCAATCTGTTAACCTACGAGCCGCGGTGGGCTGGCTGAATGCCATTCGGGCATTGATCGTGCCTGCGCCGCAGGGTACGACAATCGCAGGCAAAAGGCATGACCGGACAAATCGGCCACGCTAACCCGGCTTGTTCGCGATTAAATTTATGGATTTCCCCTTGGGCAGCGCCGGGATGTGGAAGTCCTACCCGGCGGCGGTGCGCAATGCAAACAATGGGATTGATCGCTCGCTTTTTTCGTCTCTGGTTCCGGTATTCTGCCACGGCGGCCTTGCTCGCGGTTCTCCTCCCGGGACCGGCCGGAGGCGTCACCACAGCCTTCGCCCAGACGTTTCAGACCAGCGCGCCCCATGCGATTTTGATCAATTCGGCCAGTCAAAGCGTGCTGTTCGAGAAGAATGCCGACACGCTCGTCGTTCCGGCATCCACGGTGAAGATCATGACCGCCGAAATCGTGTTCCACGAAATCGCCTTGGGCCATCTGAAGCTCGACGATCAGTTCCCGGTCAGTGAAACGGCCTGGCGCTATGGCGGCGCGCCGTCGCGGGGATCCAGCATGTTCGCCGCCCTCAATAGCAGCATTAGGGTCGAGGATTTGGTCCGTGGCCTTGTGATTGTGTCCGGCAACGACGCGGCAATCGCGTTTGCCGAGGGGATCGCCGGATCGGAAGGAGCCTTCGCCACGCTCATGACGAAACGCGCGCGCGAACTTGGATTGGAGCATTCGACCTTTACCAACGCATGGGGCAGGGGCGATCCCGATCAAAAAGTGAGCCCCAGGGAAATGGTGGCTCTCGCCAATCACGTCATCCTGACCTACCCGGATCTTTATAAATATTTCGGCGAGAAAGACTTCACCTGGAACAAGATCAAACAGGCGAATCGCAATCCGTTGTTGACCATGGATCTCGGCGCGGATGGGCTGAAAACCGGCAACATCGACGATAGCGGCTATGGCCTTGTTGGCTCCGCCGTCCAAAACGGTCAGCGTCTGATCCTGGCGCTCTACGGCGCGCGAACCGCCAAGGAGCGCGCCGAGGAAGCGCGCAAGATTTTCCTTTGGGGGTTTCGTTCATTCAACTCGAGAACGATTTTTCAGGCTGGCGAGACAATCGGCGGCGCCAAGGTTTATGGCGGCAGCGCCTCGGAGGTGCCTCTTATCGCCGACAAGGAAGTAACGATTCTCGTGCCCCGCACCGCAACCGGAAAATTCACCGGGCGCATTGTCTACACGGGTCCGCTCATCGCGCCGGTCGAGGCAGGCAGGGAGGTTGCGCGTCTCAAGATATTTCGTGGAACGGAGCAAATCCTCGATCTGCCTTTGACGACGGCGGCGGCGGTCGAAGTGGGCGCGCTGCCGCGCCGGGCCATGGACGCCGGGCTCGAATACACGACCGGGCTCTTCCGTAAATTTGTCGTCAAGCGATGAGCGCAATGCGGGCACAACTCCATGCCGCAAGAGAGCGCGGATCCTTCATCACGCTCGAAGGTGGCGAAGGCGTTGGCAAATCGACTCAGATCGGCCATCTTTTGCGCAATCTCCGGAACGCGGGAATAGAGGCAATTGGCACCCGCGAGCCGGGCGGATCGCCGGGCGCGGAAATCTTGCGCAAAGTGCTCCTGTCGGGCGGCGTGGCGCGCCTTGGCCCGGCCGCCGAAGCAATTCTCTTCGCGGCAGCTAGGGTCGACCATATCGACAAGACGATCGAACCCGCCCTGGCGGCGGGAACTTTTGTCGTCTGCGACAGGTTCGCGGACTCGACAAGGGCTTATCAAGGCACGCGCGGACAACTCGATCCGCGGTTCCTGCGCGCGCTCGAACGCGTCACTTTGGGTGAAGTTCGGCCGGGCCTGACCTTAATCCTCGACCTCCCAGTGGCCGAAGGCCTCGCCCGCGCGGCGGCCCGGCGCGGCGCGGGAGAAGCACCCGATCGTTTCGAGCGCGAGGATTCGGAATTTCACGAGAGCCTCCGCGCCGCTTTCCTGGCGATAGCGGCGGCGGAACCCGTGCGCTGCGCCGTCATCGACGCGGCGCGCGCCGAGGAGGACGTCGCGCACGCGATCTTCGAGGTTGTATCAAACAGGCTCATCGCTCCGGCGGCGAAGCAGGCTAGGCGGGGCTAGAACGATGGCGCCCAAAACCTTGGAAACCGTTCCAGAGTCCGACCGTTTTGAAGATACCCCGCATCCGCGCGAGAGCTATAATTTCTTCGGTCATGCCGGGACGGAAAGGGAATTCATTCTGTCCTATTTGTCGGGACACTTGCCGCAGGCTTTCATTGTTGGCGGACCGCCCGGCGTAGGCAAGGCCACCCTCGCCTGGCGCCTCGCGCGTTTTCTTCTGGCGAATACCGATCCGGCTGCCGCGGGCGAGGCGAGGACGGATCTTTTTGTGGCCCACGATCATCCGGTCTCTCGTCAAATCGCCGCATTAGCGCACCCCGATCTCGTTCTCCTGCGCCGCGAGTGGAACGAAAAAGACAAAAGATTCTTTACGGAAATTCGGATCGAGGATGTCCGCCGTGCCATCCACATGTTCCAGCAGGCGGCGGGGCGTGGCGGCTACCGGATCTGCATCCTCGATTGCGCCGAGGACCTCAACGCGCACAGTGCCAATGCGCTTCTGAAACTCGTCGAGGAACCGCCGCCGCGCTCGCTGTTTCTGATCGTGGCGCACCGGCCGGGCCGTATGCTGGCGACGCTGCGTTCGCGCTGCCAAAAAATCCTTCTCAAACCCCTCGCGGCGGCGGACATCGGTCACATCGTGGCGGCGCTCGGACCGCCGTGGGCCGCCGCCGGCGAAGCGAAGCTCGAGGCCGCGATCGCGCGCGCGCATGGCTCGATCCACAATGCATTGCGGCTCCTCGACGATCGCGGAGTCGAGCTCGCCACAAATCTCGGACGCATTCTGGACGATCTGCCGCGGATCGATTGGAGCAAGGTCCATGCGTTGGCCGACCGGGTCACGGCACGCAACAACGGCAAGGATTACGAGACGATGCTCGCCGAGATCGATGCCTGGCTCGATACCAGAGTGTGGCGCGGCGCGCGGAGCTTCCAAGGCGATTGCGCGCGGCGGCTTGCGCCCTACGCCCTTGTATGGGAAAAACTTAGCGAGACGGCGCGCGAGACCGAAACCTTCAATCTGGACAAGAGGCCGTTTGTCCTGTCCCTGTTCGCCGATTTGGCGGCGGCGGCGCGGGGTTCTTCACTCTGAAACGGGACGCGGCAGGGGCCGGTATCCGGAGGCTCCGCGCGAAATTTTAAGAATGCAAGTTCATGAGTGCCCGCTCCCCGTTTTATATCACGACCGCGATACCCTACGCCAATGGCGCGCCGCATATCGGACATGCCTATGAGCGGATCGCGACCGATGCGATTGCCCGCTTCAAGCGGCTCGACGGCTACGATGTCTTGTTCGTCACCGGGATGGATGAACATGGCCAGAAGATGCAGCGGACCGCGGCCCGAGAAGGCCTGTCCCCGCAACAACTCGCCGACCGCACCGCGGCGCAATTCGCCGCGATGGGCAGCGCTCTTTTTGCCGAAGCCTGCGACGTCGTGCGCACCACGCAATCCCGCCACCATGCGGCCGCGCGCGAGCTTTGGGCCAGGATGGCGGCGGCGGGCGACATTTATCTCGCCAAATATCCCGGCTGGTATTCGGTTCGCGACGAAGCTTTTTTCGACGCCGCGGATCTGACCGAAGGGCCGGGCGGCACCCGTCTCGCCCCGACCGGCGCGCCAGTCGAATGGGTCGAGGAGGAGAGTTATTTCTTCAAGCTTTCGGCCTATCAGGACCGCCTCCTCAAGCTTTACCGCGATAGCCCGGATTTCGTGACGCCGGAAAAATACCGCAACGAAATTATTGCGTTCGTCGAACGCGGCCTGACCGATCTTTCCATCAGCCGTTCGACCTTCGACTGGGGCATTCCGGTGCCCGGCGATACGCGCCATGTGATGTATGTTTGGGTCGATGCCTTGGCGAATTATATCACAGCTACCGGTTTCCCGGACCCTGCCGCGTCGCGCGCGCATTTTTGGCCGGCGGCCGCGCATGTGATCGGCAAGGACATTACCAGGTTTCATGCGATCTATTGGCCGGCGTTCCTGATGTCGGCCAAACTTGCGTTGCCTCGCCAAATCGTCGTCCATGGGTTTCTCTTCAACCGCGGCGAGAAAATGTCGAAGTCGGTCGGCAATGTGATCGATCCGCTTGCGCTCGCCGGACATTATGGCGCCGACCAGTTGCGGTATTTTCTGCTGCGCGAGGTGCCGTTTGGCCAGGACGGCACTTATTCGCATGAAGCCATCGTCAATAGGATCAATGCCGATCTTGCCAACGATCTCGGCAATCTCGCGCAGCGCTCCTTGGCGATGGTGGCCAAGAATTGCGGCGGGATATTGCCTGCGCCGTCCGCGCTGAGCGAAGCGGACCAGGCGCTCTTGGCGCAAGCGGCGGCGCTTCCGGCAAAATCCCGCGCCGCGATGCAAGACTATGCCTTGCACATGGTCCTGACCGAGATTTGGCGCGTGGTCGGCGAAGCCAACCGTTATTTTGCCAGCGAAGAACCTTGGGTCAAACGAAAAAATGACCCTCCACGGATGCAAACGATCCTTTATGTGACCGCCGAGGTTTTGCGTATGGTCGCGATCATGACCCAACCGTTCATGCCGGCTTCGATGGAAAAACTTCTCGGCCTTTTGAGCGTGCCCGCGAACGCGCGAAATTTTGTTGACGCCGAGGCCAACGGTCTCGTGGCGGGAACGCTTTTGCCTCCGCCCGCGCCGGTTTTTCCGCGTTATATCGACGCGGAGGACGATTTGCTCCCAAGAGGTCTAGCGTGCTGATCGACAGTCATAACGCCCTGGCCGGCCCTTTCAACGGCGGCGCCGCGGGAAGGACGCCTAGCTGCCGGACGCGGCACTGGCTTCGCTCGATCTGCATGGCGCCGCGTCGCGCCGGCCATGGGCTGAGTAAGCTCGCGGCGAAAAACAAGCAGAGCTGTTATCACGAGAACGATTATTGACGGCACAACAGACATGAGGAAATCCCCTGATTTGATTGTGCATTCTATGGTACGCTGGCGGCGGGGTTGACCATGACGCCACTTATCGGGCTTTTGCCAAACCATCATCCCGTTGATTTTCTCCGGCGGCAACAAAGCGGACACCACCGAGTAGCGAACGGTGAGCTCGCGATATCGTCAAAAGTTTGATAACATTGCTCCCGAAGTTTAAAAGAATAGCCGGTGTGACATCCGCGCAACACGGAGAGGCGGTCGGCGCGTAAGTGCGGGGGGCCGGACGATTTGATACCTGGCGCTACCCTTGGCCGGCTAGTGGCAAGTTTCTAAAGGCAATTATGCTGATCGACAGTCACTGCCACCTCGATTTTCCGGATTTCGCCTCCGGGCGCGATGCTGTCGTCGAACGCGCCCGCGCCGCCGGGCTCAAGCGGATGATCACCATTTCGACCCGCACGGAAGCGTTTGATTCGATCAGCCTGCTCGCCGAAACCTACGAGGACGTCTTTTGCACGGTTGGGACACATCCGCATCACGCGCATGAAGAACCCGACGTGTCGCAAGATCGTTTGGTCGCGTTGGCGCGTCACCCGAAATGCGTCGGCATCGGCGAAGCCGGGCTCGACTTTCACTATGATCAAACGCCGCGCGACATTGCCGCGAGGGTTTTCCGCACCCATATCGCGGCCGCCCGGCAAAGCGGGCTGCCGCTTGTCGTTCATGCCCGCGACGCGGACGCCGATATCGCCGCTATCTTACGGGACGAAATGGGGAAGGGCGCTTTTGCCGGGGTTCTCCATTGCTTCACCTCGTCTGCCATGCTTGCCGAGACCGCGCTTTCGCTTGGGCTCTATATTTCGTTTTCCGGCGTCTTGACGTTTAAGAATTCGCACCCGCTGCGGGAGATCGCCCGCGCGGTGCCGATGGACAGGATGTTGGTCGAAACCGACGCGCCCTATCTGGCGCCGGTTCCCTATCGCGGCAAGCGCAACGAACCGGCATTTGTCGCGGCCGTCGCTAACGTATTGGCCGAAGTGAAGGGCGTCTCAGTGCAAACAATCGCCGCGGAAACGAGCGCCAATGCGCTCCGTTTGTTTGCCAAGATGCCCGCTCCCGCGATCGGCGCGGAAGCGGCGTGAGCCTCACCATCACCATCCTCGGTTGCGGGTCCTCCGGCGGGGTTCCGCGCGTCGGCCAAGGCTGGGGCGCCTGCGATCGCAATAATCCCAAAAACCGGCGCCGGCGCTGTTCGATCTTCGTCGAGCGCACCGGCGAGAACGGCGCCACGACCCAGGTCCTCGTCGACATGTCGCCGGATCTTCGCGAACAATTGCTCGGGCTCGGCATCGGCCGGCTCGACGCCATCCTGCTGACCCATTCGCACGCCGACCATATTCATGGGATCGACGAGATCCGGCCTTTGGTCATCATGGCACGGCGAAAAATCGACCTCTTTATGGACGCCGCCACCGCCGCCGTCGTGCGCGCGAATTTCGGATATATTTTCGAAACGCCACCCGGCAGCCATTATCCTGCATTGCTCAATGAACATCGCCTGGTAACGGGCCATCCTGTCATTATAAATGGTCCTGGCGGACCTCTGGATGCCGTGCCGTTCGAGCTTGAACACGGCGAGACTCACGCGCTTGGTTTTCGCTTTGGCAAGGTGGCCTATTCGCCCGATCTCAATGCCGTTCCCGTCGCGAGCCTCGGTTTTCTGGAGGGGCTCGACCTGTGGATCGTCGACGCTTTGCGCTACACGCCGCACCCCAGCCATTTTTCCTTGTCGGAAACCCTCGACTGGATCGCCAAATTGCGGCCCAAGCGCGCGGTTCTCACCAATCTTCATAGCGATCTCGATTTCGCGCGCCTCAAAAGCGAACTTCCGGCGAATGTCGAACCTGCTTTCGATGGCATGCGAATTTGCGCCTCGAATTGAGCCGGTCAGTTTTAATCTCACTTTGGAGCTTCGTAATATAATACACTGATATCAAATTGTATTTTTAGATGCGGACACGAGGAGCGTTTACCGCGCCCGGGATCTGGATTCATGTTCCATAATATATCTTATGCGAATGACTACCTTGGTGAGCGGTCTTTTCCAATCGCGCGACTTCAAACCATGCCGATTGGAGTAGCCAAACGGGCCGACAATTGTTATGTGTTACGCGACACGGGATTTTCGGCATTTGGAACAACGACCATCGGCGCGATTTTAGGCTGGCACCCTGGCGGGGCTGGCCTTTTGGCGCGTGCGTTTTTCGGAAATTGCGGCCGATGAGCCGGTGTGAACTAGCGTCGGGAACCGCGCCAGGTCACTGTGAGATACGATTTTTTGGTGGAGACGAGCAGGCACATCATGAGCAAAGGTAGAGATTTTCGGGGACCCAAGAAGCGCGGTTTCGATGACGATGGGCCTTCGTCCTATGATTCTCCCCGGCCGAGCCGGACCCCGCGAGCGAGCTTCGGAGCTGGAAGCGGCGGGCCCCAGGAAATGGCGCCGCCAAGCGGGCCGAGCATCGACGCGGTCGTCAAATGGTTCAAGGGCGAAAAGGGTTTCGGCTTCGTCGAGTTGAGCAATGGAACTGGCGACGCGTTCCTCCATATCGGCGCGCTTCAGGCGGCGGGATATGAGTCGGTTCCCCCCGGCGCGAAGTTGAAGGTAAATGTCAGCAATGGCATGAAAGGCGCTCAAGTCACACACGTCCTCGAGGTCGACACAGCTGGAGCGGCGGAAAGGGTGCCAGCGTCGTCTCGCGGATTTGGCGATTCAGTCCGCCCGCAGCGCCGCGCCCCCGATCCTTCGACCGCGGTTTCGGTCACAGGGACGGTCAAATGGTTCGATGACCACAAGGGCTTTGGGTTCGTCCAATCCAGTGATGGCGGCAAGGACGTTTTTGTCCATATTTCGATCCTCGGTCCGGCGGGAATCCAGAACCTTGCCGAAGGCCAGCCCGTGACGATGCAGGTCGTCGATACGCCAAAGGGTCGCGAGGCATTGTCTATCGCGCTCGATTGAGCGGGAGCGGCGGCGCCTCGTCAGCCTATCGTGAAAAGTGCAAGGGGCGTGATTCCCTGCTCCCGCTCTCGCGTGACCGGCTCCTACGAGATCGCCGAGGCCGTCGTGCGTGGGAATATGCGGGATCTCAAGGAGGAATTGGGCGATCTCCTCCTCCAGGTTGTTTTTCAGGCCCGCATTGCCGAGGAGCGTGGACATTTCGATTTCGGCGACGTGGTCGAGGCGATTACGCAAAAAATGATCCGGCGTCATCCGCATGTGTTTGCCGCGACGGGTGATCGTTCACCTGAGCAAGTCAAGACTCTGTGGGCGACGATCAAGGCCGAGGAAAAATCCGCGATAAATGCGGCGTTGAGGGAGACCGGCGACGCTGACGGCGAGCGTGCCGATACTTCGCCCGGCGGCCTTCTCGACGACGTTCCCCTCGCCCTGCCCGGCTTGACCCGTGCCGTGAAATTGCAGACGAAGGCCTCCAGCGTTATTGGATGGATTCATTCAGAATAGCGATTACCACGGCCAATATTGCAAGCCGCGCACAATGTACGAAGGTTATCAATTTCCGTCTTTCCGCCCTTCGACCACGGCTTGATATGGTCAATTTGCAGAATCAAGCCGGGATTTGCTGGTGGATTACTGCCGCACAAGACACACTTGAAATGATCGCGGTACATGATCTTAAAGCGAAAACTCAATGGGATTTCACGGCGATTTTCAGGGGATTCCCTTTTGCTTGCCGACAATAGTTCTTGTGAGAGAACGTCAATTGCGTCAATCGGTGTCGGCAATTCCTCTAAAACCACAGATGTAGACAGCTTGGTGCTGGAATTGGCATACTGGATGAAAGCAAGCAGAGCCTTTCTCCATGTTCCCCATTTTGCATCATATGCTTCCGCACCTATTGTAGATGGAGGGTGCCTCATTTCTCCATAAGTGGGTTGACGCCCGTAATGTGTCCAAACCAAAAGCAAATTTTCCCAATATTCATCTTGTGTATACCTCTTTCCTCGATTTGATATTTTTAATCCTGCATGTTTGAGCGCCTTAGCCCAAGAGCCAAATCTATTAAAAACGGTCGCTGAACTCATTTTGCTGTAACGATCAAATACTTCTCTGGTTACAGATTGACCGCCTAGCGCTGCCGATATTTTATGCAGTTCAGCTATCATGTCTTCGATTGTACATTGCCGATTTTTTTCCTTACTGCCTGAGTACCGGTTTGTCGTTCCTGGCTGTTGAGTATACCTCTTTCCTCTATTTGATATTTTTAATCCTGCATGCTTTAGCGCTTTGGCCCAAGAACCAAATCTATTTAAAACAGTCGCTGAACTCATTTGGCTGTAACGATCAAATACTTCTCTGGTTACAGGTTGACCGCCTAGCGTTGCCGATATTTTATGCAATTCAGCTATCATGTCTTCATTTGTATATCTACAATTTTGTCCTGTACCACCCGACCATCGGTTTACTAATCCTGCCCGTTCGAGTGCGCTTCGCCAGCCACCAAGTCTCTTTTGGATTGTATCTAGTGAAATTTCAGAGTATTTTTTAAATTCTTTCCGAAAAAGGCATGTGGCGACGCTTAATTTCGCAACTCGTCGTAATTCATTAAGTAGTTCGTCATCAGATATATTGCGGTTTTTTTGTTCGCGCATGTTTTTAGTAACAATTTGACCACCATACAAATGGCCAAGATCTGCAGCTTGCAGCGCCTTTTTCCAACTGCTAAAACGTCTCTTGATAGTGGTTACATGAACCTTTGATTCCCTATCAAAAGAAGTAATAGTCAATGGCGATATATTCAATACCTTAGCCACGCGCTGGATTTCCCGGATGATATCTTTATCCGAGTAATCTGTAAGCCGGTTCAACGTGAATTCCATCTAACGTATTCCGTAACGGCGCGCCTACAGATTATATAGCTATTCAATGTATGGAGCAATTCAAAGGTGGCTTTAGCTTCTTTTGGGTGCGGGCTTCAGCCCGCCGGAGTTTGAGAGTCCTAATCAAAGATTGCGGCTGCGGGAAACTTCCGCCGGACCGGCTCCGCGCGTTCCGGCACCACCCGAAACCCGCACATGAACGGCGCCGTCCGCCGCCGTGCTTTTGCGCATGACTTCGGTATTCTCGTGCAGCCAATGAAGCCCCGCGCCATTGGCCGCATCGAGCGCGATGTCGAAGACAATCCGGCCGCTTGCGAGCCGCGTTTCAATCGCGGCGCGAAGGTCTTCGAGGCCCTGCCCCGTCAATGCCGAAACGATGACCGGGCGGCCGTGCGAAAACCGTTGGGCGCCGCGCCGCGCGGCGAGGGCGGCTTCGCCCAACAGATCGCATTTGTTCCAGACCTCCATGAGGCGGCGATCATTGGCGGGATCGACCCCAAGAGCGGCGAGGATGGCTTCGACGTCGGCGTGCTGCGCTTCGGCGTCTTTATGCGCGATATCGCGGACATGCAAAATGGCGTTCGCTACAAGGACTTCCTCAAGTGTCGCCCGGAAGGCCTTGATAAGCATGGTTGGCAAGTCAGAAATAAAGCCGACGGTATCGGAGAGAATGATGCGACCGCCATGCGGCAGCGCGACCCCGCGCAAGGTGGGATCAAGGGTCGCGAAAAGCATGTCCTCGGCGACCACCCCCGCCTCCGTCAGCCTATTGAATAGACTGGATTTTCCCGCATTCGTATAGCCGACAAGCGCGACAATTGGATAAGGCACGGCGCGGCGGCTTTGGCGATGCAGGCCGCGCGTCCGCTTGACGCCTTCGAGGTCGCGTTCGATGCGGGTCATCCGCTCCTCGATGAGGCGGCGGTCGGCCTCAATCTGGGTTTCGCCGGGACCGCCGAGGAAGCCAAAACCACCGCGCTGACGTTCAAGGTGGGTCCAGGATCGAACCAGCCGCGATTTTTGGTAAGCGAGATGGGCGAACTCGACCTGCAGCGCGCCTTCACGCGTTCGTGCCCGGCGGCCAAAAATTTCGAGGATCAGTCCGGTGCGATCGATGACCTTGGCCGCAAGCGCCCTTTCGAGATTGCGCTGCTGCACCGGCGACAAGGCGCAATCCAATACGACGAGATCGATTTCTTCCGCGCTTGCCAGAGCCGCGAGCTCGGCGACTTTGCCTTTGCCGAGGTAACTCGCAGGCCGGATTTGCGAAAGCGGAGCGATTTGCCCCGCGACAATTTCAACGCCGATCGCCTGGGCAAGCCCTAGCGCTTCGGCAAGACGCGCCTCGTGTGAGCGCCCCCGCGCCGCTTTGGCGGACGCCCCCAGCTCCGCTTTGCGGCGCCCGCCGGCGTCGAGGTAAGGACCGACCACCAGGGCCCGGGTACGCGCCTCGTTAGCTCGTCCGGAGCGCCAATTTGGTACCGTTCGCAAGGACGCCGATGTCCAACTCCTCATGCCTAGATCAAAATGCCCGCTGCGATGGCATTGGCGCGTTGCCCAGATCGGATTTCCGGCATGCTCTAACAAAATCAAGCGCTCAAGAAACGGTTCCGGGCTTCGCGAAATTATCCTGTGGCCCGGCGTGTCCTGCCTCGTCGCCGGGCTCGAACATCTAAATCGGCTGGCCGGGCATGATCGTCGATATGGCATGCTTATAAACGAGCTGGGAATGCCCGTCGCGGCGCAGCAATACGCAGAAATTGTCGAACCAGGTGACGACACCTTGCAGTTTGACGCCGTTGACCAGGAAGATTGTGAGAGGAACCTTGTTCTTGCGGACAAAATTGAGAAAAGTGTCCTGGAGATTTTGTGGCCGCTCCGCTGCCATGTCCCGGTATCCTATTTTGTTCTTGGCGCCGTGGCCAGCGCGTTCGCTCATGAAAACCACTGGTGCCGGTTGGCTAGTTTGCCCCAAGGACCGCTTAGCTTACGCGATCTCTTTCAAATCCTTCAATACGAAGCCGCGGGGATGCCTGCAACACCATATCGTGGCTGGTTGGAAACGAGTTCGCTAAAAACACCGTCTCCCTTAAGAAGGGCGATTAGATAAGAATGACAATGAGAAACTCGCGATCCGACGCCCGATCATATTAGACCAATAGGTGGCGCCGCAAGCCCTACTTTGATCATTGTCATCAGGATTTAACATTAACTTGAAAAGCCAGCCATGAGGTTACGTGGATCGCGCGGCGGTGTCATGAAAAATCGCGCGCAATTTCGTTGCGACCGGTCCGGGAATCCCGGCGCCGATCTCGCACCCATCGATGCGCACAACCGGCATGATGAGGGTCGTCGCTCCGGTAATGAAGGCCTCCCGCGCGGCGAAAGCCTCTTCGAGGCTGAATTGTCTTTCCTCTAGCTTCAATCCCTGCGCCGCGACGATTTCGATCAGCGTGGTCCGGGTGATGCCGCGCAGAATGGAATGATCGAGCTGACGCGTGATGACAACTCCAGCCTCGCTGATGATCCAAGCGTTCGATGCCGCCCCCTCGGTGACCATTCCCAGAGAATCGACGAGCCAGGCCTCATAGGCACCGCTCTCACTCGCCAGTTGGCGCGCAAGAACGTTGGGCAGCAGGGAAATCGTCTTGATATCGACCCTTTTCCAACGCAGGTCGGGAGTGGTGATGACGCTTATGCCTTCGCGCGCATAAATCTCGCTTTTTTCTGGATCGACCTGACGCGCCGTGACGACCAGGCTCGGACGCACGGGCTTTAGGGGAAAGACATGATCGCGCGGTGCCACGCCGCGCGTTACCTGCACATAAACGAAGCCGTTCTCGACCCTATTCCTCGCCATGACCTCGCGAACCACCACGGCAAGCGCACCGGCCCGTAAAGGTGGGGCGATTTGCAATTCCGCGAGCGAATAGGCGAGCCGCTCGACATGGCGTTTCTCGTCGATCAAGGCGCCGCGAAAGACTTCGCACACTTCATAGACGCCATCAGCGAATTGGTAGCCGCGGTCGTCGATATGAACCATGGCGTCCCGGTGCAAGACATACCGGCCATTGACATAAGCTACCCTGTTCACGCGCGCTCTCGCGATTTCAACGAAGAAGAAAGGCCGCCGTTCCACGGCCCTAGGATCGTGGCGGCCGCTCGCTGTCCGCAACTCATGGTATAACACCAAAGGCAATTGCGGTATTATCCGGCGATCGTGGGAGCACGTCCTGCAGGGATGCCGATGAAATCCGCAAGTCGTTGAACTCCGGCGGGCTTGGCGAATGCCATCCTGCGGCGCGTGTTCGAGGCGCTGCGCAAGTCGTCCTCCACGTGCGAACATGAAAACATAGCCTAATGGCTTTGGGTGTCGCCGACGGATTTTCCTTCGCAAGGCACGCTCCCCTTCGTTGCGAGAACGCTATGCCAGCGGCCGTACGAAAAGTAGAGCAGAAGGCCGAGCGCCATCCAAACGGCGAACCGTTCCCAGGCGACGGCAGGGAGCTTCGACAGCAACCAAAGGGAGAACCCGATGCCGGCGAGGGGTATCCAGGGGACCAGGGGCATCCGGAAGGTGCGCCGGACGTTGGGCCGGGTCTGTCGTAGCACGATGACCGCGAGGCAGATGATCACAAAAGCCGATAGCGTTCCGATGTTCACCAATTCGGCAACCTCCTTGATCGGGAAGAAACCCGCGACGAGGGCGGTAAGTCCTCCCGCAATCAGCGTCGGGCGGTGCGGCGTGCGAAATCGCGGGTGCACCTGCGCGAACCACGCGGGAAGCAGCCCGTCACGGCTCATAGCGAACCAAATGCGAGCACAGCCCAGCATGAAGGCAAGCATGACACTGGCGATGCCTGCCACGGCCGCCGCGGACACGATGAAAGTGATCCAGGGCAGGCCAATCGCCGTGAACGCGGCGGCAACGGGAGCGGCGCTGTTTAGAGTGTCGTAGCGTACGACGCCTGTGAGCACCAAAGACATCGCGATATAGAGCACGAGAGAGATGGCTAACGAGAACAAAACAGCGCGAGGGAGCTGGCGTTGCGGGTCGCGAGCCTCTTCGGCGGCGGTCGTGAGGGTATCGTAGCCAAAGACCGCAAAGAAAACGACGGCAGCCCCCTCGATCACGCCTCCGAAGCCGTAGGGCATAAAGGGACGCCAGTTTGTCGCATGCACGTGAGGCAAACCGGCGGCGATGACGAGGACGACCGCCGCGATCTTGATGATGACCATGGTCGTGTTGAAGCGCGCACCCAGTTCAATGCGCAGGGTCAGGAGGCCCGCGACTGCAAGGCTCCCCAACATTGCGGGGAGGTCCAAGACGCGGCCTGGGCTGGTTCCTGACGCGCCCATTGCCCAGCTGGGCAGCGTCATTCCAAGCTGGCCGAGCAGGGCCTGCAAATAGCCCAACCAGCCGATCGATACGACGGCGACCACCAGCGCATATTCGAGCAGCAGATCCCAGCCAATCCCCCACGCGACGAGTTCGCCAAGCACGGCATAGGCGTAAGTGTAGGCGCTGCCGGCGACAGGGATCATCCCGGCAAATTCGGCGTAGCACAGGGCGGCGGCCACGCTGGCAATCCCTGCAATCACGAATGACAGAGACACGGCCGGCCCCGCTTGTGTAGCGGCCACGACGCCTGTGAGCACAAAGATGCCCGCCCCGATAAGTCCGCCGAGGCCGATCGCGGTGAGTTGCCACAGACCAAGCACGCGGCGAAACTGTCCCGCCCCGCCGACCTCGGATTGGAGTTGCTCGATGGACTTGGTGCGCAAGAGCGCCCGCAGAGACATGGTTTCTCCCGATCGATGGAGTTGGCGCGGCAGATCGGTTTATGTCATAGAACCGGCTAAAGCGCGTTAAAAACGCGATGCGCTCGCGGCGCGGGGAGATGCTGCAAGCGCGATCGATCCGCATCAACCTATCGCGCCGCGCTGTCGCAAAAGCTTTCGTCACCACCGTTCTGAACGAGGTGCGCCTAACACGACCTCGGCGATGCGCGCCCGTGTTCCGGGAGTCGTATTCTCAGGAAGAGCGTCGAAAGAAAAAAAGCCGTGTGCGGCAATCTCCCAATTGGGTACCGGCACGCGCTGCTGACGGAATGAGCGTACAATAAACAGCGCAACATGGTCGCGCTGCGATACCCGGCTATTGAAGAACAGGCCGTGCAACACCGGCGGCTCGAGAATTTCGATATTGCCCTCCTCCGCGAGTTCGCGAGCCAGGGCCTCGGCCATCGTCTCTCCGGGTTCCACCCCGCCACCCGGCAATTGCCAGCCGGGGACATAGGTATGCGTGACAAGAAAGATCCTTTGGTCTTTGTCAATCACGAGCCCGCGAACGCCTAGTGTCACCCCCCTGGCCCATCGCCAATAGAGATGGAAAGCCCGGCGGATTGATGGCTCAAATGCTTGCCGCACTCTGTTCATTCGAGTCATGGTGGTTTGAGAAAGTGAGTGGCATATATTAGCCGCACGCTCATAGAGCTTGAACCAGCGAAAGCCAACCCCAGAGCATGATCCCGAAAAGATGCAGACTTTTCGGGCAAGATCATGCGTCAAATCAAAGAAATGCGGGAAACCGCCAATTCCAATTAAAGTCACCCCGCCCTAATGACAATCTTGACGACCATTTGGCGGGCCGCCAGGCCGGGAGCTGATGGTTCTCTTCGCGCGCGGCGCTTCTGCCCAAACTCTGCCTCTTGCGGTATGATCCGAGCATTTCATGGTTTGTGAAAGGGCGGATGATGCACGATGTGGTCATCATCGGCGGTGGCCACAACGGTCTTGTTTGCTCCGCCTATCTGGCAATGGCCGGTCTCAAGGTATTGGTGCTCGATCAGCGCCCCATCGCCGGAGGCGCCGCGGTTACGGAAGAGTTCAGCCCCGGCTTTCGTAATTCGGTCGCATCGTATGCCGTTTCTCTATTGAACCCAAAAATCATTCGCGAGCTCGATCTTGCCGTGCATGGACTGCGGATCGTCGAGCGTCCGGTATCTAACTTCCTGCCTTTGGGCGACGGAAGCTTTTTGAAGGTCGGCGGCAGCCACACGAAACGAGAGGTCGCGAAATTTTCGGCGCGGGATGCAGAGCGTCTCGATGATTATCAAAGACGCTTGGTGGCCGTTGCGAATGTCTTGCGTGCCAGCGTGCTCGAGACGCCGCCAAATGTCGTCGAGGGCAGCCCTTTCGCCGTGATCGGCGAACTTTTCAAGGCCGGCCGGATTGCCAACAGAATTCGCGCCCTCGGACTCGATTTGCAGCGGGATTTTCTCGACCTCTTCGCGGCCTCTGCCGGGGATTTCCTCGATAGCTGGTTCGAAAGCGCTCCGATCAAGGCCGTCTTCGGCTTCGACAGTGTCGTCGGCAATTACGCGAGCCCCTACACGCCGGGCTCGGCCTATGTTCTCTTGCACCATAGCATCGGCGAGGTGAACGGTAGGAAAAGCGTCTGGGGCCATGCGATCGGCGGCATGGGCGCGATCACCCAAGCCATGGCGAAAGCCGCCACCGCGCACGGCGTGGACGTTAGGCTTTCGACGCGGGTGCGCCAAGTCCTGGTTGAGAATGGGAGGGCCGTCGGCGTTGAGACGGACAAGGGTGAAACCATCCGCGCTGCAACCGTCGCCGCGGGGATCAACCCCAAGCTTCTCTACCTCCACCTCGTCGATCCGCGCGCCTTGCCCGAAGGATTCCGGCGGCGGATGGAAAACTGGCGCTGCGGGTCTGGCACGTTTCGGATGAATGTCGCGCTGTCCGCATTGCCAGACTTCGCCGCCTTGCCCGGGCGCGCACCGGCGGAACACCACGCCTCGGGCATTATCATCGCGCCGAGCCTCGCCTATATGGAGCAGGCCTATTTCGATGCGCGTTCTTTTGGGTGGTCGCGCCGCCCTATCATTGAATTGGTCGTTCCGTCGACACTCGACGACACGCTCGCGCCGCGTGGCCAACATGTCGCGAGCCTCTTCTGTCAGCATGTCGCGCCAAAACTCTGCGATGGTTCGTCATGGGACGACCACCGCGAAGCCGTCGCCGATCTCATGATCGAAACGGTCAACGATCACGCGCCAAATTTCCGGCGCTCGGTCTTGGCGCGCCAGATTTTTTCCCCTCTCGATCTTGAGCGGACATTCGGCTTGATTGGCGGCGATATTTTCCATGGAGCGCTCGACTTACGGCAGATCTTCTCGGCGCGTCCGATGTTGGGTTACGCGGATTATCGAGGTCCGATCGCGGGCCTGTATTTGTGCGGTTCTGGAAGCCATCCGGGAGGTGGCGTCACCGGTGCGCCAGGCCACAATGCCGCTCGGGAGATCTTGCGTGACTTCAAGCATAAGCGTATCGCCAGGGCACGATAGCGCTTGCATGAAGACGCCTCGGGAATCCTCGGGTTTGCCGACGAAAAGTCCATAATTTCCGGCCGGAACGCTCGATAACCCCGACCCGAAAACGGCCTCGCGAGACCCGGTGACCGTTCGCGCCCCGCATACAGGGGTTTGGAGTCCGTCAACTAAGGCAACTGAAAATACGCGGTCATAAATGGCTGACGAGACAGTCAGTAGCGAACCTGTCTCCACTCGAAATTCCCTGCTAACAGGGAAAAGATCAGGGAATTTTTCGATTTTGGGCCATTTCCCCGCGCGATAGTCCCAAAAGTTGTTTGCAATTCAGGAGGTTACGAACGAATTTCCTACGCAGCGGAACAGGGAAATAATTCGTAGGATCTGGGAATTGTTTTCCCGGGAACAGGGAATAATTACAAAGCGGGCCCGGCCGAAACGCGGCGGTTCCCTCGACGTTGGCTGGGCTCCACCGGCGCGACAGCTCCTGAGAGGTGCCCCTCTCGATCCACCCGGAATCTTGGTATTGTGACGCGCGCGATTCGAAGGAAGCCTCCTTTGTATCGCCGCCGCCGTCGTCGTTGGGCTATGATCAATGATTCAGGACACTGGTGCGCAGCACATGGTCGAGGCAACAGGTCGGACGTTAATCGATCAGCTCATTGAATATTTGGCCCGCCCGGACGTCGTTGAGCGAATGAAGCCATGGCAGACTGCTTGCGACGGACTGCTGAGGGCGTTCAGCGGATTTTGTGAGCAGACTGTGGCGGTGATCCAACGCGCTGCAAAATCTCCGCCTTCGGCCGGCTACGAGCCATTCCTGGTTGAACGTAACTTGAATCCTGTCTTGGCGCGGATGATTTCGCGCCTGTTGGTTCGCAGGGGGAGGCGACGCGCGAACGAGCGCATAAGGCTGCCAGTCGTCGTCGGCGCAATTCGGTTTCTTGGGAAGCCCGGCCGCGGCCGGCGAGCGATCCATCGCAAAGCCGAGGTTCTGCTTGCAGCTTCGGAGGAGACGTCGATCATCGAAACGATCTTTGACGACGCGAACCTCAGGGAGTCCGAGTTCATCGGGCTGCTCAAGTCTGTCGTCGAAGGAGGTGAGGTTGCGTGGCAGCGCATCACGGAAATTGCTGCTCTTGTCGTGCCACATCTGCCGAGTCCGCGAGGACGAAGGATTACTGCGGCGTCGGCGACCCATGAGTTTTTGCTTGAAGAGCTTATTTCTGTGACGGGTTCGCAGGGCTACACGTGGGATCCTTACAGAGAAGATTTTGCCGACCATCTGACTCAGGCGACGCGGCGAGAATTCGCCTGTCCCCGCTTTAGTCCCCAATCAGCCCATCGCCGGTTGAGCCGACGGAGAGCGGCAATAGACAGATTGCCGCGGGAAGCATGAGGTTGCCCAAGTTCGAAGCGCCTCGCGTTTCGCAAGCCGCGAAATAAGCCCAATTAGTACCTTAGAGCGGGTCCCGAATAGACAGAATCGGAAGGGGGATTCCCGAATCGGCGGAATCGTGATTTACCATGTTGGCTGGAATGGAGGCCGGCATGGATGGCAAAACCCTATTCGCAGGATTTACGTGACCGCCTGGTGCGGGCTGTACTGGCAGGTCAGTCTCGGCGCAAGGCGGCGCGCAGCTTTGATGTCAGTGCGAGCTGCGTGATCAAGCTCATGCAGCAGTTTGAGATAACAGGCGGTTGTCTGCCGCGAAAGTTTGGCGGCCATAAGCGGCACGCGCTGGCTGCGCATGAAGATAAGGTGCGGGCGTTGGTGGCGGTGCAGCCCGAGCTGACGATCACGGAGCTGTGGAGCAAGCTGACGACGCTCGAGATCAAAGTCGGGCGGTCCGCCGTTGGGCGTTTTTTGCGGCATCTGCAATTGACCTTTAAAAAAAACTCTGCACGCCGCCGAACAAGAAAGAGCGGATGTCCGGGCCGCACGTCTCGCTTGGCGCGATAAGCAGAAAAGTCTTGATCCTCAAAGGCTTGTATTCATCGATGAGACCTGGGCCTCGACCAACATGACACCTCGCTATGGGCGATGTGAAAGAGGCAAGAGACTTATCGCTCACGCCCCGTTCGGCCACTGGAAGACGACGACCTTTTTGGCGGCGTTGCGCCACGATCGCATCACCGCTCCTTGTGTCTTCGACGGTCCCATTAACGGCGCAAAGTTCCTCGCCTATGTCGAGCAGGTTCTGGTGCCGACCTTGTCGCCTGGCGAAATCGTGGTGATGGATAATCTCGGTTCCCATAAACGCGCCGGCGTTCGAAAAGCCATCGAAGCCGCCGGGGCGACGCAGTGCTTCTTGCCCGCCTACAGTCCTGACTTCGATCCCATCGAACAAGTCTTCGCCAAGCTCAAAAATACGTTGCGCAAAATGGCCCACCGAACCGTCGATGCTCTGTGGGATGGCATCGGATTAGCTCTCGACGACTTCCCTCCAACCGAATGCTTCAACTATTTTCGCAATGCCGGATACGGGTCCACCTAATCGGGACCCGCTCTAGATGTCGTGTCTCGATAGGTTGTTTCTTGGGATCCTTGAGATAGGGGAGCATCCGTTGATGCCGAAGTGAGGCCGATGATGATTGTAATGGTGGAGGAAAGGCAACAGTGCGGCGGCCCGTTCGGATGAATGGTTGTAGGGTTTGGCATAGGCCCATTCCCGCAAGGAGGTCTGCACGAAGCGTTCGGCCTTTCCGTTTGTTCTTGGCGTATAGGGTCTGGTGCGCTTATGCTTGATTTTCAGCATTCGCAACGCCTTTGTGTAGCGGCGCGAACGGAAGCTGGCGCCGTTGTCGGTCATGACGCGAAGGACCCTGACGCCGTGATCGCGAAAGAAGCGCAAGGCTTGCAAGAGGAATTTCAGGCAGGAGCGCCGTGTTTCATCCGGCAGGATTTCAGAATAGGCCAGCCGGGAGTGATCGTCGACGGCCAGATGGAGATATTCCCAGCCCTTGCCGCCTTCCTTGCGGCTGCGTGGCGCGCTCTGTCCGGTACGGTCTCCCGTGATGCGATGTCCGATCCCTTCGATGCGGCCGAGCTTCTTGATGTCGATATGGATCATCTCGCCCGGCTGCTTCTTTTCATAGCGGATGATCGCGATCCTTTGATCGAGGGCGGACAGGCGGCTCAGCCCCTTGGCCTTTGCGATGCGGGCCACCGTCGCGCGCGACAGCCCGGTCGCGCGGGCGATCTTCCAGAAGGGCTGACGGGCCCGGCGCAGGGCTTCGACCTGGGCGATCTGATGTGATGTGATCCGTGTCCGCAGGCGATGCGGCCGGCTGGTCCGGTCTTGGAGGCCAGCGGCGCCTTCGCTTTCGTGGCGCCGGAGCCATTTCCTCACGGTCGCGGCCGAAACGCCTACAGCGCCGGCTATGGAGCGCGGCGTTTCGCCCGCTTGGCGGCGCCCGACAATCAAGGCTCGCATGTTCGGCGTCGTCCTGGCATTCTTATGAATGTTCACGGGTGGGTCTCCTGAGCCTGTGGTGCTTCGCAAACCCCACAAACCTCAGATTCTCCCCGTGAACAACCTGTTGAGACATTACATCTAGACCTGCCCTTCGGCCGCGCTCACTGTGTCCATTGATTCGTCACGGAGGCGGCAATGGCGACTGCGGATACTTTGGCTTCATCGAAAAATCGCGCTGACCCGGCGGGCACGCCCCGCATCGAATGGGTCTCGATTGGCGTGCTTCGGCCCAACCCGAGAAACGCCCGAACACATTCCAGGAAGCAGATCAAGTTGATTGCGGCGAGCATAAAGGAATTCGGCTTTCTAAATCCGGTAATCGTCGACGACGCCAACATGATTCTTGCCGGCCATGGCCGTCTCGAAGCGGCGAAGCTGGAAGGATTGACTCATGCGCCGATTGTCCGATTCGGCCATCTCACCGCGGCGCAAAAGCGCGCCTATGTGATCGCCGACAACAAACTCGCCGAACAGGCCGGTTGGGATCGAGAAATCCTGGCGATCGAGCTCGGCGAGCTGATCGACCTTCTGCCGGCCGAGGGCTTCGATGTCTCTTTGACCGGTTTTGAGGCACCGGAGATCGACCTGCTCCTGGCGGATATGGCCCCCCTCGAGGCCGCAACCAGAAGATATCGTGCCAGCTTTGCCCCGGACTCCAGCAACGCGACGCGGGGATTTGTGGCGGCTGGGAAAACACCGGCTCTTGTGCGGCGATGCACGGCAAGCCGACGACTTCGTCCGCCTTATGGAGGGCGCATCGGCGTCGGCGGTGTTTTGCGATCCGCCATACAACCTGCGGGTGAGCGAGATCGGCGGGCGCGGGCGTGTTCGGCATCCCGAATTTACTTTCGCCTCCGGCGAAATGGTCCCGGTGCAATTTCGAAAGTTCCTCCTTGAAGCGCTCGCCAATGGCGTTCGCGTCTCCGCCGAAGGGGCGGTCCATTACGTCTGCATGGACTGGCGCCACATCGGCGATCTGATCGACGTTGGACGCAAGCTCTATGGGGACATGCTGAACCTCGTGGTCTGGAACAAGTCGAACGCCGGCCAGGGCTCATTCTACCGTTCGCAGCATGAGCTCATCGGCGTCTTCCGGGTTGGCGGCCATCCACACCGAAACAATGTCGAATTGGGCCGTTTCGGTCGCAATCGCTCCAACGTTTGGACCTACGCGGGCGTCAACACCTTCGGGCGAGGGCGCATGGAGGCGCTCGCCGCCCATCCGACGGTAAAGCCCGTCTCTCTCGTCGCTGACGCGCTTCTCGATTCTACGGCGCGCGGCGACGTGGTGCTCGATCAGTTCGCAGGTTCTGGCACGACCATTTTGGCGGCCGAGAAAGTCGGCCGCATCGGATTTGGCGTCGAATATGAACCTGGATATGTCGATGTCGCCATCAAGAGGTGGCAGAGATCGACAAAGCTTGAAGCGACGCTTGCCGGCGACGGACGAAGTTTCGAGGAGATCGGCGCCGCTCGCTCGAACTCGAACGATACGCCTCAACATCATGGTTCAAAGTCTGCCGCCGCCCAATCGCACCAAGAGAGCGCGACGGACCCCAAAGCGGCGACCGCTTTTGGCGGCGAGGGAGCGCGGGGTGGCCAGATGGCTGCGGGTCCGGAGAGCGGCCATGCCTGACCGGAAAAACTCAGAGGCGCCGCCGGATTACGCCGTCGGCTATTGGCGACCGCCAAAGGCGTCGCAATTTATAGCAGGCAAAAGCGGCAATCCGAGGGGACGTCCGAAAGGCTGCCGGCCGGTCGGGGCGGTCCTGCAGGACATCATTCAGCAAAAGATCGCCGTAACCGAAAACGGCAAAACGCGCCGGATCTCCACACTTGAAGTGATGCTCCGTCGGCTCGCCAACGACGCCATGCGGAGCGACGTGGGGGCCATGAAACTCTTGCTCTCGCTGGTCGATCGATATTCGGATTCGCCCGAGACCGCGCTTCGCCTCGGCGACGTGCTGGCTGAAGATCGAGAGATCCTCGCGCAATATCTGCAGGGACCTGCCGGCCTAGGTCAAGAGGCCGACGGGAAGCCGGATGACGCGGAGGGTGGCGATCATGCCTGAAACCCGGCTTCTGGAAGCCCTCTTGCGCAACGATTTTAGAGCCTTTGTCCATAAGGTCTTCGCCACCCTTTCTCCGGGCCAGGCCTACGTTCCGACGTGGCATGTCGAAGCGATCGCCTGGCGGCTTGAACGGGTCCGGCGCGGCGAGGTGCGGCGGCTGATCATCAATATGCCCCCGAGGTCGCTGAAATCGATTGCGGCCTCGGTCGCCTTTCCGGCCTTCGTTCTCGGGCATGACCCTTCGCGACGCATCATCTGCGTCAGCTATTCCGGCGATCTCGCCAAAAAGCACGCCAACGACTTCCGCGCCGTGCTCGAATCGCCCTGGTACCGATCGGCGTTCCCCAATACGCGGATCGGACCGTTCAAGAACTCGGAAACCGAGATCGAACTCACGGCGCGCGGATTCCGTCTGGCGACCTCGGTCGGCGGCACGCTGACCGGTCGCGGCGGCGAGATTATCGTCATCGACGATCCGCTGAAGCCGGACGATGCTTTGTCGGAAACAAAACGGTCCGCCGCAAATCAATGGTTCACGAATACGCTGCTCTCCCGCCTCGACGACAAGCGCACAGGCGCGATCGTGGTCGTGATGCAGCGCGTCCACATTGATGACCTGACGGGTTTTCTTTTGGCCCAATCGGATGAATGGAAGGTCCTCAGCCTCCCAGCCGTCGCAGAATCCGACGAGGCCATCCCCCTTTCGGCTGAACGTACCTATCGCCGTCAATCGGGCGAAGCGCTGTCTCCCGAGCGCGAGCCGCTTCATGTGTTGGACGCCTTGAAACTCCAGATCGGCAGCGACGCGTTCTCCGCTCAATATCAACAAGCGCCGGCGCCGCCCGGCGGGGCCATGGTGAAGCGCGACTGGATCGTGCGCTACAAGGAGCTGCCGCCCGTATCGGATCACTTGACGACACTGCAAAGCTGGGACACCGCCAGCAAGGGTGGCCCTGACAACGACTGGTCGGTATGCACGACCTGGATCGTGACACGCAAAAAGCATTGGTATCTCATCGACGTGTGGCGGCAGCGTGTCGATTACCCCGCGCTCAAGGCAAGCGTGCAGACCCTCGCCAAGAGATGGAACGCGCGGCGTGTTCTGGTTGAGGACGCCGGCGCCGGAACCTCGCTCGTCCAGGCGCTGCGAGGATGGGTTTCGGGAATCGTCGCCGTAAAACCGGAGGGCGACAAAGCGAGCCGCATGGCGGTCGCCTCCGCAAAGTTCGAGGCAGCCCAAGTCTTGCTGCCCGAAAGGGCGCCGTGGTTGCCCGATCTCGAAGCCGAACTATTCGTCTTTCCCGGCAGCCGACACGACGACCAGTGCGATTCGATCAGCCAAGCGCTCCTCGACAAAAACAATTCATGGATGACGTGGCTGACACCCGAAGACTGGGACGTCCTCCTCGCAAGATCAAGAATTCCGTTGCGCGTCCAATTCTGACCTGCTTGCCTACTGATCCGAGCATGTGAAATTCAGCTGAGATATTACAGGCGCGTATAGGGACGACATTCCGGAAGTCTACAACGTCGCCCCCAGGAATCGTATGCTCGCGTCAGCAAAGGGCCACGTCTATCGCGGCTCTTCCGTCAGGCGTAATTGATCGACGTACAGCGTAATCTGTAACCCGCTGTGCCTATGCAATATCCCCACACAAGCGGTATTGGGCTCGACGGCCGTGGTGTCGCCGTTAATGCGGGCCACCACATTACCATCCAGTCGCAATACTGCAGTCGTTTGCCGGGTGCCCAATCTGAGCAGCTCAAGTTCCCATTTGACCGGCCCATTTATGAAAATTTCTCCCTCGTTCACACCAATTCTTTCCCTGAACAGGCCCTCGGCGCTTCGAATCAAGACACCCGCAACATATTCATCGTTTTTGATCTTCCGGAGGCAAGCAGCCGCTACCAAATCGTCGCCTGCCAAAAACGCCAATGGATAAATCACCAGGCCCTTGTCCATTTGCAGTTCCGCCGGCTTGATATCCGCCCTCAAGCGCCAGGACATCGGGCGGACCAAGCGGTCGTCAGGCAAGGCGAAGCATAGTCCAGCGCGGATCAGTGTCCGTTGCGAACTCGGGACATCCTGACAGAGCAGGCCTCGTGAACCCGTGAGTGCGGCCGCTGCATCGGGCCGGCAAACATTGCCCGGCAGAAGATTCAATGTCCAACGTGCGGGGGGAAATGTCTGACCTTCAAAACCCACTCGACTGTTGATGGGCGTCTTGCCGGCGGCGAATGTGGGCAGACGGAACTCAGCAGTTTCCCGTCGCTCGTCCTTAACGTCCCGTGCCAGAAGATCCACGCGGTTGAATTCCGGGGTGATGTCCTTGATGATCACTCCATAGTGCAGACCGCTCAATCCGTCTCCCTTTAGATCGGATTTCTGGTAGCCTTCCACGGCGATTCCATTTTCGTTAAAGGCTTGATCGTCGCCCTTGTCGCTTTTGACTGTGTTATGGTCATCGAAGTCGACATGAAGGTCCCGCGCCGCGCCGCCTTCGCCTTTTAATTTTACATCGACGCCTTGCAAATCGCCCTCCCGCCGATCCGAGAGGTCAAAGCACAGCCGCACCGCCCGTTTCTCGCCAACGACATCGCGGTAGAAATTGCAGCGGTCCAAACGGAGATGCTCGAAATTAGCGGTGTTGGTGTAGGACAGGTAGTTCAGCGGATGTACGCTGCGTTCCTCTTCGGGCCCGCCTTTCCTGAATTCGAAATGAAGATGGGAATACTCCGCGTCTTCCTGACCCACCGTGCCGATCAAGCCGCCCTGTTTCACATATGCGGCAGGGATCACACCCTCCGCGATGCTGTCGAGATGAAGATAGACGAGGAACAGGTCATCCTTTCCGTCCGCCGGATCGCGGACTTTTAGAACGACGTGGGTGGACCCAAAACCCCGGCCCGGACCCGTCTTGTCCGCCGGGCCGGCACGATGCACCACGCCATCCGCCATCGCATGGACCGGCGTGCGAATGGGAGCGGGCAGATCGATGCCGTCGTGGAAATCCCAGCGATCGGCGTCGATCCGCGGACCATAGGATGTGTTCATTTCGTCCGGCGTAAGGCTCTTGCCGAGCGGCCAGATGAAGGGATGATCGCCTTCAGCGTCACAGAGTAACTCGTCAAGATACTCTCCTGCCTTGTCGCTCATCTTTCACTCCTCTTTGAGAAATGCCACGCGACCCTATGCCGGCGCGATGATTGTCACGGTTCCATTCGACCCTCGATATTTGAGCGCCCCGTCCTCGACATATAAGATCCCAGCGCCCGGGACACTCTCCGTCGGAGCACCAGCGGCACTGGCGATCACGATGACACCCTTTCCTCCGCCAAACTCTTTAAAGTCTTTGGCTTCCTTGAACCCGATACCGATATTGCCGCCCACTTCCGGGTCATCGATCCGGAGCGAGGCCGTGCCTCCGCGTAAACCTGCTTGTTTGATGCGCAACACGGGCTGGTTGTAATCCGGGTTTGTGGCACGCACCTCCAGAACAGCGGACGCAGAGTCAAGGTGACCATCGTTTGACGTTATAACGAGGCCACCCTCGGTTGATTTGGTTGTAATAGTAGTCATCTCAATTCTCCTGTAAATACTTTGGCGTGTTGCGATAATACTGAATCCGATCCTATTTCACGATCAAAGATGGGGTACCCCTCTAGAAAGGGAAGTCGAACGAGCGCTCGGCTGCGGCGAAACTGGCGGCGACGGCTCTCGTGCCCTGCTGTCCCTCCAGCGTGGTGATGGACGACTGGATATTTGTTCTGTCCGCGGCGGAAAAGGTTGCGTCTCTTCCGAACAGAGACGCGCCGGCGCTGCCCAGGCCGTCGGCCGCATGGTTCGGATCTCGGACATAAAGGTGCCGCACCTCGTGAGCCATGGCGCGGCCGAGCGCGATTCCGACGAGGTCCTTTTGCCCATCAGTCCACTTGGCTTTGTCCTTAGGAATCTTGTCCTTCTCGCTCGGGACGCGTTCCTCGTTGAGGTAATCAATCAGTTCGTTCACGTTGACCGCGCTCGCCATGAGCGGCGCCGCGACTTGCGTCCCCTGAGCCGCGAGCGTCACGAACTTGTTCATCGACGCGAGCCCGTACCTGTCGGGATTCAGAGACGCGCGGGCGGGGGCAGGAAATCTCTGACGGCTGCCCAGCGCGGCGATCGCGCGGTTGAGATTGTTCACTTGCTGCCTGAGCGCCCAATACACGTGAACCTGCGGAGGAGTAAAGGGATCGGTTACGCTGACCACCGCATCGGAAAAATTGAACTCCTCGGGAAAGCGGCCGGGATCGAGAAAGATCACAGTTATTGGCGCTATGCCGTTGACGAACTTGAATTGGCTGGCGATCTCCTCGCCAGCGCGGGTCCGCGTCTCCCAGGGCAAGCTCCTGAATGCGTCAGTGTCAACGACGAAGACGGTGCGGCTGTTGACCTTCCCACGCGTGATCTGAAGCGCCAGCCAAGGCTGAACGATATTTTTGCAGATGTCGTCGAATTCTTTCGAGAGCTTTTGCTGCTTGTCCTTCGGCTGCTCCTTGAAATGGCCCCGAATCTCGGGATGACGGGAGAAGAAGATCAGTTGACCGATTCGACGTAGGGTTGAGGAGTTATGCAGCGCCGGCTTGACCTTGCCCGTCAGGATCTGGCTCCACTCGGCCGCCTCTTTCGTTTTCGGTTTCAGCGCATGGCCCTCTAAATCCGGATGCCGCGCCCAGAAGACGAAGTTGGTGAGGCTGCCGGCGAGCTTGGCTACTGTGATGGGCCCACTCGGAGGAGTAACGTCACCTAACGTATACTCCTCGACGCCCTTTATCGAAGAATCATAAAGGTATGATGTCGGGATTGATCCCAACGCTTTACTCGCCCTCACGTACATGTCGAGCCTCCTTCTGCTTCATTAAGTCGACACGCTACCTCGCCACATAAATATGATCCTGATGCGCTTGGAACCCCCACTTCTGGTCGGCGAGGGTCACACAATGAAATGCAGAAACGTCCAGAGATACGTACCTTTACCCACGTCCCAGTCGTTATTCCACGTACATGCCGGATCGTCGGACCTAGAGAAGGTGTGAGAGCCGATCTTATTGTTCCCTAGGTACATTGCCAGATGGGTGTAGCGTTTGTACCGCATACTTGTTTTGTCATTGTTCCAGTAAGCGATCAGGTCCCCAGGGTCGAGCTTTTTGATAAGGCTCTCATCGCTTGTTTTTTCGCCGATAGGTTTCGCGAATTTGATACCCTTCTTGTTAAATTTTTTATTCCCCAGAAGGTATTCCACCATTGTGCTAACGCGCGTGATTCCATACGGAGCTTTCGGCGGCGAACCGAGCTGGCGGTACGTGATAGGGATACCACCCCCCTCAGGGCCCGATAGCCCGCCGGATAGCCCGATGCAGCATGAGATGTAGTGCGTGCAATCGTCGAGATCTTCGAACTCGATACGCGAGCCGTCGGGCAATAAAGCGTGCTCCCGCCATGTTAATTCATTCGCAGCGTCGAACTCATGTTCGAACTTCGTACCCGTGGGCACTTTTACGAAATTCCGGCCACTGCTCGATGCAAGTGCAATAAACTGGTCGTGACAAGGGATGTTCCAATGTCTGTGCGCATAGTTGAGCGCATAATCTCGATCATACTCTCCCGCACTTTTTCTCTCCCTTGGGCTCATTCTGCTCTCGGATTCCTGCCCTAACCCATCAATTGCCCAGACGTACATGGTCATTGTCCTTCGGTTTCATAACTTGCCAGACTACCTCGCCACGCAAATTAAGTCTGGTTCGCCTGTAACGTGGCAGTTCATCTAACAGGTGTTTTCGTGCATTTGTCGGTGGTGGTTGGGGGAGGAGTAACGCCGGCTACCAACAAGGCAAAGGCCTCGTAGCAATACGCGTTGTTCCTTTTCCTTTCCTTAGGGTCATGTTGGAACCATGCGCACGTTAGACCGAAGCAGAGGTGGAACATCTCGTGAAGGACCGTGGCGGCTCGTTCCTCGGGCGTGACTTGCCAAAACTGTGGACACAGCCTCACCTCGTTTTCGCACAAAACAGCCATAGCTAAAGTGTCACGCACAATCGTTTCCGTGGGATGGGAAGGCGGCTCTGGTACCTCCATAACCGGCCTCGGCATACAGTGGACGCACTTGTATTCTGTGTCCCGTGTTTGCAACTCTTTCGCGACTGTTCGAAACCGCTTGGCGACAATGTCGCCCGCCGGCATCGTCTGCTTTGGCGCCCAAGGGAGTTTCCATTTGGCACCAGGGCCTTCACCGAAGGCGGTCGTGAACCCGGCCACCGTATTGGCCATCTCAATGGCCACCTTAATTTTGTGTGGGGGTTTTTTTTTAAGCGCGTCAAGCGCGTCTGTGGCTTTTGTGGCAAGCTTAATCGCGTCGAGTATCCCATTGTGCAAAATCGTATGGCCGAGCGCGGAATTAAAGGGTTTGGGACAATGATCGAGTTCAAACTTGAAGAGTAGGCGAGATGGCGGAGCCTTCCCCAATTTCCGAGCTTCTAGAAGCCCGAGACTATTGTTACCGCCCATTGCAGCCGGACTGCCGTCAACTATTTGGTAGGCCATAGGGATTTCCTCTTTGGTTGGCACGCAATTGCGTTACACTCTTCCACGCGCGGTGACCTGTAAATTGGCAACCCTCGTGATCCCGCCTTGGCTTGGGCTCTGGAGCCGACAAATTCGCTCCGACCCATTTATTCTTACGACTGGCAGACCTGCTCGCGACAATCAAAGCCCTCGATGAAATCATAGAAGCCAATCCTGGCCTGGCTAATTGTTGGGCAATATTTGTGGGGATCCCACAGACCCCAACCCCATTTGTTGTGCACGCCGTTCTTGTCCCATATGACCTCCGTGCTCTCCAGAGAAATTCATAATCGATTCGGCGCACCGCCGTAGACCGGGTTGTACCAGGTGCGGCCGAGGATGCGTCCGCCAACTTCCGTCAACGTATTTTGAGTGCTACCCACGTTGCGAATGGCGAACTCCAAGGTGCAGCCTTCTTCCAACCGGAGATAGACCGGGAAGCCCGACAACCCCCAGGGATTGATGATGTGGCCGAACGTCAGATAGGGATCGCGCGGCTGGCCGTTGCAGCGGATTTGCCATTGGTAGCCGGGTGTCTTTACCGCTTGCGGATCGGCTGCATACAGATTCGTGAACTGGGCGAAGTACATCAGCAGGCCGCAGTAATTGCGGTGCAGCTCGTATCGGGCCAGGACGAGTTCCTGACCCGGCTGCAGTGGCCGCCCATTCGGTCCAACGTCGAAGACATTCGACTCGTCGAAGAAGCCGGCATCCTGGGGAATGCCGCAGATGTGGCATATGGTCATGGCAGCGCCGTCCCGTAACCCAGTATCTTGTACCCATGCAGCACGATGAAGAGCTCGGCGTTGGTGTAAAGCGGCCCAACCGAGATTTCCTCGACCTCGATTCTGATCGTCGAGCGGGGCAGGAAGAGCATCGGTTTAGCGAGCGGCCGGAACGGCCGTTCACCGTTCGCCTCCCCGAGCCCGGCGATGTTGTGGATCGGCTTGTTCTGCAGCTCGCGCCCGGTGGCACTGTCAACGATGCTGTATTTGAAGTCGATGCCGCACAACCGCGTCAAAAAACATTAAATCAGCATGCGCGGATCATGCAGGAGCGGGTCAAGAACGGCCGTCAATGGTTTGACTGTGTCGTCTGGATCCACGGTGCCCGGCCCCCCTCGGATAGTTCGAACTAGCTGGGGAGCAATGCTCTCTGCGATAAGCTCCAGCAAGCTGGTGTCGGGTTGAGCTCCCGCAGCCACCTGGATCGGCGGCAATGGGGCGGCCGCGGGATCGGCCGGGATAAAACTATAACCAATCGCCGCCGCCACAAAGGCGCCTTCGACGCTGATGTTGATCACATCCTGCACGCGATTACCGCGTTTTGTTCCCAGGAGTGTGAACCTGGCGACATAGTCGTAGGGAATCTCCTTGGCCGCCGGTGCTGCCGCCGGCGCCGGCATGATGTCCGGCGCTGAACGCAGAGGCGCTTGTTCCTGGGCTTGACCAAATGCTGATCGCATGGGCGTTATCTCCTGTTGTCTCAGCCCGCGTCCCAAGCGCCTCGTGCCAGGCTGGATCGCCGGGCAGAGGATTTGAGACGTGGAATGGGGACCGTTGTTGTGTCGGCTACCATGCGCGTTTCCATACCTTTGGCGGCTGGGAAGGCGCCACATGCCAACGGGTCTGCGGCGGCTGCTCCGGCTCGTATCGTTCGAGCCCGCTCATGCGATCCTGCCGGACATAGCCGGCGACGCCCTGCATATCCTGGTCGGCCTCGAAACCGCGCAGGTCCTCGCTATCATCCAGCCCCCTCAGTTCCATATCCTCTTCCAGACCGCGCAATTCCATATCGTCGTCAAAGCCGCGCAGTTCCGGATCGTCATCAAGCCCGTGCAACTCGTCATCCGCATCAAGCCCCCGGAGTTCTGCATCATCATCCAAGCCCTGGACCTGCTGGTACATTGTGCCATCGGGCGCCTGATACAAAGCGCCGAGCCCGCCGTAACCCGCAACGCCAGCCTCTTTTAAGATCGGGGTCGCCGCTGTCAGCGCTTCAGTGCCGCCGGGAATCACCGAGGCGACCTGCTGCGCAATCGGGAGAGCCTTGCTTATGAGCGGCCTCGCCGCCTTCAACGCCTGCGCCACTGGATGGAACTGAGCGACACGGCTTGCCACCTTACGCAGCCTGCTCCACCAACCCGTGAGATTACCTAGACCATCGACACCTTGCACATATTGATAGACGGCGCCGTCAGGGCCTTGGCGGACCTCGCCGAGAGTGCCAATGCCCATCATGCGCGTCGCGTCGTCTTCGCCGATGCCGCGAAGTTCTTCGTCCTGCGCCAGCCCTTGCACCTGATAGAGACTGCCGTCGGCGGCCTCATAGAGAGCACCGAATCCGTCATAGCCTGCGACTCCGGCCTTCTGCAGAATCGGGGTCACGGCCTTGAGCGCGGTTGCTACCGCCGTCCCATAGCCGGGGATAAACGAGGCTACCTGTTGAGCGAATGGCAGCGCCCGGGCCGTGAGTTTCTTGATGCGACTCCAGAAGCCGCCGATAGGGTTGCCCAATCCGTCCACGCCCTGCACATATTGATAGAGGGCGCCGTCTGGTCCTTGGCGGACCTCGCCGAGATAGCCAACGCCCATCATGCGAGTCGCGTCGTCTTCGCCTAAATATCTCATGGTATTTCTCCTTTGTACTTCTGCCGGTTACTGGACATCCCGCGTCAGGTAGCCGTCCAGCGCGACCCAAATCCGTAGTGGACCTAAGACATCTCCCAACCGGATTGGACACTTGGACGGAGGGTTCAAAGGCAGCTTTGGCACGTCTCGCGGGAACAGCATTTCCACGCGGAAGTTCTGCTGCGGTTCGATGAAGCACGGCTCCGCGAAGCTGAATGTCGCCGTTGGGTCAGGCTGACCATGGTTGCTGACTGTAGGGAATCCCGGACTTACACCAGCGCCAGACGGGAACCACCAGGTGGGCGCTTCGATCATGATCTTTTCGCCCACGATGAGACTGGTCACCGAATTGTAGATCAAGTCGGCCAAAATCTCACTTTCGTTAAGATTGCTATTTATTGCCTTTGGGTCATCATCGTCGGGGCAGCATCGCTGATTGGACACCACCACGCGCAAAGCGCGGGCCTCGAAGCTATTCAAGCTGGGCAGCTGACCCGCGGCCTGCAGGTTCGTTTCCAGCTTGGTTTTGTTCTGGACATCCACGAAGAACCGGATCACCCGGGGGTCGGTCATCGCCTCCTGAAATATCTTCGCTGGAGGAGTGTTATTCGGACCCGGTCCGGGCACGAAGAAGGCATCGTAGAGCGGGAAATGAAGTTTTTCTTTCACACCTTGAACTTTTGCCATGGCAATCTCCTTTACTGGCAACAATCAACGCAGCGAGTTTTATTCAACACAGTCCAAGGCCAATGGCCTTGGCTATCGGACCTCGTACAGCGCACCGTCTGCCCCGAGGAAATAATGACCAAGTTTGTGTCCATTCACTTCTCCAAGGCCTTCGCCTAAACGTTCCGCGGGCCCGGTCGAACTGCCCGCGTCGAAGCCTTGCACTTGATACAAGGTGCCGTCCTCGCCGAGGAAGAATTGCCCCGATCCTCGGAGCGCTTCTTCCTCGCCCTGACCTTGCACCTGATAGAAGGTGCCGTCCTTGCCCAGGAAAGCGGCCTCTGTCCCCGATGAGCTGGGGTTTACGATCATCAACTCATCAAGTCCGAGCCGTTGGTCCTTTCTCATTTCAGCCTCCTGCTCGTATGCAGCGGATCGGCAGCGAGAAATTTGGCAAACCTCGCAGCCATTGCGCTAGCCTTCGATCCCTTGCGGGGTCACCCGGTAACTGCCGCCCACGACATAGAGCTGGGTCCCCTCGATGTTGCTAACCAGGCGCGGCGGGTTCTCCATCCGGTGAATGTAAGTCAGCGGTTGACCCTGTTGCCCTTTGTCGGAGCGGTAGATCAGGCCCACCAATTCACCGAGTGCCACGACCACAGGCGGGATCACCCGGGAATGGCGGATCTTCATCGCGCGAGAAGGTTCGAAGCCATTGAACGCTTCGTATAGCTCTGCCCCTTGCCGCATGCCCTGAATTTGCACGTTATCGATGGGCGGGGTTTTACCGCTGCAGCCTCCGGAACATTTCGAGCATTGGCAGTTCATTTCCGCACCGCCCTCATGGCTGCCGGCTGCATTTGCACCGGCCGTACCGGTTGCATCGCCGCAGGCTGCACCGAAGCGACCGGCTTCAGGGTCACGGGGCGCATAGGCTGCACTGCGGCAGGGACCAAAGGGCGCGTGGCCGTCAGGCGGCCGGCCAGCGCGCGCGCTGACTTTGGTGGCAAGATTCCCCAACGCCGCAGCCTGTGCACGATCCGGCGCGCCGTGCGGGGACGACGCCGGGCGGATAGTCCTTGGGTCCACGTACGCCACAGCACCGCCTTGAGCCATGGACTTCGACGCAGCAACTGCCGCTGCCGCAACAGGTCCCACAGGGACTTTACCCGCGCGTCCTTGGGCGTGATGGCCTCGCTGCGCACCGCACGGATCAGTCCCTTCAGCCAGTCCGGCACCGGCGCGCCGATACCTTGCAATTGCATATCGTCAGACAGCATGTTCGGTCTCCTCTCGATCGCGATTATCTTCTTGACCAATGTTCTTGGCGCCCAGCCCATCGGGTAAGGCATGGTGGCATCCAGCGGGATCCAACGGCCTTTGTGAAAAACCTCCAGATAAATATGGCTAAAGAGGTCTTGCCGGAGTGGATCGGCGCCGGTGATGACGAGCCGCACCGGGTGCCCGATCGCCTCCAGCATCGCTCCCAGCAAGATCGCCATGTCATCGCAATCGCCGGCGCGCAGCTTCAGCATGCGCTTCGCCGAATGGAGCACTTCTATCCGGAAGGTATCCTTGGTGTAGCGAACGTTTTGCTGCACCCACTCGAACAACGCCTTGATCTCCCCCAAATAGTCTTTGGGTTTGACTGCTCGTTGGAGAAGGATGTCGATAGCTGTTTGGCGGACAGGGAAATCTTTTGCCCCCTGTTTGATCAGGTCGCGGATATGCTCGATCGTCACTAACGTTCCCCGATAACCGCTCGGGATCGTTTGAGATTGGATCTGGGGTAGAGCGTCCATGCTACAGGGCCTTGGTGCCGTCGCGGTTGCCGATTGACATTTCCAGGCATCGGCCGGCGCCCGGCGAAAATGACCGGCACGCCGCGGACCATCCGCCCTGACTGCGATCCCGGTCCAGCCCGAGCGAAAAACGATGCCGCATGGTGCAGTTCCCCTCATTGCAAGTTTGGCTTGGACTCGCTGGGCCCGATCGCTGTCCGGATCGCGGCAACCAGGCTGGCGGCCGAAATATCTGCAAGTGTTTTACAATGCGGCCTTAGCTCGTGGAGCGTTCCGCACTGGCCATTTTCCGCGATGGTAAGTATCTTTGCAGGATAACTCGACGACAGAATGGCCGTAACGTCCGCCGCCTCCGCCAGGGATAACTGCCCAACAATCAACAGATCAGCTTGGGAACGCCGCACGGCAGATGTGAGGTCAGAACACTCAGAGATCGCACCAACGATGACAAAGTCCGGCTCATTCGCAATGATCTGCGTAATCATTTCAATTAACATCCTCGGCATAGAGGCAAGGAGGATACGAAACGGTTTCACATTCCTCGCACCTAGCAGGTAGCTCACTTTCGCGAAGCTAGAAATGTTGCACCAAACCTTCCGAGAGTGAATGGACCAAAAGATCAAGAAATGACCTAGGCGACAAAACCGAGCATCCGTCAGCCAAAGAGCTCGTCCGCCTTTCTCACGAATCGCTTCTGGGCACCGTCTGATCAATGCTCTGGCCTACAGGGGCATGTTCTATGTCTAGGGAATTCCGAAAACTGACCGGGACCCCAGTGACATATTAGGTCCCTTGCTGCAATTTGAGGCGACTTCTTGCGTCACTCTTTCACTGGATTGGCTGGTTTCGACGGTGACATCCATGAACCGGGATGCCGGACAGAACGTGATCCTTTGTGGACCACTGAACAGGTCGCTTTTTGATCGTTTGGTCTGGTTCAATCTAGGCCAATTGATCTTGCTGGTGGCCTGGGAACAGGCAAAAAGTCCGGGGGGCTTTGTAAGTAAGTTATCCATCGAAGTCATACGTGCTGCCGTCGATCAGGATGACGGAGAAGCCGCCAGCGCGAAGCCGGAAATCGAGACGAAGCGGAAAGCTTTCCTCCGCAAGTGCCGCCTGAAATGCCCACGGTCGCGGCCATCCGGGAGGACGCGGGTGATAAGCTCGTCACCTTCTCGCGCTTTCCGAAAAGCCGGTGGAAGTTGATCCGAACCTCAAATGCGATAGTGGTTCGACAAACTCACCACGAGGGATTGCACGCGGAATTCAAGCGCCGGACGCAGGCCATCCTGCCTCCTGAGCTCGCCGGAGGAGGACGGAAAACCGCGGCTATGCTGTCCTGGAGTTTGCTCGCCTCAGGGAAGATCACCATGCGCAAAGTCGACGATGGCAGAGTCTCGCCGAAATGCCTTCCGATCAGCTCGCCGACCTCGCTGCATGATAGGGAACCCTCGTCACGCTGGAGATCGCGCCACACTTACTCCAACGCACATGGCGCCGACACCCCCAATCAGGGGGTGCGGAGTTTGGAATTAGCTCATAAGAAGTATGATGCTGCGAAACTTTTTGCCGCAACGACCTAGAAGCTTCTGAAAGGACAACCCCAGGCAATGAAAGGAGGACTTATGCGCAAGCTCTTCATTTAGATGCCGCAGAGCGAATCCAATGGTTACGTCGCACCAACGTCCACTCAGCGAGCAGACTGGCGGACAGCCGTCAATCAGATGCTGCAAGGATCGTGTGATTTCGCAGTGTGGTTCCTATGCTTAAGGCATTGAAATCCTGCGCAAACATTGATCAAAATGATGGTCGAGGCCCGAGCGCGTGGTTGCGTAATTTCGGGCCAGATACGAAGGTATGGGTCGCAGTCCGGAGGGGGTGATGCAACCAAAGAGTCCCCTCGAATGAACAAATTCTGGATCCAGTGCTTTCCTACCATGACTTGTTGTCGCCACCGGCGACGATCGGATCGCTGAGAGTTTTCATACTTAGCGACGTTCGACTTTGTCGTGAAGGACTGGCGCTGCTGCTTGCCCGACAGCGGAGCATTGAGGTCGTCGGCTCAGCGTCTGCCCCTAAAGCCATTGGAGAAATCATCGAGTTACAGCCTGACATCGTCCTTTTAGATGCCTCGGCCGTCGACGTTCGGACGTTAGCGAGTAGAATCTGCGACGCCGTGCCAAACAGCAAGGTTGTCGCTTTTGCCATCTGCGAGATCGATGAAGAAGTCATAGCATGTGCCGAGGCTGGGATTGTAGCGTACGTCACCCAGGAAAGTTCGCCGGAGGAGATGGTCGGTATTCTCCATCAAGCAGTTCGCGGCGATTTCGTCTGCCCCCAACGGCTGACCAGTTCGCTTTTTCGATACATAGCCGCCTCATCTGCAAAGCGGCGCTGTCTGAATAGTGCAGTCATGCCCGAACGAGACAACTGTGACGTCACGCTAACACGCCGCGAAAGAGATATTATTCCCCTTATAGCGCAGGGTCTGACGAATAAGGAGATTGCCCGGACCCTCGGCGTGGTACCGTCTACGATCAAGAATCACGTCCACAATATTCTTGAAAAGCTGCGGCTTCGCCGCCGGGGAGAGATCGCCGCTCAGGGGGGCCAAACACAAAGACGCGGACCGGGGGAGTTGTCCGTGAATGATGCGTAAAGTGGCGATTCCACTGGAGCCGTCCGGCCATTGCGATTTGATGTCGCCAGTGGTCCAGCGATGATCTCGTCCACAAAATGATTTCTCATAGTTGAAGAGGCCGGAAAGAAGTCGGGGGCATCTCGAGGCCTGGAGAAATTCGTTTTCATCGGCAAAACGCTGGCTCGTCGAGCGCACCTTCGCCTGGCTCAACAGGTGCCGCAGGCTCGCCAAGTATTGGGACAACCTCAATCGAAAGGCGCTTCCATTTCCTGCGCCTGGCCTCAATCCGCCTCATGTTCAGAAAACTCTGTAATCGAATATGAAGTCTCCCGACAGATTATTCAAAGTCGTCAGGCTGATTGCTTTGCGGCGCGAAGGTTGAAAGTTGAATATTGGGCGTTCCCGGCTTGATCCGGGCGGGCAAAGGGTGCGCTGATTCGACCAAGTCCGCCACTTGCGATCCGAATGTGTTTAGGATACACTAAACGATATGAAAAAGACCTCGAAGCCCGCACCCGTTGCCGATCCCGCTCGCCCCCACGCGGTGATCTGTGCGCGCGTTTCCTCCAAGGAGCAGGAGAAGGAAGGCTTCTCGATCCCGTCGCAATTGAAGCTCCTCAAGGAATACGCGGCGGCGCAGGGCTTCGCGGTGGCGCAAGAATATGTCGACGTCGAAACCGCCAAGCAGACCGGACGCGTCGCCTTCATGGCGCCGCAGGCCCACTTTTGAGGGCGAGTCTGCGGCTTCATTCTGGTTTCAGCGCCCATTGCTGCCAGTGTCAAGGGGAGAGCCCCATGTATTTATTGAAGGGTAGCTAATTCATGGCTATTTATTCTCTCGCGTTGAATTCGACGGTAACAACGAATGCCGCGTCGGCGATGGACATTCTTGCCGTATCCACAAATGCGCCACGCATCATGGAGATTGGCGTCAGCCTCGCGGCCGCCCAAGTCAGTTTAAGCCTGAATATGTAAAGCAAGCATCCAAGCTTTGCCGCATGGGCGCGACCGATGCCGGACCCTAGTAACGGTAAAAACCGACTGTCAGCTTGCAACTCCACTGTTGGCGACCCCAGGCGAGGCCTTGAGTGAGAGCATCGACCTGATCGTCGTGGCGACCGGGAAAAGAGCAACTCACCAGTGACTAGACCACGCTTCGGATAAAGTCTTGGCTTTTTGCGGGGAGCGGGTGGGGGATAGTTCAACGGTAGAACAGCGAACTCTGACTCTGTCAATCTTGGTTCGAATCCAGGTCCCCCAGCCACAAAACTCCCTGATATGACCGTGTATTTTCAGTTTCTGCGGTCTCCGGAATAGTCACGATACTTCCGCGCGTTAGCGCTCCGGCGAACGCATCGGTGCCAACCAGAGACGCCAAATGTCTGGGTGTGGGGCGCGAACGGCCGCAGGGTCTCTCAAGGCCGTTTTCGAGTCGTCGGATGTGGAGCGTTTCGTCTGGATTTTGATGGAGGTTTAGGCGGCGAAGCCGAGAACATGTCGCTGTTCGCTCCAGTCGTGCGGCAGGTCCTTGCTCAGTCGCAAGAGTCGCGTCGGCGTGAGCTCGATCGGCTGGCGGCCCTCTAGCAGCGCGCGCACAATATCAGGCGCCAGATAGGACAATCGAATGAGGGAGGTTAGCCGGCACTTGTTCATTCCAAGGCGTCCGCTCATCTCCTCGATGCTGTCGTCCGATCCTGAGAGGAGCTGGATTCGGATTGTGAAAGCATCTTTGATCAGTTCGACGAGGCCTGCGTTGACTTCGGCCTCGGCACCATTCGCGATGACGAGGCGCTTCCCCTTGCCGGCGCGTCGCAGCTTTGCATCGATCGACAGGGTGATGGGGTCGATATCAGGCCGTTGGCTCCCTCCTCCCGCTTCCAGCGCCGCGGCGATTTTCGCGCGGTTCAGCGAGATGTCGATCCGATTGGCCGCAATGGTTACCCGTTCGACAATGTCCAGGACGAGGCTTTTCATCTCGACGGGCGGCATGGCGAGCCATCGCTTGGAAAGCGTGAAAGCGTTGCGCAAGGCCGCATCAATGGCGCGAGCCTCAAGATCGAGCGTGGCGAGCGCGTCACCAACGTCGGTCCTGGAGGAGAAAAGCGCCCTAAGCCGGTCGAGCACCAGCGCCTCAATATCGCCCGCCGGGACGCGCATCCCTTTCTGTGCTTGCAGGTGATCCCCAGCGAGAAGCGACGCCGAGACGTAGTAGCGGTATCGCTTGGCTTTCTTTGTGGCATGGGTCGGCGTCATCCGATTGCCGTCGGCATCGACGATCAGGCCCGCCAACAGGCTCGGCGCCTCCGCGCCCACCGCCAACGCGCGCTCGTGCCGATTGGCCGCGAGCTTGTCCTGCACGATCTGCCAGAGCTCCGGATCGAGGATGGCCGCGTGCTGACCGGGGTAGGCTGTGCCTTGGTGAAGGATTTCGCCACGATAGGTCCGGTTCTGCAGCATCAGGTAGAGTGCCCCGCGGGAGAAATGTTGACCGCCGGCCAGCCGTCCGCCGGCTCCTTCACGGCGCTTGCTCACAATACCCAGTCGATCGAGTTCGGCCCTGAGCAAAGAGAGCGAGCCTAGTTCGGCATAGCGCCGGAAGATCAACCGGACGGTTGACGCCTCAGGCTCACTGACGATCAGTTTGCGGTCCTTGACGTCATAGCCGAGCGGCACGTTGCCGCCCATCCACATGCCCTTCTTCTTCAACGCCGCGATCTTGTCGCGGATGCGCTCGCCGGCGATCTCGCGCTCGAATTGGGCGAAGGAGAGCAGCATGTTGAGCGTCAGTCGCCCCATGGAGGTCGTCGTATTGAACTGCTGCGTCACCGACACAAAGGACGCATTGTGCGCATCGAAGATGATCGTGCTCGACAACGGCCCGGTCCATACAAGCAAAGCCACGCGTGATGCGCTCGCCGCGCGTCAGCATTGGCTCAAGCCGGAATGGTTGGCCAAATATGCCCCGGAACTGAATGACATCGAACACGAATGGAAAACCCTCAAGGGCCATCACCTCGCCCACAAGACCTTCAAAACCGCAGACAGTCTCAAAACCGCCATCGACGAAGAGGTCAAAGCCATGAACGCAAACCGAAAACACCGTCCGTTGGCCAAACAGCGAATCTGTGCTTAGCCCAAGTGAACCGCGGCATCGAGGAGGCGGCACGTAGCCTCCGGCGAAAGCGACAGCCTCTCGGCAAGCGCGGCAGTAGTCAGGGGCTCCTTGAACAGGATGTCGAAGAGGCGCAGCCTCACGCAGGTGAAGAGGACCTGTGAGTAAACGAATCCGGCGCAGAGATCGAGCATGGCCCGGGCGCGTCGCCGTCCGATGGGACGGGTCAGCGGATTCGCCAAAACCCAGTGCTGGCCGCGCGGACTCGCGATCAATTGGTCGCGATATGACCGGCAGCGATCGAACCAGGATAGTCTTTCATGCTCCATCGCCTGTCACTAATATGTTCGCCTGATCGAGAAAGGGATTGGCAGCTCGGCGTGGCTTGCGAACCCCGACGCCGGCTGTCATTTAGCTTTAAAATCGGCATACGGAAAGCGTGCACGGGTGCTTATAGCCATTGAGAATTCTCAGTGCGCGGCATCGAGCGCTAACGAGCGGACGACAAAAGCCTGACCGCTGAACTCGCAATTCGTGTGATCGAGGAGGAAGCCGGTTGACCCAAGCGATGGACCAAGTCACAACGCAACCCGTCGAAAGGGTCACTCGCGTTCCGTCGCTGGCGGATGTTCGGCTGCCGGGGATCGACCGGCTCCGTGGGCTTGTCATCCTGCTAATGGCGCTCGACCATGTGCGGGATTTCTTCAACGCCGATGCACTGTACTTCGCACCAACCGATCTCGCCCGGACCTATCCTGCGCTGTTTCTGACTCGCTTCGTCACACACTATTGCGCGCCCACTTTCGTTTTCCTCGCGGGCGTGTCCGCATTCCTGCATGGAAGGAAACTCGATGACAGGCGGGCGCTTGCGCGTTTTCTGATTACTCGCGGGGTCTGGCTGATACTGCTTGATATCGTTGTGGTGAGCCCCGTGTGGGGACTTGAACTCGGCCTGATCAATCTGGCCACGCTGTGGGCAATCGGCTTCAGCATGATCGTGCTGGCGGGCCTGGTGTTCATGCCGCCACATGGCTTGCTGCTGGTCGGTGTACTGATCCTGTTTGGCCACAATCTGCTCGATCATGTGCACGCCTCGGCGTTCGGGAATTTGGCGCCGCTTTGGACCATGCTTCATGAACCGGGTGCCTTGCCTTTTGGCCTGTATGGATGGGTGAGCTATCCGGTGCTCCCATGGATCGGCATCATGGCCGTTGGCTACGGGCTCGGGCATGTCTTTCTGGAACCCGCTACCAAGCGCGAGCGGCAGCTCACAGTGCTCGGCCTCGCGGCAATTGCGCTTTTCCTGCTGCTGCGTGGAACAAATCTCTATGGCGATCCGCATCCCTGGGGCGTGCAGACCCACGGTGTAATGACCGTGCTTTCGATGCTCAACGTAACCAAATACCCGCCTTCCTTGCTCTATGCGCTCGTTACGCTCGGGCCGATATTCCTCTTGCTCCCGGCGATGGAGCGGCTCGGTGGTTTTGTAGGTGAGGTACTCGCGACATATGGCCGGGTGCCGCTTTTCATCTATCTGCTGCACCTTTATGTTGCGCGCGCCGCAGCCGTCGCCCTTTGGCTCGTTGAAGGCTTTGACTTGCACCAGTTGCATGGCTTCGGTGTCCAAGCGGCTGGGCTCAGTCTCGCCGGCACTTATGCCGCATGGATCCTCATCATGGCGGTGCTTTACCCGGCCTGCCGCTGGTATGCCGGCGTGAAGCAGCGGCGGCGAGATTGGTGGTTGAGCTATTTGTAACGCGAACGAAACAGCCGGGCCACCAAACTGCTGACAGTTCGGCTTTTCGGGCATATTAAGCGGCTTGCTGTTAGGTTTGGCGCGTAGTGTCCCAAAGGTTCAGCAAAATCGGCTGCGGTAGCGGTCATGGTATGCGGGTGATGTTCGAAGTCACCAGCCCCCGTGGAAGGGTGCACACCATGACCAAGCGAGAAGGTAAGGCCGATATCATCACTCTCAAAGCACTGCTGGAGCGGGACGAAGATGTCCTCAGATCGGCGGTTGAACGTTTAGTGCATGCGGCTCTGGAAGCGGAGATGACGGAGGCTGTTGGAGCGGCGAAGAGCGAGCGCACGGAACGGCGGCTGGGCTATCGCAGCGGCTACTGCGAGCGTTCGCTGGTGACGCGGGTGGGGACGCTGGAGCTGCGGGTCCCGCAGGACCGGGCCGGCCGCTCCTGAGCCCGCCGAAGCGATCGACGGAACTGTTCGAGCGCTACCAACGCTCGGAGAAGGCGCTGGTGGCGGCGCGGGCCGAGATGTACGTGCAAGGGGTCTCGACCCGGAAGGTCAAGGCGGTCACCGAGGAGCTGTGCGGTCACGAGTTCTCGGCCTCCTCGATCAGCGCGATCAACAAGAAACTGGACGCGAGCCTGAAGGCGTTTTCCGAGTGCTCGCCGTAGAGCTGGCCAATCGCGAGAGCCGCTCGTCCTGGAAGGACTTGTCTCGCTGGCCCTTAAAAGACGCGGGCTATCGGGCGTTGAGTATGTCGTGTCCGACGATCATCCCGGTCTCAAAGCCGCGATACGAGAAGTCTTGCCCGAGGCGGCTTGGCAGCGCTGCTACGTGCACTTCTTGAGGAATGCGTTGGACTACGTGCCGCGCAAAGTGGATGACGATTGCCTCAAGGAGCTGCGCTGGATGTACGATCGCCGCGATCTTGGCCTCGGTCAGACGCGATCTCGCCCAGTGGCTCGCAAAGTGGCAGGGCAAATACGCCAAGCTTTGCGCTTGGGTCGAGGACAACATCGAAGAGACACTGACCTACTACCGGCTGCCGCTGGCGCACCACAAGCAGATGAAGAGCACCAACATGCTCGAACGCTTGAACCAGGAGATCAAGCGGCGCACGCATGTGGTGCGAATCTTCCCCGGCCGCGAAAGCTGTCTGCGGCTGGTGCGGGCGCTCGCCGTCGAGACTCACGAGAACTGGTTGGAGGCCATCCGCTACCTCAACATGGAGCATCTGCGCGAGCACAAGAAAGAGGCTTTGCGGGCCTTCGCCGCCTGACGGCGCCCTTCGGCGAGCTCAGGAGGGCGCGTCCGGCGCTGCGCTATCGGGGGCTCCGCGCCGGCCGCGCCCGCATCGCCTCGTGCCATGGATTTGCTGAACTTGACGCACACAACTGTTTGTCGCAAGTTGAGGTGAGATCGTCGTAGCGTCGCTTTCGCCCGGCAAGCGCTTGATGATCGGCGACACTATTGCGCCAGTTTCCGCCTTCTCGGATTGTCTGCCTGACGGAGGAGACGGTCGAAACGCTTTACCTTCTCGGTGAGCAAGACCGCATCGTCGGCGTGTCCGGTTGTGCCGTGCGGCCACCGCAGGTTCGGCGCGAGAAGCCGCGCGTTTCAGCCTTCACGTCCGCTGACATTCCGAAGATCCTTGCGTTCGAGCCGGATCTTGTCCTCGCATTCTCCGACCTCCAGGCGGAAATCGCAGCAGAGCTGATCCGCGCCGGCATTACCGTCCATGCTTTCAATCAGCGCGACATCGCCGGCATTTTCACAATGATCCGCACCGTCGGCGCTTTGGTCGGAGCGCTGGACAAGGCTGAAGCGCTTGCCCGGAGTTATGAGGCTCGCCTTAGCAAGGTGTCGGGGTCGGTTCGTGGCTGGCCGAAGCCGAAGGTTTATTTCGAGGAATGGGACGATCCGCTCATCAGCGGCATTGGCTGGGTCTCGGAACTCATTGAGATCGCCGGAGGCGAGGACGTGTTTCCCAAACTGAGAAAACAAAAGGCAGCCAGAGACCGTATTGTTTCGCCACAGGACGTGATTGCTGCCGCGCCCGAACGTCATTTTCGCCTCGTGGTGCGGCAAGAAGGTCGTTCCGGATAAAATCCGGCAACGTCTCGGCTGGGATGCGGTCCCAGCGGTACGAAACGATCGAATCGTCGAGATCAAATCGGCGCTGATACTGCAGCCAGGACCCGCAGCACTGACCGATGGACTCGATGCAATTCTCGCCGCACTGGGACATCGGAATTAATCGAACTGGAGAGCGGGTCCACGGCCAGATTGTCCGTTTCTACTTACGATTGGCTATGAATGATATTCATTCGGTTCATTATCCAGCCTTAATCGCAACGCTGCGCCGGGCGCGAATTCGGCCCGTAACCGGTTGGCGGTGATCGGGGATAGTTCCGTGCGCGACCCAAGAAATGCGTAGGCAGGACGCACAATGACGTAGTCGATCGCGCCGTTGCCGAAAGCTGTGCAAAGCTGCTCCACGTGGGTAACGCTTTGGCCCAAATCCCCGACGTTAACGTCGTCAACGACAAACGATAATCCAACAAGCGTCCGGCATCCCGGTCTGACCTGTTTCATCGAGACGAGTTCCCTGAGATTGTTCAGCGTGCGCTCGCCGTAGTTGCGGTTCTCCGCGTAATCGTGATGATGCCGGTGCACATCCGGACTGACCGCATCGAGACTAACGCGGATGAAAACAAAGTTCGCATCGAACAATGCTGCGGCTCGTTTCGGATGCAGCAAGCTGCCGTTGGTAAAAAGGCATTGCTTCAGACCGGCCGCGGCGGCACGTCCGGCAGCATCGTAGAAGGCCGGGTGCATCGTCGGCTCCCCGCCCACCCACTGTATATCAATCCGCGCCGCTGCTAGATTGTCGACGATCGCGTTCAGTCGCGCCGACGGCGCGATAGTGCCGTCGCTGGCGTCGGGTCGATTGAAAATGTCGATATCCGACCATTCCTCGCGGGCCTTTCGGCAGCTGCACCACGGACAGGCAAAGTTGCACAGGTAGGTCGGTGACAGTTCCGCATGCAGCGGACGGACGGCGTCATAGCGTCCCTGCAAAATCAGTTCGACGCGGTCTTCCCAAAATACCCACTGCCCATCCTCAGGTCGAACTACCAAGAATTCATCCCGAGATCCATAGGCCCCAACTTTATTTGGCAGTGGGTAAAGCATCGAGTCACCTTTTGCCGGTTATACGTTCAACACCCATGAAGTCGCGCAGAACCTCCGGAACCAGCACAGTCCCGTCAGGTTGCACATAATGTTCAAGTATCGCCGCCCAAACACGCGGCGTCGCCAGCGCCGAGCCGTTGAGCGCGTAGGGAAACTCTGGCTTCTGGTCCGGGCTGCGGCGGAAGCGTACGTTCGAACGACGCATCTGAAAATCGCCGAATATCCCGACTGACGATACTTCAAGCCACTTGTCGACCCCCGGGGCATAGACCTCGATGTCATAAATGCGTTGCGATGAAAAAGTGAGATCGCCGGCACATAAATCGACGATGCGATACGGTAGCTTGAGAAGCTCGATCGGCCGTACCGCATCGACCAGCAAGCTTTCGAACTCGCTCTTTACGTCATTCGGTGAGCAGATCCGCACTAGTTCAACCTTATGAAATTCGTGAAGACGCTGCATGCCGCGGGTATCCTTTCCCGCCGCCCCGGCCTCGCGACGGAAGCACGATGTGTAGGTCATGTAACGACGCGGCAGCGTATCGGCAGGAAGAATTTCGTCCCTGTGCATTCCGGTAAGAGGTACTTCGCCGGTAGGCACAGCCCAGTAATCCTCATTCAGGATGCCATACGCGTCTTCGGCGAACTTCGGCAAATGACCCGTTCCCGTAAATGTTGTGCTATTTACGAAAGTGGGAATGACAAATTCGACGTATTTGTCCTCGTTCAGCTTAAACGCCATATCTATCAGGGCGCGCAGCAGCTTGCTGCCTTGGCCACGCAGCATGGCGAACATTGATCCCGTCAACTTGGCGGCCCGCTCCAGATCCGAAAATCGCGAGCTGGTTGCCGATCTCCCAGTGCGGCCGCCAGCTACGTCCTGTGTAATCCTTGGGGTCGTAACCAACCGTCTTGAGCACGACGTTTGCATTTTCAGTCAGGCCTTCCGGCGCGTCGTCGTCTGGGGGATTAGGCAGGCGAAGCAACAGATCCCGCGCAACCGCCTCAGCATCTCGAAGGCTTGCCTCCACTGCCTCGAATTCTGCCTTGCCCGAGGTCGCTACCTGAGCCTTCAGCCGCTCGGCTTCCTCGACCTTCTTGTCAGCGAGAAGCTGGCCGATTTCCTTAGAAAGTTGATTGCGATCGGCCCGAAGCTGGTTGACGCGGGTTTGCAGCTCATTTCGGCGCACTAGCGCCTCGCGGGCAGCGTCGATTTCGGTCTGATTTACTCCTTTGCGACGCAGGCGGCGTGCCGTCGCTTCATAGTCTTGCAGCAGAAGATTTGAGTCCAACATACCAATTCAGCCAGTTTAGAAGTGATGCTAACATCTTACAGCATCCTTCCATTGTATCAAACAAAGAAGGAGTGGCCCAACGGTAGGGTACAAATGCGCATGTCTTCAATCCAGGCACGAATTTCCAATTCACCGCCCGCGCGTTTCAAGGCCTCGATCCGGTGAAATACACGGTTGTGGTGGTGGCCTCTTGAATTGTGTGGGCAGCGCGTCTGATAACATTTCCGCTCGTTCAACCTGTTCAGCACGTGGCGGCGTCGATCCGACTTGAGAATCGTTTTGAGATCGTTCTGGAAAATATTACCAATCGTGTACTCCGGATCGCCGTAGGATTCGGAGCACAGCTGAACATCCCCATTGTGTCGAATTTCGCCATAGAGCCCATAGGCGAGACAGTCCTCACCCTCTGCGGGATCAATCTCCGGCCGTTCGTCGAAGCTATCCTTGATCATGATCAGCGGAATGCCGAGCTGATTGAAGATTTGTCGTACGGCGCCGCCTTGCTCCACGAGCGCGCGGGCGCGGGCTTTGGTTTGCTCGCGCGTCATAGTGTAATCGCGCTCGAAATGCGCGTAGTTCATCACTGGCCGGACAATCGCATAATCGACCCCAGGACCTGAACTCACGGACGACGGCCTCGACCTCTTTGGCCGCGGTAACCACATCCTCCATGTTGCGCTCGTCGATGATAAGCGAGATACCGATGAGGGTTTTCGCGTTGCGCTCAAGCTTGCGTCGCACCAGCTCCCTCATCTTAAGCTTGACCTGTTCGAAATAATTCCATCCTTTTGGATAGCCATGAAAGCGCCGATAGGCCTCCTCGGTGCCGCAGTTGATGCGAATCAAAATCGGTTCGGCGTCCAGGCATCGATCGACTTCGAGAAAAACGCCGTTGGTGAGAAAGCTGCCGGTGATGCCGCGGCTGCGGGCGTAAAGCATGGCGTTGTAAGTATAGGGGTTTGCGGTTGGGTCACCGCCGCCCCAAACAATCCCCATCTGTCCGTCCACTCGATTTTCAGCCAACTGATCGATGGCGCGTCTCAATCCCGTGGGATGTAGTGTGTTGGCCTCCTCAATCGGCGTGTTGTTATTCCAGGTGCCGCCGTCCACCCACTTCAGACGCGTCGTCCGTCGGGTACAATGCGGGCACATGAAATTGCACACCAGTGTGAATATGCCCTCGTAATGTGCGGGAGGGAGGTCAAAATAGCGCCCTTGAATGACAGCTTCCACGCGGTCAGGCCAGTGGACCCATTGCGCCATGAACTTTGGTGCGCTCTCGAAGGTTTTTCGGTCTTTGGAGGGCGCATTGGCCACGCTCGATTGCACGGCTGAATGCCATGGCGCGTTTCGCGACCTCTGGGAGCGGCCCTTGCCCTGGAAGCTCGCGCCAGAATTTGGTGGCGGGACGGTTCTCGCACCTGCATTCCTTCCGAACGCCGTACGCTGGCTTCGTTTTGCGATTGACGTAAGCGGCGCGTCCGAACTGGAAAGTGGCCTCATCCTGATCGAGCGGCAGCTTGAACGCTCACCCGCCATTGTGGAATTTCCATTGGAGGCCGGCCATTTGATGATCGTTGACAACCGGCGGGCCTTGCACGCCCGTACTCCTGTAAACCATGCTGATGCTTCCAACCGGCTTTTGTTACGAACGAAAGTTATAAGGCAAGACGCGGCGTCGCTATCTTCGCCGCAACGTTTCCACCTAAAGCATGACCTTCGAAAACACTAAAATTACCCCCAATGTTGGACAACGATTGTTCATTAATTCACCTTGGTAGGGCGAACGGATGGGGTTGGCGGGCAGTGTGAGACGTGGCGGGCCTGGGGCTGAAAGGCGCACAGTGAGCATAACACTTCCGGTTTACATCCAACATTAGCCATCGCCCATCAACATGCTGGCGTAAAAACTCTGGTCGCCATTACACGCAAACTTTCCGTCATCATGCATCGCGTGCTGATCACACGCGAGCCGTTGCACTGTGGCGCCGCCCGTGCAGCGGCAAACGCAGCATAATCCGAAAAGGCTGGTTTCCGTCGAATGGCGGAAATTCGTGCCTTACCGGGGACGACGCTGAGTTGAGCCCGACCCCTTTGTTGCAATTGTCATCAAGCAAACTGCGCCTCTCCCATTGTGTCGCCGACGCGACTGAAGCCATGATGTGGCGGTAGATTCACCGACCACTGAGAGAACCATGACACCCCGTAAGAGGATGGCTGCCGCCCGACGAACGTCCCCAACCTGTAAAAAGCTTGCCGCCGTGCTCGCGTCCCTCAAGGCAACCCGCTGCGCGGGCGCCTGCGGCGGCCTTGACCGCCTCTGCGCGCGGCAGCGAATCCATTCACAGGTCGGGACGGAAGGATGGTCATCGCGGTCGAACAAAAGGATTGACCTTCTGTCCGCAATTAGAGAACCCGGGGAAATGATCCGCGGATCGGAGTTCGCCTGATTGCACTCTCCCCAGCCTTCAGGCTCCGAGCCCGTGGAGCAGCGAGGGGGTACAATCGAGCAAGGCCACCATCTCGAAAGGATCGTGGCCGGAAACGAGCCGGCAGTGAGCGGGGGCTCGGCAGTCAAGTCATCACGCACAACGACGCGACGCCATGTAGCCCCGGCGTACCCTCAAGGGAATGAGGGTGCTGCCCGCATCATCTCCCACCTGCGATGCGCACGGCACACCGGCTCCCTTCCGCCCATGAATACACCAGGCCAACAGCTCTGCATTGGCGCCCATGCGTTGGGCGATGATGTCGTGCTCGACCAGGAGGAACGGCGCCGGCACCTCTACATCGTCGGGCAGACCGGAACCGGCAAGAGCACCCTTCTCCTCAACCTGATCCGGCAAGACCTCGCCGCCGGGGAGGGACTTGCTCTCCTCGATCCGCATGGCGACCTCGCCCAAGCCGCGCTGGACTATATCCCCCGTTCCCGGACGAACGACTTGGTCGTACATCAACCCGGCCGACCTCGAACGGCCGATCGGCTTCAATCCCCTCTCGCACGTCCCGGATGACCTCAAGCCGGTCGTCGCCGATGGCATCGTGTCCGCGTTCCGGCATGTCTGGCCGGACAGCTGGGGGCCGCGGCTCGACTACATCCTCACCCACGCCGTCCGCGCGCTGCTCGATGTTCCCGGCGCGACGCTTCTTATGCTCCCTCGGCTGCTCATCGATGAACCCTTTCGCGTTCGGCTGATCGAGCATTATGTCGCCGATCCGGTCGTCCGTTCATTCTGGATGAATGAATACGCCGGATATGGCAGCAGCTTTCGATCGGAGGCAATTGCCCCGATCCAAAACAAGATCGGCAAGGCCCTCATGGTGCCGAGCCTGCGCAACATGCTCGCCCAGCCCAAAAGCACGATCACCCTTCGCCGCCTGATGGACGAGGGCGCGATCGTCATCTGCAACCTCTCAAAAGGCAGTCTCGGGAGAGAGCACCGCGCACCTGCTCGGTGCGCTCCTCACCACGGCGCTGGCGCAAGCCGCGCTCTCCCGCGCGGATACCCCCGCGGCCGAGCGGCGCGTGTTCCATCTTTATGCCGACGAGTTCCAATCCTTCGCCACCGAGAGCTTCGCCCTCATTCTGTCCGAGGCGCGCAAATACGCGCTTACGCTCACGATCGGCCACCAGTACCTCGACCAGCTCCCCGACCGGCTGCGCTCCGCCGTCTTCGGCAACGCGGGCTCGATCATCGCCTGCCGTGCCGGCGCCGAGGACGCCGAGGTGCTTTCCCGGCAGATTGGCTTGGGGGGTCCCGATGCACTTCTCGACCTTCCCAACTTCACCGCCTGGGCGCGGCTCCTGCGGCAAGGCATCCCTACCTCCCCCATCCGCCTCGACCTCCATGACGCTCCGCGGCCGCGCCGGCCAGACGCGCACCGGCTCATCGCCACGAGCCGACTGCGTTTCGGCCGGCCACGGGCAGAAGTCGAGGTGCGCATCAACCGGTTTCTCGGGGCTCCATAACCCCCCTCCGGGTGTGGTTACGGGTATGCTCGTGTGGATACGAGTGTGGTTACTGTATCCACACCCAGTAACCACAGGCACCGGACATTTTCTCCCGACATTTCAAATGCCTCTGCGCTCGCGCCTTCCAGATTTCGGCCGCGACTAATCTAAAACTCTCTTCTTGGGTTCCTTTCACGCTTACGCGTGACTGCCATTCGGCAGACAACTTCCCAAGACCACTCGCCCTAAGGGCTCGAGATCGAGTCTTTTAGATTAGTCGTGGCTATCGCCAACGACGGACACAGGGCGGAAGCCACAGAACGCAAAAGCGACAATCCACAAAGTGCCTTCGGTCGATCTCCGCCCACAAAGCATCCTCACCGACAAAGGCTGGTGTCACTGCGCCGCTCTCCCCATGATAGCGGCCGCAGCTCGCCGTCAAGGGACGCATAGCTTGCGTGGCCCCCACAACCTTCACGACGCTTTCCCCCTTGACTGCGATCTTAGTCGGCCGCCCGAAGGAGAGCATGTCGCAGTGATGCGATCTTACAAGCTAACCGTACCCATCACATGCCAAGCTGCAAAAACTGCGCTCATCAGGCTTCACAACACTCATGGAAGCGTGAGGTGTGGGGCGAATGCTCGAATTGCTATTGCCGGCATTACGAGCCGAACAGCTACCTTGTAGTATCATAAGCATTGCCAAGCGTGAATAACCCATACATCCGACGCTTTCGCTATCGCCGCAAATGAGCGGTGATAGCGAAAGCGGCGGGCAAATCGATGATTGATTGCCGAATGCTGTTGCCTCGGGACAGCCGTCCTGCTGGCCGGCAGTCCCTCGTTCGAGTCCGTGCCTCCCCGGCGGGCGGCCTGCTGGCCGCGCCGCGCCACCTCTAACTACCGAAGGAAGGAAACGACCGCAGCCGCGCTGCGCCCGGCCCGCAGAGTACCGCAGGCCGGCTTCGCGTCTGGGTCGTTTCCTGCTTCCTTCTCACCGGCCACATAACGAACACCCTCGTCCGGGCTATCGGACACTCGCTCCGCTCGCGTCCGATAGTCCTCCTCGGGTGTCGCGTTATGCGTCCGGCGCCGGCCTGCCGCGCTTGGGCTGGGCATGCCTCGACGGGTCGCGGCCGGTCCCGACACACCCCGGCCCATCAGTCAGCGTGGACAGGAGCCTCAGTTTGAATCTCCGCTCATGACCCAGGATCGGGCTCCCACGCTCAAATCCGGACTGGCCCGATTCGAGCATCCGGCACATGGCTCCCGCTATAGCCGCGGCACATCAACCGCATCGACCGCTCCGCGGCGAGGTCCATAGCCATACGCGCTGTCCTCGAAGTCCACTTCGAAAATTGGCTCCAGCACGATCTTGACGGCGGTCTGAACACCCGGCCGTGACGGGCTGGACCGTTTGCCGCTTTCATGGAGCGCGGTGCGGAGGACCGAAGGGCGAGCGCAACGGCATATAACGCCATGCCCCTTAATTTTCTTCATATTGGCCGAGGCGACGGTGGAACCGTTCCGTCCCAGCAACATTAGCCTCACTATATCGTGGCGCAGATGAACCTTCCCGCGACTTATCGCAATGAGCGTGCTAATGGATTGGAACCGCATCGAAGGAAATTGGAAGCAATTGAAAGGCAAGATCAAGGAACAATGGGGCAATCTAACGGACGACGACCTCGACCAAGTTGCCGGCAAGCGCGAACAGCTCGAACGCAAGATCCAGCAACGCTACAGCATTAGTGAGGTCCTCGCAACACAGACAACACCCGACCCGGCTATGGCGCGCCAATTCGGCCCGCTTCTGTCGGTCACGTCGAAACAACGGAGTTAGAGATCATGAATTTCGGAAACCTCCTGCACTGGGCGGTTGTCTTCCTGATCGTCGCCATCATCGCGGCGCTACTTGGCTTCGGCGGCGTCGCCGGCACGGCGATGGAAGGCGCGAGGATGCTTTTCTGGGTCGCGCTCGTCCTGCTCGTCATCTCGCTTGTCTTCGAACTCATCCGCAGAGGGGGCTAGGCGCGCCGTTCCAGAAGGTGCGCGGATCGAACGTGGGTTGCCGTCCATTGCCCCTCCTGGCAACAAGTCCACCGTTGATCTCCCTGGCAGGCGCTTTCCCCATCCACCCTATGCTGGCGGCCGGCGGCTCTGGCGGGGCGGTATAATGAGTGAATGTATGTTGCGAGAATCACCGAACCGAATCGCCGGCCGCGGTTCCGCCGTGCGCCGGAGCCGCCGGCCTTCCGCCTTACCGATGACGACGTAGAGATCGTGCGGCAGCTTGCCCGGCATCGCTTCTTGCGTTCCACCCACATCGCCGCGATCGTCGGCCGCTCGCTCGATCGCACCAATGATCGGCTCTCTCGGCTCTTTCATGCCGGCTACATCGACCGACCGCGGGCGCAGCTCGACTACTATCCCACCGCCGGATCAGCACCAATCGCCTATGCCCTTGCCGACCGCGGCGCGCGCCTCCTGATCGAGCGCGACGGCATCGATTTCGCCAATGTCGAGTGGAGCCGCAAGAACCGCGAAGCCGGCCGTCCGTTCATCGAACACCAACTTGAGATCGTCGATTTTTATATCGCGCTCCAATATGCCGTCCGCCATCGCGGAGGCCTACGCCTTATTCATCCGGACGAAATGGTCGCCACCTTCCCCGATCAGACTTTCAGTGCACGCGATCCTTTTGCGCTCCGCGTGCAGGTCTCTCACCAGGGCGCTCTCCATGACATCGGACTTGTGGCCGATCTTGTATTCGGCCTTATGTTGCCCGATGGCTCCCGCCGTTGCTTCATGGTCGAGATCGATCGCGGCACCATGCCGGTTATCCGCAGCGATATCCGGCAGACGAGCTTCGAGCGGAAAATGCGCGCCTATCTCACGGCACACGCGGCAAAGCAACACGAACGGCACTTCGGCTGGAAGACTTTTCGTGTGCTGACAATCACGATCGATCATCACCGCACTCATTCTATGAAGGAAGCATTGCGGCAGCTTCACGTTCCACACAGCATGGGCGCTTCCCTGTTCCTTTTTATGACCCGCGACGAACTTCGAACAAGCGATCCCCTCACCTATACATGGAGCGATGGAAACGGCCGCGGAGTTCAATTGCTTTGAGGAACGGACTAAGAGAAGCGACACCGCACGTTGCCGACCCAGAAAGCACCTGTGGACATAGCCTGCTTGCAGGTATGGTACAGTGGCTGCATGAAGAAGCTCACCATCACCGAATTCGCACGCATGGGCGGCAGAGCCCGCGCAAAGAAACTTTCCCAAGAGCGGCTCAGCGAAATCGGCCGCATGGGCGGCAGACCGCGGCTTGACAAGAGGCCCAAATCAACGCCGAACAGCTAAATGTGGATAACCTGCTTGCAGGTTTTCTGCGGCATGAGACAATGCACGCAGATGCAAGGCGGGCGGTTCCATAAAGCGGAACGGATTGAAGTCTCCGGCTCTGGCGCGAACCAGAATAAAACACGCCACCCACCAGGCATCGAGCTCTTTGACATCAGTTGCGGGCAGTTGGGGGAAAGGACAAGAAGTGACGAGTCGTTCCCTCTTCCCACATGCCCACAACGCATACACCACAGGTGCCCCGCCAAGTGGATAAAGCGTCCGTCGAATTAGCAAGTAGCAATCACACTATGAAAGAACTTGAAGAACACGTTCGCACAGAAACAATCTGCCGCGGTTGTGGCGAAGCGAAGGAATCTGGCCTCGTGGTTTGCTGGCCATGTTTCAAGTATCGGGAAGACATTGTGCCGCTGAAGGATTTTGACGGCACATTTACCGAATGGCTGAAAACAATTGGAGGCTGACCATGCCGCTCTGCACGAACTGCGCGCACTCCGGCTCACATCATCATTGGAAAGTAGCGCGGCGGCGAGGGAACAGCAAAGACCGGGACTGCTTCTGTGCCGGGTACGTTCCCAGCGTAGACACACCGAGAGCAAAGTTATCGGCCGGGTGTCAACGGCGGAGTAAAACCAGGCCATTGGGGCGGAGCAAAACCGGGCCAGGAGCTCCTGATCGGCGGCTTTACCGATCCGGGCGGCTCCCGGACTGGACTTCGGGGCCCTCCTGCTGGGCGTCTATGAACCAACCGGGGAGCTTTCGTATGTCCTGCGGCGATCGAGCCGGTGGAAATCCAGGAAAGCGGTGGACATACCGACTCAAGTCCGAATGGACCGCGGACTCGCGTGGTTGACAATTCACAGGTCCAGTCAGGTGTGCTACTCTGATCCTCCTTAGACCCCCTGGAGCGCCCGATGGCTGCGCCGAGCTATTTCGTCGAGAAGCGGTATTCCTTCGTGTCCGACCTGCGTCCGTCGCGGAGGATCCCCGTGGAGCAGGAGATCCGCACGCCCGAGAACGAGTTCGAGGCGTCTGTGCGCACTCGGCTCGCCGAGGCCAACGAGTACCTGCACCGCGAGGAGTACACCCTCGCGCTCCGCGCCTACCAACGCCTCCACTGGGACATCCTGCAGGCGCTACACCCGCAGCTCCCTAACGACCCGGGCGCCGCGGTGATCCGCTGGCCCAACGCGGTGATCGCGGCGCTCGTCGATCCAATGGTGGACTACGCCGCCGGCCTCCTGAAGAAGACCCGCGCGCCCCGCCCGGCGCTGCCCGAGCCGGTGCGCTCGACGTCGCCCTTGCCGGCCCGGGTCGCGGAGGCGCTGCGGCCCTTCGTCGACGCCGGCCTGAACACGGGCTGGCGGGGCGAGGTGGAGGTGGCGATCGCGCGCGCCGAGGCGGAGCTCGCCGCCGGGCGGGTGGAGGGCGCCCAGCAGGCGCTCGCGGGCGCGGTGAAGAACACCCCCCGGTCGGGACCCGCGCTCCTGGGCGCGCTGGAGCACGACCTCGCGATCATGCTCCAGCGCGGGGCAAACAGCTCGGCCGCGCTGGAGGCCGCGCAGCGCTCAGTGCGGCGGTTCACGTCCACGGGGCAGGTGGACCGGCAGGTGGCATCGATGGAGCTCGTCGCGGACGTGCAGCGGCGCGCCGGCGACGCGGAGGCGGCGAGCCGGACCCTGGCCGAGGCGGCGAAGGTGGCAGACGCCCACGGGCTCGCGCCGGTATCGAACGTACGGGCGGCCGCGGTGCCCAGCGTCTTCCTCACGCCCGCCTTCGTGGCCGGCCCCTCGACGGCCACGTCGCTCGTGCTCTTCGGCGACCGGGGCAAGCGGGTCGAGATCGCCCTCGACCAGGCGACGACCAACCTCACCACCTTCTACAAGGATCGGGTCGCGCTCCAGGACATCACCATCCTGACCGGGGTGAACGCCTCGTACACCCAGCTCGTGGCGTACTTCCCCCAACTCTACTTCTTCGTCATCCCGATGGCGATGGGGGACTGCTACCTCGCGATGGGCGACTTCGAGCGCGCGGAAACGACGTATCTTTCGGTGCTGCCCTACCCATACCTGAGCCAGGCGACGGAGGTCCCGATGTTGTGGATGCGCCTCGCCGACGTGCAGCTGCAGTGGGGCCGCCACCTCTACACCCAGGCCCGGTCCGACGTGGCCCGCTATCCGGAGGCCGGCGCCCGCTACGCGCGCATCGTCCGGGCCGACCGCACGGTCGACACCGCCTCGCCGCTCTACGCACACGCCCAGCTCGCGCCGATGCGCGCCCGCATCGCCGCCATCGCCACGAGCCCCAACCCGCTCGCGCTCGACGAGAACCCGGCGATCATCCAACGGGTGCTCTCCGCCCTCGGCTTCCTCGACCAGATCGCGGGCAACCTGAACTACTTCGGCCTCCCCAACGACTACATCCCGCCGTTCACCTTCGAGCACCTCTACAATCTCACTCTGCACTTCGGCAACCAGGCCCAGCAGGCCGAGCAGCGGTATATCCAATTCAAGTCGCAGGCAGAGAACGAGGAGCTGCGGCGCGACCAGCTCGCCCAGCAGCTCGAGCTGACGGAGGCCACGGTGAAGCTGGAGGAGCTCGGGCGGGCCGAGGCGAACGCGGGCGTGGCGACCGCCAACGCGAGCGTCAACTACGCGGAGATCCAACGTGCCAGCGCGGTCCAGGCCGAGACCGAATTCGCGACGGTGCGGTGGGAGCTGCTCGAGCTGGGGACCCTGGAGGCGTGGGCGAGCGCGTCGTCGGTCGATCGCGACGACCAGGTGAAGCTCACCATCAGCGGGTACAACTACTACAACACGAGTGACACCCGTCGCAACGTGGTCATCAAGGAGCTCGCGGCCCAACGCACGCGCCTCACCCACGACCTGGAGGCCGCGCGCCTGGCCCGCGCTACCGCCGCCGCGGGTGCCTACAAGGCGGTGGCCCAGGCTCAGCTCAACCAGGCCCTGGCGCGGCGCGCCGTGGCCGAAAAGCGGGTGGAGATCGCGCGGATACAGGAGCGCCACGCCGCGGAGAACCTGGAGTTCACCAACCTCAAGGAGTTCGGGGAAGCCATGTGGTACGAGCTCGCCCTGGACGCGAAGCGGCTCTTGCGCCGCTACCTCGACATGGCGACCGAGGTGGCGTTCCTGATGGAGCGCGCCTACAACGCCGAGACCGGGCGGGACCTCGCGATCGTCAAGTTCGACTATGGGGTGCCCGGGTTGGGCGATCTGACCGGGGCCGGGGCGCTGACGGCGGACGCGAACTACTTCCAACTCGACTACGCCCGCACCTCAACGAAGAGGGCGCCGGTCAAGGAGGTGGTGTCCCTCGCCGCGTCCTTCCCGGTGGCGTTCCTCTCCCTGCTGCAGACGGGGACCGCCCGCTTCGAGACCACGCTCGAGATGTTCGATCGCCTCTATCCGGGGCAGTACCTGCACAAGATCCGGTCGGTAGAGGCGGTCTTCGTCGGGCTGTCCCGGGCGGCCGGGGTGCACGGCAGCCTGCGCAACATCGGGGTCTCGACCTTCCGGAAGGAGGACGGGTCCGTCCAAACGCTGGCCTACCCGGCCGACGTGATGCCGCTCTCGGCCTACGAGGTGCGCAACGACGCGATGGTGTTCCGGGTCGATCCCAAGCTCCTGCGCCTGTTCGAGAACAACGGCGTCGCCACGATGTGGCAGCTCGAGCTCCCGCGCGGCACCAACGACTTCGACTACCGCTCGATCTTCGACGTGCTGCTCGTCCTGAACTACGACGCGTTCTTCGACCCAGACCCTGGAAGCCCAGGTGCGCGCCACGCTGCCTACCACCGGGGCGGCGTCGCGCTCCCTGTCGATGCGCATCGAGGCGCCGGACGAGCTCTTCTACCTGCGCAACCAGGGCACGGCCGAGCTGGTGTTCGACGCGTCGTCGTTCCCCCGCACCCAGGAGGACATGGTCCGCACCCGGGTGACGCTGCGCGCGACCGGCGCCAACGTGGCGGGCCTGAAGCTGCGGTTGCGCTCGGAAGGCGTGACCCACCTCGTGATCCTCGCCGACGGAGTGGCGGACTCTACCAGCGGCCCGCTTGCGGCGCTCGTCGGCCGCCCGGTGTTGGACACCTGGACGCTCACCCTCGACCCCGCCGACAACCCCGGCGTGTCGCTCGCCGGCATCGAGGACGTTGGCGTGTTCCTCGAGTACACCTTCCGGTACCAGAGCTAGGCCATGTCCAAGACCGGAGTTGGAATCCAGCGCCGTCTCTCCGCCTGGCGGCGGGTCCTTGGGTGAGGCGTTCTCGCTGAACCTGAACACGGGCCAGGGCACCTACACCGTCCCCATCGATCTGCCGGTGGGGCCGGGCGGGAAGGCGCCCCGGCTGAAGCTGGAGTACGCGCACGGCGCGGGTCAGGGGGCGTTTGGATTCGGCTGGCAATTGCCACTGCGGACCATCGAGCGGCGGCTGGACTTCGGGGACACGATCATCGAGCGCTTCCGGGACGGCGGGGACGAGATCGTGCCCGTCACCGGCGGTGAGTTCGCCCGGGTCCGGGAGGCGGCGTTCTCCCGGTACGCGCGGAGCGGGGACGGGTGGGTGATCACCGAGACCAACGGCGACCGGCACGAGCTCGGCCTCACGCCGAACGGCCGCGAGGCCGACCCGGACCACCCCGATCGCCATTTTGGATGGTTGTTGGAGCGCACCGTCGACGCCGGGGGCGCGGTCACGACGTACCGCTACGAGCACGAGCAGGGCACCCCCTACCTGCTGGAGGTCCGCTACTCCGTGTACCGCCTGGTCTTCACGTACGCGGCCCGCCCGGATGTGCGCCGGAACGGACGCGCCGGCTGGATGCGAGTGCTCGCGCGCCGGTGCGTGTCGGTCGAGCTGTTCCGGGACGACCTGACGTTGCACCTGCGCACCTGGCAGCTGGCCTACATCCAGGAGCCGCGCTGCCTCGCGTCGCTGCTGACATCGGTGGCCTTCACCGCCCACGGGGCGAACGCGGACGTGGCGCGGCAGCCCATCCGCTTCGACTACACCGCGTCCGCGGCCCCGTCCGTGCGTTGGATGGAGGAGGACGACCCACCGCCGCTGACCAACCCGGACGTCGCGCTGGTGACGTTGGACGACCTCCCACTGCCCGGCATTCTGCAGGTGGTGCAGGACCGGCACGCGTACTGGCCCAATCGGGGGGATGGCGTCTGGGGCGCGGCGCGGCCCGTCGGCAAGGCGCCGATGGTCGCCGGGCTCGCCAGCCAGGGCCTGCACTTCCTCGATCTCGAGGCCACCGGCACCGCCGACCTCTACACCGGCCTGGGCGTCGCCCCGGTGCGCGGGTTCTACCGGAACGAGGGCGGCGCCGGATTCACTGAGTTCGTGGCGATGCGCGGGGGCACGGAGCCGCCGTGGGCGTCCGGCCGGGTGCGCCTGGCGGACGTCGACGGCGACGGTCGGTTGGACGCGCTCTACGGCAGCAGCCGGGCATCGATGACATGGGAGAGCAACGCCGAAGCGGGTTGGTCGGAGCCGCTGGCGGGCACGCCCAACGTGGACTTCGCCGATCCCAACGTGCACCTCGCCGACCTGACCGGCGACGGCTCCCCGGACATCGTTCGGGTGCGTTCGGGCAGCGTGGAGTACTGGCCCAACCTGGGCAACGGGCGCTTCGGCGCGCCGATCCGGATGGCGGACGCCCCGCGCCTGCGCGACCTCAGCGCGCGTCCCAACCAGATCGTGTTCATCGACACCACCGGCTCCGGCTGCGCCGACCTGGTGCGGGTGTCCGCGGACGGGGTGGAGGTGGCGATCAACCGGGAAGGCGCTGGCTTTGCGCCGATCGAGCGGGTGGCGCTCGCGCCCGAGCCGCTGCCGGGAACGCTCCGCGCCGTCGGCATGCGCGGAGCGCCCACCGGGGGCCTGCTGTGGAACAGCGCCCGCGCGCGGGGCACGGGCTACGTCACCGCGGACTTCGGGAGCGAGGTCGCCCCGTTCCAACTCCGCCGCATCGACAATCGCGTGGGACTGGTCTCGGGAGATCACCTACGGGACCGCGGTGGCGGAGGCGCTCCGGGACCGCGCCGCGGGGCGCCCCTGGTCGACCCACCTCCCCTTCCCCCTGACCGTGGTGACCCGCCTCCTGGAGACCGAGGCGACCACTGGGCAGCGCACCGAGACGCTGCTCCGCTATTCCGAGGGGCACTACGAGGCGGCGCGACGCCAGTTCGCGGGCTTCGGGCGCGTGGAGCGCATCGAGGTCGGCGACGCAAGCCGGCCGAGCGTGCGGAGCACCCACACCTTCCTGGCCCGGCAGGAACGCCAGCTCGGCCGCGGGCCGGAGCACGCGAACCTCAACGGCCTGCTCGCGCGTATGGAGCGCCGCGAACTCGACGGGAGCCCGCTCGAGGACGTGCCCTCGTACATCGAGGAGAGCACCTACGACGTCGCGCTGATCGGCCCGGCCCGCGCGTTCACCTTCCTGAAGCACACCCGGCGCAGCCATGTCATGCGCTCGGCCGACGCGCGGGTGGAGGAGCGCGAGCTCGAATACGACACCAACGGCAACGTGGTCGAGGAGCGGTTCGTCGCCTCCGGGACGCGCCAGGGCGTCGCGGTCCCCCCGGTACGCACCCGCACGACCGCGACCTACGCGACCGGCCCGGTCCGGAATGCGGTCTCCCGGCTCGTGCGCCGGGACGCCGACGATCGCATCTTCGAGGAGATCCACACCTTCTACGACGGCGCCGACTTCGTCGGCCTCCCGCTCGGGCAGGTCCAGGCCGGGATCAAGACCCGCGAGGAGCGCCTCGTCCTCGACCGGCCCACCTTCGACACCCACTACGCCGGGATGGATCTCGTCGCCCTCGGCTACACCGCCGGGGTGGACGCGAACGGCGCCCCCGCGGTCTGGGTCCAGACCGAGCGTAAGGCGTACACGCCCGCCGGCGCGGTGCGGGCGGAGATGGACCCGATGGGCCACGCGGTGACCTATGTCCACGACGCCGCCGGGCTAGAGCAGGTGGAGCGGCACGAGCCGATCGGGGTGACCCGGGTCGCGCACGATCCCCGCGTCCGCAAGCCGACGCGCATCCTGGCGCCGGACGGAAACGTCGTGGAGATGCGCTACGACGCGCAGGGGCGCCTGCTCGCCGTGGCGCTCGGCGGGGACACTCTCGCCGCGCCCACCCGGGACTACGCCTACGACAACTCCACCCTCCCGGTCTCCCAGCAGGTCCGCTACCGGATTGACGACACGACGCGGCTCACGACCGTCACGTACTTCGACGGGCGCGGGAAAATCCTGCAGAAGCGGGTGGAGCGCGCCCCCGGCGAGATCGTCACCAGCGGGTGGATCGTCCGCAACCCCTGGGGCCAGGCGGTCACCGAGTACGAGCCGACGATCGAGCCGGCGCTGGCCTTCGCGGTGCCGGCGACGGCCGGGCGCCCCTCGCGCCGGATCACCTACGACGGCGACGGTCGGCCGGTGCGCACCGTCGACTACAACGGCGGGGTCTCGACCGCGACCTACCTGCCCTTCGACATCGAGCAGCGCGACGCCAACGACAACGACGCCTCGCCTGAGAACGTCGCCCGTGGGCAGTTCGACACCCCCCGCCGCGAGCAGCTCGACGCGGTCAACCGGCGATTGGTCCTGGTGGAGTCGGGCGCGAGCGAGACGCGGTACACCACCGGGATCAACGGGGAGATCCTCGCCATCGCCGACGCGCTCGGCGAGAAGGTCCGCTACCGCTACGACCGGCGCGGCAACCGGCTGACGGTCTCCCACCGCGACGCCGGGGACCGCAAGCTCTGGTACGACGCGTCGGGACGGGCGGCGCGTACGCTCGACGATCGTGGCAACGACATCAAAGCCACCTACGACGCGTTGGGCCGCATCGTGGCGCTGGCGGCCAACGGCGCCGAGGTGGAACGCTATATCTACGACGAGGTGACGACCGGCGGTCTCAGCCGACTGCGCGAGGTGGGGTACCCCGGCGGCGCCCAGCGCTTCGAATACAATTCCCGCGGGCAGGTGACCCGCCACGAGCACAGCTACGAGGGGGAGTCCGCCGCCCAGGTGCTCACCTACGAGTACGACGGCATGGGCAAGCAGCGCGCCGTCACCTACCCCGACGGGGTCCGGGTCAGCCAACGCTACTACCTCAACGGCCTGGTCCGCGCGATCGACGGGGTCGTCGACGAGGTGGTGTACGACGCCCGGGGGCTGCCCACCCGCGTGCGCTACGCAAATGGGGTGGTGACCGATATCACTTACGAGCCCGGCCCCGGAAAGGTGCGGACGCAGCGCACAGTCGGGCGCGGCGGCCAGGTCCTCGAGGACGCCAGCTACCGCTACGACCGGCTGCAGATGTTGCTCACCGCCGACTATCAGACCGCCCACGGCGTCCGGGACGTGCGCTACGACTACGACCCGCTCTACCAGGTCACCCGGGTGCAGGGCCAGGGCTTTCGACTCCCGCTACGGCTACGTCAATGCGCGCTCCCTCGCCCAGATCGGCGAGATCGACACCGAGCTCGACTTCGCCGACGCCGCCCACCCCAACCGCATCACCGGCATGCGCCGGGGCGGTGGGGCCGCGTTCGTGCCCGCCTACGACGACAACGGGAACGTCACCTCGCTGCCGGGCCGGACGCTGACCTACGACCACAAGAACCAACTGATCCGCGTCGACCGCGACGATGGCACCGTGGTCCAATACGGCTACGACCACCGCGGGCAGCGGGTCCGAAAGCGGGTCACCGGGGGCGTGGAGACGCTGTTCGTCGGCCGGCTCGCGGAGGTCCGCGCCGGCAACGTGGCGCGGTACATCCTCCTCGGGAGCGCGCGGGTCGCCCTCGCGCGCGGCACCACGACCCTCTGGATCCACGGCGATCCGTTGGGGAGCGCGAGCCTGTTCAGCGACGCCACCGGCGCCGGCATCCACCGCATCAGCTACCACGCGTTCGGCAACGTGCGCGGAGTGGCGGGCACGCCCGCCGCCCAGATCTTCGCCGGCCACGAGTTCGACGCAGACGCCGGGCTGTACTTCATGGGCCGGCGCTGCTACGCGCCCGAGATCGGCCGCTTCGTCACCCCCGATCCGCTCTACCTCTACCGCCCGAGTCCACCAACGGCGATCCCGCCCAGCTCGCGCTCTACACCTACGCCGGCAACGACCCGGGCAACAAGGTGGACCCGTACGGCCTCTCCTTCTGGAGTGTGTTCGGGGCCGTCGTCGGGGTGGTGGTGGGCATCGTGCTCGCGGTCGTCATCATCGCGGCGTTCATGACCGGGGTGGGGTGGGGCATCCTCGCCATCGCGGGGGTGATCGGGTTGCTCACCGCCGGCTACCTGGGGGCGCGGGAGGCGGCCGGGACGGACGGCGGGGAGTTCCTGCGCGGGATGCTGATCGGCGTGAACGCCGGCATGACCTTCGTGTTCGCCGCTCTGGTCTTCGGCCTGCTCTTCGGCCTCACCGCCGGCCTCATCATCGGCATCACCCTCGGCGTCATCAACTTCCTCGCCGCCATCGACACCATCGCCCAGAGCGAGGTGTACCAGGGGGTGCTGGGGTGGTCTACCTGGCTCATGCCGACGGCCTGGGTGGTGATCGCCCTCGGCGCGGTGTTCTGGATCCTCAACGTTCTGGGCTTCCTGCTCACCTTCGGGCAGGTGGACGCGCTGAAGGTGGACGGGATGCGCGTGGACTGGAAGACGGGTACGATCTTCACCAAAGGCGGCTGGATCAGCAACCTCAACGCTATCGACACTGCGTTCAACATGGGAAACTTCTCCTTCGTGGACACCAACTTCAGTGATCCCAACTGGGCCATGGAGCACGAGGCCGGCCACACGCTCAACCTGGGCGCCTTCGGCAGCGCCTTCCACTTCATCGGCTTCGTGGACGAGATGATCACCGGTGCCAGTGCGTTCAGCGAGCAGCTCGCCGAGAGCAACGACCCCGCCGGCACCGGCCCCACCCTGCCGATGTGGATCTGATCCAACTCGTCGACGTCATAACCGGCCGGCGGGATGGTCACGAGCTCACCGCGCTCGGCCTTGTTCCAGCGTGCACTCACCATGCGCTCCATCGAGCCGTCCAGCTCCAGCTCACTCATCTGACCCCGGATCCCCAGCACCATGCGCTCGGAGGGGTGCTCCGGATCATAGATCGTATGCTCGTCGGCAATCAGCGTTTCGCTAAAACGACACAGGTAAATCAAGTGATGCCAGTCCGGGCTGTTGCGCGCCAGCCGTGTGACTTCCGAGGCAATCACGATCCCGACCTCACCGCGTGCCACCGCCCCCATCAGTCGCGCAAACCCCGTGCGGGACTTCGCCGTCGCACCGCTCTTGCCTCGGTCCTCATCGATCAACACGATGCGCTCGGCTGGCCAGCCCGCTGCTACTGCCCCATTCGGCCCGTTCGTATTGTCGGCGTCAACTCTCCAGATGCTCTCGCACTTGTCTCGGAGTATCCCTTCGCCGGGCGCTCTACAAAAAACAATACAAGAATTAGCAATCAGCCTATTGCCTCCTCCGCTTCATCTCTATGTGGCGGAGGCGAGGGGAATAAAGACCAGTACAGCGCCACCGGAACTCTCACCTCTTGCGCCGTCTCTTCCAATTCAACGTCTTCGTCCCGTTCCCTGTTCGGCGCGCCGCAGGCGTGGAGAATCGTTTAATGTCGTTCCCCGTCCCGACAACTTCAGGGGGATCACGGCGCGCAAGCGAAAGTCACCCGCAGGGGTGCAGCGCAGCGGAGCACCACGCGCTTGCGTGGTTGACCGAGCGAGCACCGTGATACGCGCTCCGGCGTCCCGCGCGTCGAGCTGCCATTTGACGAACTGCCGCCAGCACGTATGGTGTCGGTAGTCTCCGCCGTTCCCCGAGCTGCGATCCGCGCTGGCAGGCACCAAGCCGTGCGTCACTTGGCGCCTGCTCACGCAGGACATCGCAACCCGCTCGAAAGGAGTTTCCTATGGCGGAGAAAGAACAACCGAGACAACCGACGCACCGCGCCTATTCAGTCATCCGGCGCGAAGGTCAGGACGATTTCTGGCTCAACATCGGTCTTGTGTTCGCGCACAAGGACGGCAAGGGTTTGAACATCATGCTCCAAGCCTTCCCGCTTGATGGCAAGATCGTTTGCCGCGAGATCGCCGACGGCGACGAAGCAGAGGCGCCCGCGTCATCAAGCCGGCCGAAGCAAAACAACGCGGGCCGCAGCGCGCCCGCTGCGCATCGGCGTTGACCCTCTTGTCGCGCCAAAACCTGCAGAGCCGCTCCACGGGGCGGCTCTATTCTAATCCGCCTGCTCTTCTTGCCTCTCTCGCTTGAAACACAAAAAATCGCCCCGCATTTTCTGCGTGGTAGCCTCATCGATCGTCACTAATCCGACGCGTATATGATAGTGAGCACGCGCGTCGTCTTCTTTGGGTTGCATGGGTCTTCCGAACCGCTCTGCATGTCTGTCGAATAGTAATCGATCTTGAAGTAGAACGTTTCGCCATCAATCTTGCAGCTCCCGAATCCAACATTGGCGTCGCCTTCCCGCACGATGACGGCAACGGTTTCAATGTGATGCTGCAAGCGCTTCCGCTCCACGACAACGGCAAGATCGTGCTCCGCGAGCATGACCCCAAGGATCACGAGGAAGACGAACCCGCCGACGTTCGTAGACAGCCCGCCCGAGGTCGCAGCGGGGATGGTGATAGGAACGCACCGCGCGAGCACCAACGCCGGTAGCAGTCTTCGGAGTCAGCACGCCAAAAGCCACGAGCCCCGCGACAGGTGGGGCTCGCTCTTTTTGATTCACTCAGTCTCTGAAAGCCGCGAGCGACTTTAAGCCGATCTCACCGGCCGCCTCGTGGTGTACAATTACCCAAGGGAACTCATCCGCATTATCCGGCGCTTCGATGATCGAAACGCCGGTCGTGTGGAGGAGTTCATGGACAACGAACTAGAATCCGGTTGTCAGGCCGAGACACCGGCACAACCAGCCGACCTCGTGACGATGATGGAGCGTCCGCTCAATCGGCGGACGGTCTTTGCTCTCGCGAGCTGGACGGCCGAACGTCGCCCGAAGGGCTGGTACATTCGCAAGACCGATCACGACGGTGCCTGGCGCGGCCCCTACAGCACCGTCGCCAGCGTCTCGCTCATGATCGCGCGCGAGCTCGCTAAGGAGCTTGCGAGGCGCGACAGCCTCGCCGCGCACGACTGAACGACGCCTCCCCGAGCTTTGTGCTTGGGGAGCTTTTTCTTGGCCACGTTCGCGCGCTCACATATCATGCGGTAGAATTCACGCGCGACTGCACAAACTCCGTGCGCTCGCATTGATTGTCGCTTCGGGCGGGAGTAAGAGCGGGTGGCCGTGCGGGAAAAGATTCGATGTGATATACTGAACTCATGGTTGCAAAGGTTCTCAAAGACGTAATCGAGCAAGCCGAAGCCTGGCCGCAACAGGATCAGGAGGAGGCAGCGGGACGCGGATGCCGCGCCATCGGATGCTGTGAATAGAAAAGCCGCCGGAGATTCAGCTCAAAACGCAGTGGTCTTCTTGTCGCGCTTGCTGTCAACTATGTGCAAAAATCTTATGCATTCGTCGTCGTATTCGAAGAAAATCCAATTCTGGCCAAAGACGAACCCCAGCGAGGTTGTCGCATAGCCGTGATGGCCGATACCGAGGCCGGGAAAACGTGCGAGACTGGCGCAGACCTGCCTCAGTTCCGCAAGGAACTGGCGGCGGCGGGTTTCGCCGAAGGCTTCCTCGATGTAAACGGTGATGTCTTCGACCTCCTGGTCGAAGGAAGGCGCAAAGACAATGCGCCTCATGCCTTGTTTGGGCGCGCCTTAGCAACACGTTTCGCGACGCGCCGGTTCATCTTCTCGAAATATTCCGCGGTGACGGCGATGCCCCTGCCATCGCGAAGTTCCTGGCGCGCTTTCTCGATCTTGGCCCGTCCCTCGGGGCCTGCGGCATAGCCGAGCATCCGACGAGTCGCATCGTCCATGGGCACGATGGGCGGGACGAAGGCCTGATGTCTCGTCGGCGTTTTCATAACGCAAGCATACCATGGCGAGCGCGCGAATGCCAATGTTCCCACTCTGGTGTGATCGACACGGACCGGTGCCTAGAGGGTGCCTAGCCGAAACGGTAATTCTTCTAACTGATTGAAACTACTGGCTGGGGGACCTGGATTCGAACCAAGATTGACGGAGTCAGAGTCCGCTGTTCTACCGTTGAACTATCCCCCACCCGCTCCCCGCAAAAGCCCGAAGCGTGGTCTAGTTGCTGGTGCCAGGACTGTCAACGCTTGGCACGCTCCATCTTGTCCTTCCGCCGCATGCCCTTTATGATTCGGTGGCGGCGGTTCCGTTCAGTGGATTGGCTGGATCCCACCGGTAGCGCAATGTCTCGAAACGCATGCCGAGCGCATCGACGAGCACGAGCCTGCCGACAAGTCCTTCGCCGAAACCGACGATTTCGCGGATAACTTCCAGCGCCATCATCGCGCCAATAATGCCGGTCAGGGCGCCGAGCACGCCCGCCTCGGAACAAGCCGGCACGGTCCCCTCTGGAGGCGGCTCCGGATAAAGACAACGGTAAGTTGGATTGGGTTCGCCGAAGGGACTGTTTTCATAAGGCCGCAGAACCGTCAGGGCGCCGTCGAAGGCGCCGACCGCGGCAGTGACCAGCGGACGCTTTTCGTAATAGCAGGCGTCGGACACCGCATAGCGCGTAGCAAAATTGTCCGAGCCATCGGCGACGACATCGAAAGAGCCGACCATGGCGCTGGCGTTATCCGCGGTGAGCCTTGCACGCAGCACGGTGACCTTGACGTGCGGATTTAATCTTTCGATCGCCGCTTTCGCGCTTTCGACCTTGGCGCGGCCAATATCCGCCGTACCGTGCAGAACCTGACGCTGAAGATTCGACAGCGAGACTTCGTCGTCGTCGAGAACGCCGATCTCGCCGGTGCCCGCGGCCGCGAGATATTGAATGAGCGGCGATCCGAGACCTCCCGCGCCGATGACGAGCACCCGCGCAGCCTTCAGCTTCTGCTGGCCAGGTCCGCCGACACCGTGCAGCACGATATGGCGCGCGTAGCGCTCGATTTCCTCGGGCGAAAACATTGTCGCAGTTTATCGCGATTTTCTGTTCCGTGAGATCGGCAAAGAGCAGCTTCAAGGGCAGCGGGGTCCGGTCCGGATTGAACGGCAATTAGGCACCATCTGGCCAGCGGAAGCAACTGGAGACGCGCGTTTCCGGCACGCCTTATCCGAACAACCTTGCAATTTATAGCAAGTCTCGTTGATCATCACCGATCGATCGATCCGCGCGGCCGTATCATTCGTCACCCCGATCCAGGCCTCGGCGGAACGATTGTATATGTCGAAGTCAATCGCTATAAGGGCGGCGGCTTGAGATTTGGGAGTCTGCGCAATTGCCTATCGAGGAGGTCGAAGGCGGCTACAAACCGTCCGGAGACGAAGCCTTTATGAACGAGCGCCAGAGGGATTATTTCCGGCGCAAATTAATTGTCTGGAAAGAAGATATCCTGCGCGAGAGCCAGGAAACCCTCATAGTATTGCAGAGAGAGAGTGAGAACCATCCCGATCTCGCCGATCGCGCCTCTTCCGAGACCGGAAGGTCCATCGAATTGCGGGCGCGTGACCGGCAACGCAAGCTGATCGCAAAAATCGACGCGGCGCTGGAACGGCTTGACGATGGCAGTTATGGCTATTGCGAAGAAACCGGCGAGCCTATCGGCCTGAAGCGGCTCGATGCGCGGCCGATCGCAACCCTTTCGGTGGAGGCGCAGGAACGCCACGAACGGCGCGAACGGACCCACCGCGAGAGCTAGCCCGGCGCGCGTCCAAGCAGCCGCGCCATTTCTTCCTCGAGCTTAACGGCGCTCTCTTGCGCCGGACCGGTCGCCGAAACCTCCAAGATTAAACGACTGGCGGCAACAGCCGGAGCAGCTGATCCCGCGGATTGCGTCGCGGGCGCGGAGAAAAATTCAGTCTGCCGTTCCACGTCACCCGCCGGGGAGGTTGGGATCTCCTCAGGGCCGGGAAGAGAGCTGGGGGCAAGTGCGTCCGCGTGCGGTGTCTCGGATGTGCCTGATGGGGCCGGTTTGGCGGCAGTCCCTTGCACCTGGCGCAGCGCCGGGGGCCGCACGAAAGGAGTGGCGACAGGCGCGCGCGGAAATCCTTTGGCGGGATTGGTTCCAAGCTCGGGTTTTTGCGGCGGACCGGCGCCGCCGTGGAGAGGCTCGTGTTGAGTCGATGTTCCTTGGCCAAACGGAGTGACGGGCGGCGGCATGCGCCTTGGCGGCAGAGGAAAAACGGGTCGCCTTGGAGTGGGTAAAACGATCGGTGGCGCGGAATCGCGCGCGGATTCCGCGATGGGGACAGCGGCCGTCAACCCGGTCTCCCGCTCCAACCTGGCGGCAGGCGGAAACGGCATTTGGCGCTGCGGAGTATTCGGCGGCGGCGCTTCCGCCGGAGAGGGCCAAGAAATTCCCGCCGGTACCGGCGGCGCGTCGCGTAGCTCCTTGTCGCGAATTCTCGCCTCGCGAAGGTCGCGCGGGTCGCGGCTCTCGGCGCGGATAATTTCCGATTCGATCACGAGGTCGTTGGGTCCCCCGATCATCAGCAGATGTTCGACGTTGTCGCGTCGAATAATAACGAGCTGGCGCTGCCCGTCGAGGTCGAAGGCATCGACGGTCCCAAGCCGCGGCAGACGGGCCCTTCCATTACGTGGCAACCGAAGCCGGCGTCGGAAGGCAAGGCGGAAAATAAGGGACAACAGAGCAGCGGCGGCGAGGAATGCGATCGCCGCGGCGGCAAAGGTGAAACTCTTGCTCGCGAAAAAACTTTCATTCAAGCCTGGCATCTGATGGCTCATTCGAAGAAAACGGCGCGGACGTTTGTTTAGTGTAGCATGTTCCAGGCCGCCATGCCGGTGCAGACTAGCAAATAGTTAACGGAATTCATCAAAATATCGATTTGCGCAAGCTACCACTCCTGGCGAGGAAAAATTACCGGGACCTTCCGGGTGGGCAGGATCGGCGCCGAGACCGATGCGGCCGCGGGTGCCGGAATAACCATAGCGGAGCCAGTCCAATTCCCAGGGCGGTCTTGCGCGATCCGGCCGGGAGACGGATTTGGCGGCGCCAGCCCGTATTCGGAATAAGAGGTTTACGCGACGGCGCCCCCGGAAGGTAACATCGAGATGGTCGTTATGGCGAGGAACTTGCTGAATGATTGCATTGACTTCTCCATACGGGGAGGCTCGACGCGAGACGGGACCGCTAGTACGATTTTGCGTTCTCAACATCAACGCGCCAAAATAGTCGAAGTTCACCGGCAAGGCCCGGCTATTACACAAATCTTGAGACGGACAAATTGGCGGCGGAGGCGCGAAATACCGCGTCGAGCGAAGCCGTGGCTTTGTTAAATGTCCAACACAATGGTGGAGCCCCGGAGGCGGAGGCGGCGAGCTGTCCAGAGGTTCAAATATAGTTACTTCGCTTGCATCGGGTGAAACGTTATGAGCGAGCAGCCAGCATCCGCCGCCGTCCGGTCGCCCGGATACGCCGGTAACATGGCGTTGATCTTGGCTTTTGTCATGCTTATGGCGGGCGCCGTCGCGGCTTTTTCGTTCTTGCCCAACGACGAAAGCGCCACCCTTGTAATCTTGCTGCTCGCCCTCTTCGCGGTTGCCGGTATTTGCGCTTGCTTCGCCTTTGCAATGGGCCTTCTTCAGTTTTCCGGACAAGCGTCGAGGAACGACGTCACCGAACTCATCTGCGACGGGAATACCGAAGGGCTGATCGTGACCGGTGCCGACGGCAAGATCATTTACGCGAACGGCGCCTATTTGACCTTGGCGGGTGCACGCGGCCTCGCGGACCTGCGTGCGGTGGAACGGCTCTTTTCCGGGTCCTCGGAGATTTCCGAGGCCATATACCGGCTCGCCCAGGCCGCGCGCGACGGCAAGAGCGCCACCGAGGAATTGCGCTTGTCTCCGCCGCTCGGCGGCGCCGGCGCGATTGGCTGGTACAAGATCACGGTCAGGCCGCTTGCGTTGGCGAGCGCGCGGCGCGCCAGCCTATGGTCCGTCGCGGATGTAACCGGCGAACGGGAAAAACAGGAAAAGGTTTTTCAGGAATTGCGGCAGGCAATCGATTTTTTAGACTACGCGCCAGCCGGATTTTTTTCCTGTGACCGGAACGGCGCCGTTTCTTATATGAACGCTACCCTTGCCGCCTGGCTCGGTTACGACCCGGCGGAGGGCGGCACCGGAGGTCTCAGGCTGACCGACTTCGTGAGCTGCGGCGGCGCCGCGCTCATCGCTTCGGGCGCCGGAGGCGCGGGCGAGGTCCGCACCGAGCAATTCGATATCGACCTGAAATGCCGCAATGGTCAAAGCCTGCCCGTGCGTCTGCTCCACGGCGTCGCGTTCGGTCAGGACGGCGCACCAGGGCCGTCGCGCACGCTCGTCCTCAGCCGCTCTCCTGGCGCGGAACCGACGCAGGATTTGCGCACGGGAGAAATGCGCTTCGCGCGGGTGTTCAATGCTACGCCGATGGCGATCGCCATGCTCGACAAGAGCGGACGGATCACCCGTTCGAACGCCGCTTTCGCGCGCCTCATGCCGGAAGCCTTGAAGCAGCCCGACGGCGCCGCGCGCTCGATCTTCGCCGGGATCCTCGATCGCGACCACGGCGCCGTCGATGCCGCCATTGCCGCGGCTCTCCAGTCGACTCCCGATATCCCGCCGGTCGATGCCGCCTTGGCTGGCGAAGGCGAGCGGTCGGCAAGGCTATTTTTCGCGGCGGCGGACGAGCACGACGGCAACGGCGCGACGATTTACGCGCTCGACACCACCGAACAGCGGGCTTTGCAAAGCAACTTCGCGCAATCCCAGAAAATGCAAGCGATCGGACAGCTTGCCGGCGGCGTGGCGCATGATTTCAATAATGTCTTGACCGCGATCATCGGCTATTGCGACCTGCTTCTCGCCAATCACCGGCCGACCGATCCGTCGTTCCGGGACATTAATCAAATTAAGCAAAACGCCAACCGCGCGGCTTCGCTCGTGCGGCAGCTGCTGGCCTTTTCGCGCCGCCAAACGTTGCGGCCGCAGGTCCTCCAATTAGGCGATGTGCTCTCCGATCTGCAAGTGCTGATGCACCGGCTTGTCGGCGAAAACATCGATCTCGAGCTGCGCCACGGCCGCGACCTCTGGCTCGTGGAGGCCGATGTCAACCAGTTCGAGCACGTCCTCGTCAATTTGATCGTCAACGCGCGCGACGCGATGCCGCAAGGCGGCAAGATCATCTTGCGGACCCGCAATGTCATCGCGTCCGACTGCGCCGGTTTCAACGAGACATCGCTGGTTCCAGCCGATTATGTCGCAATCGAGGTCGAGGATTTCGGACATGGCATCGCGCCGGAAATAAAAAACAAAATCTTCGAACCATTTTTTACCACCAAGGATGTCGGAAAGGGCACCGGTCTCGGCCTCGCCATGGTGTACGGCATTGTAAAACAGACCGGCGGCTATGTTTTCTGTTCGAGCACCCTCGGCAAGGGGACGGTTTTTACGATCCTCCTGCCCCATTATATTCCCGACAAAACCCTTGCATCTCGGTCCGTCGAACAAGCGGCCGCGCCGTCCGCCGATCTCACTGGCCATGGCACGATCCTCCTCGTCGAGGACGAAGAGGCGGTCCGGGCTTTCGGAGCGCGGGCTCTTGCCTCGCGCGGCTATACCGTATTGCAGGCGGCTTCGGGCATCGAGGCGTTGCAAATCGTCGAACAAAACGGCGGACAAATCGATCTTGTCGTTTCCGACGTCGTCATGCCGGAAATGGATGGCCCAACCATGTTCGGCGAATTGCGCAAACGCGGGGTCAAGGCCAGGATCATTTTCGTGTCTGGCTATGCCGAGGACGCCTTCGCCAAAAATCTGCCCGAAGGCGAGGATTTCAGCTTTTTGCCGAAACCCTTCAGTCTGAAGCAATTGATCGAAGCGGTGAAAGGCAAGCACTGAAATCGGACACCTGAATTGAAATAAGTTCGATGGGAAGAACCAGCGCCGGGCCACTGTCAGAGCCCGGCCTCTCCGCCTTCTTGGCGCCGTCCCAAGTGGCTGTGGTTGCGGCCGTACAAGAAATAAATGGCGAGGCCGATCACAAGCCAAACGACAAGCCGCAGCCAAGTATCGCCCGGCAGGCCGAACATTAGAAAAACCGCCGAAGCCGCGCCGAGCGGCGCCACGGCAAACACCGCCGGCGTCTTGAACGGACGGTGGATCTCCGGATGGGTGATCCGTAAAACGAGAACGCCGAGGCAGACCGCGGCGAACGCGAACAAGGTGCCGATGCTCACCAGTTCGCCGACGAGACCGATCGGCAAAAGACCCGCGAGGATCGCGACGATCGCGCCGGTGATCAGCGTCGTGACATAGGGGGTGCGAAACCTCGGATGAATAATCGCCGCGAATGGCGGCAGCAGGCCGTCGCGCGCCATCGAATACAAGATCCGCGGCTGGCCGAGCAACAGCACCAGAACGACCGAACTCAGTCCAAGAACCGCGCCGAGCTTGATGATGGCGGCGAGCCAGCCAAATCCGATGGCATCGGCGCCGACCGCGATCGGGTCGGGCACGTTCAGTCTGTCGAACGGCACGATGCCGGTAATGACGACGCTGACCAGCACATAGAGAAGGGTGCAGATCGCGAGCGATCCAAGGATGCCAAGCGGCATGTCGCTTCTGCGGGTTGCGGGCTTCCTGCGCGGCGGTCGAGACGGCGTCGAAGCCGATATAGGCAAAGAAAACCACCCCCGCGCCGCGAATAATCCCGCTCCAGCCATATTGGCCGGGTCCAACATTAGGCGGAATGAAGGCGCCCGTGGGATTGCCCAGGGTCACCCAATTCGAGGTCTTGACGAACCAGACTCCGGCAACGATGAAAAGGACGACGATCGCCAGCTTGATGACGACAATGATATTGTTGAACGTGGCGGATTCCTTGATCCCGAGGACAAGCAAGACGGTAACCGCCAGGACGATGAACGATCGCCGGAAGGTTGACCAGCGCGCCGGTCGAAGACCAGCTTCTGCTCGCCGGATCATAGTCGAGCGGGCCTAAGGCAAATTCCGCGGGGATCACCACGCCAAGATCGCGCAAGAAGCTTGTGACATAGCCGGACCAGCCTATCGCGACGGTTGTCGCGCCGAACGCATATTCGAGGATCAGGGTCCAGCCAGTGACCCACGCGATGAATTCACCCATCGTCGCATAGGCATAGGTATAGGCGCTGCCCGCTATCGGCACGGTGGAAGCCATTTCGGCATAGCAAAGGCCCGCGAAGGCGCAGACGATTCCGGCGAGCACGAAAGAGAGACTGATTGCTGGCCCGGCATTCGCGGCTGCGGCATGGCCGGTCAGCACAAAGATGCCGGCGCCGATAATGGCGCCGATGCCAAGCGCGACAAGGCTCCAGAGCGAGAGCGTCCGGCGCAGTTGCGCTTCGCCGCCCGATCCGAATTCGCCTTCTTTTGCCTCGGCCTGAAGTACCGCTATCGGCTTGCGCACCCAAATATTCGCCATTCCCCAAGTCTCCCGTCCCCAAGTCTCCCGCCGGCCGCGTGTTGCGCCATAGGCCGCTCTCATGATCGCACGCGCCAAGGGCTTTGTCGCGCGTTTTCCCACGGGTGACGATTCTGCAAGGCGCCGGTTGGTTGCATCCGGGCGAGTCGTCCCAGGATGTCATCGATGATTCGCATCGACGGGACGCGTTCAGGATCATGTCTCATGAGTTTGCGCAGCGAACCTCCATGGGAGAAATACGTCTTGATGCCAACAAAATCGCCGGCACGCGCCGCGCCGGTCTTACCCGCTTTTATATGCCCCGCCGCAAGGGTTCGGCCTTGCCAAAATCCGTCGAACGCGGCAATCTCAGCCTCGACAAGGCCGTCATCCGGTGGACGAGCGGCGGCGCGCGCGGGCAAGCCCTCAACCTTGTAACTCGCCGCGGCGGGTACTAGATCACGATGATTTTGGATTAAATCAATCCAAAATTATGAACGTGATCGAATTCCAAGAGTTTAGAGCGGGATGCGGGCGGAAAACCGGGTTCCACTTTTCCTCATCCCGCTCTAGGACGCGAGAAGGTTTTTCAACAGACCATGCGCGCCCCCAACGAGATCGATTTCTGGCGCGGCTTTGCCCTCGTTACGATTTTCATCAACCACATTCCGGGGATCTATTTCGAGCGCTTCACCTTTCGCAACGTGTCGCTGTCGGACTCGGCCGAGCTTTTTGTGTTTCTCGCCGGTTGGGCGATGCGCAAACTTATTGAAGGTCCAGCCGGCGCATTGCCGGCAAAATGGCTCATTCTGCGGCTAGAATCCCGCGCCTTCCAAGTCTATGTCGCGCAGATGGTCGTCACGGAGCTGGCCATCGCGCTTCTCGCGGCGTCCGCGATCTTTCTCGATGCCCCATTCCTCCTCGATTGGTTTAATGCGGCCGCCGTCTTCAACGACCCCGTAAAGGCGCATATTGGTCTCGTTCTGCTCACCCATCAGCTCTTCTATTTCAACATTCTTCCCCTCTATGTCGTTTTGATTTTCATTGCTCCGGCGGTCGCGCTTCTCCACCGTCATGCTCCGGCGCTTTTGCTGCTCGCTTCGCTCGCGATCTATGCCGCCGCTCTCGTGTTCGGCGTGAACTTGCCGACCTGGCCGGTCGAAGGCACCTGGTTCCTTGATCCGCTCGCTTGGCAGCTCATCTATGTTCTCGGTTTCTTGCTCGCGGGCGAAGATGGGATTGGCGGTTTCGCGCGGCGTCACCGTTTCATTTTGCGCTGGCTCGCCCTCCCGGTGGTGGCGCTCAGCGCGGTCGTGGTGATGATCGATTTCTATCCCGATCCGTTCTATCTCCCCGAGCCGAAGCTCTTTTTTACCTTCGACAAGGGGTTTCTCTCGCCGGCACGGCTCATCCATAGTCTGGCCTTGACGGCGGTTTTTGCCGGCAGCTTCAAGATGATCGGCAGATGGATACCGCGTCTTCCTGGCTTTTTGTGCCTTCTCGGGCGCAATTCGCTCAGCGTCTTCTGCGCCCTGTCTCTTCTCAGCCAGAGCGGGCAAATCTTCCGCTTCGTCTATGGCGGACATGTTGCATCCGACGCATTCATCGTTATTTTGGGTGTTCTCCTTCTGGGTTTCATCGCATGGATGGCGGAATGGCGCGACAGAATGCGGGCGGCTTTGGCAAACAAGCCGCTATCGCCCTAGAGCGGGATGAGGAAAAGTGGAAACCGGTTTTCCGCCCGCATCCCGCTCTAAACTCTTGGAATCGATCACGTTCATGATTTTCGATTGATTCCATCCAAATCATCGTGATCTAGCGCTGAGCCGGCTTTTGATGCGTGCCGGCGATGGACATCGCCGCCCCGAAAGCGCTGCCTCCATGCCGTGGCGGCGATTGGAACTCATTCTAACTTAAGCCACGGGACAGGGGATGACCGAAAAGGCCGGCAAAGCGCCAAACCATTGGCCGCTCCTTGATTTTCTGCGCGCGACGGCGGCGCTCCTTGTGCTGTTCGCGCATAGCCGTGATTTTTATTTTCTCGATACTGGCGTGGTCGCGCAACCTGGCCTATTCTTGACGCTGTTTTATTTCATGACCGAGTTGGGGCACGAGGCGGTTGTCATATTTTTTGTCCTGAGCGGTTTCCTGATAGGGGGAAGCCTCGCCGATTCCATCCAGCGGGGCAGCTTTGATCTGGTGCGTTACCTCATTGCGAGGTTCGTCCGCATCTATATCGTCTACATCCCGGCCCTGGTGATCACCGAGGCCGTATTTTTGTTTGGTCCACTCCTGCTGAGCGATCCCGGAACCGGACCTGTCCGGCCGCTGTTTGATCAACAACAAATGGGTTTCGGCGGGGTTTCGCAGGCGATTTGTCATCTCGCCGGATTGGAGGGCTTCAGTTGCCTCGAATGGTACCAAAATCCTTCCCTATGGTCGCTCGGTTACGAATGGGCGCTGTATCTGTTTGCCCCGGCGATCATCCAACTGATCGTGTGGAAGGCTTCTCCCGGTCTTCGCCTGCTAGCTATTGCGCTGGTCTGCGCGATCGCGGCGACGGTCTGCCACGATCCCAAGGAGGGGGTGGGTTGGTTCATGGTTTGGTTCCTCGGCGCCGGTTCGTACCGCGTTCTGCGCGCCGGGCTCGTCCCGCTCCCGGTGGGACTTTTGGGCGCTGGCTTGATCATCGCCGGGATGGCCATGTCGCGGCTCACGGCCGCAAGCATTCTGGAGACCGATACGATCATTGCGGCCGGCACCGCCATCGCGATCGCTTGCCGTCCGATGGCCGCATTTCCTCTCGCGCCGCGTCTCTTCGGTTGGGCGGCGGGGTTTTCCTACACGCTTTACGCCATCCACACTCCGCTTGTATACCTCATCGTCGCCATATTTCAAAACATCGGATTTCCGCAAGACAAAGTTCCGCCGAGTCCAGCGGCGTTTATGGAATTTGGGGTCACCACCGCGATTTGTCTTTTGGCCGCCTTCCTCGTCTCCCTCGTTTCCGAGCGAAAAACCGGGCAAGTCCGTGCCGCCATGTTGAGCATGTGTCCGCCCCGCACGCATCGCACGCATCCGAAGGCAAGCGATATGGGCTAAGCCTAGCTCGCTCGTGAGACCGCCCCTCTCAGACAGACGTGCCATTCTAAACAAGATACCATGAAGATCCATTCCAACAGCACATTGCTCATGACCGGTGATTCAATCACCGACTGTGGCCGCGCTCTCCCGGTCGCCGAAGCCGTCGGCGGCGACCTCGGCAATGGCTATGTCGCCCTCGTCCACGCCCTGCTCGGCGCGACCTGCCCCCAGCGACACATCCGCGTCCGCAACACGGGCATCTCCGGCAACACCGTCCGTGATCTCGCCGCCCGCTGGCAATCCGATGCCCTGGACTTGAAGCCCGATTGGCTCTCTATTATGATCGGCATCAACGATGTCTGGCGTCAGTTCGATGCCCCCCTGCAAACCGAGTGGCACGTCTCTCTTGACGAGTATGCTTCTATTTTGGAGCAATTGGTCCGCACGACGCGGCCGCAACTCAAGGGATTGGTGCTCATGACGCCCTACTTCATCGAACCCAACCGGGCGGACCCCATGCGGGCGATGACGGACCGGTATGGGGAAGTCGTGCGCCAGCTGGCCGTGCGATACCAAGCCATCTTGGTGGATACTCAGGCGGCGTTTGATTGTGTCTTGACGGAGGTTCATCCGATGGCGCTGGCTTCCGACCGGGTGCATCCGAACTTGGCGGGGCACATGATTTTAGCGCGGGCTTTTTTGAAGACGCTGAAGTACACTTGGTGAATGCCGGATATAAACACCGGCTTCCCGGCCGTGGGCTTGCCATGCATCGATCCGAGCCTATACAGCGAGCCCGCATTGAACCAGCCCGAATCGGATTTCTCCATGTCGCTTTTCGACAATGCCGCATCTTCCGCAGCGTCCAGCACCAGTCTTGCACGACAGGGCATTAGTCCATGCGAAGCGGAGAATGGGGATACGGCTCAAGCTTGGACCGGGAGCGCCCTCCGGCTTGCGGTTTTAAGCCTGATCATCTTTTACGGGCTCGCGCTGGCCTCTTGGCTCTTCACCGGAACGGTCGTGCCATGGGATTCGAAAAACCATTTTTATCCGATGTTCCGTTTCCTTGGCGATGCCTTGCACCATGGCGAAATTCCGCTTTGGAACCCCTATCATTTCGGTGGCCATCCGGCGATCGCCGATCCGCAATCCTTGATCTTCACGCCGAGCATGGCGCTGTTCGCGTTGATTGCGCCAAATGCCTCGATGCAACTCTTCGACGCGGTCATCCTCGCGCATCTTTTCGTTGGAGGGGTTTGCATTCTCGGCCTATTGCGGCGCTGGCGCTGGCATCCGGCGGGGGCGGTTCTTGCGGCGCTCATTTTCATGCTCGGCGGCGCCGCGTCCTCAAGGCTCCAGCACACCGGCATAATCATTTCCTATTCCTTCTTTCCAGCGGCCTTGTGGTGCCTCGATATCACGCTCGCGCGCCGCTCCTATCGTTTCGCCCTCGCGTTTGGCCTCTCCGCATCGTTGATGGCGCTTGGCCGCGATCAGGTCGCCTTTCTGCTTTGCACGGTTCTTGCGGGTTATCTTGTTTTTGCCGCGGCCCAATCGGGAAACGCGCTTGTCTATCTGCGCGCCCGTGCCGGCGTCCTGGCGTTGAGCGCCGCCCTGATCCTCGCGATATTGATCGTACCGGCACTGTTGACCATGCAGTTTCTTGCCGACTCGAACCGGCCGGGCGTTCCTTTCGGAGTCGCGGCGGCGGGTTCGCTCGCGCCGGTCAATCTGATCACGCTAGTCGCACCGAATTTCTTCGGCTCCCTCGATCTTGACGATTACTGGGGGCCTCCCGACTACGACACCATGACGCACGCCGACTGGACCGACCGCGCCATCGATTATCTTTTTATCGGCACGCTTCCGTTCGTGCTCATCGTGTGGCACGGTTTTGGCAGCGGCCGGTTGTTCGCGCGGCGGGGGCGGTTCTTTTTCATTCTGCTTTTGCTGGCGCTCGCTTACGCGCTGGGACGCTATACTTCGTTCTTCGCGCTCGCGTTTGACTGGATCCCCGGCGTGTCCCTCTACCGGAGGCCCGCGGACGCGACGTTTCTGTTCAATATCGCGCTTGCCCTAGCCGCCGGATTTTTGCTGCACCGCTATATCGAGGAGGGCCTGCCGAAGCCGTTCCGCACGCTGCCGAAATGGCTAGCCTTCGCGCTGGCCGGGGCGATCACGCTGGCGCTCGCCGTGCTGATCTGCACCGGCCTCGCCTTTTCCTTGCGAGAGGGCCACATGACAAATTCGCTTGCCGAACTCGCGGTTGCCGCGGCGTTTGCGGCGGTGGGCGCCGCCGTCCTGTTCCGGCTTCAAGCCCGCCCGAGGCGGGCGCTCGCGGCGAGTTTGTTCGTGCTTTTAAGCGGGATCGAAATCCTCTGGCGCAATGCCGCCTCCCCGCTCAACGCGGAGCCGCTCGCAAGCTACAGCCTCTATGCCGGAATGAAATCCGCCGAAGCCGCGGGCATCGAGGTTCTGCGCCACGAAATCGCCGCCAAAATACGCGATGGTGACCGTCCGCGCGTCGAGATTCTAGGCCTCAAAGGGGCGTGGCAGAATGCGTCGATGGTCCTCAAATTCGAAAATACTCTCGGCTACAATCCTTTGCGCATCGGCGATTACGAACGCGCGGTCGGCGCTGGGCAGGGTGCCGAGGATTTCTCCGTGCGCCACTATCCGGGCACTTTTCGCGGCTACAATAGCCATCTTGCGGCGTTGCTCGGGCTCGAATATTTGGTCCTCGACCGGCCTTTGACGGAACTGCCACGCGACATCCCGCGACCGAAGGTTCAGGCGATCTATACAAGCAATACCATGTATATCTACAAGCTCGGCAAAACCGCGCCGAGAGCCACCTTTGCGCCGGCGGTCGAGCCCGTCGACAGTGACAAAGTTCTCGGCCAACATGACCTTCCCGGCTTCGATCCGGCGAGCGAGGTGTTGATCGACCAGGCAAGCATGGCCGGTCTTCACGGCGGTCCCTATGCCCAAGGCACGGGCCAAGAGCGCTTCCAAACCGCGAGCCACGCGGGGCAAGGGAAAGCCTCGCCTGAAGCACCGGGCCTATCGCATGTCGCGATCGTCAATTACGCCGATAGCTTGGTCGAGATCGACGTCGATGCCCCAAAGGCGGGCATTGTCGTGCTGCACGATCTTTTCTATCCCGGCTGGGAGGCCCGCGTCGATGGCCATAAGGAACCGGTGCTGCGCGCCAATATTCTGTTTCGCGGCGTCGAGGTTCCGGCCGGCCACCATCGGGTCGCGTTTTCTTTTCACCCACTGTCGTTGACCAATCTCGCGGCGGCGGCATCAAGCGTTTTCCATCGCCGGGAGGAGTAAGGCTTGCGGCGGCATGCAAGACCGGCTTCCGGCCGGACGGGACAAGGCTGCATCGCCCGCGGGACTTTGCTTGCGCGATTGGCAGCATCCGCGCTCTGCCTGATGGCTTGGCCTGTCGCGGCACAATCGCCGAAAGCGGGAAATCCGGCCGCTCCTTCCCTGCGCTTGCCGCTTACCCCTGACACCGCTCCCGTCGAGGCGACGCACGGCATTGTCCGGCTGTCGGCGCTTTTTGCCGCCGCCGACCCGCAGCCGGTGCGGGAAGGCCTGCAATGGCGCATATTCGAGGAAATTCCGCAAACGGACGGAACCCACAAACTCGTCGCGCAATCCACCGACGCGACGCCAAACCTGTCCCTTCCCAACGGCAATTTCGTCGTTCATGCTGCCTTGGGACACGCCGCCGCGACAAAGCGTATCGCCATTAACGGCACTGTGTTAAACGAAACGCTCGTGCTCAATGCCGGCGGGTTGCGGATCGCGGGCCAGCTCGGCGACACGCCGATCAATCCAGCGAAATTATCGATTTCGATCTATGTTCCGGAGCGTGGCAATCCGGAAGCAAAACTGGTTGTTGCGCATGCCAAATCCGAAGACACCGTCGGCCTTCCGGAAGGCAATTATCATGTTGTGTCGACGCTGCTCGACGCGGCAGCCAATAGTTCGGCGAGCCCAACGAATTCGGTGATCAGCGCCGATCTCAAGGTTCAGGCCGGGAAGCTGACCGATGCGACGCTGCGTCACCGCGCCGCCACCATGATTCTGAAGCTCGTGAACAGCCCCGACGGCGAAGCCCTCGCCAATACGGCTTTCACGATCCTGACCCCGGGCGGCGACGTCATCCGCGAGATGATCGGCGCGTTTCCCTCGGCCACGCTGGCCGAGGGCGAGTATGTCGCGATCGCGAGACACGACAGCAAAACCTATCAAACGACGTTCAAGGTCGTGTCCGGCGTCGACAAGGATGTCGAATTTCTCGCCAAGGAAACCCCGCCGTCCGAGGCGCCGTGACTTGGGAAACGGAAGGCAAATGGAAAGCGAAACGGCAAGGCTGGGAAATGGGGTTTTATAGGAATTGACCTATCGCCAGCGGAGTCGCGCACAGCGTCATCATTTGTTTGGTGCCTAAAGGCGTAAAATTCTGAATTTGAGCATTCGGTCACTTATGCCACGCAAGATCTTCCTTCAGGCGTTGGAAGAACGCCGCAAGCACGTCGCGCCTTAAGACATAGCTGGCGAATTTGCCCTCCCGGACGACCTCCACGAGCCCCGCTATTTCGAGCTCTTTCATGTGGTGGGAGAGCGTCGCCGGGTTGATGCCCGTGCAGTCGCGCATCGCGCCACAGGCGAGCGCGTCTGGGCGTTCGCCGAGGCGCTTCACGATTTCGTAGCGGCGCCGATCGCCCAAGGCCTTCGCGATCAGAAGAACCTGATCTTCCGTCAGCGTCTTGCCAGCCGGTGTCGACATCCTCTCACCTTCGAGCATGACCGCTTCAAATCGAATCGATCATGCTCATTTTTCTATCCGCGCCCCCGCCGTCACAAGGGCGTGATCGCCCTAGAGCGTTATCCGTTCAAGTTGGTTCGTACCCGGCGGCCTTGAAGTAGTTTTCGCATTCCTTCTGGGGGAAGTGATCGAGGAGTTCGCCGATCCGAAGTCCAGAGGGCTTCGACGGTTCGTTCGAAGCCTTTCGCAGGAGCGTCTTTAATTTCGAAAAGACCATCTCGATCGGGTTGAAGTCGGGCGAGTAGCGCGGCAGGAAACGCAGTGCGGCGCCCTTGGCCTCGATCGCTTTCCTGATTTTCGGGCTCTTGTGCGAGGCGAGATTGTCGATCAGGACGATGTCTCCTTTCGAGAGCGTCGGAGCAAGCATTTCTTTGACATAAACGAGGAAACATTCGCCATTGATCGGGCCGTCGAAGACGAAGGGGGCGGTGATGCCATCATGGCGAAGCGCGGCCACGAAAGTCGTCGTCTTCCAATGGCCATGCGGCACTTTGGCATAAAGCCTTTGGCCGCGCCGGCACCGGCCATGCGTGGGCGCCATGTTGGTCTTTGCCCATGTCTCGTCGATGAACACGAGACGCTTGGGATCGAGCTGCTTCTGGTCTTCTTGCCAGCGCATCCGCTCGGCCGCGATGTCAGGCCGGTCCTGCTCGGCGGCGCGCACGATTTTTTTTAAAGGTGATCTTCTCCTTAGCGAAAAAGCGCCAAATCGTGCCATAGCCGACACGGACCTGGCGCGCGGCAAGCTCGCGCCTGATGTCATGAAGCGGCAAATCGGGCGACGCGGCGACGCGGGCGAGCAGCCAGTCTCGCTCATCTTTGAGACGCGAGTTGCGCTTCCCGCCCATCGGCTTGGCCGCGACGCCCCCGGTCCGCCGGAACCGCTGCGCCCACCGCACAACACTGCTCACGCCGACACTGAACCGCTGTGCCGCATCCCGGCAGCTTGCGCCCGCCACAACGGCCGCTACCACGCGCGTCCGAAGATCTTCCGAATAGGGCTTCGTCATTCATCCTGGCCTCCTCCCAGCCCGAAGCTTGAATCACGACAAAGCCCGCTTGGGAATCCCACCCGATTCTGTCACAGTGGATAACGCTCTAGCCCACGCCCCCCGAAACCGCCAGCGTATCGCCCGTGACCCAACGCGCATCGTCCGACGCCAAGAACACCGCGACCGGCGCTATATCGTCCGGCTGTCCGGTCCGCCCGAGGGGCGTTTGCGCGACAAATTGCTTCTCGAAATCGCCGCCGATGACGCCCACAGCATGGGTGCCCTCGGTTTCGATCACGCCCGGATTGATCGAGTTGACGCGAATTTTCCTCGGACCCAGCTCCTTTGCCAGCACGCGGGTCACCGCGTCGACCGCGCCTTTCGTGGCGGTGTAGACGACCGAATTCGGCGGAGTGAGATCGCTCGCCACGGAGCCGATATTGATGACGCTGCCACCCTCGTCGCCAAAGAGCTTCGCCGCCTCCTTTGTCGCCAGCAGCAGGCCCAACACGTTGATGTTGAAATGCCGGTGAAAGTCCGCTTCCGTGACCTCCTCGAGAGGCAAAAGATTATAGACGCCGGCGTTGTTGACCAGAATGTCCAGCCGCCCGAACGCTTTCTTTGTCTCCGCGAAGATTTTTTCCACATCCGCCGCCTTTGCCACATCGCCTTGCACGGCGATCGCTTTGCCGCCCTTGGCTTTAATGTCCGCAACGACGCGATCCGCACCGTCCTTGCTCGAGGCATAGTTGACGACGACCGCCGCGCCTTCCGCCGCGAGCCCTTTGGCGATTCCCGCGCCAATGCCTTTTGACGCGCCGGTCACTACCGCCGTTTTGCCAGATAATCTGTTCATGACTTTCCATCCTCTGAAGTTCACATCACTTCGATAATTGCACAATTATCGAACGATCGGACTTAGGTAAGTCGGCGAGACCAACCTTTCAAGGGGTGATGAGCGCCGTCAATGCCACCTTGAGCTGGTCCAAGGAGAGGATCGCCGCGTCTTCGACCGTCCCCGGCGCGCACGCATCCCTGTGTGACAACCTCGATCCGGTCGACGAACCTTGCGCTCCTAATAGAGGCCAGGAATTAGCCGTGACGTCCGGGCGCGGTAAGCATCGTGTTCAGCGCCGAACTGTGAGCGCAGCAGCCTTTCTTCCGCGCGGATGCGCGCGACGAGCACCGGGATGATGAGAGCCGTGATCAGTACACCCACTCCCGACCGGAAGGCGAGCGCCCACCCCAGCGAGTTGACGAGCAACCCCAAATAGCTCGGGTGGCGGATGACGCCAAAGACGCCGCTGGTGACCAGCGTGTGCCCGGGCTGAATGGCGACCAGCCCGCTGAACCGGTTTCCGAGCACGACGACGGGCCACAGCCGCAGCGCGCCGCCGGCCGCGAAGAGGACGACGCCGAGCCAGCGAATGGCGTCGCCGTCGAGGGTCCAAAACTCCTTCCGGTCCGTCAAGGCGGGCAGGAAGGCGGCGAGGACCCCGATCAGTGAGAGGGCCGCGATGACCCAACGGTTGCCGCGGTCCTCGCGCACCCCCGGACTGATGTTCCCGCCGGCGAAGAGCGCCGCGCCAGCCATGACGAAGAGCGCCGCCGCGAGCGCGATCAGCGCCGGGTGGGAGAAGAAGGCGGCAGGCCCGCCCCAGCCGAGGACGGCCAGGCCAAAATAGGCGGCGGTGCCCGCAATGATGAATGTCACGCGGACGATTGATGCGACCATTGCGGACAGCCTCGATCCGGTGAGCGAACCTTACACCGGGGGCGCCTTCCGGCAAACCGGCTAAGCCATCGAGGCACCGCCGCCGCGCTTCTCGAATCGCACCAAAAAATCGATCGATCTTACATGATCGAAGTGGGGCCGCTGTCTGATGCCTTGAAAGGTTCTTGCCCGCAATCGTACCAAAATGTTTCACGTGAAACATTTTGGTACGATTGGGACCGCCGGGAACGAGCCCCGGCTTGTGGGTTTGCGCGGACATTTCCCTAGCCACTCGTCGCTTAATCTAGCGCGCCTTGCCGAGAAATGCGGCGAACGCGGTACGGGCTTCATTCGACCGCAGCGCGGCGGAAAACAGCCGTGCCTCTTCCTCGATCCTGGCGAGGATTTCCTCGCCGTCGCCGCGCATGAGGCGGCGCGTGGCGGCTATCGCCGCGCGGGGTTTTGCCGCGAGCCGCCCTGCCCTCTCGATCGCGAAACCGCGTAGTTCGCATGCCGGAACGATGGCATTGGCAAGCCCAAGACGCACGGCATCGTCGGCGCCAAAAGCTTCCCCGAGCAGCAAAAACTCGGCCGTTTTTGCCATGCCGATCCGACGTGGAAAAAGCAACGAGGACGCTGCCTCCGGCACCAGGCCAAGGTCGACGAAGGGCAGGCGAAAAACCGTCCCGGGCGCGACATAGACGAGATCGCAATGCAGCATCATCGTCGCGCCAATGCCTATGGCAATGCCTTCGATCGCCGCGACGAGGGGCGTTTCGCAAGCGGCAAGCGACTTGATGAACGTGAAAGCGGGAAATTCCAAGGGCTCGGCACTCGCTTCGAGAAAATCCGCGATGTCGTTGCCCGCCGTGAACACCCCGCCAGCCCCGGCAAACACCACGGCGCCGATTGACGGGTCGCCGCCGGCTTGCCGCAACGCCCCGGTCGCGGCCATATACATCGCGCGGTTGAGTGCGTTCTTTTTGTCCGGCCGGTTGAAGGTCACGCAAAGAACCGCGCCGTCGCGTGCGATCTCGACGTTTGAAGAAGAAGGCGTCATTGGAGCAGCGCGGCAGCGCCTGCAAGCACCGAGCCGGCGCCGCGAGTCACATCGCGTTCGAGGCCGTTCGCACCAGTGGCGATATTTTCGGCAAAAAAGCGGGCGGTCGCGATCCGAGCCGGCAATGTGGAATTGCTATTGCCCGCAGCCGAGAGACGATGGGCGGCAAGCGCGCCTCTTGCCAGTGCCGTGCCTCCCCGCGCGTAAGCAAAAAGCCGCAGATAGGGCGTCGCGCCCGCGAGCGCATCGCCCACGCGTGTTGTCGAAGCGTCCAACATGAAATTCGTGGCGCGCTCCAGCGCGTTCACGGCTTCCGCCAAGCATGGTTCCATTTCGCCGAAGCCGTCGGCATTGCTCTTTTGCAGCGCCCCGACCGCCTCTCGCATATCGGCGATTTCGCGATCGACCGCCGCGCCCTTCGACAGACCGAGCTTGCGCTGCACGAGGTCGATGGCTTGAATGCCATTGGTGCCTTCGTAGATCGCGGCGATCCTTGCGTCGCGGAGAAATTGCGCCGCGCCGGTCTCTTCGATATAGCCCATGCCGCCATGGACCTGAATCCCGAGCGAGGCGGCCTCGTTGCCGATATCGGTCGAAAACGCCTTGGCGACCGGCGTCAGCAAGGAGGCTCGCTCCGCGGCCAGGTCGCGCGCGGCGTGGTGCTTTTCCCGGCGCGAACGATCGATCAATCGGCCGTCATGAGACAGATCGCCCGAGCCGCGGCCGTCATCGCCTTCATCGTCATGAGCATGCGGACAACGTCGGGATGCCGCACGATGGGAGTCATCGCCTCGCCCCTATCGCCTGGCACATGACCCTGGCGTCTTTCCTTTGCATAGCCAAGTGCTTGCTGAAACGCGCGCTCCGCGATCGCGACGCCTTGGACACCAACACCGAGCCTGCCGCTGTTCATCATCGTGAACATGCAGGCAAGCCCCTTGTTCTCCTCGCCGACAAGAAAGCCCGTCGCGCCGCCATGATCGCCATAGACCATCGTGCAGGTGGGCGAGGCATGGATGCCGAGCTTATGCTCCAATGAGATGCAATGGACATCGTTGCGCGCGCCAAGCGCGCCATCGGCATCGACGAGAAATTTCGGCACGAGGAAGAGAGAGATGCCGCGCGTCCCCTTCGGCGCATCGGGCAAGTGCGCGAGCACGAAATGAACGATATTTTTGGTCATGTCATGCTCGCCATAGGTGATAAAGATTTTTGAGCCGAAAAGCTTGTAGGTTCCATCAGGCTGACGCTCGGCTCTGGTTTTGAGCGCGCCGAGGTCGGAGCCCGCCTGCGGCTCGGTCAAATTCATGGTGCCGGTCCATTCGCCCGAGACGAGCTTTGCGAGATAGAGCGCTTTCAGTGCTTCGCTCGCATGTGAATGCACAGCCTCGATCGCGGCAAGGGTCAGCAGAGGGCAAAGGCCGAACGCCATGTTCGCCGCGCTCCAGATTTCGAAGCAGGCAATATTGAGAAGCACCGGCAGACCCAGGCCGCCATATTCGGAGGGGCCGGTGATCGCGTTCCATCCGCCCGCCGTCCATTGCCGGTAGGCCTCGGCAAAGCCGGGCGCCGTCGTAACCCTGCCCGCCTCGAACGTCGCGCCCTCCTTGTCGCCAACGCGGTTCAAGGGCGCGAGGACAGTTTCGGCGAATTTTGCCGCTTCTGTCAGGGTCGCCTCGGCAAACCCATCGCCAAGATCGGCGTAGATTCCGTCTTTGAGTTCAAGATCCAGCCCCGCCTCGTGGGTCATGGCGAAGAGAATGTCGGCAATGGGCGCGCGATAGCTCATCGATGTCTCCGCGAATGATCTGTCCTTTGACCGCGAGGGAATCCGCGGGCCAAGGATGCACCAAGTCAAGAATTGAATTATAAACCACTTGCAACTGTTGTGTCGTCAAGGATGAATGGCGGCGGATGAAGAGCGATTTTGTTGCGCGTGGTTCCGCGCCTCCCGCGCAAAAAGAAATGGCGGCGGACGCGGCGGGCATTGCCGAGGCGGCGCGCGTTCTGCGTGGCGGCGGTCTCGTCGCCTTTCCGACCGAGACGGTTTATGGCCTGGCCGCCGACGCGACCTCGGACGCCGCCGTCGCCCGCATATATGCGGCGAAGGCAAGGCCAACGTTCAATCCGCTCATCGCTCATGTCACGAGCCTTGACGCGGCGCTCGGGCAAGGCATTTTTCCTGCGGATGCCTTGCGCCTCGCCGAAGCATTCTGGCCGGGGCCGCTGACCCTTGTTGTCCCCCTCGCGCCCGGGGCAACCGTCTGCGCCGCCGCCCGCGCGGGCCAGCCAAACATCGCCTTGCGGGTGCCGGCGCATCCGGTTGCGCTGGCAGTCATTTCGGCGGCGGGGCGGCCCCTGGCGGCGCCTTCGGCCAATCGCTCCGGCCGGGTGAGCCCGGTCACCGCCGCTCACGTGGCGCGGGATTTTTCCGCCGGCGAAATCGACCTGATCCTCGATGGCGGGCGCTGCCCGGTTGGCCTCGAGTTCGACGATCGTCGCATGCCTCGAAGAGCCCCCGCGATTGTTGCGGCTAGGCGGGATCGCGCGGGGGGACATCGAAGCCGCGCTTGGCCACCCGCTTGGCGGGCCCGCGCGGGCGGGCCCAGTTCGTTCGCCGGGCATGTCGCAGTCCCATTACGCGCCGCGCGCAAAGCTTCGTCTTGAGGCGGCAACACGCGATAACGGCGAGGCGGGCCTCGATTTTGGCGGGATTTTTGGCGAAGATAAAAATGTGCTGGATCTTTCGCCCGACCGGGATCTCGCGGAGGCGGCGGCGAATTTTTTTTGTTTTTTGCGCGAGCTCGACGCGCGAGAACCCGCCTGCATCGCGGTCGCGCCGATCCCTTGCGAAGGTTTGGGCGAGACGATCAACGACCGGCTTGCCCGCGCCGCCGCGCCTCGGTCATTCGGCGCAGGATAAACTTGGGAAATATATATAACGTGGTGATCGTCTTGCCCGGCCTTCAGCCGGGCATCTAGAACTCCAACTCTGGGTGTTTGGATGGCCGGGTCATCCTCGGGTTTAACCCGGGGACCGGCCAGGACGGCGGAAAACCGAAGGTCGGTTTCTACGGGACTTGGCTTATGGCGATGGTGTCGGCAAATGAATAGGGGCGGCCACCAGTTTAATGGCCGGGCAGCGCGGCGACGGTTATTGTCTTGGCTCATAGGGCTGGCGCTCGCTGCCGTGACATTTTTTATAACTCTGTTTGCAGCTGAGCTACCCCGCGCACCGGACACTGCCGCGCCCATTGTCTTCGCGGCCGCCAGCATGAAGACCGCTCTCGACGCCGCCGCCGCCGCCTGGAAAGCCGATACCGGCAAGACAGTGTCGATCGCTTACGCGTCCTCCGCCGCCCTCGCGAAACAGATCGAGCAGGGCGCCCCGGCGGATATATTTATTTCCGCCGATCTTAAATGGATGGATTACCTCAAAAAGGCCAAGCTCATTCGCGCCGGAACGCGCAAAAATCTGTTCGGCAATAAGCTTGTCCTCATCGAGCCCAGCGACGCCGATATCATGCTTGAAATCGCAAAAGGTTTCGATCTCGCGGGCGCCGCGGGAGACGGCAAAATCGCGGTGTGTGAGATCGAATTCATGCCCTGCTGGAATATATGCCAAGGAAGCGCTCGAATCGCTCGGAATCTTTGCGGGCGTCGAACCAAAGCTCGCGCAGGTCGACAATGTGCGCAGCGCGCTAACCCTCGTCTCGCGCGGCGAAGCGCGGTTCGGTATCGTCTACACGACCGATGCGAGGGCCGATCCCAAGGTGAAAGTCGTCGGCACGTTTCCGGCTTCGAGCCATAGCCCGATCGTCTATCCGATTGCGCTCGTTGCGGCCTCGGCAAATCCGGACGCGGCAACTTTCCTTGCTTATTTAACATCGCAGGCGGCGACCAAAATCTTTCTGGAACAGGGGTTCGAAGTCTTGTCGAAGTGATCTTCAAATTATGTCGGTAACCGGTAGTGTCGCAGTATAAAATTCAGCAATGGGTGGGAGGCGGAGTGCGTCCCGGCTAGCATCGAACTCAATTCTGCCGAGGCATTCCCGATGGGCTCGAGTCGATCAGACATTTCTACGAGTTCGATCTTGAGAACAACACGGAAGCGCGCCTTTCCGCTCATCATCCGGTCGTAGGCGGCCTGGGCTTCTTCGAGCGGAAAAATCTCATTCATCACGGCGATGCCGTTGCGCTGACTGAACAGAAGCGTGTCTTCCGAGTCGACCGCAGTGCCCCCATACCAGCCCCGCACCGAAGCGCGTTTCCCGAGGAGGTCCAGAGAATTGACGGTCAGAGCGCCGACAGCGCCGATGACCATCATGGTTCCATTGACACCGAGGCCGCCCGAGATCGCCCGCATGGCTTCGGCGCTTGTGACGGTGGCGATGATGGCCTTGGCCGCCCATGGCCTGCAGCGCTTGGGCCGGATCGCCCGCTTCGCTATCGATGTAGTCGTGCGCGCCCAGGGACCGCGCCAGGGCTTCCTTGTCGCGCCCCCGATTTACCGCCACGGTCCGGAATCCCTGCCGGGCGGCGAATTGTATGGCCAGGTGGCCAAGTCCGCCGACCCCATGGATCGCCACCAGATCGCCCGGCTTCGCGCCGCAGTTCCGAAGGGCGTTGAAGGTGGTGATGCCGGCGCAGAGGAGCGGCGCGGACTCGACAGGGTCCAGGGCCTCCGGTACGTGCGCCAGGGCCGAGGCGAGCGCCAGCATATAGGTGGCGTAGCCGCCGTCGCGGGTGATGCCGGTGACGCCATGGATGTTTTCGCAGGCGAAGGCGTCGCCCCGCCGGCAATGGCCACAGTAGCCGCACGAACCGCCGAACCAGCCCACCCCGACCCGCGCGCCCACGTCCCAACCTTCCACGTCCGGACCCAGGGCGTCGATCACGCCGATCACTTCATGGCCGGGAATGCGCGGATAGCTGAGCCCCGGCATGTGACCTTCGACGATGAAGGAGTCACTATGGCAGACCCCGCAGGCATGTACGCAGATGCGGACCTCGTGACGGCCGGGCTCGGGCAGGTCGCGCTCCTCCATGCGGAAGCGCCCGCCAGGTTCCGGAACGATCATTGCGCGCATCTTCAACATGGCGGGCTCCGCTGTGGGCAGGACCGGTTATATAGGTGTCGAGTGCGTGCACTCCTATAGCGACCCACCGCCCAATGTCGCCTATTGGAGCAGAAATTCAAACCGAGACATTACCCAGAAACCCAAATCGCAAGGAGCTGACACGTGGCGGATCTATCGCCCGCAGAATGGACGGCGATTTGGCTGTCGTTGAAAATCGCCATCGCCGCGACAATCGCCAGCCTTCCGTTTGGCATTTTTGTCAGCTATGCGCTCGCACGCTGGCGCTTCCCAGGCAAGATCATCCTCAACGCCGCCGTCCATTTGCCCTTGGTGATGCCTCCGGTCGTCACCGGTTTTCTCTTGCTTGTTCTATTCGGCCGGAAGGGCGTTTTCGGCGCATTTCTCGCCGACATCGGGATCGTATTGTCGTTTCGCTGGACAGGCGCGGCGGTGGCTTGCGCGGTGATGGGATTTCCGCTCATGGTCCGCGCGATGCGGCTGTCGTTTGAGGCCATCGACCGGCGGCTGGAACAGGCGGCCGGAACGCTTGGCGCAAATCGCATGTGGACGTTTTTTCTCGTCAGTCTGCCGCTCGCGCTGCCCGGCATCATTGCCGGCGCCATTCTCGCCTTTGCCAGGGCGCTCGGGGAATTCGGCGCGACGATCACCTTCGTTGCAAATATTCCGGGCGAGACCCAGACCATCGCGTCGGCGATCTATAGCTACACGCAAGTTCCCGGCGGCGACGCGAATGCCATGCGCTTGACTATCGTCTCGATCGCGATTTCGTTCGCCGCGCTGGTTGCCTCGGAAATCGTCCAACGTCGGGCCGGAAAAATTCTGGCAAACCGCGAATGATCGAACTCGATGTCGCGCTTAAAGCCGGAACCTTCGACCTCGACGTGGCTTTCGAGAACGGCGATGGTATTACCGCGCTCTATGGCCCTTCCGGTGCGGGCAAAACGCTGACGCTAACTCTTATCGCAGGGTTGATGCACCCTGACCGGGGGGTCATCAAGCTCGATGGCCGTGTTCTCGTCGATAGGAAACGCGGCATTTTTGTCGCCCCGCACCGGCGCCGCATCGGCGTTGTGTTTCAAGATTTGCACCTCTTTCCGCATTTGAGCGTGCGCCAGAATTTGCGGTTTGGGCGCTGGTTCGCGCCGCGCGGCGAGCGGGCGATCGATTTCGATTCGGTGGTGGAGATTTTGGCGATCGGCAAGCTTCTGCCGCGCCATCCGGCAAGATTGTCGGGCGGCGAAAGACAGCGGGTGGCCATCGGGCGCGCGCTTCTCTGCGGCCCAAAACTTCTTCTGTTCGACGAGCCTCTTGCCGCGCTCGACATGGAGCGCAGGCTCGAAATTCTGCCGCTTATCGAACGTTTGCGCGACGAATTCACTGTGCCGATCGTCTACGTTTCCCATGCGATCGAGGAAGTCGCGCGGCTCGCGAATAAAATCGTTGTTCTCGACGCGGGCCGGGTTAAGGCAACCGGCGGTCCCGGCGAGGTTTTTGGCGCGCTCGGCCGCGACAGCGCCTGGTCCCGGTTTGACCGTATCTCGGTCCTTTCGATGAAAGTTTGCGGCGAGAATGCCGCCTATGGCCTCACCGAGCTGAAGCATCCGGCGGGCACGGTTTGGCTCGCCGGTCCGGCCGGGCCTCTGGGAGGGCAGGTCCGGATTATCGTTAAAGCGACCGACGTCGTGCTTGCCACGCGCGCGCCGCACGATCTCAGCGTGCGTAGTGCTCTTTGTGGACAAATCGGGTCAATCGAAAAAAATGGCCCGTTGGCCGCCGTGGAGATCGTGCTCGAAGGGGAAGGGCGCCTTTATGCCGTGACCACGCGGCACGCGCTCGACGAACTCGGTCTCGATCGCGGGGCACGGCTGTTCGCCCTGATCAAGACCAGCGCGCTCGACGAGCGGCAGGTCGCCGTGCTGCCGCGTGACTCCTAGAGCATGTCCTGTGGATATCCGCTGTTGGCTGGACAGCCAAGCCGCTCATCGACGGGCACCCGGAGCGCGCCGGAAAAAAGGTGGTGGCAAACCCCGCCGGCGCCTCGTTGGCGCTCCGGCGGATCGCCCGCTGGGATGACCACGCAGGGGCGGAATAGCCGCCGGAAGAGTTCGGCCGATGCCCGCGATCGTGGGCGCCGTTCATTTAAAATTGGACAACGTGTGACACATCGGTTACGGCGGAGCTTGGCGCGCGGTCTTTTTACGACTTAGATGGGGTTGAGGAACAGTGGACGTTCGAAGCCGGGGACAACCGGATTTTATTGGGGGAATGCGAAATTGGCGCGTCGCGGCGGCTCCGGCCATGCCTCAGCCACTAAAGAGCACTCATGGACCGGCGCGGCCGAAGATGTGGTATCCAAACACGGAGGAGTAGATGCGGTACTCTTCCGCCAAGTCCAACCAAGTACGAAGAGAAAGAGAATTATGGAAACGTCAAGATTGTACTTTCTATCCGTTCCGGTATTTGTCGCCGTGTCGATGCTATCTGGATGCGGTGGTGGTTCCGGTCAACCCACCAACATATCATATCGCCAAGTCGGCATATGCAAAAGTTTTGTAACGGCATCTGGCCCAGTCGCTGCGAAGGCTGACGAAGGCTTTGCCGTCTTCAAAATCGAAACCGTGGACAATACAAAGTCCAAAAAAGCTTTCGCTTTCGATCCGAAGCTTCTGTATGTGGACCAATCCACGCCGGAGCAACACGCCAAGCAGTTGTGGGAATGGGACCGCCGCTACGTGTCCACGGATTCGAGGTTCCCGCAAAGCCTGGGCGTTTCGTTGGCCCCCGAATCGACGATCCCGGCGGGCGGCAAGCTCGACGTAAATGGTTTTCTTGTCATACCACTGGGTATAAACAATCCATCGGGCGGACCGGAAGAATATAAGCATGCCTTCGAGCTTGTTCATGACTCTGGGACCTCCGAGAACACCGCGAGTGGCCAAATTCGCCTGTCGGAAGGGATTGTCTTTAACAAAACAAATGCAGACGAAACCAAATGGACCGTGGTAGAAAATTGTAAGGAGCTGCCCCTCAAATAGCCGCAGCTGGACTCCTCCACTCCTCGCGGGTTCCCGTCAGGCCTTCCATCGAAGCCTGAAAGGTCAAGCCTTGTCCTTTGCGCGGGATATTGGCTTGCCTCCGGAACAGCTCGGATAATCCTTCCGCCCGCGCGGCCGCCGTGGTAGAGCGGCTTTCGCGCGGCCCCGGCTCCGTCTCTCCGCCTTCGCCCCAAAATTCTCATGCAAACACGCATCGACCGCCGCTTCGAAGAGCTTGCGCGGCAAAACCGCGCCGCGCTCGTGACTTTCGTGATGGCGGGCGACCCCGATCTTGCGACGTGCCTTGCGATTCTGAAAGCCCTTCCCGAGGCGGGCGCCGATGTGATCGAGCTTGGCATGCCCTTCACCGACCCGATGGCGGACGGCCCGGCGATCCAGGCGGCGGGGCTGCGCGCGCTTGGCGCCGGAACAACTCTCGCCAAGACGCTGGCGCTCGCCGCCGATTTCCGCAAAAACAATTCCGCGACGCCGGTGGTGCTCATGGGCTATTACAACCCGGTCTATGTGTATGGCGTCGAAGCTTTCCTGCGCGACGCGAAGGCCGCCGGGGTGGATGGTTTGATCGTCGTCGATCTGCCGCCGGAAGAGGATGCGGAGCTCTGCCTGCCCGCGGTAGCGGCGGGGCTGAATTTCATCCGCCTCGCGACGCCGACGACGGACGATGCGCGGCTGCCCGCCGTCCTCGCCCATACCTCGGGCTTTGTCTATTATGTCTCGATCACCGGCATTACCGGGGCGTCCGCTCCCAAACTTGCCAAGGTCGCCTCGGCGGTAGGGCGCATCAAGACCCATACGAGCTTGCCGGTCGCGGTCGGCTTCGGGGTGAAGAATGCCGCAAGCGCCGCCGCGATCGCCGCGCACGCCGATGGGGTGGTGGTCGGCTCGGCGATCGTCGATGCCCTCCGGACCTCGCTCGATAGGAATGGCAAGGCGACAGGGAAAAGCGTAGAAGCGGTCGCCGGTTTCGTCGCCGGTATCGCCAAGGGCGTGCGGATGGCGGTGCCCGCCCGGGTCTGAAGCACAAGCGACAAGTCCCGCAAGAACAGACGCCGTCGCACGACTGGATCGCCGAGAATTGGATTGCCTATGAACTGGATTTCCAATGTCGTCCCGCCCAAGGTCAGGTCTCTGCTGCGTCGCGAGACCCCCGAAAACCTCTGGGTCAAATGCCCTGAGTCCGGCGAACTCGTTTTTCACAAGGATCTCGAAGCGAACTTCTTCGTCGTGCCAGGCTCCGGCTATCACATGCGCCTCGCCCCCAAGGCACGATTGGACAATCTTTTCGACGACGCGGTGTATGAAGAGATCGCGACCCCGGAAGTGCCGTTGGATCCGCTGAAATTCCGCGATGTGAAGCGCTACACCGACCGGCTCAAGGAATATCGCCTGAAAACCGGCACGTCCGACGCGGTGAAGCTCGCCTTTGGCAAATTGCAGGGCATCGACATTGTCGCCGCGGTACAGGATTTCGATTTCCTCGGCGGCTCGCTCGGCATGGCGGCCGGCGAGGCCATCGTGACGGGCATGACGGCGGCGGTCGAGCGCCGCACGCCATTCATCATCTTCACCGCCTCGGGCGGCGCGCGGATGCAGGAAGGCATCTTCTCGCTGATGCAAATGCCGCGCACGACGATCGCGGTGCAGCGTCTGCGCGACGCCAAGCTTCCCTATATCGTCGTCTTGACCAATCCGACGACGGGCGGCGTCACGGCCTCCTATGCCATGCTCGGCGATATCCACATCGCCGAACCCGGCGCGGTCATCGGTTTTGCCGGGGCCCGGGTGATCGAACAAACAATTCACGAACGCCTGCCGGAAGGCTTTCAGCGCGCCGAATATCTCGAAGCGCATGGGATGATCGACATGGTGGTGAAAAGGCAGGATATGCGCGCGACGCTCGCCCGCCTTTGCGCGCTGTTGACGCGGACCCAGCCGATCGAGCACGCCGCCGCCTGAGGGCCGCTAGAGCATGTCCCGAAAAAGTTGCTCGACTTTTTCGATCAGGACATGCTCCAACTCTTTGATTTTGAGCGAGTCCTTTTCGATCACGTGATTCCACGTGATCGGGACGCGCTCTAAGCAAGGCCATCATGGATTCGCTGGACGCGCTCCTCGCCCGCCTTTTCACGCTGCATCGCAAGACGATCGAACTGTCGCTTGGCCGGATCGAGCGGCTGCTTGCCGCGTTCGGGGCACCGGAGAAGCGTCTGCCGCCGATCGTTCATGTTGCCGGAACCAATGGGAAAGGTTCGACCATCGCTTTCATGCGCGCCATTCTCGAAGCGGCCGGAAAGCGCGTCCACGTCTATACCTCGCCGCATCTGGTGCGTTTTCACGAGCGCATCAGGCTTGGCGCCGAAGGCGGCGGAAGGCTGGTCGGCGACGGCGCGCTGTTTGCCGTCTTGACCGCGTGCGAAAAGGCCAACAAAGGCCAACCGGTCACCTTCTTTGAAGTCACCACCGCGGCGGCCTTCAAGCTTTTCAGCGAGCATCCGGCCGATTATCTGCTGCTGGAAGTTGGTCTCGGCGGACAATTCGATGCGACCAATGTCATTGCGCGTCCGCGGGCCACGGTCGTCGCGCCGGTGTCGATCGATCATCCCGAGTTCCTTGGCGCGACGGTCGATAAAATCGCTTATGAGAAGGCCGGAATTTTCAAACCCGGCGCCCCCGCGATTGTGAGCAATCAGCAAGACGCCGCTCTGGCGGTGCTCGAGCGGGAAGCCAGCCGCGTCGGCGCGCCGCTGATTGCCGCGGGCCAGAATTACGACGCACGGGAAGAACATGGCCGTCTCGTCTTCGAGGACGAGCGCGGCCTTCTCGATCTGCCGTTGCCGCAACTCATTGGCCACCATCAGCATCAAAATGCCGCGACCGCGATCGCCACGCTGCGCGCCATCGAGCCAAGCCTCGCGCCAGCTGCCTTCGAAGAGGGCATGGCGCGGGTCGAATGGCCGGCCCGCTTGCAAAACCTCGCCAGGGGCCGGGTGGCGGCGCTTGCCCCGGCGGGCGCGGAAGTTTGGCTTGACGGCGGCCATAACGCGGACGCCGGGCGCGTGCTCGCGCAAGCGATGGCGGAGTTCGAGGACAAGACGCAAAGGCCGCTCGTCATCGTCTGCGGCTCGCTCGCCTCCAAGGATACCGGCGGGTTTCTCCGGCCCTTCAAGGGCCTCGCCCAGGAGGTTCTCGCCGTTCCCGTGAACGCGGACCAATATGGCAAGCCCGCCGCCGACGTCGCCGCGGACGCCAATGCCAATGGAATACGCGCGGCGGCTTGCGAGAGCGTCAAGTCGGCGCTTTTATTTCTCGGCGCGCGGCATTGGCACGCCCCGCCGCGCATCCTGATCGCGGGCAGTCTTTATCTCGCCGGAGAGGTACTGGCGCTCAACGGCACGCCGCCGGACTAGGCAATGTGTCATGTTCTTGCAGAGAAAATGCAATCCTGATTACCCGCAATTCCTGCGGATCGAGGACAATAGCGATGCGGGCCTGCCGAGCTCATCTGAGGCGGCGCTCGCCTCATTTCGCTTCAGTTATAGAACGGTAGGCCGTCAGCCGCTCGACGGCGAGAATGACGATGCCCATGAACCCGAAGAAGACCCGCGCATTCTGCGTCGCCCCGTTCAGTGGAAGGAGCGCCAAAATGATCAATACTGGACCAACAATCCGCTCGACCCATTTGTGCAGGGCGACCGCAACCAATTTGATGGCTCCAGCCGGGAAGTCGGTCAGAAGCGTCATGAGTAAATGGATGCCTGCGAGCGCATAGGACAGCACGGCAGGCCAACCTGACAGCCCGATAACGGCCGGGGCTGCGGCAAAGATCAGGACGGCAAGGTAGTCGATCGCACCATGGAGGGTGAGTGGGATGGGCTTCATGTCTGCGCTCCCGGCGTCAATATTCGTGGAATATGCTAGACGTGGACGCACCGCCTGTCTGTCAGATGGATGACACTGCCTTTGGGGAGGTATCCGGCGGCCGCGCGAGGAGGGAAAGCGCGCTGTCGTTTATGCAGATCATGTCGCGAGTATAATCTAAAAGGCCGCGCCTGCGAAGATCGCTGAGGATCGAGCTCACGACCTGACGGGAAGCGCCAACGAAGTCCGCTATGTCCTGCTGTGTGAACCTTATTTCCAGTGAGAAACCATGCGGACACCGCGCGCCGAAGGTTCCGGCGAGTTCGACCAGCGTTTCGATCACCCGCCGTTCGACGGATTGCGTCAGCGCGCGCAGCACCCGCCGCTGAACCCATCGTTTTGATTCGGCAAGTTGCTCGGCGATGAAGATTGCCAACCGCGGATTGACTTCCATGGCGGTGCGCAAGTCGTTTGCCAGCACCCGTTGTGCCACCACATCGCCGATTGCCCGTGCCGTTTCCTCGTATTCCAGCGGCAGTTGGGGATTGGAAAATACGCCAGCGATCTCGCCGCATTTCAAAAGTTCCACTGTGATCTCAGTCCCGTCTTCGCAGATGTGCGATGTCTTTACGAAGCCGTCCAGAATGAGAAACAGCGCACTCGCTGGTTCGCCCTGCGCATAGAGGGTCGCCTTGTCCGCCACTACGACACGCGAAGCCGACCTGCAGCTCAATTCAATCAGGACGCTGATTGTTTTTTCGTTCACAGCGCTTGATTCGACCTTGCGCACTCCGATCCTCATTTCCCACTTGCCCAATTACAACGAAACATCAAATGATTCCATTTTATGGGGACGCGCTCTCGCCAGCGGCGGCCTTCACATCACGCCGGCGGGCATGAAGAACCCACTCGGTGTAGCCATTCGACTGCGCGCGGCCCTTAAAGATCAGATCGGCCGCCGCTTGAAAGGCGTGACCGTCGAAGCCGGGCGCCATCGGCCGGTAGAGCGGATCGCCGGCATTTTGCCTGTCGACGACTTCCGCCATCCGCCGCAGCGTTTCCATCACCTGCTCTCGCGTCAGAATCCCATGATGCAGCCAATTGGCAATGTGCTGGCTTGAAATTCGCAACGTGGCGCGATCCTCCATGAGGCCGATGTCATGGATATCCGGCACTTTGGAACAGCCGACGCCCTGGTCGATCCAACGCACGACATAGCCCAAAATCCCCTGGCAATTGTTGTCGAGCTCGGCCTGAATGTCGTCTTTGGCCCAGTTCGCCCGGCCAACCGGAATGGCGAGGAGGTCGGAAAGATGCGGCGGGCTGCGCCTGCTTAGCTCTTTCCAGCGGGTCGCGACATCGACCTTGTGATAATGCACCGCGTGCAAGACGGCGGCCGTCGGCGAGGGCACCCAGGCGGTATTCGCCCCGGCAAGCGGATGGACGATCTTCTGCGCGAGCATCTCCGCCATCCGGTCCGGCGCGGCCCACATGCCCTTGCCAATTTGTGCCCTCCCAGGCAGTCCGCAGGTGATGCCAACGTCGACATTGGCATTCTCGTAGGCGGCGATCCAATCGGTGTTCTTCATGTCGTTCTTGCGGACCATCGGACCCGCTTCCATGGACGTGTGAATCTCGTCGCCGGTGCGGTCGAGGAAGCCGGTATTGATGAAAAACACCCGGTCGGCCGCCGCCGCTAGGCAGGCCTTGAGATTGACGGAGGTGCGCCGCTCCTCGTCCATGATGCCGATCTTTAGCGTATGCTGGGGCAGCGCCAGCATGTCCTCGACACCGGCAAAAAGCGCATCGGCGAGCGCGACTTCAGCCGGCCCGTGCATTTTTGGCTTCACGATGTAGATCGAGCCGCTCCGGCTGTTGCGCGGACCCTTGACACGCTTGAGATCGTGGATCGCGATCAGCGAAGTGACCGCGGCGTCCAGAATGGTTTCCGGGATTTCGTTCCCCGCGGAGTCGAGCACCGCGCCGGTTTGAATATGATGGCCGACATTGCGCACCAGCAACAGGGCGCGCCCATGCAAGGTCATCGGGGCGCCATCCCGGCTGATATAGGTGCGATCCTCGGCAAGCCGCCGCTCGACGATCAACCCGTTCTTTTCGAGAATTGCCGTCAAGCTGCCCCGCATCAGCCCAAGCCAATTGCGGTAAAGAGAGATTTTGTCCCACGCATCGACCGCCGCGACACTGTCCTCGAGATCGATGATGGTGCTGAGAGCGGCTTCAAGGATGACATCCGCCACGCCGGCTTTGCTTTCCGCCCCAACCAAGCTGTTTTGATCGATCTCGAGTTCGATGTGCAGGCCATGGTGGCGCAACAGCACGACAAACAAATCGAGCGACTTCTTTTTGGATCCGGCAAACCGGCCAGGATGCCGCAACCGCGTGTCCAGGCCGTTTTCAAGCGTCGCGATGAGCTCGCCGCCAATGACCTTGTAAGCGGTGACCGCTTTGTGGCTGCCTCCCGCGAGGGGAACCATGTCGTCGAGAAACGTGCGGACCCAGTCGATGACCTTGGCGCCCCGCACCTTGTTGTAACCCTTCCCGCGCGCCGCGCCGTCGGTCTCGGGAATCGCGTCCGAGCCATAGAGCGCATCGTAAAGGCTGCCCCAGCGCGCGTTTGCCGCATTGAGGGCGTAGCGTGGGTTCGACGCCGGAACAACGAGCTGCGGTCCGGCGACCCGCGCGATCTCCAGGACATTTTCGGTGCGAACGGTAAAATTGGGCGGCTCCGGGACAAGGTAGCCGATTTCGCGGAGAAAGTCGTGATAGCCCGCCGGGTCGAACGGCCTGCTCGCGGTAGCGCGATGATATTCGTCGATCTTTTCCTGCAGCGCGTCGCGAAACCGCAATTGGTCGCGAATACGCGGCGCGAACTCGCCGACAAGCCCCGCGAGCCCGCTCCAAAATTGGCCGGCGCCGATATCCGTTCCCGGCAAGACCTCGTCGCCGATAAAGTCGCGCAGGATTTTCGCAACCCTGATTTCGCCGATTTTCTCGTAATCCATCATGTTCACGCCATCAAGTTCAGGTCTTGTTGGAACTGGCTAAAATCAGCACGCCGGTCATGCCCACCACCAAGGTCGCCAGCAACCGTCAGTCGCGAGAAAAAATTGCCGATCGATAGTGCCGGCGGGACACAACGCTGGGACTTTTAACATCCGCTGCCGCCACGGTCCCAACTTCCCATTCGCGCCGCTTGGAAGCGCCCCGTTGCCCGTTCAAAAAAGGCACCGCTGGAACAACATCCGCTCGGCGCCGCGTCTCACGCCTCTTTGAGGCGGCGGGCCGCGAAGGAACGAACGCGATCGGCAACCGTTTCCCTCGCCGTTGCTGCGTACTCGAACGAGGGCCGCTGGAGCCGGATCAATCGGCCAGGATGCGCGCCGGCGGGAAGACAACCTCGACCAAAGTGCCCTCGTGTTCCTTGCTCTTGATGGTAAGGGAGGCGTGATTGGCCTCGGCCAAGGCCTTGGTCAGCGGCAGGCCCAGCCCGGTGCCGCGCGACGGCCTCGCGGTGGCAAGCCGCCGGAACGGCTCGAAAGCCACGCCGATGCCGGTCTCGGACATGCCAACCCCGGTATCGCGAATGCGAATAACGGCACTTCCAGCATCCGCGAGCGCGGTGGCGACAATGACTTGACCGCCCGGCCGGTTGAACTTCACCGCGTTCGACAGAAGGTTCAAGACGATCTGGCGAAGCGAACGCTCGTCGGCGAGAATGTTGGGAAGCGCTGGCGACAATGAGAGCCTCAGGGCGACCCGCTCGCGGCTTGCCTGCGGCTGCATGATCGAGACGCACTCGGAGACAATGCGATTGGCGTCGATCGATGCAAACGCGAAATCCATCTTGCCTGCCTCGATCTTGGAAAGATCAAGAAGATCGTTGACGAAACTCATGACCAGCGTACCCGAGGTATGAATATCGCCGAGATAATCCTTGTAGCGCGGATTGCCGATCGCGCCGAAACGCTCGTCCATCATGACTTCGGCGAAGCCAAAAATCGCATTGAGCGGCGTCCGGATTTCGTGGCTGACCTTGGCGAGAATATCCGATTTTAACGCGCTTGCCCGCTCTGCGTCCTTGCGGGCTTCCTCAAGCTCTCGCTCGACCTTTTTCCAATGCGTAAGGTCGCGCAAGAGGGCGCAAAAGCGCGCCGCCCGTTCCTCGTCGACGCCGGGGGATGCCCCGATGCGGCCAAGCGTCATGAAGACCGGAATAGTCCCGCCTTGCCGGGCGAGGCAGATGACCTCGCGCCCCCGATTGAGCAGACTGGCGGCGCCATGCGATTTCAGCCCTTCGAAATAGGCATTCGCCAGCCCACGGCTTTCCGGCGCGATCAAGCTGGTGAATTGCTCGCCCGCTATCTCGTTTTGATCGTAGCCGAAAAGAGCCTCGCCGGAGCGGTTCAAGGTCAGGATTCGCCCTTGCGAATCGAGCACCGCCACGCCGTCCATCGCGGTATCCAAAATGGCGCTTAGCTCGCGAAACTCGGCTTTCTGGCGGCGCAGCTCCTTTTCGAGGCTTTCGCGGCTGCTTCCGGCGCCCGGCCGCGCCGGGGGAAGCGCGGCCTTCGGCGGCCCCGGTTCGATGGGTTCGTTCCCGTGGCCCACGGTTCCCGGGCTAGCCGGCGGCGTGGCGCGCGCCTCAATCGAAGTTGCCTCCTCCCACCGGTCAAAAACATCGAGGACCGCACCAACAAACAGTGGCGGCGCTCCTCCGGCACCGGTGCGACGGCAAAGGAACGTGATGGTTCTCGTAGCCCTGCCGATGCGGACATGCAGCGTTTCGATGGCGGGCGCGGCATCGGGACGGAGGTTCGCGGCGACATCGGCGAGCCGTTGCGAGCCGCCTCCCTCGCCGCCGGAAAGAATGCGAGATAGGCCGGCGAGATTTTTCGCGCCGCACAAACGCAACAGGTTTTCGCTGGCGAGAATCAGCTTGTCCGGGTGCGCTGCAGGCTTGCCCCGCATCGCCACGATTGGCATATGGGAAGCAAGCCCGGACGGCAGGACGGCCAAAACATCCGCGATGTCTTGCCGGGTCAGCCCCGGCGCGCGGCAAAACCCGGTCATGCGGCTTTGCGCTTTCTCCGCCGGCATGGATCGCCTTTACGAAAATCCGGCCGCATTCTTTTCCCAGCGACTGGATCAGCCTATTCTTAAGCTCGATAGTTGAGATAGCAACGTCGCGGTTTAGTTTTCTCCTCTTGCGAGGCGTCGTTCGCGGCCTTGCAATCGCGGATTGATCCTTTTACGCTCCGGCGCATACTAGAGCATGTCCCGAAAAAGTTGATCGACTTTTTCGGGACATGCTCCAACTCTTTGAATTTGAGCGCTTCCTTTTCGATTACGTGATTCCGCGTAATCGGGAAGCGCTCCGGCACGCCGCCATAGCTCAGTTGGTTAGAGCGCTAGATTGTGGATCTAGAGGTCCCCCGTTCGAGCCGGGGTGGCGGTACCAAGCTTCAAAATTCCAAGTTACAAAATTCACGGCATCGAACGGGGTTGCCAAGCCCGGGCTGGCCGCCAGCGGGTGTCAGGGCTGGTAACTGTCGCGGGCGGAATCGACAAGACCACGGCTCGTGATCACGATCCAGCCGGCGCCGCGCCTTTCGATCGATTTAACCCTGCCGGCGCCGGGAATGATCTCTCCCGGTGCGACCTCGATCGAGCCGCGCCGACTTTCGACGAGAGCGACCCCGTCGTAAACATCACGGACGACCCAGTTCGTGATCAATTGCGGATGTCCCGTCGCGTCTTCAAGCGGTGGCTTTGCCGGCGCAACGGCAAGTTGCGCTTGTTTCCCGGCAGCCGCCTTACCCGGTGCCGAGGCGGCGCCGATTGATGCCGTAGCAAGCGGCGCCGCGATCTGCCGCTCAATGCGATCGAGCCGCTCGAGAACTTGGGAAAGTTTTGCGGCGGGTTCGCGCGGCATGCGCTCGACCTTACCAGCAAGGTCGGCGATCGAAGCGCCGGTTTCCGTGTTCACCGCTTCGAGTCGCGCCTTCAGGCCTTCGAGCGCGGTGGTATCCTTCGCGGTCTGGCTCTGTGCGGCGCGCAAAGCCTCGACGGTGATTTTGAGGGCCCGGATGTCCTCGGCCATTTTTTGCGCCGTGCGGAGCATCTCGGTACGCGCCACGCTCTCTTGCGGCACGATGGTCCGGGCGGGCGGCGGCTTCAACGTGTAAAGCGGCGATTGACCACCGGAAAAATGCGACCCCGCCGCCCATGCGAACCCAAAAAGACAAGCTGCGAGGGCCACGTGCGAACCATAGCTGAAAAGCTGCTCGAAACGCGGCGGCGCCCGTCGCGCCGATGCTGCTTCGGCCGCCTTGAAAGGCACAAGGCCGGAGGCAGCCCCATGCTTCAAGTCCCTGCCCTGTGCGCCGGCCATGGGGACGTTCGCGCCCCGTGAGCCGGCCGCGGCGGGTTCAGGAACGGCTTCGTCTGGAGAATCGTCCATGCGCGCGCTCCAAAGGTGGTTAAGGTTTTGTAACGAGCCTTGCGCGCATTCCCTTAAAGTTGCGTTAACGGATTGCGAGGCGGGAACTCGCATTAAAAAGCCGGCGCGAAAGAACCTTCATGGCGGTCAGAACGTTATACCCGGCGGTAAGGAAAGAAGCTATTTGGGGAGGAGGTTATGATCAAACCGCTTTTTGTTGCGCTTCTGTGCGCGACTGTTCCCGGAATCACTGTGGTTCAAGCTCAGACCGGCACCGGTCCGGCCCCCCGGCCCAAAGCCACAAAACTGTTGAACGAAAAGTATTTGACTTCAACGGGAGAGACCGTCGCCCATCCTGGCGCGTCCCAAGGCGCGGCCACCACGGACCTTGACCGCCGGATCGAACAACAAAACAACCGCATTGATCAAAACATCTGCAGCAACTGCAACTGACATTAGCAAGGATCGGCGCGCGACCCGCGTGCGGCCGTTAGGATTTGTAGATGTCGCAGTTGGGGGTAGACTGGACTAAACGGGTGGATGCCACTGCTTCGATGCCTTGGCCGATCTCATTCGGCACAGGGCCAATCTGGGCGAATCAGCCGAGAACCTGAGGCCCCAGGAGGTCCGATGATGACGACCGCAACTCCTTCATCATTGCCGCCCGGAACCATGGGCCTGCCATTCATAGGCGAGACGCTGGCATTCGGACGCAATCCTTTCCGCTTCCTCGACGACCGTCACAAGCGCTACGGCAACGTTTTCAAATCGAGCCTGTTTGGCCGCAAGATCGTCTTCTTGGCAGGAACCGAAGGAGCCGAGGCCTTCTACAATGCCGAAAATATCAGCCGGGCAGACGCGCATCCGTTCCCGCTGGTTCAGCTGTTTTGCGGCATCAACATGGAGATGTATGACGGGCCCAAGCACTTTGCGCTCAAGTCGATGGCGCTGCAGGCCTTCGACCACGCGGCTATTGCGGGCTACCTGCCCGATATGCAGCGCCTCATTGAAGCCAAATTGGCGCAGCTGGCGCACACCGGAGAGTTTTCGGCCATTGCCGAACTGCGCCGGCTCGCCATCGAGGTGATCTGTGGCAACGTTCTGGGTCTGGCGCCGGGACCCGAGACCGATGCCATGACCCACGACTACGGGGTCGTGGTTCCCGGCTTGATCGCGATCCCGCTGCCGCTGCCCGGTACCACCTACGGCCGCGCCATCGCGGCGCGCGACCGGCTGCTCGGCCGAATCCGGCAAGCCATCGCCGAGCGGCGCCAACGTCCGGGGACCGACGCGCTGTCCCGCGTGCTGACCGCCAAGGCAGCGGATGGACGCACATATACCGACGAGGAGGCGCTGCTCGAAGTGCACCACGTGGTGATTGCCGGGTTCATCGTTTACGCTCTGATGGCCGAAGCCATGCGCCGGCTTGCCGAGCAGCCCGATCTGCGTGCGCGCTGTGCCGAAGAAATTCGCCAACATGCACCGTCCGGTCCCCTGACCATGGACGCATTGGCGAAGCTCAAGACCGCAACGAATGTTGTGCTCGAGAGCAAGCGCTATGTGCCGCTGGTTCCGCTCGCCTTCGGCCGGGCGCAGCGAACCTTTACCATTGGGGGTTTCCGGGTTCCCAACAATTGGACGGTCTATCTCGCGCTGTCGGTCAACAACTTCGATCGCGCCGTCTACTCGAATCCGGAAAAATTCGAGCCGGACCGTTTCACGCGCGGCGAGCACCGCAAGCATCCCATGGCTTTCATCCCGCAGGGGGCCGAACCGCCCAGCGGCCACCGTTGCCTCGGCCTCGATTACGCGACCGTCCTGAGCCAGGCGTTCCTCACGCTCCTGGTGCGCAGCTACGACTGGGAGCTGCCGCCACAGAACCTCGAATACAACTGGCAGAAGCTGCCACCGGAGCCCCGCGACGGCCTGCGCGTGCGTCTACGGTGCCCGTGACCGGGGGCTAAATTCAAGGCGCGGCGAGGGGCGGATTTATGCGTGTCGGGGGCAAGGCTTTTAGGACCATTTGGCCCGGCAGCGACGCGGCGAGCGTCCAAATCATCGATCAGACGCGGCTGCCGCATGAATTCGAAATTATTTCGATCAAGACCGCCTCCGAGGCGGCTCGCGCCATCAAGGATATGCAAGTGCGTGGCGCGCCCCTCATCGGCGTGACGGCGGCCTATGGTTTGGCGCTGGCCATGCGCGCCGGGCCATCGGACGCGAATCTCGACACGGCTTGCGCCGTTCTCGCCGCGGCGCGGCCGACCGCGGTCAATTTGCAATGGGCGCTCGCCGCGATGCGCCGGCACCTCTTGGCCTTGCCTTCAACCGAACGCGGCGCGGCCGGCTTCGCCCATGCCGGCGCGATCGCCGAACAAGACATCGCCCTTTGCGAAGCGATTGGCGAACATGGAATCGCGCTCATTCGCGCCGCTAGCGCCCGCAAGCAAGGCGGCCCTGTCAATATCCTGACCCATTGCAACGCGGGCTGGTTGGCGGCGGTCGATTGGGGCACCGCGACGGCACCAATCTACAAGGCCCATGACGAAGGTATCGCCCTGCATGTGTGGGTCGGCGAAACGCGGCCGCGCAATCAAGGCGCTTCGCTGACCGCCTGGGAACTTGGCCAGCATGGGGTGCCGCATACGATTGTCGTCGATAACGCGGGCGGCCATTTGATGCAGCACGGAATGGTCGATCTCGCGATCGTCGGGACCGATCGGACGACCGCCTCGGGCGACGTGTGCAACAAAATCGGCACCTATTTGAAAGCGCTCGCGGCCCATGACAGTGGCGTGCCGTTTTACGCCGCCGCGCCCTCGCCATCCATCGATTTCTCGATTTTCGACGGCATCGCCGAAGTCCCGATAGAGACGCGGTCCGCGCTGGAAATCACCCATATCGCGGGGCTCGGCGCCAACGGGCGCATCGAGACCGTCCAGCTCGCTCCTTCTGGAAGCAAGGCCCTCAATTACGCCTTCGACGTGACCCCCGCCCGGCTCGTGACGGGTCTCATCACCGAGCGCGGCGTGATCGCGGCCAGCCGCGAAGCTCTCGCCAAGGCGTTTCCCGGCCGCGTCGCCAAGCCATCCTGACTTGCTGGCCGCTCCCAGGCAGCGTTTTGGCAACCTCGGTATCTTATGTTCCGCCTTGGCCCCTCTTTTGGTAACCTATGTTGCCGTCGGGCCGAGCCAGCGGGTGGGGTCAGGTATCTTGCCCCATGATCGCTTCAAGGATGGTTTCTATATCTTTGTTTTATCGCATGATCCTGTCCCGGGGAATCTGCAACTGTTTGGAATTCCCTTGCCCGATTTGATTTTCTGCCCGACCGGCGGTATCGACGCGCAAAAGGCCAAAGACTATCTCGCGCTTGCTAGAGCATGTCCCGAAAAAGTTGCTCGACTTTTTCGATATTAAGACATCGGATATATCCGATGTCTCATGAGGACATGCTCCAACTCTTTGATTTTGAGCGGTTCCTTTTCGATCACGTGGTTCCACGTGATTGGGAAGCGCTCTAATGTGCCTTGCGTAGGCGGCTCGTGGATGGTCGCGCCGGCGCTTCTTGGCAAGCGCAAGATTTTGGCAAGGTCGAACCGCCCGCCCGGGAAGCGTCCGCGCTCGGGCCCGCCATTGAGAGGGCAGGAGCATGGCCGCAGCCAAGGAAGAAGGCGTCCGCCAGGCGATCATCGGCGCCTGCCTTGCCATGAACCATAACGGCATCAATCAGGGGACCGCTGGCAATATTTCGGTGCGCTGGAACAGCGGCTTGTTAATAACCCCTTCCGGCCTTCCTTATGAGGAAATGGCGATCGGCGATATCGTCTTCATGAACATGGACGGGAGTTATGAGCACCGGCTTGCGGCCTCGTCGGAATGGCGGTTCCATCGCGATATTTTGCAAGCGCGTGGGGACGTGAACGCCGTGGTGCATGCACACCCTATTCATGCCACCGCCTTCGCGATCTGCGGCATGGAGATCCCGGCGGTGCATTATATGATCGCCGCGGCGGGAGGCCCTACGATTCGCTGCGCTCCCTATGCGCCCTATGGCACGGAGGAACTGTCGAACGCGGTGTTGGAAGCGCTGAGTGGCCGGATGTGCGCACTGCTCGGCAACCACGGCATGGTCGCCATCGGCCCCGATCTGCGCGAGGCGATGTGGCTTGCCATCGAAGTCGAAACGCTCTGCCAGCAATATGCGGTGGCCCTGCAGGTCGGCACTCCGCGCGTGCTTGAAGACGATGAGATCGAAAAGACAATTGAAAAATTCAAAAATTACGGCCCCCGGCGCAAGCCGCGTGCGGCACGGGTTTTTACCGGGAGCTAGAGCATGATCGCTTCAAGTTGAATCGCTGATGGTCTCTATGGTGTCATGTCCGCCGTCCCGGCCGGGCTTGTGAGGGAAAATAGGCGTCCCAGACCGGCGCCGCGCCGAGCGTGGCGGCAAAAGCGCGGTGGCGAAACAGCTCCTCGATGCTGAGCAGCGCGTGGAGCGGATGCGGTCTTTGCGCAAGCAGGCTCGCCGCCCCTGCCCCGATCGACGCGGCGCCATGGGCGAAAACGAGAGCTGCCTGGCGCCCGCCGGTCAATTCGGCATAGACTTCCGCAAGAATTCCGGCATCGAGCAAGGCGCTATGTTTGGTCCGCCGCGACGTGTCGATGCTGTAGCGGACGCAAAGCGCGTCAAGACTGTTCGCCGCGCCAGGATATTTGCGGCGCGCCAGGGCCAGCGTGTCGATCACGCGATCGGATGCGATTGGCTCGATATCCAGGAGTGCGAGTTCCGCGTTAAGAAACCGCATATCGAATTCGGCATTATGCGCGATGATTTTGGCGCCGCCGGCGAATTTCAGGAAATCGGCGGCGATGGTGGCAAAGATCGGCTTGCCCGCGAGAAACTCGGCGGAAATTCCATGCACCCGGAAGGCTTCCTCGGGCATGTCACGGCCGGGATCGATATAGGCGTGGAAAGTCTCGCCGGTCGGGATCGCATTCAAAAGCTCGACACAACCGATCTCGACAATTCTATGCCCGTTCGCGGGGTCGAGTCCTGTCGTCTCCGTGTCGAGAACGATCTCCCGCATCTTGCCGCCTCAAAGCTTGTTTTTCGCTCCCGCGAGCGCCCGCAAAACCGCGCGCACTTGCCGCGCGGTGGCAGCAAATTCGCCGCCGGTATCGATGATGAAATGCGCCCGCCCGCGTTTTTCCGCATCCGGCCGCTGCCTTGCCAATATGACGGCAAGCCGCTCCGGTGTCATGCCCGGACGCCGGCTCACCCGCTCTTTTTGCACAGCTTCCGGCGCGGTCACGAGTACCACGGCATCGACCCCGCGGTCGCCGCCCGTCTCGAACAGCAAGGGGACATCGAGAACGACGAGCCTTGCGCCCTGTTTTTCCGCCTCGGTCAGGAAAGCATCGCGGCTGGCGGCGACCAGCGGATGCATGATCGCCTCGAGCCGGGTCAGCGCCGCCGGATCGTCGAGGACCCGGGCGCCAAGGAGGGCACGATCGACCACGCCGTCGCGGGTGGTCCCCGGAAAGGCCGCCTCGATGGCGGGGGCCGCCTCGCCGCGATAGAGTTCATGGACCACCGCGTCGGCGTCGTGGACCGTGATTCCCTCGGCCCGAAACATCGCGGCGGCGGTCGATTTCCCCATGCCGATCGACCCCGTGAGGCCCAGAACAAACATCATGCCGCCGCCGCAATATCCGCCTCGACCAAGGAGCGGAGCTCCGGCGTGACGGAAGGTGTCATGCCGAACCAGTGCTCGAACCCAGGCACCGCCTGATGCAAAAGCATGCCGATGCCGGAAACTGCCCGGAGACCGCGCGCCGTTGCCGCCCTAATCACCGCGGTTTCGAGTGGAACATAGACGATATCGCTGACGACGGCATCCAGCGGCAGAGGCGCGAGATCGATGGCAAGCGGCGGCTGGCCGCGCATGCCGAGCGAAGTCGTATTGATGAGAAGATTGGCGCCGGCCAGCGCGCCGGGAAGACCAGAGAAATCCACGACCTCGATCGATGCACCAAAGTCCGCTGCAAGTTCCGCCGCGCGCTCCCTGGTACGATTGATCAGAAGAATATGCTTCATGCCGCGCAGTTTAAGCGCGTAAACAATGGCCCGCGCGGCTCCTCCGGCGCCGATAACCACGGCCTTCCTGGAGTTCATGTCCCATCCCGGCGCATCCTGATCCAAGGCGCCCACAAAAGCGGCGGCGTCGGTATTGTCGCCGCAAAGTTTTCCCGCCTCTATCCATAAGGTATTGACAGCCTTGAGGCGGGCCGCCGTTGGGGTCGTGACATCGCAGAGTTCGAACGCCTTTTGTTTATGCGGCAAGGTCACATTCGCGCCGACAAAGCCCTGCCGCGCGAGATCGCGCACGAAGGCCGGAAAACCGGCCGGCGCGACCGCGGCCAGTTCGTAAGACCCCTCGATCTTGAGGCTTTCCAGCCAAAAGCGGTGGATCAGCGGCGAACGCGAATGCGCGACCGGCCAGCCGATGACGCATGCCTTTGGTTTGTCGTGAGCCGGAGACTTCACGAAAGAAGACTTCCTTCCTCGCGCAGGAATTTTAGGAGAGGCAAAAGGGGGAGCCCCAAAATCGTCGCGTGATCCCCCTCAATCGCCTCGAAGAGATGGATGCCGGGGCCCTCGATTCGATAGGTCCCGGTGCTGCCAAGGAGAGCGTCGTCGACGTTCGTCAGATAGGCGTCGATGAATGCCGGCGAAAGCCGCCGGCAGCTTAGTCGTGCGACGCCAACCGCTTCGAAAAGAAGAGTATTGTCGCGCGCGACGCAGCAGCCTGAATAAAGTTCATGGGTGCGGCCGGACAAGGCTTCGAGTTGCGCCATCGCCGCCGCGCGGCCGTCCGGTTTGGCAAAGATGCGACCGTCAAGACAGAGTATCTGATCCGCGCCGATAACGAGCCGGCCCGGCTTTTCCCCGCTGACCGGCAAAGCCTTGGCGCGGGAAAGATGAAGAGCGACATCGGCGGCGTTGGCACCCGACGCCACGAGCGGCGCTTCGATCCCGCGTTCATCTATTCCCGCGGCGCAAATCTCGAACGGGATGCCGGCGGCGCTAAGAAGGCCCTGGCGAGCAGCGCTTCGCGAGGCGAGAATGAGCGGCGCGGTGCCGCTCCAAAACCCGGTCATGACGAGGCTATGAATTTCAACTGGTGAATCTTGTAGAGATCGATGACCGCCGCCGCGGTTTCCTCGATCGAGCGATGCGTCACATCGATTGCCGGCCAGCCATGCTCGGCGCAAAGCTTGCGTGCCCGCGCGAGTTCGCCTGCGACCAGGAGGCGGTCCACATAAGGTAAATCAGGATTTGCATTCAATGCGATAAGACGATTCTCGCGAAATCTGGACGATGCGCTCCACCGAAGCCAAGAGCCCGACGACGAGAGGATTGCGCAATGCCAAAACCGGCTCCGGCAAGGGGACATCCGGCACCAAGGGAATGTTCGCTGTTTTGATCCCTCGATTGGCAAGATAGATGCTCGTCGGCGTCTTCGACGTACGGCTCACGCCGAGAAGAACCACATCGGCCGCCTCGAAATTTTCGGTTTGCTGCCCGTCGTCGTGCATCATCGTGAAGTTCAGGGCTTCGATACGTTTGAAATATTCCGCGTTGAGCGTGTGCTGGGCGCCGGGGCGAGGCTTTGAAGCCGTTCCGATGTAGGATTGAAACAGGTTCACGATTGGCTGCAAAACCGAAAGGCAAGGCACGCTCAACTCTTTGCAGGCCGCCTCGAGATGCGCGGCCAAATCCTGATCGACCAGGGTAAACAAAACGATCCCCGGCGCCGCCTCGATTTCGGCGATAGCCTTGTCGAGCTGCCCCTTGCTGCGCACGAGGGGGTAAACGTGCTCGATCGACGACACCCCTTCGTATTGTGCCGCGACGGCGCGGCTCGCGGCAATCAGGGTTTCGCCCGTCGCGTCGGAAATCAGATGCAAATGGACGTAGTGACGTCCCAAGAGTGTTCATGCCTCGCCATGGTTTTCCCTAAATTCAAGGGAATGCCGGGGAGAAAGGGGGATAACTGGCGCCACCGCCCGCTGGCAACCATTTTGTTGGACAAAACAGTCCACCGCTATCGAAGGCTGAACAATAATACGCTCGTCCCTGTGAATTTGGGAGACAAGGCCAAAACCTATTGGTTGAAAAACCAGATCTCCCGGCATCCAATTCGAATGATTAACGAAAAGTTAAAGTCCTAATCTCCGGACTGGCTTGTGGATAGAGCGGATAACCGCAAAACCGATGCCGGCTTGTGCGAACCAGCGATCAAGCCTAATCCATCTCCCAATCAGACAAAGACCACATCTCTAAAGAAGATTTTTAAATTCTGAGAGGATTTTGGCTTTGCAAGGCGAACCGCGCGTCGAAACAAAACCGATCCTCAAAGTCTTGGACGGCGAGGCATGTTTTCCACCTCCTGTTTGGTTGATGCGGCAAGCCGGACGCTATCTGCCGGAATATCAGGCGCTTCGCGCCAAGGCCCCTTCCTTTCTCGATTTTTGTTACACACCGGCACTCGCGGCGGAAGCAACCCTGCAACCGATACGGCGCTTTGGGTTCGATGCCGCCATTCTGTTCAATGATATCCTGGTTATTCCCGATGCCCTTGGCCAAAAGGTCGTTTTTGAACCGAATGATGGACCGAAACTTGATCCCATTGCGACAGTGGAGGATTTCGCCAAGCTGAGCGGGAGGATAGAGTGTGGCCGGTTGAGCCCGGTTTTCGAGACGATTGAGCGGGTCAAAACGACCCTTCCCGCCGAAACTGCGTTGATTGGCTTTTGCGGCGCGCCATGGACGCTTGCATGCTATATGATCGCCGGCAAAAGCACGCCCGATCAAGCACCGGCGCGGCTATTTGCCTACCGCCATCGCGATTTGTTTCGGCGTCTCATCGACCGGCTGGTCGAAGCGTCGATCGACTATCTTGCCTTGCAGATCGAAGCTGGTGTCGAGGCCGTGCAGATCTTCGACACCTGGGCGGGTGTCCTGCCCTTCGCCGAGTTTGAAAGTTGGTGTCTGATGCCGGTCGAAACAATCGTCGCCGGCCTCCGGCTCCGCCATAAGGACGCGCGCGTGATCGGGTTTCCGAAAGGGGCAGGCCACCATCACATGGATTTCGCGGCACGCACCGGCGTCAATGCGCTTGGACTCGACAGTTCCGTTGATCCACGTTGGGCCGCGAAAACACTCGATCGAGGTTTGGTGTTACAAGGCAATCTTGATCCGTTGGCGCTCGCCGCCGGCGGCCCTGCGCTTGAGACCGGGGTGCGCCATATCCTCTCCGCCTTCCGGGGAAGACCGCATATTTTCAACCTCGGCCACGGCGTCTTGCCGCACACGCCCATTCAACATATCGAGCTTATGCTCGATATCCTTCGCAGGGACCCTGCTAAATGAGCAATCTTTATCTCTGGATTAAGGTGCTGCATATCTTGGCCATCATCTCCTGGATGGCGGGGATGCTCTATCTGCCGCGTCTCTTCGTCTATCATGCCGAAGCGCCGAAAGGTTCCCCGCAAACGAGAACCTTCGCGGTGATGGAACACAGGCTCATGCGCGCGATTATGCTGCCTGCTTTGCTCATGAGTTGGATAACCGGCCTTGCCCTTGCGGTTCAGGCGGGCTTTCTGCATGCGGGCTGGTTCCACGCAAAATTCGCCCTGGTGATCGCCCTTAGCGCGCTGCATGGATATTTCGCAAAAGTCCGGAAGGATTTGGCGGAAGAGACGAACCGGCATGGCTCTCGGTTTTTCCGGATCGTTAATGAGGCTCCGGCGGTTCTCTTGGCGGGGATCGTAATTCTCGTCGTGTTCAAACCATTTTAATTGCAATCGCCGCCTTGCCACGCGCTCTCGGTGCCATCATGAGCGGTAATAATATGCTCAGGATTTGACGATCGCTCGACTAGAGCGGGTCCCGATTAGGTGGACCCGTATCCGGCATTGCGAAAATAGTTGAAGCATTCGGTTGGAGGGAAGTCGTCGAGAGCTAATCCGATGCCATCCCACAGAGCATCGACGGTTCGGTGGGCCATTTTGCGCAACGTATTTTTGAGCTTGGCGAAGACTTGTTCGATGGGATCGAAGTCAGGACTGTAGGCGGGCAAGAAGCACTGCGTCGCCCCGGCGGCTTCGATGGCTTTTCGAACGCCGGCGCGTTTATGGGAACCGAGATTATCCATCACCACGATTTCGCCAGGCGACAAGGTCGGCACCAGAACCTGCTCGACATAGGCGAGGAACTTTGCGCCGTTAATGGGACCGTCGAAGACACAAGGAGCGGTGATGCGATCGTGGCGCAACGCCGCCAAAAAGGTCGTCGTCTTCCAGTGGCCGAACGGGGCGTGAGCGATAAGTCTCTTGCCTCTTTCACATCGCCCATAGCGAGGTGTCATGTTGGTCGAGGCCCAGGTCTCATCGATGAATACAAGCCTTTGAGGATCAAGACTTTTCTGCTTATCGCGCCAAGCGAGACGTGCGGCCCGGACATCCGCTCTTTCTTGTTCGGCGGCGTGCAGAGTTTTTTTTAAAGGTCAATTGCAGATGCCGCAAAAAACGCCCGACGGCGGACCGCCCGACTTTGATCTCGAGCGTCGTCAGCTTGCTCCACAGCTCCGTGATCGTCAGCTCGGGCTGCACCGCCACCAACGCCCGCACCTTATCTTCATGCGCAGCCAGCGCGTGCCGCTTATGGCCGCCAAACTTTCGCGGCAGACAACCGCCTGTTATCTCAAACTGCTGCATGAGCTTGATCACGCAGCTCGCACTGACATCAAAGCTGCGCGCCGCCTTGCGCCGAGACTGACCTGCCAGTACAGCCCGCACCAGGCGGTCACGTAAATCCTGCGAATAGGGTTTTGCCATCCATGCCGGCCTCCATTCCAGCCAACATGGTGAATCACGATTTCCGCCGATTTGGGAATTCCCCCTTCCGATTCTGTCTATTCGGGACCCGCTCTAGAGCGTTATCCGTTCAAGTTGGTTCGTACCCGGCGGCCTTGAAGTAGTTTTCGCATTCCTTCTGGGGGAAGTGATCGAGGAGCTCGCCGATCCGAGTCCAGAGGGCTTCGACGGTTCGTTCGGAAGCCTTTCGCAGGAGCGTCTTTAATTTCGAAAAGACCATCTCGATCGGGTTGAAGTTGGGCGAGTAGCGCGGCAGGAAACGCAGTGCGGCGCCCTTGGCCTCGATCGCTTTCCTGATTTTCGGGCTCTTGTGCGAGGCGAGATTGTCGATCAGGACGATGTCTCCTTTCGAGAGCGTCGGAGCAAGCATTTCTTTGACATAAACGAGGAAACATTCGCCATTGATCGGGCCGTCGAAGACGAAGGGGGCGGTGATGCCATCATGGCGAAGCGCGGCCACGAAAGTCGTCGTCTTCCAATGGCCATGCGGCACTTTGGCATAAAGCCTTTGGCCGCGCCGGCACCGGCCATGCGTGGGCGCCATGTTGGTCTTTGCCCATGTCTCGTCGATGAACACGAGACGCTTGGGATCGAGCTGCTTCTGGTCTTCTTGCCAGCGCATCCGCTCGGCCGCGATGTCAGGCCGGTCCTGCTCGGCGGCGCGCACGATTTTTTTTAAAGGTGATCTTCTCCTTAAGCGAAAAAGCGCCAAATCGTGCCATAGCCGACACGGACCTGGCGCGCGGCAAGCTCGCGCCTGATGTCATGAAGCGGCAAATCGGGCGACGCGGCGACGCGGGCGAGCAGCCAGTCTCGCTCATCTTTGAGACGCGAGTTGCGCTTCCCGCCCATCGGCTTGGCCGCGACGCCCCCGGTCCGCCGGAACCGCTGCGCCCACCGCACAACACTGCTCACGCCGACACTGAACCGCTGTGCCGCATCCCGGCAGCTTGCGCCCGCCACAACGGCCGCTACCACGCGCGTCCGAAGATCTTCCGAATAGGGCTTCGTCATTCATCCTGGCCTCCTCCCAGCCCGAAGCTTGAATTACGACAAAGCCCGCTTGGGAATCCCACCCGATTCTGTCACAGTGGATAACGCTCTAGTGTCCCACGATCAATTTCCGCGCGTCGTCCCGCAAGCCGGCGCGGGATTTGGCGTCCAGATAGAGCATGTGACCGCCTCCATAAACCTTGAGGCGCAGACGGTCCGGATTGCCCATCGGGGGTACTTGGTCGATCAGAAGTTTCGAAGCGAAATAAGGGGTAACTTGATCGGTGAGGCCATGCGTGACGAGCACGCGCAAGGACGGATCGAGGGCCATCGCGCGCTTCAGATCGGACAGCGCCTCCGCGCGGTCGCGGCCGCTGCCCCAGTCCCACGCGCGGGTGACGTTTTCGTTAAGGATCTCATAGCGTGCTTCGACCGTCCAGCCGAGACGATTGCCGGTGAGATCCGCCATGGCGCCCGCGAGGGGGGTCTTGATCGCGTCGAGAAGGGGATCGGAGTAATCGCTTGCGGCGGCATGAGGGGAAGGATCGAAACCGCCGGCGCGCGCGTCATAAAGACTCGTGACCTTGCCGCTCGCGCGATCCTTTTCGCGTGCGAATGTCGCCATGTCGATGCGCCCGCCGAGCTTGCGGACGAGCGCTGGATCGAGGCCGGTGAAACTCGCGACTTTTTCAGAGATGCGCGAAAGCGCCTGGGAATCGCGCTCGCCGCGGAGGAGATCGGCGAGGTAAGGGCCCGCCGCATAGGCTTCCACATCGGCGAGGGCCGCGCGCCCCTCGGATCCCGCCAACCCCCGCGCGACGGCCGTCTGCGAAGGCAGCCGCGTTGCGAAAGCGAGTGGATTATTGGTGCCTTCGAACCAGCCGAAATCGAGCACCGGCGAAATCAGCACAAGGCCCGCGACCCCGATTCCTTCCGCGTCCTGCAGCCGCCGCGCGAGTTTTGGCGCGCGAAAGCCGCCATAGCTCTCGCCAACGATGAATTTAGGTCTGTCGAGCCTCTTGTTGGCGGCGAGCCACTTCCGGATCGTGACCGCCAGCGCCTCTATGTCGCCGCTAACCGAATAGAAGTGGCGGCGTGTGTCATCGCCCTTTGCCAAAATGCGGCTGTAGCCCGTTCCGGGAGGATCGATGAAAACGAGATCGGTGAAATCGAGCCAGGTATCGCCATTGTCGATCGTGACCGGAAGCGCCGACGGCGAAGGCGATGCGTCATCGAGAGGCAGCCGCCAAGGCCCAATGGCGCCGAGATCGAGCCAGGCGGAGGCGGCGCCGGGCCCGCCATTGATCGCGAATGTGACCGGGCGCTTGGCGGAATTGGCGCCCTCAAGAATGAAAGCCGTGGTGGCGATATCGGCCTTTGGGGCGAGGCTCTCGGCGTCGCTCAAGCGGATCGGCCCGGCAATCGCCTTGAAGCGCAGGCTGCGTCCCGGAAGCTCGATCGTATGGGAGGTCGTCGCGGCGGCGGGCAGGGAATTGGGAGCAATCGCCGTCGGCGCTTGCGCATGCCCGACGTCCCCATTTTGTTGCCCGGCCTTTGCCGCCGGACCTGCTGCCGTTTCCGCCGCCGGCGGTTCCAGCGCGGCGGCTGGTGAAGTGGCAGCAAAGCCAACAAGAACCACGGCGAGCAACCATTTCAAAATGTTGGGCATCGATTTCATCGAACGGGTCCTCTATTGTCCGTTAATGATTGACTGAGCCGTAAGCGCCGAGGCGAATTTTAGACTACGTCTGCCCCGCCCAAGGTAGCGGAATCCCCAATGAGCGAGCTGCTGCCACCTTCGTTTCAAAGAGCTTTCTGCGGTCGCATTGGGATTTGGAGTACCGCGCGCCTTCATCAAAGGATAGCCGGAAGTGCTGCCTCACCGCAGGCGAAAGCTGGGCCGAAAAGCCAGCGGCGCATCCACCGCACCGACGAGCCCACTGAGCCAGCGAAGCTCCTCGCCGTTGAGGCGGTCAACACCAACGACGCCACGCTTATCGCGTTAGACGAACAGTAAAAGTTATCGAATGCAGGACCAAGATATGAAGATCGTCGTTATTGGAAGCAGCGGCCTCATCGGATCAAAGACAGTAGAGAGGCTGCGTAAGAAGGGGCACCAAGTGGTGGCGGCGTCACCGAACTCGGGCGTCAACACCATCACCGGTGAAGGTTTGGCTGACGCACTCGCGGGCGCACAAGTGGTCGTCGACCTGGCGAACTCGCCCTCGTTCGAGGCAAGGCCCGCCCTCGAGTTCTTCCAGACGGCCGGTCGCAACCTGCTCGCGGCGGAGACGACCGCCGGCGTCGGCCATCATATCGCACTGTCGGTGGTCGGCACCGACCGCCTCCAGGGCAGCGGCTATTTCCGCGCCAAGCTGGCCCAGGAGAACCTGATCAAGGGCTCGACGATTCCGTACACGATCGTTCGGTCGACGCAGTTCTTCGAATTCATAAGCGTCATCGCCCAGTCGGGCACCGTCGGGCAGGCTGTTCATCTGTCCACCGGCTATCTCCAGCCCATCGCGTCCGATGACGTCGCCGCTGCGATGACAGAGGTCGCGCTCGGCCCGCCGGTGAACGGCACGATCGAGATCGCCGGTCCCGAGCGGGCGCCTCTCAGCGAGTTCGTCGGGCGATTTCTGAAAGCGGCGAACGACCCGCGCGAAGTGGTCGCTGATGCGCACGCGCCCTATTTCGGCTTGGAACTGGACGATCGCTCGCTCGTCCCAGGCGACAACCCACGCGTCGGCGCGACGCGCTTCGACGACTGGCTCAGCCAAACCACGCGCCAAAAATAAGCAGTCAGGAAAAAGGGATCGCCGAGGGTTGGTGATTTATCAGACCAGCGATCTCGTGCCCGTTCATATTCACAGCAGGAGACCACACAATGATCAGGCAGATTCCTCTGCGCGGTGGCGCTGGCAGCCGTTTCTGTAACCGGAGCATCGGCCCAGGATGCTTCCTTTGACAAGTCAAGGGTGACGCTTGTCTACGACCACGTGCTTCCGAATGTGCCCGGCAAGAGCATCAAGGGCGTGCTCGTCGAATACGAGCCCGGCGGCTCATCGCCAGCCCATACCCATCCAAAGCTCCGCCTTCATCTATGCAACGGTCTTGGAGGGGGCGATCCGAAGCCAGGTCAACGACGGACCGGTGACCACGTATCGCGCTGGCGAAAGCTTTTCCGAATTTCCGGGCGATCGTCATGGTGTCAGCGAAAACGCAAGCACTACTGAATCCGCGCGCCTGCTGGCCGTGTTCGTCGTCGATACCGACGAAACAACCCTGACGACACCCTACAAGAAATGAAATCAAAGTGCTCAGTTGATGTCCGGCGGGTCGTGGCCTGCCGGACGTCCTGACAGCACCTCAACCCCGGCGCGGTACTCGATGTCGGCTTCGCCGATGGCGAGCTTTCGTTTTCGATCGATGGGGTAACCGTCATCGATCGTATCTTTGAAAGCGAGGCCGAAGGCACTTTCATTCTCGCTCCGTAAACTGGCCAGGAACGACGGCGCGCCGGTAATCTTGGCTATCATGGCCCTCGAACGTGACCTGGCCTCTCTCGACGCCGAAATCGCCCGGCAAGAACAGAGAGATGAATGCGCTCGTCTAAGCGCTCTATCGGCTCAGCGCCGAAGAAGTCGAAATGGTGGAGAAAGGATCGCTCGTTCTTCCCGGCTCACATCGCCGGTTCGTGCCGGAGCCAACTTCCGTTCCTGGACCAGGCATTTTCCTCCGCCACCGGGGGCAATGCGTCCATTACCCGTTCGGGCGGGAAGATCACAATGACTTCGGTGCCTTCGCGAAGCTTGGATTTCAGGGTGAAGGACCCGCCGTGGAGTTCGACGAGGCCTTTCACGATCGGCAGACCGAGGCCGGAACCTTCCTCGGCATTTTTTTGCGCGAGCGCGCCACGGCCGAACGAGGACATGACAATCGGGATCTCGTCTTCCGGAATTCCGGGACCGCTGTCGCGCACAGCGACATATTGACCGCCGCTCGCGGTCCAGCCGATCCTGATCTTGATCGTTCCGCGTTGCGGAGTGAACTTGATCGCGTTCGACAAAAGGTTCAATATTACTTGGCGAATTGCGCGTTCGTCGGCCCAAATCCGTGGCAAATCCGGCTCGACGGCCGTTTCGATGGTGATCTGCCGTTTTTTCGCGCGCAGCCCGAGAAGATGCCGGCAATCCTCGACAAGATGAGGGAGCGCGACCGCTTCTTCCTTAAGGTCGAAACGTCCGGCCTCTATCCTGGAGAGATCGAGGATTTCATTGATCAGCATCAAAAGGTGCTGCCCACTCGCATGGATGTCGTTTGAATATTCCTTGTAGGATGCGACGGCGTGCGATCCGAACAATTCGCCTTTCATGACTTCGGAAAAGCCAAGTATGGCGTTGAGCGGCGTGCGCAATTCATGGCTCATCGTGGCGAGGAAGCGGGATTTGGCGAGACTTGCTCCTTCGGCGCGGCGGCGGGCCAGATCGCTGTTTGCCTTGGCTTGTTCGAGCTCGGCGATTAGTTCGTCCTTTTCGGCTTGAAACAACAACACCTCGAACGACGCCGCATGCAACCTCCTGGCAACGACCATGGAATAGAGCTGCGTGCCGCAGGCCAACGCGATCAGCGGCAAGGTTCCATCGGAAAGGCTCGCTGGACGCAGGAAACTAAGAGTTGCGAGGGTCATCGGCGTCAAGGCGCCGGCCACCGCGGACGGAATTGCGGCGGAGATCGTCACGTTCATTGCGGCAACGAGCAAAAGCAGGACGAGGGCATAGCTGCGCGCGGCGGGATCACCGGACTGGCTAACGAGCCAAACGATCACCGCCCATGTGATTCCCTGAAGCGTTTCGGCAAACACGAATTTGCGGCGCCAGCGGCTGGCGCTGAGCATGGTTTGTTCGGTGTCCAGGAACTTGCCGGCAATCTGGTAAGCCACACCGAGCGCCGCGAAATCAAGGACGAGCCAAAGCAGGACTGCGTCCACGGCGACCCATTTTGCGGCCGCCGTGGCGGCCACCGCGCGGAGCACGGCCATGGCGGGGGCCGACGATCTGCGTCCTTTCGCGAAAAGGCGAAGCATTTCGACGTCGAAGGCACATTGGCATGCCGAGGACGACGTCAGCTTCTCGCGCGCTTCGCGTACCCCGGCGGCCAGGCGTCCGCGCGCGATCATTTCCGCGGTGACGTCGGTCATCCTTTAAAAAACCCGCTCAATTCTCGCTTCGCGCGAAAGATTGCGGCGACGATGCCGGAAAAAGATTAATGAGCCGCTCAAGCGATCATTCGATTTGTTCGCACCTAAGACTGGTCTGGGCCTGACGGGTCAGAACCGCAGCGCTTTTCACGGAGGCGGCGGGCATGAATCCGCAGGGATAGCACTCGACGTGCGTTAACGGATACCGGCGAGGCAAGCAGCTGAAGTTGACCCGGAACCGCTTCATACGGTCCGGGGCGCTTGCGAAAAGCAAGGGATTAGCCTTGAATCGCCGGCTTGCTGGCGGGCACGCGGATCGTCGCCGCTCACATGAGCGAATCGGCCTGGCGCGGCACCCCGGAGTGCTGGGACGAGCGATTGCTATGACAGACAGACATTCGATTTCCAGGCTCGCGGCACTGGCCGGGCACATCAGGGCCTGCCGTATCTGCGTTGAAACGCCGCGTGGCGCGCCGCTCCCGCACGAGCCGCGGCCCGTCTTGCGGCTGTCTTCGACCGCGCGGCTGCTCATCGCCAGCCAGGCACCTGGCATGAAAGTGCATGTCAGCGGACTACCTTTCAACGATGCCTCCGGCGATCGTCTGCGGCAATGGATGAGCGTTTCGCGCGAAGCGTTCTACGATGAGGCGAGGATCGCGATCGTGCCGATGGGTTTTTGTTTTCCGGGCCACGATGCCAACAAGGGCGATCTGCCACCGCGCCGCGAATGCCGCGAGACTTGGCATGATGAATTGTTTTCGATTTTGCCGCAAATCGAATACGTTCTCGCGGTCGGGCGCTTCGCGCAGGACTATCATTTCACAAGGGCCGGAAGGCCATTGCCGAAAGTTTTGAAGGTTGACGATATCGTGCGCCGTTGGCACGAATTCGCGGGCGAGAGGCCGAAAATCATCGCCCTGCCGCACCCTTCCTGGCGCAACAGCGGCTGGATCAAACGCAATCCTTGGTTCGAGCAGGAGGTTTTGCCGGCGTTGCGGGCCGAAGTCGCGCGCGCGATCTCCTGACGCGGCCGATGCTTAGAGCGCGTCCCAATCAAATGGAATAATTTGATCGATAAGGACGCAGCTCAAAATCAAAGAATTGGCGCATGTCCTCATGAGACATCGGATATATCCGATGTCTAAATATCGAAAAAGTCGAGCAACTTTTTCGGAACACGATCTGGCGCGCCCGGCGTTTGGTGTTTCTGGTTCGGCTTGGTACACTCGCCCGCGCTTGAAGGGGAGCGCTTGCCGGAGGCTTTGGGGTGTAACGTGGGACCATTGGATGGCGCCGGAATTGGAGATCTCGCGATTCGCGCGCGAGGGACGAGTCCGTTAGCCGGAACGGGTGCCGTTCAAGGTGCGGACGCACATGGACGCGGCGCGGCGAAAGCCGCCGCCGGTGCCTCCGTTTGCGCCCTGGCGGATTGGCACGGCCAAGAACACACCTATGCCGCGCTTGATCTCGGCACCAATAATTGCCGGCTCTTGATCGCCTGGGCAGCGCCCGCGGGGAGCGGCCAAGACGGCTTTCGCGTCATCGACTTATTTTCCCGGAACGTCAGGTTGGGCGAAGGTCTGTCGCGAACTGGCGAACTCGGCGCGGCGGCGATCGAACGTACACTTTACGCGCTCGAAATATGCCGCGACAAAATGCGGGCGCGCGGCGTAACCCGCAGGCGATTGATTGCGACGGAGGCCTGCCGGTCGGCAAGCAACGGCGCCGAATTCTTGGCCAAAGTGCGCGCGGCGACCGGGCTCGAACTCGAGATCGTGGATAGCGAAACCGAAGCGCGGTTGGCCGCCGCCGGCTCCGCCTCGCTTGCCGATTCCGCCGCCGAAGGCGTAATTCTGTTCGATATCGGGGGCGGGTCTTCGGAGCTTATCTGGCTTGCCGGTGCCGCGCCGCCCTGCGCGCAATCGATCGATATAGCGCTCGGCGAGCGCATCCGCTTTTGGGTTTCCCTGAAGCTCGGCGTCGTCACCTTGGCGGAAAAATTCGGCGGCAACGAGGTTTCCGGCGCAATGTTCGAGGCGATGATCACGCATGCCGCGCGGGAACTCGAGAAGCTTTGTCGCGATGGCTGACGGCGAGCGGCGCGGTCGGCATTTTCATTTAATTGGCACCTCCGGAACGGTGACGACGATCGCCGGGGTCTTTCTCGGACTGGCCCGGTACGATCGCCGCCGCGTCGACGGTTTGTGGATGTCGAGCAGGCAAGTGGATCACGCGGTGGCGAGATTGTGCAAGATGACTTACGAAGAGCGCGCCGCCAATGGTTGCATTGGGCATGGCCGCGCCGATCTCGTTCTCGCCGGCTGCGCCATTCTCGAGGCGATCCGCCGTGCATTCCCGGCCGATCGCGTCCGGATCGCCGATCGGGGATTGCGCGAGGGCATGCTGATCCAACTCATCCGCGCGGATAGAATTTGAACAAACTGCGCAGTAAATTGGCTGCACGCGCACGCGCCGTGGCGAACGGCGTCAGGCCTGGCCGCAAGCCGACCCTCACCCATCATCATCAGCAAGAGGCGATCAAACACCTCAACGCCGGTAAGGAGATGCAGGGCGAGATTGCACCCTCCTACGATGTAAGCCGATGGACGATTTCTAGAATGAACAGCGCTCCAAGGGGCTAAATGACAATTGAGCTTGAAGGAAATTGGGTAAAAGGACGCGCCTTTGACGTTCATACTCTTTCCAGCACTTATCTAGGCCCCAACGAGTTTGGCCACGATCAATGGGAAAACACTCGAAGCGAAATGGGCGAATTGGTCTATCAGTTGAAATACAAGCAGGATAAGTCCATGCTGCCGGAAATTGTCAAGCTACTGGATAAGATCAAGGGAGTCGAGCAATTGGTAGTGTCTCAGTTTGAAATTTCATCGGCCGTCTTTTTATAATGGCCACGCTTTGGAGCTGGCGCGTCTGCGTCCATCGCCTCGATGATATCCGTCCAATCCATGACCGTCTCGCTCAGGCCAGCAGCCATTGCGGGGGTAACGCGCAAGGTCTTGTGAATACGAACCCAATTGTACCAGACAGCATAAATCGCAACCATGTGAGCGTGGTTATCGAATTTCTTTGAGAATGCATTCGTCAACCGCGTGAAGCGGCGATTGTGCATCCTCATTGTGAGGTTGGCGCGCTCGGCATAGGACGTGCTAACGTGCGCCTTGTCAGGATTGCCTTCGATCCGCTCTTTGCGGCAACCAATGCATTCGGCCGGGCTATAGCGGCCCTTGGCGCTTTCCGGCGATGCACCGTAAATCTTGTTCAGCATCGCATAGTCGATGTCCGCTCCGAACGCGCCTTCAACGGCCTCCAAATATGCTCTGTGGCCGTCCGAAGTCAGTTGAATGCGGCTCACGATCCGTGAAGCCATATCGTCGATAAACCATTTCGCGCATTCACCATCGCGACCGCCGCAAAAGTGAGAAATAAGCAATTTGGTTTCGGCTTCGATTGCGGTCCAGGTCCAGGTGTCCCCAGCACCGTCAACCGGATTTTTCATCGCGGCCACGTTTTTCTGTTTGGCGCCGGTAAACGACCAGAGTTCGTCAACTTGAACGCGCTTCGCCTTCACGTCGCGAACCTTCACGTCATGAAAGCCCGCACAAAAGCGCCCGGCGTCTTCTAAGAGCTTCGAGACGGTGTTGATCGAGACATCCGTAAGGCGCGAGACAGAGCGCATCGAAGCGCCTTCGCAGAGCATGGAAAGAATTTGGGCGCGTGTGGCAAGAGGGAGCTTGTTCATGCCAAGCATGATATGAACTTTCATGCTTTGCGTCAAGGAATATTTTCAGTCGTCGAACGGAATTTGGATGGTGTCTCCAAAGCGAGGATAGACGCGATCAAGTTTCTTTTCATAGTCGTGCAGATCGGCTGATAGCTTCATTATGACTTTAACTCCAGTCAACATCTCTAGTAATTTCCTGTATCCTTCATGTTTACTGAGATATTGAAACAGTTTTTCGTTCGGCCTCCCCGATGAGCCACGCCTAACTAGCCTTCCAAGCTCATCTCTAATACCTGGTGCCAAGCGCTTATAGATATCCTCTGTTCTCCTGGCAAAACTCATAGGTCTTTTGACAGAATTAGAATCATAAGCATATCCATGTAATCTTAACATTTCTTTATAGAAATCATCGTCAAAAGTTTTTACCCAAGGAAGAGCGTCCTTTGAGATGTATTTCTCTAGCAATTTTATCAGAGCATTCTTTGCTCTGACGTCCTGGAAACCAGTTGCCTCATCAATCAAAGCATCTATTGCGACGTCTGTTAGCCCCTTCAGCAGACGCGTACATGCTTCAGCAATATGGATTTGCGAAGGAAGAAGTTTACCAGCGATTTGCGCCTCGTGGTATGCCCAACAAACCCCCGGTAGCAACTGGGCTCGATATCCCAAAGCAAGAGTGCCTCCAGCACCTCCACGACGTTCAGTCTCAAAGACTATGGGAGTGGACGAAGCCGCCAACTCCTTGGAAATAAACAGTTCTAGGTTCCTGGCACGCAAAAAAGCTGGCAAGTGGGCGATGTTCGAATTACCTGCGCTTTTTGGCGTTTTGGTTCGACCCAATGCCGCCAGGAATCCCGCCTGCGTCAGGAGTTGTGTATTGTTTTCGTCATCAAGGACGGCGCACGGGATACCGCCGAGGGCCAAAACACCAGTAGCCAGAGCTTTAGGTATTTTCGCGCCTGGCTGGACGAATGGCATGTGCCATCGCGCCATCGCTCCGCTGCGCGCTATCTCCGTTCTTGCATATGGGGTAAGGTTTTGAGCACGCTTTTTACCGCCACGGCTTTGAGGGTTCGAATCATCCATATCCGCTCATCCTATGCTTAGAGCGGGTCCCGATTAGGTGGACCCGTATCCGGCATTGCGAAAATAGTTGAAGCATTCGGTTGGAGGGAAGTCGTCGAGAGCTAATCCGATGCCATCCCACAGAGCATCGACGGTTCGGTGGGCCATTTTGCGCAACGTATTTTTGAGCTTGGCGAAGACTTGTTCGATGGGATCGAAGTCAGGACTGTAGGCGGGCAAGAAGCACTGCGTCGCCCCGGCGGCTTCGATGGCTTTTCGAACGCCGGCGCGTTTATGGGAACCGAGATTATCCATCACCACGATTTCGCCAGGCGACAAGGTCGGCACCAGAACCTGCTCGACATAGGCGAGGAACTTTGCGCCGTTAATGGGACCGTCGAAGACACAAGGAGCGGTGATGCGATCGTGGCGCAACGCCGCCAAAAAGGTCGTCGTCTTCCAGTGGCCGAACGGGGCGTGAGCGATAAGTCTCTTGCCTCTTTCACATCGCCCATAGCGAGGTGTCATGTTGGTCGAGGCCCAGGTCTCATCGATGAATACAAGCCTTTGAGGATCAAGACTTTTCTGCTTATCGCGCCAAGCGAGACGTGCGGCCCGGACATCCGCTCTTTCTTGTTCGGCGGCGTGCAGAGTTTTTTTTAAAGGTCAATTGCAGATGCCGCAAAAAACGCCCGACGGCGGACCGCCCGACTTTGATCTCGAGCGTCGTCAGCTTGCTCCACAGCTCCGTGATCGTCAGCTCGGGCTGCACCGCCACCAACGCCCGCACCTTATCTTCATGCGCAGCCAGCGCGTGCCGCTTATGGCCGCCAAACTTTCGCGGCAGACAACCGCCTGTTATCTCAAACTGCTGCATGAGCTTGATCACGCAGCTCGCACTGACATCAAAGCTGCGCGCCGCCTTGCGCCGAGACTGACCTGCCAGTACAGCCCGCACCAGGCGGTCACGTAAATCCTGCGAATAGGGTTTTGCCATCCATGCCGGCCTCCATTCCAGCCAACATGGTGAATCACGATTCCGCCGATTCGGGAATCCCCCTTCCGATTCTGTCTATTCGGGACCCGCTCTAGTGCATGGCAGCGGTATCATGCTTACCCTATTATAGCAAGCAAGACGAAAAAAACGCGAACTTGCTTGCTATTTTCCCCACCTTTTCGCCGCCGCCTTCTTCGCGATCTCCGCGCGCCTTTCTGGCGTCATGGCTTTGGCTCGCGCTGCACCGCCTTTTTTGCCGAGCGCTTTTGCGGCGGGGTCTTTGCCGTCATCAGGAATAATTTCTTCGATTTCGCCGGTCAGAATTTTCATGACATGGACGGCGTTGCCGATCACGTCAGCTGGGCGGCGCTCGCCTTTAGGGCCGGTCGGCATTGGTTTCTTTCGGGATTTTAATGCGGCGGATAAGTCGGTAACCCAACATAACTGTTAGCGCGATGAAAACGACGCCACCGATATCCAAATACGGGTTTCCCGTACTCACCTTGATCAGGCCTAACGCTGCATCCCCCATCACTCTCTCCATGCTTTCCGCCAAGCATAGCATGGAAATTTTTTCAGTGCGAGCCCGTCAATGGCCTCAAATTTCAAACTGAGACACTACCGAGCAATTTGACTACATTATTCCGATCCCGCCTACGGACAAAGCGCGACCTTTTCAACCCGTAACCGAGATTACGCTCGCGTTGGGCAAGCATCGTGGTGTTGAGGTGCTCAAGGACTTCCTAGCGAAAAATCCAGGTGGCCAGCAACTTAAGAACGTTATTGACCCGGAAGAGCGAGAAAAACTTCTACGGGATTCCCTCTACGTCGAAGGCAAGCCGTCGATTTCTGGGTGCGCAATACTTCTCGTGGATGATCTCTATCGGTCGGGGGCAACTTTGCGCGTGGCAACAGAATTGTTGATGCAGAAGGCAAAGGCGAAGAAGGTCTGTGTTCTGACCATGACAAAAACTCGGAGCAGTCGATGACGACAACAGTCTTTCTATCCGGATCGCGAAAGATAACTCGCCTCAACGATATGATCCGCAGCCGCCTTAAAAACATGATCGATCAAGGATTCCGCATCGTTGTCGGAGACGCCAATGGCGCGGATAAAGCCTCTCAAGGTTATTTGGCGGAAGCTCACTATGACAATGTTGTCGTTTTCTGCGCGGGGAACGTTTGCCGCAACAATGTAGGCGAGTGGAACGTCAGAAATATCGACGTAGACCCGAAACTAAAAGGACGTGACTTCTATGCCCAAAAGGACAAGGCCATGGTGTCAGAAGCCGACTATGGCTTTGTGATTTGGGATGGAAAAAGTGCAGGTTCCATCAACAATGTGCTAGAACTTATGAAAAGCGGGAAGCCGGTCGTCCTTTATTTTGGACCTGAAAAAGGCTTTTATCACTTAAAACAGGCGAGCGACGTTGAGACGTTGCTTCAACATTGCGACGACGGTGCTTATCGTAGCATCAATAAAGAAATTCATTTCGACAGTCGCTTGGAGGATTTGCGTTGTTCGCTTCAAGGGTCTCTCAACCTGTGACGCGGCTCAGAATGTTGGGTCGAAAAACTTTTTTCGGCCGTTGGCGTGTCAATGATAATTCGCAATCCTGAGTGAGTATCGCAGAGGTTCCGTAATGCCGCTTACGCGAATCTGCGCTGTACAATCCACTGGTAGCGAATGGCGGCTCCGCGGCAAACGCGTCCGCGGAAAAACGGTCTAACTGGAAATTTTAAATTATCCTCCACCAAAACTTTGCGGGACTTGCGCCGGCCGGCGCTATAAGGCTGATGTTTGGCGCCTCGGTTTGGATCTCGGCGTGACGGAATCAAAATCTTCCTCAAGGCGCGAAGGCGGACGCTCGCTTAAAAACCGCGTGAAAACCGCGCGGAAACGCACACTTTCCTCGACCTTGTGGCTCGAGCGCCAACTCAACGATCCCTATGTGGCAAGGGCCAAGCGGGAGGGTTTTCGATCGCGGGCGGCCTATAAGCTGCTTGAGATCGACGCCCGCTATCGTTTCCTGAAACAGGGCCAAAGAATTGTCGATCTTGGCGCCGCGCCGGGGGGGTGGTCGCAGGTGGCCGTGCGGAAGGTTGGCACGGAAAGTGGCCATGGCAGGGTCATCGGCATCGATCTCCTCGCCATCGCGCCGCTGCCCGGTGCCGATTTCAAGGTCCTGGATTTCATGGCCTCTGACGCGCCGGGCCTCCTCAAGGATTGGCTCGGCGGCAGGGCCGACGTGGTCCTCTCCGACATGGCGGCGAATGCGACCGGCCACAGGAAAACCGATCATTTGCGGATCGCCGGCCTCGTCGAGCTCGCCGCCGATTTCGCCTGCGAAATTTTGACGGATGGGGGCGCCTTCCTCGCCAAGGTTTTTCAAGGCGGCACCGAGCACGCGCTGCTCGCGCGTCTCAAATGCGAATTCGCGGCCGTGCGGCACGTGAAGCCGCAAGCCAGCCGCGCCGGGTCGGCTGAGCTTTATGTGCTTGCGACCGGGTTTAGGGGCGCGGGCAAGCGGTGAGCGAAGGCTTGGCTATTGCTCCGCGGGCGAGGTAGCTTCGAAGGATTTCCCCGAGCGGCGCGTGAGTTCAGACCCGGCGTCCGCGGGCAGCCGCAAGAACGCGGCAACCGCACTCAACGAAATCGCCGCCATCGCGACAAACGCTAATTTGAAATTTTCAAGGGCGAGAACGTCCGTGCCAGGGCTGAACAGAGCGAGCCCTTGCAGGACGCCTGCCCCGGCCGCGACGCCAAGGCTCAAGGACAGTTGCTGGGCCACCGAAGCAAAACTGACGGCCGCGCTCATTTTGGCGGAATCGATTTCGGCGTAGGCAATCGCGTTGAGGCTGGTGAATTCGAGCGACCGCACGAAGCCGCCGGCGAACAGCAAGCCCATCATGAGCACGACCGGCGTCGAAGCCGTGAAGAAACCGTAGCAACCGAGGAACCCAGCGCTCAAGATCGCGGCGAAAACGAGCACGCGGCGAAAGCCGAACACCCGCAGGATCGGTGCGGCCGTGGCTTTCATCGCCATTGCTCCCGCCGAAGCGACGAAGGTGATCGAACCGGACTGAAACGCGTTCATCCCAAATCCGGCTTGCAACATGAGCGGAAGCAAAAAAGGGATCGATCCGATCCCGATCCGGAACAAGGAGCCTCCTATGACACTCGCTCGAAAAGTTTTGAACGAAAGAAGTTTGAGGTCGAGGAGCGGAAACGCCGCGCGGCGGGCGTGCAAGACATAGGCGCTAAGGGCGGCGGCGCCCGCGCCCGCGAGGAAAATCGCGGCTTGGCCTTCGATGAGTTCCGCGCCCGGCACCGCCGAGACCGAAGAGGAGAAAGGCTAATCCAAAGCCGCATAGCAAAAAGCCCGTTACGTCGAGCGGCCCCGATGCCTCCTCCTTGACGTCCTTGATGAAAATCGTGGCAAGGACAATTCCGATAGCCCCAATTGGCACGTTGATCCAGAAAATCCAGCGCCAGTGAAAATACGTCGTGATAAAGCCCCCGAGCAACGGCCCGGTAACGGGTCCAAGAAGCGCCGGCACCGTCAGATAGGATAGCGCGTTCACGAGTTCGAAGCGTTCGACGGAACGCAAAAGCAAAAGCCGCCCGACCGGAACCATCATCGCGCCGCCGAGGCCTTGGATGACACGAGCGCCGACAAGTCCCGGCAAGGTGGTGGAGATGCCGCACAAGATGGAGCCCGAGGTGAAGACAAGGATGGCGGTTCGAAAAATGGTTCGTGCGCCAAAACGGTCGGCCGCCCAGCCGCTCGCCGGAATGAAGATCGCGAGAGAGACCAGGTAAGAGGTGAGAGCGAGTTTTAGGGAAATCGGGTCTTCGTGCAGGTCCATGGCGATCGCGGGCAGCGACGTCGAGATGACCGTCGAGTTGAGATTTTCCATGAACAGGGCGCAAGCGACGGTCAGCGCGGTAATGAGATAGGAAGGCAAAAAGCTGGCTCCAAAGGGAAAAGTTTTTATAAACGTTCTAAAACGTTTCCACGTGAAACATTTTGGTACGATTGGCGCGGCAAAGTGCTCAAGGCACTCATACATGGGGTCGCCTTGAGATGTGTGCGATCGCGCGGAAAATCGGTATAATTGGCGCCCCGTTTGCTGTTAGCAAGTCAGGCCATGCCTATTCTTTTTCTTTCGCATTCCGGGTCGGATACCGAGGCCGCGAGAGCGCTCAAGCGGCGTATCGAGGACTCCCCGGCCGCTAGAGGGGCCGGACTCAAGGTCTGGTTCGATAAGGACGACCTCAGAGCAGGGAAAAGCTGGCAGAATCAGCTCGCGGACACAATCGACAAGGAGGCCGATGCCTTTGCGGTCCTTCTTGGCGCTAGAGGCGTCGTGAATTGGGTCGAGGCCGAAGTCGAAGTCGCGCTTTCGCGCGCGACGACATCTCCTAAATTTCCGTTCATTCCGATCATCGCCAAGGAAAGCCAAGGCTCGAACGCACTGCCGGCCTTCGCCAGACGCTACCAGGGGGTTCTCGACCCGCTGAATGATTCAAGCGAACTCGCAAAGCTGATCAAGGCGGCGACAGGAGATTGGGATCGCGAAGTCATATTGACCGACGAGCCTTTTGTAGGCTTGCGCGCGATGGATGAGAGCTGGGCCAACCGCTTTTTTGGGCGGAAGGGTGAAGTCCGCGCATTGGTCGAGAAATTCAAAAAGCACCGGCTCGTCGCGATTGTCGCCGACAGTGGCGCGGGAAAATCGTCGTTGGCGCAGGCGGGGCTCATCCCAGCCTTTCGCGGCGGCGCATTGGCGGACGAGAGCCGCGACGGGCCGGACGACAAGCTTTGGCACGTCGTCGTCATGCGCCCCGGCAATGATCCGGTTCAAGGCTTGAAGGACGGGATCACGGACGCCGCCAGGCTTCTTGGCATGGAGGGCGCCGAACAATCACAGCTGCGCGCCCGGTTGAATATCTCCGACCCCGGCGAGAGCGCCTATGCCCTGCGTTGCGATCTCGACCGCAAGAAAACGGAAACGCTGCTCATCATCGACCAGTTTGAGGAATTGTTGATCCAGACGCCGGAAGAAAAACGCGCGCCATTTGTTGATTTTCTTTGCGCCCTGGCGGACGGCCCTTTTGGCTTTCGCATCCTGCTCACGCTGCGGGCCGACTATTTCAATTTCGACGACTCTCTAAGCAATTGCGTTCTCGCCTTTGGGCCGATGGGCAGGACGCCGTGTTCCGGCTGAAACGCATGAGCGGCGAAGCTCTCGCCGAAACGGCCAGGGAGCCGCTCGCCCTGGCCGGATTTAGGGATAAGGCTGCGGTCGATGCGTTGATCCAAGCGATCCAGCGCGACGTTTCGGATCGAGAAGGCGATCTCGCTTTGGTGCAAATGGCGCTGCACAGCGTCTGGAAGCGCCACAAGACCCAGTCGGAAGATCTCCTTCAGGCCTATGCGGAGGTGCAAGGGGTTTCCGGCGCATTGGCACATGAAGCCGAGAAAGTGCGCGGCAAGTTGAACAATGCGCAACACGCTCTGCTTTTCCCGATTCTCGCCCGCCTAATCCGCCGGGGAGAATTGGGTGGCGCGACGCGCAGGATCGCGCGAAGAGACGAATTCGACTCCGAAAAGCAAAAGCTCATCGCGCATTTATCGAGCGAGGAAGGCGGGCGCTTGCTGCTGGCGGGTGAGGGCGCGGTCGAAATCGCTCATGAGGCTCTAATCACCCGATGGCCATGGCTGCGCACGGGGGGCAGAAATTCGCTTCCGACATTGAGGAGCTGAGCCGTCTCATGGACAAGGCCAAAGCCTGGGCGAAAGAGGTGATCGAAGGCCGTGCCAAATATCTGGCCATGGGCGCCGAGCTTGAGACCTTTTCGGCATTGGCGGCGCGGCGCAAGGACTGGCTCTCGGACAAAGAATGCGAATTCATCGATGCCTCCAACGAGGCCCATGAGGCCGAGGAAAAACGCAAGGCGGATCAAGCCGCCAAGTTGAAGCGGCAAGTCTTTTGGTCACGCATGTTTGCTGTATCTGCGACGATAGCCCTCGTCGCGGCGGTAGGATTTGGATTGGTGCTACTTGCATCGATAATTGTAGCCCGCGCAAATCTATATTCCGCTCTTGCTGCATTGGCGGTCGCCGAACTGGAACAGCGGCCTATAAATGCAGCGAAACTGGCGTTGGCCGCCTGGCCGCGCGAAGCGGCAATGGATATTCCGAAGCGCGAGGTGACACTGAATGCCGTCACGCGCAGCCTTTCTGGCCTGAATGAGCGGATTCGTATTACTACGAATGACGTTATCATTTCCGTCGCCTTCAGCCCCGATGGCGCGCGCGTGCTGACCGGATCATATGACAAGACCGCCCGCCTATGGGACGCTTCGACGGGCGAGGAACTTCGCGTCTTCAAGGGGCATGAGGACTCTGTCACTTCCGTCGCTTTCAGCCCCGATGGCGCGCGGGTTCTAACCGGATCATATGACAGGACCGCTCGGCTGTGGGACGCCGCGACGGGGAAGGAACTCCGCGCCTTCACGGGGCATGAGGGCGCTGTCACTTCTGTCGCCTTCAGCCCTGGTGGCGCGCGCGTGCTGACCGGATCATTAGACAAGACCGCCCGCCTGTGGAACGTTGCGACAGGCGAGGAAATCCGCGCCTTCAAGGGGCATGAGAACTCTGTCACGTCCATCGCCTTCAGCCCCGATGGCGCGCGCGTGCTGACCGGATCATGGGACAAGACCGCCCGCCTGTGGGACGCTGCGACAGGCCAGGAAATCCGCGCCTTCAAGGGGCATGAGGACGGTGTTTCTTCCGTCGCCTTCAGTCCCGATAGCGCGCGCGTGCTGACCGGATCAGGGGACAAGACCGCCCGCCTGTGGGAAGCCGCGACGGGGAAGGAACTCCGCGCCTTCACGGGGCATGAAGACACTCTCTCTTCCGTCGCCTTCAGTCCCGATGGCGCGCGCGTGCTGACCGGATCATGGGACAAAACTGCCCGCCTGTGGGACGCTGCCACCGGCAATGAACTCCACACTTTCAAGGGGCATGAGGACGTTGTCATTTCCGTCGCCTTCAGTCCCGATGGCAACCGCGTGCTGACCGGATCATTGGACAACACCGCCCACTTGTGGGACTCCGCGACGGGGAAGGAACTCCGCGCCTTCACGGGGCATGAGGGCGCTGTCACTTCTGTCGCCTTCAGCCCCAACGGCAAACGCGTGCTGACCGGGTCGGAGGACACGACCGCCCGCCTGTGGGACACCGCGGCAGGCCAGCCAATTCGCGCCTTCAAGGGGCATGAGGACGTTGTCATTTCCGTCGCCTTCAGCCCCGATGGCGCGCGCGTGCTGTCTGGATCAAAGGACAAGACCGCCCGCCTGTGGGACGCCGCAACGGGGAAGGAAATCCGCGCCTTCGAGGCACATGTCGGCTGGGTCTATTCCGTTGCCTTCAGCCCCGATGGCGCGCGCGTGCTGACCGGACCAGGGGACAAGACCGCCCGCCTGTGGGACGCTGCGACAGGCCAGGAAATCCGCGCCTTCAAGGGGCATGAGGGCACTGTCCATTCCGTCGCCTTCAGCCCCGATGGCGCGCGCGTGCTGACCGCATCAACTGACAACACCGCCCGCTTGTGGGACATATCCGCGATCCCAAGAGGCAGCATCTTCGATATCGCCTGCGCCTGGTTGCCCGACCATGACCTTTCGGGCCTCGGCAAGGACTACGGCCTCGATCTCTCCCACGAAGCTCCGATCTGCCAAAAGGATGCAAGCGGCAATTTCACCACGCCGCTGCCGGACCCGGCGGAAGTAAAATGAGAATCAAAACAATCGTGTTAATCAGCGACGATAGGCTCGACGCGGAACGCAATTGACATGCGGCGCTTTCAGGGTTTCGCTCTATAGAACTCTCACAATCGTGCGAGATACGCCATGAGCACAGAACCTCTTTCGCTCGTTTTCACCGGCCATATGGTCGATCTTCCCGAACGCACGCCGCCCCGCTTTCCGCCCGAACTCGAGGATGCGGCGCGGATCGAAATCGAGCGTCGGATCGCGTGCCATACGCAAGGCCAAAAAAAAAGCAGCGTCAAGGGCTTCGCAAGTCTCGCGCGCGGCGGCGACATACTCTTTCATGAGATCTGCCGAAGCTATGCCTTCGATACAGTGATCGTTCTGCCCTTCTCTCCGGATCTCTTCCTCAAGACCTCGGTTGAAGGCGCCGAAGGCGGTCACTGGCCGCAGCGGTTCCAAAAACTCTGGGACGAGACGCCACCGGCCCGTCGCGATGTTCTCGGCCTCCCCCAAACCGATGAGGCTTACGCCATTTGCAACGAGCGTGTCCTAGAGCTCGCCCGGCTGGCAGGTGCTGTACAACTCATCACACTTTGGGATGGGGGTGGCGGAGACGGTCCTGGTGGTACCGCGGACCTCGTCGAACGGGCCAAAAGGCAGTCTGGCCGGAAGCCCGAAATTATCGATCCGAAAGATTTACTTCGACAGCGGGAGGAGAGTCGTGGCTGAATCAGAATATCCGGTTCTGAAAGCGAAATACCCCGGCCAGCGACGGCTTTTGGCCCTCGATGGCGGCGGCATACGCGGCCTCGTGACGCTCGGAATCCTCGAAAAATTAGAGGCGGATCTCCGGGCGGCAAGCGGGGCGGGCGCAAGCTTTCGGCTGTCCGATTATTTCGACTTCATCGGCGGAACATCAACTGGAGCAATCCTCGCCGCCGGACTCGCAATCGGGAAGTCTGTCGAGGAATTGATCACCTTTTATCGGACATGCGGCGCGCAGATGTTCGAGGCCAAATTCCTGCTCAAGAGGGCGTGGAGCAAATTCAAATCCGATCCGCTCGAAGCAAAACTCAAGGAAGTCTTTGACGAAAATATGGGGCTCGGCTCCGACAAGCTCAAAACCTTGTTGCTTGTCGTGATGCGCAATGTGACGACGGATTCGCCCTGGCCCGTCACCAACAACCCATACGCCAAATACAATGTCCGAAACCGGTCCGACTGCAATCTCGACCTGCCGTTGTGGCAGCTCGTACGGGCCTCGACCGCGGCGCCGACCTATTTCCCTCCAGAAGTCGTGCAGATCGGCCCGCGGGAATTTGTCTTTGTCGACGGCGGCGTCACGCCTTACAATGTGCCGGCCTTCGTCATGTATCGCAACGCGGTGGCGCCGCCCTTCAAACTCGAATGGGAGAGGGGCGAGCGCAAGATGCTCATCATATCTATCGGCACGGGTTCGATACCGCTGCTCGGACCAGACGCGCGAAATCCGTCGCGTTTGATTTTCGAGGTCGCCATGGGGATCGCCGGCGAACTGATGAATGGAATGGCCTACGACCAAGATATCAACTGCCGCACTGTCGGCCGTTGCGTCTTCGGAGCTCGGCTCGATGGAGAAGTTGGAACCCTTGTTCCGAACGCCCCGATTGAGCAAGATCTCGGTCGGGATTTCCTCTACGCACGCTATGATGCCGAGTTGACCCGTGAGGGTCTCGACGATCTCGGCCTCACTGCGGTCGATCCGGCGCGTGTCGCCAAACTCGATTTCAGTCGAAGCGATCGACGATCTGTTGCTCCTTGGCCGGCGCTATGCGAAAAAACACCTGAAGACAGAAACCCACATCGGTCCATTCCTGCCGAAGGAGGAGCAATAAGCAACGCGGTTGTGGTGCCCGGCTGTGGCCCGTATCGAACGGACCAGCTCGGCACCTACAAAATAACTACCTAATACCAAATCTCGGGGATGCCGAACTCGTGGCGCAGGCTGTCATTGCGAGGAGCGAAGCGACGACGCAATCCAGGCTGGATTGCTTCGCTACGTTAGCAATGACGGCTCCTTCCTGATGGGTTCTCGTCAGAAGGATCTGGTATAACGGGCGTGAGTTCTCAACCAATCTTGCCAAAGGTTTCGTCGAATGCATAGCCCGCGCCGCGCACCGTGCGGATGGGATCCTTTTCCGCCTCCTTCGACAATGCCTTGCGCAAACGGCCGATATGAACGTCGACGGTGCGCTCGTCGATTTCCGCCGAGAGTCCCCAAACGCTGTCGAGCAATTGCGCGCGCGAAAAGACCCGGCCGGGCTTCCCCATCAAATGGTCGAGCAGGCGGAACTCGGTCGGCCCCATATGCACCTCGCGGCCGGCGCGGCGGACCCGCCAGTTTTGTCGGTCGAGATCGAGATCGCCCGCCGAAAGCAAGCCGCTCGCGCGATCCGGACGCGCCCGGCGCAGCAACGCGTGAACGCGGGCCATGAGCTCGGGAACCGAAAACGGTTTGACAACGTAATCGTCGGCGCCGATGGCGAGCCCGCGCACCCGCTCGTTTTCCTCGCCGCGCGCGGTCAGCATGATCACGGGCAGGCTTCTTGTGGTCTCCCGCGCGCGCATCCGTCGGCAGATTTCAAGTCCCGAGACGCCGGGCAGCATCCAATCAAGAATGACAAGGTTGGGGATCGTTTCACTGAGCCTGATTTCGGCTTCGTCGCCGCGCTCGATCTGGTCCACGATAAAGCCTTCTGCCTCGAGATTATAGGAAAGCAGCATGCTGAGCGCCGATTCGTCCTCGACCACCATAATGCGCGCCGCCGCCGGAGAGGCTGCCGCCGAGCGCGCCGGGTTGCAGCGGCCTTCAATCACATCCAGCATTTCTTTCGCCATGTTCAAACCACCGTCGTTGGTGCCTCCGACAGCGTAGTCCGGCCCTTCGGCCGGTCCATCGGCAGGGTTTCACCGGTAACAACATAAACCACGGTCTCGGCGATATTCGTTGCGTGGTCGCCGATCCTCTCGATGTTTTTCGAAACGAACAGCAGATGGGTGCAAAAAGAGATGTTGCGAGGATCTTCCATCATGAAGGTGAGGAGGTCGCGGAAAACCGAGTCTTCGAGCGCATCGAGATCGGCGTCATGGGTCCAGACCGCGCGCGCGCGCGCGGCATCGCGCTGGGCATAAGCATCGAGCACGTCCTTCAAAAGAATCGCCGCCGATTTCATGCATCGACCGAAGGCCAATGGTGGCGCGCGGTGTGTGGATCTCCGAGTGGACCTTGATCGATCGCTTGGCGATGTTCTTGGCGAGGTCCCCAATCCGTTCGAGATCGCCGGAAATGCGGACCGTGGCGATGATCTCGCGGAGATCCACCGCCATCGGCTGGCGGCGCGCGATGGTCAGGATCGCCTGTTCCTCGATGTCGCGCTGCAATAGGTCGAGGCGCGGGTCGCTATCGACGGTCGTCTGAGCGAGCCTGGTGTCGAAATCGGTCAGCGCATCCATGGCATCGGACAGCATTTTTTCGGCTATGCCGCCCATTTCCGCGATTTTCCGGCCTAGGATTTCGAGTTCCTTGTCGTAAGCCTTGACGATGTGATCGGACATGAACCTGTTCCTCGTTGCCGCCGCGATCAGCCGAACCGCCCGGTAATATAATTCTGTGTCTGCTTCTTTTCCGGTGACGTGAAGATCTGTGGGGTGCCGCCAAACTCGATGAGTTCGCCAAGATACATGAACGCGGTATGTTCCGAGACGCGCGCCGCCTGCTGCATGTTGTGAGTCACAATCGCGATGGTGTAATTTTCCGTTAGTTCGTCGATCGTTTCCTCGATCTTCGCGGTCGAGATAGGGTCGAGCGCGGAGCAAGGTTCGTCAAGGAGAATAACTTCCGGTTGGATGGCAACCGTGCGCGCGATGCAAAGGCGCTGCTGCTGACCGCCCGAAAGCGACAGGCCCGAAGCTTTCAATTGGTCCTTCACTTCATCCCAAAGTGCGGCTTGCACCAACGCGGCCTCGACGCGATCGTTAAGTTCAGTCTTCGGGAGTTTTTGGTAGAGTTTGATACCGAACGCGACGTTGTCGTGGATCGACATCGGAAAAGGAGTTGGTTTTTGAAACACCATGCCGACACGGGCACGCAAAAGATTGAGGTCCTGCTCTGGCCGCAGGATATTCACGCCGTCGAGAAACACTTCTCCCTCGGCCCGCTGATTGGGATAGAGATCATACATCCGGTTCAACACCCGCAGAAGGGTCGATTTTCCACAGCCGGACGGCCCAATAAAGGCCGTCACCTGATGTGCATAAAGGGGAACGCTGATGCTCTTCAAGGCGAGCGAATTGCCATAGTAAAATGTGAGGTCTCGAATTGAGACCTTCGGCTTAAGACTGGGCACCATGGGCGGGCCCGCTGTCCCGGCTTCCTCCGCGACCTGGCCTTGCGCGAGGTTCGTGACGTCGTTCATGCCGGTCACTTCGCGGGCCTCCCCATTTGGAGCACGCGCGCGGTGATGGAAAGCGCAAGAACGGCCAAGGTTATGAGGAGGGCTCCGGTCCAAGCAAGGTGCTGCCATTCCTTGTAGGGACTGAGCGCGAACTGGAAGATCACGGCGGGCAGGCTCGCCATGGGCGCGTTCAAATTCGTGCTGAAGAACTGATTGTTCAGCGCGGTAAAGAGGAGGGGCGCGGTTTCGCCGCTGATCCGGGCGATGGCGAGAAGAACCCCGGTGATGAGACCGGCGCGGGCGGCGCGATAGGCGACCTTGCCGATGACAATGGCGCGCGGCAGACCGAGCGCGCTCGCCGCTTCACGCAAAGGATCGGGCACCAGAAGCAGCATGTCCTCGGTCGTGCGCACGACGACCGGAACGACGATGACGGCAAGCGACATGGCTCCGGCGAGGGCGGAGAAATGGCCCATTTTGACGACCATGACCTCGTAAACAAAGAGACCGATCACGATCGACGGAGCGCTGAGCAAAATATCGTTGATGAACCGCACAACAATCGTGAGCTTTGAATGGCGGCCGTATTCGGCCATGTAAGTGCCCGCCAGCATGCCTAGCGGGGCGCCGAGGGCAACGCCGAGAAAGGTCATGATCAGGCTGCCGGTGATCGCGTTCAAAAGGCCGCCTTCGGAACCCGGCGGCGGCGTCATTTGTGTGAAGACAGCAGGCGAAATACCGCGAAAACCTTCGAATAAGAGCGTCGCAAGGATGATCGCCAGCCAACCGAGGCCAATGGCCACGGCCACGTAACAAAGACCAAGGTAAAACTTGTCGCGACGGAGGCGTGTGTCATAGATCGCCATGCCTTACCGCCCCTCCCGCCGGTGCAGCCGCATCAACATGTATTGCGCCATCGCGATAATAATAAAGGTGATGACGAAAAGGATCAGGCCGAGTTCGATCAACGCCGAGGTGTAAAGGTCGCCGACCGCCTCGGTGAATTCATTGGCGATCGTTGTCGAGATCGTGGTGCCCGGCGCCAGCAGCGAAGGCGCGATCCTATGCGCATTGCCGATCACGAAAGTCACCGCCATGGTCTCGCCGAGCGCCCGGCCGAGACCCAGCATGACGGCGCCGATAATACCCACGCGCGTGTAGGGGATCACGAGGGAGCGAACAACTTCCCAGGTCGTGCAGCCCACGCCATAGGCTGCTTCCTTCAGGACGGCGGGCACCGTTTCGAAGACATCGCGGGTGATCGAACTGACGATGGGAAGCACCATGATCGCGAGGATGATGCCAGCGGTCAGCACGCCGATGCCATAGGGCGGTCCAGCAAACAACCCCGAGAGGACCGGCACATTAGCGAAAACGGAGATGGAACTCGGCTGGACATGCACTTGCAGGAAGGGGGCGAGAATGAAAAGGCCCCAGATACCGTAAATGATCGAGGGAATCCCGGCCAGAAGCTCGATTGCGGTCCCGACCGACCGGCGCAGCGCATAAGGGCAAAGTTCGGTCAGAAAAATCGCGATGCCGAGCGCGGAGGGCACCGCGATGGCCATGGCTATGATGGCGGTGACGATGGTGCCATAGACCGGCGCCATCGCGCCGAACTTCTCGGTGACGGGATTCCACGCTTCCGTCGTAAGAAAGTTTAAGCCGAACGCCCTGATGGCCGGAACGGAACCCATGATCAACGAGGCGATCACCCCGCCAAGGAGGAGCAGAACCGTCCAAGCCGCGGCTAACGTCAGAAGGTGAAACACATTGTCGCGAAGCTTGAAACCAACCAGAGCCTTGGCCAGCCGGGCCTCGGCCGGATCCAGTTCGGCGTTGTCAATCGCCAAATTGTTGGCCACCGCGTTTTTCCTGTAGCTTTGCGTCCTGCCCCAGCCATACCCGCCAGCCGGGCCCGAAACAACCTTTGGCCTGGCCATTCAAGGACACGAACGGCTGGAATGGCGTGGAAGGAAGGGCGCCAAAGGCCCTCCTCTCCAACCAAGATTCAGTTCAAAAGCGGTTTGCCATCCGCGCCCTTGATCTCGGCGGCCCAGGTCTTCTTGATCAAGGCCACCACCGCGCCCGGCAGCGGCACATAATCGAGTTCCTCGGCCTGCTTGCCGCCCTTTTCATAGGCCCAGCTGAAAAACTTCAAGGCTTCGGACGCGGCTTCGGGGACTTCCGGCGTTGCGTGCATCAGGATGAAAGTGGCGCCCGCGATCGGCCACGACTTGGCGCCCGGCTGGTCGGTCAGGATCTGATAAAAGCCCGGCGCATTGGCCCAATCGGCATTGGCCGCCGCCGCTTTGAAGCTCGCTGCGTTCGGGGCCACGCGTTTGCCTTCCTTGTTGACCACGTCGACAAAGGTCATCTTGTTCTGTTTGGCGTAGGCATATTCGACGTAGCCGATCGCGCCGTTCGTCTGCAGAACGTTATTGGCGACGCCTTCATTGCCCTTGGCGCCGATGCCAGCAGGCCATTCGACGGCCGTATTGGCGCCGACCTTGGACTTCCAATCGGGGCTCACCTTGGAAAGATAATCGGTCCAGATAAATGTCGTGCCGGACCCATCGGAACGGTGAACGACCACGATCGCCTGTGACGGCAATTTGGCTTTCGGGTTCAATTGCTTGATGGCGGGATCGTCCCAGCTTTTGATTTCGCCGAGAAAAATCTTGGCGAGCGCCGGACCGTCGAGCACCAATTCGCCGGGCTTGATTCCTTCGAGATTGACGACCGGCACGTCGCCGCCCGTCACCGTCGGAAACTGAACCAGACCCGCCTCCCTAAGCTCTTCGGGCTTGAGCGGCATGTCGGATGCGCCGAAGGTCACGGTTTTGGCCTTGATCTGTTTGATGCCGCCGCCGGAGCCGATCGATTGGTAATTCAACCCGTTGCCGGTTTCCTTTTTGTATGTATCCGCCCATTTCGCATAGACCGGATAGGGAAAGGTGGCTCCGGCACCCGAAATATCGACGGCGCCGGCCGGAAGGCCGGCCACCAAGCTTATGGCGGCGGCGGCAAGGGACGTTCGCAGGAACGTAATGATCATTTTGTTGCCTCCCATTGGCTGACATGTGTATCGGCAGCCGCAGCCGAGCGACGGTTCATCGTTCCGGTGCGGCGTCAGAAGGAAGGGGCCGGTTTGCCCGCTGCCTCCGCGCGCAAACTAACGGGCGCCCGTGAGGCCAATATGAAAGCGGCATGACATCTTGATGACGGAAGATTTCGGCTCGGCTTGACGTGACTGCTGTCTGTTCCATATGGATTTACACTCAAAATTGGGCTCAGACTGCCCTGACAGGGTCAGTCATCAGCTGTTATAGGCATCAAGCACTTGCTCATAAAACGGACAGAAGGCCACCCTGTGACTATAAGATACAAAGCAACGTTCGCTGTGGCCTGCGCTGCGCTCTCGATCGTGTTGAGCGCCGCGAGTGTGCAAAGCCGATGCGCACACCCGGATCCAACAAACTCGGATCCGTTCGGCTCCCTGCTTGATTCGAATGAGTTCGATTCATCGGTGCAGGCACTGCCGCCGGCGGCGTTCCTCAACCCTCCGGGCCAGCCACCGCTGCCGGCGGGGTTCCTCAACCCTCCGGGCCAGCCGCCGCTGCGCACGAAGGCGGTGTTGGACAATCTGCCGGCCGTTTCGCAACAGGGCACCGCCAAGCATCCCGGTTCACCAGGCACTTGCGAGGCGCAGTCCTTCGGCTACGGGCTCGGTTCCTACACGGCGGCGCGCAATCCGGACGGCTCCCGCAAATGGAATCCTGCGCTGCCTCAAAATTCAGTGAGCCCAGCCTATCTCTTCGCATTGGCGCTCGCCGATGGACGGGCGGCGTGTCCCAAGGGGGGTCCCGCGCTAGAATATCTGGCGCAGTTGGTGGCGTTTGGCGCCCCAACGCGCGCCCGCGTGTCCTATCGGCCGGCCTGCACCTACCTTGAAAAGATACCCAGCCAGGCCGATTTCCCCAACAACTATCCCGGAATGCAGCGCTTCCGTATCGGCAGCTACGCGGTCTTCCGTATCGACTCCGACCCGAGCGCAGCAGTGCAGCTGATCAAGGAGTATATCGCTAATGGACAGGCGGTCGCGTTTTCGGGCAGCGTGCTCTGCGGATATGGGAATGGCTTTAAGTTTCAAGACGGGGTGATTTACGAGACGTCGACAGTACCGATGAGCGGGCATGGGCAATTGGTCGTCGGCTACAATGACAATGTGGGCACGCCCGGGCAGACCGGGGCGCTCCTAATTCAGAACAGCTTCGGCACCGGCTGGCCGCCTGCGTCGGCAGGCCCGTCAGCCGCGCCACCCGGAATGGCCTATTGGTCGTACAATAGCTTTGTGCAAACCCAGAAACTGGCCGCCGTCGCCTACCCGCGCTCGACGCTACTCGCAGGGGTCCCGCTCCTTCAATCCAACATTTCGTCCGCTCCGTTGGCTTCGATCATGCGGGCTTTCCAATGGGCACCCGGTGACAATCAGGGAGTTTATTTGATTCTGACGCACGTTTTTCACGATCCCGTGTTTCTCGACAGCGTGGCGCTAACGGAGCCGAGTCCCGGTCATACGACTGCCACTGCCGCCTACGGACAGCCCATTAGCGCCGGCTACAGTTACCTGAAGCGCACCGACTTCGAACGCGTTCTTCGCCGGGACCTGGATTGTCACTCTGAACGGTCATGATGTCATGGGCAACGCAATCACCTACAGGGGCTCGATCGATATCGGCGCTCCCCATCCGCAAATGCCGCCCGGAACGTCGATGGCCGGGCAAATCATAACGGGCTCGACCGGAGCACAAGCGACGCTCAGCCCATAGCCGCGGTCAAGGAGTACGACACATTAACGACTGCAAATTCTGAGGTGGGCGGCCGTCGTGCCCAGTCTCAGCCTTCATGGGAGGGGAGGATAACGCTAAAAGTCGCCCCCTCGCCCAGCTTCGATTCGATACCGAGCCGGCCGCAATGGCGCGCGACGATATGTTTCACGATGGCGAGACCAAGCCCGGTGCCGCCCTTGGCGCGGCTCTGGCCGGCATCGACCCGGTAAAAACGTTCGGTCAACCGCGGCAGATGTTCCGGCGCGATCCCAGGGCCATGGTCGCGGACGGTCAAAACACATTGGTGCGTCTCGGCCGCAAGGGTAATCTCGACCTGTCGGTTGACGCTCCGCGGGTCCGAGGCACCATATTTAATGGCGTTTTCGACGAGGTTTTCGGTCAACCGCAAGAGTTCGTCGCGATCGCCCGTAACGAGCGCCTTGGCCGGAATGTCGAGCTTCAGGACGACATCGCTATCGCCGGCCATGGGCGCCAGCGTATCGGCGATATGGCGGAGGATCGCCACAATATCCACCGGCGCCCGCGGCCGCAGATGCAAATTCTGTTCAATCCGCGACAATGATAAAAGATCGTCGACGAGCCGCGCCATTCTTTGCGCCTGTTCGCGCATGATCGAAAGGAACCGTGCCCTCGCTTCCTTGTCCTCGCGCGCGGGCCCCTGGAGCGTCTCGACAAATCCGAGCAGGGAGGCGAGCGGTGTCCGCAATTCGTGGCTGGCATTGGCGACAAAGTCGACGCGCATGCGTTCGACGCGGCGCGCCTCGCTCAAATCACGCAATGTCAAGATCATCGCGGGCTCGAATTGCGGCCCCTCCATCAAAGCGGCATTCAGTTCGAAAAATCTTTCGACGGGCACACGTTCGAGCCACGTCACACGCTCCGGAGCGCCGGAGGCGCGGACCCGCTTGACCGCGTCAAGGACATCCGGTGCCCGCAGACTGCGTGCCAACACATCGTCCCGCCGCAATGCCGGAAACAAGGTCCGCGCCGGCGCGTTGACCGCGACCACCCGGTCCGCCGCGCCAATAACGATTACCGCATCCGGCAAGGCGTCGATGAGACGACCCATGATCAAGCGGTCGCGCGCCTGCAGCTCCTTTTCCATGTAGCCCCTCATCGGAACTGGCTTTATGCACAGGGTTCAGAGTTGAGATCAAGGTTCATAGAAAATCACGCCGAAGTACTTTCGCGGGAGAGCGCGGCATGAAGCTCGCCGCTCTGCAAAATGCCTTCCAAGCCGGGGTTCTCCTCGGGGATCACGCGATTTCGCTGTCATTTTGGATTCCCGGAGACTTCATCGCGCCGCCCGGTTCAAGATTTATTTCGACGCGTACAGGTTTCGATTGGCCGAGTTCTTGTCGAACGACTATCCGGTCACCCGAGCTTTTCTGGGAGACGAACTATTTGGCCTGCTCGTCGAAGCCTATATTGAGGCGACGCCATCGCGCTATCCAAACGCAGGCGATTATGGGAGGCGCTTGCCCGCCTTCATGCGCCTGACGGCGCCCTGGGACGAGAGACGCGATGCCATTGATCTCGCACGGTTGGAACTCGCGCTGTCGGTCGCGTTCGACGCGGCCGATGGTCCGGTATTGGCTATCGGCTGTCTCGCTGAACTTTCGGTTGAGGATTGGCCTGGTTTGACTTTCGGGTTCCATCCAAGTGCCGCCATGCTCGATCTCGCGGCGGGGACCGCGCAATGTTATGCCTCCCTTTCCGCAACCAAAGGCGGGGAGCACGAGTTGCGGCCGGAACAAGAGACGATCTTGCAAGAAACGATCTTGGTCTGGCGCAACGAGGGCCAGGTCTTCCATCGCGCCGTCGATGCCGGCGAGCGGCTGGCGTATTTGGAAGCGCGCGGGGGAAAGACTTTCGGCGAAATATGCACGCTTCTGGAATTTCAGGACGCCGGCGAAAAAATCACCACGCGTGTCGCGTCTTTTCTCGCGAGTTGGTTCCGCGATGGCCTTGTCTACCGGGTATCAGTCGGCGCGTGAAGTGACAAATTCCCGGCAGGCAAAGCGCCCGGCCGTTACAAAACAAAGGTCATCATTTCAGTCGCCACGTGTCCCGGTACCAACGGCGAAGAGGGTTGATCTCATCCTCCAAGAGCTTTTCTTCCTCGCTACCGCGCATGGCCTCGCGCAAGCTGGTCCAGCGGCGAAAACCCTCGTGGGCGCCGAGGAAAGCGAGGGCGAACAGGAATGGCACGAGGTAATAGATGACTCGGAACAGCACGAGCGAAGCGAGCAGCGCTTCTCCCGAGGCAACCGGAACCGCTTTCAGCATCGCTGCTTCGAATACACCAATCCCCCCTGGCGCGTTGCTCGCAACCCCGAGAATGCAGGCGAAGACATAGGTCGCGGCGAAGGTGAAAAAATCCAGTTCGGCATGGCTCGGAAGCAAAACATAAAGAACGCCCGCTGCCGCGCATTGATCGATAACGCCGAGAGCGATTTGGCCGAGCGACAAGCCAAGGCCCGGCAATTCCAGCCGGAAGCCTTTGATGAGGATATGCCGGTGGCGAATTGTGACCCAGACCAAATAGACGAGGACCGCGCCCAGCACGGCAAGCCCTATCACCGAGTTGATCAAAGGATAGAAATGATTGATTTTGCTGATCGCACTGGCGTGAAACGCAAGCCCCGCGCCAAGCACGAAAGCCATGCCGAACCAAAAAGTCACGCCGGCGATCACGGTGAGGCTCGCGACTTTGCTCGCCGTCAAGCCCACCTGCGAATAGATCCAGTAGCGAACCGTGCCCGCAGTAATCAAAGGGAAGCCGAGCGTGAAGGAAATCGCATAGCTCGTGAACGAGGCAAGCGCCGTCGTCTTATAGCGAACGCGGGCGTTAAGCTGACGCAGCGCGAGCCCGTCATAGCCGGTCAGAGCAAGGAACGACACGACGGTCAAAAGCGCCGCCGCCATGATCTGCTCGGCGCTGGTCGCCGCGATTGCGGCGCGCAAAGCGCTCGGACTAACCGCCGAAACCGCGCGGCCAAGGACGTAGATCGAAAAAGCCGCAATCGCGAGGCTCAAAGCGATGGCGAGTATTTGCCAGATCGAGCGGCGCGCCCGCGCTGCGTAGTCTTCGTGGATTTGGGCGCCATCGTGCGGAAATCCATTCAAGCCGCTCGCGGACTCTGCTCCATATCATGACGCACGTACCTTTGATCCAAAGCCTCATCCCTGCGTTTTTCCGCGCCCCAAGGCCGTAGTTTGCTTAAACGTGCGGCGGTTCGTTTAGATCCGGGAAAGGTTATGCGGTGGGATCGCGACGGGAGCAAGACCCCACGCGAAGACTACGCCCGGATTATCCGCAGAGGGTCGGCAGGTCCAGCATATGCTTTTGATAAGATTTAGGTTTTCTTCGGCGTGGGACCGTTGGCGCCGGACGGCTGCTGCCAACATGATACGCAAGAATCCGGCAGGCCGGTCCTCGCGCGGCACAAACCCTGGGGAGCCTTGCCTTGGCCGCCGTGGCGCTCTACAAGACTTTTAGCGCGCCATCCCGCTGCTTGGGAGACCATGTTTCCGCCGGAGGCGCGGGCTGTTCGGCGAAACTCCTCGAAAGACTTAAAGTGATGAGCTTGTCCGGCTCCAATGACCGACCTGAGCCGGATGGCGGAAATCCGGCTTTGTCCGGCGCGGCCGGCCCGCGCAACGCCGTCGCGCGTCAACGCCTCGCCAAAGCGTTACGGGCGAACCTCGTCCGCCGCAAGACGCAAAAGCGAGAGCGAAGGAAACAGACGGGGGACGCGGCCGAAAGCAAAACGGCTCGAGACGAAGGCGCGCAAAACGGGGCCAATACAAAACAAGACTAATCCGGACTTTTTTGAAAACGGGGTGTTCTTTGGATCGTATTCGGATCGTCGGCGGCCAGACGTTGAATGGCGTCATAAGGATTTCCGGCGCCAAGAACGCGGCGCTTCCATTGATGATCGCCTCGCTGCTCACGAGCGAAACGCTGACCCTTGAAAATATCCCGAATCTCGCCGATGTTGGCATGCTCTTGCGCATTCTCGGTCATCATGGCGTCGATCATTCGGTCGATGGAAGGCGGCCGGGCGCTCCCGCGCATGCGAGCCGGGCGATCCACCTTAGCGCGCGCCAGATCGTCGATACGATGGCGCCCTACGAGTTCGTCTCCAAAATGCGGGCGAGTTTCTGGGTCATCGCGCCGCTTCTCGCACGGATGGGCGAGGCCAAGGTTTCCCTGCCCGGCGGCTGCGCGATTGGCACTAGGCCGGTCGATCTTCTCATCATGGTTCTCGAAAAGCTCGGAGCGCATGTCGAGATCGAGGCGGGCTATGTCCATGCCAAGGCGCGCAAGGGACTAACCGGCGCCGAGATCCATTTTCCCAAGGCGACCGTCGGCGGCACCCATACCGCGCTCATGGCCGCTTCGCTCGCCAACGGACATACGCTTCTGGTCAATGCGGCGCGCGAGCCAGAGACCGTCGATCTTGCCGGTTGCCTCAACAAAATGGGCGCGAGGATCACGGGGGCCGGACAATCCGTGGTCGAGATCGAGGGCGTCGGCAGCCTCTCGGGGGCACGCCACGTCGTGTTGCCGGACCGCATCGAAGCCGGGACCTATGCGATGGCCGTCGCCATGGCCGGCGGCGATGTGATGTTGGAAGGCGCGAGCCCCAGCCTTTTGGTGAGCGCGATCGAAGCAATCGAACGCTCCGGCGTGGAAATTTCGGCGACCAACGAAGGGCTCCGCGTGCGGCGCAACGGCGCGGGGCTCGCGCCGGTCGACATCGCCACCGCGCCGTTCCCCGGCTTTCCAACGGATTTACAGGCCCAATTCATGGCCTTGATGACCAAGGCCAAGGGCTCGTCGAGGATCACCGAAACAATTTTTGAAAACCGGTTCATGCATGTCCAGGAATTGGTCAGGCTTGGCGCCCATATTAAGCTCGACGGCGATGCCGCCGTGGTCGAAGGGGTGGAAGAACTCCAAGGCGCGCCGGTCATGGCGACGGATCTTCGCGCGTCGATGTCGCTCGTCATCGCGGCGCTCGCGGCCGAAGGCGAAACAATGGTCAATCGCGTTTATCATCTCGACCGCGGCTTCGAACATATCGAGGAAAAGCTCGGCGCCTGTGGCGCGATGATCGAGCGGCTTTCCGGCCACGGCTAGGGTATTGTCGAGACGACGCCCGGAAAAGAACACGGCCTGTTCTCACTTTCTTCACGAAATCACGGCAAGGCGTTTTCCAGACGCGATGGTACGCCATGGGGATCGCGGTAACCGCGCGGGAGCGCTGGCACGATGAAAAAGCTTGTGATTATGGCCACATTCGCGGGAATGTCTTTCCTGCCTTCCGTCGCAAATGCACAGGAGCGGCTTGGCGACGGCGCGATGGGGGCGTTGGCGGGGGCCTTGGTCGGCGGTCCGGTTGGGTTGGTCGCGGGCGGGGTGGTCGGCTATACGGCGGGGCCGTCAATCGCATCGAGCTGGGGCCTAAAGGGGCACCGGCATTATCGCCACGTCCATTATCGCCGCCATCCGGCGCGCTAATCCGGCCTTACGGGGCTTCGCATATTCGCATAATTGCCAGGCGGCGCAGCGCCATTGGCCGGTTAATGTCGCCTGGGTTCTCTCCTAGCACCTCATCACGCGGCTACACCGTGCGCCGCCGGTCGTTGGATTGGCTCGACGTGAACTCTCCGGCTTAACCAGACCGTCCAATCGCTTGGCGTTGCCCTTGCGGACCCAAAGATTAGGGATCCGCATTATCCCGGAGGTTCCTTTGGCGAATCCGGCGGCATTGGCGTTGGCGGCGACACCTTTTCGAACACGGTCGGCACGAGAGTGTCGGACTCGATGAGATCGAACCGGTTGGGATTCTCCGCCGCCAAAGCCGCCGAGTAAATCTTGCCGTTATTCAGCTTTACCCACAGCGTGCCGAAATAATCCACCGAGTACGTACCCGGTCCCGAAGTCCATGCTTGCGAAGCATTTGCTTGCGAAGGAACTCGTGGAACTCACAAGCGTCTTGTCCGGAAGAAACACGATGCGCCAGGGCTTGGCGGGGGCTTGCCACTCTCCGACGATCGGGATGTCGACTATTTTGATGTAATTGCCGAGACGCCGGACCCCTAGATAGATGAGGCCAGGGATGGCGAAGACACTGACGATGATGAGTATCCGGCCGATGGGTACCCCTTCGCGTGGCCGGTTCGTTGGTGAACTCATCGCAACCTCTCAACAACCTGGGCGGGAATGCCGCAGGATTATAGATAGCCGGCAAGCGTGGCACAAGGGGGCCGATTGGCACCGGTGGGATGGTATTGCCGGAAGCTCTTTGTTGCCGGCGGCGTTGAGAGCCGGGCTTCGCGACAAAAGCGGGAGTTCGAGAGAAACCCTGGGTTGCCCCGAACGCTTCCCTATTGTAAACAGTATTTCTTTCGCCGGAACGGAAACTAGGCAAAGAAAGCACCAAGGGCGAATCGGGAGTTGGGAGATGCACGCCGTTCGAACACCCAAAAACGTTCTCTCGGTCGTACTCCTGATGGCAGCCTGCATAGCCCAGCTCATTCCCGGTGCAACAGCACAGATAAGTGCACCGGAAAGGGTCACGAACGCCACAAAGGAGACCAGTCCACTCAAAAAAGCCGGACCGCCTGATGACCAGAACACGACGGGTCTTGTGACAGCTGACCCGAACGGAACTGAGTTCGCCACAGCCAATGAAATCGCCACACTGATCGCTATGGGCCAAGAGACCGGACCACACGGTGAAGTGGCGCTGCGTGTCGCGCCGATGGCTGGAGATGGCGGCCTTCAGAACATTCGCGACGTGTTGACGCTGGCCGAAGCTGATATGAGCATTGTACCGGTGGCCTTGCTGAACCGGGCGCGAGCCGTGCCGGGCCTGGGCGATCTTCCCAAGCAGATCGTCTACATCGCCCCACTTTACGTGGAGGAGTTCCACCTCCTCGCTCTCTGGCCGAACCGGAATATTAGTGACCTTGACGGAAAAACCGTAAACCTAGGCGTGAAGAATAGCGCCGTCGCTGTTCTCGGCGGCGAGATATTCGAACGTCTTGGCCTCAAGGTGAACGTGGTCAATCTCGATCAAAGCGCCGCAATTAGCGCCATGAGGACGGGCGAAATAGCGGCCGATTTGATGCTGTCGGGCAAACCGGTGGATTCGCTCGCAAGTTATACTATGTTGGAAGATGGATTCCAACTTATCGCGATCCCCTATTTGCCCGCCTTAGAGAAGGACTTTCTCCCGGCTACGCTGACCCATGACGACTATCCCAACCTCATCTTATCCAAAAGCGTCACTACCATAGGGGCGAGGTCGGTCCTAATCGCTTATAATTGGCCGAAAGGCAGCGACCGTTATCGTCTTCTGGACTTCTTCGTTCGCACCCTGTTCTCGCGCTTTCCAGAGAAGGCTGGTCTGCATCATCCAAAATGGGCGGAAGTGAATTTAGCCGCGACTCTCCCGGGCTGGAGCCGGTTTCCAAACGCCCAGCGCTGGCTTGACCACCAGGAATTCGAATCCTTCCTGAGCAAGTTTCGGACCGGTTCCGAGGCGGACCGGGCGCGTTTGTTTGATGATTTTTTGCGCTGGCGGGAACAGTCGGACGGAGGCTGACCGCCATTGTCTCAGGCATGGTCTTCCAGGAACATGAGAGCAAGGATTTTAGCAGTGATCAAACGTTTAGTTGCCGCCATGTTTATCGCCATGCTCACGACGAGCACAGTCGCCGTGAACACTTCCAACGCGCAATCCGGTGAGGCTAAGCGAGTCACCGCATGGCACGCCCGCAAGCACGTCCATCATCACAGGAAGAGAACTGCCAAGCATGTAAATCAACGGAAGGTCGCAGAGGCGAAGGGCTATAAGAAAGTGAGCTCTCTAGTCAACTTCCCCAATTTTTTCCCGGGCCTCGGTGCGGTTTATGTCAAGCCCGAGACGCTCCCCGGTGGCCCGTTCGTCTCGTTCGATCACAAAGACAAGCTGGTCGCGACAATCTACATGATCCCAGTTCAAGATATCAACGACCACAAGAAATCTGATCTTTCTGGCTTCAGCGGCAGAAGCGATCATGTCACCTTCTATTTCAACTCCGGTCATCCTGGAGTGGAAATGCCCCATTATCATTTCGTCATCTGGCACGTGTCCAAAGAGGGTGAGGCAAGCGTCGCGAAGTGAAACGGACTCCGCCCATAATCGAGTGTTCCTGTTTGGCGGAGCGTGACGCTCAATATTATGATATCATTGCATCAATTTCGGAGAGGGTCGTCGAGAGGCCAAACTGATTGGCTCGGTCACAGAGCCGAAGCAAGGAAGTGTGCACCATGAAAAAGGCCGCTATTTCTGTATTTTCGCGATTGAAGACGCTGGGATTTCCAGTCACGGGGCTCGCGCTCATCTTTTTCCTGAACGGACCCCCACAGCCGGCGTTGGCACAAACCGCCAACGATCCCGCTGAAACGCGGGCGTTTGCGCCGGCCGCGATCGAGCACGCGAAGAAGATGCGCGTTTTCCAAGATTTCGGCATTTCCTCGCAGCGGGCGCCAAGCGCCATTCCAACGTTTAAGCTCGACGACGACCCCAGCGGGCAGATCGCCACCTTCCAGCCGGGCCGCTCCACGGTTCCGGCATTAAACGCGTTCTTCCAGAATTTAGGGACCAATGGACGCACCTGTTTCACCTGCCATCAGCCGCAGAACGCATGGACCGTCAGCTCGGCCGGTGTTAGCGCCCGATTCGAGGCCAGCGGCGGCACCGATCCGATTTTCCGTCTGGTGGACGGCGCAACTTGTCCGACCGACGATGTCTCGACGCTCGCGGCCAGGCGCCAAGCCTATAAACTGGTGGTCGACAAAGGTCTGATCCGAGTTTTCCTGCCGATGCCGGCGGCGGCGAAGTTGCAGTTCGAAGTGACAAATGTGGACGATCCTTATCATTGCACAACGAACCCAGCCACTGGGCTGACGAGCCCAACGACTGGGATCGTGTCCGTGTACAGGCGGCCGCTTCCCACAACCAATCTTGGATTCCTGTCCGCGATCATGTTCGATGGACGCGAGCCTAGCCTTCAAAGCCAGGCGACTGACGCGACGCTGATCCACGCCCAAGCCAACACCACTCCCACGCCGGCTCAGGTAAGCCAGATGGTCGCTTTCGAGAGTGGCATTTTCACCGCGCAAGCCTTTGATAACGAGGCGCTAGTTCTGAAAGCCCTTGAAGCGACAGGCGGTCCTGTCGCGCTCTCCGCTGAGCTTCCTAAGTTCTTCATCGGCGTAAATGATCCGGTGGGATTAAATCCCAAGGGCACGCCCTTCGACCCCAATATCTTCGACCTCTACAAGCCTTGGCAAAGCCTCGTGGGCACGGGCGACAAAACGCAACATCGCAAGTTGGTTGCGCGCGGCGAGGAGGTTTTCAATGCCACAAAAATCAATATCACAGGGGTCGCGGGCCTTAATGACGATCTCAACACGCCGAGCATTCCCGGATTTTGCGGGACCTGTCACGACACCCCGAATGTCGGCAATCATTCGGTTAAGGCGCCCTTGAACATCGGCATCGCCGACGCCGGAGACAACAGTCCCCCGGCCCTCGACATTTCCGGATTGCCGGTGTTCACCCTCACATGCACGCAAGGTCCACTCGCCGGGCAAATTTTCGTCGTCACCGATCCGGGACGCGCGTTGATTTCGGGACAGTGTAAGGACATCGGCAGGGTCAAGGGACCCATTCTGCGGGGATTGGCCGCGCGCGCTCCCTATTTCCACAACGGCTCGGCCGCCACTTTGCTCGACGCGGTGAACTTCTACGACATACGCTTTGGCCTCGGTTTCACTGACCAACATAAGGAAGACCTGGTCAATTTCCTTAAGACACTCTAATACCAGCGGCATTGATCTTTGACTCAGTTGGTCTTTGCAAATGAGGGCTGGCGTGATTCTCCACGGACTCGGCATCGCCGAAGGCCTTGCCAATCACGCATGACGATCACACGGCGGCTCCGCCAGGCCGACGTCCAAAATTACGATGACTTCAGCTTCTGGCAACTTTTGCCGCCTGGAGACTTTTGGTTCTCGGTCGCGGACGCGACGAGAAGAACTCTATACCCGCGCCGCAAACTCGCGTGGTTTTGCGGTAGTGCATCAGTTTGAAGCCAAGCGCTCTGGTACTGGTAAAGCTTGGGGAATTATGCACTTGACAACTTATGTCTAATTGGCCTCTTCGTAGCCAGATGAGAATGTTGCTTTTTATGTTGCCAATTGTCCTTTTGACCGCCTGCGAACGGGATGATCCCGTGAAGCGCTGCCAACGGGAATTTGGCACCCAAGGCCAACGTCTCGTCGACGAGTGCGTGCGCTGGTCTGTCGCGCCGCCGTCAGGTCAACCTCAAAAAGATCAACCTCGGTGATGGCAGCTCGCGAGAGACGAAGCTTCCAGTCCGCGAGCTGGCCTGCCCGTCCGCGGTTTCGGGCGTAAGCTCTCGCGCCGGAAAACGACGCATGTTCCCTGACGCATTCTTGAGCCGCGCGGCGGACCTCATTGCATCCTGCCGCACCAGGGGGCTTACCGTGGCAACCGCCGAGTCATGTACGGGGGGTCTCCTGGCGGCCTTGATCACCGCCATACCTGGGTCATCCGACGTTTTCGAGCGCGGATTCGTCACCTACTCCAATGCCGCGAAAATCGAATGTCTCGGTGTCTCGCCGCGGATTTTGGAAGAGTTCGGCGCGGTCAGCGGGGAGGCCGCACGGGCCATGGCTGACGGCGCGCTGGCTCATTCCTCCGCGGACATGACGCTTTCGATCACCGGCATCGCGGGGCCGGGCGGGGGGTCTCCCGGAAAGCCTGTCGGCCTCGTGCATTTTGGCCTGGCCCGCAGAGGCGGCGCCATCGCCGGCGTCGAAAAGCGCTTCGGCGACCTTGGTCGCGACGGCGTGCGCTCCGCCGCGATCGCGATGGCGATCGAGCTGCTCCTCGAGGCGGCCCGTTGAATCCGCGGATCGGCCCCGCCAACCAAAATGCGCTGCGACGCATCTGGGTATCCAAGTGTAAAATGTCTCGCTGATGGTCCGATGCCGCAGGCGTAAAGTACGGTCAGAACGGAAGCAGGTTGCGGACAAAAATGCGGAACAACATTCCGATCTTGATATCTTTCTTGTCGCCCATCATGAGATTAATTAAATCCCCGATCACAGCTTTGTCCTTCCGGCAGGCATTAACAACCATGTTACACCATTGTTCAATCTCAACTTTCTCTTTTATTTTCCAGTTCAGGTCGAAATGGCTTCTGAAATCGGTGGCCGAATTGGTTTTCGTATTCCGTAAGCGCAGTGGCAATAGTAGCGAAGTCCGGCTTTTCGAGCGCCCGCGCGAGAATACGACCCAGGAGCTCGCCCGCGAACATTCCATAAAAGATGCCCTCGCCGGTCAGCGGGTTTATCATTGATCCCGCGTCCCCTATGAGAGCTGCTTGTTCCTCCGGATGGGCGAGCCGGGGCAGTTCAGACCCGTAGGGCAGAATGTGCGCCAGGTAAGACGTTTCATCGTACTCGATGTGAGAACCCAGCTTTTTCTGATAGCACCGCAGTATCTCTCTGAGATGGCGTCTCGTTCTCTTGTAGCGATCCAAGTCAATGCCAACGCCGATATTCGCTCTTGTTTTGTCGATCGGGAACAGCCATCCGTACGCTGGGAGTAGTTCCTGGATAAAGTCGATCTGGAGAGCGTCGAAGTCTGAGCTGGCGGCGTTTGCATACATCCGCACCGCCGTGCCGGTGTGACGGTCTGAATTATCTGGAACTTTGAGGGCACGCCGCACTTTTGAGCGAGCACCGTCTGCTCCGACCAACACGTCAGCCGTGAGTGTCGTCTGTTCGCCTGTCTGGCAGTCCTTTACCGAGAGAACCCATCGCTTGTTCTCGAAACTCGCATGATCGAGCTGTTTGCCAGTGTAGTCGACAGCCCCGCGATCGAGCGCGCTTTGTGCGAGGTAGTTGTCGAAGATGTAACGGGGGATCGTATACCCGTTCGGGTATTTCCCCGCCTACGCGCGGGAGGGGCCCTTTGGCTCGAACGCCGGATGGTCCGGAGACGGCCAGGTAATGAATCCGCGTATGAGCCTTCAGCCTATCTCCCAGACCCAGTTTTTTCAATATCTGCACGGCGCCAGGACCGATGCCATCGCCGCACGCTTTGTCGCGCGGGAAGCGCGCCTTATCGATCAGCGCGACGTTTCTGGCGCCGTTCATGAGCAAGGAAATTGCGAAGCTTGCACCAGCGGGACCCGATCCCGCCACCGCGACTGGGAAATGATGTGGCCTCATGAGACCACTCTTAATGTCAAAGCGTGATCATTTCAAAGGCCTAGTTCGTACCATGCTTATCCGGATGCTTGACAAGCGTTTGAGCATGTGCTATCGTCTCAAACATGGATACAACCTTTCCAACCAGTCTTCCGAAATTTCAACGCGTCTTCCCTGACGACGGCGCTTGCGCCCGTTATTTGGAGGCGATGCGCTGGCCTGACGGCTTCTCCTGCCCGGCGTGCGGGCACATTGGGGAGCCTTACCGTTTTGCAACCCGCTCGTTGGTCGTGTTGCGCTGTCGCGCGTGTAAGAAAAACACGTCTCTTACTGCCAGAACAGTCATGCAGTCGAGCCACATGCCGCTCTCGACGTGGTTTTGGGGCGCCTATCTCATGACGACACAGACGCCCGGTCAATCCGCTGTTCAATTTCAGCGCCAGCTTGACATCGCAAGATATGAAACGGCATTCACGATGCTTCACAAACTCCGCGCTGGTATGGTTCGACCTGATCGTGACACCATTGGGGCGCTCCACCCCGTCGAAGTGGACGAATGTTGCGTTGGCGGGCGCACGCGGGGTGAAGGAAGGGGAATTCATCATCAAACGACAGTAGTTGGCGCTGTTGAAGTGCGGACACGCAAGGATGCCGAGGATCGTAGTGCGAAATGGAGTGACGCTCACGAAGGCTGCATCCCGGTCAAGAAACTTACTTATGCTGGGCGTCTTAGTGTCCGTCTCGAAAGATGTTGAATCCTCTGAATCACTTGTGATTCAAGAGTGGCGGTCTGATTCGTTGGAGGCCGCCGATGTGGACGGACGAAAACCGGGCGAAATACAATCGCGACAAGCTGCGTTATCCGAGCGACGTGACGGACGAAGAATGGGCGCATGTCGAGCCGCTCATTCCCCCGGCCAAACGGGGCGGCCGCAAGCGTGAAGCCGACATGCGGGAGGTGTTCAACGGCGTCATGTATGTGCTGAGCACGGGATCTCAATGGCGCTACATCCCCAAGGATTTGCCGCCCAAGAGCACGGTGTATCGCTACTTTTGCGACTGGGCTTGGGACGGCATTCTGGATCGCATCCACGACGCGCTCTACGTGAAGTGTCGCGAACAAGCCGAACGCGAAGCGAGCCCAGCGGCGGCGATCATCGACAGCCAGAGCGTGAAAAGCGCCGAAAAAGGGGGGCGCGCATCGATCCGCACGGCTATGACGCGGGCAAGAAGATCAAGGGCAAGAAGCGCCACGTTCTCGTCGATACGCAAGGCTTGCTGATGGGCGCCATCGTTCATTGCGCCGGCATTCAGGATCGCGACGGCGGCGTCTTGCTGCTTTCGACGCTGTTCGGCCGCTTTCCCTTTCTCGAAAAACTGTTCGCCGACAGCGCGTATCAAGGGCCGATCTTTGGCGACGCGCTCGCCGACATTCTGCCTCGTGTAAAGATCGAGATCGTCAAACGCTGCGATCAGGCGAAAGGCTTCGTGACCTTGCCCAAGCGCTGGATCGTCGAGCGGTCGATCGCATGGCTGAACCGCTGTCGAAGACTGGCCAAGGATTGGGAGAACCTCAACGCCACAGCCCTTGTCTTCCTCCGTTTCGCCTCCATTCGACTCATGCTACGAAAGCTCTGCAATGGTTGACGAACTTTCGAAACGGACTCTTAGGCTTCGCGTCGTTTCCAGCGTCGAGCCGATAGAGGCTCCTCTTTCTGGTCGCGACGCCGATACACTCACAACATTCGTCAAAGATAATGTAACGGCTGGCTCTATCATTCTGACTGATGGCTGGCAGGGATATTACGGGCTTAGTGAGATTGGCTATAAGCACAATGCTCTTACTCTCGGCGGTGACCCAGAAAAGGCGGAAAAACACCTGCCGATGATCCATCTTGTCTTCTCTAATTTGAAGACATGGATCAATGGCACTCACCACGGTCGTATCGAGCCTCGTCATCTGCAAGCTTACCTCAATGAATTCGTTTTTCGTTTCAACCGCCGTTTCTATCCGATGAATTCCTTCAACTCTGTTTTGGGGATTTCAGCGCGGACCGTTCCGCCGACCTATGCACAACTTTATTCCGGCGAATGGACACACGCGGCGTAGCTGGAGCATCCTGAGTGATAAAGAATTTGTAATCCTCAGTGAGTACGCTTTTGTTTTTCGCAAATGACTTGTGCATACGGGCAAGACGTTCCTGCGGCGTTGTCATCCGGGTAATTCTCTCGCTTTGAAGAAAAAATATTGAATGATATCCTCCCTCTTTTTGGCATAGCGCTGTTGGACAATCCACACAGCCTTGTATTGGTTTATACTTTCCTGAGATTTAATATTGCTTTGCGGTGGGGGTGTGGGCGCTCCTTGGAGGTCATTCAGGCGAATATCGAGGAAGGGCTTAGCTTGGGGTTGCCACTGTAACCACTCGATGTCAATTTGCCTCATAGCCCTTTCCCATACCGCGTGATCAGCGGCCCACGCGGCTTCATCAGGATAAGATTCTTCTAGAAGTGTTTTGGCAGTTCCGGTTTTGGAAGATGGCATAATTACTTGATCAGCCTCCTTGATTCTGGATTCAGCATCACGAAGACGTAATGCCCTTGTCAGCGTTGCCAACTCCCTTTGAAGCCCCTCCAGATTATATGTGAAATGGCGCTCGGTTTCGGTAAGACGTCGCAGTAGATCGTCGAGCGTTGGCGCTCGACGATCTACTGGCGTAGTTATTTTACGCCCCCATTGAAGCAGCGCCCTATCGAGCCCGTAATCGTGGATCAAAAAAACTACACAAACAATTCCCACAATGAGAAATGACGCGGTAGCCAGCATCGGAAAGTAGGACATTGCGATCAATGCCCCCCGCACGTCGTCTGGCAGGCCGAGAAACCCGAGATGATTGGCGACCCAATTCGCCTTGCTGAGCAGCGATGCCCCGCCAAGCCCGACAACCGTGCCAACCCATGCAAAGTTTTTGCGCATAAAATGGACGCTAGCCCATGCGTGGCGTTCATGTCAAGCATCCGGATAAGCATGGTTCGTACGAGGGACTGTGAAGGCCCCGATAGTACATGCTCTTGGACGCGGCGTGGTAAAGCACCGCAAGAGAAGAATTTTCGACCGCGCGCTCGTCAGCGGACCTTGCCATAGACAACGTCGGCGCGATCTTCGAATGCTGCTGCAAATTTTCGAAAAGCCGCATCGAACATTCTGCCCATGAGGAGACCCAGCGCACGGCTCTTGAATTCGTAACGTATATAGAACTCGACGAGGCAGGCCCTGCCTTCGTCGCGATCGTGAAAGATCCAGCGGTTTTCGAGATGCTTGAACGGTCCGTCGATATATTCGACGAGAATTTGAGACACTGAGCGCTCGCAGGTAACGCGGCTCGTGAAGGTCTCGCGGATTGCCTTGTAGCCGACCTCCATATCGGCGATGAGCGTTAGTTTCCCATTGTTTTCGTCACGCCGGCGGACCCGCAAAGCGCGGCAAAGCGGGACGAATCGCGGATAGGATTCAATGTCGGCGACCAGCTCGAACATTTCGGAGGCGCCGTGGCGGACGTGGTGGGTAGTATGGAACGAAGGCATGCCTGCTCACAGCATGGGATTTGGAAGAAAGTTGCGTCGCGCGGCCAAAAACTGATTCTGTTGGAGCCGGAATTGCTCTAGCCGCTCAGAGGTGCTCCCGCAAGACCATCCGGCGCGCCTTCAGCCTGGCGAAATCCTCGCCGGCGTGATGCGAGGATCGGGTCAAGGGCGATGCCGAGACCAAGAGAAAACCCTTGGCGAGCGCGACCTCGGCGTAAGAGGCAAATTCGTCCGGGGGGACGAAGCGCGCGACCGGATGATGTTTCCTTGTCGGCTGTAGATATTGGCCCATTGTGAGGAAATCGACGTCCGCGCTACGCAAATCGTCCATCAGCTGCAGCACTTCATGCCGCTCCTCGCCGAGCCCCAGCATCATTCCGGATTTGGTGAAGATTCTGGGATCGATTTCCTTGACGCGCTGCAGAAGCCTGATCGAGTGGAAATAACGCGCGCCGGGCCGAACCGCGAGATATTTGGACGCGACGGTCTCAAGGTTATGATTGAATACATCGGGCTTGACCGCGACGGCCATCTCAAGCGCGCCCGGTTTGCGCAGAAAATCCGGGGTCAAGACCTCGATCGTGGTGTTTGGGCTCGCCGCGCGGATCGCCGCGACCACTTTCGCGAAATGCCCTGCCCCGCCATCTTCGAGATCGTCGCGATCGACGGAGGTGATGACGGCATGGGCGAGCCCGAGTTTTTTGACCGCTTCGGCGACACGGACGGGCTCGGACGGATCGAGCGCCCGTGGGAGCCCGGTCTTGACATTGCAGAACGCGCACGCACGCGTGCAGGTGTCGCCCATGATCATAAAAGTCGCGTGTTTTTTCTCCCAGCACTCGCCGATGTTGGGGCAGCCCGCCTCCTCGCAGACGGTTACGAGTCCATGTTCCCTGACGATTTTTTGGGTCACGGCCCATTGCGCCGAGCCCGGCGCCTTGACCCTGATCCATTCGGGTTTTCGCGCCACCGGCTGATCGGGCCGATGCGCCTTTTCCGGGTGGCGCGGACGTGTCATGGGCTCGCGGTACTTTTCAAGAAGGCGGGGGGCGTTTGACATGGGCATATCTAACCTTTTTCGGGCTCAACACGATCGAGGCGACGTCACAAATGGATCGCCCTTTCATAGGCGTCCAGCACGCTCTCGTGCATCGTTTCCGACAGGGTCGGATGCGGGAAAATTGAATTTATAAGTTCCGCCTCGGTCGTCTCGCAATTCATGGCTATGACGAAGCCTTGGATCAGCTCGGTGACTTCGGCTCCAACCATGTGGGCGCCGAGAAGTTTTCCGGTTTTGGCATCGAAGATCGTTTTTACGAGTCCCTCAGGCTCGCCGAGCGCGATCGCCTTGCCGTTGCCGATGAAAGGAAAGCGGCCGATCTTAACTTCAATACCCAACTCATTAGCTCTTTCCTCGGTAAGGCCCATAGACGCGATTTGCGGATTGCAGTAGGTGCCACCGGGAATCATCGTCTTGTCCATCGGATGCGGATCAAGGCGCTTGATCGCCTCGACGCAGATGACCCCTTCGTGCTCGGCCTTATGCGCGAGCATGGGCGGGCCGGCGACATCGCCGATCGCATAGATCCCCGGCGCGTTAGTTCGTCCGAATCCATCGGCTGCGATAATTCCCTGCTCAATCTTCACGCCTAGCGTCTCAAGCCCAAGGTTCTCGACATTGCCTGCGACCCCGACCGCGGAAATCACGCGTTCGGCTTCCAAGGTCCGCGTCGCGCCCTTGCTGTCTTCTATTGCGGCAACAACGCTATCCCGCTTTCTCTCGACCTTCGTCACTTTGGTGGAGGTCAAAATTTCGATGCCCTGCTTTTCAAAGCGTTTGCGGGCATGCGCGGCGATCTCCCCATCCTCGGCGGGAAGAATTTGCGGCAATATTTCGACCACGGTCACGCGCGTGCCCATGCTGCGATAGAAAGAAGCGAATTCGATCCCGATCGCGCCCGACCCCATGACGATGAGAGATTTAGGAAATTTTCCCGGCACCATGGCCTCGAAATAGGTCCAAATAAGTTTTCCGTCCGGCTCGATGCCCGGTACGACACGCGGCCGCGCACCGGTCGCGACAATGATATTCTTGGCCAGATAAGTGCCGGCACCCAGAACGCCTTTGGGGATCGGGTTCGGCGGTTGCACCGCAGGCTTTTGCGGCGCGGCGACCAGCACCACGCCGGGCCTCGCGACCGTCGCCTCGCCCCAGATGACGTCTACCTTGTTCTTCTTGAGCAAAAAGCCGACGCCATTGTTCAATTGGGCGGAAACCGCGCGGGATCTTTTCACGACGGCGGCGGGGTCAAAACCGATCTTGCCCTCGACCTTGAGGCCATAATCCTTCGCGTGGTTGAGATAATGAAAGATTTCGGCCGAGCGCAACAATGCCTTGGTCGGAATGCAACCCCAATTAAGGCAGATGCCGCCCAAATGCTCGCGCTCGACGACGGCCGTCTTGAAGCCGAGCTGGGCCGCGCGGATCGCCGCGACATAACCGCCAGGCCCGCCGCCGATAATTAGAATATCGTAAGGCTCAGCCATGGTTGCCTCGTTTTTCCCCTCCCCCTCGTGGGGAGGGGTTAGGGGTGGGGGAGGGGTTAGGGGTGGGGGTAGAGGCGAGCGCTGACACGATCGTGTCGAGCACCGTCTCGATATCCGGCATCACGTCGCGATTTGAAAAGCGGAGCACGCGATAGTCCCGCAACCGGGCATGGCTTATGAGTCGCGGTCTTTCTACTGTTTCTGGGCCGGGTACCTCCCGATTCCGCTGGCGCCACGCCTTCCTAAGACCTGTCGCGCCACCCGTGTTGCGGAAACCTTCGGCACTTCTGCAGAATGCGCATAGAAAAAGGGGCCAAACCTCTTTTTCGTGAGAGCGGGAGGCGCTGTGAGACACCTCCCGCTCAAAAACACTTACTCGCCGATATCAATCCTTAATCGCCGATGTTTCCTTGGCCGAATCTCACGACCTTCGCATCCGTGATGGCAGATATGGAAAGGTCGTTTGCATTCGCAGTATAAACCGTGCGGGCGCTGACCGCGATCCTCTCGCAACCCGTGGTGGTGGATGAACCTACGACGGCGTTCCCCTCAAAGACGGTTAGGCCGGCGTCAGGGCACACGCCATTGCACGTCGTTAAGTCGTCGGGGAGGGGCCGCGTGCAAAAATCAAGCGTAAATCCAGGTCCTAGAAGGTCGCCGGTCTCACAACTGACCCCGCCGAACCCAAGCCTCCAGATTACCGCGACCCTGCAACTCACGGGAGACTGGTTCGTAACTGAGACTATCGATGCCGAGCGAAGGGTATTCACTGGCAATGTAGAGGAAGCCGCATAGGTCACCACATAGCGGGGCGTGCCGCCGGGCAACGCTAAGGCTCGGGCTGTTTCCTTGGCAGTCCCCGTGTCGCGGGGCCGGTCTTGCGCTAAGGCACCGGATGCAGGCATTCCAAAGGTGAATGCAGCTGCCACTAACAATAAATATGGTGATGTTTTCATTTGACTTTCCTCTCCTTCGATTCGCGTCTGAATTTATTAACAGAACTCTGGGCGATTGACGTCCAGTTAGCCTCTTGTGTCGTGTGAATTGGACGTAATTAACACCCGAGATTGTATTGCGTCAAGAAATCGCACTCCCCTCCCCCGGAGGAGAGGTACGGGCGAGGCCATTCTCACACCAGCATCCCCGCCGGTTTCTCGATCAGATCCTTGAACGCCGCAAGAAGGTTAGCGCCCAAAACGCCGTCAACCGCGCGGTGATCGCAGGAAAGCGTCACGCTCATCAAGGTTGCGACGGCGGGCGTGCCATCCTTCACGATGACGCGCTGCTCCGCCGCGCCAACCGCCAAAATTGTCGCTTGCGGCGGATTGATGATGGCGGAAAAACTTGTTGTCCCAAACATGCCAAGGTTGGACACCGCGGTCGAGCCGCCCTGATATTCCTCCGGCTTCAGCTTGCGGGCGCGGGCGCGAGCGGAAAAATCCTTCATTTCGCGCGATATCACGGACAAGCTTTTGGTCTCGGCGGCGCGGACAATGGGCGTGATAAGGCCGCCTGGTATTGCCACAGCGACACCGACATGGGCATGTTTGTGTTTCAGCATGGCGGACTCGGTCCAGGTCGCGTTGGCGTCAGGGACGCGGATCAGCGCCAGCGCCAGCGCCTTGATGATGAAATCGTTGACCGAGATTTTGTATGCCGGCTTTCCCTCCGTGTCCTTCGGCGCGGCGGCGTTGATCGCCTCGCGCAAGGCCATGAGAGCGTCGAGGTTGCAATCGGCGGTAAGATAAAAGTGTGGAATCGTCCGGCTTGCCTCGACAAGTCTGCGCGCGATGGTCTTGCGCATCGAATCATGCGGAGTTTCCTCGAAAGAGCCCGCCGCGAAATTTTTTCTGACGATCTCGTCCGGGGGCGCGGGCGAAGGAGCCTCGGGCGCCTTGGCGTCATGCGCTGGAACCGCGGCCGGGGCATGCGCGAGCGCCGCCTTTACATCGCGCTCGACGATGCGGCCGTGCGGACCCGAGCCTCTAATCGATGCAAGATCGAGCCCCAATTCCTTGGCGATCCGGCGCGCGAGCGGCGAGGCGAAAGTGCGTGGAATTTGTTGCCCGTTGACGGAGGCGGGACGAGGCGCGCCGGTTGGCGCCGAAGGTGCTATGGCCAACGCTGCTTGCAGCGCGGATTCCTGGCGAGGCGACGATTGTTGCGAAGGCTGAGACGTACCAAGGCCTCCGGCGGACGGATGCGACAAACCACTCGCGGTGACGGACTTTGCGTCTTCCCCTTCGCCCGCGATCAACCCTATGACATCGTTGACCGGCACATCGGCGGTGCCCTCCGGCACCACGATCTTGGCCAGCACGCCTTCGTCGATCGCTTCGACTTCCATGGTCGCCTTGTCGGTCTCGATCTCGGCAAGCACATCGCCCGGCTTGATTGTATCGCCCTCTTTCTTCAGCCAGCGGGCAAGATTGCCTTTTTCCATGGTCGGTGAAAGCGCTGGCATGAGAATATCTATCGGCATGGCAAGGCTCACATCTATATGGGGCTCAACGGTAGAGCACCGCTTTCGCCGCCGCGACAACCTCTCCGGCATTCGGTAGAGCGAGTTTTTCGAGGTTTGCGGCGTAAGGCATCGGCACATCCTTGCCGCAAATCCGGACCACCGGCGCATCGAGATAATCGAACGCGTCTTCCATGATTTTTGCGATGATCTCGGCGCCGACGCCGCTCTGCGGCCAGCCTTCCTCGACCGTGACGCAGCGGCCGGTTTTCTTGACCGATTGGATGATCGTTGCGCTGTCCATCGGGCGGATCGTGCGAAGATCGATGACCTCGGCGTCGATGCCGGCGTGCTCCAATTCCTCCGCCGCCTGCAAGGCATGGACCATGCCTATTCCGAAGGAAACGATGGTCAGGTCCTTGCCTTCGCGGGCGATCCGAGCCTTGCCGATCGGAATGAGAAAATCGTCGAGCACGGGCACTTCGAATTTGCGCCCATAAAGGATTTCGTTTTCAAGAAAAATGACCGGGTTCGGGTCGCGAATGGCGCTCTTCAAAAGCCCCTTGGCGTCGGAAGCCGTATAGGGCATGACGACTTTAAGCCCCGGAATATGCGAATACCACGCGGCATAATCCTGGCTGTGTTGCGCCGCCACCCGCGCGGCCGCGCCATTGGGACCGCGAAACACGATCGGACAGTCCATCTCACCGCCCGACATATAGCGCGTCTTGGCGGCGGAATTGATGATCTGGTCCATCGCCTGCATCGCGAAGTTGAAGGTCATGAATTCGACGATCGGGCGGAGCCCGACGAAGGCCGCGCCGATACCGAGCCCGGCAAAGCCATGTTCGGTGATCGGCGTATCGACCACCCGGCGGGCGCCGAATTCCTGCAACAACCCCTGGGTGACTTTATAGGCGCCTTCGTATTCGGCGACCTCTTCGCCGATGATGAAAACGCTGTCGTCGCGGCGCATCTCCTCGGCCATCGCGTCACGCAAGGCTTCGCGCACGCTGAGCGTGACCATGGCCGTGTCTTTGCGAATTGCGGGTCCGGAATCTTTTGCCGGTTCGCTTAACGCGGCTGCTGGCGCGGGCGGGGGCTCCGTCCCGGCGCGCGCCACCGGCTTTCCGCCGCTTGCGGGTGCGGGCGGCGAGAGGGCCTGCACGTCTTCGCCGTCCTCCGCGATCACCGCAATTGGCGTATTAACCGCGACATTGTCGGTTCCGTCCGGCACCAGAATTTTCGCAAGCGTGCCGTCGTCGATAGCCTCGACCTCCATGGTCGCCTTGTCGGTTTCGATCTCGGCGAGGACATCGCCCGAGCGCACCGCATCACCTTCCTTTTTCAGCCACTTCGCAAGCCTGCCTCGTTCCATCGTCGGCGAAAGCGCGGGCATGAGAATGTTCGTCGCCATCTGGTGTCCTTGCAAGGAACTTGCCCAATTCGTTCTCTACGAATTATCCCAAGACATCGGTCCATAACTCAGCCGCGTCCGGCTCCGGTTCGCGCGAGGCAAATTCCGCGGCCTCGGCAATGACCGCACGGATCGCCGCATCGATCTTCTTGAGATCGTCTTCGCTGGCTTGCTTACTCGTCAACAAGCGCGCGCGGACCTGTTCGATCGGATCACGTTCTTCGCGCATTTTTTGCACTTCGTCCTTCGACCGGTATTTCGCCGGATCCGACATCGAATGGCCGCGATAGCGATAGGTCTGCATTTCGAGGATCATCGGGCCGTTGCCTGTTCGGCACCATTCAGCGGCACGAGCGGCGGCGGACTTCACCGCGCGCACATCCATGCCGTCGACCTGCTCGCCCGGAATGTTGAAGGATTGGCCGCGCTTGGAAAAATCGGTGAGCGCCGAGGATCGCGTGACGGACGTGCCCATGGCGTAGCGGTTGTTTTCGATAATATAGACGACGGGGAGTTTCCAGAGTTCCGCCATGTTGAAACTCTCGTAGACTTGACCTTGGTTCGCCGCGCCGTCGCCGAGATAAGTGAAGCAAATTTTACCATTTCCGCGATAATTGTTGGCGAACGCCAGTCCGCTGCCAATCGGCACCTGGGCGCCGACGATGCCGTGGCCTCCGTAAAATTGCTTGGCCTTCGAAAACATATGCATCGAGCCGCCCTTGCCTTTCGAGGCGCCGCTTCGCCGTCCGGTCAATTCGGCCATGACGGCTTTGGGGTCCATGCCACAGCCAAGCATATGGCCGTGATCGCGATAGCCGGTGATGGTCTGATCGCCGTCGGCCGCCGCCATTTTGACGCCGGTGACGACCGCCTCTTGACCAATGTAGAGATGGCAAAAACCGCCGATCAGACCCATGCCATACATCTGCCCCGCTTTTTCCTCGAAACGGCGAATGAGCAACATGTCGCGAAAGGCGGAAAATTCCTCTTCCTTGCTGAAAGCGGCGCCATTTGCGCGCGCGTTTTGTGCTTTCCGCGGCGCGGTTTTGCGGGGGACGCGAGAAGTTGGGGCGGCCATGAAAAGTCCCTTGGCAAAGCCGGAGCCGATGGGACTTTGAAAATAGCCCAGCTCCTAGAGGAAAGCGAGCCCTCGGGGACTGTGACGCCAGCGTACAGCGAGGAAGAAGTTAAAGGCATCCAGCGAATATTCGTGGCGCTGGATCAGTCCGTGAGACAAAAGCGTCGCTTGCTTAAAGTCTCACGATGCACCGAAAGTTCCCGGACCGGCTGTGTAGGACAGCTCCGGCGGTCCGTGGCAAGGTTTTCACGGCGGCCTCTCGCGCGCTCGCGCGGTTCAGTTTCGCGTTCGCGGCAAGAAAACGACAAGATCGTTACGGTTCACGCGGCCGAGCAGCGCGCGCGCCTCTTCGTCGAGAAGATCGCGGTCGATCTCGCGGCCGGACAGCAAGGCTATCCGGTGATCCCACGAGGCATGGTCCGCTTTGAGACTTTCCAACTCGCCGCGCAAAGATCCGATCTTATGTTCATATTCATCCTTGGTTTTCAGACCGCGCTCGCCGTTCACCGCATGCCAGACGAAATAGCCGCCGATCGAGCCGGAGACGCAATAAAGAAGCAAGGGATAGAGAGTCGCGCGCGCACGCCTGTATATGACCATGCCGCAAGGTTAACGGATCCCGGTAAGCGATCCGTTAACTCGAGCCTACCGCCGCCATTTTCCCGGATCACTCCCCTTCGAGCGAGCAGCCAACGGCCCTCAAACCGGCATGCCTTGGGCTTTCGCGAACTTGCGCAATTTGTCGCGCAAGGACTGGCCGCCCCTCGCCTCGTCCATGAGGGCCGCGACAAAGTCTTCCGCCTCACTGAGATTGGTCGCGAGCACCATGGCTTTGACGGGTCCAATTGACGCCGCCGACATCGACAGGCCGCGATAGCCTAACGCAAGCAAGACCATGGCTTCGAGCGGCTTGCTGCCTATTTCGCCGCAAAGGGTCAACGGCGTGGCGGCCGCGCGGGCCTTGACGGCAACAAGCTTCAAGGCGTGCAGGACCGGCGCCGAAAGGGGATCAAACCGTGTCGCGACCCGCTTGTTGTCGCGGTCGGCGGCATAAAGATATTGCACAAGATCGTTCGACCCGACCGAAAGAAAATCGACCCGCCGGCAGATTTCGTCGAGCTGCCAAAGCAGCGAAGGCACCTCGACCATGATGCCAAGCTTGAGATCGGAGGGGGGCTCCCGGCCGTGCTGCCGCAAATGGACGAGTTCATTATCGACAAAAGATTTCGCGGTTTCGAATTCCTCGAGCGTTGCGATCATCGGAAACATGATGCGCATTTCGCGTCCCGAGCCGGCACGCAGCAAGCCGCGCAATTGCGCACGCAGAAGGGCTGGCCGGTCGAGACCGATGCGGATGGCGCGCCATCCAAGCGCCGGGTTCTCCTCCTCGACCTTCATCATGTAAGGCAGAACCTTGTCGGAGCCGATATCGAGGGTGCGGAAAGTAATCTGCTTGCCATCAACAAAATCGAGGGCGGTCCGGTAAAAAGCCTCCTGTTCGCTCATCCTTGGTAATCGCGATGCCAGCATGAACTGGATTTCGGTCCGGAAAAGCCCGACCGACACAGCCCCAGTCTCCGCGACGTGCGGGAGATCGACCAGCATTCCGGCGTTCATATGTAGATCGATCGCGACGCCGTCCTTGGTCACCGCCGGCACGTCGCGCAATTTGTGATATTGCGCCTGCTTGCGGGCGCGCAGCCGTGCCTTCTCGGCATAGGAATGTTCGACGTCGGGCGGCGGGCGCAGATGAACGTCGCCGGAGATACCATCGACGATCACTGCATCGCCGGGCTCAACCAAATCCACGATATTGGCGACGTCGCCGACGGCCGCGATGCCGAGCGCGCGGGCGACGATGGCGACATGGCTTAAGGCGCCGGATTCCTCGAGGACAAGGCCGCAAATCTTGGCGCGATCGTATTCGAGCAGCGCGGCAGGCCCCATGGCGCGGGCGACGATCACCGAATTATACGGCAAATCCTTGTGCGCGCTCACAAAACCCTGACCGGTGAGCTGATGCAGCAACCGATTGGCGAGTTCGTCGAAATCATGCAGCCACTCGCGCAAAAAAGGCTCGGTCCGCCGTTGTAATTTAGCGCGCGCGACGTTTTGTACGCGTTCGACCGCGGCTTCGGCGGTGAGCCCGGTCGCCACCGCCTCGTGGAGTCGGCGCAGCCAGCCGCGGTCATGCGCGATACGTCGGAACGTTTCAAGAACATCGCGATGTTCGCCGGGACCCATGTTGCCGCGTTCGATCAGAAGATCGAGCGATCGACGCATGGCGCCAATAGCGTTGTCGAGCCGCTCCATCTCCACCTTGATATCTTCGGCAATGAGCTGTTTGACGACGATGCGCGGCTCGTGGAGGACGACGTGGCCAAGACCGAAGCCGTTGGCGACCGGAGTTCCCTTCAAGGCGAGCGGCCGTCGGAGCGCAATTTCCCGGCCAGGCGGGGCCAGCGATTGCAATTCGCCCGAGGCAATCATTTCGGCGAGCAGCATGGCCGTCGTCTCGAGCGCCTCGATCTCCTCTTCGGGATAGGTGCGGCGTGCCTTGTTCTGGACGACCAGCACGCCGAGGGTATTGCCGCCACGCAGGATTGGCACGCCGAGGAAAGACGAATAGATTTCCTCGCCGGTCTCCGGCCGGTACACGAACGCCGGATGCGACTGCGCATCGGCAAGCGGGAGCGGCTCGGCGGTCTTGGCAATCAGGCCGACGAGACCTTCGCCCGTGCGCAGCGTGGTCAGATGAACGGCTTCACGGTTCAAGCCTTCGGTCGCATAAAGTTCGAGCCGGCCGTCGGCGCGCAGGACATAGACCGAGCAGACTTCCGCGACCATGTTCGCGGCGATATGGACGACGATCTTGTCGAGGCGGGCCTGCGGGCTGACAGGCTCCGCCATGACTTCGCGAAGGCGGCGCAGCAGCAGACGGGGACCGCCGAGCTTGCCAAACATGGGCGTTTCCTGTTCAGACCCCTGGGTTTCACCAATCGGCACCGGGAAGCCGCATCAACCGCTGCAAACGGCTTGACCATTCCGGGCGCGAGACCACGGTCCGCGATCCCGGATCGTGCTCTAAACTCTTTCGTTTCTACATGATCTTCATCGCGGATCATGGTCGAGAGCTATTTCATGTTTCCGGAAGCGTGGGAAAGCTCTAGACTTTCGATTGAACTATTTTTGTTGATGCAAACCGGTATCCGCTTCGGTGAAAATGCTCGCCTTAGCCGATCCCGATTCCCGGTCTTGGCCTTCGGTCTAGCAAACTCCGGACCACGAAGGTAACCAAAACCTTGAGACAAGAAGAAGACGACCGCTTTTGGTCAAGCTTTGTCCAAGCCATAAAGGGTATGCAACGTTCTTACCGCCAATTCTGTATAAGCCGCTTCGATCAGAACCGAGAATTTTATTTCGGAGGTCGTAATCGCCCGAATATTGATGCCTTTTTCCGCCAGCGCCTTGAAGGCGAGCGCGGCCACGCCGGCATGGCTGCGCATGCCGACGCCGATCGCCGAAATTTTTACGACATCGCTCGCGCCGTGCAGACTGGAAAAGCCGATCTGCGGCTGCGCTTTGAATAATATCGTTTGGGCCCGGGCGTAATCGGCGGCGGAAACAGTAAACGTGATATCGGTCACGCCCGAATCCTCGGACGCCACCTGAATGATCATGTCCACGTTGATATTGGCTTCGGCGAGCGGCATGAATATGGCGGCGGCGATACCTGGGCGATCCGCGACGCGGCGCAACGTAATCTGCGCCTCGTCCCGCGAGAAAGCGATGCCGGTGACCACTTGGCTTTCCACGATATCCTCCTCGCCGCAAATCAACGTGCCCCGTTTGGAGCCGGCCGGATCGTCGAAGGACGACCGGACGAATGTCTTGACCTTGTGCACCATGGCAAGTTCGACCGAGCGTACGTGAAGCACCTTGGCCCCGAGCGAGGCCATTTCCAGCATTTCCTCGAAAGCGATGCGATCGAGCCGCTTGGCTTTCTGTACGATCCTTGGATCGGTGGTATAAACTCCGTCGACATCGGTATAGATGTCGCAGCGGACGGCCCCGATCGCCGCGGCGACCGCCACCGCGCTTGTATCGGAGCCGCCCCGCCCAAGCGTGACGATGCGGCCGCTCTCCTTGTGAAGGCCCTGGAAACCGGCGATCACCGCCACCTCCCTCCTGTCGGCAAAACCATCGAGAATCGCCGCGGCCCCAATATGTTCGATCCGGGCCGAACCATGCTCGTTCGAGGTCAGAATCGGAATTTGCCAGCCTTGCCACGAACGCGCGGCAATTGCCTGTTCCTGCAGAACGATGGCGAGAAGACCGGCGGTCACCTGTTCGCCGGAGGCGACAACGGCGTCGTATTCGCGCCGGTCACAAAGCGTTGCTGCCTCCTCGCACCAGGCGGCGAGTTCGCTGGTCTTGCCGGCCATGGCGGAGATCACGACCGCAACGTCATGGCCTTCGCCCCGCTCGCGTGCGATGTGCCTTGCAACGTTGCGAATGCGCTCTATGTTCGCGACCAACGTGCCGCCAAATTTCATCACAAGACGGGCCATCGGGTCGAAATCGCCTCCTTGCGGCGCGGATTCTCAATTCGGAAATCAACGGCCCCGCCACCGCGCGGCCCCGCGCATAGATGCAAATGCCGGCACATCAAGTCAATGGAATTCAGCCATGGCAAGCCAGGAAAAGCGCCACCGCGATACGACCGTAGATCCGGAGGAAGTCGCCCGTTTCGACCGGCTCGGCGCGCAATGGTGGGATCCGGATGGCCCCATGCGCGCGCTGCACAAGTTCAATCCGGTCCGTGTCGCCTATCTGCGCGAGCTTCTATGCCGGCACTTTTTGCTCGACGAAACGCCGCGCGATTGGCGTTCGCCGTTCGCGCTCCAGGGCCTGACGATCCTCGATATAGGATGCGGCGCCGGCATCCTCTCGGAACCCCTGGCCCGGCTTGGCGCCCGCATGACCGCGATCGATCCGGCGCGGCGCAACATCGAGGCCGCCAAGGACCATGCCGCGCAAACAAACCTTGCCATCGATTACCGCTGCGTTGCCGCCGAGGAGCTTGCCGCCGAGGGCGCCCTCTTCGATGTTGTCCTGGCCATGGAAGTCGTCGAGCACGTGCGCAATGTCGGACGCTTCCTTGCTGAAGCCGCCGCGATGGTGCGGCCGGGCGGCATGCTTGCCGCCGCGACGCTCAACCGCACCTTGAAGAGCTTCGCTTTGGCAATCGTGGGCGCCGAATATGTGCTGCGCTGGGTGCCGCGTGGAACCCACAACTGGACTCAATTCGTCGCGCCACGCGAACTCGCCAAGGCCTTGCGCGACGCCGGACTGCGCGTCAAGGACGAGACGGGGGTCGTCTACGATCCCCTGACCGGCAAATGGCGGCTTTCGCACGACATGGATGTCAATTACCTCATGGCCGCGGTTCGCCCGGAATAAGGCCGGGTTTTTCCCAGAAGCCATCCTCAATCCGGAGTAACTCATGACCACCCGCAAAGGACATATCCGGCATGGCTTCGCCGCCGTCAGACCCTATCTCCATGGTCATGCCGATCTCGCGGATTTCGTGCGACATGTCTTCGGCGCCACGGAAATCGAGCGCGTCGAGATGGGATCGCAGTCGTTTCACATCGAATCCCAAATCGGTGATTCGGTGGTCATCCTCGAAACGGGGGATCCACCCCATCCTTCCGCCGCTCCTGGGCAGGTCTATGTCTATGTCGAGGACGTGGACGCCGTTTACAATCGCGCAATCGAATTCGGCGCTGGGACGATTGCCGCGCCGGAGGACAAGCCCTACCAGGAGCGCGGGGCCGGAGTGCGGGATTCGTTTGGAAATATTTGGTACATCGCCACGTTCAAACCATCGCCGTAGAATGCCGGACGCCCGACGCCCGAGGAGGGGCTGCGCGCGCATCGCCTGGCTTGCGCGAGGGAATGCTGCGCGAACTTATGGAACCCAGCGGCGGGCTCGCGCACCTCGTTCCGATGTGATGCCCGTGGCAAGTAGCGCGGGTGATTTTTTTCCACCGGGACTGGAACTTCGAACGACCGGACTTACGTATCTATAGCGAAGCAAATAATAATCCGTATCCGGAGACCGATTGCGGACAGGGAGGGATTTCGATGGACGACAAAACCGCTTTCCTCGAACTATCGGCTTTGCTTACGGGGCTCCACCATCAATTATCGGAAGACAACGAAGATCGCGAATTGAACAAGCCGACCGCGGAAGTATATGCGCGACAGCTGCGCGGCGTTTTTCCAACAAAATTTCCCGCCTTGCTGGAAGCTTACAAGGTCTTGGCCACGGCCAATCCAAAGCCGCCTATCGACGATGTCCTTCTCACCGCATTGCGCGGCACACAGGCGTTCACGGACAACGAAGTCGTGGCCAAGCAAATCGTGAATATCTGGTACTTTTCTCAGTTCAAGGCGGAAGACAAGGATGACGCGCCTCTAATCGACGGCGGTTTCTACGAACGTGGGAAAGTCTGGCCCGTGATCAGAGCCCATCCCACCGGTTTTTCCACGCAGTTGCACGGCTATTGGACGCGCGAACCCCCGGCGCAAACAACCTGATTTGATTGCAGTTGCCTTAGTCATAAAGGAGATTGCCATGGCGAGCGAAAAGGCATTCGACGTGATCATTGTCGGCTCGGGCGTCGCCGGCGCACTGACGGCGTGGAAGCTGACGCGGCTCGGAAGCTGCAGGATTCTCATGTTGGAGGCCGGCGATAACGGCGTCAGCGCCGGGCAGCGGGGGGTGTTTCACCACATGATGGATACGCAAGGCAATCGGGGCGATCCATTTGCGCCTTACAAGGACCTCGAAAGCCGGAAATATGCGCCTGCCGCCGAGAATTCGCAGCGCGAGCTCGCGAACCAGATGGGCGATCCCGACAATTATTACGACTACGCCGCGGGATCGACCCCCCAGGCGAATGACCCGTTCAAGGCAAGCTACAATCGAATGGTGGGCGGAAGCACGTGGGCGTGGCGGGGCAACTGTCCTCGTTACATCCTTAGCGATTTTAAACTGAAATCCAATTTCGGCGTCGGGCGCGACTGGCCGCTCGACTATCACGAACTAGAGCCCTGGTATTGCGAAGCCGAACGGGAGTTGGGCGTTTCCGGCAACCACGACGAGTTGAACGGGCTGCACGGCGCTTACCGCAGCGAGCCTTTCCCAATGCCGGGAATTCCGTTGGGGTATAGCGATAACAGGGTCAAGGCAAAAATCGATGGAAAAGCGGCGCGTGGAACCAAAATCCGCGTGGTCACGACCCCGCAAGCCCGCAACACCGTTGCTTACGATGGCCGTCCCGCTTGCGAGGGGCACTCCAATTGCATTCCGCTCTGCCCGATCCAGGCCAAATACGACGCGACCGCGCATTTGCGCCGCCTCCTCCAATGCCCCAACGTCGAATTGCGCACGGGAGCCGTTGTCACCAGGCTGGAACGAGACAAGGATGGGCGCGTGTGCGCCGTCCATTATATCGACTGGAAATCCTCCGATACGCCGCAAGCAAAAACTGTTCGCGGTGAGGTGATCGTGCTTGCGGCGCATGCGATCGAAACGCCGAAGATTCTGCTGATGTCCGATGGTTTGGCCAACTCTAGCGGGCAAGTCGGGCGCAATCTGATGGACCATGTGCAATTCGAGCTGATCGCCAGTTTCCCCAAACCGCTGTATCCCTTCCGTGGGCCGCAATCCATCACCGGCGTCGAGGATTTTCGCGATGGCGACTTTCGCCGTTCGAGAAGCGCCTTCAGAATGACCATCGGAAACGACGGCTGGGGGCGCGCCGGGTCGCCGGCGACCGTCATCGACGGATTTCTCAAAGAGGGCAAATATGGCTCCGGCCTTCCGGGCGCCGTCGCCGAGCGCATCCCCCGAATGTTGCGGCTGAGCTTTTCCACCGAGATGCTTGCCGAGCCGACGAACCGCGTCGATCTATCCGACAAGACGGACGCGCTCGGAGTTCCGCGCCCGCGTTTCAATTTCGATGTAGGAGATTACTCACGCGGCGGTCTGCGCGAAGGCTATGAGACGGCGAAGGAGCTTTTCGCCGTGATGGGCGCGGAAATCAGCCCTAAGGCCAAGCCGCTCGTCAATGCGCAGACGGGGCGCATGAACTGGAACACCGCGGCGCACATTATGGGCACGACCATCATGGGCGACGATCCGCGCGACTCCGTGGTCGACTGCTGGGGACGCACGCACGATGCGCCGAACCTCTGGATCGTCGGCTCCAGCGTATTTGCGACCAGCGCCACTTCCAATCCGACCTTGACCATCGCCGCCCTGGCGCTGCGGACGGCGCAAGCAATTCATGGCCAGCTGCGTTACGAAGACGCGCCATGAGAAAGCGCACCAAGCCGAGACCGAGGAAATCACGCTACAGCATGATCAAAGGGCGGTACTGGATCCATAATCCAAATAGGCCGCGGCAAGGTCCCCAGCCCGATGGCGACACGATCAGGTTCGAGCCGGATTCGCTCGACCTGGTCCGGAAATTGCCCAGATTTTCGGGGAGGGCGCCCGATATTCGAAATGGACAAATCAACGTTCGCTACGAAGGCATCGATGCGCTCGAAACCCATTTCAATGGAGCGAATCAAGATCTCGTCTTCGCCAACAAGGCGCGCGACCGCAATCTGGCGCTGTTGGGTTTCTCCAATGTGAAGTTTTTTGCCGATGAACCCAATGTCGTCCAATCGGTGGACGAGAATCCGCTGCCGGGCTATGTGATCGCCAACGGCATCGAGGCGAATGGCCGGTTATTGGGTTTGGTCTTCGCCGGTGCGACGGGCCGCGCCGATGGAGAGAGGGTGTTCGTCGACAATGCAATTCTCGACCAGAGCGTGAACGTCGAGCTGGTCGTCGAAGGGCTCGCCTATGTCGAGCCATACGACACCATGCCGATATCGCTCGTAAAGCATCTGCGCGGCAAGGCGCATACCGCCCGCAACGCGAACGCCGGGCTATGGAAAAGCGAGGATGTCACCACGGAAAAAGCGGCACCCATCCAAACCCTCGCGGCACTGGAAGCGCTGGTCATGTGGCCGAAACTGTTTCGACGGCTTGCGTCCTATTTCCACGAGGGCAATACCGGACTCGGCCAATTCGAACAATGGATCAGAGACGATCCGGTTCGTCGAGACGACGCATTGCGGTTGCCCGACGGCGAAAAGGGCAACATGCACGATACATTTCTGACCGATGGCGATACGTTGCAATTGTTGTATCGGCCGGAGGATCTGCTGATTACGCCGGACCCGAAGCCGATTGTCGCGTAGGTTTCGCGCCGCCGGCACAAGCCTTCCGAAAGCCGCGAGCCTTTCGAGACGGAGTCACGCGCCGCGTCGAGTAAGGGCTATTGCAGCCGCGCGATGGACGCCCTTATCGATCGTCGCATTCAACGGCGGCCGCCTTGTTGCGCCGCGCCTCCTTCGCGGATATTTTTAGCGAGATGAATGACATGGCGCCGGTTTTTGTCGCCGGTAACAAGAGCCGCATGGCCTTGCGCGAGACCGGAAGGCAGGGGCCCGTGGCCGGAAACGGCGCCGCCTGATGACAACGCCGCTTCCCTTGGGCTATAAACCCTTGAATCACGAACGTTATGCGCCGCTAACGGCGAACCGGCCCGCGCGCTTTCGATGGCAAGCCGATGGCGGATCTTTCCCTCACGCTCAGCCCGCAAACGCCAGCCGACCTCGCGGCTATCGAAAAGCTCGACGAGCGCGCCTTTGGGCCCGGCCGGTTCGCCCGCTCGGCGTACAGGCTGCGCGAAGGGAGCGAGCCGGACTACGCCTTGAGTTTCGTCGCGAGGATCGGCACCTTGCTGGTCGGCGCCAACCGGATGACGCCAATTTTCTGCGGTAACCGGCCTGCGCTGCTGCTTGGCCCGCTGACCGTCGATCCGCCATTTCGCGCGGGCGGAATTGGCGAAGAGCTGGTGATGAAATCGCTCGACGCCGCGCGGGCGGCTGGGCACGGATTGGTTCTGCTTGTCGGCGACATGTCCTATTATGGCCGGATGGGTTTCGCGCCGGTGCCGCCGGGCCGGCTGGTTTTCGCGGGGCCGGTCGATCCGGAGCGTCTGCTCTATTGCGAACTCGTCGAAGGCGCCTTCGAAGGCGTGCAGGGAAAGGTGCGGCGGGCAAGGTAGCCCCGCTTCTCGTTAATGCCTCCGCGCTTCCGCGCGACGTCAAGTACGTAATTCCCAAGGCGAGGCCCCCGCATCCCGGCCTGCCAGAAGCCAATAAACCGAACCGGAAATCAGGCCGGCAGCGAAGAAAACAAGGGCAAACCGCAATTCCGCCAAATTGTAGCCTGCCGCTCTTGGCAGATGCAATGTTGCGCGGATGAGCCATGGCGCGGAGGCCGCGACGACGCCGGTCGCGCCGGCATACCAGGGGAGCGCGCGCACCCTGGCGATTTCGCCGATCGAGGCCACGGCAACGACGGGAACGACGCAGACCGTCACGACCGCCATCCAGACGAAGCGGGTCAGCGCGGCCAAACCGCCGCCATTAAGCCCGTCCGCGATATCCGCATCGGCAACCGCCCAGACGGCAAACTGGATCAGAGCAAAACCCGCCGCGCGCGTCACCGGATCGGCGAGCGCCGCGACAGGCAAAAAAAGGAGTCCCGCGCCAATCGCGACCGCCGTAGCGAAGATCACGCCGATCGCTCTTCGCAGCCAAACCATGCGGACCTTTCGTTCGATCGGCCATACTGTCCGGCAACGTCTCGCGTGACGGGCGCGTGATCATTGCTTTTCGAATTGTGTCTTTCAGGTGGAATTTTGTCGATATTTTCCAAAAAGACGAGACTATATGCCCCCATTGTGCGTCTCGCGCAAAGCGCGCGACGAGCCTGTCAAGGATGAGGCCGGGTTGAAGCCGCCATGTATATCATCGCTCGTAATATCTCCGGCCCGCGCTTGCGATGCGAAGCCTTGATGGTCGATAAGAAAACCTTCACGCCCTGGCCTCCGGTCACCGAGGACGGCTGGCGGCGGGCCTATAAATTCCGTGATCGCCTGATGGCCGAGGTGGTGCGGCTCGAACTCGATCCGTTGGGGGAAGAACTCAAGGTCATCGAGGCGGTTTATATTCGTTAAGGGCGGCGCGCAAAACGGGCCGGAAAGGGTCATCCGAATCCCATCGCAAACCCACAAAGCTGCTTGCGGCTCCGTTGTGTCACTTTCCCCCCGCGACTAACGCAAGCGGGGTAAAATTCACGAAAAATTACGGGCGCCGGGCGGTTAATTTCCTACTACACATTGCCAGCGCGGCAGCTACATTTTCGTTCGAAGAAAATCTGCCGCGTCCTTCACGGCAGCTAAGAGACCGGAGTTCTCCTCTCCCCAAAGTGCAACTCCTCCAATTGTATCGCCGCAACGAGATATTCCACACCGCGCGCGGCCAGCAATAGCTGGCGGGCGACTGTACACATGTTCCATTAACAATGATCGATTGTGCTCATTGTTATCATTCCCTGATTTGATGTGCTTAAAGGCGTGCGCGACACGATCAACAATCGCAAATGCGTTGGACTCATTTCTGAAATCATTGCGGCGGTTCCCAGTCTTCTTCGGATACGCGATATAATCGAGGGTGTGGAAGGTCACTAAGCACGCAAGAAAGGCATGACGACGTGAATAAGGATATTTTTCAAAGTCGGCGATAGTGGGGTCAACAATTTGTTCCAGATAGGTAGGTGCGTCCACGGTCTTACCTTGCTAGCATGGTATTATTTGAACGGCTCGCTCCTCGCGATGACGTTCGGTGGCGTCACTCGGGGAGAAAATTCGTTGCGACGCCATTGATGCAATAGCGCAAATGCGTCGGCGGCGGCCCGTCTGGAAAGACGTGACCCAGATGGCTACCGCAGCGGCTGCAATGCACCTCCGTCCGCGTCATGCCATGGCTGCGGTCATCGCTGTTGTCGACGGCGCCTTCGAGGGGATCGTTAAAACTCGGCCAGCCGGTGCCGCTCTCGAACTTCTTGGCTGTAGCGAAAAGGCGCTGTCCGCAGCCGGCGCAGACAAAGACGCCCGGCCGCTTTTCATGATTAAGGGCGCAGCTGCCCGGTGCTTCGGTGCCATGCGCGCGCATGATCCGATATTGTTCCGGGGTGAGAAGGCGCCGCCATTCTTCCTCTGTATGGGTGACTTCAAACTCCTTGCCTTGCATGGTGTTTCCCTCCCATGGGGCTCGCGAATCAAGCCTCACACATCCAAATTCGCGACGTTCAGCGCGTTGTCCTGGATAAATTCGCGGCGCGGTTCGACGATATCGCCCATCAATTTGACGAAAATATCCTCGGCGTCGTCGCCTTCCTTGATCTTGACCTGCAGAAGGGTCCGCGCCTCCCGGTCGAGCGTCGTCTCCCAGAGCTGATCCGGGTTCATTTCGCCGAGCCCCTTGTAGCGCTGCATCTGGGAAACGCCCTTTTGCCCTGCCGCCATCACCGCGTCGAGAAGGTCGCCTGGGCCCGATACCTGGGTCTGATCGCCCCTGCGCAGAAAAAGCGCAGGCCTTGCGAAGACATCGCGCAGCGATTGCGCATGCTCGTTGAGGCGGCGCGCCTCGGTCGAAGCCAACAGCCCGGCGTCGAGGCTCGCTGCCTGACGCACCCCGCGCAGCTCGCGGGTGAAGACATAGCCGCCATTCTCCACCGTGCCACTCCAGCCGCGCTCCATATCCTCCGCGCGCTCGTCGAGGCGGGCGGCGATCGTTGTGGCAAACCCGATGGCCTCGGCCTCGTTTCCGGGCGACACCGGCTTCAACGCGCCGGCTATCGCCGCCTGTTCCACCGTTTGGCGATCATAGCGCGAATGCAGGCCGCCGAGCATCTGGCGCACGATCCGCGCCTCTTCGACGATCGCGCGGAGGTCGGCGCCGGCGCGCTCCTCGCCGCCAGCCAAACGCAGCACGGCGGCCTCAAGACCATTGCCGATCAGATAATCCTCGCGCGCGCGCTCGTCCTTCAGATACTGCTCGGAGCCGCCACGCTTTACTTTGTAGAGCGGCGGCTGCGCGATAAAAAGATGCCCGCGTTCGATAAGCTCGCGCATCTGGCGGAAGAAAAACGTAAGCAGAAGCGTGCGGATATGCGAGCCGTCGACATCCGCGTCGGTCATAATGATGATCTTGTGATAGCGCAGTTTGTCGGCATTGAAGTCGTCGCGCCCGATCCCGGTGCCGAGCGCGGTGATCAAGGTCCCGATTTCCTGGCTCGACAGCATCTTGTCGAAGCGTGCCCGCTCGACATTGAGGATTTTTCCGCGCAACGGAAGCACGGCCTGATACGCCCGGTTGCGGCCTTGCTTGGCGGAGCCGCCCGCCGAATCGCCCTCGACGAGAAACAATTCCGCCTTGGCCGGATCCCGCTCCTGGCAATCGGCGAGTTTGCCCGGCAGATTGGCGACATCGAGCGCCCCCTTGCGGCGGGTTAGCTCGCGCGCCTTGCGCGCCGCTTCGCGTGCCTGCGCCGCTTCCACCACCTTGCCGACGACGACGCGCGCGTCCTGGGGATGCTCCTCGAACCAAGCCCCGAGCATTTCGTTGACGAGGCCTTCCACCGCCGGACGCACCTCGGAAGACACCAGCTTTTCCTTGGTTTGCGAGGAAAATTTCGGGTCGGGAGCCTTCACCGAAAGCACGCAAGTCAAGCCTTCGCGGCAATCGTCTCCGTTGAGATCGACCTTCTCGCGCTTGGCGAGACCGGCGCGCTCCGCGAAACCTGTCACCTGACGGGTCAGACCCGCGCGCAGCCCCGCGAGATGAGTCCCGCCGTCGCGCTGCGGAATATTGTTGGTGAAGGCGAGCACATGCTCGTGGTAGGAATCGTTCCACCAAAGGGCGGCTTCGACCGTAATCTTTTCGCGTTCGCCCTTGATCGCGATCGGGTTTCCGATGAGCGGCGTCTTGGCGCGATCGAGGTAGCGCACGAAAGCCTCAAGCCCGCCCTCATAGTAAAGTTCCTCCCGCTTGACCTCGGCGCCGCGTGCGTCGGTGAGTTCGATGCGCACCCCGGAATTCAGGAAGGCGAGTTCGCGCAGACGATGTTCGATTATCGCATAGTCGAAATCGACCATCGTGAAGGTCTTGGGCGAAGCCAGAAAGGTGACTTCGGTGCCGCGGTTGGGTTTTCCGCCGGATTCCGGCGCGGGCCCCGTGACTTCAAGCGGCATGACCGCGTCGCCATGTTCGAAACGAAGGATATGCTCCTTGCCGTCGCGCCAGATCCGCAGTGTCAACCAGCTCGAAAGCGCGTTGACGACGGACACGCCGACGCCGTGCAGCCCGCCCGACACTTTGTAGGAATTCTGATCGAATTTTCCGCCGGCGTGCAGCTGGGTCATGATGACCTCCGCCGCCGAGACACCCTCCTCGCTATGAATATCCGTCGGAATCCCGCGCCCGTCGTCGGTGACGGTGACCGAACCGTCGGCATTGAGCGTCACCGTGACGCGCGTCGCGTAGCCGGCCAGCGCCTCGTCGATGGCGTTATCGACGACTTCATAGACCATGTGATGGAGGCCGGAGCCATCGTCGGTATCGCCGATATACATGCCTGGGCGTTTGCGCACGGCATCGAGGCCGCGCAGCACCTTGATCGAATTCGGCGCCGTAATAGGCTTCTATTTCGGGGACCAAAGGGACTGGCCGCGCGGCGGCGGGTTCGGCCATGGGGAGTGCGGACTTTCTGCTCTTGGCAAGGGCCAAATCGGTGTTCTGAATTATAGCCTAGTGCGCTCCGAAAATCATGTTTTTTGATGCATTTTCGTGACCATGGCCGAACCTGTGGGAAAGGCGCGCGCAGGCCAGGCCACGGCAAGGCGCGGCGGATCCGTTTGTCCGCGTTGACCGTCAGGTTGCACTGACTCAACCCAGCGGGATCAGCAGTAGCGGTTAAGTTTGAAATCCGGCAGCGGGTCAGGTCGAATTTGGTCTGCATTGCCCAGGAAGAGACATGGCGCCCACTTCACGGCAGGGTCTGCTTTTCATTGGCGGACAGGTCCTTCGCGGCAACTACTTAAGCCAAACTCTCCGGGACGGCTGGCCGAGCCCTCGTCAGCCGTTTGGTGTGGTAACGGCGGTTGAACAGCGGCTTACTTTCGTCGCACCGGCTCAAATGAAGCCCGGTCTTAAATCGAAGGCGCCTATCGTGCGAATGGATTTTCGAAGTCGCCGGCGGCGCTTCGACGGCGGGTTATAACGCCCGGACCCGGTTTTCCGCATCTTTTGCGGATCCGTCTAATCAGCGGTATGCCTCACCATGAACAGATCGTTTTGCATGCGAAAAATTGAGCTTATACTCTGGCCCGATGAAGGTAAGCGAGGTATTGCGAATGCTTCAAGATGACGGCTGGTTTCTCGTCGCCACACGGGGTAGCCATCGTCAGTTGAAGCATGCTGGCAAGCCAGGTCGCGTTACCGTTCCGGGCAAGCCCAACGACGATTTGGCGTCGGGCACCCTGAATAGCATCTTGAGGCAAGCTGGGCTAAAGAAGTGAGGTTCCAATGCGCTACGCCGTCGTCATTGAAAAAGCCGAGAAAAACTATTCGGCCTACGTCCCCGACCTACCCGGATGTGTCGCCACTGGGGCTACGTTAGAGCAGGCGGAAGCCGAGATCCGGGAAGCTATCGAGTTTCACATCGAAGGTATGCGGGAAGAGGGTCTGCCGATCCCCGAGCCGGCGAGTAAGGTCGAGTACGTTGACGTCGCGGCATAACCCGGCGCTGCACCGGGGCCGGCGGGGCAAGGGAGAGTTTTGATCATGAGGGTTAGAATTACGATCTTGTCTGTGAAGGCGGGGACACACGCTATGATGCCTGCGGGGGTCCGCCACTTTGGCCTTTGCCAGTCAGGTGAAAGCTAAGAGCAAATAAGAGCCAGGCAGCGGTTCAACGGCGGGTCATAGGGACCCGGGCCCGGTTTTCCGCATCTTTATGCGGATCCGTCTAATCCGCGCTAGGCCGAGTGCCGCAGCGAGCCCGGAGGAGGACAATGAAAGTCTTCATCAGTTGGTCTGGAGATCGTAGTCGAGCCATCGCCGACGTGCAGCGGCAGTGGCTTCCCAGCGTCCTACAGGCCGTTCGCCCGTATTTCAGTCCCGATGATGTTGCAAAGGGCTCCCGATGGTCTTCGGAGATCGCGAAGGAACTTGATGCGAGTCGAGTTGGGCTATTGGTGATTACACCAGAGAACCAGGAAGCCCCGTGGCTCCTCTTTGAGGCCGGCGCGCTGGCAAAAAACCTGGATCGATCGAAGGTTTGCCCTCTCCTGTTCGGCGGAATGGAACCCACCGATGTGAAGGGTCCGCTCGTTCAGTTCCAAGCTGCTCAGTTCTCGAAAGACGAGATGAAGCGCGTCATGAAGATGATCAATGGTGAACTCGCGGAGGCGGCATTAGCGCCCGACGTGCTCGATGATGTCTTCGAGATGTGGTGGCCCAAACTCGAGAAACAGGTCGCAAAGGAGCTTGAGGGCGCTGACGCGAGCGACGAGGAGGGACGCCGTTCTGAACGTGACTTGCTGGAAGAGGTGCTCGCGTTGACCCGTCGACTTGCAAGCGATCGTGAACGGCAAAGGGAGTTTCAGCACCCGGTCTGGGATGACCTGTTGGAGAGTGTCGCGGGTCTCGCCCGCGTAGCCCGCTTGCGATCGCAGGACGATGACACCACACAAGCGATCAAGCGTGTTCTCCGTCCTGTGGAGTACATTGCTCGACGAGACATGAGGCGTAGTCCAAGAGACTTCCGTCACGCACGACACCTCCTAATGGAGCTTGAAGGCCTTCTTGGCCCTGACTTGAATACCAAACCCCTTGCGGAGGCATCATCCAATTCGGAGTAGTTGACGAACTGCAGCCCTAACAACCGGTTGCAGCGGACGGCGCTGCGCGCCGCAACTGAACCTGAGCGTTAGCAACAGCCCGGACGGCGTTGCTCCGCGGTGTGCCACCCGGTTCCGCCCTCCCCCGATCGCAGACGCCGTGGCCATCCGCTTTGCCGCGACCCGCATGTCTCCTTCTGGCGAGTTCCGGACCGGCGATGGGCATCAAACCGGACCCGCTGAACGTCTGAGATGGGCCATGAGCGCGCGCTTCCTGAAACACGACCGGATCGACGCACGACAAAAGCGCCCGGAGCTCAGGCGCCTTTTTGGAAATTCACGACCCTCTGGGGCCGCTCTGGCGAATGCCCGGATGCTTTTCCGCCGATCAGAAGGCCATTTTTGTCAGCACCAACGACGACCTTCTCGCCGTCGTGGATCTCTCCGGCAAGGATCAATTCGGCCAAGGGATCCTGCACATTCTTCTGGATCACTCGCTTCAAGGGCCGCGCGCCATAGGCTGGATCATAGCCCTTGTCGGCAAGCCACGCGCGGGCCTCGGGCCGAAGTTCGAGCGTGACCTTGCGATCCTCCAGGAGTTTCGCAAGCCGTGCAAATTGTATATCGACAATCGCACCCATATCCTCGCGGCGGAGCCGGTGGAACAGGATGATTTCATCGATGCGGTTCAAAAACTCCGGCCGGAAATGCGCCCGCACCATTTGCATCACTTCGGAATGGACGGCGGAGGAATCCTCGCCCTCCTTTTGCAGCACGAGCAAATCGGCGCCGAGATTGGATGTCATGACGATCAGAACGTTGCGGAAATCGACCGTGCGCCCCTGCCCATCGGTCAGGCGGCCGTCGTCGAGCACTTGCAGCAAGATATTGAAGACATCTGGATGGGCCTTTTCGATCTCGTCGAAGAGGACGACCTGATAAGGTCTGCGGCGTACCGCCTCGGTCAAGGCGCCACCTTCCTCATAGCCGACATAGCCGGGCGGGGCGCCAATCAGGCGGGCGACTGAGTGCTTCTCCATATATTCCGACATGTCGATGCGCACGAGCGCGGCTTCTTCGTCGAAAAGGAAGGCGGCGAGCGCCTTGGTGAGCTCGGTCTTGCCGACCCCCGTCGGTCCGAGGAACATGAAGGAGCCGATCGGGCGATGGGGATCCTGCAGGCCCGCCCGCGCCCGCCGCACCGCGGTCGAGACCGCCTTCACCGCTTCCGCCTGGCCGACGACACGGCGGCTGAGTGCTTCCTCCATTTTCAAAAGCTTGTCGCGCTCACCCTCCAGCATCTTATCGACCGGAATGCCAGTCCAGCGCGAGACGATTTGCGCGACGTGATCGGCGGTCACCGCCTCGTCGACGAGAACGCCGCCGCGTTTCGCCTCGGTCTCGGCGAGCCTTTTTTCGAGACCGGGAATGACCCCGTAAGCAAGTTCGCCGGCGCGCTGATATTCGCCGCGCCGTTGGACCTGAATCAGTTCGTTGCGGGCAGCCTCGAGCTGCTCCTTGAGTTTCTGTTCGGAGCCGAGTTTATCTTTCTCGGCGTGCCAGCGCGCTGTCAACGAGGCGGATTTCTCCTCAAGCCCGGCAAGTTCGCCGCTGAGCTTTTCCAGGCGCTCCTTCGAGGCGGAATCGGTCTCCTTTTTCAAGGCCTCCTGCTCGATCTTGAGCTGGATGACCCGGCGGTCGAGTTCGTCGAGCTCTTCAGGCTTCGAGTTCGACCTGCATGCGCAGACGCGAGGCCGCTTCGTCGACGAGGTCGATTGCCTTGTCGGGAAGAAACCTGTCGGCGATATAGCGGTGCGACAGCGTCGCGGCGGCGACAATCGCGGCATCGGTGATGCGCACGCCATGGTGCAATTCGTATTTTTCCTTGAGACCGCGCAGGATCGAGATTGTGTCCTCGACCGTGGGCTCGGAGACGAACACCGGCTGGAAGCGGCGCGCCAGCGCGGCATCCTTTTCGACATGCTTGCGATATTCGTCGAGCGTGGTCGCACCGATGCAATGGAGCTCGCCCCGGGCGAGAGCCGGTTTCAAAAGATTCGATGCGTCCATCGCGCCATCCGCCTTGCCGGCGCCAACGAGCGTGTGCATCTCGTCGATGAATAGGACAATGCCGCCCGCGGCGGCGGTGACTTCGTTCAGGACCGCTTTCAGCCGCTCCTCGAATTCGCCGCGATACTTCGCTCCCGCGATCAGCGAGCCCATGTCGAGCGCGAGAAGCTTCTTGTCGCGCAGGCTTTCCGGCACATCGCCATTGACGATGCGCAGCGCAAGGCCCTCGACGATCGCGGTCTTGCCGACACCCGGCTCGCCGATCAGCACCGGATTGTTTTTCGTCCGCCGTGACAATACTTGAATGGTTCGTCGGATTTCTTCGTCGCGGCCGATCACCGGATCGAGTTTTCCCACCCGCGCCGCCTCGGTCAGATCGCGCGCGTATTTCTTCAAGGCATCGTAAGCGTTTTCAGCGGTGGGATTGTCGGCGGTGCGGCCCTTGCGGAGATCATCGATCGCGGCGTTGAGAGTCTGCGGCGTGACGCCCGCCCGATCGAGAATCTTGCCGGCTTCCGCGTTTTTCTCCATGGCAAGCGCAAGCAACAGCCGCTCGACCGTCACATAGGAGTCGCCGGCCTTTTGCGCGATCTTCTCGGCATTGTCGAAAACGCGCGCTGTCGCCGGGGCGAGATATAATTGTCCCGCGCCAGAACCTTGCACCTTCGGCAATTTGGCAAGCGCAAGTTCCGTGTCGCGGAGGGCGTCGCGCGAGCGCCCGCCCGCCCTGTCGATGAGGCCCGCCGCGAGCCCTTCCTCATCATCGAGAAGGACCTTCAAGACATGTTCGGGCGTGAACTGCTGGTGACCCTCGCGGATGGCGAGAGACTGGGCGCTTTGAATAAAACCGCGCGTCCTTTCGGTATATTTTTCCAGGTTCATCGCAATCTCCCCTGCGCGAAATTGCCTCTCATGCCAGCGGCCGCCTTGAGCGGCCGTTGGCTTCACTAGGCATTTTGCGAGCTTGCACCGAGCAGCTAAAACGCGGAACCAAGACCACTTCCGCCACGCGAAGCGCCTGGTCTTGCGGTTCGCGGAAAATCCCGCGGCTTATTGGATCCGCCCTTGACTGGAAATGTAGGATCGAATCGCACGGGTGGTAGAGTTATTGGCCACTAAAAGTTCCGCTGGCCCCCCGCGCGGCGGCAGAATGGAACGGCCGCGAGATACGGGGCTAGGAACCCGCGCGCCAGTCATGGCCAAACTAAGAAAACCCCGCGACGCGGGGCTTTCCAATTTCAGCCGATGTCACCAACGGCAAATGCGGCGAGGGCCCCAAGGCGTTCGCCGGAAATAGCAGCGGCGCCATGCGCCCCAATTGCGCCGGCAGCCGCCCCATGGACCGCGATGCCAGCCAAATCCGCAACCGCCAGCCACTTGCGTGATGAACGATTGGGGCTCCAACGGAAAAAGCGAGGCCGGGACCGCCCCGGCGTCGAACGAAACAGCGGCGGCCATCAAACCAGCCGCCACTGCAGATGCTTTCATTATCATGGAAAATTCACCTCGATTTGGCTGCATCCAGCGCAACTATCATCTGTTCCGCAAGCAAATCGAGGCGAGGAATCCTACTCGCCAAAGACTCGCGGCTCAATCCTGGACAGGATCATCGGCATTCGCCTCTTCGCCGCCGTGCGGCCCGGCACCTCCCGTTTCCACCTTGCCGCCGCGTCTGCGGTGGGGACGTGGATGAAAGCCGTTGGCCGCATCGTCCGCCTCGGGCGGACCGGCGAGCGAGGGGGAAAGTGCCTCAACGGGCGGCGCGGCATCATGGGCTTCGGCTGGGACGCGAACCGGGGCAGTGATGAACGCCGGAAGGCCGTTGCCTTCGATTTCGGCCTCGGCCATTTGGGGTTCGGCGCGGGGATCGACCAGGATCGAGCCTTCATTGCGATAATCGCGCGGACCCCGTGCACGGTTGCCGCGGTTCTCCTGATCGCGGCCGCGGCCATTGCGCTCATGATAGGGCCGCTGCTGTTGATACGATTTTTCCGGGAAGGCTGGATATTCCCTGTCCCGGTAATTCCTGTCTTGAAAAGGGCGCTCCGGACGCGGCGCACGCTCCGGCCGGGTGAAACCTTGTCTGTCCTCATTGTTATGGAAAGACCGTTCCGGACCGGGTTGCGCGGGGCTTGGCTGGGGCTGCGGGATGAGGCTTGGCTGCGGCGGCGCGAAGCGCTCGGCGGGGGAAGCGAACCTGTCAGGAATGCCAGCGAAATCGCTGTCGTCCTCGGCTTCTTCCACATTGGCTTCGCCCTGCTGACCCTGATAGGCGCCGGGTCCTTGTTGCTGGGCTTGCTGCGCCGCCGCGATCAGCCGGAAATAATGTTCGGCATGCTGAAGATAACTTTCCGCCATGACCGGATCGCCAGAGGTTTGCGCGTCGCGCGCCAGCTGGAGATATTTTTCGCCGACGTGATGGGCTGTTCCACGAATTTTCACATCGGGGCCGCTCAATTCGTAGGATCTCGTCAGAGGGTTTGGCCCCTTGCGATTGTTGTTGGGGCGGCCGCGCATACGTTTGTTATTCTGTCCTGGTCTCATCGATGATCCTTGGGTGGCATCGCATTCGCAAATCGCGCATCGCCGGACAGGCATGCGTTCACGGTCCTTATCGAACCCCTTATTGTCAAAAGACGAAGGCGCGAGCGGGATACTAAGTCTCGCGACGCTCACGGAACCGCCGTGGCACCGGTCTTCGACCCTTGACGATAAAGTCTCGGAGTCTGGGGGCATTGACCCCGGTTGCACCGGGCATCGCGGCATAGCTCGAAACGGAGATCGTCTTGCTGTCAGCACGCCCGACTATTCGTTCGGTTCGCGCGGACCGAGGACCTCAACGCCAATCGCAACCATGCACCATGAGCGAAAACCAATCCTTGGAAAGGTAACGTAGTCGCTTTCGCGGCAATCGCCAAGGGCTTTTGCGAAAATATATCTGTTGCGATGTTTAGCGTGACCAATTTGTCACGCCAGGGCTCACTGGCCAGGAGACGGCCAAAACCACACGCTGGCATCCGTCGAGGTCGACTCTAACCTTGACCGGCGCGCCGAATGCGCCGGCCAAGAGCGATTCGACGGCCGGATGCTGGCCTGCTCCCACTTCCAGCGCGATCAAACCGTCTGGCGCGAGCAAATCCCGCGATGCCGGGATGATTTCGCGATATGCCGCCAAACCGTCTTCGCCGCCATCCAGAGCCAAACGCGGATCGTGATCGCGAACCTCCGGCGCCAGGCGGGCGATTTCGCCGCGCACGACATAGGGCGGATTGGAAACGATCACATCGAAACGACCACGCAAGGCACGGGTCCAATCGCAGCAAACGATGAGCCCGCGTCGCGCGAGCCCCATGGCGGCGAGATTGTCGCGCGCGATGGCACAGGCGCCAGGCGAAATATCGACTCCGGCGCCGAAAGATCCTGGCAGGCTCTGCAACAGCGAGCAGAGGATTGCCCCGGACCCCGTCCCAAGGTCGAGAATCCGCCAGGTTTCGCGCGGCGACCGGGCCGCGTGGTCGAGCACCGCCTCGATGAGCGTCTCGGTGGCGTAACGCGGATCGAGAACGGCGGGGCCGATCTTGAAACGCGCCCGCCAAAAATCCCGATGGCCGATGATTCGCGACACCGGCTCCCGCTTCAATCGCCGCGCAGCGAAAGATGCGACCGTTGCTGCGCCGGGACCAAGCGGACAATCGGGGTTACGAACGAGATCCGCGTGACCGATCCCGAGCGCCGCGCAGAGAAGCATGCGGGCATCGATTTGCGGCGACTCCATGCCGCCGTCGGCGAAGGCCCGCACGAGCGAGCGCCGCGCCGCGCCACGTCCCATCGCCGGTTCGAAACCGGGTCGATGCGTTATCGCAAACTCTTCCCTCACGGCGCGGGCTGGCTTGCGGCATCGAGCAGAATCCTGGTCAGCCGCGCGGCGAAATGCGGCGCGTCGGCCGGCTTTTCACCCTCCATCAGCCGCGCCTCGTCGAAAAGGAGCCAGACGATATCCTCGAATTTTCCCTTGTCCGGGGCGCCAATTCGCGCGGCCAGGGCGCGAATCAGCGGATGCGCGGGATTGATTTCGAGCACCGGCTTCGATGCCGGACCGAGGCGGCCGCTTTCGGCGAGCATCCGTTCGAGACGGCGGTCCGGCCCGCGATCGGAGGCGACGAGACAAGCGGGGCTCGCCGACAGCCTGTCGGAAGCGCGGACATCCTCGACCGCCTCGCCCAAAACCTGTTTCATGAGCGCGTAAAGGGTCGCGAGACCGGCCGCCGGGAATGCCTCTTCCGCCGCGCCAGCGTCCAGTTTCTCCTTGAGCGGAATGGGTTTTATGTCGGCCGCGCCCTGGGTCACCGACTTGAACGGCTTGCCGTCGAAGCCAACCGCCGTCGCCACCCAAAAGGCATCGACCGGATCCGGCAACAGCAAAACTTCGATGCCTCTCGCCCGGAAACCTTCAAGCTGTGGACTAGCGGCGAGGCGGGCCAAATCCTCGCCGAGAAGATAATAGATCGCCGTCTGGTTCGTTTGCAGGCTTTCCACATAGTCCTTGAGGCCGCGGCCGCCTTCCGGATGGGTCGAGGTCGCAAAGCGCGCCAAACCGAACAAGGCGTCGCGTTTTTCGGGGTCCTCGTAAAGTCCTTCCTTCAGGACGCTTCCGAAGTGCTCCCAGATCTTTGCGAATTTTTCCTTGTCGCTTTCGGCAATCTTGGTCAGTTCCTGAAGGACGCGGTTCGTCACGGCTTTCTTGATGGAGGCGAAGGCCGGGCTTTCCTGAATTGTTTCACGTGAAACATTCAGCGGAAGATCGGCCGAATCGATCACCAGACGCACAAAGCGCAGCCACCTCGGCACAACCTCGGCGTCTTCCTTGATCAACACATGGCGGACATAGAGCTTGGCCCGGCCCGGACGCGAGGGATCGAACAGATCGAACGGCCGCGATCCCGGCACAAACGCCAAAACCGTGTAGTCGTGGCGCCCTTCCGCGTGCCAGTGCATCGTTAATGCAGGCTCATCGAAAACGCCGCCAAGGCTTTGATAAAACGTGATATAATCTTTCTGGTCGATCGCCGCCTTCGGCTTTGTCCAAAGCGCCGCGCCGTCGGTTAAGCGGCGCGCGTCCTTCTCTTCAACAAGCTCGATCGGCACCGCGAGAGCGCTCGAATGTTCGCGCACCAGCCGCTCAATCCGGCCGGATTCGAGATAATCCTTGGATTTCTCGTTCAAATGGAGAATCACCCGCGTACCCTGGACCGGGGCCTCGCCTTGGGCCAGCGGCTGGATCGAAAACGTGCCTTTGCCGTCAGAGCTCCAGTGGCAGGCTTCCATCTGCCCCGCGCGGCGGGTAAAAACATCGACGCGGTCCGCGACCATGAAGGCCGAATAAAATCCGATCCCGAACTGGCCGATTAATTCAAGCTTCTCCGGCGCGTCCGCGCCCGCCGCCTCTTCGCCGCCGTTGCCGAACCGGTCCAGAAAGGCACGGGTTCCGGAGCGCGCGATGGTACCAAGATGATCGGTGAGGTCTCGATGCGACATGCCGATCCCATTGTCCTCGATGGCGAGCGTCTGGGCGTCCTTGTCGATCGAAATCCGGATTGCGAACGGCGAGGATGCTAGCGCGGCATCTGCGAGCGCCTCGTAACGCAATTGCTCGCAGGCGTCGGCGGCGTTGGAAAGGAGTTCGCGCAGAAAGATGTCCCGATCGGAATAGACCGAATGCACCATCAGGTCCAGCAATTTGGCGACATCCGCTTGAAAAGCTTGGCTTTGACCCGCTGCGTCCGGCATTGTCACCTGGCCTTCTTTCCGGTTGGTATTGAATTTCACGTATTTGGCGGCCCCTCGCGGATCGCGTCGAACTTCGCGCCGCCACACTTCTTGCAGCGCGGATATTGCCTTTGTGCCCGGCCGATGCAAGGCCTTCGCGCTATCCGTATTCGCTCCCTGGTCTTTCGCGAGTGCAAAACGCCGCCGAGACCAGGTGTCGCGGCGCCGCGCCGCAAATCCGTCAAAAGAACGCTTGCCGTCCCGGCATCTTCAAGCGACGATAATGGGTGAAATAAAGTTTGGAGGCTACAGTCATGGGCGACACGGAGCCGGCTGAAGATAATCGCGCGGCGACCCTCGCTTGGAAGCGCAAGGAGGGCCTCGCCCGTCCGCTTGCCGCGATAGCCGCGGCTCCGGCGAGCTTGGCGGTTATTTCGTTTGACCGGAACGAATTGCGCGAAATTTTCAATCTCTATGGCCGCAAGGTCGCCGGCGGCGAATGGCGCGACTACGGGATCGATTTTACCCCCCAAAAAGCGGTTTTTTCGGTTTACCTGCGCGCGTGCGAATATGCGCTCTACCGGATTGAGAAGACTCCGAGGCTGGCGCGAAAGCAAGGCGCCTATTCGGTGGTCACGGCGAGCGGCCTCGTTTTGAAACGCGGCCACGATCTTCGCCTCGTGATTGCCGCGCTGGACACGCGACTGAAGCTGGTTTCGGAGTGAACCGGCGGCGATGTCTCCCTTGCCTGAAACCGCTCCAACTTCGCCGGTCTTCGACATCATGTGCCGTGCGCGGACGGAAAGGTTCAGGGGAAGTCGACCGTGATGTTTTGACGCAGAGGGAGACGTTTGTCCGGCTTTTGTATTCCATGGCGGCGACGCTCTGCATGAGCGTGGCGAGCGAAGCGAAACGGTCGCAACGGTTTCGGGCGTCGGACGTGCCGGCGGCTGGAAGAGCGGCCACGGGTTCTTGCCGGCGATATCCGCGCCTGTCCCTTGGCAATCAGCTGCGGCTCGAATCTCTCAGTGCGATCTCCCGGCCCGTCTCACATTTCTGGCTGCCCGCCCCCATTGATTTCGTTCTTGCAATACCAACGGCCGGGATGATCGCGGAAGAGCTCGGGGTCACGCCGCGCGCGGCGCAAGACATGGTCGCCTGACTGGTATTGCGGAAAATGACAGGGCGCGGGAGGGATCTGGCCTGGGCGGTCATAATGACGGCCGGCGGGCACGCGGAGTTCACTTCGCGAAGACCCGGGCGAGCGAGACGACGGCACCGAGGATGACGACGGTCTGAAAGCCGATCGCGCCGATGATCCATTTTAGAAGATCGGTTTTGGTTCCGGCGATTTCGGTTTTGAGTTCCATTCGCAAATCGGCGATTTCGGTTTTGAGTTCCATTCGCAAATCGGCGATTTCGGTTTTGAGTTCCACTCGCAAATCGGTGATTTCGGTTTTCAGTTCCACTCGCAATTCAGCAATTTCGGTTTTCAGTGCCGTTCGCAAATCGGCGATTTCGGTTTTGAGCTCGGATTTGGCCGCACCCAAATCCGCCTTGGTGGCAAGATCGCCTTGCGACGGCCTCTCCCAAAGCCTCGGCCAAGGCTTCGGCTTGTTCAGAGGTGAAATGCCCCTTCTCTCGGAGCGTGCGGGAGAGCCGGAGCGTGTCAAAGAGGATCGCGTTCATGGCCGCAGTATGAGAGCAGGAGCGCTGAAAGTCTATCCTTGTCCCCCGGCGAGTTATGGTTGGTTGATGTCGCTGAAGAAGTTCCTGCCCATCGCCGTTAGCCAGGTGCCATCGCTACGGGCAAACATCCCGGCGAACCATATCACCGAGGGCCGGTGCTTCCGACCGACGGTAGAGCACCCGCGCCCAACGATTCAGCAGCTCGTCGCAGCCGACCAATACCCTTCGTTAACCTGACTTCCACGCCGTGGACGCTTCCCTCTCCCTCGGACACCTTGCTTCCGGATCGGCACCGACAACGTACGCCTGCCGTGCTACAGCCCTTCGAAAAGCACGCCCGCGAGCAACGCCGCATAAGCCGCCGCCATCACCCAGAAACGATGGGTGCCGACGTAATGTCCGGCGAGCGGAACATGGGTATAGAGGGTCGCCACGGCGGCAATGGCCAGGATAAGCGACACAAAAAAGATGGGAGCACCCGGCGGGGTCAATCTGAAGCGCATGGCAAGGGTCTGAATTGGGTCGAAGTGAAGTGCTTACCAAGCCGTTCGCAGCGCGGCGAAAATTTGACCGTGCAGTATTTTTTGCCGCCTTGTCGAAAAACCGGGGCCGCGCCTGGACAAAGCGCGACCCCTTACTTTTAGGCCCCCGAGGACCAAAGGGGAGAGTGTGCAATAATTGTGTCAAGTCAGCCGCGAATGTCCAGTAACGTTTCCGCGAGATGAGGACTGCCCGGCTGGAGCGCCGAAGACCGCCCGTTGGTAATCGGGGGAGCGAGCTGCGTCAACAGTCCCAGCGCAACGGCGGCCAGCGCAAGCACGAGAACGATCACGATCGAAACCCGAAATTGCCGCCGGGCGGCGCGCGCGTCATAGGCGCGGACGAAAATGGCATCGGAATCGTGGTCGAAGTTATCCGCGATTGACATACCGCAAACTCCCATTCGGCGGCAAAACCCGGACGGTTAGAAATTTTTTGCATTTCGTTTCACGCGGCGCCCTCGCGCGGGCCCTTGCCCCCGTCCGCACGTCAAAGCCGGTCTTGCCGTTCCCGCCAAACCTATTCGAGCGCGACAACGCGGATAGTCCGTGCAAGGTTCCTGTCTGATAATTTCTTTCCGCATAAATCCACATCCGCCGCGCCTTCAGGCCGAGACGCGGATCTTTGCGTTCCTTCAGTGGTCTTTCCGGTTGCCTTCCGGCAACTTCAAACCTAAGGTCCGCGCCCAATCGGGGGCTTTGCATTCCCCCTTTGCCCCCTTGCGCCCTTGTGTCCCGCACCGGAGCTTTGCCACATGTCTTTCCTCGCCGATGCCCTTTTGCGCGTAAAACCTTCCGCGACGATCGCGGTCACGCAGAAGGCGCGCGATCTCAAGAACGCGGGGCGGGATATCGTTTCGCTGTCAACCGGCGAACCCGATTTCGATACGCCGGACAACATCAAGAAAGCCGCGATCGCCGCGATCGAACGTGGCGAGACCAAATACACACAAGTGTCCGGCATCCCGCCCTTGCGCGAAGCAATCGCGCAAAAATTCAAGCGCGAGAACGGGCTCGATTACAAATCGTCGCAGACGATTGTCGGCACCGGCGGCAAGCATATTTTGTTCAATGCCTTTCTCGCCACTCTCAATCGCGGCGACGAGGTGATCGTTCCCGCGCCTTATTGGGTGAGTTATCCCGATATGGTCCTGATTGCCGGCGGCACGCCGGTCGCGGTCGAGACCACGATGGAGCATGGTTTTAAACTGCAAGCGGAGGCGCTCGATGCGGCCATCACGCCAAAAACCAAATGGCTGATTTTGAATTCGCCGTCGAATCCGTCGGGAGCCGCCTACACTAGCGCGGAATTGAAGGCGCTCACCGACGTTTTGTTGCGCCATCCGCAGGTGTGGATCCTGACCGACGACATTTATGAGCATCTCACCTATGGCGATTTTACCTTCGCGACGCCGGCACAAGTGGAGCCGGAACTCGCCTCCCGCACGCTCACCATGAATGGCGTATCGAAAGCCTATGCGATGACCGGCTGGCGGATCGGCTATGCCGCCGGGCCGGAACATTTGATCAGGGCGATGGACACGCTTCAAGGCCAGCAGACGTCGGGCGCCTGTTCGATCGCGCAATGGGCTTCCGTCGAGGCGCTGACGGGGCCACAAGATTTTATAGCCGAGCGTGCAAAAATTTTCGAGACGCGGCGCGACCTCGTCGTTGCCATGCTCAACCAGGCCAAATATTTAAACTGTCCCTCGCCGGAAGGCGCGTTCTATGTCTATCCGTCCTGCGCCGGCGCGATCGGCAAGAAGACGCCGAACGGCAAAGCGATCGGCAACGACGAGGATTTTGTCGCCGCGCTCCTTGAGGCGGAAGGCGTGGCCGTGGTGCAAGGCGCGGCCTTTGGGCTTGGCCCGAATTTTAGGATTTCCTATGCGACGGGGACTGAAGTGCTCGAAGACGCCTGCGCGAAAATCCAGCGTTTTTGCGCGAGCCTCGCATGAATGCGTTTTACATCAATCGTACCAAAATGTTTCACGTGAAACATTTTGGTACGATTGACAATTTGGGCAAATGTACGCACGCAAGGCGCGGCTCGATATGAAGCGGTGATTTGGCGCAAGCAGAAAATTGCGATAGGTTTATATTTTCGCCCCGCGTTTTTTAGAAAATGCTTTCTGGCGGCGGCGAATTGCAATGCGTCCGATGAGCGCGCTGCCGCGCCCGGCGTCGAGACCGGGATGGCGTTAATCCGCCGCGCCCTTGCCGATCGATAACGCGTTCCAAGCACTGCTGGCAGAATGCGCCCCCGGCCTTGCCATCGCATAGACGCGTCACGCGTAGAATTTTCATGACAGTGGCTTGTACTTACCGGAGAAAACCTGGAGAAAAGCCAGGCCGTCGTGCTAAAAGCACGCCAATCATGGCCACACTCGCCGAACCTCGTGCACAGCTTGATGATCAGGTTCATCGCGGCCAGGCTTCGCTTGGCGGAGCCACCCGGCGCGAGCTTGCCCCGGCGCTTGCCGAGGCGGGTGTGACGGAGCGCGAAATCCGCATGCGCGTGGCGCAGCTCTGGCATTGGATTTACCACGCTGGCGCAACTTCCTTCGATGCGATGGGCAATGTCAGCAAGGTTCTGCGCGCCGCCTTGGCCGAGCGGTTTACCCTTGCCCGCCCGAAAATCGTCGCCGAACAAATTTCCCGCGACGGGACAAGGAAATGGCTCCTAAGGTTTGACCCGAAGGACGGGCGCGACAAGGGCGCCGAGGTCGAATGCGTCTATATCCCGGAGAGCGATCGCGGGACTTTATGCGTTTCGAGCCAAGTCGGCTGCACCCTGAGCTGCACCTTTTGCTACACGGGAACGCAAAAGCTTGTTCGTAATTTGAGCGCGCGCGAGATCATTTGCCAAGTCTTGATCGCGCGGGAAAGACTTGGGGATTTTCCGGGGCTGACGCCGCCAGGCGACGGGCTCGTGCCGGGGACCAGTCTTCGCGCGGTGTCGAACATCGTGTTCATGGGGATGGGCGAACCGCTCTATAATTTCGCCAATGTGCGCGACGCCGTGGCGGTGATTTCCGATGGCGACGGCCTCGCGCTGTCGAAGCGCCGGATCACGGTTTCGACGGCGGGCGTCGTACCGCGCATGGAAGAACTTGGCCGCGAGACCGGCGCGATGCTCGCCATTTCGCTCCACGCGGTGCGCGACGAGTTGCGCGACAAGCTCGTGCCGCTCAACAAGAAATATCCGATCAAGGATTTGCTTGCCGCCTGCCGGACTTACCCTGGCGCCTCCAATGCACGGCGTATTACATTTGAATACGTGATGCTGAAGGACATAAATGATTCGCCCGCCGACGCGCGCGAACTGGTACGGCTGTTGAAAGGCATTCCGGCAAAAATCAATCTTATACCGTTCAATCCTTGGCCCGGCACGCCTTACGAATGTTCGGACTGGAAGCGCATCGAGAAATTTTCCGATATTGTATTTAACGCTGGCTATGCGAGCCCGGTGCGTACCCCGCGTGGACGCGACATTCTGGCCGCCTGCGGCCAACTAAAAAGCGAGACAGAAAAACTGCGGGCGCGGGCAAGGCTCGTGGTGGGCGAATGAAACCTTTCACGAATCATTGACCTCGCCGCATGATCGGGTAACGTCGTCATGCTGGAGATCGTTGTAAATTTGACCCATGCCTGAGTTTACAACGGAGGCATCGTATGCTCTTGCATTGGCGAGTTTGCACAGGCCTTTGCTCGGTCATTCTTCTGAGTTCGGTCATGCTGCAGTCGGGACGTAGTCCTGCCACTTCCACAATCCGACTTCAAGCCACCAAATACAGTGGGCGTGTACACGGACTTTAATTACGACATATTGGCGGGTATCGTGCAGCGCGTGACCGGCAAGGACATCGGGCAGCTGATCACCGAGACGGTAATTCTGCCGCTGAAACTTCACGACACGATTTTGCAGGCATTTCCGGAACAATCAACGGTTTCAGCACGGACATGTATTACGTGGAAAAGCTCGACGCATCGCTGGTGATTAGCGTAAATCGGCTTGACTGCGATAACAAATCGCAGTCGTCGCCGATTTTGGAATTACTCACTTGCGCGCTGGTGCCGTCGCTTGGCGCGAAGTGAGAGTACAAAGTCATTTGCGCTTTTGACCGGCGCGGCGTTGACCGCCGGCGGATTTGGCTTTCATTTTACCAAGGGCTAGATCTACGCCGCGATGGTGTTTTCCGGCGCGGTCGAGGGCCTCGGGTGTGCTGTGGCGGGCGGGAGTGGCGGTAGTTAAGGGTGCCTATCTCGACCGCCGCCTCCGCGCCCTGGACAGGAGAAGCTTTCGCCCCCATGCTTCGCCGATGCCTTGACGGAAAATCACCGCCAGACGAGTTTTCACGAGAAAATTTCCCATGGAGAATATGCTAGCGCTCGCCGCCGACCCCTCGGCATGGCTCGCCTTCGTCACGCTTGTCGCGATGGAGATCGTGCTTGGCGTCGACAATCTCGTCTTTGTCGCGCTTCTCTCGTCGAAATTACCCCCGGCCCAAGCGGCAAAGGCGCGGCAGATCGGGATCGGCCTTTCCGTCGTCTTCCGGCTACTCCTTGTCGCTGGCGCGGCCTATATCGTCAGGCTCACCGCGCCCTTGTTTACCATTTTCGGCCAAAGCTTTTCCTGGCGCGATCTGATTCTGATCGGCGGCGGGCTCTTCCTCGTCTTCAAGGCGACGACGGAAATGCATCACACCATCGATCCGGTCGAAACCGTGGACGCGGCGCCGCCGAAACCCAGCACTTTTGCCGTCACGGCCGGCCAAATCGTCCTTCTCGATCTCGTGTTCTCGATCGACAGCATCATTACCGCTGTCGGCATGACCGAACATGTTCCAATCATGATCGCCGCGGTGATCGTGGCGGTCATGGCGATGCTGATCGCCGCCGGCCCTCTCGCCAATTTCATTCGTCGCAATCCGACAATCGTGGTGCTCGCGCTCGGCTTTCTGCTTTTGATCGGTGCGACATTGATCGCCGACGGATTTGGCTTTCATTTTCCCAAGGGCTACATCTACTCCGCGATGGTTTTTTCCGGCGCGATCGAAGGCCTCAACATGCTCGCGCGAAAGAGCCGCAAACGAACGCCTGTGCATAAAAGGACCGAGGCACCGCCGGCGTACGTAAAGGTTGAGGGGCCGCCGGCGCGAGAAACTGCCGAGAGGCCACCGGCGCGAAAAAAGCGTAAGCCGCAACCGGCGCGAAACAGACGCAAACCACCGCCCAAATGAAATGGCAGAGGGCGGCCACCCCAGTTTGACGGAGGACGGCGCGGCCATCGCGGAAATTCTCCTGCCGGTCGCGATCGATCGTCCCTATTCCTATCTCGTTCCATCTGGCACCATTGTCGTGCCGGGCGATTTTGTCGAAGTGCCGCTCGGCACGAGAATGACCAATGGCGTCGTCTGGGAGACCCGCTCCGGGGCGGGCGGGGCAAATCTGAAAGCCATCGCGAGCCGCCTCGATTTTCCCCCGCTCCCCGTCAATTTGCGAAAATTCATCGATTGGGTCGCCCGCTGGACGTTGAGCCCGCGCGGCATGGTACTGCGCATGGCGATTGGCGCGCCCTTTCAAGCAGGGCCGGAACCGGCGCGGGTTGGAGTTCGCCTCAAAGGCCCGCCGCCACCGCGCATGACCCTTGCCCGCGCGCGCGTCCTCGCCGCGGCGGAAGGCGGCCTTGCTTTCTCCAAGGCGGCGCTCGCCGAGGCCGCCGCCTGTTCGAGCGGCGTCATCGACACGTTGATCGACGAGGGCACGCTTGAGACAATCGCACTGCCGCCCGAGCCGGCGGCGCTACCTTGCGATCCGGCTTTCGCCAAGCCATCCCTTGAAGCCGCGCAGGAAAACGCCGCCGCCATTTTAACGGAACGTGTACAAGCCCGCGCGTTCTCGGTCACCCTGCTCGAAGGCGTAACGGGCTCCGGCAAGACGGAGGTTTATTTCGAGGCCGTCGCGACGGCGCTTGAAGCCGGACGCCAAAGCCTGATCCTCATGCCGGAGATCGCGCTCACCGCGCAATTTCTCGGCCGTTTCGCGGCGCGCTTCGGGGCGCGTCCGGGGGAATGGCATTCAGGCGTCAGCGCGCGGAAGCGGGCGCGGCTGTGGCACGCAGTGGCCCAGGGCGACGTCAAGGTCATTATCGGCGCGCGCTCGGCGCTGTTTCTTCCCTTCGCGGATCTCGCAACGCTCATCGTCGATGAAGAACACGAGAGTGTTTATAAGCAGGAGGACGGGGTTGCCTACCACGCCCGCGACATGGCCGTGGTGCGCGGCCAAATCGAGAAATCGGCCGTCGTCCTCGTCTCGGCGACGCCTTCGATCGAGAGCCGCGTCAATGCCGCCCAGGGCCGCTATGGGCATCTCACGCTCGCGACTCGTTTCAAGGCGAAGGCACTGCCCAACATTGCGGCGATCGATCTTCGCGTCGAGGCCGTGCGCGGGAAATGGATCGCGCCAAGGCTCAATGAAGCTATTTCAAAGGCGCTCGCGCATGGCGAACAGGCGCTCTTGTTTCTCAACCGGCGGGGCTACGCGCCTTTGACCCTCTGCCGCGCGTGCGGACATCGTTTTCAGTGCCCCAACTGCACCGCGTGGCTCGTCGAGCACCGTTTCCGCCGCGCGCTGATGTGCCATCATTGCGGCCATTTTGAGCGAAGGCCCACCATGTGCCCGGCCTGCGAGGCGGTCGATGCTCTCGCCGCCTGCGGCCCCGGCATCGAGAGATTGGCCGAGGAAGCGGCGGCGCTTTTTCCGCAGGCGAGGATTCTCGCCCTCTCCTCGGATTTTCCAGGCGGCACGGAGCGTCTGCGCGAGGAAATCGAGGCGATCTCGCGCGGCGAATGCGATATCGTCATCGGCACCCAGCTTGTCGCGAAGGGGCATAATTTCCCGCGTCTTTCGCTGGTCGGCGTAATCGACGCGGATATTGGCTTGACGTCGGGGGATCCGCGCGCGGCCGAGCGAACCTATCAATTGCTGCAGCAAGTGACCGGGCGCGCGGGGAGGTTCGAGACCGCCGGACGCGCGCTCGTCCAGACTTGGCAGCCCGAGCATCCGGTCATGCGCGCACTGCTGTCGGGCGATTGCGAGCGCTTTTACGAGGAGGAGACAAACCAGCGCTGCCGGGCCGGGCTGCCGCCCTTCGGGCGTCTTGCCGCCCTGATCGTGTCGAGCAAGGACAGCGCGTCCGCCGAGGTTTTTGCGCGCGCCCTCGCGCGGGCCGCCTACGCGCTGCCGCCGTCGGACGGCTGGACGCTGACCCAGGCCGGCGCATTGCCGAAAGAGAACGAGTTGAGTTTGCTCGGGCCCGCCGAGGCGCCGATCGCGGTTATTCGCGGGCGCCACCGTTTCCGGCTCTTGGTGCGGGCGCCGCGCTCCTCTGATTTACAAGGTTTTTTGCACGCATGGCTTGCCGCCGGGCCGCTGGAGCGCGGCGGCGTGCGGGTCGCCGTCGATGTCGATCCGCAAAGCTTTTTGTAACGCCGGAAAAGGCGGCTCCCCTGCCCTTTCCGACATGCCCTTCTGGGTCAGACTCCGGAGCCGAGCTTTCGCGCACGCAGCTTGAAGCCGAGCGCGATAAGGCATGCACCGAAAAAGGTCGCATAGGCGCCGACCCACCAGGTCACCACCAAGGCTCCGAACATCGGCGCTGCGATCAGCACTATTCCGAAAACAATCGAAATGATCCCGCCGAGCGCGAGCCACCAGCGGCCATGGTCCGTGGCGAGATTGAAGGCCGCGCGAAGCTCCAGCGCCCCCGAAACTAGCGACCAAGCCGCGAGGAGACCGACAAAGACGAGCACCGTAAGGCCGGGCAAGGCCATGGCGAGAACCCCCGCCACGATGCCCACGATGCCCTCGAAGGTAAGCAATCCCCAACGTTGGTTCTTGCTTGCCGCGCGCACGGCGGCAACAATCGCCAAGATTCCATCGATAATCAGAAAGACCGCGAACAGGCCGACGAGCGACAGCAGCGTCGGACCCGGGAAAAGAAACGCAATCAAGCCGATGATGATCCCGAGAACGCCCCGTGCCACAACAACCGTCCAGTTGCGGGCAAGGGTTGAACTGAGGCTAAATTCGAAATCCGGCTTTTCGCCAAGGAAACTCATTGTGCGGTTCCTTTCCTCAAAAACGCCGACGCGGGGGCCGCGCGGCTGCTCAACCTTAAACGTAATGCCGCGCGCGAAAACGTCGAGAGGGCGCGCGACAGCGTTGCGCACCTGCCGTGCCCGCCGTTCCGGCTTGGCTTTGGCTGGCCGCGATCCACAGCAAAATGTGGCGGGGAATCGACGTACCGCTGCTGCGACGTATAATATTTACTTGGGAAGAGCGTAGACTCGTGGGCTCCAACGTCATGGCCGGTCCCCGGGTTAAACCCGGGGATGACCCGGCCATCCAAACACCAACGATGGAAGTCTGGATGCCCGGCTCAGGGCCGGGCATGACGGGGAGTTACGCAAGGGACTCGCTAATTTAGCGATCGAGGAACTTGGCAATGTCCCCTATTGCAGCGAAGCAAATTCGTGTGGCAGCCGAGGACGTTCTTGATCGCACTGATGCGAGGTGGCTGCGGCTGCGCGAGATCATCCGCGCGCATTCGCTCAAACGCGGCGATTTCGTCCTGTCGTCGGGGCGGACGAGCACCTATTTGTTTCAGCTCCGGCAAACGACGATGCTGCCGGAAGGCGCGGCGCTCATCGCCGAAATCATCGTCGAATACATGAAGACGCGCGGTATTGCATGCATCGGCGGCCCCGAACTTGGCGCGGTGCCGATCGTCTCGGCGGTGACCGCCGTGAGCCATTTGAAGGGTTTTCCGGTCGATGCGTTTTTTGTCCGAAAGGCTGCCAAGGAGCATGGCGCGCGGGAAAGAATTGATGGCCACCTGCGCGACGGCGCCGAGGTGCTCATGATCGACGATGTCGTGACAACGGGCGGCTCGATCCTCAAGGCGATCGAGGGCATGGAGGGCCATGGCTGCTGCGTCCGTCGCGCACTCGCCGTGGTGGATCGCGAGGAAGGCGCTGCGCAGAATTTGGCGAGGGTGAGCATTCAACTCGCGGCTATCTTCAAGCGAAGCGATTTTCCGGAAATCTGATGGCGTACGAAAAATACGACCAGACCTTCTTTCTCGACCTCGCGGCAAAGGGCAAGTACACCTGGAACGCATGGCGGCGGATCCCGGCCAATAAAGGCCTGCGCGTGACCTTTGCCGCCGTCGACTTTTCCGAACCGCCGAGGGACGGAATCGATTTCTCAGGGTTCGAATTCGGCGACGCTGCGAATTTTTCGCAATGCAAGTGGCGGGGCGTCGAATGGGTGGAAACGCCCGAAGCCCTCAAGCCGGGCCGCGCCTGCTTCACCGGCGCGACCTTCGGTGGGTTGGCCACTTTCGCCGGCGCGGCCTTCGGTGGTGGGGCCCGCTTCGACGGCGCGGTCTTCGGTGACAAGGCCACCTTCGCCGGCGCGGCCTTCAGTGGCGGGGCCCGCTTCGACGGTGCGGCCTTCGGTGACAAGGTCACCTTCGACGGCGCGGCCTTCGGTGAAAAGGCCACCTTCGCCGGCGCGACCTTCGATAGCTTTGCCCGTTTCACCGGCGTGGCCTTTGGTGCCCATGCCACCTTCGCCGGTGCGGCTTTCGGTGTCATGGCATGTTTCGACGGCGTGGCCTTCGGTGACGAGGCCACGTTCGCCGGCGCTGCCTTCGGCAACATAGCCATCTTCAGCCACGCTGCCTTCGGTGACAAAGCCACCTTCGCCGGCGCGACCTTCGGTAGTGGGACCAGCTTCGCCGGCGCGGCCTTCGGTGACTATGTCAGCTTCGCCGGCGCGGCCTTTGGCGACCCTACCGACTTCAGCCGAACCCATTTCAAAGGTGGGGGTCAATTCACCGGAAAGTCCGAGGAGCAATGGGCCCGGGACATTGCAAGCGCGCTTTGGATGGACGAGGAAGCCCGCGCGGCGCTCGAAAAGCGGCATAAGGATTTGCGGGAAACCACTGGCTCCAGGCTTGACCGTTTCTTGACGATCTCGTTCTCGCATGCACGGTTCGATGGCAAAGCCGTTTTCTCTGGCCGATCGTTCGAGAAGACCGCCGATTTCACGAATGCACGTTTTTACTACCCACCGGATTTCGATGCCACGACCAATGCTTCCCGGATCGATTTCACCGGCGTTCATATTGGCTTTGTTCCCCTCGGCAGACGCGCTTGGACCAAGGACACCCAAATCCCGGTTCGCTTGCGCCGCCTCCGAAAGATCGCGGAAGACACAAAAAACCACGATCTCGCCCGCGACCTTTATATCGAGGAACGCAAGGCCGAACGCGGCCTCTATTGGCGTCAATTGTCGGATGAGCTGAAAAAGGCACCAGAAGAACGAACTGGCGACACCGGGCCAGGGCGCGCAACGCCCACAGGCTCGGGATCGCCGTCAAAATTGCGCGCCTTTTCGTCCACGTTCTCTGGATCGCGGTCATGGGCTTCTCTTGGGCACTTGCCGACTATGGCCGCAGTTTTGCGCGGCCCGCCGCGTGGCTTGAAGTGAGCGGGTATAGCTTTTACCGGCTTTATCTTTGGATCCTTGCGGCGCTCATGGCGAAGGCAAGTCCTTCCGACATGGACAGATACAAGTAATCGGTGCGGATGCTGGCGCTTGGCAATACCGTGCCTTACAGGATCAAGTGAACAGGCCTCTCGAAACACCGCTGCGGCTTCAATTATCGCCATGGAAAATAGCGTCCAGATCGCGCGCGCCATGCAGCACTCGGACAATCTCGATTCCGTCCGGCAGGACCAATTAAAAAATCATATAGCGGCCACAGGGAAAGCTCCGGAGGTCTTGGCACAGCTCGCCGCGTGCGCGGCCTATGCGCGGATTGCCCGCCAAGCCATGGAAACTCTGGTCAAGCCTGTCGAGAAAAAAGTCGGCCCGTGCTTGGCTGTCCTCGGCGATAAAATCCCAGATTTCCGCAAGATCAATCTCCGCGTGCGGCCGTTTGAGAATGCGCGGCATTGGTCACGTGCGATGGCCACTCGCCCGGGCGGCACGTCTCTTGCGGCCTTCCCGTTTCATCTCTTCGACATCCCAGGGTGTCGCAGGACCGCTATTCAGCCCATCCTGAATATCTTGCCGCAATTGATCGAGCTTGGCCGCGCGCAGGCGGTCTTGCTCCTCCATCATGCGCAAGGCTTCGCGAATCACTTCGCTCGCCGATGTATAAAGCCCCGACGACACTTTTTGCCGGACCATCTCCTCAAGCTCGGGAGTGAGATTGACATTCATCGGCACGACGGCTTCCGGTTTCACGCTGTATGAATATAGCGAGACTGTCAGAAATTATCAAATATTGATAAAAACGAGCTGTCCGGCGCCTGCGTGGACCTCGAATGCATTACCCTTCGAGCCCGAGCGCCGCCTTTACCCGGCGCGAATAGCCATAGACATCGTCGCGCAATTGAAGCTCGCCCAATTCGTCCACGAAGGCGGTAAAGTATTCGAGATGGACCGGCAGGGGTTTTGGCAGATAGACATAGCGCTCCTTGCCGCCAATCATCTTCTTGACCCGCTGCTCGCTCCAGCCATTGGCGCGGCCGAGCACCGTTTCGGCGAAGCGGAACGGGTCGTCGACACGCACGCAACCATGGCTGAACGCCCGTTTTGCCGAGGCGAACAGCTTGCGCAAGGGCGTATCGTGCATATAGACGGCGAAATCGTTGGGAAACACGAATTTGATCCGCCCCAGCGCATTGCGCTCGCCGGGAGGCTGGCGAACGACCAGATGGCCCGCGCGGGAAAAAACTTCATACCCCAGGCGATGCAGATAATTGGGATCGGCGGCAAGGCGCGGCAGCATCTCCTTGCGGATGATCGATTGCGGCACATTCCAAGCGGGATTGACGATCAGAAATTTCATCGTGTCGGAAAACACCGGTGTCGGGGTTTGTTCCTTGCCGACGACGACGCGGGCGCGCACGATCACCTCGCCATGTTCAATGACGACGGCTTCGTAATCGGGGATGTTCACTTCGATATGAGTCTCGCCCATGTCGCGCGGCATCCAGCGCCAGCGTTCCATATTGGCGAGGATTTCGGCTTCGAGACGGGAAGCCTGAGCGCCGGACAGGGCCGCGACCGTCCGCGCCGTCAAATTGCCCGAGGCCGGTAGACCATTGGCTTTCTGGAAATCGGCGACCGCCGCCGCGATCCTTGTGTCGTAGATTAAATCTTCGACCGCGGCCCCATCATCGAGGCTGAGCCTCGCACGAACGAGGGGGACGCGCGGATCGTGCATGCCGGGGCGCAGAACGGGGCCTGCCGGTATCCCTGGGTCGCGCCCGGCCACGCCGCGCCCCCGGCGCAATTGAAGAAGCTTCTCGCGCAGCGCCTCATAGGCCTTTTGCGGCGGATTGAACCGGCGCATTTCTTCGCCCGCATCTTCACCCGCGGTGGCGACAAGCGCCAGGATGACGGCGGGATTGGCGACTTCCGGTTCGACCCCGATCAAGCGCGAAATCATGCGCGGATCGACCCGGCTGCCGCTCGCCTGGCGGCCGTAGGCCACGACCGCATCGCTAAGAGCGAGATCGGCGGTGGCGATTTCTTCGCCGGTGGCGGGCAAAAAGGCTTGCGGAAATCCCTTGACTTCGAGCCCATCGTCGGCGGCGTGTTTCAGCCGTTCGATCGCCGGGGCAACCTCGGCGTTGGGCTTGCCGTCACTAAACCAGAGCGGCGCGAAATCGCGCAAGGCGTAAAACGCGGCGATCGCCTCGCGCTCCCTGCGATGCGGGAGGGCGATAGGGCCCGGCAAACCGGAACGCGCCTCAAGCGCGGCTTTGAGCGCCGCGTTGACCGGAGGCAGCGCAGGCGCAGAGACTTGATCGGACTCTCCGGGCGCGGTGCCGCTCGCGTCCGGCGGCACGGGTTTGGCTTCGCTGGGCGTGGGCGCCGCGCCGTCCCGAGGCTCAGCTTGAGCCTCGGGCGCTGATTCCGTAAAAGGAACGCCATGCGCGGGCGACATAGCCATGACGCCGGGCATGGCTTCTCCAGGCAAATTGCCAGCGGGCGCGGCCGCCCCAAGGCGCGGGGCCAGGAGAGCATCCTCGGCATATGCGGGCGAACCCGCAAGGGAAAGCAGAAGCGCCAGCGCCGGCGCGCCCAAAAAACCCGTCCCCCGCCACGGCGCACGCATCGTCTTGCCTCTCAACTTTCCGGTTCCATCGCAACTCGCCCGCCGCTACCCTACTATGGTAACGCGCGAACCGGCCCGCGCGATGTCACGACAAATAAATTTTTACGGCGCGGCAAAGCCGCCACAATATGCTTTTCCGGATTATGCGCCCAAGGCAAGCACGGGAGCGGGCTCCAAATCAATTTCTTTCAACAAGTCATGTTGTTTCAGTTTGCGATAGAGGGTCGAGCGGCCAATTCCAAGCTTGCGCGCCACCGCCGACATCTGGCCGCGGTAATGGACGAGCGCGAATTTTATGGCTTCGGCTTCCAATCGATCGAGATGGCGCGCATTGCCGTTCTCGTCGAGGAGCGCCAGGACATGGGGATCGCGCACCTCCACCCGGACAAACTCTTTCGCGGGGTGCGCCTGCCGCGCGGCCGGGACCGGCGCGGCGGGGACACGGACGTCGAAGCCCTCGACCCTCGCGGCGATTTGCGGAAACTCGGCGACCGTCAGCTCGCCGCCATCGGCGAGCACAACGGCGCGAAAGACGGCGTTTTCCAATTGCCTCACATTGCCCGGCCAATTGTAGGCGCCGAGCAAGGCAAGCGCCTCGGCGCCGATCCCGCGAACCGGCTTTCCTTCCGCGGCGGCGAATCGTGCGCACAACCGGCGCGCGAGAATGGCGATATCCTCCCGCCGGGCACGCAGCGGCGGGATGGAAATTGGAAACACATTGATGCGGTAATAGAGATCCTCGCGGAAGCCGCCGTGTTTTACCTGTTCGATCAGATTTCGATTGGCCGAGAAAATCAGGCGAACATCGGCTTTCACCGGGCGCTTCGCCCCGGCTCGATGGATCTCGCCCTCTTGGAGGACGCGCAAAAGCCGGCCCTGCGCCTCAATCGGCAACTCGCAGATCCGCTCGAAAAAAAGCGTGCCGCCCTGCGCCTCGACGCATTTGCCAACTGTTTTTTCGGCGGCGCCGGGAAACGCTCCTTTTTCGCAGCCAAACAGCATCCATTCGAGATCGTCCGGCGGGGCGCCGCAATTGAACGTCACGAAGGCGCCTCCGCGCCGGCCGGAAGCCCCGTGGATTGCGCGTGCGAAAATTTCCTTGCCGGTGCCGGGCTCGCCTTCGAGGAGCACGGGAATGGCGGATTTTGCCGCCCGCTCGCCCTGCCGAACGGCACGAGCCATTTCCACGCTGTCGCCAGCGAGGTCCTTAAACGCCATGGTTCCAAGGGCCCGCCGGGTCAAGAAGCCCATTTCTTCCGCGAGCCGGGCGGCGGCGAGCGCGTTCTTGATTGCGACTTGCAGCCGCTCCGGCCCAACCGGCTTCACCACGAAATCATGAGCACCGAGACGTATCGCCGGGAGCGCCGATTCGACCGATGCCCGGGAGGTCTGCACGATAATTGGAAGTTTCTCTCCCCGCTTCCGTAAACGCGAGAGCACCGCCATGCCGTCTAGGTTTGGCATGACAAGATCGAGAATCACGAGATCGACGGGCGCCGCGCTAGAGGCTTGCAGGCGGGCGAGCACCGCTTCGCCGCTGTCGACGGTCTCGGCCTGATAGCCAAATTGATGGACCAACGTTTCAAGGAGCCGCCGCTGCACGGGATCGTCGTCGGCGATCAGGATATTGGCGGACATGCGGCCTCGCTAATGGCCCGGCCTTAACGCTTGGCGCCCAAACGTTAGGAAAAGCCGACCCACGAAATCAAAGGGCGAATCCCCCGACGGCGGCATGGTGCGCGAATAGGGTAAATGCCATGTTAATGGGAGGGCGGTTGCGGCCCCGCCAGGGCGATCGGGCGACGGCGACGCTCTGGCGAAAGCCGCGAGCGTTCGCAGCCACAGTTATTACTCCGATGGAAATTTCAGTCCTTGTCTGATTTCCTTGCCAGCCCACGGAAGTGGTGCCGGGCGCGAAGATGGCCGTTGCCGGCCAAAAAACGAGAAGAACGGTCGCCCTGATTATGTATATCAACCAGACCTTGGGTGACAAACCGTTGCCTGCTCCGGCAAAATGACGGACGAGGGAGAGTCTGCATGGAAACATTACTTAGTAATCCGACCGGTTTCTGGCTTGGCCTTGGCGCGTTTCTTATCGTGCTCGAAGCAATTACCATGCCCGGGCTCGGCCTGTTCCTTGCTGGAATCGCGGCGTTGTGCACTGGCCTTCTTGTGAAAGCGGGCATCGTTGACGAGGGGGCCTTAGGGGCGCAGGTGGCCTGGTTTTTCGGCCTGACGACGTTCTGGGCGGCGGTGTTGTGGAAACCGCTTCAGAAGTTCCGCATGAAAAGGGGGCACAAGGACGGCATCGAGCTCAATAACATGGTGGGAGGCACCGCAACCGTCGGCGAAGGCGGCCTCAGACGCGGCCGGATCGGACAGGTGACCTGGTCGGGTACGCTCATGAATGCGGAGCTTGAGGCTTCGGCGCCTGTCGAATCCCTGCCTGCCGGCGCGCTTGTCGTGATTAAGTCCGTCTCCGGCACCACGCTTACCGTCATCTTTAAATAGGAGATTTTGTCATGGAATTCACGAAAGTCATGGATTTCACGACCGTATTTGCGCTGGTCATCACCCTTCTCGCGGTCATTACCGTATTCAAGGGTGTGCGGATGGTGCCGCAGCAATCGGTCTGGGTTGTCGAAAAGCTCGGCAAGTTTGACCGCACGCTCGAACCGGGCCTCAATTTCATCATCCCTTATATCGAATCGATACCCTACAAGCATTCGCTCAAGGAGTACGCGATGGAGGTGCAGGAACAGACGGCGATTACGCGCGACAACGTTACTTTGCTGCTTGACGGCATTATTTACTTAAAGATTACCGATCCCGTCCACGCGTCGTATGGAGTGACCAACCCCGTGTTTGCCGTAACCCAGCTTGCGCAGACCACCATGCGCTCGGAAATCGGCAAGCTCACCATGGACTCGACCTTCGAGGAACGCGAACGCTTGAATGCCAATATCGTCACCGCCATCAACGCCGCGGCGCAAAGCTGGGGCATCCAGTGCATGCGTTATGAAATCAAGAACATCAGCCCGCCAGCGAGTATTCTTAAATCCATGGAAATGCAGGTCTCGGCCGAGCGGCAGAAACGCGCGGTGATTTTAGAGTCCGAAGGTAAGCGTCAGTCGCAGATTAACGTGGCCGAAGGCGAAAAGCAGCAGGTGGTGCTGAAATCGGAAGCAGCACAGATCGACCAGATCAACCGCGCCCGCGGCGAAGCCCAGGCGCTGCTCATGGTGGCGGAAGCGACCGCCGGCAGTATCCGCCAAGTGGCCGCGGCCATCAACGAGCCGGGCGGTCGCGAGGCCATCGAGCTTAAAGTGGCCGAGCAGTATGTCGATGCGTTCAAGAATTTGGCCAAGACGAGCACTACCGTGCTGCTGCCCAGCGACGCAGGCAATGCGGGTTCCATGGTCGCCCAGGCTCTGACCGTGTTTGACACTGTGCGCAACCGCCGTGAGTCTTCGCACGGAGGCGCTTCTATTGTCCCCAGATCGCCTCCAAGCAGCTCCTGAAAGGGGGATACGAACGAAGAGTCAATCCAGCCCTGTCATCCTGAGCGAAGCCGAAGGAGTGTATCCTGGCTGCCTGACAGTCTTCGTTGCTTCGCTCCTTGGGATGACGACGTGGGTTTTTGTAAGCCTTGCCTCCTCCGGTCCTCTGGCTGTTTGCTCTCTCGCAGAACCGCAACCAGAAACCCAGCACTTTTCTAAGATCATGAGCTAGGCGAGGGGTAATTGACGCGCGAACCGGTGCTCCTTATCGTTTGCGGACCGCTCGCCTACCGAGGCACTCCCGCGAAATTCTTTACTTTCCCAAGGTCATGCCATGTCTCTCGCCGCATCTCCGGACGCGGTTTCCCTCGCAGGAGCGCTCGGTCAAGCCAATGCCTGGCCATTCGAGGAGGCGCGCAAAATTCTTACGCGGATCGAGGCAACCGGCCAGACCGAAGTGCTGTTCGAGACCGGCTACGGGCCTTCTGGCCTGCCGCATATCGGAACTTTTGGCGAGGTCGCCCGCACGAGCATGGTGCGCCACGCGTTCCGGGTCTTGACCGAGGACAAGATCAAGACCCGCCTCATCGCGTTCTCGGACGACATGGACGGCCTTCGCAAGGTGCCGGACAATATTCCGAACCAGGAGCTTGTCGCCGCCCATCTTGGCAAGCCGCTGACCGAGGTTCCAGACCCTTTCGGCACCCATGCAAGCTTTGGCGCGCACAACAACGCGCGGTTGCGCGCATTTCTCGATGAGTTCGGCTTCGACTACGAATTCGCCTCCGCGACGGATTATTATAGGTCTGGCCGATTCGACGCCGCGCTGCTTCACATCCTGGCCCGTTACGACGAAGTTATGGCGATCATGCTGCCGAGCTTTCGCGAGGAGCGTGCCGCTACTTATTCACCGTTTCTGCCGGTTCATCCAAGGACCGGCGTTGTGATGCAGGTGCCGATTGAAAAAATCGATGCCGCCGCGGGCACGCTCAGTTGGCGCGATCCGGACACGAAGGAGATTTTCGAGACCCCGGTCACCGGCGGCGCCTGCAAACTGCAATGGAAGCCGGACTGGGCGATGCGCTGGTATGCGCTCAAGGTCGACTACGAAATGGCCGGCAAGGACCTGATCGAATTGGTCAAATTATCCGGCGCGATCGCGCGCGCGCTCGGCGGCAGGCCGCCGGAAGGATTTACTTATGAATTGTTCCTCGACGAAAAGGGCCAAAAAATCTCGAAGTCGAAAGGCAATGGCCTAACCATCGACGCGTGGCTTACCTATGCGAGCCCCGAAAGTCTGTCGCTTGTCATGTATCAGAAACCAACCGCCGCCAAGCGGCTCTATTTCGACGTGATCCCGCGCACGGTCGATGATTATCTCGCCTTCCTCGATGCTTATCCAAGGCAACAGGCCAAGCAGCGTCTCGGCAACCCGGTCTGGCATATTCATTCGGGCGAGCCGCCGCCGCCTGAAGTCTTGCGTCATGGCACGAGCCAAGTCACGACAGTCACCTTCGGCATGCTGTTGAATCTCGCCGCCGTGGCGAACAGCGAAGATCCCCAGGTGCTTTGGGGTTTTCTGCGCCGCTATGCGCCGGAAGTTTCGGCCGCGACGCATCCGCGTCTCGACCGGCTGGTCGCTTATGCGGTCCGCTATTTCCGCGATTTCGTGCGCCCGGCGAAAAACTTTCGCGCGCCGGACGCAATCGAGCGCGCGGCACTCGAAAATCTCGCCGCCGCTCTCGCCGCCTTGCCCCCGGGCGCCAGCGCCGAAGCGATTCAGACCACACTCTACGATGTCGCGCGACAAATACCGCGCTATCAGGATATGAAAGCCAAGGGCGCGACGATTGACCGGCCGGGCGTCTCGAACGATTGGTTCGCCATGCTTTATGGGGTGCTGCTCGGCGAAAGCCGTGGCCCTCGATTTGGGTCTTTCGTGGCGCTTTACGGGCTCGCCGAAACCCGCAAACTCATCGCCGCCGCGCTCGCTGGCGATCTTGTCCGCGACCATGCCACTTTCCAAGCACGAAGATGAGCAAGCACGAAGATGAGGAGGTGCAATCATTATTTTTTGGGCGGGGGTGTTCCTATCAGCTCGTCGCGGAAGCGCATGTCCATCTCCCAATGGAGCTCTTCGCCACCGTTCCATTGCTGCGGATGGCGGCCCATTTGGTTTGCCAGCACGCAAACCGAAGCAGTGGATCATGACAGATTTGGCACTTCAGCACTTCCGCCGTTTGTCGCGCACTTCTACTCTGATTGCCCACCCCGAAGCCCCGCCTTGCCTTGACAAAAGTGCGAGGCAGCTTTACTAAAATCGAGAACGCGGAGGGATAGTCCGAGAGGAGTTTAGGGGGCAGTTCTTCCCGAGCGGGAGCGTCTACCCTGATTGCCGAACGGCTGGGCATTTTCATACGCCCCAATCGTCGTCGCGTATAGGTTAAAGATCATTATAGCTGGTGACTTATTTAGTTCGATAGCTTTATTTTGTGAGGAGATTTGTTCCGTGTCGTCCATAACCTTTCCTGAACGGCCACTGCTGAACGCGGACCCTGTGGTGTTTGCCCGTGACTTCGACAAAAATTGCTTTACTTTCACCCATCGGCTTTCGGATAATCCGCTTTTTACAACTGATCGGCTGCTCGCGCTGGCCCGCTTGCGGGGGCGTGATCCACGTGCTGTGCACTACGACGCGGGCGAAATCCGGGTCGATCAGCGCTGGGATCAGGCGCCGCCTTGCGACTTGCCGGTCGATGAGCTGTTGCGACGCATCGAGACGGCGGGGGCGTTCATTATTCTGCGCAGCGTGCAAGAAGATCCCGAATACGCCAGGCTGCTCGACGCCTGCATGGACGAGATTGTCGCGCTATCTGGGCGAGACCTCAGTCAAGTCATGAAGCTTCGCGACTCGATCATCTTCGTCAACTCGCCCCACCGGATCACCACCTACCATATCGACCGCGAATGCAGCTGGCTGTATCAGATCCAAGGCCGCAAAACGATCAGCATCTTCGACCCAACGGATCGCGATGTTTTGCCGGAGCGGGAGATTGAAAAGTTCTGGGAAGTGGACAACAACGCGGCGATCTACAAGCCGCAATACCAAAGCCGCGCCACCGTGATCGAACTCCGCCCCGGAGAAGGCGTGCACATTCCGGTCGGCGCGCCCCACTGGGTGCGGAATGGGCCCGAGGTGTCGGTTTCGCTGAACATTAATTTCCACTATCTCGACGCGATCACAGCGGATGTCTACAGAGCCAATTATTGGCTTCGCCGCCTGGGGTTAAATCCTACCCCGCCGCGGGTTTCGCGGTTCAAGGACGCCATCAAGCGAAGCGTCTACGGCGCCGCCAATCGAACCGTTCTTCAACCCGCGCGAGCGGCGCGCCGGGCGATCAGGGCGATGAAACAGCCCGCGCGCAAGACCTGACCGGCCGGTTTGAGGCGGCAGGCCTTTTTCAGGCCGGCCAAAGCATCCCCGGTGCAAAGGCGGCACCGTCGCCGAAGGAACCGTTTGCCGCGCCCCTTCCAGGGAATCAGGTGAGAAACTTACAGTGCGACGAGGCTCGCGAGGAAGTCGTCATCCCAAGCGGCGGTTTTGCGTATGTGCCGTAGGGGGTCTTTTCCCGGCGATCTTTGTATTAAGAGAGGCACCAAAAACCGGGCCAGACCATGGATTTGATCTATAAAATTGCACCTGCCTCCTTGTGGCGCAAAGCCCAGGACAAGGGCCGGTTCGACGGGGCGCCGGTCGATATCGCCGCCGGTTGCATTCATTTCTCGACCGCGGCGCAGGCCGAAGCGACAGCCACGAAATATTTCAGCGGCAAGGACGATTTGCTGCTTATCGCGGTCGACCCAAAACGGTTCGGCGATGGCTTGCGCTTCGAGCCCTCGCGCCCGCATCTTTATGCCGATTTGCCGCTCGACGCCGTCGTCTGGGCAAAACCTCTCCCGCTCCTGCCGGATGGCAGGCATGATTTCGCGAACCTTCTGGGAATAACTGGCGAACCGGGAGCAGACTAGCCGGGAACCTTACGCATCGGTCAATGCAAGCCTTTTTTCGATCCGCGCGAGCCTTGCATCGACACGATCGAAGCGAACCGATTGCTCCGCAAGCTGGGCCTGGGTATGAGCAAGGTTGGTCTGCATATGCGCAAATGATGTTTCAAGGTGACCGACACGTATGGTCAAATCGTCCAGCCGCTGCTCAATTCAATCAACGGCGGCACGCATGTGCCGAAGATGTTCGAGAACCAGGTTTTCGGTGTTTTCGGGCATGGCCGGTCTCTATCGTCTCGCCAGAGATGCGCCATGATCGAGAATAATGCCGAGGATAATGGAATGTCTTTCAAACACGCCGCGATTTCGTGCCGTGCTAGCACGTCAGGATACCCCGATCGCTTTGATTCTCTTTTGCTCGATTACCGCTCGCCGTTGGCAGGCATGAATCCTTAAGGTTATGTTTCCTTGGATTGCTGCATTTGCTTAGATTGCGCCCGCCAAGCGGAATGATTATAGATCCATCAAAATTGCTGATACCGATGTGTAAGTATTGCCTCCCAACCATGCTTCGCCCGGCCGATGAACGAGCTTGCGTTGACGAGATTCCGCCGTCCTTCGTGCCGCGTTGCACTCAATCGTAAGATTCTGGTGAATTTTGCGATTTGTTGCAGTTAATCATGAGACAGAAACCGGCTAGTTTCATTCGGACCGTTTCAATCAAAGCACGTCAGGGACCAGGCGCAGCGGCTATGCCAGCGGATTGAAGCCGAGGCGATTCGGCCGGTCGTGCGGGAAACCGTGCCGGGCGCGTTACGAGAGCGGTGTTTATCAACGGCGCTCGATTGAGCGACATGCAGCTCCAATCAATCGAGCAAAACTACCGAGTGAGCATCCCTGACGGCCGCTACTGGTATGACCGCGCGTGCGGCGCATGGGGTATGGAAGGTGGCCCTCAAGCGGGCATCGCCGTCGCCGGACTCGATTTCGGCGGTCCGTTGCATGCAGATGCCTCCAACGGCAACACCGGTGTGTTCGTCAACGGTCGTGAGCTGCACGCGGTTGACGTTCAGCGCTTGAACGGACTTGTCGGGAACGTGATCCCCGGCCGCTGGTGGGTAGACGCACAAGGCAACTTCGGCCCAGAGGGCTGGCCGATGGTCGGCAACCTGTTTATGCTGGCGCGGGCGCGTTTGAGCGGCGGAGGCGCCGTTTCGAGCGAAGTCGTTAGCCAGTCTGGATGGCTCGTTTCGGATGGTTCAGGGTTCACCGGTTTTCAGGGATCCATCGGCAGTGGCGTAAGCGCATCAAGTGGTGGTTAGCTACTACTCAGGACCATGAAAGAAAAAGGAGACCGGAAAGAGGGTAGTGGGCCAGTTTGAATAAGGCAGGAAGCCACTTGACGCACGCTCGCGTGCCGGACGCATATGCTATGCTAATTAGCAAGCATGGGGGGTTCGATGCAGTCGATGCAGTGGTATTTGGTCGCGCTGATAGCCGGAATCACCGTGCCTTGGGTCATGACCTTTAGGAGAGACATTCTTGCTGCGTTTAGAGAAAGCGGCGCGGTACAAGGATTTGGCTATTGGTTCGTCGTGTGTTGTTTCACCGTTCCAATCACGCTCTTTTTCATGTGGATCATTCAAAAGATCGGCTAATCCATGCCAAGAGGCCCTAAAGGCGAGAAGCGCCCCCGCGATTTCAGCCAAGCCGCCAAGCTTGTGGTCGATTTGGCCTCTATGGATGCCACAGAACGCGCCGACCTTCAAAAGAAAATCGGCGCTGAAAAGGTGCTTAAAAAACCACCTCAAAGCCCCGGCAAGCGAACTTCCTCCTCTTCTTGAGGAGTGCGATTGCGTCGATTTACTAAATCGTATGGATTTTCAGTTGGTCGAGGTCGGCGCGTTACTGCTCCGATCCAGATCAGAGGTTCAGCAGCTCTGTAAAGTCGGCCTCGCTTTTCGCCTACTGGTACCAAAAGCCCTACCTCACAAATTTTCCTAAGATCACGCGAGGCAACTAACTCGCTTACTTCGGCCGCAGATCGGTAACGTGAATTAGAATGCACATGCGGCGGTTCACTCGGCTAACAAATGCATTTTCAAAAAAGGTTGAGAACCACACGCATGCCGTCGCGCTCCACATGATGTATTACAATTTCGTGCGCATCCATCAGACGCTTCGCACAACGCCGGCAATGGCGGCAGGCGTGATGAAGCGGCTTTGGGAAATGACGGATGTTGTAGAGATGCTTGAGGCTTTCGAGGCCGGGCGAGATTATGGCAACTCAAACTGACCCACTACCGGAACGAGCTGTGTATTGTTACGCGGCATGGATCGAGGATAATGCACTGTCTTTCAGACACGCCGCGATTTCGTGCCTTGCCTGCTCTGGATTCGAGGCAGCGTCAAATTGATACGCTACCGTTTATTGGACACGGTCTCGCGTCCGGTCCTGTTCCGGCTCGATCCCGAGAGGGCGCATGAATGGGCGATAAAAGCGCTTAAGACGCTGGCAAAAGTTCCTCTGCCGCGCGCCCGGGCAGACGACCCTCGCCTCGCTGTCCGCGCTTTTGGCCTCGATTTTCCCAACCCACTCGGGCTTGCGGCGGGTTTTGACAAGAACGGCGAAGTTGTCGATCCCATGTTGCGTCTGGGTTTCGGCTTCACCGAGGTCGGCACGATCACGCCGCTGCCGCAGGCAGGTCAATCGCGCCCGCGTCTGTTTCGTCTCACCCGCGATGAGGCGGTGATCAACCGTCTCGGCTTCCCGAGCCTTGGACATGCGGCTGTCCATGCGCGCCTTACCTTGCGTACGCGAAGGCCTGGAATCGTCGGGATCAATCTCGGCGCCAACAAGGACGGGGCCGATCTCCCCGCCGATTATGTGCGGGGGATCGAGGTTTTCGCCGATGCCGCAGACTATTTTGCGATCAATGTTTCTTCGCCCAATACGCCGAGGTTGCGCGATTTGCAGCGCTCCGATGCGCTCGACGATCTTCTTGCGCGCGTGCTCGCCGCCCGCGACGAGCAAATCGAGTGGTTCGGCCGCAAGCCCGTGCTCTTGAAGATCGCTCCCGATCTTACCCTCGCCGAACTCGACGAGATCGTCGATTGCGCCCGCGCGCGGAAAATCGACGGCCTCATCGTCTCGAACACCACAATCTCGCGGTCCGCGACGTTGCGCGACCCGGCGGCAACCGAACCGGGCGGCCTCTCTGGCCGACCGCTATTCGCGCTCTCAACACAAACGCTCGCCGCCGCCTATCTGCGGGTGGAGAATCAGTTTCCGTTGATTGGCGTTGGCGGCATCGACAGCGCGGAAACCGCGCTCGCCAAGATCGAGGCGGGCGCAAGTCTCGTGCAGCTCTACACTTCCTTTGTGTTCAGGGGGCTTGCACTTGCGGACGAAATCAAGCGTGGCCTCGTCCGTCTCCTCGCGCAACACTCCTATCCCCGGCTCACGGACGCCACCGGCGTCGCGGCGGCGGATTGGGCCAGCGGAAAACTCAACGCGGCCAATTTTCGATAGCGCCACGCTTGGGTGAGTCCGCGCGTAAGAAGAAAAAGCAGCAAGGAGAGCCACAATCCGGCATTGCCGAAAGGCCGCAGCAGATAGAAGCTTGCGATATAAAGCGCGAGCGAGACGAGCATCATATTGCGCATGTCGCGCGTCCATGTCGCGCCGGCGAACACGCCGTCGAGTTCATAAGCGAGCGCGCCCGCAAGCGGGGCCAGCGCGGCGAACAAAAGATAATCGCGGGCGTATGCCCGCACCTGTGGTTCAGTCGTAAGGAAATCGATGAACGGTTTGCCGGAAATAAGCGCCACGGCCGCCAAGCCGGCGGCAAAGGCGAAGGACCAAAAGGCAGTGATACGCACCGCCGCGCGAAGTCCGGGCGTTCCAATTTTACTCAGACTGAGAAATCGTGATGTGTCGATCCCAATCAGGCTCGGGGCTGAGATGGAAACATTCCGATGCTGCCGATCACGTCCAGCAAGCCGATTACCACGTAGTCATAGAGGTAGTCGGAGGATCGCAACTCCGGCTCTGTGTCTCTCGTGTCCCGGTCTTCTTCGTCCGCCTCCGGTCCCAAGCTCACGCGCGGCAGTTGGGCGGCCGAGGCCGGATCGCCGGCGTTCTTGACGCGAGCGCCGCCAGGGTCGCCGAGCAGAATCCGTGTCATGGCTGGACATTTCCCTTGGCACCCGGCGGCCTTGAGCCGGCGAGCCCATCTCCCTCAACGTCTCCGCGAGACTGAAGGCTCCGGTGCGCAGCACTTGGATCAATTCCCGCGTGCTCATCGTGTCAACTGGCGCACCGTCCAGCATGAGAATCTTCGATTTCCAGCATGTCAAAAGCCAGGCGGCCACCCTTGTACAGGGGATGGGGCCTGACGAACTCGACCAGAAACACCGCACGCTGGGGTTCGTCTCGCTCAAGCGCCTTGCCACGTCGCGCCAGAGTCACCAACAGCCGGGAACCGCCTTGGGTGACATGCTGGATCTGTTCGATGAGTAGCGCGTCAGCGCGGATTCACGCCCGCCCTCCTCAGAGCATCCTCGTGTTCGCATAATGAATGACCTGTCGGAGGATTGCCTTGTCTTCACTCTCGGGAATGAAGCAGAGAGTCTCCTCGAATAGTTTCTCGGCACGAGCCGCATGGCGAGCGGCCGTGCGGCGCGCATATTCGATGGAGCCATCGCGCATCATCCGATCGACGACGTCGCGGGACTCGGTCAGCGTACGTTCACCGCGCGAGGGGCCGAGCCACCTTAGAAGTCTGGCCCGCTCCCGTTTACCAACGGTACGCATCAAGTGGATCAGCATCAGCGTGCGCTTGCCCTCCAGCAGGTCGCCGAGTGTCTCCTTACCATAAAGATCCTCCTCCCCCACCAAATTCAACACGTCGTCCTGTATCTGGAAGGCAACTCCCACTTCCTTGAACGCGTCCCCGATCAGGTCGAGCTCGAGGGGACGCGTGTGGCCTGCGGCAATCGCTCCCAACCGGCAGGGGGATCTGCACGTGTACCAGCTCGTCTTCTTGGTCACCATGTTGATGTAGTCGGCATCCCGTGTGGGCACGATCCCCTTTCTAATCCAGCCGAGCTCGATCGCCTGACCCTCCAGCAATTCGCGGCACATGCGGATGATCTCGTCGATCAGGGCAAGCGTCCGGGCAAGACCCAGCCTCTCGATGTTCCTGAGCACGGTCTCCACCGCCAACAGGTTCAGTGAGTCCCCAGCGTTGACGGCCAGCGGAATGCCGTGCTCCGTGTGAAGGCACGGTTTCCCGCGGCGATTGATCAATTCGTCCTCGATGTCGTCATGGATCAGAAAGGCGTTGTGGTACATTTCGACTGCGGTCGCGATCAGCACTGCGTCTTCGCTGTGTCCTCCGAATGCGCCACAGGTGGCAATGCAGAGCGTTGGACGCAAGCCCTTGCCGCCGCGTGCGGGATACTCGCGCATCAGTCCGTACAGGCTGTCGACCGGACGCCGATCGGGAATGAGCCGAAAGATCTCATCCGCCACGCGCCGCCGGCAAGTCTCCATGATATCGAACAGGTCCGCATCTTGCGGCCCTCCGAAAGTCCACCAACCTTCGCCCGCGTTGCGGTCCCACAGAACCCGCGTCGCGGCCACTGATGCCGATTTTGTGCCCAACTGATCGCCATCGCGGAGCACAGCCGCGGCGTCAGGTACCTGACTCCCCGGGCCAGGCTCTTGAACTCGATTCCCCGGCGCGACCGCGAATTCGAGAGAATGTGCGCGCCGATATGCCCGCCACAAGCTTTGGACCGGACGCAGGCCGGCGGCGCGCTGAGCGAGCAAATGGAATGTGCGCCAGACCGCAAGGATTTGATCGGTAGGCCCACGGACATCGAACGCGCCTTGTTCGAGGATCCGGCTGGGACGCAGTTCGAAGTCGTACAGCTTGATCAGGCTCTGATCGTCGAAGAAGCAGGCGACCGGCGCTTCAACTCGCGCGCGCGTGACGACCAGGGAGTTGAGCCGCGTCGAGAAGTCGCATCGCTCCCATCGCCGAAATGCAGCGCGAGCACGGTGGAGCCTAGTTCGCCCGCAGCAGCGGCCGCGATCGAGGGCGCGCGCCGCACGAGGACGTCGACGGTCGAGGCCAGCAGATCGGCCGCGCTATCGATCGAGGCCGCCTCAATCTGCTGGCCGGCCGGCTCGAGCTGCGCGCCGTAGCGAAGGTTATCGGAGGGCACTCCAGGACCTTTCTGCGGCGCCGCCCGCGAACTCCACGATACCGGGGCTCATGAATTCCACATTCAAATCCTTCATCTTGATGCGCACCTCCATATCGCCGATGACCTCGTGCACGGAGAACGGCTGGAGGCTGGTCTCTGACGGCACAACCAGGCGGGCCGCGTCGCGGCAGCGGTAGCGGATCTGAATCAAATCCCCGCCTTGATAGCCGTCGATGCACAGCACGGCTGGGATCGGAGCAGTGGCAAATGTGCCCAGAAGCGGCGCCAGCGTCGAAGTCATGATCACTCGGTCGCGGACGACCTGACCCGCAGCGCTAACCCGAAGCGCGCGGCGTGGAACGAACAATACCATGCGGCCGCGCCGCCAAAGCATCACCATCGCCGTATGGTCGTGCGCCTCGTCCCGCGGCTGCAGGAGGGCGAAGACCACCGCCCAGTTCGGCGGGCCTTCGGCGCGATCCGTAAACTGGTTGCAAAAGCCGAACACCCATCCACCCATTTCAGGCCACGCCCAGCGTCCATGCACGCGTTCGTGATAGCCGACAGCAGCCGTTTGGCGCGGCGGCGCCATTCCGTCTGACCAATATCCGGTGGCGAGTACGCCGGGTTGCGCCTGCCAGCGCTTCCAGTTTGTGCCGTGGAAATGCGAAACACCCGCTGGCGCCGGCGTCGTCGTGCTTGTAAGATGGAGCGCCACCGAAGGCGTGCCCACCAGCGAATGCAACTCAAAGTCCGGTTCGCGCGGCCAGACTGTGGTGGGTGGCGTAGACCCAAACGACGTCCACGGGGCGCGCGGCAGGTGCGCGTGCCACTGGCTGCAGGCCCAGCCGTGGTCGCGGTGATACGCAAGCAGCACGGTGGTCTGAGTAGGCTCGTCGCCATTCTCGCCCCCGAGCGTCGCCAAGTTTGCGATAAGCGCCTGGCGCTCGTCGACTGTGATGAACGCATAGTGGAGCCAGCGCCGTTCCAGGACGTCGGAGAACTGCAGGCGCGTGAACGGGCCGTCCATCAGTTGGTTCCGCGCGAAGGCCGGTTCTTTGCGGATTTGTGCGATTGGGGAGAAGTACCGGATGGAGCGTGGCCTGCGGGCGGTAGGGCAGTGACCGAAAGTCCTACTTCCTTGTTTTCATATCCCAGCAGGCGAATTGTCCCGGCATATGTTTGGCCGACTTCGAAGTCGGCGGTGATTGTCACGCTCGCCTGGACAACGCCCTGGCCCTGCGGCTCCAGCAAGAGTGGGGTCGGCTCGAAGCTGACGAGCGAAGCCGGAAGCGACGCCCCGGTCTTGGAGACTAGGTCGGTCGACTCGAACGTGACGGAGAGCGGCCGATTGAAGTGATTTTCGATTGCAAAGCCGGTCGTAGCGCGCTCGCCATGCCGGCCGGAGAGGCGCAGTTCGACCCGGGGCGCCGTCGGGGCCTGAGTACCGGTCGCGGGTGCCGCCCGGGGTAGGAGCGTGCGTTCGGCTGCGGAGAGCAAATCATTCAGTAGCGCGAGACCTTGCGCATTGATCGCCGAGTACGATTCGAGGTTGAAATCGAGCCATCGCGATAGGAGGGCTTTGGCGTCGGTCCGCTCGCCGGATTGCCTGCCGGCAACCGCCCGCGAGGCCTCCCGGACGAAGGCGGCCAATCGCGCCTCCAGTTGCGTTCTCCCCGCGATGTTGGCCACCACGAGTTCTTTCAGGCGTTCGACGAATTCATCGGGTGATGTCCGTCCCGAAGTACCTCTCGAGGCCATGACGATTCTCCTGATACGCGATCGTTCGAGGGCCTGACTTTCGCTGGCATCGGAAAGTGGCGCTGCTTATAGTGGTGGGGGTGCAGTCCGACTCCGCAAAGGCCTATGGGTCCGTCCATATGCAAGTAATGCAACGCACCTCCGCTGTTTGGCTCAGGCAACTTAAGTAAGCTGCGGGCTAGTGGTCGTCGTCGGGTGATTGGCGCCCCTCGAAGCATGGCTCGGTGCACTGGAAGTGAACGTACCAGTGGTGCGCTCTGATGCGTACCGGCGGATCGCCCTGCACGACGTCGCACGTGCAATGTTCGTCACCGCAGGTCTTCCTGCACCGGACCCTCAATTTTACGCGCACGCACTGCTCGTAGGCCCCTCTTACGACGATCTCGGCGTCGTAATCGCCTTCGGGCTGTTGGTCCGGCACTGTGAACTTCGCGCTTACGATGCCGGCCTGTCCGGGCTGCAGCGTGAGACTGGCGAGTGACAGGCTCAGTGTCCCGGGAGACCCGCTGGGACCCGCGAACGGGGTTGCGTGCATTTGAAACGTGCGTGCGGATTTCGATGAGTTGGTCACACGCACGCTGAGGCCGGGGGTCTCCGCTGGACTTGCCTCCCACGTGACGTCGCATACACAACGCGGCGGACACTCCGTCTCCCGGAATTGCACATGGATCCTTCGGGCGCAAAGAGTCCAGGGCGGGCATCAGCGGCAGCACGCTCGGCGCCTGTTGAACGATGGTACGGAAATTGTCCAGCGACAGCAGCAGCAGCTTGAGGCCAAATTCGGTAAGATCTTGCAGGGAGGGTTGCCCCGCCGATGGGGGTTGCTTCACCGATGCGTGAACTCATCGCGGCCTCCGTTTCGTCGAGTTTTGCGGGCCGTTGCACTCCACTTTGAAATTCAGCTTACCGCCCATGAAATTGGTCGATCCGAAGTACATTCGGCCTTTGACCAACTCGGCTGGAAGTGTGATTTCCACATCGAGCTCACGCGTCTCGCCGGGATGAAGCTCGGAAAATTCGGTGCGAACCATCACCCGCGCCGGGCGGGCGAGGCTGATCTTCAGTTCATGAAGAACGCGATCGAGGCACGCCTGGTGCCCCTCCTCCTCTTTCGTCTCCCGCAACGCGAACACGAGTGAGCGTCCAATCCAGTTCCGTTCCTCAAGAAAGACCAATGCAACATCGCGATGCGTCTGGATAGTGTTTGCTTCATTTCGGACAACGACTATCGTCGACAGCGTTTCCCCGGCGGCGCCGCGAAGCCGGATCTCGCCGGGATCCACCCGAAGGCTCACCTTCTCCCAGACGCGAACGATGACCTTTTCGTGCTGGTCCCCGCAGGAAAGGTCGGCCGTGTATGTGCCCGGCGGAGTGTAGGGATCCACACGAAAGAATGCCCGCGCGCGCGTGCGCTGGCGAGGTGGCAAGGGTGTCGCTACGCGCAGCTCGTCCAGGCCCAGGCTCGATAGCGCTTCGTCTTTGTGTCCGAGGACTGGAATTCTCCGGACTCTGACTTTCTCGTCCGATTCGTTGATCAGATCGATGGCGCCAACGCAAAGGGGCGGGAGCCCGCTGAAGATGAAAGGGCCCTCGCCAAGGCGCCACGCCTCACCGGGCGGAGCGGAGTAGGGTTCCATGGAGACCTCCCGTTGCTAGCCGCAAATCTCGGTCTTGTGCGGCAAATAGTCCTCGATAATCACCATGCTTTCACCACAGATGCTGAACGTAAGTAGCTGCAGTCCAAGGCTCCTCAGGCCGAAATGGAAATTCACGGGAAAGTGGACGCGGGTCGGCTTCATCGCCACCTGCAGGTCGATCCTCGGGAGTTCCTTGATCTGAATGTTATCGAGACCGAGATCGATTTTGCTGGTGCTGTTGACCGTACTTGTGCTTGTGAGCGTGTTTGTGCTTGTGAGCGTGTTCGTGCTTGTGAGCCCGACGGGACCGATCTCCTTGATGCGAATGTTATCCAGCCCCGCATCCAGGGAGTCGATCGTGACAGCCGTCGTCACCCAGTAGTTCGTGGGGATATCCGGAGCACTCATCTGGTGCCTCCCGCCCGGGCTTCGGTGGAACCACGCAAGCCCTGCTGGTCAAACCGCCAGTGTCCAATGAGCTTTCTAAATTGTGGCGTCTTCTCGAGAATTAGCGCCCCTTCCACACACCATTCGGAGTAAGTCGTGGGGTCGCGCACGATCTCCTCGAGGAAGGCGTTCCACTCTCGCCAACGCACCGCCTGTACTTCGTCCGGATTGATCGCCGGCTCATGCTCGACCACGCCCACCAGGATTGGGCAAATCTCGTTCTCCATTATGCCGCCCTTCGTGAAACAATAGCGATAAGGGGCCACTTCTTCGAGGAGCATGGGGATAAGACCTAGTTCGTACTTCAGCCTGCGCTTTGCAGCGTCGATACTAAATTCACCGGGACCCGGATGGCCACAACAACTGTTACTCCATATAAGCGGCCATGTCCGCTTCTTGGCGCTCCTCTGCTGAAGCAACACGTGATGGTCGCCCGATTTAAACACAAATGAAGAGAAACCCCGATGTAACGGAGTTGTCGACCCGTGTACTTCGGCCTTGGGCATGGTGCCTAAGACGTTATTCCGCTCGTCTACTAGGATGACCACTTCTGTGTTCGTCCGCGTCACTCCAGAATTGTGTTCGTCCGCGTCACTCCAGAATTAAGTCATTATAACTCATCGCATAGCTCCATTGCAATCGTGAATGCGGAAAATCTCGTGGCAAAGTTGGAACTGCCATCTGGAACCTCTCCAAGATTTGTCGCCACCGTGTCGCCACCACCGAGTGGCACAAAGGAAATCAACGGTCACACAAAGTAGCTCAAAACCGGCATAAAATCAATATCTTTGGAATACCTAGAAAACAACAGGCAACGTCGGAAAATTCAGAAATCTAGCTTCCCAAGCTGCATACGAGGGTTCGGTTCCCTTCGCCCGCTTATGGCTTGCTCTCACTAAAAAGGAAGGTGCCAAATAAGTGCAAATATCATAGAAAATCTAACAATATCAATGCGTATTGCGCATATTCATGAGCCGCAGCACCAGCCAAACCGGAACGACGATCGCGGCGCCCGCGAGGATATAATCGGTGATCTCGCGAATCGCATCGAACCCCAGGTCCCAGATTCGATCAACGAGCTGTTTCAGTCCACGAAAGATGTCCCAGGGCCTGATGTCGAGCCACATCAGGAATGCGCCGACGATCAGGGATACGAAAAGAAGACGCAGGAAGACGCCGCCGGGCGAGCCGCCCAGAAAACGGTTGAGTGGGGTGTCTTGGGGATGCGAGCGGACACCGGACGGGGGCTGTTCAGGCGCCGTCCAATGGGGAGGTGCCTTCGGCGGGGAACTTTCATCTTCGCTCATGTGGTACCTCTGGACTCGAAACTATGGAGGCGGGAAGACCCCGTCTCATCCAATTTGGCGGATAGTTTGCCGGGCGTGTCAACAAGGCATTTCCAGCGCGATGGCGGTGGCCTCGCCGCCGCCTATGCAAAGCGCCGCCGCGCCGCGTTTCAACCCGTATTTTTGCAAGGCCGCAAGCAGAGTCACGACGATTCTGGCGCCCGACGCGCCGATCGGATGGCCGAGCGCGCAGGCGCCGCCATGCACATTGACTTTTTCACGCGGCAAGGAAAGCTCTTGCATCGCCGCCATGGCGACCACCGCGAAGGCCTCGTTGATCTCGAAAAGATCGACATCCGCCAGGGACCAGCCGGTCTTGTCCATCAGTTTTCGTAACGCGTCGATCGGGGCGGTGGCGAATAGACTGGGCGCCTGCGCGTGCGTGGCATGAGCCAGGATCGTCGCCAAGGGCGAGATGCCCCGCTTTTCGGCCTCCGAGCGGCGCATGAGAACGAGCGCCGCGGCACCGTCCGAAATCGAACTCGAATTCGCCGCCGTCACGCTGCCGCCTTCCCTAAACGCCGGCTTGAGATGAGGAATTTTATCGAGCCTCGCCTTTAGCGGCTGCTCATCGTGCAAAACGATCCTGGCTTCGGCCTTGCCGGACTCGACCGTGACTGGCGCGATCTCCTCTGCAAAACTGCCGTCACCGATCGCCCTTTGCGCCCGCTCCAAAGACGTGATGGCGAAGGCGTCCTGGGCGGCACGGGTGAACTGGAATTTTTCGGCGCAATCCTCCGCAAAGGCGCCCATCGGCAAATGCGCGCCATAGGCGTCCTCGAGCCCGTCGAGGAACATATGATCGATAAGTTTGCCGTGCCCCATGCGGTAGCCGGACCTCGCGCGATCGAGCAGATAGGGGGCGTTGCTCATGCTTTCCATGCCGCCCGCAAGCCCGACCCGCGCACTCCCGGCGGATAAAATGTCATGCATCAACATGATCGCCTTCATGCCGGAACCGCACATTTTGTTGACGGTCGTGCAGGGAACAGCCTGCGGCAGGCCCGCGGCAAGCGCGGCCTGACGGGCGGGAGCCTGACCCTGGCCAGCCGGCAAGACGCAGCCAAGAATCACTTCTTCGATGTCCTCGGGCGCGACCCCGGAACGAACGAGCGCCGCCTTCGCCGCGGCGGCGCCAAGACTCGAGGCGGCAAGGTCTTTGAACTCGCCTTGAAAGCCGCCAATCGGCGTGCGCGCGGCGGCGGCGATGACGATCGGATCGGCGTTCGCCATGATTTCTCATTCCTTCTCGCATAGAAGATTGTGACGACTGGCCGTCAGCGAAAGAGCCAAAAGTCATCGTCTACATTCCTTTCATTCCCTTCATCCCGGTTGGTTTATTCGTCTCCTTTTGAATATTTTGCCGTGGCGCCTCGCTCTGAGGCGCGCCGACTTCATAGGCCACAGTGCCTTTCGGAAAGTTGTACGGGCCGGGGTCCTTGTAATCGTTCGCCGCGAGGCCTGCGCGGATCTTGATGACGGTAAACATGCCGCCCATCTCGATCGGGCCGAATTGGCCGGTACCTGTCATCATCGGCAGCGTGTTGGCGGGCGCCGGCATCGCCATCTCACCCATGTCGGCCATGGACACGCCGGGCGAGCCCATTGGCATGTACCCTGGGGCCAGCTTGCGGACGGCGCCGACAAGTTCGCGGCTCTGCGCGGCGCCGATGAAGTTTCTCACGTTATGGCCCATCGCGTTCATCGTGTGGTGCGCCTTGTGGCAATGGAATGGCCAGTCACCGGGATTGCCGGCAATGAACTCGCACGCGCGGATCGCGCCGACCGGAACATCGATCGTCGCCTCGTGGCCCCGGCTCCGAAATCCCGAAATTGAACATTCTCGGTGCCGACGCTCTCTTTTGTGTCGTTATACTTGCGGAACGTCGATTGGCGCCGCCGATAACGGATCTGATGGATTCATGATTTCGGCTCCGGCACGCGGTTCGGTGCTGGGCCCGCAGGCGCGTTCTCCGTCTTCCAAGGGGCTGGTTCAACTGGCCGCTGTGTCGCGAAAAAGCCGATTGTCGAGCGGTAGCTCACCGCAGGGATACGGGCAGACGCCTCCGATGGATCGGGGCCGGCAAACGGCGCCATCGGGATTGCGGCGCAACCCTGTATGACCCCGCCAAGTAACAAGATACACGCAAGTTCACGGAGCAGGTGGAGAAACGAGGTCAGTCGCGGCCTCTCGAAGGAGGCGGCGTGAGCCTGCAATTGCCAAAACATGAAAAAACCCTCGTCGCGTCGATTGATCTTGAGCGCCGTCGGCTGCTAATGAGCCGCGGCACCGGGTTTCAAAGCGACAAGAAGGATTTTGGAGGCCGGCCGATACGTTTGGGCCCGCGGCCGTCGAGACGTTCGTCAAGAGCCCCAAACAAGAGAGAGGCGTGAACAGGCTTTACGACTGGGGCACCGGAGTCCCCGGTTATAGAGGCGCAGCAAAAAAGACCGCAGCATGCGCCGCCATGACACTTTCGTTTGCCATCGCCGCCGTCCATGGAGCTGTCGGCGTGTTTGACTATCGCGCCACTGCCATGCACATGGATGCTTCCGTGCATGTGGAAGCCGTCTTGGTTGGCAATGCGGTGATGATTGTCAGTCAGGCAGTGCGACGGCGTACTGCCGCTCGGGAACGCCAGTGCGGCCGAGGGTATAACTATGCAAATTGCATAGAGCGCGACCAAGGTTATCGCACCGTAAAAGCGCAATCTGGGAACAAGCCAGCTCAGCATGCCGCGTTCACGTCTGGATCCGACTCGGATCTAAGAGGCATTCCCTCAGCTCAAAACCCGGAATGAGGCGAAATAAGGGTTTCGGTGCGTTCGTTGCTCACTCCAGGCACGAGCGGCTAGAGGCTTTCGCCGCCAGGGGCGCTTCGGCTATGCTGCTCATGCCGCCGTGAACCACGACTCAATCCTTCACCGGTAGTGGGGACAAGCGTTGCCATACGCAAACATCCAACAAGGTTGAGACATGGATCGCATTCTTTTGCTCGTGCGCCACGGCCAGAGCGATTGGAACCTAAAGAACCTTTTCACTGGTTGGGAAGACCCAGATCTCACCCGCAAGGGTGTGGCGGAGGCACGCGCGGCTGGGAAAAGCCTCAAGGCGCACGGTGTTTCCTTCGACCGTGCCTTCACTTCCAATCTCGTCCGCGCGCAACATACCTTGAAGTTGATTCTCGAAGAACTTGGCACGCCAGATCTCGCGACCGAGCGCGATCGAGCCCTCAACGAGCGCGATTATGGCGTCCTTTCCGGCCTCAATAAAGACGATGCAATACGGAAATGGGGCGACGAACAGGTGGACCTCTGGCGCCGTTCCTACGATGTCCGGCCTCCGGGCGGGGAAAGCTTGAAGGACACGGTGGCCCGGGTTCTCCCCTATTATTGCCAGAAAATTCTACCTGCGGTGCTCGGCGGCCAACGCGTGATCGTCGCGGGACATGGCAATTCGCTGCGCGCCCTCGTCATGGTCCTCGACGTCCTGACGCCGGAAACGATCCCTGAATTGGAACTCGCCACCGCGGTTCCGCTGGTCTACCGGCTAAAGCCCGATTCGACGGTTGAAACCAAGGAGACACTCAATCCATAAAAGCGTCATGGCGAGATTCGTCGAGACGCGGTCGAGAGGCATGCTCATGGAGGATTTGCTCGAACCCCTCGAGGCGACGGCCGCCAAATGTTTGGCGCCTGGGCTCGCCCTTTTCCGGCGCTATCTCAATGACGCGGCGCAACTGGCGCTTGCCGGAGAGATTGCGGAACTGGTCTTGCAGGCGCCTTGGTTCGTGCCGCGCATGCCGCGCTCGGGTAAAGCGTTCTCGGTCAAGATGACCAATTGCGGTTGCCTCGGATGGGTGTCCGACCGCGATGGAGGATATCGTTATCAGGCGACGCATCCCATCACCGGGAATGCTTGGCCTGCCATCCCTTTGTCCGTGCTGAACATCTGGCGCGCGCTGGCCTCCTATGCGCATCCGCCGGAGGCCTGCCTGGTCAATTTCTACGATTTTTCCGCGCGGATGGGCCTGCACCAGGACCGCGACGAGGCGGATTTGGCCGCGCCGGTCGTCTCCATCTCGCTTGGCGACAGGTGTTGTTTCCGTTACGGCGGTCTGCGGCGCGGCGATCCGGCAAAAAAGCTCGAACTGTGTTCCGGCGATATTGTCGTGATCGGCGGTGCCGCGCGGTTGACGTTCCACGGCGTGGACAGGATTTTTGCCGGCTCCTCCGGGCTACTGCCGGGCGGCGGGCGGATCAATCTCACCGTGAGGCGGGTGACGCGCCCCTGACCGGCGTGAAATACCTTCGCGGCGACGATCGTCGCGGCCACCTGCGATGCCGGAGTGTTCCATGAAAATTTCCCTGATCCAGATGAATTCGATCGGCGACAAACCCGCCAATATCGCCGCTGCGGCGACGCTGGTCGAACAAGCTGTCGCGGAGGAACGGCCGGATTGGATCTCTCTGCCGGAATGTTTCGATTTTCTCGGCGGCGATCGCAAGGCCAAGATGGCGGCGGCCGAAACGTTTCCGGGCGGCCCTGCCTATGCCGCGATGCAGGCGCTCGCCAAGGAACACCGCGTTTATATTCATGCCGGCTCGATCCTGGAAATGCCCGAAACCAGCGAGCGCATCCACAACACAACCGCCGTGTTCGATCGCACCGGCGCGGAAATCGCGCGCTATCGCAAAATCCATATGTTCGACATCACCGCCCCGGACGGAACAAAATATAACGAAAGCGCGGTTTTTGCGCCGGGCAATGCCGTCGTGACCTACCGCTGCGAGGATATGATGGTCGGTTGCTCGATCTGTTACGACATAAGGTTTCCGGATCTGTTTCAGGCGCTCGCCGCCAAGGGCGCGGAAATGATCGCGTTGCCGGCGGCTTTCACTCTGCAAACCGGCAAGGATCATTGGGAAGTTCTCTGTCGCGCCCGGGCGATCGAGACCCAGGCCTATGTCTGCGCCTCGGCGCAGACCGGCGCCCATGTCGCGGGCAAGGAAAGGCGCCAGACCTACGGCCATTCCCTCGCCGTGGATCCTTGGGGCCATGTCATCGCTAAGGCCTCCGATGGGGCCGGCATCGTCTCGACGCGGATCGATCGCGATCTTGTAAAAAAGGTTCGCGCGCAAATCCCCGTAGCGCAACATAAGGTGCGCTTCGATTGAGCAGGAGGCCCGGCCAGCACCGCGGCTCGTTCCGCTTTTTTTTCGGCGTCGCGGCCTTTTGTCTTGCAGCCTTGGCGATGGGCCTCGCGGCAAGCGCCGGACTTGCCGATGGCGCGCCACCCAAAATGGTTTGGCATCGCGGCGAGCTTGGCGATCCTGGATCGCTCGATCCGCACAAGGCGACGACCTTGATCGAGAGCAATATTCTCGACGAACTTTTCGAGGGCCTCGTCGCGCTCGATGCGCGCGGCGAAATTATTCCGGGCACAGCTGTGAGCTGGACGGTCGATCCCGGCGGCACGATCTATGATTTTAAGCTTCGCGGCGACGCGAAATGGTCGAATGGCGACAAGGTCGTGCCGGAAGACTTTGTCTTCGCGTTCCGGCGCCTGATGGCGCGAAGGACCGGCGCGCCTTATGCCAACATCCTTTATACGTTGAAGAACGCGGAAAGGATCAACAAGGGCGAACTGCCTATCGAAGCCCTGGCCGTCCGCGCGTTGAATGAAACGACGCTCGAAATAGCACTTGAGCATCCCGCGCCCTATTTTATCTCTCAGCTCGCCCACATAACCGCCAAGCCTCTCCATCGGAAATCCATCGAAGCATTTGGATCGGATTTCGTGTGGCCCGCCCATTTGGTGACGAACGGCCCTTTCATGCTGAAGGAATTCACCCCGAACGATCGCCTCGTTCTGGTCAAGAACCCCTATTATTACGATGCGGCACATGTCGTGCTTGACGCCGAAATCTTTTATTCGCTGGAGGATCGCTCGGCCGCGCTGCGCCGTTTCATGGCCGGCGAAATTCAATCCTACGACGACGTTCCGGTGGAACAAATCGCTTTCGTGCGCGCCCATTTGGTCGACGCATTCAAGGTAACGCCGAACCTCGGAAGTTATTTTTATGCCTTCGACACCCGGCACAAACCGTTTGACGACCGGAGGGTGCGCCAAGCGCTGTCCATGGCGATCGACCGCGAGTTTCTCGCCGAGCGCATCTGGGGCGGCACCATGGACCCCGGCTATAGTTTTGTGCCGCCCGGAATTGAAAGTTATGGCGCACCCATGACTGTGGCATGGAAGGACAGCGACCCCTTCGAGCGCGAGGACGAAGCAAAAAGGTTGCTCGCCGAGGCGGGCTTTGGCCCCGGCGGTGAAAAACTTGAGATTGAAATCCGCTTGAACAATTCGGAAAATCACCGCGCGACGGCGGTGGCTATCGCCGATATGTGGAAAGCGCTTGGCGTCGAGACTAGGCTCCTTGCCACCGACGCGACGAGCCATTACGCGTTCTTGAGGGAAAAGCCGCCATTTAACGTCGCAAGGTCTGGCTGGTTTGCCGACTATCCAGACGCGCAGAATTTTTTGTTTCTTGGCGAAAGCGGCAATCAAGCGCTGAATGTCGCAAGTTTCACCAATAAGACTTTCGATCGGCTCATGCATGAAGCTCAAGTCGAAGGGTCGCCGGAGCGGCGCCGCGCCCTCCTGCACGAGGCCGAGGCGCTCCTTCTCGACGAACAGCCCGATCTTGTGCTTCTCACTTACAAATCCCGCAATCTTGTCTCGCCGAAGCTACAAGGCTGGGAAGAAAATGTGCGCGACAATCATCCCGGCCGCTATATTTCGATCGCGCCATGAGGCATCCCAACCAATGATCGTGCGCAATGCCTCGCGCCCGCAACTCGGTTGTGGGTCACTTTGAACTTCTACTTTGCACCACAAGAGGACATTTAGTTTCAGCACCACAAGAGGAAAATTCGCAGCTCGCTACGGCTGCTGGCCTGGACACATGCGTTTTGGTCTCCGATGGACGCTCGGCCACCTGTAACTGAGCGCTTTCCAAATGTGACCTGAGTTCCGCACCTCAGCGTGCAACCTGCTATTCTTTTCAACGCCAACGAGCTAAGGGCGAGCCTGCGTCATGAATGCATCGGGGTCCACCACCGTGGCTGGCCCTGCTAAAAGCCAGAGCGTTCACCCGAAATGAAACCGTACTCTCGTTCCATCTTTGACCTCTTCGATAGCAAGCGGCGCTACGAAGTCCCCCTTTTTCAGCGGCAATACGTTTGGAACCTTGAAGACCACTGGGAGCCATTGTGGGAGGACATTGAGCGAAAATTTGTCCAGCGACTCGTCGGTGGCTTCCCACCGACGCCACACTTCCTGGGAGCGATGGTCCTGGATCAACACCGCGTCTTTGGGAACGCGGTCCCTGTTCAACTAATAATTGATGGTCAACAGCGGTTGACCACTTTCCAGATCTTCCTCGCGGCATTTCGCGATCTCTGCGCTGCTGAAGCTCAACAAGAATACGCTGAGGAGTGCGCGCGCTATCTACAGAACACGGGGATTATGGAAAATGAGAAGGTTGAACGCTACAAGCTCTGGCCTACAAATCTGGATCGGAAGCAATTTTCTGATGTCATTGACTCAGCATCAAAGGAAGAGCTCAGCCGGCGCCATCCAGTCGTGCGGCGAAAGTATCAGCGGAATCCCGATCCTCGGCCAAAGATGATCGAGTGCTATTTCTACTTTTACGATCAGCTCACGGCGTTTATAAAAAGCGACGAACACCAACACCCGCTTCGGGAGCGGGTGGCACTCGTGCATGAGGCCCTTCGCGGCGCGTTGCAGGTGGTGACGGTGGAGTTGGAGGGCGACGACGATCCTCAAGTGATTTTTGAAACGTTGAATGCACGTGGCGAACCGCTGCTGCCGTCAGACCTTCTTCGAAATTTCATCTTTTTGCGGGCTTCTCAGCAGCGTGAGTTGCCTGAGTTGCCGGAGGAACTCTATACTGAATTTTGGTTGCCTTTCGATGATGATTTCTGGCGTGCTCTTGAAAAACAGGGCAGGTTACAGCGGCCTCGCTCGGACATTTTTCTCCAGCACTATCTGACGCTGCAGTGCAAGCAGGAAGTCCTCATCTCCCGCCTATACAGCGAATATAAGGATTGGATCAAAGGGGTGAATCCCTTCCCGACCGTCAAGGCGGAATTGGAGAACCTGAGCAAGCACCGGACCTATTTCGAGGACTTGGTCCAACCAGACCCAAATACTTCGATTGGGCGCTTTTCGGGGTTCTTGCGCATCTTCGACCTGAGCACTGTCTATCCACTTTTGCTGGGAATGATGGGTGCGGAGACGGGGAACGACGAACTCGCGGGAATGCTGGAAGACCTGGAGTCGTATATTTTCCGCCGGGCGGTATGCGGCTTGGGAACGAAGAACTACAACCGCTTCTTCTTGACTGTGCTCAGCAAGCTGGGCAAGTCGCAATTTAATCGACACAGCTTGAGAGCTGCACTGGTGGAGCAGCAAGGTCCCAGCGTGGTTTGGCCTGATGACGCGAGATTCAAGCAGGCGTGGCTTAGTGAGCCAGTCTATAATTCCATTGGTGCGGGACGAGTTCAGTATGCGTTGCGTGAAATCGAAAGGCGGCTGCACCAGCCGCGTGCTGAGCGCATCGAGATTTTCTCCCCTTTGACAGTTGAGCACGTTCTTCCTGATGAGTGGATTGAGCAGTGGCCATTGCCTAACAACAATCGCGGCGTAACTTTTTTCGAGCAGTTCGATAAATCGCGGAGCGCCGAAGATGTCGAGGCAACGGAGAAACGTAATCGCACAAAGCATACGTTTGGGAATTTGACACTTTTAACCCAGCCGCTAAATAGTTCCGTGTCCAATTCAGCATTCGAAATAAAGATACCCGAAATCCTGAAGAACTCTGCGCTGGCGCTGAATCGCTACATTCAAAACAAGGCCGATTGGGATGAGGGACGTATCACAACGCGCGGTGAGATGCTGTTCGCTCACGCCTCTCAAAGGTGGCCGTATCCTGCGCTGGCGCGTTCGTAGCACACAGGCATGTGCCTCAGTTCCAGTTACATGGAGCCGTGCGCTATAAATAAGGCTAAGGGGAATCTTGGTCTGCCGGCCCAAACACGGTGCAACTGTTAGCCGATGAGTTGATCGAGTGAGCGGTCAGCCGTCAAAGGCAGTTACTGATTTGCGCTCCGGCGAGGACTGCTTTGGGTCATGAGCAGAAGTTAAACTGACTCTACTGGCCGCAATTCAGCGCATCGGGAGCAACGCGCGGTTAAACTATGCTTCGTTTCTTCTTCTCGCGCCTCACAGCAGCGGTTCCGGCGCTTTTTATCATCATCGCCCTTGCATTTTTCCTCATGCGTCTCGCGCCCGGCGGGCCGTTTGATTCCGAGCGGGCGCTCGATCCGGAAATCGCCAAAAATCTGCGCCGGATCTACCGCCTCGACCTGCCGCTTGGTCAGCAATTCTGGCTTTATCTGCAAAGCCTCGCCCATGGCGATTTGGGACCCAGTCTGCATTGGCGCGATTTCACGGTCAATGAACTCCTGGCCAAGGCGCTACCCATCTCGGCTTCGCTTGGCGCAAAGGCCATGCTTATCGCGATCCTCGCCGGAACGGCGCTGGGACTGGCCGGCGCAATGAGGAAAGGCGCAATTGGCCCGCGCCTGGTCGATGGCGCGGCCTTATTCGGCATCGTTCTGCCGGTCTTCGTCATCGCGCCGCTGCTGCAGCTTGGATTTGGTTTGACTCTCCATGCCTTGCCGGTCGGCGGCTGGAACGATGGCGCCTGGCGAAACCAGGTCTTGCCGGTGACGGCGCTCGCCTTGCCGCAGATCGCCATCGTGGCGCGGCTGATGCAAGCGGCGCTCCGCGATGCGTTGGCGATGCCGCACATCCGGACGCTGCGCGCTTTCGGAATGCCAGGCTATTACATCTACATTCATGCCCTTCGCGCCGCTTTTGCACCGGTTGTATCTTATCTTGGCCTCGCCGCCGCCAATGTGCTCACCGGGTCGGTTGTGGTCGAGACCATTTTCGGTATTCCAGGCATGGGCCGGTATTTCGTCGATGGCGCGCTCGGCCGCGATTACACGCTGGTCATGGGCACGGTCATCGTCGTCGCGGCGGCTGTCCTTTTGTTCAATCTCATCGTCGATCTCATCCTCGCCTGGCTCGATCCGCGCGTGCGTTATGATGCGAGGCCGCGATGATTGAGGGTGCGCCTGCGGTGCGTTTGTCCCCACGCAACTGGCCAATGCGGGCGAGCCTCGCCATCCTCGGGCTCGTTGCGCTTCTTTGCCTCATCGGTCCGCTCGTTTCCGGCCATCCCTACGATCAGGTTTATCGCGATTACGTGCTCATTCGCCCCTCGCCTTTCGCGCACCCGGACGCGCGTGAAACGCACGCGGCGCTAGAGGGGATAGCGCGGCGCATGCGTGTGCGTGTCGAATCTTTCCGCGCGGAGGGCGAGCTTTTGCATGTCACGCTTGGTGGCGCCAAGCCGCTTGATCCTCGCGCGTTGCGGGCTTTTGAACGCTCCGACGTTTTTGGCACCGCGCGGATTGTCGAAACGAGTGACGAAGGCCGCCGCCTTTCCATCGACGTGCCCTTGAAGAGGACGGTGTTTCTGTTCGGGACCGACGCCAACGGCCGCGATCTTTTTACAAGGACACTCATCGCCGGGCGCATTTCGCTCGCCGTGGGCCTGCTTGCCTCTTTCGTGGCCCTGACCATCGGTGTCGCCTATGGCGCTGTCGCGGGCTATGCCGGCGGACGCATCGATGCGCTGATGATGCGCATTGTCGAGATCGTCTATGCCCTCCCGTTTATTTTTTTCGTGATCGTCCTCGTCATGGTATTCGGCCGCCACTTCGTGCTGATTTTCGTCGCCATTGGCGCCGTCGAATGGCTCGACATGGCACGGATCGTGCGCGGCCAGACGCTTTCGATCAAGCAAAGGGATTTTGTCGCCGCCGCCGAGGCGCTTGGCGCGAGCGCCCCGACTATACTTTGGCGCCATGTCATTCCCAATGCCTCGGGGCCTATCGCTGCCTATCTCGCCGTGCTCGTTCCGCGCGTGATCCTGCTCGAAAGCTTCGTGTCCTTTTTGGGCCTTGGCGTGCAGGAGCCGCTGACGAGCTGGGGCGTGCTTGTCGCCGATGGCGCTCGCAACATCCAAGGCTCTGTCCATCTCCTTATTTTTCCCGCATTATTTTTGGGCGTCACGCTCGGCGCGTTGCAGAGTTCTGGCAATGCATGGCAGGGCTCGCCGGGCGCCGGGAGCCGTTGATGGACGCTACAGCCCAGCCGCTCCTCCGGGTGCGTGATCTTCATGTGAGCTACGGTCCGGCGTCTGTCGTCAAGAGGGTGAGCTTCACCCTCCGGCCCGGCGAAACGGCGGCGATTGTTGGCGAATCCGGTTCCGGCAAGACCCAGACCGTGCTCGCCGCGCTTGGACTCCTGTCACGCCACGCGGTCACCACGGGTTCGGTAATGTTCGAGGACACCGAGCTTCTCGCACTTTCGCGACGGCGGCTCGATACGCTTCTTGGCCGGCGTATCGCGATGGTTTTCCAGGAACCGATGTCATCCCTCGATCCCTTGTTTACGGTGGGCGCCCAGATCGGCGCGATCCTGCGTCTCAAGGCAGGCCTTTCACGCCGCGCGGCCAAGGCAAGGGCGAAGGAGCTTTTGGACCTCGCCGGTATTGCCGAGCCGGGACGCCGGGTCCATGCCTATCCGCATGAATTGTCCGGCGGCCAGCGTCAGCGCGTCGCGATTGCGATGGCGATTGCCTGCAATCCCGATCTCTTGATCGCCGACGAACCCACGACGGCTCTCGACGTGACGGTTGCCGCACGAATCCTCGAACTTCTCGCAAGGCTCAAACAGAGTTTTGGCATGGCGATGATTTTTATCAGCCACGACCTTGGGCTTGTGCGCCGGATCGCAGACAGCGTCCATGTGATGCGCGAGGGGGAAATCATCGAAGCCGGGTCCGCCGCCGAGGTCGCCACGAATCCGCGCCACGACTATACGCGCATGTTGCTCGCAGCCATGCCGCGCGCGCGCGCCCACCCTCGGACGGAGACGCCGGTGCTCTTGCGCGCGCAAAATATCGGCGTGCGGTTTTCGTTGCGTGGCAACTTCTTGAGCGGCAAGCGCGAGATCAAGGCGGTGGACGGGGTGAGCCTCTGCCTCAATCAGGGCCGCACGCTCGGCATCGTCGGCGAATCGGGTTCCGGCAAATCGACGCTCGCCCGCGCGCTTTTGAAACTCGTGCCGGCGAGCGGCACGGTCAGTTTCGACGGGCGTGACCTCACACGACTTGACAGGGCAACGCTGCGGCCGTTGCGGCGCGCCATGCAGCTGGTGTTTCAAGATCCCTACGGCTCGCTGTCTCCCCGCATGCGCATCGGCGATATTGTCACGGAGGGGTTGCGCGTGCATGAACCGGCAATTAGCCGCAAGGAACGCGACGCGCGGGCGGCCCTGGCGCTTGCAGAGGTCCTCCTCGACCCCGGTTTGCGGCATCGGTTTCCCCAAGAGTTGTCCGGCGGACAGCGGCAGCGGGTGGCGATCGCACGCGCGATGATCCTAAAGCCGCGTCTCGTGGTCCTCGACGAGCCGACATCGGCCCTCGATCGCGCGATCCAAATCGGCATTCTCGCCCTGCTCGAACAGTTGCAGGAATCGCACGCCTTGACCTATGTCTTTATAAGTCACGACCTCGCCGTGATCCGCGCCGTGGCCGACGAGATCGCGGTGATGAAGGATGGGCGAATTGTCGAACAGGGGGCGGCGCAAGAGATTGTGGAGCGGCCCCGCGCGCCGTATACAAGGGCGCTTATCGCTGCGGCGTTTCAAACCGGAGAAGCATGATTGCCTTTGCGCCGGTTAATATGCGCCCGGTCGGCGGGCCGCGATCAAACAGAACGTCGAGGTCAGCCTCATGCTTTTCGATGGTCAAACGATCAAACTCGGTATCCAAGACGGGGGAATCGCCGAACTGCGTTTCGAGCGTGGTAGCGAGGCCGTCAACAAGCTCGACGCTCCAACATTCGGCGAATTGCGCCGCGCGCTTTCCATCATCGCGGCAACGCCCGCGATCCGGGGCATTTTGATCACCAGCGCCAAGGATAATTTCATCGTGGGCGCGGACATTTTCGAATTCACCAGCATCTTCAAGCGGCCGGAAAAAGACATTGCAGCTTTTGTCGGAACGAATAGCGAGATCATCACCGCCCTGTCCGATCTCCCGGTGCCAACGGTCGCGGCGATCAACGGTCTTGCGCTCGGCGGAGGCCTCGAAGTCGCGCTCGCGGCCGACTACCGGGTGATGTCGAGCACCGCGAAAATCGGCTTTCCGGAGATTTCTCTGGGCCTGTTCCCCGGCTATGGCGGCACCGTCCGCCTGCCGCGTCTGGCCGGTTTGGGGCCAAGCGCCGAGTGGATCATTTTTGGCGCGCAGCAGAGCGCCGAGCGGGCGCTACAAGCGGGCGCGGTCGATGCGGTCGCCGGGCCAGAGGAAGTTCGCGCCGCCGCCCTCGCAATGCTGACCAAGGCAATCGAGGGCAGGGCCGATTGGCAAGGTCGGCGGAGCCGCATGAATCAAAACCTCGGGCTTGCCAAGGAAGACGCCGCGTCTCTTCTTGCCGATGCCAGGGCGCAGGCGGCGAAGGCCATGCCCCACCTGCCGGCGGCGCATTTCGCGGTGGAGTTACTGGAAAAAGCCTCGGGTCTCGAACGCAATGCGGCCTTGGCGCTCGAAGCCGAGACTTTCGCGAAAGTAGCAATGACGCAAGCCGCCGATTCGCTTGTTACGATTTTCGTCAACGAGCAAGCGGTGAAGAAGACCATCCGCCGGTATGCCAAGGACGCGCCGCCGGTACGCAAAGCGGCCGTCGCGGGGGCCGGAATCATGGGCGGCGGCATCGCCTATCAAAGTGCCTCGCGCGGCGTGCCGATCGTCATCAAGGATATTTCCGCAACGGCGCTCGACCATGGAATGTCGGAAGCGCGCAAATTGCTCGCCAAGGCGGTGGAGACCGGAAGGTTCGCCCAGGACAAGGCCGATGCGATCATAGGCTCGATCACGCCAACCCTTACCTATGAAGGTTTCGCCAGCGCCGATGTGGTCGTCGAGGCGGTCGTCGAAAACCTCGCGGTGAAGCAAGCGGTGTTGCGCGAGATCGAGGGAATTGTCAGCCCCAACGCCATCCTTGCCTCGAATACATCCTCTTTACGGATCGGCGCCTTGGCGGAGGGTCTGAGTCGCCCGGAAAAATTTTTGGGCATGCATTTTTTCAACCCCGTACCAAAAATGCCGCTCGTCGAAGTGGTTCGCGGCGCCAAAACGTCGCCTCAAGCGATAGCAATGGTCACCTCCTATGCGGCCGCGATGGGCAAGACGCCGATCGTGGTCGAGGATTGCCCTGGGTTTGCCGTCAACCGCACGCTGACGCCTTATCTCATCGCGTTTCTGCGCCTCGTTCACGACGGCGCCGATTTTCACGATATCGACAAGGCGATGGAAGCCTTCGGCTGGCCGATGGGACCGGCCTATCTCATCGACGTCATCGGCATGGATATTTCGCACCACGTCGTCGAGATCATCTCGGCGGGATTTGCGCCACGCATGGACGTGCCTTTCGAGACGGCAGTCCAAATCTTGCTGCGCGAAGGACGTCTTGGCCAGAAGAACGGCCACGGCTTTTATAAATACCAGAGCGATTTCAAAGGCCGCCCGCGCAAGGACATCGATCCGGAGACGGCGGGCCTGCTCGCGGCCGAGCAACCCAATGGCAAGACCCGCATCGGCAAGGAGGAGATCGCCGCGCGCATGATGCTGCCGTTGATCCTCGAGGCGGCGCGGTGCGTCGAGGATGGCATCGCCGCTTCGCCGGGGGAAGTGGACATGTGCCTCATACTAGGCCTCGGCCTGCCGCGCTATCTTGGCGGCGCGCTCAAATACGCGGATTACCTCGGGCTCAAAACCGTCGTCGATCGCTGCGACAACTGGGCGGGCCTTAGCCCAATCTACCGCCCGAGCGAGCGCCTGCGCGCGATGGCCGCCGCCGGCGAAGTTTTTTATCCCCTATAAGCGCCCGATCGATACGCGAGGTCGCATGCTAAGCTTTCACGCCATCGGCAAGGATGCGATCGAGGTCCCGATGGACGCCAAGACAATTCCGTCCGAGGTCAACTGGATCGACGCCGAGCGGCCGGACCCGCAGGAGAGCGCTTTTCTCGAACGCACGCTCGGTATCGAAGTGCCGACACTCGAAACGCTCTCCGAAATCGAAACGTCGAGCAGACTGCGCAGCGACAAGGACTGGCTCCACCTCAGTATTCCCATGATCCACCGGAAAGATGGCTTCATGCCGGCGTTGACACCGCTCGGCTTCGTCTTGTCGAAGGACATTCTCTTGTCCGTCCGTTTCGAGCATATGAAAGCCTTCGACGATGTGCCGGAAACGATTTCGCGATGTCCGGCGCAAGCGGGGGGCCCCGGCGCCCTGGTCGCCATTTTGGAAGTGATCGTCGATCATGCCGCAGACCTGCTGGAAGGCGCCGGTAGCGATCTCGACTGCCTGTCCGAGGAAATTTTTGGCACGAATGCCGCCAACGTCCAGCGCCACAAGCCGCGCGAGGATGGCGAGCAATTGCGTCTCGTGCTGCGCAAGGTCGGACGCAACGGCGATCTCATATCGAAGATCGAAGATTTGCTTTTGGGCATGGCGCGCATGGTGCCCTATGTCGCGGCCAATGCGGCGCCTTATCTCGAAGCCGGCATACGGGCAAAGCTCAAAAGCCTGCAACGCGACATCGCTTCCCTCAACGATTACGAGACGCATCTAACCGATAAGATTCAATTTTTGCTCGATGCCACCTTGGGGCTGACGAACATCGATCAGAATAGTATTTTCAGAATTCTGACCGTCGTCTCCGTGGTCGGCATTCCGCCAACGTTCTTTGCGAGCCTGTGGGGAATGAACTTCAAATACATGCCTGAGCTTGACTGGCCATATGGCTATGCCTATTCACTTGCGGTCATAGCTCTGAGCGCGATTATCCCGATCGTATGGTTCAAATGGCGCGGCTGGTGGTAGATGCGGAGGATGGTCACCGCTCGCGGCTGGCCATGACCGGGGAAGAGTTGGCCGCCCGGCTTCTCTATCGCGACGGGCTGATGCTCGTCATTGATAAGCCGGCCGGGATCGCGGTCCATCGCGGCCCGAAAGGCGGCGAAAATCTTGAGGATTATTTCGATGCTCTGCGCTTTGGCTTGCCGCGCAACCCCGCCCTCGTGCACAGGCTCGATCGCGACACCTCGGGCTGCCTGGTGCTTGGGCGTCATCACAAGGCGCTCGAAAAGCTCGGCCTCCTGTTCAAGCAAGGCAAGATCGCAAAGACCTATTGGGCGATCGTGGAAGGGAATCCGGCGCAAGACCAAGGCTTGATCGACCTGCCGCTCGGGCGCCTCGATTCCGGTCGCGGCTGGTGGATGAAGGCCGATCCTTTGGGCCTCCCTTCGCAAACATCCTGGCGGGTCTTGGGACGCTCGCCCGGCCGCGCATTTCTGGAGCTTGCACCGCTAACCGGGCGCACGCACCAACTTCGCGTTCACTGCGCGGCGCTCGGCTGGCCGATCCTGGGCGATGCCATCTATGGGCAGGGCGGAGCGATGGGCTTGCAGCTGCATGCCAGGGCGATCACGGTTCCTCTTTACCAACACAAGGACGCGGTAAAGGTCGAGGCGCCGCTGCCTGGACATATGCGCGAGGCGCTGGCCGGGTTTGGCTAAACTCGAGAACCAGGCAGGCCGATCAAATTCGCCTCCGAATACCCATGATTCCCAGTCTTCGGGAGGTTGACGCCTGCGGCGAATTGCCGATTCCGGCAGGAGGTTTGCCAAGCGACCAATGCGGCCGCCAAGCTGCTAGAGCGGGTCCCGATTAGGTGGACCCGTATCCGGCATTGCGAAAATAGTTGAAGCATTCGGTTGGAGGGAAGTCGTCGAGAGCTAATCCGATGCCATCCCACAGAGCATCGACGGTTCGGTGGGCCATTTTGCGCAACGTATTTTTGAGCTTGGCGAAGACTTGTTCGATGGGATCGAAGTCAGGACTGTAGGCGGGCAAGAAGCACTGCGTCGCCCCGGCGGCTTCGATGGCTTTTCGAACGCCGGCGCGTTTATGGGAACCGAGATTATCCATCACCACGATTTCGCCAGGCGACAAGGTCGGCACCAGAACCTGCTCGACATAGGCGAGGAACTTTGCGCCGTTAATGGGACCGTCGAAGACACAAGGAGCGGTGATGCGATCGTGGCGCAACGCCGCCAAAAAGGTCGTCGTCTTCCAGTGGCCGAACGGGGCGTGAGCGATAAGTCTCTTGCCTCTTTCACATCGCCCATAGCGAGGTGTCATGTTGGTCGAGGCCCAGGTCTCATCGATGAATACAAGCCTTTGAGGATCAAGACTTTTCTGCTTATCGCGCCAAGCGAGACGTGCGGCCCGGACATCCGCTCTTTCTTGTTCGGCGGCGTGCAGAGTTTTTTTTAAAGGTCAATTGCAGATGCCGCAAAAAACGCCCGACGGCGGACCGCCCGACTTTGATCTCGAGCGTCGTCAGCTTGCTCCACAGCTCCGTGATCGTCAGCTCGGGCTGCACCGCCACCAACGCCCGCACCTTATCTTCATGCGCAGCCAGCGCGTGCCGCTTATGGCCGCCAAACTTTCGCGGCAGACAACCGCCTGTTATCTCAAACTGCTGCATGAGCTTGATCACGCAGCTCGCACTGACATCAAAGCTGCGCGCCGCCTTGCGCCGAGACTGACCTGCCAGTACAGCCCGCACCAGGCGGTCACGTAAATCCTGCGAATAGGGTTTTGCCATCCATGCCGGCCTCCATTCCAGCCAACATGGTGAATCACGATTCCGCCGATTCGGGAATCCCCCTTCCGATTCTGTCTATTCGGGACCCGCTCTAGCTGTCGTGTCTCGATAGGTTGTTTCTTGGGATCCTTGAGATAGGGGAGCATCCGTTGATGCCGAAGTGAGGCCGATGATGATTGTAATGGTGGAGGAAAGGCAACAGTGCGGCGGCCCGTTCGGATGAATGGTTGTAGGGTTTGGCATAGGCCCATTCCCGCAAGGAGGTCTGCACGAAGCGTTCGGCCTTTCCGTTTGTTCTTGGCGTATAGGGTCTGGTGCGCTTATGCTTGATTTTCAGCATTCGCAACGCCTTTGTGTAGCGGCGCGAACGGAAGCTGGCGCCGTTGTTGGTCATGACGCGAAGGACCCTGACGCCGTGATCGCGAAAGAAGCGCAAGGCTTGCAAGAGGAATTTCAGGCAGGAGCGCCGTGTTTCGTCCGGCAGGATTTCAGAATAGGCCAGCCGGGAGTGATCGTCGACGGCCAGATGGAGATATTCCCAGCCCTTGCCGCCTTCCTTGCGGCTGCGTGGCGCGCTCTGTCCGGTACGGTCTCCCGTGATGCGATGTCCGATCCCTTCGATGCGGCCGAGCTTCTTGATGTGATATGGATCATCTCGCCCGGCTGCTTCTTTTCATAGCGGATGATCGCGATCCTTTGATCGAGGGCGGACAGGCGGCTCAGCCCCTTGGCCTTTGCGATGCGGGCCACCGTCGCGCGCGACAGCCCGGTCGCGCGGGCGATCTTCCAGAAGGGCTGACGGGCCCGGCGCAGGGTTTCGACCTGGGCGATCTGATGTGATGTGATCCGTGTCCGCAGGCGATGCGGCCGGCTGGTCCGGTCTTGGAGGCCAGCGGCGCCTTCGCTTTCGTGGCGCCGGAGCCATTTCCTCACGGTCGCGGCCGAAACGCCTACAGCGCCGGCTATGGAGCGCGGCGTTTCGCCCGCTTGGCGGCGCCCGACAATCAAGGCTCGCATGTTCGGCGTCGTCCTGGCATTCTTATGAATGTTCACGGGTGGGTCTCCTGAGCCTGTGGTGCTTCGCAAACCCCACAAACCTCAGATTCTCCCCGTGAACAACCTGTTGAGACATTACATCTAGGGTTCCGGCTGATCAGACCAAGACGACGTTGGAACCAACAGCGGCCAACGACGTTTAGGGGTGCAAGGTGTGCGGCCAAACGTTGCCGCATCTTTGAAACGAAAGGAGTTTGCAATGGACTGGAATCGCATCGAAGGAAACTGGAAGCAATTCAAAGGCAAGATCATGGAGCAATGGGGTCATCTTACGGATGACGATCTCGACAAAATTGCCGGCAAGCGCGAACAGCTTGAAGGGAAGATTCAGGAACGCGCCGGCATCACCAAAGACGCGGCGCGCAAGAGTGTCGACGACTGGCTGAATAGACAGTAGTCGGTGTTCCCTCGTGCCATTTTTCCGGCATGATGCCAAGGCCGCGCCGGGCATGCTCGATGCGGCCTTGGAGTCTTCGCGGTTGTCTTGCTCGCCTCAATGTTAGGCGAGAGGTGATGTTTTCCCGAAGCCGAACCAATCACGTTCATTCGCCAAACCACGACACCGGTATGGAACTTTGCTCCAGCGCCGCCATTAACGCATCGGGGATAACAAAGGAGATAGTGAAATGCTTTCAACCATCGTGATCGTCCTCCTCATTCTGCTGCTCATTGGCGCGTTGCCGACGTGGCCGTACAGCGCGAGTTGGGGCTACGCGCCGGGCGGTTTGCTTGGCACGGTTCTTGTGGTCGTTTTGATCCTTGCCCTCTTGGGGAGAATATAGTTGAGGCCATAAGACCTTCGATTTTCTGGCCGGGGGACCCCGCGAGCGCGGCGTCCCTCGCATCTCAGCGTCGCCTGGCGCGCATGCGCTCTATGCGCTCAAGCCTGGACCGGCCGAGGACGGTGTGGCCGTCGTCGAGTTGGCTCAAAAAAAGTCCTGCAAAGTCTGGATCTGGAAGCCTTATTGTCCTGATCCAGACAGCTCCTTGATTGGGACTGCGGGGATCGTGATCGGGCCACGTCAGACCGTCTGCTCGAACGTCTGAAGGCTCTGCACCGGCGACGACCGGCTCTATGACAGCGCCTTACCTGGAGTAGACGGCCGCGCCCCGCACTCTCCAGGGCGTCTCCGCCGTTGACAGCCGGGCGTGTTTCGACGCCTCTATGGCTAAGGATGAGGCTATCGGCTGTGCACTGTTGATCGCTCGTGTCACCTTGACCGTGGGCTTCCCGCGGAACCGGAGAGCGCCATGCAAGCGATGGTGCTAAAGAAGCTTGGGGCCGCTCTTGAATGGACAGATCTCGCCGATCGGCAACCCGGGCCGGGCGAGATTCGAGTGAAGGTGGCCGCCTGCGGCGTCTGCCGCACGGATCTGCATGTCGTCGATGGCGAGCTGCCTGATCCAAAGGTCCCGATCATTCCTGGCCATGAGATCGTCGGCCGGATCGATGCGATAGGTGCCGGCGTGGAAGGGTTCAGCCTGGAGGAGCGTGTGGGCATCCCCTGGCTCGGCCACACCTGCCGCATCTGCCCCTATTGCATGGGCGGCCAGGAAAATCTATGCGATCAGCCGGTCTTCACCGGCTACACGCGCGACGGGGGCTTCGCGACGGCGACGATCGTCGATGCGCGCTATGCGTTCTCACTCGGCGAGGCCGGCAGCGACGAGGCGCTCGCTCCTCTGCTCTGCGCCGGGCTGATCGGCTGGCGTTCGCTGGTGATCGCCGGCCACGGCAAGAAGCTCGGACTCTACGGCTTTGGCGCCGCGGCTCACATCGTGGCGCAGGTCGCGAAATGGCAGGGACGAACGGTATTTGCCTTCACGCGGCCGGGCAACGTGGCCGCCCAGACCTTCGCGCGGAGACTCGGCGCGACATGGGCGGGCGGGTCCGACGAGATGCCGCCGGATGCCCTCGACGCGGCGATCATCTATGCGACCGTGGGCGATCTCGTGCCGCTGGCGCTGGAGGCGGTGCGCAAGGGCGGCCGCGTGGTTTGCGCGGGCATCCATATGAGCGACATCCCGAGCTTTCCCTATCGGCTGCTCTGGGAAGAGCGGCAGCTCGTGTCGGTTGCCAATCTCACGCGGCAGGATGGGCTCGATTTCCTGCGTCTGGTCCCGGAGATCGGCATCGTCACCATGACCACGCGCTACCCACTGAGCCAGGCCAACCAGGCTCTCGCCGATCTTCGCGCCGGCCGCTTCGAAGGCGCCGCCGTTCTCGTGCCCTGAGCAGCAATCACCCTCGGAGACCCTGATGCCCGACTCATTGTCACCTGAACTCCTCCGGAAAATGCACGCCTATTGGCGCGCGGCGAATTACCTCTCGGTCGGGCAGATCTATCTGCAAGACAATCCCTTGCTCGAATCCCCGCTGAGGCTCGAGCATATCAAACCCCGTTTGCTCGGGCATTGGGGCACGACACCGGGATTGAATTTTCTCTACGTCCACCTTAACCGGCTGATTAAAGAGAACGATTTGAATATGATGTACGTCATTGGTCCAGGTCATGGTGGCCCAGGCCTAGTGGCGCAGACCTATCTGGAGGGATCGTACACGGAGCACTATCCGGCGATTGAGCGCAGCAGGAACGGACTGGATCGGCTCTTTCGCCAGTTTTCCTGGCCTTACGGAATTCCCAGTCACGTAGCGCCGGAAACTCCCGGCTCTATTCACGAAGGCGGAGAACTGGGCTATTCATTGACCCACGCCTATGGCGCCGCCTTCGACAATCCGGATCTGATCGTCGCCTGCATCATCGGCGACGGCGAAGCGGAAACTGGCGCGCTGGCCACAAGTTGGCACTCCAACAAATTTCTGAACCCCGCGCGCGATGGCGCGGTTCTTCCGATCCTTCATCTCAACGGTTTCAAGATCGCCAATCCGACGGTGCTGGCTCGCATCGGCCGCCAGGAACTGACCGAGCTATTGCGCGGCTACGGATACGATCCGCATTTCGTCGAGGGCGACGATCCGGCGGTCGTGCATCAATGTCTCGCCGGTACGCTCGATGCGATTCTGGCGCGGATTCGCCAGATTCAGAACGCCGCGCGGTCTCGCGGTGAGACGGCAACCCTCGAGCGCCAGCGCTGGCCCATGATCGTCTTCCGCACGCCCAAGGGTTGGACAGGACCGAAATTCGTCGACGGCAAGCCGGTCGAGGGTACCTGGCGCGCGCATCAAGTCCCGATCGAAGATTTCAGGAACCCCGAACATCTAAAGCAACTCGAAGATTGGATGAAGAGCTACCGGCCGCACGAATTGTTCGATGAACACGGCAAGTTCCGCGACGAGTACGCCGCGCTCGCGCCGACGGGTCATCGCCGCATGGGCGCCAATCCGCACGCCAATGGCGGTGGATTGTTACAGCCTCTATCGATGCCCCACTTCCATGATTACGCGGTGGCCGTAGTTAAGCCCGGCAGCGTCAAGGCGGAAGCGACGCGGGTTCTCGGACAATTTTTGCGCGACGTGATGAAGCTCAATCTCGACAAACATAATTTCCGGCTTTTTGGCCCGGACGAGACCGCGTCGAACCGATTGGAGGCCGTCTACGAAGTCTCCGGCAAGGAATGGATGGCTGATGTTGAAGAGGTCGACGTTAATCTCAGCGTCAAGGGCCGCGTCATGGAGGTGCTGAGCGAGCATCTGTGCGAAGGCTGGCTCGAAGGATACCTGCTCACGGGACGCCATGGCCTGTTCTCTTGCTACGAGGCCTTCATCCACATCATCGATTCGATGCTCAATCAGCATGCAAAATGGCTAAAGGTCAGCAGGAAGATCCCCTGGCGCAAGCCGATCGCATCGCTGAATTTCCTGCTCACGTCGCATGTCTGGCGACAGGATCACAATGGCTTTTCCCACCAGGATCCCGGCTTTATCGATCATGTCGCGAATAAGAAATCCGATATCGTGCGCATCTATCTGCCCCCCGATGCAAACTGCCTCCTGTCGGTAGCGGATCACTGTTTGCGCAGCCGCAACTACATCAACGTGATCGTCGCCGGCAAGCAGCCGGAGTGGCAGTGGCTCGACATTGACTCGGCCGTTCGCCACTGCACCGCCGGCGCGGGTATTTGGCGATGGGCCAGCAACGATTTCGGGGATCCCGACGTGGTCATGGCCTGTGCCGGCGATGTGCCGACCCTTGAGACGCTCGCTTCCGTGACCCTCTTGCGCTCGTATGTTCCCGACATCCGCATCCGTGTCGTCAATGTGGTGGATCTGATGGTGTTGCAGCCTCAGTCCGAGCATCCCCATGGTCTGGAAGATCACGATTTTGACGAACTGTTCACGACAGACAAGCCGGTGATCTTCGCTTTTCATGGCTATCCCGCGATGATTCACAAGCTGACCTACCGGCGGCGCAATCATGACAATATTCATGTTCGCGGCTACAAGGAGGAGGGCACCACCACCACCCCCTTCGACATGGTCGTGCTGAACAATCTCGACCGCTATCAGCTCGCGCTGGACGCCATACAGCGAATTCCACGGCTCGGCGATCAAGTGGAGAAGGCGACGGCGCGCTACTGGACGACCATGGAGCGTCACAAGCTCTATGTCAGCGAGCATGGCGACGACATGCCGGAGGTCCACGACTGGCGCTGGAACTTGTGAGCACGATGTTTCCGCCGGGATACGGCATGCCAGACGCTGAACCAGGGTTGAATGTGCTCGCGCTGAACAGCGGCTCTTCCTCGCTCAAATTCGGACTGTACCTCGCCGGCCGTGCACGGACCGAAATGCTGCTCTCCGGCGAGGCTGAGTTGATCGGCGACAAGAATGGTAAATTCCACGCACAAGATTCGCGCGAAAATGGGTTGCTCTCCGAGACGGTATACATTCCCGACCATCGGGAAGCGATCATCCGCATCGGAAGACTTCTGGCCGACTCCAAAATGCCGGCACCGGCCGCCATCGGGCATCGAGTTGTGCATGGCGGACGGAAGCTCCGGCAGCATTGCCTCATTGATGGTTCGGTCCTCCATCAACTTGAAGCTGCTACCGCCTTCGCGCCGCTGCATATTCCATCGGCTCTGTCAGTCATCCGCTTCGCGCAAGAGCATTTTCCCGGGCTTCCGCAGGTGGCGTGTTTCGACACCACCTTTCACGCCGAATTGGCGGCGGTCGCACGTGTCCTTCCGATCTCCAAGGTATTCCAATTGGAGGGTATCCAACGCTACGGGTTTCACGGCCTTTCGTGCGAATTGATCGTGCACCAACTTGGGAACGATCTGCCGAACCGCCTGGTAATCGCGCATCTCGGCAATGGCGCAAGCGTCACTGCGGTCAAAGGCGGCAAATCGATCGACACCAGCATGGGATTGACCCCAACCGGCGGGGTGATCATGGGCACGCGCAGCGGCGATCTCGATCCAGGAGTTCTGGTCTATCTGATGCGTGAAAAGAAGTTCGATGCGGCCATGCTCGAAGAGCTGGTCGATCGTCGTTCCGGCCTTCTGGGTATTTCGGGCGTTGGTAGCGACATGCGGCGTCTACAAGAAGCCGCTTCGTCAAACGCCGATGCGCGACTTGCCATTCAAATGTTCTGCTATTCCGTGCGCAAGCAGGTGGCCGCGATGATCGCCGCGCTTGATGGGGTCGACTTAATTGTCTTCACCGGCGGCATTGGAGAAAATGATGGAGGAGCACGCGCTGCGATCTGCGGCGGCTTGTCCTGGATCGGTGTCAGCCTCGATGAAGCTCGGAACCGGTCCGCGAACAATCCCATCAACGATCCCGCATCGCGCTGCTCGGTGCACGTTCTCGCCTCGCAGGAAGACGAGCAGATCGCCCGCCATACCTGGGCATTGTTCCCACGGAGTGATTCTTGATAGGCTACCGTAGTGCCCTTTGGCGCTCAGGGGCGAGGCAGGCCCTCACTGTTTTTGCTCATGCATGCCCGCCTCCGCCCGGTTGTTTTGCCATCGGCCAGTACGATGCCGGTGCTATGACTTCGTCCAAATGCCAGGTCGTGTGGGCTGGGGCCGCGCTTTCCGGCGGACAACGTTCTTCCCGGCGATGGCGGTGCTCGGTATAGGCATGGCCGTCAGCGTCATGAGCGCGGCCGAGAGCCAGCATGCGGCTACGCCATCGGGCGTCAGCGAACATCGCCTCCTTTACCCCTATACTCGCTTGGGGATCCCGTATTATTGTAGGCGGGAGCCATCTTCAATTCGTCTTTGGTGCGATTGAGGACTAGAGCGGGTCCCGATTAGGTGGACCCGTATCCGGCATTGCGAAAATAGTTGAAGCATTCGGTTGGAGGGAAGTCGTCGAGAGCTAATCCGATGCCATCCCACAGAGCATCGACGGTTCGGTGGGCCATTTTGCGCAACGTATTTTTGAGCTTGGCGAAGACTTGTTCGATGGGATCGAAGTCAGGACTGTAGGCGGGCAAGAAGCACTGCGTCGCCCCGGCGGCTTCGATGGCTTTTCGAACGCCGGCGCGTTTATGGGAACCGAGATTATCCATCACCACGATTTCGCCAGGCGACAAGGTCGGCACCAGAACCTGCTCGACATAGGCGAGGAACTTTGCGCCGTTAATGGGACCGTCGAAGACACAAGGAGCGGTGATGCGATCGTGGCGCAACGCCGCCAAAAAGGTCGTCGTCTTCCAGTGGCCGAACGGGGCGTGAGCGATAAGTCTCTTGCCTCTTTCACATCGCCCATAGCGAGGTGTCATGTTGGTCGAGGCCCAGGTCTCATCGATGAATACAAGCCTTTGAGGATCAAGACTTTTCTGCTTATCGCGCCAAGCGAGACGTGCGGCCCGGACATCCGCTCTTTCTTGTTCGGCGGCGTGCAGAGTTTTTTTTAAAGGTCAATTGCAGATGCCGCAAAAAACGCCCGACGGCGGACCGCCCGACTTTGATCTCGAGCGTCGTCAGCTTGCTCCACAGCTCCGTGATCGTCAGCTCGGGCTGCACCGCCACCAACGCCCGCACCTTATCTTCATGCGCAGCCAGCGCGTGCCGCTTATGGCCGCCAAACTTTCGCGGCAGACAACCGCCTGTTATCTCAAACTGCTGCATGAGCTTGATCACGCAGCTCGCACTGACATCAAAGCTGCGCGCCGCCTTGCGCCGAGACTGACCTGCCAGTACAGCCCGCACCAGGCGGTCACGTAAATCCTGCGAATAGGGTTTTGCCATCCATGCCGGCCTCCATTCCAGCCAACATGGTGAATCACAATTCCGCCGATTCGGGAATCCCCCTTCCGATTCTGTCTATTCGGGACCCGCTCTAGCCAATCCTTGCCGTCGCGAGTTGAGACTTTCAGCTCCTTGAACGGAATCACGACGTCTTTCCGGTCAACGCCGAGGAACCCGCCGACGCCGATGATCGTGGCCGTGACGTTGCCGTTGCTCTCGATCATAAGATCGGTGACCTTGCCAATCTTATGATCGGAAGGATCATAAACATCCGCCTTATAAACATCGGAGGCAAGCCAATGGCTCGTCGAAAGCGACGACGAAGGATTGGTCACGACCGAGCGTCCGGTCGACGGGTCTTTGGTTATCGTGGTCTCGGCGAGGGCAAGGCCGCCTGCGAAAGCGAGGACCGAGGCAGACAAGGCAAGCGTCTTTAACATAACTGATCTCCTTTGCTGTTGCGACACCGCATTGGGGTCTGCTCGCAAACGTCGCGGCCAGACTTTGGTTCCCGTCGGCAACGCCAATCTCGACAAGCGCATCACCGCCGTTCCGGCCCGTGCGTGCGTCGGCCAGCATCTTGCCGGCCATCGTGGTCAGTCCGAGCGCATCGTCGAGTTCGCGGTGGGCGAGCAAATGAGATCCGCGAAACTGAACCATACTCGCCGGGTTGCCATGGCCGCCATGGGAAAAATTCCACAATGGGAACCCCGGTGCGCAATGTCCCAACGTGCGCACACGCCTCAATCCCGGCAAAGGCTCAAAGCGGCGCGCCAGTCCCGCCAAACAGCTTTCCTGGCGTGGTCCAACATCAATCGCCTCTCGCACACCAAGCGCGGCAGGCAAGCCTCCAGGGCTTCCTTCTCCACGACCTCATTTCCTGGCTCCAACTGAAAATTTTTCGGATCATTCGGCGCCCCGCCGAGGCTGAGCGGGATAATGTAATCGAGTTCAAATCGGTTCTTGTCCGCGTCTGTCCAGCCGGCGGCGCGAAGCTTGTCCCGCTTGATTTGATCCATCACGTGCAAAGGCGGGCGAACCGCCTTCGTCCAGCCCGGCTTGCAGATCGTGGCGCCGATCGTCGCTTGCCTGACGGCCGGGTTGAAGGGAAGTTCGTCGGCAAGGGCGGGCGCGACGAAAATCAACAGGACGATTACTATCGCTGCGCCGTCCATTACGAATTTCATGATCCTTAAGCTCCGCTTGTCTGACCGCCACGCTCGTGCCGATAACAACGAGATTATGCGTATCCGCTTCCTCATGATCGTGCTCAGCCGGTGAGATCTCTTTTGGCAGCGCAGGCGCAAAGAAAAAGGCGACGGCAAAGACAGCCAGAGTAATGAAGAAAGGGCTTACTATAACGGCGGCTAAAAGTTGTTCCATCTTGTCCACTCCATTTTCTGATGAGTTGTAGGCGTGACACGGAGGCACTTCTTACCCGGGCCAGAAGGGGGCCGAGGCCGAAGGAGACATTCAGCTGCGGCGATGAGCTCCTCTGGGTTGGTCCCGCTTTCGTTTGCAGAGCTTCGTTTGCGAAGCGTGAGCCGAACGCCTAGCGGGCATATCGACGCCGCTCCCAAGCCTTATTTCGCCTGCTCGGTCGTTTTCTTTTCGCGCCTATAGCCGCAGAGTCGCGCCTTTGGATGTCGCGGGCATGCGAACCTCCTTACTGCACGTGCTGGCCGCCGGGGGCCAAGACACCGCTGAGTGCGGCCGCACAACAGCGGGCTGCATCGTCATCCTCGGCCTGCGAGATGTCGCCGAGTGAGATGATCCCGACCAGCCGCTTGTCGCGATTAAGGACGGGCAGACGCCTCACTTGCAGGACGCCCATCTTGGTTGAGACGGCATCGAGAGCTTCGTCTTCGAAGCAAAAGAGAACCCCGCCGCTCATGACATCGCGCACGGGCGTATCAGGACCTTTGCCTTCCGCCACGCCGCGCACGGCGATATCACGGTCCGTGATGGTGCCGACCAGCCGATTATCCTCGCCAACGGGGAGGAATCCGGCATCGATTTCTTTCATCATTCGTGCCGCTTCACGGATCGTCTGCGCCGGCGAAGCGATGCAGACATCCTTGCTCATGCAGGTCTCTATGTTCATGGCAGTCTCTCCTTAAAGTTGCGTTGGAGCTGGAGTGGCGGCTGTATATCCTCAGCAAAGCGGCGCGAGCCTTCGCGCTTTGAGCCAGACCCGGTCGTTCATGCCGGTCACGCTCACGCTCCGAGGCATTCTCCCCCATGGCCATCACCCCCAACCGCCCGCCCGTCAAAAAGTTCCCCCGGCGATTACCTTCCCATGCCCCGGAATGCTCGTCGCTCCGCGTTCCGCGTGGCAGCTGAGGCCGATCACGATTAGGCCGGCAATGACGTCAGGCGTTCGTTGAATTTGCACCGCAACCCGACATGGAGCCTAAGCCGGCTGTTCGGCAAAAGGGGGCGGCTGTCCGGCAAACGCGTGATCCATTCGTTCATCCCAGAGCCGCACGCCTCCGGTGATCCCGGCGATGTTGGAAACGATCTTCACATTGGCAGGTAATGGTGGCTCGATCAGCTGTGCATTGCCTCCGCCAATGTAAAGTGTGTCGTAGGTGATAACGGTTTCGAGGATACCGATAATCTTGCGGACGCGCTTGTTCCAGCGCCGCCTGCCGATGTTCTCAAGCGCAGCCTCGCCCACATATTCGTCGTAGGTTTTGCGCTTGCGAATGGGATGCTGGCTGAGTTCCAGATGCGGCGCAATCTCCCCATCCTGGAACAAGGCAAAGCCCATTCCCGTGCCCATTGTCAAAACGCATTCGAGGCCTCGCCCGGTAATGACCCCAAGGCCTTGGATGCTGGCATCATTAAGCATGCGGACAGGCTTGCCTAAAGCTTCGGCTAGGACTGCACCAAGCTTGAAACCATGCCATTCTTTGGTACCGAGATTGGGCGCCGTCAAAACGAAATCCGCCCGCACCACGCCCGGGAAGCCGATCGAGACGCGATCAAAATGGCCGAGCTGTTGCGAGAGGCTAATCAACGCCGCGCCAACTGCGTCCGGCGTGGCTGGCTTCGGCGTCTCGACGCGGACCGGATCGGTAGACATCTTTCCTGAGGCTTTGAGGACAGCTGCCTTGAGATGACTGCCGCCGATGTCGATGGCAAGGGTCAGCGGTTTCGTCGGTCTTGCGCGATTGTTGGTGTGCGCCATCGGCTCGCCCCCTGATTTAATTGTATGCAGCCGTTCGACCGGGACCTAGATCGGCTCCGTAAGGTCCCTTAGCTGTGCCGCTTTGATGCCCACTTCACAACGTTCCACCAGGCTTGCGTTGCCGTTGAGCACTTCGAACTCGGTTCGCTCACCCTCGCGCCAGAAGTGGATATCGAATTTGTGCCGACCTATGCGAAGATCGCAAATCGTTATGTCCGGCAACCATTCCGGCAGCAACGGATCGACATACAACTTGTTCCGTGGCGCGTCAGGCAGGAACCCCAGCATGGCCTGGGTCAGCATGAAGATCGATCCGGCCGCCCAGGCTTGCGGCACATTCGCGCCGATATATTGCACCGGAAACGTCGTCTCATCGCGTTGAAAGGCAGTGTAGAGCTCCGGCAATTGGTGCACCAAGAAATGACTCGCTCCGATGCTGATGTCGTGCGCGATCCGCCCGGCCTCTGCGCCGAAGCCATAGAGTTTGAACCCCATAGCGATGATCCCATTGTCGTGCGGCCACACCGATCCAGTCTGATAGTTGTACGGATTGAATGCCGGATTGCCGGCCGAGAGCGTACGGATACCCCATCCTGTCCACATGTCTGGCGCCATCAGGCGTTCCACAACAATCTTGGCCCGCTCGCGAGGCACGATGCCAGACCAAAGGCAATGGCCGGCATTCGAGGCGACGGTCAGGACTTTTTTCTTATCGCCGTCGAGCGCATACGCATAGAAGCCGAGTTCGTCATCCCAAAATGTCGCATTGAACCGTTCAAACAAGGCAGCAGCCTTTGCACGCAGCTCTCGTGCATGCTCGAACTTACCGAGCGCGTCAAACACCTCGGCCATGCGGATCCAAGCGTCGTACACATAGCCCTGAAGCTCGCACAACGCCTTCGGTCCCTTTACCAGCGAGCCGTCCGGATAGACGACAGAGTCGCCGGAATCCTTCCAAGCCATGTTCTCATAACCGGCCGGAGATCGCGTCTGGTATTCTTGGAAACCATCACCATCGCGGTCTCCATAATTATCGATCCATGACAGGCAGCCCTCGACAGTCTCTAGATGCCGCTCCAGTAAGGCTTGGTCGCCAGTCGCGCGCCAAGCCGCGTGCAAGGTGATTAGATAAAGTGGGGTGGCGTCAGCGGTGCCATAATAGGGCGTGTGTGGGATCAGTCTGAAATGGGCCAGCTCACCGTAGCGCAATTCGTGGAATATCTTGCCAGGCTCGGCGTCTCGATAAGGATCGTCTTCCTTTGCCTGAAGAGAGCCAAGTATGTCCAACGAGCCACGCGCAAATTCCGGATAGATCAAGATGTTCTGGAGCGAAACGATCAAGCTGTCGCGTCCGAACGGCGCGATGAACCAGGGAAGCCCGGCGGCAGGCAAGAAAACGGTATGATCCGTGCCCTCGATCGGTAGACGGAGCGCGGCCATGTCCTCAAGGGCACGGCGAAAAAGGCGATAGAACTCTTCATTGCTGGTCTGAATTTTTGCCACGGTCCGCAGCCAATCCGCCAAGGTTTCGGCGTGGTGCGAGGTAGGATGGTGTTCAATGCAGCTAGGTGGCGGAGCCGAATGCTTGTCGTCATCCGTCAAGGTATAGAGAAGGCATGTATGCCAAGCTTCTCCGGGGTTGAGCGCGACCTCGAAGCTGAGACGACCGTTTGCATAGACGGCCACTTTGGGATAATTATGCGCCGAAATTATAACGGACCTGCTGAAGTCGCCGTTGCGATAGATCGTGCAAAGCTGTTGTCGTGCCTCCGACCATTCGGTAGTGATCCGCCCCCGGCGCACAATATTGCCTGATTTCACCTCGAAGAGATCTGCGAAGTCGCAGCGGATGGCGATCTCAAGCTGGAATTTTACTGGCTTCATGCTGTTGTTGGTGATGTCGAGATCTTCATGCATGCCGCCATACATCCATCGGCTGATGGTGAAACCGAGCGTGCGCGGCGGAACGATGCCGGCTTCCGTCGCGAAAGGACGGTTGGTAAGGAAAATCCGCGCCGCGTAATAGGTGACGGCACCGCCGTTCAACAGTTCCCATACTTCTCCATTGGCGTACACGGCCCAACTGCTGACAACGCGGGTATCGAGGAAGTAGAGCCCCCGTTCGCTTGGCCAATTGATCTGTCCGTCCGGCTCACTGATCAGGACGGTCTGGCCCTGATGGATAGAGATTTGAGGGGGACCTATCTGAATCTTGAACGGCATGGCGGTGCGCTCCCATTGAGTGGCCCAGTCGGAGACGAAGCAGCATGACGATGCCTGGTCGCCCACCGTATGGCTAAGTCTCCGTCACTTTCCTTGAGACCGGTGAGGCTCCTTGGGTGCGCAGGGGAGCCGCACCGGCGGCAATTGGGTCATAGGAGCAAACTCACCCCGCATTGAATAACCGCAAGCGCTCGTCGGCGACCGCCGCCATGGCCGAGAGGGATTTGCCGTAGATTTCGTAGGGAACAACTTCGTCTGAATTCTCGGCCAGTGCCGCCTCGAGACCATGACGCCAGGCAAGGCGCAGCTCGGTACTGATATGGACGATCGTTATGCCGGCTGAAATTGCTCTTTGAAAGTCGCTGTCATCCGTTCCCGATCCTCCGTGGAGGGTAAGAGGTTTGCCTGTCGCCGCCGCGAGCTCGCCGATGCGGCCAATGTCGAGGCGCTTTCTCACGTTGCCGCTGATCATACTCTTGAGCATCCCATGCATATTTCCGACCGCGGGAGCCAGGACGTCAATCTGCGTGGCTTCGACAAAACGCTTGGCGTCATCGGTCTTCGTCAGAAGGTGTGAACTCTCGGGAACGGTCTCGTGGATCTCCGAGCCGCTGCCGATGAACCCCAACTCGCCCTCGATGATGATCCGCGGATTGATAGATTTGACCGCCTCGACAGCCTGTCTGGTAAGCTCGATGTTCTTTTCCAAGGACGTAGTGGAAACATCGAAGCCAATCATATCGTAGCCCGCTTTCGCCGCTTCGACCGCATGAGCCAAGGAATGGGTGTGATCGGCATTGAGGAAGATCGGGTGGTCGAGCTCCGCGCGAAGGCTGGCGACCACGGCGACAATCTCGCGGACACCGATGAAGTCGCGCTCTCCCTCGGAAGTGCCGATCAGTACGGGCACTTTCAATGCGTGCGCGGCACCCGTCACCGCCTTTAACGCAACAAGATCGGACACATTGAAGTGGCCGATGGCGATCCGCTTACGGCGGGCATCGCCCAGTGCCTCGTTGAGTGTGATCATGCTCGGTCCGCCTAGACGTTTCCTGCGTCCCCTGTCCGGACGCAAGCTTAGTCGTACAATGTTGCTAAGTAACGAGTTAACGCGCGGGAAAGTTCAGATCATCCCCTACCTCCAGGGTTCATTATAGGCTTCCTGAGATACTGCCGTCTACGGCCGAAGACCGCGATCCGTGAAGAGTCTCCCCAAGAATCCAGCCTGAACTCCAGCGAGCGGCGATCCGCCTCATTTGCGCTTACAACAGCAGCGCGGTAAATTTCGGGGGATTTGCGGTTGATTCCCGTGACCGCAAGCATTCGTAATACCATTATCGCCTGGCTGGATGGCTCGGTTGGATGTTGGGTGACCAGCCTGTGCCGATAGGAAGCCGTGCATTCGATGTCCTCATTGCTTTGCGGTGACCCGCGCGGCGGGCGGAACGAGCACGCAGGATGATCGGCTTCGTTCATAGGAGACGCAAATGCAACTTAGCATGATCGGTCTTGGCCGAATGGGTGCAAATATGGCGATGCGGCTCATAAAGGCCGGTCACGAATGCATCGTTTACGACAGCCATCCAGAACCGGTGCAGGAACTGGTCAAGCAAGGGGCTACGGGCTCGACCAGCCTAACCGCGTTCATCAAGAGTTTGTCAAAGCCCCGTGCCGTGTGGCTGATGGTGCCGGCCGCGGCGGTTGATCCCGTGCTCGCCTCCCTGACACCGCTACTCGAGACGGGCGACATCGTGATCGATGGTGGAAACTCCTACTACCATGATGACATTAGGCGCGCGGCTGAGCTTAAGCAGGTAGGAATTCATCACGTCGATGTCGGCGTCAGCGGAGGGATTTGGGGCTTGGAGCGGGGCTACTGCCAGATGATTGGTGGCGAGCCGGAAATTGTCCGGCATCTTGATCTCATCTTCCGAGCCCTTGCACCGGGAGTTGCCGCCGCGCCGCGTACGGTTGGCGCGACAGGCGAGCCGAGCCAAGCAGAATGTGGCTATCTCTATTGTGGTCCGAACGGCGGCGGTCATTTTGTCAAAATGGTGCATAACGGCATCGAATACGGCATCATGGCCGCCTATTCAGAAGGGTTGAACATCATCAAGAGCGCCAATGCCGGCCGTCAGAGCCACGAGGTGGATGCGGAGACGACGCCATTGCGCAATCCGGAATTCTACCGCTACGAATTTGACATCGCGCAAATTGCCGAAGTCTGGCGGCGGAGCAGCGTCATCGGCTCATGGCTACTCGATCTCACCGCGGCGGCGCTGCGCAACAATCCAGAACTGTCGAGTTTCGAAGGACATGTCTCGGATTCCGGCGAGGGGCGCTGGACATTGCAGGCGGCGATCGACGAAGGAGTCCCTGCCCCAGTCATCAGCGCGGCATTATTTGGCCGTTTCGAATCGCGCGGGCTCGCGGAATATGCCGACAAACTGTTGTCGGCAATGCGATACGAATTCGGCGGCCACATCGAAAAATCCGGCAAGCAGGGAGACCGTTGAGTGAACCACCCGGTTTCCGATGCGATCGTTTTCTTCGGTGCCACGGGCGATCTTGCCTACAAGCAGATTTTTCCAGCCTTGCAAGGTCTCGTTCGTGACGCAGAGCTCGATGTGCCGGTCATCGGTGTCGCCAAGGCGGGATGGTCACTCGACCAGTTGAAGGCGCGTGCCAAGGACAGCCTTTCCAGTCATGGCGACCTCGACACCAAGGCCTTTGCCAAGCTCACTAGTCTGCTCCGCTATGTCGACGGCGACTACAATGATCCGGCAACCTATGTGCAGCTGAGCCAGGAACTAGAGGATGCGAGGCGACCGCTGCATTATCTTGCCATTCCTCCAAGCCTGTTTGCAACAGTGGCAGAGGGGCTCGCAAAACAGCGCGTCGGAACGGAAGCACGCCTCGTTGTCGAGAAGCCATTCGGCCGCAATAGAGAGTTGGCGCGCCAGCTCGATCGCATTCTTAGCCGCTTTTTTCCGGAAGAAAATATCTTCCGGATCGATCACTATCTCGGCAAGGAGCCAGTGCAGAACATACTTTATACGCGATTTGCGAATGCGATGTTCGAACCGATCTGGAACCGCGTCTACATCAACAGCATTCAGATCACCATGGCTGAAAGCTTTGGCGTTCAGGATCGCGGCAAATTCTATGATGAGACCGGGGCCATTCGCGACGTGTTTCAAAACCACATGCTGCAGGTGCTCGCCAGCCTGACCATGGATCCGCCGACCGGCGAGGAATGCGATGCCGTGCGCGAACAGAAGGCGGCCTTGCTAAAGGCGGTGAGACCGCTAGATGCGGCGCATGTCGTTCGTGGCCAATATGCAGGCTATCAGTCAGTGCCTGGCGTCAAATCCGGTTCGACTATCGAGACATTCGTCGCAGCCAAACTGTTCATCGATTTGTGGCGGTGGGCCGATGTACCGATTTATATTCGGGCGGGCAAGTCGCTCCCGTTGACCGCAGCGGAGATCATGGTGGATTTTAAAAGACCACCGCGAGAATCCTTCGCGGAGATTATTCCTCCGGCTTCGGGTCATATGCGGCTGCGGATCAGCCCAGATGTCACCATCGCATTGGGTCTGCGGGTGAAACGTCCGGGTGAGGGCGTGAACGGCCAAGATGTCGAGCTGATCCTGACCGAGCAGGCGACGGCTTTCATCCCGCCCTATCAGCGTCTGCTTGGCGACGCGATGCATGGCATCGGGGATCTCTTCGGCCGGCAGGACATTGTCGACGCCCAATGGCGCGTCGTGGAGCCGCTCCTGGGCGAGGTCGCTCCGGCGGTCACCTACGCACAGGGAAGCTGGGGACCGGAAGAAGCCAATGAGCTAATCGGGCCGGACGGCCCTTGGCACAATCCGAAGTCGGCGGCGCTGCGCCCATGACCAATATGCATGACCTCGTCTTTCTTTTTGATGTCGACAACACGCTCCTTGATAATGATCAAGTGGAGGCCGATTTGGCCGCCCATTTGACCAGGGCATATGGGGTCGATGCCTGCAAGCTTTACTGGGACATTTTCGAACAGCTGCGGCGTGAGCTCGGCTATGCCGACTACCTCGGTGCATTGGAACGATTCCGGCTTGAGAAGATGCACGACCCAAGGGTGCTGCGGATGTCGAGCTGGCTCGTCGATTATCCTTTTACCGACCGGCTTTATGCAGGCGCGCTTAGTGCCATCAAGCACGTCCAGCAATGGGGTCCCGCGGTAATCCTCTCCGATGGCGACGCGGTGTTCCAGCCTCGGAAGGTCGAACGCTCCGGGCTCTGGGCGGCCTTCGACGGCCGCGTGCTCATCTATGTCCACAAGGAGCGGGAACTTGCCGATGTGGAGCGCCTTTATCCGGCAAGGCGGTATGTATTGGTCGATGATAAGCTGCGGATTCTCAACGCGGTCAAGAAGGTTTGGGGCGAGCGCGTCACCACCATTTTTCTGAGACAAGGTCACTACGCGCGGGACCCGCATATTCTCGCCGGCTGTCAGCCGGCCGACATTCAATTGGACCATCTCAGCGATTTGAACAATTACGCGTTGGCTGCATTCATGACCACGTCAGGGACGCGAAACCATGCAAACAACAAGAATACTATATGATCTTGGAATAGTCCCTCATCGGAGGGATTGGGGTTCACACGCTATCTGGAACTTGGCTCCATGGGCGATTTGATCACGAAGCTCGATCGGCTGGGTATAAGGACCAAGATCAATGGCCGTCGCGATGGCGGCGCCAACCGCATGAGCCCGTGGGTGAAGAACGGCGTTCAATAGAACGGACAACATCCCATGGCAGCAGCAATCCTCATCACGGGAGCCAATCGTGGGCTCGGCTTCGAATTTGCCAGTCAATACTTGGCCGACGGATGGCGCGTATTTGCCGCGTGCCGCAACCCCGACGCCGCAAGCAAGCTCCGATGCTTGGCGCAAGACGCAGGGGGCATTCTCAATGTCGTTGCAATGGACGTGACCGATGCCGAAAGCGTCCGGAACGCCGCAACGCAACTCAAGGATGTCGCGATAGACGTGCTCATCAACAGCGCCGGGATTGCCGGTGTGCCGGGGCAGAAGACCGGCAATGTCGACTACGAATCCTGGGCCCATGTATTCAATGCGAACACGATGGGGCCCTTGCGGGTGCTCGAGTTCCTTCAGCGATCACATTGCCCGCAGTGAGCGAAATCTGGTGATCACCATCACGAGTGGCATGGGTTCGCTCGCCGACAATACGTCTGGCGGCTCCATTGCCTATCGGAGCTCCAAGGCGGCGGTGAATATGGTGATGCGAAGCGCTGCGATCGATTTGGCGCCGCGCGGCATCACTTGTGTTTTGGTCAACCCCGGATGGGTCAGGACCGATATGGGCGGCCCCAAGGCGCCGTTGTCGCCACAGGAGAGCGTGACTGCCATGCGATGGCTCATCGATACGTTCGGCCCAAATCAATCGGGCAAGTTCTATAACTACGACGGTCGCGAATATCCATGGTGATCGGAGCGCGGCGCACTCTGAAGCCACCGACGCACGGATACGCTTCCAGAGTCGCACCCGGCACACCGATGGGCGCCGTGAGAACCGGCCTCCATAAAAAATCGAACCGGTCTCCACCATGCCGAAACGGAAACTGGAATATAGCAAGCAGAGACCGGCGCTCGCCAGCCTAACCAACGGAAATGTCGGCGATTGACGGGTTTGCCGAACGAACATCACAGAATGTCAATAGCTTCGACGCACAGGCTTTCGCAACAAATCTGTCTGGTCACTTGAGCATGATGGCGCAATTGCTCAAAGATCTCGAACAGATTAAACCTATTCACGATCAATCAACGCCTGGGTAGGCGCGCGCTCAGCTCGCTCGCCCAGTGGGGGTTACCTTTTTGCAACTGGAGGTTTTAAGCGACAAGGCTTCCCGGCTTGTCCGGGCGACACTGAAACAGCTCGCGCCGCCGCCGGCAATTCCGCTGGCCGAGTGGATCGAGTTGCATGGCCAGTTGCCGGAAGGGCTGTCGGCCATGCCCGGTCCCATGAAGCTGTGGCCATACCAGGTGGAAATAGCGAATGCGATCGGGGACCCGCACGTCGAGCGCGTCGTGCTTGTCAAGGCCGCCCGGATCGGCTTCACGTCATTGCTAACCGCCGCCCTTGCGAACTGGTCATCAAACGATCCGCAGGCCGTTTTGGTGCTCCTTCCCGTCGAGAGCGATTGCCGGGATTATGTCACGAGCGATCTTGAGCCGTTGTTCGCGGCGAGCGGGCTTGCGGGCATCTTGACCGAGGAGCGCATAGGTCAGCGTGGCGCCTCACGAAACACAATTTTGAGCCGCAAGTTTCCCGGCGGCTCGCTCAAGATCGTTGCGCGATCCCGCCCGAGGTGCTCGTCGTTATGTGCGGTGTCGACTGCCAGGATGACCGGCTAGAGCGTTATCCACTGTGACAGAATTGGGTGGGATTCCCAAGCGGGCTTTGTCGTGATTTAAGCTTCGGGCTGGGAGGAGGCCAGGATGAATGACGAAGCCCTATTCGGAAGATCTTCGGACGCGCGTGGTAGCGGCCGTTGTGGCGGGCGCAAGCTGCCGGGATGCGGCACAGCGGTTCAGTGTCGGCGTGAGCAGTGTTGTGCGGTGGGCGCAGCGGTTCCGGCGGACCGGGGGCGTCGCGGCCAAGCCGATGGGCGGGAAGCGCAACTCGCGTCTCAAAGATGAGCGAGACTGGCTGCTCGCCCGCGTCGCCGCGTCGCCCGATTTGCCGCTTCATGACATCAGGCGCGAGCTTGCCGCGCGCCAGGTCCGTGTCGGCTATGGCACGATTTGGCGCTTTTTCGCTAAGGAGAAGATCACCTTTAAAAAAAATCGTGCGCGCCGCCGAGCAGGACCGGCCTGACATCGCGGCCGAGCGGATGCGCTGGCAAGAAGACCAGAAGCAGCTCGATCCCAAGCGTCTCGTGTTCATCGACGAGACATGGGCAAAGACCAACATGGCGCCCACGCATGGCCGGTGCCGGCGCGGCCAAAGGCTTTATGCCAAAGTGCCGCATGGCCATTGGAAGACGACGACTTTCGTGGCCGCGCTTCGCCATGATGGCATCACCGCCCCCTTCGTCTTCGACGGCCCGATCAATGGCGAATGTTTCCTCGTTTATGTCAAAGAAATGCTTGCTCCGACGCTCTCGAAAGGAGACATCGTCCTGATCGACAATCTCGCCTCGCACAAGAGCCCGAAAATCAGGAAAGCGATCGAGGCCAAGGGCGCCGCACTGCGTTTCCTGCCGCGCTACTCGCCCGACTTCAACCCGATCGAGATGGTCTTTTCGAAATTAAAGACGCTCCTGCGAAAGGCTTCCGAACGAACCGTCGAAGCCCTCTGGACTCGGATCGGCGAGCTCCTCGATCACTTCCCCCAGAAGGAATGCGAAAACTACTTCAAGGCCGCCGGGTACGAACCAACTTGAACGGATAACGCTCTAGAATGCACTTTCGCGGGCTGGTCGAGGGTGCCCGGCGAATGTTTTGTGCTCGGGCATATATGTATTTACGGCCCGATTACGAGCGACACCGTCTGGCAAGACATGGACGGTTTGCTAAAACAGCGGTGGCCCCACCCCCTCGGCGGCACGATCGGGGTTGACGGCGCGATCATCGACGCCGGCGACGGCGGCCATTTCAATCTTGTCATGCGCTTTTGCGCCGCGCGGGCATCGCGGCGGGTCGATGCGGGCAAAGGTGTCCCCGGGTTCAGCCGCGCCGCGTTTGCGCTGTCGCAAGGGCTCCTCAAGCGGGGGAATCAGCGGCTGGTTTTGATTGGGGTCGATGGGCTGAAAAGCCTGCTTTTCGCCAAGCTGCAACGCGGGCAGTTGATCCATTTTTCAAACAGCCTGGACGCCAATGGGTTTGATCAATTGTGCTCGGAGCGGCGCGTAGTGAAATATTCTCGTGGGCGCCCTGCCCCGCTGTTCGAGCGCATACCCGGTCCCCGCGCCGAGGCTTTGGACGCTTTGATCGATGCGACGAGCGCGCGCGAAGGCGTGGCGATCGCGCTCGACGCAAGGGAACAAGCGCTGCGTCTCAATCCGGCAAGCGCGCCGCGGCCGAATATCATTAGGTCGAAATGGCTCGATGGAGTGTAAGAGCGCAATTTTGGCTTCCATTGTGGCTGTTTCTGGCTCGTCTGGCTTGTGAGGCGTCTGTCCCAAATAATTCGACGACGGACAACCAAATATCCATTCTATTGCCCATTCCGAATAACGCATCAAGGGTGAAGATTTTCACTCAACACCCATAACAGTCGCCATAATAAGATGGATATGCATACTGGTTATACCGTCTGTAAAATGTACTGTCCGCCAATTGTTGCGGTGTGAATTGATAATAAACCGGCGGCGGCAGATATGCATACCTGTTGATACCAAGCACGATTGCCGGGCCAGGGTACGGCGGGTAGTAGTATTGAGCGTTTGCCGCCACACCTGTAAGGCAGGGCGTGCCTAATAACGCGAGCGCAACACAAACTTTCATTCTCATTTGATTATCCTCTTAGCCTTCAACGGGGATTCCCCCGATGACTCCCAAACTGGGGTGTATATAGTGCTTTTGCGGCTACCCTGAAAGACAGACATGAGGTGCGGACGGCTACCGGCACCTCGGGAAGCCCGAACGGTGGTCGAGGGGCTGATTCTGGCCATCCCTCACGGCGGAGTCCCCATATCCGTGTAGCTCGAATACCGGCTATCTCGCGCTTCCTTGTTGAACGACCGCCGCGCGTATGCGGCTATGCGTGCGGACGTCAGCCAAGTCGAAGTCATAGGCTATCTTGACGCGCACCGGCTCGGCGGCCTTGCGGCGCAGGTCCTCGAGCTGGGCAACCTTGTCCCTAAAATTGCTTGGATTGCTGAGGGACGCCACTAGGACCTTCGGGATGTTCACGTCTATCCTCGTTCATTTGTCGATGGAGAGTAGACTTAAACATTTGTTTCCCCTGCTCGCCTTCACTTGATGCGCTTGTGAGTTGCCGTGCGGCGGCGGTCGCGGGGGGTGCCTGACCGTCCAATCCTTGGCGCCTTCCAATCCCCACGCGCGCCGCGCCGTACCACTCGCCCCAGCCGTGCTTTTTCGCGTATCTAAGCTGCCACCTTAGCACGGCCTCTTTGTTTGCCGGGTTCTTCGCGTCGATGCCTTGCCTGGCCATCACGTCGCCCCGGCCTTTCGACAGCGCGCCATGCCGCCAAAATGGGCTTGTAGAGGCCCGAATGACGACCCTTTGTCGCCACCGGCCCAAGAGGTGCCGAGCCCCTTGCTGTGGGCAACGGCAACCGCCGTATCCGGATCAACGCCTTCCTCAATAGCGAGTTCGCGAATTAGCGCCGCATCGGCGCTTTGATCCTTCTTACTTCGCGCAACAGCGCGCGCGCCACCTCCCACACCGCCTGGCGTATTTCCTTGGCCGGACCCTTCTGGCCTACCGCCAGGTGTCCCGCCTCCGCCCCTTGGCGCCGGGCTAGCCCCGCCGCCGCCGCTACCCGGGCTTACGCCGCCAGGCGCCGCCCCGCTCGATCCGCTCGCCGCCGCGCCGCCCAGACCGCCGCCCCACATGTTTGCTCGCTCTAGAGCGGGTCCCGATTAGGTGGACCCGTATCCGGCATTGCGAAAATAGTTGAAGCATTCGGTTGGAGGGAAGTCGTCGAGAGCTAATCCGATGCCATCCCACAGAGCATCGACGGTTCGGTGGGCCATTTTGCGCAACGTATTTTTGAGCTTGGCGAAGACTTGTTCGATGGGATCGAAGTCAGGACTGTAGGCGGGCAAGAAGCACTGCGTCGCCCCGGCGGCTTCGATGGCTTTTCGAACGCCGGCGCGTTTATGGGAACCGAGATTATCCATCACCACGATTTCGCCAGGCGACAAGGTCGGCACCAGAACCTGCTCGACATAGGCGAGGAACTTTGCGCCGTTAATGGGACCGTCGAAGACACAAGGAGCGGTGATGCGATCGTGGCGCAACGCCGCCAAAAAGGTCGTCGTCTTCCAGTGGCCGAACGGGGCGTGAGCGATAAGTCTCTTGCCTCTTTCACATCGCCCATAGCGAGGTGTCATGTTGGTCGAGGCCCAGGTCTCATCGATGAATACAAGCCTTTGAGGATCAAGACTTTTCTGCTTATCGCGCCAAGCGAGACGTGCGGCCCGGACATCCGCTCTTTCTTGTTCGGCGGCGTGCAGAGTTTTTTTTAAAGGTCAATTGCAGATGCCGCAAAAAACGCCCGACGGCGGACCGCCCGACTTTGATCTCGAGCGTCGTCAGCTTGCTCCACAGCTCCGTGATCGTCAGCTCGGGCTGCACCGCCACCAACGCCCGCACCTTATCTTCATGCGCAGCCAGCGCGTGCCGCTTATGGCCGCCAAACTTTCGCGGCAGACAACCGCCTGTTATCTCAAACTGCTGCATGAGCTTGATCACGCAGCTCGCACTGACATCAAAGCTGCGCGCCGCCTTGCGCCGAGACTGACCTGCCAGTACAGCCCGCACCAGGCGGTCACGTAAATCCTGCGAATAGGGTTTTGCCATCCATGCCGGCCTCCATTCCAGCCAACATGGTGAATTACGATTCCGCCGATTCTGGGAATCCCCCTTCCGATTCTGTCTATTCGGGACCCGCTCTAGCCGCCGTATCGCTTCGAGCTGCTCGCGCGCGGTTCGCTCGGTCGCCGAGCCGGGCTCGCTTGGAATAAGCGGGTGGGCGGCGCTGGGCATGCTTGGAAAGCCGCCGTGCGGGGCTTCGGCCGCTCCGGCGCTGCTTATCGGATTGAATTGGCTGAACCACTCCCCCCATGTTTTTTTGGCCGTTGTGCCCTTGTTGGCAAGATCGGGGCGCTTAATGGCGTCCGGTGTTGGCGTCGCCTGGGTTGGTAACGCCTGTAGGGACTCGAGCGGGTGCGCCACAAAGCCACCAACAGCTTCACGCGCTTTTTCAAGATACCCTTTAGTGATCCGTACTTTCGCGGCCGTGGTAGCCACATCCTTTTCGGCCGCCTTGCCTACTGCGCCGGCTTCCTCCGCTGCCGTCCGGTCGCGTGCCGCCGCGATGCTTGCACGATCCTCGAGAACATCATTCACCGCCCGCCGCATCGACGGGCTTGCAAATAAACGATTGGTAAGTTGATTTTCCGGGATATCCGGTTTTTGCCTGTGTAACCTTGCCCGCCCGCGTTCGACGGTATCGAGAAAGCTTTCAATAGGGTCTTGCCCCTCGCACCCCGCCTCTTGCTCCAGGCGCCTCCGCTTAGCGGCCTTCTGGGTCTCCCGCCCGAGATTTATGCCGGTCTCTCGCTCAAACAATTTCTCTGGTTTTTTGCCGCCAGATATATTCATAAATTCTTCAAGAATTCCTGGGACCTCTGCTTCCGGCGCGCTTTTCCCGATCGACTCCGCGAGCCCGATGAGTTGGCCTTGAGCCTTTGGTTTTACCTGGCCACCGTATAGGGCCGACGCTTGCTGCCCTACCCCGGCGATCGATTGCGCCAGGCCCTTCGCTTTCAACGCCCCGCCTTCCGCACCTTTTTGTATCTTGTCGAAGAAGGCCGCAAGGTCTTGACTTGGAATTTTTAAATCATTGACGGATGATTTCATAATGGCCGCCGTTTCTTCGGCCGTCGTGCCAAGCGCCGCCGTTGTTTGGAGAAGCAAATCATATTGCGGGGCCGCCTTGTCGATACCGCCAAGCGCGGTATTCAGAGCATCGGCCCCCTTGCGCGCGTCCGGCAGTGCGCTGCCGTACTCGATCGCGGCGGCCTCCGCGTGCTCATAGGCTTCCGCGATCCTTTCAACAGACGCGCCGGTTGCATTCGATGCGCGTACCACTTCCTCTTCGCGTTTGGAGAAGTCCGTAAAGTATTCTATCAAAGCCTCAACGCCGGCCGTCACGCCGAGGACCTTTAGCCCGAGCCCCGCGAACCCGCCGGTAAGACGGTTAATCGATGTGAACCCCCTTGACCCCATCTCCTCCATTTGATGGAGGACGGTCTGGCCGGAACTCGTGAATTTTTCGGTTGGACCTGGTTATTGGGGCCCTTCTCACGGGATTTATCACCGATTCCGACGGCACTTTGCTCGATGAGCGCCAGCATTTGGGCGAGGTTAGTTTGGAGCCAGGAACGCTTCAAAGGCTTCGCCCAGGCGAGTTGATTAGTTGGAGTGATCCGCCGGAAATTGGAACCGAGGCCAATGAGTTTCAAAAGGCGATAATTCGCGAGGTTGCAAGCGGCGCCGGGATACCCCCGTTCCTTCTCGACGGAAACATGGGGGAGGTGAACTTTTCGTCCGCTCGCGTGGCGTTGATCGCATTCCGTCGCCGGATCGAGCAATGGCAAGAGAGCATGCTTGCGCATCAGTTCTTGCGGCCGGTCTATCGCCGGTGGCTTTCCGTCGAGATACTTTCCGGCCGCATCGCCGACGTGGCTTTGAACGAGGCAACCCTCAAGCACAAATGGATTTCACCTAAGGGCGTTTGGGTCGATCCTCTCAAAGACGTGCAAGCGGAATCGCTCGGTCAAGGGCTTCCAAATTTTCAAGGATAGGCATGGCCGCTAGCGGTGCTACCATCGCAAGACGCGGACGCCTGTAGACCTCGATAAGGCGCCGATCGGTTCGCCCAAATCCCTTGCGGGATGTGCAAGGGTAGCCGCGCTTGCGGATGCGAAGGGCGCGAAGGAAAAGCCTGGCACGCTCGGGCTGCTGATTTGCGACTATCGAAAATCACCGGTCTTTCAAGACCTCGCCGCCCGAACTAGAGCCGACTACCAGAATATTTTCGACTATTTGCGACATATCGCCGATACGCCGCTTGTGAGCTTCGATCGTCCGCTTGTGGTGCGAATCCGCGACAAGGCGGCAACGAGCGACGGCAGGCGTTTCGGAAATTGTGTGAAGGCGGTCCTTTCGATTGTTTTCGGTTGGGGCCGGGAGCGCGGCGCTCTCGCCGACAATCCCGCATCAGGCACCAAAGACATTCGCAGGCAAAAGGGCGCGCCGGAAGCGAACCGGCCCTGGAGCGATCAATAGCGCGACGCCGTGCTAAACGCGGCGCCGGGTCATATGCGGCCGGCCATCGCCTTGATGATGTTCACGGGGCTCGGGCCGAAAGACGCGCTCACACTCCCTAGAAACTTCGCCAAGGGCGGGGAAATCGCGATCAGGCGATCGAAGACAGGGGAGCCGGTTTTCTGGCCCATGCCAGCGCCGCTGGCGGCCATTCTCGACCAAGCCCCGTCTCACACCGCCATAATGCTTTGCGCCAATTCCCGGGGCCGGCCATGGTCGCTTAGCGGCTTCAGCACATCATGGGGCAACGTACGTATCAAACTTGAGAGAGCCGGCCACATAGGGCCGGGGCTTACCCTTTACGGTTTGCGGCATACCGCGGCCGTCATCCTTCGCGAGAGCGGATGCGATGAACGCGCGATCGCCGATGCACTCGGACAAAAGACCGTCGAAATGGCGCGGCACTATTCCAAGGGCGCGGACCTTCGCGGAAAGATGCACGGGGTTGTCAAAAGCTTCGATGCGGAATTGGCCAAACGGCGAACAAATATTGTCAAACCGAACTGAAAAAACTGTCAACCTTAGCAGTAAGCAAGCGAAAGGCGAGCAAAAATGAGAACCAAAAACAATAACTTAGCTGGCTGACGAGACAGTCAGCGGCGAACCAGTCTGCGGGGCAGATTTCCTGCTAACAGGGAAAATAACAGGGAATTTTTCAAATTTGGGCCCTTTTTCTGCAATTCTCGCTCCTAATCAACGAGCAAATTCAAATGTTTGCATCAAAATTCCCTAGCAAATGGAACAGGGAATTTTTTTGACGGAACAGGAAATTATTTTTTGCCGAACAGGGAATTCCCGCGCCCGAATAGGGAATTGGACCTCGGATCAATTTTTTGACCGTACACCGGTATCCAACTAAATTCCCGTTAACCCAGTCGATGTCGTCGACCGGCACCACCGCGGACGGCTTCGACCGCCAGTTCGGGATCGGTCGCGCCGGCGACGCGCCGCGCCACCTGATTGGCAACGTCGAGGCGTTGTGCCAATCCATCGATCCAGGCCGCGTCTTGATCGGAAAATCCCTTCGGGGCTGCGGGCCGCCACGGCGGTTCGCCGAGCAGGTTCAGTGCCTGCACCTGCCCGATGTCCGTCCGGCATATCGCCTCGACAGCCGTGGGCCTGTTACAAGGGAACGCGTGCCGGAAACGGTTCGGTTCAAGTACCGGGCGTTTCTGAGCTACAGCCACCCGGATACACGGAGCACCAACATGACCGGTCTGCAAGCAGAACTCGAAGCCGCTTTCCGTAAGCTGCCAATCGTCCCTTTTGACGATGGGAGAATTCCGTATGAGTGGTTGATACCTGGCATTGGGCGTCAACTTGCTTTGATGAAGCCAGTCGAGCGTAAGGTTGCTTCGCCGGACGCCACAAAGCGAAAACTAGTCGCCTTGAAAAAACACGCCAAGATACTTTGTGAAGACATGTCGGCAATGGCACTCCTGCCTCTGAAACTGCGCATCTTAATCGTCGAAATTGCGCACGCGGAAAATCCAAAGCTCCCGCCACCGGCTGGTAGGGGCGCGCCTCAAAAAAGTCTGGCAATGCAGGTTGCACGGACTGTGGCGGAACACTTTTATGGCCTGACGGGCGCAAGGCCGACCCGCATCACGCCGCCGGAAGGCGGCAAAGCCCATGGTCCATTTCTCGAGTTCCTAGCAACAACATACAGGATTTTAGGCATCAAGGCTTCGGCTGAGAACCAAGCGAAAGCAGCAGTCAACTTTGTGAAGGAAAAATACCCAAAAAACTAGGGATTTTTCTCCTTTTGCACTGAACAAGCCTGCACGTATCATTCGCGCACCGCCATGTCCAAAGACACAGCTGCAGGCTCTCCCTTCTATTCCATCGAAAGGGGGGCACTCCTGGAAGAAAGCGTCGCTTCCGGGATCTGATGTTCTTTGGTGTGGCCGCCGCGCGGACCGCGATTTGATCGTGCGATCAATGCCGGTTTGCCCGCTGCCAAGGGAACGCAAAGTGACTAAGAGAGCCGCTCGAACCTTATCGATCGAGAACGTGCCTTTAGGCATTCTTAAACTCGATCGGCGTAACCCAAGGCAGCATAGTAGGCAGCAGATTGCGCAGATTGCGCGCAGCATCGAGGCCTTTGGCTTCAATGTTCCGATTCTGGTCGACGAAAACCTGACCGTTCTGGCCGGACATGGACGGGCGCAGGCTGGTCAGCAAATAGGCTTGCAAGAGGTCCCGATTATCCGCCTTGCGCATCTCTCCGAGGCGCAGGCCCGCGCGTTCTGCATTGCCGACAACCGTTTGACGGACAACTCGACCTGGGACGATAGGCTGCTTGGCGAGATCTTCCGCGATTTATCTGCCGTCGAGCTCGAATTCAACATTGAGGCGACCGGATTTTCGGTAGCCGAGGTTGATCTGAGTATTGAAGGTCTCACCCATAAAGCGAACGGCAATCCGGACCCGGCCGACGACCTGCCGGCCACTCCGAATCGCCCACCGGTCGCCGAGCCTGGGGACCTTTGGCTCCTTGGAAGACATCGACTGTATTGCGGCAGCGCCACTGATGCGGAGGCCTACAAGATCCTGATGCAGGGCGTGAATGCCAGAACGGTGTTTGCCGGGTAGTGGGTCAGTCTGAAATTTAGGGCTCTTGACGGGTGTGGAAAAGGTTTTGCAGCTGTGCCATATTTCCAAGCATGGCAAAACGCCCTAAGCGCCCGCGCGACACAAACCAGCTCGCCAAGTTCATGGTCGATATTCTGACTGGTCAGGTTGAGGACCTGGAACCTGCGCCAGAGGAAGGGGGAAAAACTCTACCACCATGGCGCGCGGCCGCAAGGGTGGCCTGAAAGGCGGAAAAGCGCGGGCGGAAAGCATGACGGCAGAGGAGCGATCAGCCTCCGCCAAGAAGGCCGTTATGGCTCGCTGGCGGAAATCAGGAAACAACGCGTAGCCCGTTTCGGGGCTTGGGAAGCCCATACAATTCACACAGGTCTTCTGGCTCGAACACGAGCGTGCGGCCAAGCTCCTTCATCGTATAGCCGAGGTCTGACAAATGGACTTCGATCAATCGCTTGTCGAGCGTCGTTGTTTCGTGGGGAAAATCCAATTCAGGCGGTTCGCGCAATTTGTATCGGTTAGCGCTGAAGATTTTCCAAAGTGTTTGCGCTTGACCAGGCCCCACATAACCGAGGTCGCGTGCGGCATAGAGCAACGATTGCATTGACACACGCCATTGCGGCTTGAGGTGAGCAAGCAGCGCGAGATCAATACGGCGGGCGCCCCTGAAGTATGGGCGAATATCATCGGCGGGAATGAGCAACCCGCTCGCAAACTCGTGCGCCTGCTTCTCCATTTCTGGACTTGGCACGCGGTGCATGACCAAATGCCCCAATTCATGTGCCAAGGTAAATCGCATGCGGTCGGCTGGGAGATGCTTGTTTAAAAAGATGCACGGCGGCATTCCGGGAAGGCGAACCGTCAAACCATCAACGTCTACACGCTCGAGGTCCAAGTGGAACACAAAGATTCCAGCACGCTCGGTAAAGCTTGTGAGATTTATTAGAGGGCCAGTTGGCACGCCCCAGGCCCGGCGCACTAGCCGTGCAATTTCACGGCAATCATTGTCGTATTCGCCAGGCTCGAAGCGCGGGAGCGGCAAATCAGGATTTAACACCACAGATTGGAGTAAGCGGCGTAAATGAAATCCGCGAATATTGGCTTCGGCGAGCACTCGATCAATGTCTTGCTGCGTGACTGCTTGCCTCTTGCGCCACATCGAATGAAAACTCAGCGGCACGCCAGTGGGATGAAACGGCGCACTAAAAAACTCCACCGGTACGCCCAAATACTTGGCGCACTTTTCGATGACATGTTCGGCAGGAACCAATGCATCGTTCTCTGCGCGCGATAAAATCGCCGCGTCGACGCCAATTGCTTCCGCCAATTCCTTTTGATGGAATCCCCTATACTGCCGCGCCAACCGCAGCATTGATCCATTAAATTCAGGAGACATGTTCAGTCTCCGGTTTTCTTGCGCTCTACGCCTGCGTCAGGCACCGCGATGATCGTGGCCGGCGAAGAGGGCGAAGCCGGGGCTGGCTGCAACGATGCAGTCGCGCTCGGCGCATCACGCTCAATCGCGTAACTCCATAATATCGCGTCCCTATTGCGCGCGGCCACGAGAATGTCGTCAATCCGCGTTCCTAATTCGTTAAGAACGTAGCCGACATCGACGCTGCATTGGTCGGGGAAATCGTCTTCGCCAGCGAACGGAAGCGGCGCCATGGGTGTGATAAAGGCTAGCGCCGCCTGCGTCGTGGCTGCTCGCGTATAACCGCGCTTGTCCATCTTCTTCAGACGGATCACAAGCTTGCGGTCGATCAGCATCCGAATGGTCTCATGCTCATCGATCAAATGGACGCCACTTTCGGCGGAATATTCAGCGCGCAGCTCGATCATAACGAACTGGTGCATCATCACCGCCACGGTGCGCTTCAGATCGAAGTTTGGGCGCTCCGGCATAGCGGAAACTCGCGCCCATGCCCGGTCGTAGATCGCGGCTAGCCGTGGTTGGTGCGGCTTAAGGATCGGACGGACAGTTTCTTCGCTCGGGAACATCGGCATTGTGGGTGTCTCGCTGGTTCCCCTCCTTTATAGACCAAAATAAATACCAAAATCAAGGAGAAAATTGATAAACATCTTGACAAACTAAATTCGTCACGTATAATGGTCAGTATGAAAACGCTAACCACAGACGACCGCGCCCGCATCCTTCACCTGCTTTGTGAAGGGACTTCCATTCGTGCCGTGTGCCGTTTGACAGGCGCTAGCAAGAACACGGTCGCCAAGCTTTTAGGCGACATTGGCCGCGTTTGCATGGCTTATCACGACGAGCACGTGCGCGGCTTGAAGTCAAAACGCATCCAAGTCGATGAAGCGTGGGCATTCATTTATGCAAAGCAAAAGAACGTCGCGACGGCGAAGGCTGCGCCGGAAGGCGCCGGCGACGTTTGGGCTTGGATCGCGATGGATGCGGACACAAAACTTGTCGCCTCCTACTTCGTTGGGGGCCGTAATGGCCAGTGCGCTAGATGGTTTATGAATGATGTTGCCGGACGGCTAACGAGCCGGGTTCAACTTACGTCCGATGGTCACGCGGCATACCTGGAAGCGGTCGAGGGATCATTCGGAGCGGATATCGACTATGCGCAGCTCGTGAAGATTTACGGCGCCGCGCCAGAGGCATTCAAGGGCTGCTACAGCCCCTCAGAATGCATCGGCGCTCGCAAGCAGAGAATTGAGGGCTCCCCCGATCCAAGGCATATCAGCACATCATACGTCGAGCGCCAGAACCTCACGCTTAGAATGCACATGCGCCGGTTCACTCGGTTGACCAATGGGTTTTCAAAGAAGGTCGAGAACCATGCTTATGCGGTCGCGCTTCACATGATGTATTACAACTTTGTGCGCATTCACCAAGCGCTGCGTGTTACCCCCGCAATGGCCGCTGGCGTGACCGATCGGCTTTGGGAAGTTTCGGATATCGTGGCGCTTTGGGAAGCCGTCGAGCCGAAGGCTGGCAAGCGCGGGACTTACAAGAAGGAGACGGCGGATTAAATCATATTGAAAGCTTCGCGAAGGCGCATAGCGGCATCATCCGATAGAACATGCGCGATAAGTTCGACATCAACGATATCGCCTCGTGTGCGTCTCTCATAAAGGAAATAGCCGCTGGCATCATTGATTTCCTGCCCACACAGGGAGATTAAGCGATCGGTCAGCGCCGATAAATACAACGTTCGGTTGCTGTCGATGGTTGCTGTGTAATAGAACTGACCCATGATGGCTTCCCGAGGATCGAATCATGTCAGACCAGAAGACGCACCGAGAGGTTAAGCATCCGCAAATCTCAATCCGATACCTCGCCGATTATATGGCGGCGTCGGAGCAGGTGCGCCGAACGATCATTCGTGGTTGCAAATATCAGCCTATTGCTCGCGTCGTCCAGCACGATGAAGCTAAGCTATCGGTTTCCAAATTCATCCGGTCTGGCCTCATTGATATTGCCACTCTGCAATCTGAGGCGCAACGCCTCCGTGATCGCATGTCCGACTCGGAATTTGAGCGCGATGTTTTGGATCATAACGCTGATTACATTGAAAGATTTGGAAAGGTTTATTCGAACCTAGCATTACCAAACGCCGATATTTTGGCCCCCGGCAAATCCAATTCCGCGTCTCTTCATGGAACGAAAGTCACGTCCGAAATCCATTTCAGGCTTCGTCGAACTACGAAGACAAATAAAATACGAGTCGGCGCAGCAACATTGCGATACGCTAAAAGCAAGCCCCTCCCGTTAGTAGTTGGAGAATGGCAATCCGCGCTCTTGTTTGGCCTTCTCAGCTTATCCGGCACAGTCGATGAAGCCGAACCAGAATTGAAGCTGTGTCTGACTGTGGACGCCTACGCCGGGGTTTGCCATGCGGCGCCGACAAATGCGGTTAGCAGATTCAACAACGCGGAAGCAGCTTGCGCTACGATTGCGGAGCGGTGGCCGAATATCAAGCCCCCGCCCGGTGCCGTCATCTAACATAAATTTCAGACTGACCCACTACCGTTTGCCGATCCCCCGTACAACGTCCAGATCGACGGGCACGTTTCCGGCAAGGGCAAAATTCGTCACCGCGAATTTGACATGGCGTCAGGCGAAATGACCCCGGGCCAGTTCACCGCCTTTCTATTGACCGCGTTTCGCCTGTTTTCGAAGCATAGCTCAGCGGGCTCGTTGCACTATTGCTGCATGGACTGGCGTCACATGTCCGAGGTTCTCGCGGCGGGCGATCTTGCCTATTCGGAAATGATGAATCTTTGCGTCTGGGTTAAGAGCAATGGCGGAATGGGTTCTTTTTATCGCAGCCAGCACGAGTTGATCTTTGTATTCAAGAATGGCGCCGCTCGACATCGCAACAATGTGCAGCTTGGCCAGTTTGGTCGAAATCGGACGAACATCTGGCCCTATCCGTGCCTCAGCAGTTTCGGCCGTCAAGGCGATGAAGGAAACCTCCTTGAGCTTCACCCAACCGTCAAGCCGGTTGCACTGGTGGCCGACGCGATTCTGGACTGTTCGGCCCGCGGCGATGTCGTCTTGGACGGGTTCTCGGGCAGTGGCTCGACAATGATCGCGGCGGAACGCGTCGGACGCGTTTGCTACGCGATGGAACTCGACCCCATCTACGTGGACACCGCAATTTGCCGCTGGCAGCGCTATACCGGCGACGCGGCGGTCCATGCCGTCACCAAAACGCCATTTGATTCCGTGCAAAAGAAATTGGAGGACCATAATGGATGACCGCGTGGAAAGAGACCTCACGAATAAGGTTGGCTACGCCAAGCCGCCGAAGCATACGCGATTTACGAAGGGGCGTTCGGGCAATCCTAAGGGGCGGCCGACGGGATCGAAGAATCTCGCCACGATGGTGATTGAAGAGTTGACCCAGCCAGTTGCAATTGTCGAAAACGGCAAGCGGACAAAGATTCCCAAAATTCGGGCAGCGGTTCGACAAGCGCTCAATAGAGCCATGGTCGGCGATTTCAAGGCCCTCCAGCAGATCGTGATCATGCTTCGTTCCCATGACGCACTAAAACGCGTCGCCACCACGAAGCCGATAACGAACCATCCGAAAGACTATGCAAACCTCTCGGTCAAGGAAGCCGCCGAACTTTATCAGCGGACACTTTCGGAGGACTGGGAGGATTAAGTCAACGCACGTCCGAACTCACCCTGACGGCGCCATTTAGGCCGATATATTGTCCTCGATCGAGGTATCCCCGCCATCAAGCGCGCGGTTGTCGAAAACCAGCGCGGTCATGATGCCCGCGTGGTTCAACGGCAGGTACTGTATCTTGGAGAGGTCAACGACAGCTAGAGAGCGGCATGGAGCAAGGTGATCGAGGTCTTCGATGAAGGCGCCGGGCAAACACAATCGCACCACGGCGGCTCACATCCCGGATGGCGCTAGCGAGCGCGACGGGTTTGCAGGTCAGGTGCATCGCGAGTTTTTCGTGCAGAGTTCGAAGATCGCATCTTGGCCGCCATCGACCGCCATCAACCGGCAGCCCGTCGTCCACGCTTGGTTGTACGAACTCGATGAGGCCGGTTAATATGATTCGAACTTCGGAACCGATGTGCTAGGTTGGGAACTCATTCAAATCCATGCGATCATTATGGCTGCGAGGGCGAGACCAGAGAGATAGTTTTGCGCATGGCGGTCATATCGGGTTGCGATGCGCCGCCAGTTCTTGATCTTGCAGAACATTCGTTCGATGAGATTTCTGCGTTTGTAGGCCCTGCTGTCCAGAGGATAGGTACGGTTGAGATCGCATGACCTGACCATAGGAATTGTTCCCGCTGCACTGCGCGAGCCCGTTGCGTCCAGTGAAAGCAGCGGCAAGTCCGATGGTAAGCGCTGCGAATGCGATTATTATTTATTATTATGTCGTGGAGTAGGGTCCGCTCGTTGATCACGGCTGTCACGCTACTTGTCGGATTCAAGCATCGTCGCCGGACCTTCTCTTTCGCGAACATGGAAATCCGTTGCAACGAAGGTAGAAACCGCGCAGCCAGCGGAATAAGCCGCTCAATTTCCGGAGAAGGCGGCCGGCTATCGGAATGTCTATTGCAAGGATTGCCAACCCAAGCGGCACCATCCAGAAGCCCACCAGCGGAAGAAACCCAACGATCCCCCCGAGAAGGAGTAAGGCTCCAGTCGGAACTCTCACGAGGCACCACTTCGGCGCTCTTAGGCGATCGAGCATCCGTTCGCGTCGACTTTTCATCGGCTACTCGGTGGGAACATTAGTGACAGGAGGCCTCGGGAATCTGCGCCTCGGACGGCAGCACAGTCTATACATTCGATCAGTAGGAAGGTAAAATCGGCAGCTCCGCCTCGAAAACCATGTCACCGGCATCGCAAGGCCAAACCGTGCACAGAGTCGCCGCTTTAATCATCGCATCCGCGGTTGCGATCACGCCCGCGCAGGCTCAGACAGCGAGTGAGCTGCGTATAAGCGGCACCGTTGAGAAGCTTGACGGCAACCTCGCCGCCCTCTCGCTAAGTCGGGGCTTAAGCTTCGTGGTACGCCTCAACTCGGAGCCGCGCGTGAACTCGGTCGCGATAGGCTCCGGATCGGATCTGAAAGCAGGGTCTCAGGTGAGCATTCAGGCCAAGAGCGGTCAAAGCGGCGACCTAATCGCAACTCAGATCGTCTTGTTCGCTCCGGGGTCGAACAGACCTGATACAGAACCCGGGCCTGACAACGCGCAGCTGGTCGCCACTATCAAGAATACAAACACCTCTCCCGAAGGAACTGTTCTAACCGTAGCTGACAAAGGCGGGGATCGGAAAATCACCATCGGGCCGGATACTGCGATTTGGATTGCACGGGCAGCACGTATTACCGACATCAAGGTCGGCTTGGAGGTCACGATGACCGGAGTGAAACGGGAGGATGGGTCATTACAGGTGCTTCGAGCCACCATTGGTCCGGTTGAGGCAGGCAATCCACCGCAATAGCCGAGCCTCGCGCCCCCGGCGGACGCACCCGAAAGGGCCCCATTAGGCAAAACGGCATTGCCGCCGAAGGTGCGATAGCGGAGGCGGATCGTCATGCGTTCACCGGACAGAAGTGACATGCGGCGGGGACATGGGCGAATCCTCCATCAGTGGGTTGATACATCGTTTCCTGGATAGCTCGCCTTGCGGCGAGCCGAGCCTCGTTAACTTGCGCAGTCTCCAGAGGTTCAAGCTTAGCGACTGAAATTGTGCGCAACTCCTGCGCAGCGCGTGTTGCAGCGTCTGGCAGTTATCGTATTGAGGCATTGTCACGACGCCGTGATGTTTCAACGCCAGGCGGAACTTTTAGAGCCCTGAAACGATAACTGGCTTCACCGGGTTCTCCAGGACCCGCGAAGACGGCTGTTGCATTGTGGCTGGCCATCTCCCGGCTATCCACTGGGCGCAGCCCCTGATCTGGCACGTACCTAGGTCAGGGGCCTCCGCCCGCGGCTTCTTATTTGTGGGAGTTGGGGCATCAATGGAATTCTGGAGAACCGATGAGATCGCGCCGATTGTCTTGATCATTTTCTTTGAGCTGATGGTGTTAGGCCTGATCAATTACACGATGCCAATTTGATGTTAGTCGTCGAGCACGGATGCACTTACTCTGGAAGCGCCATCCGCCAAGATTGGCCTGAATAGGGCAAGTAACAATGAAAAACATCATCATGGTAGCGACCCTCGCGGTGGCGCTCACCGCCGCGTGCTTGTGGTTTTTCGTGCGGGATAATTAATTGGGCCCCGGTCTCTGAGGTCATCGGCAGTTCAATTCAACGCGTGGACTGAAGGCGCTATCGCCGGCCCCTGACATCCTCCGTGACAAGAGCTCGGGCGCCCCCGCTCCGCCGCATGTCCCGCGCTCATGCCAGCGGCGGCAGTTCTGGTTCGCCGGTGAATGCGATCCGCGCCTCACGGATGTACGTCGCCAACTCGACACCGAACTCGACGAGCTTAAGTAGCAACGACTTCATATTCGACGCGAACGTTTCTGACTGCTTTGTCGGATCGTGTTCTCGCGGAAAAATCCCTTGATCCGCAGCGCGCTAACATGGCAGGGAGTCTGCGACATGGCGCCGAAGCAGCGCGTCGAGCTTACAGGTACGCGCGGCGGTCCGGTGCTGGTCGCGGACGACACAATGTCGATGGCAGAACTCGCGCGACGGATTGCGTACATTTTTCATAAGGCGGCGCGAGAGAAAAAGGCTGGATTGATCGAGGGTGCGGGCGATGGCGGGGCTTGACCGCTTGCCGGCCGCGCCCCCAACCATTGTGGACGCGGCCAGAGAGCGCTTGGCGGCCATGGACCAGACCAGCATCATTGGCGGCCCCGTCGGGCGTACAGTGGCCGGCGGCTTTGGCGGCAGCACACCAATCATCGCTCGTGGCGGCAAGGTCCCGCCAGCTGACTTATATGGGTTGCATCAAGAAGAAATTCTCAGGCAGCCGGTTGTCGGCGGAAGCCTTTCGCGGGCGCTCATTTGGGCAATCTCCCGTGGCGGATAGCCCGCTCCTCCATCTCGCCTGGAACAACTCGCCTTGGCGACGCCGATCGCATCAGCGCGAATCGCCCGCGCGTACTCAATGACGAGCTTGTCGCGCTCATTCGCCGTCAAGTTTGGCAGTGACGATTGCACCGCATCTTTTAGACCGTCAACATCAACCTCAAGGATCGCGAGCCGCACCCGCTCGGCGTGGTCTTCACGATCGAATTTCTTGCGCCGTGCAAGGAGCGCCTTCACACTCGGCACCATCGCTTCGGCAATCCATTCCATCTCGCTCACCGATACGGCCAACATGTTTCTCCGGTCCAGTAAAACCCGGGGTTGCAATAGGGTTGGATAGTGTATCCATAAGCTGGCGCATAAGTATATCCTCCGGCGGAAGCCGGGATTGTGGGGCCAACGACCGCGCCGAAGATGCCGCGTGCGATGGCTGGACCAGGATCATACTGGTATTGGGGGTAGTACTGCTGCCGGTAGTGATGCGCGTTCCGGCAGTGATGCGCGCTCGCGGGCGTCGCGACGCCTAGAGCCACGATCGTCGCGGCGATTGTTGTCTTCATCATTTTCAAAGTTCCTTTTTACGCGAGGGGGCAAGGGTCACTTCACAAGTTCCAGCAACGGCTTCGCGCCCGGGCTTCCGCCGCGCCGGTCGGGCATGTTCGCTGCAATCGCCAATATATCTGTCACGTGCTTCCATTAGGCAAATATGGCTTTATAACCCCGGACCGATACTACCAAGCCTGCGCCGCTGTTTCATCCTGCCTCCCATTGCCGGTGCTAGAGCTTTTCTGATTTAAGTAGAAGCATATCCGGCGTTGCGGAGGTAGTTGCGCATTCTCTGGGCGTGAAAGCTTCGAGCGAACCGCCGATGCGTCGCCAGAGGCCATCGACGGTACGCTCTTCGGCTTTTCGGATGAGGGTTTTGAGTTTTGCGAAGGCTTGCTCGATGGGATTGAGGTCGGGCGAGTAAGGCGGCAGTGCCCGGTGATTCGACCGCATCCATCACTGCCTTGTCCGGTGCTTCGGTCGCATGAAACTCGCCGTGGGCTTCCTTTTGGCGATCGTGCTCGGCCACCTGGAGCGGCGGCGCGCTGACCCGTCGTCGTCACGTTGATTGGCTGGCTGGGCGCGCTGCGCGGCGTCGTCTGGCTGTTTACGCCGCAAGAAAAGGTCGTCCAATTTTACAGAGTCGCTGCATTTCGAGCGGAGGTATTACGTCGCTACGGCAATCACCGGCGCGCTCGGTCACTATCTGACGGTCGCCGGCATTGTGGGGTAAGCAGCCAGCGCCAAAAGCTCTCTCGCCCAGCTTGCAGAAAGGGAAAGCGCTTACGGCAACTCGACACCGTGGCCTCCTTCATATTTCTTGTGGCACGGCAGATGAAGATCGCGGCGCGCAAACGTCTCGAAGCCGCATAAGGCCCACGGAACCAACTGCGCCACCCTCGTGTGCCCCCAAAAGACGGCGAAACGCATTGAGTTATAATAGCAGACATTCGCCCCCGATTTTTGCACGCTGTATGAGGCAACTTCGCGGCATGATTTTCGCACGAACGCGAAGGGGCCCATCGCGGTCGGTAGGTGCGGCAAATTCGCTCAATAAAGGCTTATTGTAACACGGCAGGTTATCCTACTTGCTTGAAAGAGACCAAATTCGCATATTGCTGTGAGGGGATACTCGACCGAGGAGTTCAACTATGACCAGCGCCGCCCTGTTTTCCTTCCGGCTCGACATCGTATCCGACACCATTTGCCCCTGGTGCTATGTCGGCAAGCGCCGACTGGCGGCGGCGCTCCCATTTTGGAAGCCGAAGGGCTCACATTCGATGTGACCTGGCGCCCTTTCCGGCTAAACCCAACCATGCCGAGGGAAGGCCTAGATCGACGCGCATACCGCTCAGCTAAATTCGGCTCCTGGGAAAAGAGCCAGGCACTCGACGCTCAGGTTGCTGAGGCAGGCGCTAGCGCAGGTCTGGTGTTCCGTCACGACTTGATGGCGAAGACGCCGAACACGGTGGCTTCCCATGCTCTCATCCGGCTCGCGCGTGAAACCGGGGACGCCGCCATGCAGGATAGCGTCGTCGAAGCGCTCTTTTCCGCCTACTTCACTCAAGGCCTTGACGTCGGTGACCCCGCAGTTCTGGCCGACCTTGCGGAAGGGGCTGGAATCGGGCACTCGAGGGGCGGGCGACGGGCGGCGTCATCTCCACGCTGGCTTTTGGCGGTGACCGGCTCGGAGCCGCGAAGCAGCTGCGCTTGGCCAGTCCCAAACTGCGTCAGGAGGAACACCGCACCTAAGGCGCCGACGAGAAAAGTAAATGCCATGCGAGCGGAGGTCATCCATAATGAAAACGCCGAGCGGGAAAAGGTTCCTCAATTCTCCGCCAACGCCATAATTGTTGCGACCGGCATGAAATGGGGTCGAGTTGCCACCGAAATATGAAGCGCGCCGCGATAGAACCACACGTGCTACCTGTCCGACCTTGTCTGTGGGGCGCGAGTGCCGTCGTGGACGACCAGCTTGTGCTATCAACTCTAGGACAGAACCTGCTCCCGGCTCAGCAACAACTCGCCAAATTTCTACGCCGATCGCATTCCATGAGGTAACTACTCAGGACCTCGTTCCGGGAGGAGTTGGAATTGGCACAGATGAAAAGGTCATGCATTTCAAGAAATGCGGAGCTATTCAGGAGCGGGAATGTCGTAGATCATCACCGTCATGATGATCTCACGGTTTTGGTCGTATGGCTGAGAGCTAGCGCTAATTCGAACCATTAACGCCGCCGCTGGTCGGCGGATTAATCCAAGCTGAGTGACAAGGCCTTTGCTAGAGCGGGTCCCGATTAGGTGGACCCGTATCCGGCATTGCGAAAATAGTTGAAGCATTCGGTTGGAGGGAAGTCGTCGAGAGCTAATCCGATGCCATCCCACAGAGCATCGACGGTTCGGTGGGCCATTTTGCGCAACGTATTTTTGAGCTTGGCGAAGACTTGTTCGATGGGATCGAAGTCAGGACTGTAGGCGGGCAAGAAGCACTGCGTCGCCCCGGCGGCTTCGATGGCTTTTCGAACGCCGGCGCGTTTATGGGAACCGAGATTATCCATCACCACGATTTCGCCAGGCGACAAGGTCGGCACCAGAACCTGCTCGACATAGGCGAGGAACTTTGCGCCGTTAATGGGACCGTCGAAGACACAAGGAGCGGTGATGCGATCGTGGCGCAACGCCGCCAAAAAGGTCGTCGTCTTCCAGTGGCCGAACGGGGCGTGAGCGATAAGTCTCTTGCCTCTTTCACATCGCCCATAGCGAGGTGTCATGTTGGTCGAGGCCCAGGTCTCATCGATGAATACAAGCCTTTGAGGATCAAGACTTTTCTGCTTATCGCGCCAAGCGAGACGTGCGGCCCGGACATCCGCTCTTTCTTGTTCGGCGGCGTGCAGAGTTTTTTTTAAAGGTCAATTGCAGATGCCGCAAAAAACGCCCAACGGCGGACCGCCCGATTTGATATCGAGCGTCGTCAGCTTGCTCCACAGCTCCGTGATCGTCAGCTCGGGCTGCACCGCCACCAACGCCCGCACCTTATCTTCATGCGCAGCCAGCGCGTGCCGCTTATGGCCGCCAAACTTTCGCGGCAGACAACCGCCTGTTATCTCAAACTGCTGCATGAGCTTGATCACGCAGCTCGCACTGACATCAAAGCTGCGCGCCGCCTTGCGCCGAGACTGACCTGCCAGTACAGCCCGCACCAGGCGGTCACGTAAATCCTGCGAATAGGGTTTTGCCATCCATGCCGGCCTCCATTCCAGCCAACATGGTAAATCACGATTCCGCCAATTCGGGAAATCCCCCTTCCAATTCTGTCTATTCGGGACCCGCTCTAGCGCCACAATGGCAAAATGAATTCAATGACACCGTTAATGAACTAAATTCGGGCACCCCTCCTTGAGCGCGATCTTCAGATCCCGTCCGAGACGGAATTCTACTAGGAGTGTCAGCACCGCCGCTTCTTCGGGCTTCAGCATCGCCAGATCGTCGCGCAACTCGGCGTCAACCCGATCCTTGACCTGGACGAGCAGTGCGCCTTCGGCGTACGAGTTCAAGATCTCTGGATGGACATAGCACTTGCGGCATATAGCCGGCGTATTGCCGAGCCGCGCGGCTACGTTCTCGATTGCGGCGCGTACATTCTTCTTGAGCTGGGCCTGCAAATCGAACTTTTCAAATTCTTGCAGCGCCAGCGCAGCCAAGACGCTGCCCGCCCAAGTGCGGAAATCCTTCGCGGTGACATCGCGTCCTGTTATCTCGCGCAAATAAGCATTGACATCCGATGAGGTCACATTCTTGCGCTGACCGTCTTCATCGAGGTATTGGAACAGCTCCTGGCCGGGCAGCTCCTGGCACGATTTAACAATCTTGGCAACCCTTCGATCATAGATCTTGATCCGCCAAGTCTTGCCGCTTTTGCCCATGAAATGGAAGCGTAACACCCCTCCCTCGACCTTGACGTGCGGCCCGCGCATCGTTGTAAGACCGTAACTCTTGTTCTGCTTTGCGTAATCGTCGTTGCCGACACGGATGAGCGTCGTTTCGAGTAAGTGGACGACAGTTGCGATCACCTTCTCTCGTGGCAGCCCACGCCGCCCCATATCCTCGGCGATCTTCGCGCGGATGTCAGGGAGCGACCGCGCGAAGTCCAGCATGTGCTCATATTTCGTGGTCTCCCGGAACTCGCGGAAGTTTGGGTGATAGCGATACTGTTTGCGCCCTTTAGCGTCACGGCCGGTTGCCTGGATGTGACCGTTCGCACGCGAGCAGATCCAGACGTCGCTATAAGCAGGTGGAATCGCGAGTTTACGAATACGCTTGCGCGTGGCTTCGTCGCGCACTGATTTGCCGTCCGGCTTTAAATAGGAAAATCCCTTTACTGTTTTGCGGCGCCGTAGACCTGGCTCGTCGTCCGAGACGTAGCACAATCCCACAACTCGGCCGCATCGCGCGGATCGACAATCAACTGAGGTTCTGGATCTAAATCAAGAGACATCAGTGCAAACCTACCATCATCCCCACATCGTTCGGCCGGTGGCGATTGCGCGGCTAGGGGAAGCACAGGACTGACTCACCCGGCGCTGCCGCTGGAACAAAACGTTGTTTTCGGAGGTTCAGAGGTACCTTGAGGCAGCGGGCCGCTTTCCGAGCCAGGCTTGCCGTCGGCTATGGCACGATTTGGCGCTTCTTCGCTAAGGAGAAGATCACCCTTAAAAAAATCGTGCGCGCCGCCGAGCAGGACAGGCCTGACATCGCGGCCCTCGTCGATGAACACGTGACGCTTGGGATCGAAACATGGCGCCCACGCATGGCCGGTGCAGGGCGGCCAAAGGCTTTATGCCAAAGTGCTGCATGGCCAGAGTTTCGTGGCCGCGCTTCGCCATGATGGCAATAAGCACGATCCGGGCAAGCCGCAAGCTCCGGCCGGCTCAACAGTGCCGAAAATCAATCGCATTACCCCTCGCGCGCAAAGGGGGAGGGGACCGTGCGCGCGAAGGGGAAACGGCCATGCTGCCCGGCATCGGCGACAGTTACCCTCACATGGGCTTGTTGGTTTTCTTATCGTAGGCCGGGGCCGCCTTTAGCTGTTCTTTGGTTTGGTTAAGAACCAGCCAGTCCTTGTTGTCGCGCGTCACAACCTTTAGGTCTTTGAAAAGAACTGCCACTTCCTTCTTGCCAGCGCCGAGAAAACCGCCGACGCCAACGACCGCGGTCGTGACGTTCCCGCTACTATCCATGATGAGATCGGTGACGACCCCAATCTTCTCTTCTGCATTGTTATAGACATCCGCCTTATAAACATCGGAGGCCAGCCAATGTTTCGTCGAAAGCGATGATTGCTCGGCCATCGAGCGGCCGCTCGGAGCGACCGCAAGGCTCCCGGCGAGAGCAAGGACCGAGGCGGACAAAGCGAGCTTATGTGCCATGACGTTTTCCTTCTATTTGAGCGCTGCTATTTACGCCGTTAGCAAACGCCTGCGCCGGATCCTGGTTCCGCGCGCGAAGAAGTTTTAGGATGATCCCGCGCGCTACAGGCTAAAGTTTCGGGAGACCAAGGCAACAGGGCTTTGCGGACATCGAAAGATTTATTTGCGGCCGGATCGAAGACGTTAATTGCTCTTGAGGAGAACGGCCAATAATTCCATCGCGTTATATCGTTATCAGTGTGCTGCAGGACATATAAGCCTAACCTAGTGTCTGGTTGATCGCAAAACGGCGAACATATGGCCGAGGTGGACTTGCCACTTCGGCCATACTTTAGTTAGCGCCAAAAAAGAATCAGCAAAATTATAATTGGCAGCGGTATGCCCAGCAGCCAAAGCAGTGCACCACGTCCCAGTCCCATTGCTTTTCTCCTTTAAGCCTCATGTTGAGCGTTACTATTTTCGCGGCTGGCGAACGCGCATGCTGGATCTTGAGTTCCCTCGCGCGAAGAAGTTTTTACGGATGGTCCCGCGCGGCGAAGATCGAGCCGGGCCAACCCGATCTAAGGGCGGCGCAGCGAGGGGTGCTCGCCGCTGACACTGGCGGCTATCGGCGGCGTGTTGCCGAGCCGCGCAGCCACGCGCTCGATCGCTGTGCGTACATTCGTCTTGACCTGACCGCGTGTCGAAGGTCTCGAACTCCTGCAGCGCCAGCGCGGCCAAAACGGTGCCTGCCCCAGTTGCGGAAGTCCTGCGCGGCATCACGTTTTTATCAAATCTTAATAGCCCGCCTTCGCTTACCTCTTGGGCGATGGAAGCCAAATGCGAAAATGACTCGCGATAGACGGAGTTCGACTGCACACTTCGTTGCGACACCGTCTCGATCCCGCATGCGGCAAGCCCCCAGCCAAGATGGCTCCCGCCTACAATAATACGTGCTCTCCAAGCGAGTATCGGGGTAAAGGAGGCGATATTCGCTGATGCCCGATGCTGGAGGCATGCAGGGTCTCGGCCGCGCTGACGGCGGTTGGGGGGCCATGCTATCCGCTGCCGTGCAGTCATCGGCACGCATGAAGCCCTCCGCCTTCTCGTAGGGCAGACCCTGCTAGACGCCGCACGCCAGTGGTCGCTCGGTCGCGCTTTCGTTGACGCCGCCGTCCGCGATAGATGTCAGAAGTTCATCGACCGGCGACAGCCTTCGTCCTGGGGGTTGCGCACGATCTCGCCGGCGAAGGTCCGGTCGTCAACCAGCTCGCGAGTGGCAATGCCTGCCGCCATACTCGTGGGCCGATGTACGCAACCGAATGCCGTCTCGCCGGGCGCTCGCTGCGCGAGCATGTGGGCCGCCCTGGACTTGAGCACGCGCCTACGACGCACGCTCCGTCCGCCCGGCGGCAATTTCAGGTTTCGATCGTGCTCTTTGTTGTGCTTGTGCTCGCAGCCGTGGCGCTCGCAATGTCGACCGGCCGACCCTGGCTGGGCCGTCTTCGACTGGCAAAAATAAGTGTCCCTCACGTCGCGGAAACTTTACTGGACATTCGCGGGTGACTTGACAAAATCGTCGCATACGCTTCCACTTGGTCCTCAGGGAAGCCCGCAAAAAGGGCCGCGCTTTGTTGACGAGCGCGGCTTCGATTTTTGACGTGGCGACCCTCTACATCCATGTTCCGTAACTTGTTCGCCTACATCGAAGGATACTACAATCGTCAGCAGCTTCATTCCGCCCTCGGGATCACACCTGAACAGGCAGAACGCCAAGCCGCTTAATCCAGGGTCCATTAAATCGGGGGAAGGTCACGTTCTTCGAGCTCCCTCCCGTGGATGTTGTGCCGTAGAGCGCGCCGTTGATGTCGAAGATCAGGCCGGCCTCCGGGAAGGCACCGTCGGTGACCGTGCCGTCAGTTTCGCGCGTGAAACTATGCAGCACGAGTTTTACGCCCCGGTCGCAAACTGGCCTGATTTTACTCCGCCCCACCGGCGGTTTTTTCTCCGCCGTTGACACCCTTGATCTGGTCAGCCTGATTCGTTCACGGCTCCGGTGATGGTGGCGGTTCCGGTGGCGTCATGGCCTCATCATGTCCCGCTTTTCGGCCCGCCTCGTAGCCCTCCGCACGGCCGGCATCGTGTCCCGCTTTTCGGCCCGCCTCGTAGCCCTCCGCACGGCCCGCATCGTGTCCCGCTTTTCGGCCCGCCTCGTAGCCCTCCACACGGCCCGCATCATGTCCCGCTTTTCGGCCCGCCTCGTACCCTTCCGCACGGCCGGCATCATGTCCCGCCTTTTGGCCCGCCTCGTACCCCTCCGCGCGGCCGGCATCATGTCCCGCTTTTCGGCCCGCCTCGTACCCGGTAAGCTTTCTACACCCGGCGGCCAAGTCGGCGATGAACTTTTTCAAATCCATGGTTATGCCTCCAGTTTAGTACGCCAATCATGAAACTCTATAGATTCAGGCGGCGGTCAAAATCGAGCCGCAGTACGGACCGGCCACGATCGACGCGTATCTTGAGAGCGAAGCCGCCGCCACAAAATTTACGCTTTCATTGAGCGCGGCGAAATCGAAACTGTGGTCATCGGCAGAAGCCGCCGCACACTGGGCGGAAGGGTTAAGTCCGATCCCCAGCTCACAGCCTGAAAATAAAAATGGCCCGCGTCAGTTGGAATCTGAAGCGGGCTTAAGCTCTGAGGAATCCCGCGCCGGTTTCGGGGGTTCTCGGCGCGGCGGCCCTCCCTCAATCGGAGAACCATGTTGGACAACGACAATGTGTTGCCTTCCTACTGTGTCACACCATCTTTCACAAGCGGGGCTTCAGTCAAATCGACGTGACTACGCGCCGGCGCTCCACGTCATCAACGGGAGCGAGCCGTGAGCTGCGCGCCAAAGAGAGCGGCCTTTCGAGGTCGCTCTTCGTCGCGCTGCCGGCAGGCAGACATGTCGCACTTCATACGGCAGTTTTCGCCGAACTCCCCGCGGCGCCGAGGCGAAGCCAAGTAATGTAAACGAAGCGATTGTTTCTTGACAGGTCCTTAGCGGCTGGACGACGTCACACATCCGGTAGGTATCGATCGATAAGCAGTCGCGTGAGCTGTTCGCCGAGATGGATGTTCAAGGCGTGGCAAAGCGCTGTGAGCGGCGTTTCGTCGCCGCGCTAATCGCCGTGGCGGGCGCCTAAATTTTGGCGCCTGGAAGCACTCGGAACCGGCATGATGGCATCGAACAGGGATCATAACGATGGAGCGAGGCAAGGCGATCGTGTTCGGCGGCACAGGCTTTCTCGGTCGGCGCGTCGTTCAGTGTCTGCTTGAACGTGATTTTTCAGTGCGGGTCGCACCGCGGCATCCGGAACGCACTGGAGTCCTTTTTCCCGGCCCTCGGCTCGGCATTGAGTCGATTTATGCCGACATCAATGATGATCGCTCCGTTGCCGACGCCCTAGCGGATATCGGAAACGCCGTTAACGCCGTAAGTTTCTATGCAGAGAGCGGCCAACAGACGTTCCACTCTGTCCATGTAACAGCAGCCGCACAGGTGGCGCGGCTCGCCCGAGTAGGCGCCATCGAGCGGTTCATCCATGTTTCTGGCATTGGCTCGGATTCCGAATCCCCCTCGCCCTATATTCGCAGCCGCGGTGAGGGAGAAAGGGTCGTCCGCGAGGCGTTTCCCGCCGCGACGTTCATCCGCCCTTCCGTGATGTTCGGGCGCGGCGACGTTTTCGTGACCCCGGTCGCGAAAATGCTGCGCCGTCTGCCCGTTTTCCCACTCTTCGGAGGCGGCCAAACACGGCTGCAACCTGCGTATGTCGAGGATGTTGCGGAGGCGATCGCCAGGGCGGTGCAGAACTCCCGTTCCGAGATGTACTACGAGCTCGGCGGGCCGCGCGTCTATACCTATAGATCGCTGCTCGAATTGATTGCGCGGAGCCTAGGCAAAAAGCCGCTTCTGGTTCCTGTGCTTTGGCGCGCACGCCAACCTCGCGGACCGCGATGCCATCGCGGAATATCTGACGCCATCGCCTCTATCCTTCGAAATCATCTTTGATAGTCATTCCGACCGCTCGACAACAGACGCCAGCAACTCGCGGTTTCCTTCCTTGGAGGTTTTCGAACGCCGGCCCTGTCTCGGCGGACAGCAATGGTCAATGAAGGGCCGGCATCCGAAACCTTCACAGCAGCGGACGTCACGCGAAGGCTTGGCTAATGTCGGCGATAAGATCGTCAGGATGCTCGATCCCGATCGACATGCGAACCAATGACGGAGTAATTCCGATTTCGCGACGGGCTTGTTCCGTGAGCCCAGAATGCACTGTTGTCGTGGGGTGGCAAATCAAGGATTCCGTTCCGCCCAGACTAACCGCTAATTTGAATATCTGAAGGCGATTGAGGAAAGCGAACGCGTCCGCTTGATCTCCTTTGACATCGAAGGAGAATGTCGAGCCGGCCGAACTGGACTGCCTCTCCATCAACTTCCGCGTGTGGTGATCGGCGGCAAGCAAAGGCGGATAATGGACGCACGCCACCTTGGGGTGACCAGCGAGGAAGTTCGCCACGGTCGCGGCATTGCTGGCCGCTCGCCCCATCCGAAGCGAAAGCGTCTCCAGAGAGCGCGCCAACATCCAGCACGAATGCGGGTCGAGCTGCGTGCCGATGGCGCTGCGCATCGCGCGAATGGGCTTCAGGTCGGCGGCGGAGCCTAGAATTGCGCCGCCGATGAGATCGCTATGGCCGCCAACATATTTCGTGAGAGAATAAAGCGATAAATCGGCGCCATGTCGGAGAGGCGATTGAAACACGGGCCCGAGGAGCGTGTTATCGCAACAGACGATGGGTCGTGAGCCTTGGCTGCGTGCGATGTCCTCCGCAATTCGTCTCACGAGCGCGATGTCGACGAGGCTGTTCATCGGATTTGACGGCGTCTCGATAAAAATTATTGCGATGCGCCCATCGGCACGGGCGCGCTCGGCGGCCGAGCGAATTTTTTGCTCGTCGAGTCCGTCCGTAAAACCGACGCCTTTGACGCAGAAGGACGCAAGGGTCTTATCGATGAGAACTTCCGTGCCGCCATAGAGTGGGCGGCTATGTAAGACCGTTTCGCCCGGTCGCATATAAGCAAGCATCAGAGTGACGATGGCCGCCATGCCGGAGGCAAACACCAGCCCGCTTGCGGCTTTTTCGTAGATTGCGAGCCGATCCTCGACGATTTCTAGGTTCGGGTGATTGAAGCGAGAATAAACGAGGCCGGTTTGCCCTTCGACCGGAGGGGCGCGGCGTCCAGCCATAAAGTCGAAAAAATCGCGACCCTGTTCTGCCGTTTGGAAGACGAAGGTGGAGGTCAGAAACACCGGTGGCTTGACCGACCCTTCCGAGAGACTCGGATCATAGCCGTATCCGAGCATCAGCGTTTCGGCATTCAACTCGTGTTCGCCAATTTTCACCTTGTGATAGCGCGCGGTGGCCATGACAATTCCTTTCGAAAGTTATCGGGCAATCACTGCCGGCGGATCCATTCGACACTAGAGAAGGTAGAGCGCTAACTCGCCGATCATTTCCCACGTCCCAGCGCGGCGAGGATTGCGTCGAGGCCGTCGGTCAGGGCCGCAGGTCCTGGCTGCAGGATTAGCGCCGACTTGATCTCGTTGAGCTATTTGTAACGCGAACGAAACAGCCGGGCCACCAAACTGCTGACAGTTCGGCTTTTCGGGCATATTAAGCGGCTTGCTGTTAGGTTTGTCGCAAGTTGAGGTGAGATCGTCGCAGCGTCGCTTTCGCCCGGCAAGCGCTTGATGATCGGCGTTCCTATTTTAACGACTACCGGTTGGCGCCAAACTCCTACGTTAAACACAACTTCATACTGTTTCATGGATAATTGATGGTGAATCAAGCGATGGGTCTCACGTGATCAACGCTGTGGCTCTTAAATTAGGGCGTTATGGATTTGAGAAAATTATTTGGATCAGCGATCCTAAGACCGCGACTGCTCGCAATGACCTATTGCTTGCGGAAAAGGGATTCGAGTTCTAGTCATGGTATATCCCTTTGGTTCCTTGCTCGTATTGGTATTGGTAATAGTAGCCGGGATCTTGCGGGCGCTGCAAGCTATCGCGATAAGAACCATAGACGGGAGCATCCTTGTGGTGCGGATGTAGGAGGCCACCATCCGAACTGGCGGCGACAAATAAGGCGAGAAAATTACTTATAAGAGCTTTCATCATACATTTGTGCCTCAATCATTCGTTGTGTCTTTTCATCAGGGAGAAGTGATTTATAGGGCGCATACTTCGCATCAATCTTCGCATCGACCTCTGCCAGACGGCTTCGTAATACTTCCCAAAGCTCTTTTTTGAGGACGCGGGTTTTCGGCAGACCCTCTTCGTAGTGAATGCTTACGTACACGTGACCACCAGTTACAAAGCGGTCGTATGTGGCGCGAGGGATGTCATCATCTACAACCCAATTGGCTTTATATTCTCCCCAACCTACTTCAAGTATGTGCGCGATGCAGGCATCGAGTACCTCAGCTTTTCCGGCAGCGACCAGCTTATCAATCGCGGAATGAAATGCGGCTTCAGGTACTCGCCTCTTTGTTACTGTCCCGTCTTCATTCCTAGTCTCAACCTCGATAGTCTTGGGACGACGTGAGAACCAACTCATTTTCCTACCTCCATGTTCATATCCTTTAACCGACATTCACCAGATAGCTGCCGGGTCGTTCGCCAATTTGCCCGTTTCCGCGTTTTAGGCAACGGCGGCCGCCCAATCGGGCGCGTCAGCAGATGGCCGATCCTTTATTGCGTATTTGATCCGCTCGGCTTCGAGAAACACATATACTTCGGGATTGGCGAACCCCGCGTCGGCCCGGAAATAAATGCGCGAGACTTTCCCCTGGTAGCGTTCGACAACCGGCGTCAGCACACTCTCCCATCCGTCGGCGCTGTGGACGTTGCCGGGACGAAGCGAACATCGTTCAATATGAAATATAAATGTCACAAACCGAAACGCCGAGAAGCGCGGCGTGAAGATTTATTGGCAAAATGGGGGAAAGGTGCGTCGAAAAGCAACAAACGATTTTACATAGAACGAAAACGCAAGATCATTCCATGATTGATTCTTGGGGGAGGGGTAGACTGGGCTTTACCGGCACCCCGTTCAGCCACAGTGCGCTGCAAGCTGAAGCTTCACCAAGAGTCCATCAAGCGGCTCTGAGAGTGACGTCCATGAGAATCGTCAAATGCTCTTTGAAGTTTGTCGTTCGCGTCATCACACTGTCTTGTATAAGGCACTACATGAGGAAAGATACGTCATTGCGTATATAGCGCATAAGAAAGTCGCGCTCTGAAGAATGCCCTGCTAAGGAGGAAAGATGAAACCATGCTTATCCGGATGCTTGACAAGCGTTTGAACGTGTGCTATCGTCTCAAACATGGATACAACCTTCCCAACCAGTCTTCCGAAATTTCAACGTGTCTTCCCTGATGACGGCGCTTGCGCCCGTTATTTGGAGGCGATGCGCTGGCCGGATGGCTTCTCTTGTCCGAAATGCGGACACGCTGGCGAGCCTTACCGGTTTGTAACCCGCTCGTCGGTTGTGTTGCGTTGCCGAGCCTGTAAGAAAAATACTTCTCTCACTGCCGGGACGGTCATGCAGTCTAGTCACATGCCGCTCTCGACATGGTTTTGGGGCGCCTATCTCATGACGACACAAACGCCCGGCCAGTCTGCTGTTCAATTCCAGCGCCAGCTTGACATTGCTAGATATGAGACGGCATTCACTATGCTTCACAAACTCCGCGCCGGTATGGTGCGGCCAGACCGTGATACCATCGGCACGCCGCACCCCGTCGAGGTAGACGAATGTTGCATTGGCGGGCGCACGCGTGGTGAAGGAAAAGGCATTCATCATCAAACAACAGTAGTTGGTGCTGTTGAGGTTCGGACGCGCAAGGATGCCGAGGATCGCAGCACGAAATGGAAGGATGCACACGAAGGCGGTATTCCGGCTAAGAAACTCACTTATGCTGGCCGCCTTCGGCTCCGCGTCGTTTCTGGCATGGAACAAACAATCGCTCCTTTCTCTGGCCGTGATATCGAGACACTTACCGCTTTCGTCACGGAAAATGTAACGCCACACTCCGTTGTGCGCACTGATGGCTGGCATGGGTATAACGACCTTGGCGGAAAGGGCTATCGGCACAACGCGCTTACCCTCGGCGGTGATCCCGAGAAGGCGGAAAAGCACCTTCCGATGATTCATCTCGTCTTCTCCAATTTGAAGACGTGGATTAATGGCACTCACCATGGCCGGATCAAGCCTCGTCATTTGCAAGCCTATCTCAATGAATTCGTGTTTCGTTTTAACCGTCGCTTCTATCCGATGAATTCCTTCAACTCCGTTTTGGGGATTTCGGCGCGGACCGTTCCGCCGACTTATGCGCAGCTTTATTCCGGGGAGTGGGTCCATGCGGCGTAGCGGGCGCATCCGGCGTTGTGAAATATCTGTAATCCTCACTGAGCACGCTTTTGTTTTTCGCAAAGGATTTGCGCATCCGAGCTAGTCGCTGCAACGGGCTCACCATTTCTTTAGGTAATTTTCGCATAAAGGCGCCCTTGATCAACCCACACGTGCAAATGGGCCGTTCGAGACGGGATACCAGGTGCGAAAGCTTTCAATGTGAGAATTGCTGGGTTGTCTCTCGACGGAATAGGAATGGTTGTCCAGCCTGGGAAGAAACCGCCTGAGGCGGCTAAAATAATGAGATTATAGCGCTCTAGTGCGCTAGGATTGCCACCTGGATTTTCGGCAAAACGAACGATTTGGACAAATTGCCTTTGCTTGCCTCGAAGATTAAAATGTGGTCCAAACCAGACCGGGAAACTAGTCGGGGTATCTCCGGTATTCAGCCTTGGCGTTGCAGCAATAAGATTAATGTTACAGTCTGAAATATCGTCCACACTTTCATTGAAAACGGGAGACATATATCATTCGCCTGAATATTCCGGTCTCATTGAAATGTTCAATTCTCTCGTGTTTATCATCATTGCCAAATTCGATTTCGAGAGGTGATCCAGTCCATTGCGGCGACGACTGACCGGGAGCATTGGGAATTTGTGTGACATTGGTAACAGGCGAGGCACTGCGGGACTGTAGTAAGGCCCGGTATAAAGCGGCATAAGAAATCAGTGCTAGGATGCCTGCAACTGTCCATTCAATCTGTGCCGTGATGACGTGCATCTTTAGCCAACCACCAAGCCATTGTGTAAACGGATCGAAGATGCCCCACGCCTGAAAGACTTGGCGAAAAATGAGGCCAATCGCGGCACTGGGGATCGAGAGTAGGACCTTCTTGACGATATCCGACATGCCAGGCGCGATAGCACACCGCAACGCGTTATGTCACGCATCCCGGTCCACATTAAGCAGCGTCATCATTTCGCCCGTTCCTTGTCGGCTTCGGCTTGCAAAGCCAGCGGTGGATTCGGTAAGGAATCACCCATTTCGGTTGCGGCCAATGTTCCGACAATTCCAATGGCGGACCGCACCGCATTGTTGGCGGCCGACAGTTTTTCGATTGCGACCTCTACATTTGCCACTCTTTCGGCAAGTGCATCATACCCGCCTCCAGCCGCTACTTCTTCTTTGTAGGCATGGAATTGCTTTTCAACATTATCCTTTGCTCGGTCAGCTAATTCCACTTTTTCTGCGGCAATCTTTAACCGAACTTCATACCCTGCTATCGAGGCGTCTTTTTGTGCAATTACACCCCCATATCGCCACTTCATTGCGCCCCAAATTACCAATGCAATAATGATTATTGTGGTGATTATCACCGAGGCAGCGGCAGTCACTTGCCACCCCCACAGGACGTCTTTAATAAGGTCAATGACTTCAGCCATGCCAACAGCCCACCAATCGCCTGCCACCCGGATAAGACCGGTGGCGGTGGGAGTACCACGGTGCCAGACCTCATGTCAAGCATCCGGATAAGCATGGATGAAACTACGTTGTTGGCACTGCTATAAGGTCCTAAAACTGACCTTTAGGATATCTGGTAACAAGGAGTCTTTTTGCTCTTTGAGGTGTATGGATGAATTCCGTAAGAAACATGTTAGCTCCGAGCATTTTGATAACAGGCGCAAGGAGCACGGTCACGGATAAACCGAGTTCTATCACGTCCTGGACTGATCTTTACAAGAACCTCTCCCAGGAGCATGATGTCGCCAATGAACATCAACGCTATTAGGAATTTTAGCGCCTTTGGAAATAGGAGCGCGAAGAGAATTAGAACAAGCAGTGCGGCGATCATCGTTCTCCCCTTGCCTTCTCTAGGGCTCGTTTTGTGCAGAAGCGATATAACTCCGGGTTCGACGGGTCTAGCATTGAGTTGTTGTCATTAAAAGAACCGTCAGCATTCGGCATGGCATTTACTATGGCTGCATTCTGTAAACACTCCGCATAATAAAATGCAGTTGTATCTGGCTGCGAAGGTCGGCAGCGGTATTCCAATAAGTATGATAATTAGCCATAACCTTTTCGTTGTGATTTCGGGCGCCGCGTTTGCCTTGGCGAGATTTAAATTGCGCCGACGGTTGGGGCTCTAAAGCATGCTCCGGTAAATTACGTAGCTATCACAATCCAGAGCGCGAAGCATATCGTGATGGACACGGCGGCTCTGATCTGCAACCGCCGCCGCCGGATTGTGTTGTCCGTGATGTGGGCGGCTTTAGCTCGGGAGAGCGGCGAACCCCATGCCTTCGCGGTGGCCATCATGCCGTTGATGATTTCTACCCGAGTTCCGCGCATGTGAAAATTTTAGGTCGCCGTTGGAGATCAATCGCGCCCATTGCCAGAGCCCTGTCGATTAAGTAGTTTGACTCTTCATCGGTCAGGGGTTTACCTCGAGCCTTGGCCGCCGTTTGCAGGCCTTTGCGAAGCTCGTAACGGCGCCATGATGGAAGCCTGGGCAGCAAGTCCTCGCGACCGAGAGATATCCCAGGGCGCACTAAGCCATTGAACAGGCGCGGGCCGGAGAGCCAGAGTCTCATTTTCCGCCATGCTCCCGATCGCTGTCTTCAAAAATCCTCGCGATGATTTGCGCGCACTCCACTCTGCTGAATTGCGCCCAAAGTGGCCACACTTCCGGGCCATTTGTCGCCTCAGCCATATTCGTCGCCCCGGCTTGGGCATCCATGCAGCTAATGAACCGCGCCTTGTCTGGATCGTTTCTCGTGGCATCGCCAGCCCATGCACCGCTCGACGCCAGCACCGAGGCGGCCGCAATCACGAGCAAAGTTTTTCTCATTTCGGTTTCCTTGGCATTTGATCTTGGTTCATTTCAGATCCCTATCGCAGTCTTACGCCGGCTTCGCCGCTGGCCCTTCAAGACGAAGTCGAGTCAGCGGCATTATCGTGATAACGGCGGGGCGACAGACCAGCGCACGCAGTTATCGACCACACGTTGGCCTTGCGTACCAAATTCCTTTTGGCACCTTTCGCTAATGCGCTTCATGGGATCACTGCGTTCGCAAGCGGTTAAAAGGACAAGTGACAACATAAAAAGCAACAACATTCTCATCTGATTAGGAGGAGGCCCATCAGGTGTAAGTTGTCAAGCTCATTATTCCCCAAGCTTTACCAGTACCTCATGTCGAGAACTGCGTGAATTGTTTCATGTCCTACACATGGCCTATCGCGAAGGCGCGGGATCGGCGCGAGCGAGACGAGCGAGAGGACTGCGGCTCGGCACCCCCTTTAGCTTCGGCATTCATTTCGAACGGTCGCGTCGTGTGATCCGCGCGCGGCGGTTTTTGAGCTTCGTCAGATTGTTCTTGGCGACAGCTTTCCTCATTGTGTTCATGGAGGCTTCGGGACTGAGCTCCGTTGGCGCTGGTATGGCGGAAATTTTGTCTTCGAGCGTGTTGATTTGCCGTGAGATTTCCTTGGCGCCCTTTGCGTTCTTTATGAGCTTCACGCTCGGTTCATCGCCATTGGTGAGCTGGACGCCAGCGGCCTCAAGAGCGTGGCGGATGGCCACGAGATTGTTGATCGTTGGCAATCGGCGCCCCTTCTCAAAGTCCCTTATCGTGCTTTCGCTAAGGTTTGATCGAGCGGCCAACTCTGCTTGAGACCACTCAAGGAATCCCCGTGCGGCTCGGGATTGGTCTGGGGTTAAAGAGGTCATGCGGCTTCCGGTTAGCGCTAATCATTTATTATAGATGAAAACCGTTGACAATTGCAAGGTCCCATGCTTACCGTGTTTTGTAAACGGTTTTCGTTTATTCTGCATAGAGGAAAATCCAAATGACACGAGCTCTTCAAAAACACGTCGCACGGCGACAAGACCAGACCTTTGCCGATTGGTTCGCCGAACTTCGCGAGCTGGCAGGCGAGCGCTGGGCCGACGTCGCGGATCAGGCGCCGACAATCTATGCGGTTTGGGGCGGCGGTGCGACGCCGGCACAAGCGCTTTACATGGTGGGGCTCATTCTCCCGCCGAAGACAGCGACGGCATAGTCACAAGCCCTTGCCGAATTCTCGGCAGGGGTTTTTCACGAATGGGAGAAATCAAAATGGCAACCAAGACACCCAAAGCGCCAGCGGCGATGACCGTATACAAGAAGATCGAAACGTACCAAGAGCTGCAGCGGGAAGCTGACGAGATCGCCCGGCTGGTTTCCGTGTGGTATTTAATTGAGGCCGAGCAAAGATTGCTCAAACTAACCAAAATGAAATATCCGCTTCGGGACGAAAATATGCCACACGATCAACGCTGCATATGAGGACAACGCATGACCGCGCTCGCGACAGCGCAACGGCCACTCAGACTCCGACCCGATCGCGAAGCGAGAAGCTGTAAGCTGTTGGAGAAACCGGTACAGGATTTCAAAATTCGTACCGAGTGATCCACAGGGTCGCGGGCGCAGCTTCGTATCGCGTTTGTGTCGTTCCCGTTTACGGCCTCGGCTTCTACGCGTACGAAAGCCATCCGCTAGGAAGATGCTCGCTGCCGTCGCGCGGCATGCTGGAATTGCGGCAGCCGCTGACATATCTTGAAGATGTCCTGCCAAGGATCTTGTTTGAGAAATGAAAGTCGATGCAGCAGGTTCCCGACTGTGAAGTGGTCCGAACGAAGTCCGCGTGAAAGTTCGTCCCAATCGAGGGGTGTCGAAACCGACGCCCGCGGCAACGCCTGCGTCGAGTATGCTGCAACCGCGGTGGCACCTCGACCGTTCCGCAGATAATCAATAAAGATGCGAGCGCCGCGTGCGCGCTTTGCGATTGTGGCGACGTAACGGTCTGGTCTCTCCTTGGCCATTGTTGCAGCAATTGTTTTAGTGAACGTCTTGACCTGGTCCCAGGCGGCCTCCGGTTCGACGGGGACCACGACGTGGAGTCCCTTCCCTCCTGAAGTCTTGACGAAGCTTTGCAAGCCAAGTGCAGTGAGCCTGTCGCGGACATCACGGGCAGCTTCGATTACGGCCGGCCAAGGGACATTCTCGCCCGGGTCAAGATCAAAGATCAGGCGATCTGGCTGTCCAAGATGATCGACGGTCGATCCCCAAGGATGGATTTCGACGATGCCCGCCTGCACGAGACTCATCAGTCCTTTGAGATCGTCGATCGCGACCATCGGCTCTTTATCTCCTGTATCGACACGGCGGACACTCTCGTCCAATCCTTGCCAGGGGTGCTTGGCAAAAAAGCACTTGGCTCCCGTGCCGGAGAGGCACCGCAGCAGACTCAACGGACGGCCGGCGATATGCGGGAGAATCCAGTCGGCGATGTCGGTATAGAATTCGGCCAGCCCTTGTTTGGTGATTCCCTCCTCTTCCCAAAGAATCCTTTCCGGATGGGTCAGGTGGATGCCGATCGGAGCTGGCGCAACTCGGGGTTTCGCTCGCTTCTGCAGTGCCTCCAGAACGATTTCATCTGCAGGCCGGTCATCCCTGAGCCCCTTGAACGCCGCCGCCCGGAGCAGTCTGTCCTGCGTCCAGCCGCGATATTCGATCTCGCAGACGAGGCGCGGCTCGGTCCATCGGACACCTTTCTCGACGCTGGCCGGAAGCGGTTTTGCGAAACGCGGCTTTGTCGAACTGATTTTCTCGAGTTCGTCACGCAGCGATCTTGATTGGTCGCTGGACCACCCTGTCCCGACCCGGCCGGCGTAAATAAGGTTTCCACTGTCGTGATAGCCGAGAGCCAGCGATCCGATGGATCGGCTGCTAACCGTCGAGGGGACGTAGCCCAGGATGGCGAACTCCTGTCGCTCGATGCATTTGCTCTTGAGCCAATGGTCGCCACGACCGAATCGATAGGACAGGTCCGCCCGTTTGGAGACTATCCCTTCAAGTCCGAATCGGCATGCATGCTCCAGCATGGTTGGCCCGTCCACATCGAGATGCTCGCTGAAGCGAATGGGCGACCCGGCCGGCAGGCCGGCGAGGAGCTGCTGCAGCAATTCTTTACGGTCCTTGAGTACCGCCTTCGTCAGATCGAATCCTTCGCAGTAGAGAATATCAAAGACGAAGTATCGGAACCGGTCCAGGCGACCGGTTTTCAGATCGGCCTGCAAATCATTGAAGCTCGAAATGCCGCTCGCGTCCTCGACGACGATCTCCCCGTCGATCAGCGCCGAGGCGAGACCGAGCGCCTTCAACGCGTCGGCAATGCTGCGAAAGCGTTCGGTCCAGTCGAGCTTCTTGCGCGTCTGCAGGCGGATGGTGCGCCCGTCAATTCGTGCCTGCATTCGATAGCCGTCGTACTTGATCTCGTGGATCCATTTTGGGCCGGTCGGAGGCTTTTCGCACAGAGAAGCCAGGCTCGGTTCGAGGAAGACCGGCAGAAGTCCCGTTCGAGCGCCTGAAAGTTTGCGAATGTCCGGAAGGACAATTTTTCGCGCTTTCATGACCGTGGCTCTGGCCGCGTGAACTTGGCGCACCTCACCCGCGGCCGCGAGCTCTTCGTTCGTGCGGCCGCTGAGCTGCGATGTTGCCTCCTCGTCGGTGATTTCCCGATTGCCCGCACGCCGGGCGAACGCGTCGTCCGACTTGATGAGCAGCCACGGCTCGGTTTTTTCTCCGGATCGGGGCCGGATCCGAACGAGATGCCAACGCCCCTTGAGCCGCGCGCCCTCGAGCGTAAACGCCAGATGGCCTTTCGTGAGCCCCTTTTGAGGATCACCGTCCGGCTCCCATCCGCCGCGATCCCAGACGATCATCGAGCCACCACCGTATTCGCCCTTCGGAATATTGCCCTCGAAATCGAGGTATTGGATCGGATGGTCCTCGGTGCGGACTGCAAGCCGTTTTTCGCCGACCGTGAGGCTCGGGCCTTTGGTGACCGCCCAGCTTTTCAGAACTTCCATCCATCTCGAGCCGCAGGTCATAATGCAGCCGGCGCGCCGCGTGCTTCTGCACGACGAATTCTCGGCCGTCGCCGCCGGCACCGGAAGCTACTGGCTCCGGAGTTCGGCCAAACTCGCGCTTCGCTGCGTATTCTTTAAGCGACTTGTTCGCGCGGAGTTGGGTCATTTTTTTCTCGCGGACCGTCACGACTGGTCTCCAATTTCAAGTCGCGAAGGTCTGGCGCAGCCATAGTTCGATCCGGTCGAGCGCTGCTTTGTAGGTGTCTTCCTGGGTGACTTCCGTACGCTTCGAGACCTTGAAGGAGTGGTCCCCACCTTCCACGACATAAAGATCGGTGGGAGCTTTCAGCTCCTTGATGATCGGCCGCAGCTCGTCAGTAGTGCCGAAGGCATCGCGTGAACCTTGAACGAACAACATCGGAACTTTGATTTCCGACAAATGCTTCGCCCGAAGCTGGTCCAATTTGCCGGGAGGATGCAGCGGGTACCCAAGAAAGACCAGGCCCTCCACATTGGGGGAGCCGGCGGCGGCAATCTGCGAAGCAATTCGTCCCCCCATCGATTTGCCGCCAATCACCAGCGTGCCGCGGCCGATCTTTTTCTCGCGAGTTGTTTCGACGACGGCTCGGAAACACTTTTCGAGCTTGTTGTTCGTATCCGGAACGCGCCGGCCCTGCTCGGTGTAAAGAAAGTTGAACGTGACTGCGTCAAATCCGCGCGCCGCGAGCCCAGTGGCAAATCTCGTCATGAAACCGTTTCTTTGATCGGCGCCAGCACCGTGGCCAAGAATCACCGTGACACCGGCGAGGTCCTGTTTGCCCGCAGTGTAGACGAGGGCCGTCACTTCCTCATTTGGGGCAACCTCGATGTACATCTTGTCAGGCATGGTGCGCCTCACGTCCGGGATTAAGATCGCGCTGTTGCTTCGGCCGGCCCGGCGGTCGTCGATGCCGCGCTTGCCATCTCCATTTCGCAATATTTCAATGCGCGTTTCGCGCGCTCAGCCCATTGCGAGGTGCGGTCGCGTTCAAGATACCGCGCCCACCACGTCGCCGCTTCTGCGTGGTTCCCAAGCCGCTGCAGGTAGAGCGCCAAGTTGAACATGGCGTCGGCGAATTGGGGATCCGCAGTAAGCGCGCGCCTTTCGCAATCAACCGCCTCGGTTAGTCGCCCACTTTCATCAAGTAAGTCTGCGAGATTATGCCAAGCCGGCGGGAAGTTTGGATCGGCCTTCACGGCCCACCGATAGGCCGCTTCCGCCTCCACCATGCGCTGCTGAACCCGCAGGAGATTGCCGAGATTGAGCGCCGCCGCCGGATCGTTCGGATCGAGTTTCATGACACGCCGGTAGAGGCTTTCAGCCGACTGGAGGTCGCCGGCCTCCTCGGCGGCTTGCGCCTGAGCGAAAGCTCCGTCAGCGCCGGCAACGTCCGGCTCGGTAACCGGGAGCACAAACTGCCCTTTTGAATCCGTCCGGCCCAGGACCTGCTCGACCAGGATCTTATCCGAGGTTTCTGGAAACAACCGCAGACTGGAAAGCCGCGCATCTGGGAGCCATTTCCGGATATCCCGAAGGCTCCGGGTGATCACCGAAAGCATGATCCCAGAGTCAAGCAGCTGCGCGACCTGACGGGCGGCGGCGAGATCGCGGAAGCCGTAAAGGCCATCCCTCGTCTCGATCAAGCCAAACATCGAAAGTTGTTCGACCGCGTCCGCCGGCAGTTTGCTCAGTGCGGCGAGCTCAGCGGTTGAATAAATCTTGACCTGCTCCTCCGGCGAAGATTTGCCGACCCATTCCAGGAACCGGCGCTCGCTGACGATCGGAATACCGTAGGACTTCGCTGTGGTCAGGCTGTTCGAGGGCTGTCCGTCATCCTGGAGTGGCCAACCGAGCTCGCCGACGATCAAGACCCGGGTATCTTTGGTAATCCCCTGGCGGGGCTTTCCCCCATGCTTGGTGACGAGCGCAAATGCATCCGCCCGTTTCATCGATGCAAGCCGTCCCGTGAAGGCGATGATCCCGCCCTCGAGCGATGTTGCGTCCGGTTCGCACTTCGGCTTCAGCGTCCCGTCTTCCTCTTGGCCGTCCCGCCTGCACCGGCTCGGGCTTTCGTGCTTGCTGCGGCGGGCTTCTTCTTTGTGTCGGCGCCAATACTCGCCCGTAGCGCATCCATGAGATTGATCACGCGGTGGGGTGCGGGCTCCTCCTTCGGCGACTCGATGACGCGGCCAGCCTGCTTGGCCCGGAGCAGCTCGACAAGCGCGGTCTCGTAATGGTCCACGAATGTTGAAGCGTCGAAGTGCGATGTCTTGCTATCCACGATATGGGCGGCCAGCTCTTTCATATCAGCCGGCAATTTCAAGTCCGATATATCCTCGAAATAGGCAGCTTGGTCGCGGACCTCGTAGGGGTAGCGCAGCGTCGTCGCGACCAGGCCCCTGTCGAACGCCTCAAGCATCATGACATGCTCGCGTCGCGATATTACGACACGGCCTAAGGCGGCCATCCCCTTTTCGCGGATCGCATCGCGGATGACCGCAAATGCCTCTTGTCCGACCTTGTCTGTGGGCGCGATATAATACGGGTCGTCGATGTAGCGATCGTCGATCTCAGATTTTGGGACGAAGGTCTCGATGGTGATAGTATGGGAGCTTTCGATCTGGATCTTCTCGATCTCGTAGTCCTCGACCTGGAGGTATTGGCCCTTGCTAATCTCGTAGCCGCGACCGATGTCCTCCTTCTCGACCGTCTCGCCGGTTTCGGCGTCGACGAGCTGCTGCTTAAGCCGGTTCCCGGTCTTCTTGTTGATGCGGTTGAACGAAATTCGCTCCGAACTCGACGCGGCCGGATAGAGGGCGATCGGACACGAAACCAAAGACAGCTTGAGGTAACCCTTCCAGGAAGCACGTGGGGCCATGAGACTCTCCTGACGCAAACGGACAGTTTCGGGGCGGATCTGCGCCAGCCCGAAGGCCGGGATCATAGCAAATTTTTACGGCTATGCAGAGAACTCCTTGAACCGTGAGAACGGCCCAGGAACACGAGATGGGGCTAATACGCCGTCTAGTGTCAAATCCCGGGCGGACTCAACGCGATCGCTTCGTCGGCGGCTTCGATACCGGTCAGATAGGCGCCGTGCGCCGTCGTGAAATCGTGCGGCGAGCACGCCTCTCCGGCAAAAAAGACTCTTCCATCCAATGGCGTGGCGAGCGTGGCACGTGCGTCCGCATGACCGGGAAGCGCGTAAGAATAGGATCCTCGCGCAAAAGGATCGCGCCCCCAGCCGGTTTCGACGAGCGGGCGCAAGCGGGCGCGAATGCCGCTGCCGAAGAGTTCGACAAGCTCAGCGACGGCGAAATCGAATAACGCGCCGGGTCCCGCGGCCTCGAGTTCGTGCGCCAGCCGCCCGCCGAAAAATCCTTCGATGAGCGGCCTGCCGAAAGGACGCAAATGATAGCTACCGGTCGCGGTCTTGTTCGAATTGCCGACCAGATGATCATCCACGGGCAGCAACTCCGGCAATTCGACCGCCATGACGAGCTTGTCAGCGAGGCCGAGCGGCAACACCGAGGCAGCAGCGACTTTATCCGTCAGTTCCGGCCGGAACCTGATCCCTTGCGCGGCGATAAGCGGCGTTGGCACGGTCAGGATAACGGCATCCGCGGTCACCGTGCCGAGCGCGGTTTCGATCGCAAGATGTTTTCCGCGATGATCGATGAGGGTGACCGGGCAGCCAAGCCGAATCGGCAAGCCCGCCGCTTGCGCGGCGATTACGGTGCCGTATCCTTCAGCGACCCGCCAGCTGACGCCGGTATCGGCATAACGGTTGCTGTCCTGCACCGAGACAAGATTGAGTTCGACACCGTTGACATAACTACTGACCGCATTGAGGAGAGGATTAAAGCGGCAATCGGGTTCGAGAAGCTCTGCCGCGCTGCAGTCAGCATCGTTGGGGCCGATCGCCTCGAGACGCTCGTGGAAGCGCCGGGAGGCCAAGGCAAAACCCGCTTGATCCTCGGCGCTGAACCCGAGGTCGAAGCTCTGAGTGCCCCAGGCGGGGAGAGTCCTGTCGATTGTGAACCCGGCCTCGGCCGCAATCCTGGTCCATGGATTATGATCGGCCGAATGCAGCCAGCCGCACCCGAGATCGAGCGGAAACGGCGGTTCGGCAATCGTATAGGCCCGGCCGCCGACCCTGCCTCGAGCTTCAAAGACGGCGAAAGAGACCCTCGCCGCTGCAAGCCGCATGGCGGCGCCAATTCCGGCGGCGCCCGCCCCGACGACGACGACCTCGAGATCGTCTGTGCCGCTGCAAGGCATGAGTGCTCCTTTCGATTGGTCATGCATGCCAACCTTAAGACGCGATACGCGCGGGGTGAAAGAGCACACGCCACACGGGTAACAGTGAAGCCCGACTTGCTGCCCCGCTTAGGACTTGAGCGAGTAGGCTACGCAGTGCTGTCCACGGAAGGCACAGCCGGGTCAGGCCCCGGTGCGAATTTTCACGAAGGACGCTATGGGATCATGTGTCTGAAACTGAGATTGACCCGCGGCGCTGCGGCCGCGGCCGTCTTCGGCACTTGATGAAACCAGAAGCGCTGGGTTTCGCCGGCCATGATGAGCCAGTGCCCTGTCCTTAATCCAAGCGTGATAGTTTGCTTCGTCTCCCTATGCCGGAATTGAAACCGTCGTTCTCCGCCCAGTGACAGGCTGGCTATGATTGGGCGGCTCCCAAGCCCGGCCTCGTTATCACTGTGCCACCCCACACTATCGTGACCAGACCTATAGAGATTAGCCAAAGCGGCATTGAATGTGGCACCCGATACCGCTTCGGCACGTTCACGAAGGTGCTCGATGATTGCGGGGGTTGGGGCTGGTAGATGAAGGATTCGGCATATTTCTACCAGCTCTGGGCGGCAATTCGGCATAGCCCGTGGCCAAAATGATTGTCCGAGAAGATGCGCAGCGTTTTTTTTAAAATCTCCCGCTCCATGCGCAGGCGCTCATTTCTCGCGCCGCAATCGGGCATTCTCACTCGCTAGATCCGTGCCGGAATACGGGGCCGCCGCCTGCGTATTCGAGCGCCGCGGCGGCCCCGTATTCCCCCGGCCGCCGGCATCGCGCCAGGCCCGCAACATCGAAGCGGCGATGCCGAGCTCCCGGGCAATCTGGCTCAACGGCCGGCCACTGCTCGCCAGCAATCCCACCGCCTCCTGCTTAAACTCATCCGTGGTCGACGCGTCGTACTCATCCAACACCTTTCCAGCTCCCACAGGAGCTTATCAAAGGTGTCCACCATTTCGAGGGAGGGTCAACATCTTCGGCTGTTGCATCGCTGGCGGGAAGAGGCGAGCACGTGGTTGTGGCCAACGTCGGGCCTGTCGCAGGCAATCGATCAGCCATGGCGGAACTGGGGTCCACTCGAAACGTTGAGGCCAAAACGCGAGGCTTTCGTGATGAGCTGGCAGGCCCTGACCAAAGAAGCGGCGGCGAGTTGGGGGAACCACAAGGACGCCCAGCTGGGTGCGGCGCTTGCGTATTATTCGATCTTCTTCTTGGGCCCTTGATGGTCATCGCCATTGCGATCGCCGGCCTTGTATTCGGGCAGGAGGCCGTTCGAAGCGAGGTGGGATTGCAGCTCAAGGGACTTCTTGGAGACGCCGGCGCCCAAGCGGTCGATGTCATGCTGGCAGGAGCCAGCAAGCCCCAGCAAGGAATTGTTGCGACTGTCCTAGGAATAGGGCTGTTGCTGCTCGCCGCCGTGGGCGTGGTAGTCCAGCTCAAGGATGCGCTGAACACCGTGTGGGAAGTGGGCGCGAAAAAAGGGCGGAATCTGGCAATTCGTGCGCACTTACCTCGTCTCATTGGCAGGAGTCCTGGCTCTCGGGTTCCTGCTGCTGGTCTCGCTGCTGCTTAGCACGGCTCTTTCCGCCAGCGGCAAATACCTTTCCCCGCATCTGCCGGAAGCGGCGTTACACATTGTAGGATCGATCGTCTCCTTCGGAGTGATCACGCTGTTATTTGCCATGATGTTCAAGTGGCTGCCGGACACGTCCGTAAGATGGCGCGATGTTTGGCTTGGCGCCGCGATCACGGCAGCGCTGTTCGAAATCGGAAAACTGTTGATCAGCGTTTACGTTGGCAAGCAAGCTCTCAAATCGACGTATGGGGCGGCGGCGTCACTCGTCGTTCTGCTGGTCTGGATTTACTACTCATCGCAGATTGTACTGATGGGCGCAGAGTTCACGCATGTGTATACGAGCCGTGGTCCCGAAGCAAAGGCCTGACTCGGTTCAACCCTGGCTCCAACAACAGATGCCCAGGCGTTCTGCCGCATTCGGTAGAAAGCCTGCACCCGCAGATGGAGCCCGAGATGGAACACCTACCGGAACGAGACAACAATCGCAAATTGTGCGCAGTCAAGGCGCGGCCAGCTTCGATTGTGAAGATCCAATGGCCGTTCGTCTCGCAACTTGCGAGACTTCGGCTTCCGCATCGGTGGCTCGCGCGATGGAAAATCGCGACAAGGTAAGACGCTTTCGCACCCAGTGTTCACGCGCAGCCATCCTTCACTGAAGGCAAGTCTTCGGAAGTCCAATGAAAATTGAATCGAGATCCTTTCCAAGCCTCGCCGAGCGTCAGAAAATCCTCATTTGCAAGCGCAACTTGAAGATGGCGCGGTCAGCGCACGCCTATGTGCGCGGCAACACGACCAAATTCTACGAGTGGCTTAACTCCTTGAAAGTCGGTGCCGTGCCCGAAGGGCCGCCAGTCTGGATTTGCGGCGATTGCCATGTCGGAAACCTCGGCCCAGTCGCCGATGCCAAAGGGCGCGTTGAAATCGAGATTCGCGACCTCGATCAATCAGTCATCGGCAATCCTGTGCATGATCTTATTCGTTTGGGACTTTCCTTGGCCTCCGCCGCCAGGGGCTCGGACCTGCCGGAGGTTACAACGGCGAAAATGCTCGAACAGATGATCGACGGATACGAACAAGCTTTCGAGGAAGATTTCCAGGGTGAAGAGAAAACGGCCGCCCGCCCTAAATCCGTGCGATTCGTCATGCAGCGTGCCGCGCGCCGCTCCTGGCGCCATCTCGCCAAAGAGCGTATCGAAAACATGAAGCCCTATATTCCGCTTGGAAAGCGGTTCTGGCCAATAACGGAGAACGAGCGGAACGATAGACAGTCTGGTACAGAATGAAGCGATGCGTCGTCTCGTGACATTGTTACGTTCACGGAAAGATAATGCGCGCATCGATCTTCTGGACGCCGCTTATTGGGTTAAGGGGTGCAGCTCCCTTGGGCTGCTTCGCTACGCCGTGCTCCTCGGCATAGACCAAGATTCCCCCAAAAGTATCGACTTCTGCCTAATGGACATCAAGGAAGGTGTCGTAGCTGCAGCACCGCACTCTCCAAATGCCACCATGCCTCAAATTAATGGTGAACGCGTCGTGAAGGCGCACGCCACCTGTCGTCCTTTCTTGGGCAAAGGATGCGCGCCGAGTATCTTTTGAAGAAATCCATATTTGTCCGTGAGTTATTGCCTCAAGACCTGAAGATCGAAATCGATCAGCTTTCACGTGAAGAAGCGATGCGAACCGCGAGATTTTTGGCCGGCGTAGTTGGCCGTGCGCATGCCCGGCAAATGGACGTGGCGACGCGTGCAGCAGGAGGGCGGATCTGTCGAAAAACCGGTCAAAGACATTCGATGCGCCTTCCTGGCTTTGGCGCGGCACGGTCGACCTACTGGTGAGCCATGAGGGCACCTATCTAGAACATTGTCGCAAATTCGCTCTCGATAATTCATGAGAGCATCTAGCCGAGCCTCGTCCGCGAATCGAACCGGTCTCCGCCACGGCCTAAACGGAAATTAGAAAATGGCGAGCAGAGACCGGCGTCCGAAACCCGCCCCGCACGGACCGAAATACCGGAAATTGCCGACCAGAGATCCGAGCGCGCCAACCTAACCCGCAGGAATGTGCGGCTTCTCACACACCCGGAAATTTGACAGAGACCGGTTCGCGGCGGCCAGAGCGGGACGACCGCCTGCGGGCTATGGTCGTGCGGCTTTTTTGGTTGTGCTATCGGTTGATTCTCGAGGGCGAGCTGGGGCAGATTCAAACTTCACAGTTTCTTGAACAAGGGAGCGGAGTCCATGAAAGCGCAAGCACATCGGTCCGTAGAGTTGGCAACCTTGAGCCGTTCTAAGCGTTATTGTCGAAGTTCGAACCTCGAAGGAGAAAATCATGCAGCGTCGTGAGTTCATTACCGCCGCGGTCGGAATGGCCGCCGCGGTCGCTTCGGCTTCACAGGCTTTTGCACAGGATTATCCTGACATTGGAGCTATCAAGAAGATGCCTGTCGGCGAAGGAGCGGCAGGAGCTGCGAAGAAGGGCATCGAAGGGGAAGGAGGAGCTGCGAAGAAAGGTATCATTGAAAAGATCACCGAGGCCATCGGAGGCGGAGAGATGGAAGAAATGCATCCGCCGAAATACAAGGCCCTTGAGGACTCCGCGTCGAAGTGTGTCGTGACAGGCAATGATTGCCTCAGGCATTGCTACGGCATGTTCTCCATGAAGGACACGAGCATGGCTGCCTGCGCCAACGCGGCTTTTCAGCTCGTTGCCGCCTGCGCCGCGCTAAACACGCTTGCCGCGGTCAATTCCGAGCATACCGGCCACCTTGCTAAAACCGTCGAGATAATTTGCAACGATTGCAAGAAAGAATGCGACAAGTTCCCCAAGATCAGTGAATGCAAGGATTGTGGCGACGCTTGTAAGGCCTGCGCCGATGAATGCCAGAAGATAGCCGCTTGAAGCAATTGTTCGGGCGGGTGCGCGGCCTGACCGGGGGCCAATTCTTGCTACGGTCTACGCGTGATGCGAAGTCGCAGCAGCCCGCCAATTACGTTGTTTGGCCTCACATGAGCCAAGCTGATGATGCCTCGTAATCAAAATTGCGTAAATTCAGGGCCGCAGAGCACCAACGGTGCTGGCCAACTGCAGCTTGAGCCTTCCACAAAAAGCTCGGGAAATTCTGCTGACGGACCCACGCGGTTGTCCAGCGAGGCCATGGCGCTTCATCTGGAAGAAATCTCGCTTGCAATCGCGCCCGGCGCGTATGCGCACGCGCAGATCATCAAGATGGGCCAAGTCGCGATCCTGCAATAAGCGGCTTTCCGTTTGCGGCACTCCGCCGCAACGGCGCCGCCAATGGTGCTGGTCGCGTCCATGGCCGTCAAGCGCTGTCTGGCCTCGCCATTAACCCCATCGCCCGCATCCTCGATGACCTTTTCCTCCCCCACCGCGAGACGGAAAGCCAACGCGACCTTGCGAGCGATCGTAGCGAGAGATTGCTCGTCACGGACGGGCGGGCGGGACACTCCATCAGTTCCGGCTACAGCGTGAAGGCGCGCGTGCATGTACGGTGCAGCAAGCCTGGCAATGGATACGGCTCTCTCGCGGTCCCCTACCTCCTGATAGTGCCCGGTCCTCGATGTTGGTGCGGGCTGGAATTGGCCTGCTCGGCCGCAACGATGTACGCGGAGCAGAGCGAGCAACATTCATTCAAGATCAGGCCCCAATGCGCAATGTTAATTCAAAAATCAGCCCCTTCCGATTCGATTGTTGCCCATTATTGTCGCGCAGCTGCTCGTTTTGCAACACTATCTGCCACGAGGAGACATCGCGCGCGATGGTTTGCCCGTCGCGCGACACCAGTCGTGGCTGGCTCCGATTTGGCGCGCCGGATCGCGCCGGGCATGGCGCGCCCCTTTGGCTTTTTGCGATGGACATGGCTGACGAAGCCGTTCTTTCTTATGAACACTTCGTTGGCCGCCGATCGGTAGGCGGTATCCGCCCATACGCCGCTCGCCGTATTGGTTTTGTCGAGAAGTCCCTCACGTAGATGGCGGCCTTCATAGGCGGCGGCGTGCCGTAAAGACTAACGTAAATCTGCCCGATCTTCCCTTTTTCGATCTGCTTTAGAATATGCGTATCGTTGGAAGCCAAAGAGTGACCGAAAATAAAAAGGCTAGCTCCTGTAGTACGGCAAATTTCAGCAAAGCTACGCAGCCCTTTATGCAAATAGGCTGAATTCCGGATACGCTCAAATTTTCCTTGGGTGATTCCTTCCGAAACAAAAAGCGGAAACCGTCCTTCATTTAGTGAAGCTCGTATCTGATCCACTAAAGGTATGCCGCCAGACCGTTCCCAACATTTCTTTTGCAGCTCGTGACCATAGTCATAGATATGCAACGCGCCATGTAGAAAGTAGATGGTTTGGTGATGCGTTTCCTCGCCGTCCCAAGCCACATACGCGGCTTCCGGGTCCTCATCCGGTGCACGAAATCCGTCATCATGTTGAAGTGCCTCTGTCGTCTTCATCACTGAGGCTAGTGGATCGGTTGCGTTCCAGTCGATCACCTGATCGTGCAGCAGTGTCCAGTAGAGTAGAAGATCATAGTTGAGCGTATAAATATTACCTCGCAAATCCTTTCCTCCGTTCGGTTTTAGATTGCGAGTCTCCCCCGCAAAATGAGCAAGAAATTTCCGACTGCGCTTCGTTAACATCTGACGGACGTTCAGGGTGGCGGCCAGCGATGGCCTGCATCAGTAGTTCCTTTAGGGCTTCAGCATGCTGCTCCATTCGAGATCGCGCTTCGCCGTCAGAAGAGTACAGCGGGAGAAGGGCAATTGATTGTCGAAGCGCATGGATCACTACCTCGAAGTCCGTCGTTCCCAATAAGTCAAAAGCCTTCCGCGCTTCCGGAAAATGGGTGAAATCAACGTTTTCTAAGAGGGACATATAGCTGAAGCGATCCCAGAATAGAGCTATGCTGAAATCCGTTGCCGAGAAGCAAATGCCGCTTCGTGTCGGCTGTGAGTTTGAGGGCCTCGGTAAAACTGATTGGTAATACAGTCATCAATGGACCTAAAGTTTTGCAGCTATTGACCTTTGATAAACAGAGTAACATCAGAAGGGCAACTCGGCTTGCTTCCAGAAAGCTGCGACGAGAGTTTTGCGACGCTGCGTGCGGGATTGAGTTCTGGCGCGTAGGGCGGCAGAAATTCAAGCTTTATGTCGCCGCCTTCCGTCTCAACGTAATCGCGCACGAGCCGGCTGCGATGGGCTTGCAGGCGATCCCAAATGATGAGGAGCTTGCGGCCGGCGAGATGGCGCTTAAGATTTTTGAGAAAGGCGACGATTTCGGGCGCGCGGACGGCGCCTTTGACGAGCTTGAAGTAGATGTTCCAGAAGGTGACGCCCGCCACGGCGGAGAGCTGGTTCCATGTGAAGCTGTATTGCAGGATTGGCGTCTTGCCTTTGGGCGCCCAGGTCCGAACGCGGTGAGGTCGTTCGCTCACCCCGAACTCGTCGATGAAGACGATGGTTCGGCCTTCTCTCGCGCAGTTTTTTTAGTGCCGGCCAACGCTTCTTCTTCCCCTGCCAGATGGCGGCTTCATCGCGCTTCCTGGCGCGACCGCTCGGCCGCTGGCAGGAGAAGTTCAGTCCCTTGAGCAGCCGCCACACGCCCGATTGCGAATACCGCTTGCCACTGAGCTTCTCGATGAGCTTGCCGACCCGCCCCAGAGTCCACGGATCGGTGGCATATCCTTGCGCCAAGGCGCCGGCTTCGAGCGCGACGACCAATCGCTTCTTCTTGGCGTCGGTCAGCCCCGGCGGTCGCCCGGTGCGCGGTGTCTTGCGCAACGCTCTGCGCCCGTTCGCCAGCGCCTGCTCCCAGCGCCAGACCGACGTGCGGCTCACTTTGAGCCGCCGCGCCACCTCCGGCGGCCTCACACCACGTTGCAGCAAACGCGCGCCCTCTAAGCGTCGCGCTTCCAGTTCCGCACGGTCTCGCGCTTTGCTCATGACTACATCCTTGCCTTGGAAAACCCATAGAATGGACGTGGGATCTGTTACTCAGTTTGTCAAGGATCAATAGCTGATTGATAGCCTTGCGCGGGCGCGCGATGGAAGGAGGCGAGTTTCCAGATGAAAAGCAACGCGCTCGCGAGAAGCATACGACCACCGAACAGCGAAACGACGACCCGCCCCCACGCGGCGATGACTCTGACTCCGTCAATCTTGGTTCGAATCCTGTTTGCTCAGCCACAAAACAACTCGATACCGCTGCGTATTTTCGATTTTTATGGTCTCCCGAATTGTCCCGATAATTCCGCGCGTTAGCGCCCCGGCGAACGCATCGACGCCAACCAGAGACGCAAAAGGCCAGGGTGTGGGGCGCGAACGGCCGCAGGGTCTCTTAAGGCCGTTTTCGAGTTGTCGGATGTGGATCGTTTCGTCCGGATCTTGACGGAGGTTTAGGCGGCGAAGCCGAGGAAACCGCGCTGTTCCTTCCAGTCGTGCGGCAGGTCCTTGCTCAGCCGCAAAAGCCGCGTCGGCGTGAAGTCTATCGGTTGACGGCCCTCAAGCAGCGCGCGCACAATATCAGGCGCCAGATAGGACAATCGAACAAGCGAGGTGAGCCGACCCTTGTTCATTCCAAGGCGTCCGCTCATCGCCTCGATGCTGTCGTGCGATCCCGAGAGAAGCCGGATTCGGATTGTGAAAGCATCTTTGATCAGTTCGACGAGGCCTGCGTTGACTTCGGCCTCGGCACCATTTGCGATGACGAGGCGTTTCCCCTTGCCGGCGCGTCGCAGCTTCGCTTCGATCGACAGGGTGATGGGGTCGATATCAGGCCTTTGGCTCCCTCCTCCCGCTTCCAGCGCCGCGGCGATCTTCGCCTGGCTCAGCCGGATTTCGATCCGATTGGCCGCAATGGTTACCCGCTCGACAATGTCCAGGACGAGGCTTTTCCTCTCGACGGGCGGCATGGCGAGCCATCGCTTGGAAAGCGTGAAAGCGTTGCGCAAGGTCGCATCAAAGGCGCAAGCCTCAAGATCGAGCGGTGTGAGTGCATCACCGATCTCGGTCCTTGACGAGAAAAACGCCCTCAGTCGGTCGAGCACCAGCGCCTCAATATCCCCCGCCGGGACGCGCATTCCTTTCTGGGCTTGCGGGTGATCTCCCGCCAGAAGGGATGCCTAGACGTAGTAGCGGTATCGCTTGGCCTCCTTTGTGGCGTGGGTCGGCGTCATCCGACTGCCGTCGGCATCGACGATCAAACCGGCCAACGAGACTCGGCGCCTCCGCGCCCACCGCCAATGCACGCTCCTGCCGATGAACCGCAAGCTTGTTCTGGACAATCTGCCAAAGCTCCAGATCGAGGATGGCTTCGTGCTGGCCCTGGTAGGCTACACCTTGGTGCACGATGTCGCCCTGATAGAGACGGTTCTGCAGCATCAGGTAAAGGGCGCCGCGGGAAAAATGTTGGCCGCCGGCCAACCGTCCGCAGGATCCTTCACGGCGCTTGCTCACAATATCTTGTTGGTCGAGCTCGGCCTTGAGCAGCGCGACCGAGCCGAGTTCCGCATAGCGTTTAAAGATCAACCGGACGGTCGCCGCCTCAGGCTCATTCACGACCAGTTTGCGGTCCTTGACGCCATAGCCGAGTGGCACGTTGCCGCCCATCCACATGCCCTTCTTCTTCGACGCGCCGATCTTGTCGCGGATGCGCTCGCCCGCGATCTCGCGCTCGAATTGGGCGAAGGAGAGCAGCATGTTGAGCGTCAGGCGCCCCATGGAGGTCGTCGTATTGAACTGCTGCGTCACCGACACGAACGACGCGTCATGGGCATCGAGGACGTCGACGATCTTGGCGAAGTCGGCGAGTGACCGTGTCAGCCGGTCGACCTTGTACACGACGATGATCTGAACCTTGCCGGCCGTGATGTCCGTCCAGAAGCCGCTTGAGCGCAGGCCGCTCCATGATCCGCCGGACAGGCCTCCGTCGTCGTACATGTCGGCAAGCGCGACCCATCCGGCATGACGCTGGCTCACGATGTAGGCCTCGCAAGCCTCCCGTTGGGCGTCGAGTGAGTTGAATTCCTGATCGAGCCCCTCGTCGGACGATTTTCGCGTGTAGATCGCGCACGCGGATGGTGAGCCCGGCTCGCGCGGGATCAGCCCTGGCCATGGGCTGGTCTCGCAGTTGAAGTAGAGTCCGGCGGCCGCCGCCCGAGGCCGAAGAACCGCGGGCCTGACCAGCGGGCGCCGGTGATCTTTCGCGCGACCACGGAGAGGGAGCGGTAGCGCTGACCGCGCCACTCGATGCCGTCGGCATGGACGAGGACCGTATGGGTGACCCCGCGCCATTCCCGCACGAGCCGCGTGCCGGGCTTCAAGGAGATCGGCGGCGTTGGGTTTGGCCGCGCCGCAGCCCGGCGGATCGGCGGTCGCCTGCTCCAGCTTCCGGGCGTCGGCCATGGAGAGGCCGCCATACGCCCGTTCCTGAAGCTTGTAGGTGATCCCGCGGATCAAGAGATCGCGGGAGAGCCGCATCGGCGGCGGCATCCGATGCAGCCGCCGCCACTCCCCGCGCAGCTCGAAGATGGTCACCTCCGAGAGCCGCGCGAGCGCCTCTGCGACATCGATCGCCCGTCTTTCCATGTCAGCGACCGCGCCGCGTTTCGATGCGATAGCGGCGAGCGCCCCCGTTGGGCTTCAAGGAGGTTAGCGAAAAGCCGAGCTTCCTTTTCACCGTTCCCGCCAGGAACCCGCGCACGCTGTGCTGCTGCCAGTCGGTCGCCTGCATCATTTCTTCGATACTGGCCCCTTCGGGTTGGCTCAGCAGGGTGAGCACGCGCTCCTGCTTGGTGACACGCTCGACCTTTGGTTCGTCAGCCTTCCTCGGCGTCTTGGCGGCGGCGCCTCGCTCGGCCTTCGAATTCAACAGATCGCGTCGGTTTCTTGGCGTTGGCAGCAGGAGACGTGACCTTACGCCGGGATGCCGTCTTCGATTGGGCGCTCCTCTTCTTAGGCGCGGCGCTCTTGGGATTCTGGGACTTTTTGATGGAAAGTGTCGACATCGTTTGGGCTCCGTTGGTTCGCGGCGCCGGATTGACGCTCGCACGACCCAAAGCCCCGCACATCGCGAGGCGAGCCCTTTAATGGGCGGCTCTGGCTTGGCCAGCCCATGACGACACCAATGCGTACTATGCGGCGGAAGTCCAGTTGGTTCTGCGCCCTGAAATCCGCTCGCACGTCCGCGAACTCACCGCTTGAACACGACGCAATTTCGCTCGAGTTTTTTCGTCGGCCAAAAGCGATGCATATTAAAGTGCACGCCTTGGTTCGAATCGTTATTACGTACTTAATATTGCATATTGTCTTTCCAGGAAGCCTATTCCCTCGCGAATTTCGCGGCAAAACAGGATCGCTGTCATCGAAATAACGACGTCCAGCGCTTGCTTGACCACTCTTTCGAAAGCATTGAGTATGATCGCGACTAGTTTGCTGGTAAGCTCCGCCGGGTGCTAGATGGCTCCATTAAGGGGAACCAAAGCGACAATCCGAGGTGCTGCTTTTACGGGGGCTTGCCGAGCGCGGCAAAACGCAGGAAGACATGGGCCCCCAGGAGCCAGGGCTGGAAGGACGGCCCCCTTGCGGGCGGAGGCCGCGACAATTCGTTTTAGCACGATGAACCTTGGCGGACTGGGGAAGGGGTCATGCTCATCAAAGTGAAAATTGTGCGCAAAGACGATTCTCTTGGACAAAACAGGCCGCCCCGGACCGGTATATTGCTGGCCTAATCGACGTCGCCGAGAAGCGTATCACTGAGGACTTCCCAAAGGCCTTTGAGGAAGAGCTGATTAAGGTCTGCTCCAGTGCTTCCTCGCAAAAGAAAGCTACCCAAAGACCGTCGCGATCTGGCCGTGGAGACCAGCAGAGCTCAAGAGGCGCGCGCGGAATTGCTGAAGACGGACGGAGAGGAGCGTACCCAGTTGCACAAGCTCCTCATCGACTTTGCATGTCCTGCGCCGGCGGCGGGGGAGCATGAGGCCTTTCTGTGCCAGATCGGGAACCAACGGCCGGTAGCCAGCACATCGCACGGCAGCCGCAAAAGCTCGCTTGGGGGGCGCCGCGATGGGAAGCCCGGCTCCAGGCTTAGGCGATGATTTCACGTGCGAGAGCGAAGGCGGAACGGAAATCGAGCGCAAGGTGGGTGGGTGAAGTCGCTAAGCGCCGGAATAATCCCGATTCCGTCTTGTATTTCACATCGCCGATGGCGAGTGGCCCGATTCCGAGAACGCCCCCCGGCAGTTCGACACATTGTCCATGAGCTGGAGACCCTCAATTCCCGCCGGCGGTACCGCATTGACGTCCGCCGCGATGATGAGCGATTTAGCCGAGGCGAGCGCCGACGCCGACAAGACTTGCACGCCTGCCTTCGCGGCGCAAAACACGATCTCGGCACCAACCAGCACCTCCAACAGCTTCTCGGGCGTACTTGCATCGACGGCGTGCACGTCAACGCCAAACCTCTTCTTGATGTCGTTCGCCTTGGCCTGGACGCGTGCCAGTCCATCATGGCCGGCGAGTGTCACATCGGCGCCTTCCAGCGCGGCGATGACGCCGGAGGCGTAACCAACGACGCCAGTCGCTCCGAAGATCAAGATCTTAGTCTTGGCGAATGCCCGGCGTTTCCTTTTCTTCAGGATTTTCTCCACACGGGCCACCATCGCGGCGGCCGTCGTGAAAGATCCGGCCGGATCGGCGAAAGAGGAAATCTCGAACGGCTTCAACAGGTTGCCTTTCGCGCCTCCATCATATCGAGAGCGAGGCCGGCATCATTTCCACCGAAGAAAACGCATGTACGAGCCGCGTCTCGCGGGGAACGCGAAAACATGGCGTCCTGAACCAATGGCGTGATTTCGTCGAGTGTGACACTCCCGTACGATGTGACTGAATCGAATCCACCGTCAAGCGCCATATTCACGTCGAACGGGCTCATGTGCTTCAACGAACTGAGCATATGCAAAATGTTTTTGGCCACGGATTTCCTCCTATTTAACCCTTATCCTTCCGCCTAATTCGATAATCGCCAGACAAAAAAGCACCCGCCGGGGAGGATCGGGGGGCGCTTCTGGCTGGCGAAAGGGGCGTAAGAACGGCCAGAGCCCCGCCGTGACCAGACCGTGCTGTTAACTGAACCGTGGCCGAGCTTGTAACGGAACTGCACTGCAATATAATTATGTTGCGGCGCAATACAACCAACGCTATTTTCTCTTAGGCGACTCTTTGCGAAGGCGGCTTCATGGGTCCAATTGATCCACATCCCGCCCGCCTCGGCGCCAATTCATGAATAGGAGGCCAATCATGAGACGGAGAAAAAAAAGGAGTTTTTGCAATAGCATTTGTTGGCATATCGGCTACGGCCAGTCTCGGCACGGCGCAGGCTGCAGACCCCGCATCACCGCTGACCGTGAAGCCCCAGCAGGGCGTCAGCTTCGATATCGGAACGAAACGCGCCGTGAGCTACTTCTTGATTGATGGCAACTCATGTAAGCTCACTCTGATGTTAGCCGAAGTAGTCCACGGCGACGAGGTGAACGGTCCGACGACCACCCGCGTGACGGTCGCCATCGAAGCTGGCAAGGCCGCGCACCTTGATACGGTCGAGGGCAAAGCGCTGGAGTTCAAGTGCCTGGGTGGGGCGCATGTGATGAGCGTCGAGGCGTCAAATCAGGCCACATATTGGCAGCACCACGAATAAAATGCTTGTCGCCGGGCGCGAGATTTCGTTCCAGAAAAGGTAATCGTGTGCGTCTTCCGGGCAGTTTAGCCTCTTTGGCCAGAGGCGCGACGCGCCGGGCGCGACGCGTCGGCCGCGACGGTGCCGACCGACATGCATGCCTTCGACGTGCCATCTATCGACGTCATGCATTAGGCGCGGAAGCGGAAAGCGCGCGGCCTGGCCGTCTCAGCAGATGGGGTTTTTTTTGGCGTCCTCATAGTAGGTCGCGCATTGAGCCCCGACAATTCATTGACTTCGGCAATAAGACAGGGAGGACATTCATGCGCATTGCAGTAATCACGGGCGGAATGGGCGGGCTTGGCAATTCGATCAGCGTGAAAATGCACGCGGCCGGCTACCGGGTCGTGGTCACCCATTCGCCCGGCAACACGAAAGCCAAGGAATGGATCTCCGAACACAAGGCTAGCGGTCGCGAATTCAGCGCCTACCCGGTCGACGTTGCGGATTTCAATTCCTGCAAGGAGTGCGTCGCACGGATTGCCAAAGATGTTGGACCCGTCGACATTCTGGTCAACAACGCGGGTATAACCCGCGACACCACGTTCAAGAAAATGAGCAAGGGCGACTGGGATTCGGTCATTCGCACCAATCTCAACTCAGTCTTCAACATGACCAAACAGGTCATGGATGGCATGGTCGACCGCGGCTGGGGCCGTGTCGTCAACGTATCCTCGGTGAATGGCTCGAAGGGTGCATTCGGACAAACCAACTATTCAGCCGCGAAGGCCGGGATGCACGGCTTCACCAAGGCATTGGCGCTCGAGGTTGCACGCAAAGGGGTTACGGTCAATACCATCTCGCCCGGATACATCGGTACCAAGATGGTCATGGCGATCCCGAAGGAAGTGCTCGATACTAAGATTCTGCCGCAGATCCCTCTCGGACAACTCGGCACGCCCGAAGAAATTGCAGGTCTTATCATCTACCTATGCTCGGACGAGGCGGCGTTCGTGACCGGCGCCAATATCGCGATCAACGGCGGCCAGCACATGCAATAGCGGGCGCTCAGCATCTTCGCTAGCCCGAAGTGCACGCTGCCGCTTTCGCCGGCTTTTCCTGATTCCGCTTCCCTATTTCCTTCGGAGATTGTCCGGGAAAAACCCGTGCAAGTTGTAAAACTCGACCGGGCCGCCGTGGTAGTCCGGATGCAGGACCATGCAGTTCGCCCCCAGAGCGCGCCTCTTTGTCGCTGACATTGGGTGTGTTCGATCGGAATTTGCCTTCGTTGAACGTTGGGGCAGGCGTGCCGACGATCGATGTGGCCGAAACCACGGACGCTATTGAGGTAAGCGCCGTACTCCCAGGTGTTGACGAGAAAGACATCAAGGTCAGCCTGGACGGCAACCGGCTGGTGATCTCCGGCGAGAAAAAGGAGGAGACCAAGAAGGACGAAAAAGACTGGCACGTGGAGGAGCGTAGCTACGGCTCATTTTACCGGTCGATGTCCCTACCCTTCAAACCGGAGGATGGAGCTGTCGAGGCTCACTTTGACAAGGGAGTTCTCCACCTCAACATCAAGAAGCCCGCGGAAGTCGCGAAAAGCGCCAAGACTATAGAAATCAAGCCTGGCGCACCTCCGAAAGGAACGGGATAGAGGTTGCCCGTCGTCAGGGTTTTTGGGACAGGCGGTGGCTTGAAACTAAGAGAGCCTCTGGCTTGCGGGGTTTGTATTATGCGGTGCAGCAAGCGAGGATTGGCGATAGTTTGTCGTTTGATCCTTTCGCTTTCGATCAGAATGGTCTGGCCGCACCCGAAGTTCAATATTTTGCCATGCGCACACGTCCTGAGCACCGTCCAAGTGACCTGCGGCGCCCGGGGGACGTCGGCCGGCCAGGCTAGCCGCAGGAGGCGTGCTAATTATCGCGATCTTCCATGCTCGTTTTGATCATGGCAGGCTGATTTACCACTTGTCATAGTCGCGCGCCGGGCCGGAATAGGGGTGGCAATCGAACCTGGCGCGTCGCACCTCTAGGATCGCCAGCACCTCTCTCAGGGGGGCGACGGTGTCGTCGAGCTCGGGGTAGCCTGCCAGCATGTCAGCTATTTTGGTAAGCTCGCGGCACGCTGCGTCGATCCTATCGGTAATGTGGGCAACGGTATTATCGTCTTTAGGGGTCATTTCGGGGGTCCAGACGTGGGTTTGTGGTTTCAATTGTCCACCTAATTCCGGGACGGCTATCGTGCCTGTCAGTCCGGGAAACCTCATCGAGAACTTCGCGAATTGTGCGCCGGATTGCTGCGGGCGATACCGGTTTCCGCAGCGAGGCATATGGCCAGGCAAGGGTCGACACCATATCGTCTTCAGCGTTTGTGGTGAGGACAATGATTGGCGTTGATTGTAGCGCCGGGTTAGATCGGAGCCATCCAATCGCCTCGCGGCCGGGAGCGTCGCGAAGCTGCACGTCCACAAGGACCAGATCGGGAGGGCTCTCGCGCGCGGCAACGACCGCTGCAATGCCGCTATCCACGGCGTTGGGGGCGAACCCAGAACTATCGAGGGCATCACGACACAGTCTGTAGCGTTGCAGAATCAGCTCCCACGACGAGCGCGCGCCGCGCTGGCAAGCCGGAGGAAGCCTTCTGAGGCGTTTCCACGTTTGCCGCTTCGATCGCATCCTTCGAGCAGTTGATGGCCGAGGGCCGCCGCAGGCGGGTTTCTATCATTGCCGTTCTCGTTTAGCCGCTTGCATTCTTGGTTCCTTAGAGTTCGATTAAGTGATTGAAGGCCGCATCGGCGTCGTTGCGTGGCTCGGCCACGCCCTCGTTGGCATAAGCTCCTTCTGGCAAATCCGGGTCATCGATCGCCCCCAAATGCCCGCTTGCCCAGGACGGACAGCGCTCGGCGCCGCGACAGAAACGTCTATAAAACGGCCCTTCGCGATTAAGGCAAAGCGCCTCAAGAGAATGTTGCGGCCCGGGCGATTTCATGGCGAGTTCCGACCAATAGCGGCAGGTCTCGCATATTTTATCCACCGCTGTTTCCACGCGTGGTTTCTCCATTTCAAGGAAACGATGTTCAACAGGTCGCTCGGCGATTTGAGCGGCCGCAATCCATCAGATCCGTTATTAGCGGCCTGATACGCCTCGCTGTCGGCGCGCACGGTCGTGATCTTCTTGTCTTGCCGGCTGGTTCCCGACGCTCCACACCAATACCGGAATCGTACATCGCGACAGTTGGATGAAGGGGCTGGATCGGCCGGTGCTCTTTCGTGGCCGCATCGCGGGCAAGCTCCGCCTGCTTGTCCGGGGATAGCCACAGGTGCTCGGCCCAGTCAGTGGATGCCTGACCCAGCGCGAGCGGCGACACTTCGCCGGCCATCCGCGCGTTGACTGAGTGAAACGGCTGATCGAACCCGGAAAAGGCTATTGCCGGTTTCGCGGCGGACATCCGGTCCGCCGTGATCATGGGTTTATTCGAACCACTAAGCATGAGGCCGCCTCGTTCAGGGTTGTATCGGCCGCTTCCCCGCTTCGTCGATGGCCGGCTCCTTCGCGGACTGCTTTCGAAACTCTTGCGCCGTAACGCGCACAAAAGCGGTGATGCGTTCGCCGGACGTTTGGAAGAACACCCCCCACGTCCGTGTCCACGGCTGGGCGCTCTCCAAGTAAGCAGCAAAAACTTGCAACTGCACGGCCGCGATATCCGCCGGGCTCCAAGCTCTGGAAAAGCCCGGGAAACGAATTGGCCAGTCGCCCTCAGGCGGTAACACGGTGATCGGGTTGGCGGCCCAACGCCTCTCCATAGGCCTTCTGGATGTCCCAGGCCGCTACCTGCAGCGCCGCTCCAAACCTCTATAACGGTGAGTACGGGCGCTGACTCAATCAGCCGACTGTCAGCCGGTCTTCGACCATCGTGACGCCAGGCGCGGACCACGCTGCTCGCCTGGCGAGTCCGCGCTCATACCACGCCTTGACCTTGCCTTCGAGAGTCACCTTGTCATTATCCACCACGACGCGAATGGAATCCGCTTCCACTTCTGCATTGCGCTTTAGGGAATCCACGATCTTTCGCTGAACATCGGACGCCGCTACGTGCGGCTTAATCTCGATCAAATTGGTGACCGCACGTATCCCGGACAGTTTGCGGACAGCGGACTCCGCCGCGAGCCTTTGATATTGCCATGGGACCGTGCCCGATAGGGTTATCCACCCCTTTTCGACCTTGACTTGGATGCTGTCCGCCGGAATCTGCACGCTCCAATTCAGGATGTTCAACGCACGCTGAGCGATCTCATCATCCGATCGTTTCGCTTGATCAGGGTAGCGTACTTCTATCTCTTGGGCGACCGCCTTCACGCCCTTGACGCGCTGGACGGTGCGTTCGGCAGCAATTTTCTCGGCATAGCTTGCGACGTGCCCACTAAGCGTGACGACGCCGTTTTCGACCGCCACGCCAATGTTAGTTGCATTGACACTCGGTTCGAAATTGAGCTCGTCAATGATGTGTTGACGCAGAACCTTGTCGTCCATTTGCCGTCTCCTTCGCTCTAGATTGCAACGTGCACATCATGTCTGACGGCCGCCGCACGAAAAGCGGCCGTCCGTTTCCTGATCTAAGCAACCTTGACGCTAATCGTCTTCTCGCTTTTCTGCGCCTCGGGCGACTTCGGCAGCTTCACGTTCAACACGCCCTTAGAGAACGTCGCCTCGATCTTTCCGGTGTCGACCCCCTCGGGGACTTGGAATGAACGCATAAACGAGCCATAGCGGCGCTCAGAGACATAATAATCCTTCTCTCGCTCCTCTTTTTCCTCTTTCTTCTCGCCCTTGATCGTCAGCGTGCCATTGGAAAGCTTGATCTCGATGTTTTTCTCATCCATCCCAGGCAATTCGGCGGTGATCTCATATTCTTTGTCTTTCTCCACGACGTCGACCGCTGGCGCGATTGCCAAACCTGTTACACGTGGCCACGGAAATTCGAATTCGAACGCTCGGCGGCCAAAAGGGAAATCCCAGGCTCCCATATGAAACCGGTCGAAGAGGTGATCGATTTCGCGACGAATGCTCTCGAAGGGAGTCCATTGGGCCGGTGCCGCGACTGGCGCCCTTTTCTCGGTCTTGACTGGAAGTCTAGTTGCTTCGTCCATCGCTTATCTCCTTCAAAAACGAACGGGTAGATTTGCACACCCATGGCGGGCCTCGAATTCGGTCCGGCGAGGACTAGGTTTAGAGAAGCCATGTCACCGGTTGATGCCAGAAGCCGTGGCTTTTGGTATCTGAAGAAGGTGAAATGTGACGCTTTGTGACAGGTTGAACATGCTCGCTTTTCCCCTGGGGAAGGCTCGATCCCGGCCCTTGGATGACTGACCCGCTTCATGTCCTGATCGTCGATGACGAGCCGCGCATCCGGAACATGCTGCGGCGTTATCTCGTCGAGGAGGGCTTCAAGGTGAGTGACGCCGGGGATGGAGCGGGCATGCGCGCCGTGCTCGCGTGCGAGGTGATCCATCTCGTGCTGCTCGATCTGATGATGCCGGGCGAGGACGGGCTTTCCCTCGCCCGTTATATCCGGCAGCGTTCCGAAATCCCGATCATCATATTGACCGGGAAGGGTGATTTGATCGACCGCGTGGTTGGGCTCGAGACCGGGGCGGACGACTACATCCCCAAGCCATTCGAACTGCGAGAGGTCCTTGCGCGCATCCGGGCTGTCATGCGCAGGGCAGGTCCGCGCGTTGCACCTGCTGCGTCGGTGCCTGCCCCGGCTACTAGTGGGAATGCCAGCAAGGTTCTCGTCTTCGAAGGCTGGCGGCTCGACGTGCTCAGACGCGAGCTGCGACGGCAGACTGGCGACCTCGTGCCCCTCACCGCCGGAGAGTTCGAGCTGTTATGCGCCTTCGCCCGCCATCCCAATCGCGTGCTGAACCGAGATCAGCTGATCGATCTCGTCAAGGGCCGGGAATGGGCTGCTTACGACCGGGGTGTCGACACCCAGGTGATGCGATTGCGCAAGAAGATCGAAGCTGACCCTAGCAACCCCAGCCTGATCAAGACGGTTCGTGGTTCCGGCTATGTTTTCGCCGCGGCTGTGACGGTTGACTAAACTGAATGCTGTCGGCGGTGCTCAGTGCGCAAGCAGCTCGCGCAACTTGGCGCCAAGTTCGTTGGTGCTATGGGGCTTGCCGAGCCAGCTCACATTCGTCGTTAGCATGGCGACTTTGAGCGCCGCAGGCTCAGCGTAACCGGAGGTAAATAGGATTTTTAGCTTGGGGCGCCGCCGCCGCGCCACATGCGCGAGATCGAGCCCCGTCATGCCGCCGGGCATCACAATGTCGGTAAAGAGCACGTCGATCGGTTCTTCACGATCGAGCACAAGCAGTGCAGCGGGACCGCTATCCGCCTCAATAACGGCATAACCGAGCTCTTTCAGCCTGCGGACCGAGACCCGGCGCACACGCTGATCATCCTCGACAACGAGGATCGTCTCCCCCAATGCTGCACGCGCAATCGAAACGGCGGCCGGCTGTTCCGCCGTGTTCGAGCCGGCGTGCTCCGGCAGGTAGAGGCGCACGGTCGTCCCATGCCCAAGTTCGCTGTAGAGCTGGACATGGCCGCCAGATTGTTTCACGAAGCCATAGACCATGCTCAAGCCGAGCCCGCTGCCCGCGCCAGGTCCCTTCGTCGTATAGAAGGGTTCGAAGGCTCGCTGCCGTACTTCCGGGCTCATCCCAGTGCCGGTATCGGTCACCGCGAGAGTGATATACCGGCCGGGCACGACATCTGCGTAGGCGGCGGCATAGTCCTCATCGATCTCTGCCCGGGCCGTCTCGATAACAAGTCTTCCCCCGTTCGGCATCGCGTCGCGCGCGTTGATCGCCAGATTCAGGAGGGCGTTCTCGACTTGGCCGGGATCGGCGATGATCATGGGCAGCGCCTCCGCGAGCCGGGTCTCGAACTCTGTTGTCTCGCCGAGACTGCGCCGCAGCAGCTCGACCATGCCTCCAGCAAGCGCGTTAAGGTCAGTCGGCTTTGGGTTGAGCGATTGGCGGCGCCCGAAGGCGAGTAATCGTTTGGCGAGTTCAGCTCCAAGTTTGGACGCCTCCTGCGCTTCATTGAGCATTTCGCGATGCTCCGGATCAATGAGCCGACGCTCCAGCATCTCGAGATTGCCAGAGATCACGGTCAGAAGATTGTTGAAGTCGTGAGCGACGCCGCCGGTGAGCTGTCCGATGGCCTCCATCTTCTGCGCCTGCCGGAGATCCTGCTCCATTTTGACGCGTGCCGTCAGGTCCCGGATGAAGCCGGTGAAGATATGGGTCCCGCCGAGCTTCACCTCGCCAACTGCGAGTTCCATCGGGAAATTGGCGCCATCCTTGCGCTGCGCCTCCACCTGCCGGCCAATGCCGATGATGCGCTTCTCGCCGGTCCGCAGGTATCGGGCCAAGTAGCCGTCATGGTTCTCCTGATGCGGCGCGGGCATGAGTATCTTGACGTTGCGCCCAATCACCTCACCGGGAGCGTAGCCGAACAGCTTTTCTGCGGATTTGCTGAAGTACTGGATGATGCCGCGCTCGTCGAGCGCGATGATCGCGTCGGGGGCGGTCTCAAGAATGGAGCGGAGCCGTGCCTCTCGCTCCTCAAGCATCGATTGCGCGCGTTTTGTCTCCGTCACATCCAAGTCGAACTCCAGGACGGATACCGGATCGCCACCATCACCCCGGTACAATACCCATCGGCTTGCTACTATCACTAGGCGGCCATCGAGATGAGTGCGCACGAGTTCGCCCTGCCATAGTCCTGTATCCAGCAGCTCAGCCTCAATTGCCGGCAAAGGCACCGGAAACTCAGTCGCGAGGAGTTCATGAGAGATGCTTCCGACGGCCTTTTCCGCCGGCCAGCCATAAAGCGCCTGAAGGCCGTGCCCCCAGAGCAGGATTTCACCGTCAAGTTTGCGTACCATCGCTGGCACCTGATCCAAGGCATGCGCGAGTATTTCAAATTGGTCCCGTTTCGCTTGAAATTGCGCTTCTGTGTTCCTCCGGCCCGTGATGTCTTGCGCGATCTGAGACGCACCAACAATCCGCCCGTTCCCGTCATGGATAGGTGACACGGTGAGCGAGATTTGGACGATGCGGCCATCCTTTCGCAGCCGGTCCGTCTCGTAGTGCTCGACGCGCTCCCCGCGGCGAATGCGGTCCAGGATCTGCTCCATCTCATTTGGATTGCTTGGCGCCGCGATGACGTGTATTGGCCTGCCGACCATCTCGGACGTGGTATGGCCGAATATCCTTTCTGCGGTTTGGTTCCAGCTCATCACGATCCCATCCATCGTCGTGCCGATGATCGCGGCTTCCGACGATTGGACAATCGCGGCGAGCAGCGGCGTTGCCATGCTGTCAGGCTCGCGCGAATCGACAGGGCGGCGGGAGGTCCCATGCTTGCGGGATAGGCGGACCGGCGGCCTCTTCGCGGCCGTAGGCTTGGCAGGCTTGGCGGCGCTCCAACTGGACTTGTTCGTGATCCCATGACGGGCTTTGGAGGGTTGCTTGGCACTGGTGCCTCGCACATCCATGCCGGCGGGTTTGTCTCCGTGTACCTTTGGCTTGGACTCTCCGGTCTTCGCAGCCGAGGCAGGCGCTGCGTCGTTCTTCGGCACCGTTCGGCGGTGCCTCGTCTTATTATTTCCACTCTTCATCCGGCTGACCTCTCGTGTTCCACCGCCCGCGAGGCATGACAAAACGTTCCGGAAGAGTTAACCACACCGGCCATGCTGGAAGACATGCGCTCGATCGATCCCGCGGTAACGACATTCAACCTTGTCTGCCGTCCTGACTGATTTACCAGCGGAGACCTACCGGGTCCATCACGATAAATCTGAGATGGGATTTTAGACGACGCGGCGCTTCGGCGATCGCGCGTGAGGCAACTTCGCCTGCATCGGTCATTTCCTGACCAGAAGTCACATGCCCCAACGGCGGACGAACCAGCTTTTCACCAAATGGGTCAGTGTTGCGTAGGTCAGCAGGAAAGCCGCGAAAATGGGCCAGTAAAGTTCCGGCAGTGGCGTGAATTTCAACGCCTGTCCGACAGGCGTGAAGGGCAGAGCAATACCGACCGCACAAATGAGCACCGACGTCGCGATGAGGGCGGCGCTGGCGCGGCTTTGCAGGAAAGGGATCTTCGCGGTCCGGATGATGTGGATGATGAGCGTCTGCGTCAGCAGGGATTCGACGAACCAACCGGTCTGAAACAGCGACGGGTTATTCCAGCTGTTGAAGACATAGAGCATGGTGAAAAAAGTTGCGTAGTCGAAGATTGAGCTGATCGGCCCGATGAAAACCATGAACTTGAAAATATTGCCGATGTCCCATTTGCGCGGGACTTTGAGATAGTCCTCGTCAACGTTGTCCGTGGGGATAGCGGTTTGCGAGAAATCGTAGAGCAGATTGTTGGTGAGGACCTGAATGGGCAGCATCGGCAGAAAGGGCAGGAAGATGCTTGCGCCGAGCACGCTGAACATATTGCCGAAGTTCGAACTCGCGCCCATCTTAATATATTTGGTAATATTGCCGAAAACCTTGCGCCCCTCGATCACGCCTTCCTGGAGCACCATCAGACTCTTTTCGAGCAGGATGATGTCGGCCGATTCCTTGGCGATATCGACGGCCGTATCGACGGAAATGCCGACGTCGGCGGCCTTCAGGGCCGGGCTGTCGTTGATGCCATCGCCCAAGAACTCCGACGACATGGCCATTGGAATGAAGCGCGCCGATCACACGGGCTTTCTGCGCCGGGGAAACCTTGGCGAAGACCGCCGTCTTTTCGGCAAGCTCGGCCAATGCGCCCTCGCTCATCGGTTCGATGTCTGGGCCAAGCGCGATGCGATCCACTTCGAGCCCAACCTCGCGGCAGATCTTGCGGGTGACGATTTCGTTGTCGCCGGTGACAATCTTGACCGCGACGCCGGATTTAATGAGCGCGGCAATCGCGGCGCCGGCGCTCTCCTTCGGGGGGTCAAGAAAGGCGATATAGCCGAGGAGCGTCAGGTCGCTCTCGTCCTCGACTGAATAGCTTTTCTTGAGATCGGCAATTTCCTTGTAGGCGATGGCGACGACGCGGAAACCGTCCTCGTTGAGCGCCCGGGTCTTCGCTTGCGCCTGGGCAAGATGACTTGCGTCCAAGGTCCCGCACTCATTGTCGAGTTCATAATGCTTACAGACAGAAAAGACTTCCTCGATCGCGCCCTTGCAGATGAGCACGTGCGTGCCGTCTTCCCGCGACAGTATGACGGAGAGGCGCCGGCGCACGAAGTCGAAGGGAATTTCGTCGATGTTCTCGTATTGATGCTGCAAGTGAAGGTTTTTGCCGAGTTCGACATGCTGGAGGACCGCGACGTCAAGCAGGTTTTTCAAGCCAGATTGATAATGACTGTTCAGATAGGCAAATTCCAGCACCCGTTCGCTATCGTTGCCGCGAATGTCGAGATGCAGCTTGAGGATGATGCGATCTTGCGTGAGTGTGCCGGTCTTGTCGGTGCACAAGACATCCATCGCGCCGAAATTCTGGATCGCGTGGAGGCGCTTCACGATCACGCGCTTTTTCGACATGGCGATCGCACCTTTGGCGAGATTTACTGTAACGATCATCGGCAGCATTTCCGGCGTCAATCCGACCGCGACGGCGACCGCGAATAAAAGCGCCTCGAGCCAATCGCCTTTGGTCAGGCCATTGATCAGGAGCACCGCCGGAACCATGACCAAGATGAATCGGATCATCAGCCAGGTGAAGCGATTGACGCCCTTGTCGAAGCTCGTCAGCTGACGCTGACCCGCTATCTTGTCGGCAAGCTGGCCAAAATAGGTTTTAGCGCCTGTATGCACGATGACACCGGTGCCAAATCCGCTGACAACGCTGCCGCCCATGAGGCAGAGGTTTGGCAGGTCAAAGGGATCGGCGATCTCGCCCGCGTATGCCTCTGCCGATTTTTCCGATGGCATGGCCTCGCCGGTCAGCGCCGCCTGATTGATGAACAGATCCTTGGCGCTGATCAGGCGCAGATCGGCCGGGATCATGTCGCCGGCGGAGAGCCGTACGACATCGCCAGGAACCAGCTGCTCTATCGCAATTTCGCTGAAACCGTGGGATTGGTCCTCTCCGGCGTCCGGACGCGCGCCTCGCCGTTTGACGCTTGCCGTGGTTTTCACCATGGCGCGAAGTTTTGCAGCGGCGTCATTGGAGCGGTGCTCCTGGATGAAGGCCGTGGTGATCGCGAGGACGACCATGATTGCGATGACGACAGCGGCCCGGATGTCACCAAGAAAATAGGAAATCGTGGCGAGCGAGAGCAACAGCGCGTTCAAGGGATTCTTGGCCCGCCCCCACAATTCTCGCAAGACGCTCGGGCGTTCCTCCCGGGTGATGACGTTAGGTCCGACCAACGCCAGCCTTGCTTGCGCCTCGGCGGCCTCGAGCCCGTTGGGCGAAGTCCGAAGCCGTGGACAGATCCCGGCTTCCTCCGACTGGCTCACAGCGAGAATCTCATTCGACAGGACGAGGTCGGTGTCGCGTGCCTTGACGCGGCGCTCGGCCGCCGATTGGCGAAAGTTCAGACGATCAAGGAGAGTCGGGCCATTCATGCGCGCCGCCTTTTCGATGTCGGGTTAGCGTGGACCGATTCTGACCATTGAAATTCGCTCGACTAAGTCTGCGCATCGTTGATCCCACCTGCGGTGCGCGGGAGTGTCCGCGTGATCTGTCGTGCTCGGCAGTGCGTTGGAAAGTGATAAATTGAGCGTGATCAAGACACAGCTTTTCGATCGTTTTGGAACACATTAGGGCACCTCGAAAAATGTTCGCTTGAGGCGGGTCCGATCGGCGATTGAGCGCCACGGTGTCGGTCAAATGGGGGCCGGCCCCCCGCACCTGCTGCGCCTGTGCCCGCCTTGGCCGCGAGTGGGAATACCAGCAAGGTTCTCGTCTTCGAAGGCTGGCGGCGAGCTGCGACGGCAGACTAGCGACCTCGTGCTCCTCACCGCCGAGAGTTCGAGCTGTTATGCGCCTTCGCCCCCTGAACCGGGATCAGCTGATCGATCTCGTCAAGGGCCGGGAATGGGCTGGTTACGACCGGGGTGTCGACCCAGGTGATGCGGTTGCTGATCAAGACGGTTCGTGGTTCCGGCACTGTTTTCGCCGCGGCCGCCGTCGGCATCATTCTGCCGTCAACAAACGTTCGATCTCGGCGATCGTATGATGGGTGAGATCCTTGGGCACCTCGGCGATGATCTTGGTTTCAGTTTCCTTTGTAAACTTGTGCCGGAGATCGCCGAGAATTTTCGGCGGCGCCACGATCACAAGTTGGTTGAACCCGCCGGACAGGGCAACCTTATTGATCCGGTTCGCGATCGAAGCAGCGAAACGTTCCTTTTCGAGTTCGTGCCAGTCCGTCTCTCCAACGGCGCTGCGAATCTCGCCGACGCTGGAATAGGCCCTCCCTGGAGCGTCGCTGCCCTGTTCGCGTGATGGGGGGTCCTTGTGCTCCTCGACCGCCAGGCGGCGCAAATTAAGAAATTTTTCGTTTCCCTGGTTGATCAGAAACAGGGCCTTTTGACCATCCCCCACGAAAACCCAGGCGCCATGCGCCAACTTGTGAGGCATCACTGAACCCTCCCTGATTTCATCGAAGCTCGCACGTAGGCGCGCACCCTCCGGAAGGCCTGATCACCTCGTTCCCGGCGAGTACAGCGGGTGTTTCTTGGCGCACCGCTATATCCCCGGCCCAAGCCCAAATCATAGATGGCCCATTTCAAAATCATCGCAGAACCGGTCGAACTGCGACAGAGCCTCCTCGAGGTGATCGGCGAGGAGCGGCATGCCAAGCAGATAGGCGGCCGTACGCTTATTATGAGCCCGCGCGGCTTCCGCCCGCAATTCGTCCCAATCGTCGATCGTGCCGTCGCCGCGCCCAAGCCATGCCAGCGCAACGAGATCGATTTGTTCGTCCTCGTTCAAGGCTCCGATAAAGCCACGGATCTCGTCGGCGACGGGGTCTTCGCCGTGATCCTCCAAGACAGACACCATGCTATCGTCCGTCGCATTGGATGCATCGTCCGGGTCAGTCACCACATCCTTGACATCAAACTCACGCGCCTTGATGACAATGAAGCAGACCTTTTCGGTTGCGATCGACAGGCTCGGAGGATTTTTCGACATCCTTCACCTCACACGGCCAAAAGTGCTTGCAACTCTGATGTCCCGATTTCGACGAGTCGTCTTCGTGCACACATGGACCTGTGTCGGGTTGACGTTAATGGAAGACCAGGAGGAAGTTGGCGGGTAACTTTAGGGAATTCCCGAAAAAAAAGCCATGGCCACGTTCCTGAATTTCTACCGCGGCACAGCAACGGCGCAGACTTGTCGTTGCTCAAGAGAGACGTTCTGCCGAAGGACACCGGCATCGTTCTGATCTTTCCCATTTGCAGCTGCCCAGTCGTCTCCACCTATCGATGCCGGCGCGTGTTCAAATCAAGGCCTGACATCGGATCGCTTCAAGCAGTTAGGCGGCCGTGCACTTGTTGTGAGCGCGCGCGGCGTCCGCGCACCACATGCGTGACCTCGAACCGCGTCGGATCCCGATCCGGATCAAATTGAAAATCTGATTGCCTATCTAAATACGTTCGAAGAACGGTAGCCGAGGATACCCAATCTTCGGCGTCGCGGCGCCGGTCTTTATTATGAATGTGGAGCGGCAGTGCGGCGCCGCTCCAAACCTCAGTAATGGTGAGTATGGGCGCTGACTCAATCAGCCGACTGTCAGCCGGTCTTCGACCATCGTGACGCCAGGCGCGGACCACGCTGCTCGCCTGGCGAGTCCGCGCTCATACCAGGCCTTGACCTTGCCTTCGAGAGTCACTTTGTCATTATCCACTACGACGCGAATGGAATCCGCTTCCACTTCTGCATTGCGCTTTAGGGAATCCACGATCTTTCGCTGAACATCGGACGCCGCTACGTGCGGCTTAATCTCGATCCAATTGGTGACCCCAACTATCCCGGACAGTTTGCGGACAGCGGACTCCGCCGCGAGCCTTTGATATTGCCATGGGACCGTGCCCGATAGGGTTATCCACCCCTTTTCGACCTTGACTTGGATGCTGTCCGCTGGAACCTGCACGCTCCATTTCAGGATGTTCAACGCGCGCTGAGCGATCTCATCATCCGATCGTTTCGCTTGATCGGGGTAGCGTACTTCTATCTCTTGCGCGATCGCCTTCACGCCCCTGACTCGATGGACGGCGCGTTCGGCAGCAATTTTCTCGGCATAGCTTCCGACGTGGCCCGCTAAGCGTAACGACGCCTTTTTCGACCGCCACGCCAATGTTAGTTGCATTGACACTCGGTTCGAAATTGAGTCTCGTCAATGATGTGTTGACGCAGAACCTTGTCGTCCATTTGCCGTCTCCTTTGCGGATGCGTGTTGGCGTTACAGATTTCAGCATCGACATCATGGCCGAAGGCATTTTCAGCGCCCTTGATGTGCATCAATCCTAAGAGGGAATTTTCCGAGACACCCTATAATTGATCCCGATCCGTGCTAGAAGCCGCCATCTCCACACTTTTGTCCAAGGCCGGTGATGACCACGCCCAATACAAACCGGAGCGCCTTAGCGGCCGCGTTAATGCTCCTCTTTTCCGTGCCCATCCGCGCCGAAGGCGGCGACGCGACTTTGGGACAGAGGCTGGCACAGGAATGGTGCGCAAAGTGCCATGTGATCGGACTCGTCGGCGCGAGTCCACTTCAAGTGGCGCCGCCGTTTCGCGAGTTGCATTTGCGCTATAATGTGGAAGATCTTGCAGAATCCCTTGGTGAAGGCATTCTGGTCGGACACCCGTCGATGCCTGTCTTTCGCTTCGATCCGGATCAAATCGAAAACTTGATCGCCTATTTGAAGACGCTCGAAAAGCGGTAGGTCCCACGAAATCCACGCGCTTCGAAATTTGGAATAACTGGTCCTTAGATAGATGCAAAGCGGCGCTCAGCGCCACCGTCCGATCGTCGAGAGCCATGGCCTCGGGGCCATGCAAACCTTCGGCAAATGCAAGCACTCTCAACCCGCTCGCCTAGCGCCTGGAGCGCGATCAATGTCGACTGAGGACGGCGTGGATGCGGCGGCCATGTTCGATCACCTCGCTTGTCCAGGAAGGAAGCCCTCCCGCTGTTGCCGAAGACGCCTCAACGCTTATTGCCAAGAGCGTGTGGGCATCGCTGCGGTGTGCAGCTTGCCGCCAGCTGCGGCCAGATCTGGCGAGTCAGAAAATATCGCGGATCCGCCGATTACACGCCACTTTCAGAGAAAAAACCGAGCTGGTTCAGGACGACCGTCGATTTCAAATCGACCCCTCTTGAAATCCCTCGCCTTATAGGCGAGGGTTGTTCAGTTGCGGCACTTTGCCGTCACCTTCTCCGAAGCGTCCTTGCCTTCGCCGATGATCGCCTCGTCGCCCGGCTTGAGATCGCCCTTGACGACTTCCGTGCAGGCGCCGTCGTCGAGACCGAGTTGGACCGGGATCGCTGTTGGCTCTCCATCGCGCAGGATCCAGATCTGCGAAGAGGCATCGGGCGTCCTCGCACCGGAACTCGGGGCCGCGTGGCCAGCGGGCAAATAGCGTAGCGCCTGATCGGGTGCGCGCAGGACATTGTCGCGCCGGTCGACCACGATCCGGATCGCCGCCGTCATGCCCGGTTTCAGCAACAGATCCGGATTGGGCGCACTGATGACGATATCAAAGGTGGCGACGTTCCGGATATTCTGCGGCGATGGGTGGATTTGCGTTACCTCTCCGGCGAATCGATGGTTCGGATAAGCCTCGACGGTGAACGAGGCCTTGTTGCTGGATTTGACCTCGCCGATGTCCTTCTCGCGGACATTGGTGTCGACGCGAATGATGGTGAGATCAGCGGCAATGAGGAAGAGCGGCGGCGTTCTTAAGTTTGCCGCGACAGTCTGACCTGTTTCGGCGTCGCGCGAGACCACGGTTCCGTCAATGGGCGAAACGATGTCGGTATAGCCGAGGTCGATCTCGGCGGCATGAAGGGCCACTTCTAGCTGGGCAATCCTTGCCTCCCCTCGCGTTGTGCGGGCCAGTGCCCGCTCATAGGCCTTGCGGGACTTGTGGAGCGCTTTCCGAAGAATGGCTCGACGCTCCGTCAGGGCCTCCTGGCGCTTGATGGCCGCTTGGGTTTGGGCGAGATTGATTTTGTCCTTTTCGAGCCGAGCCTCGGCTGCCACCAGGTCGGCCTTGTTCTGATCTACTACGGTTTGATAGGGGCGCGGGTCGATTTTAGCGCAGAGTTGGCCCGCCTTCACTTTCATGCCGGCATCGCAATAGTGCGCCTGAATCACGCCGGACACATGAGCTTCGACCCGCGCCATGGTCGCGGGATTGACTGTGCCACTCGCGGTCACGATGCGGACGACCGAACCGCGTTCAATCTTCTGCGTGACGTAACGCACCACTGTGCCGCGATAATGGGACCATGTGAACCAACCGCCCCCGAAAGCCAGAAGAACGACTCCGGCGGCTGCCATGCGCCAACCTAAGCCACTTTTGCGCGCGGCTTGGGGAGTGGCTTGGGGGGCGCGATCCTCGACGCTCCAGTGCGGTACAGCATAACGCGGGAATGATTTGATCATTTCGAGCACGATTAACGGCAAGGCAGAAACGCACAGCAAGATCAGGCCGTCTTGATAGGACATCCGCGCTGTCTTGAAGAATCGTGCAAGCAGTTCGCAATGTTGGCTCCAGATCTGGATAGAGATTGATGCGCCAATGACCGCGAGCAAATTGATGTTTGAACGCACGTTCATGAACCACACGGGACGAGTTGCGCTGCGAGCGCCGAATGCCCGGAAGAGTTCGGCAAAGACAAGCGCAGTAAAGGCGTAGGTGCGCGCCAGTTCCTGCGTCGCGGTCTTAAGGCCGTAGGCGTATGCGGCGAAAGAAACGCCCGCGGTCAGAACGGCCGTGAGAAGCGTCACGCCGAGGAAGCCGCCATCAGCGATACGCTCGTTCTGGGCGCGTGGGCGCCGTTGCATTACCGCGGGATCAACTTGATCCGTCGCGAGGCATAGTGCGGGCAGTCCGTCGGTGACGAGGTTGATCCACAGCAGGTGGATCGGGAGCAATGGCGCGGGCAGGCCGATGACGACGCAGACAGTCATCAGCAGCAGTTCACCGCTGTTGCCAGAAAGCAGGTATTGAACGGTCTTTTGAATATTTTCGTAGATCCCGCGACCTTCACCAACGGCAGCGACGATGGTCGCAAAATTGTCGTCCGTGATGATCATATCGGACGCCTGTTTCGTCACTTCGGTACCACTGCGACCCATCGCGATTCCGATGTCGGCGCCTTTTATCGCGGGGGCGTCGTTCACGCCGTCGCCGGTCATAGCTACGACGGCGTCGTTCGCCTGCCAGGCCCGAACGATGCGGAGCTTGTGCTCGGCGCTAACCCGGGCATAGACAGCGATGCTTGGGACGCGCTCGCGGAGCATGCCGTCCGTAAGCTCATCGAGTTCGGTGCCTGACAGCGCCTCCGCATCGTCGGCGATGCCGAGCTCGCGAGCGATTGCAATTGCGGTGCGGGGCTGGTCACCGGTGATCATCACCACTCGAATGCCCGCGGCATGGCATTTGGCCACCGCATCTTTCGCTTCGGGCCGGGGCGGGTCGTATAATCCAGTAAGTCCGACGAAAATTAGATCACGCTCGACTTTCTCTGCTGTGAGCCGGTCGGGCGACAAAGGATCGAAGTCGCGAAATGCCGATCCTAGTACGCGCAATGCCTGGCCCGCGAGTTCGGCGTTTTGCTCAGCGACCTGTGCCCGGTCCGCATCGGTCATCGGGCGTATGCCGGAGTCACCAAAGATGTACGCGCAGCGCGCAAGCAGCATTTCAGGAGCGCCGTTCACGAATGCGCGTTGCCGCCCGTCGGGGAGCAAACGCACGACCGAGTGGCGCTTACGCTCGGAGTCGAACGGGATCTCGTGGTGCTTCGGCATGTCTCGTTCAAGTTCGTCCCTGCGGCCTCCAGCCTTGTGTCCGGCTGAAAGTAGCGCGCCTTCCGTCGGATCGCCGATGACGTTCCAGGTGCCGTCTATTAGTTCGAGGTGCGCGTTGTTGCAGCCAATGAGGATCTCGGCCATTTGCCGCAACGGCATCGCGTGGCGGTCGTCGGTCGCCTTACCCTCAAAGCGCGTCTCGCCTTCCGGACCATACCCTTCACCAGTGATTTCGTAGGTTCGGTCTGCAACAAACAACGCTCGCACTGTCATTTGGCCGACGGTGAGGGTTCCCGTCTTGTCGGTACAAATAACGTTCGTTGAGCCGAGCGTTTCCACGGACGCCAGTCGCCTCACCAAGGCGCGACGTCGGGACATCCGAAGTACTCCAATAGAAAGAGCCGCTGTGACGACAGCCGGCAAACTCTCAGGAAGGGCCGCAACTGCAAGGCTCACCGAAGTTAGGAAGAGTTCGAAGAACTCCGTCCCGCGTGCCAGTCCGAGCCCGAAGAGCAGCACGACGATCGCAAGGGCGGCCAAAAGGAGGATGCGGCCGAATGCTTCGAGCTTTCGCTGGAGTGTTCCTTTCTCCTCGCCCGCATCGCCGATGAGAGTTGCAATGCTGCCGATTTCGGTCTGCATTCCGGTAGCGACCACAACCGCATGACCCGATCCGGCCGCCACGCTGGTGCCCATAAAAATCATGTTCTTCCGGTCACCGAGCGGGAGTTCCGGCTGGTCCAACGTCTCGGCACTCTTGGCAACGGCCTCCGATTCGCCGGTCAACATTGCCTCGCCGCAGGTGAGTGACGAGGCATTCAGCAACCGCGCATCGGCCGCGACAACATCGCCGGGCTCGAGCTCAAGGATGTCTCCCGGAACAAGGTCGGCGGCGGCAACTGTCGTCACCGCGCCGTCGCGCCGCACTTTCGCCTGGGGCGCCGTCATCCGCATCAACGCGGCGACTGACTTCTCGGCGCTGAATTCTTGGTAGAAGCCAACCGCTGCGTTCAGAATGACTATGGCAAAAATGGCGATTGCGTCGATTGCCTCACCGAGCACACCGGACAGCGCCCCCGCGCCGATTAGGACCCATATGACGACGCTTTTGAATTGGGCGAAAAAGATCGCCCACGGGCTAATCGGCTTGGTCTCCTTCAGCGCGTTCGGTCCGTGCTCTGCGAGCAATTTCCGCGCATCCGCATTTGTCAATCCGATTGCCGAAGCGCCCAGGCGTTCGAGTACCTCATCAAGTGTCTCGCAATGCCAGGGCTTGCGCTTCGGATGGTCGGGCCGTGCCGTTGTCAACCTTTCGGCTCCGCGATCCGTGTTCGCCAGACATCAAGAAGTATCATGGTCGTCGTGACCGCCATCGGCCCAAGGATAATACCGGCGGGGCAGACCGCCGACCAAAGAAATGATCGCTGGAACGCAACTTGAGAAAATATCGCGGATCCGCCGATTACACGCCACATTTCAGAGAAAAAAACCGAGCTGGTTCAGGACGACGGTCGATTTCAAATCGACCCTCTTGAACCCTCGCCTTATCGGCGAGGGTTGTTCAGTTGCGGCACTTTGCGGTCGCCTTCTCCGAAGCGTCCTTGCCTTCGCCGACGATCGTCTCGTCGCCCGGCTCTAGATCGCCCTTGACGACTTCCGTGCAGGCGCCGTCGTCGAGACCGAGTTGGACCGGGATCGCTGTTGGCTCTCCATCGCGAAGGATCCAGATCTGCGAAGTGGCATTGGACGTTCTTGCACCGGAGCTCGGGGCCGCGTGGCCGGCGGGCAAATAGCGCAGCGCCTGATCGGGTGCGCGCAGGATGTTGTCGCGCCGATCGACCACGATCCGGATCGCCGCTGTCATGCCCGGCTTCAGCAACAGATCCGAATTGGGCGCGCTGATGACCACGCCATAAGTCACGGCGTCCTCGATCGTCCGCGGTGATTGGCTGATTTGCGTCACCTCTCCGGTGAAGGGATGGTTGGCGAAGGACTCGACCGTGGACGTGGCCTTGTCGCCGAGCTTGACCTCGCCAATGTCTTTCTCGCTGACATTGGCGTCGACCTGCATGAGCGTGAGATCCGTCGCGATCTGGAACAGCGGCGTCTCGCTGCTTGCCTCGACCATCTGACCCATTTCAGCTCTGCGCGAGACCACCGTTCCATCGACGGGCGAGACGATATCGGTATGGCCGAGGCTGGTCTCGGCGGTGTGTAACTCCGCTTCGCCGATGGCGATTGACGTCTCGTCGAGCGTCGTTTGCGCCAGCGCCTGGTCATAGGCGGTGCGCGACTTGTTGAACACAGCTCGGGAGACGGCTTTCTGCGTTGCCAGGATCTGGTTTCGCTCGAAGGCTGCTTTCGCTTTGGAGAGCACGGTCTTGTCCTTTTCGAGCTGAGCCTTGGCTAGCTTGAGATTCGCCTTTCGTTGGTCGACAGCGGCTTGATAGGGGCGCGGGTCGATTTTCGCACATAGCTGGCCCGCCTTCACTTTTGTGTCGACGTTGCAATAGAGTGCCTGGATCATGCCTGACACATGAGTTTTGACCGGAGCCGCGGTGACGGGATTCACTGCGCCGGTCGCGGACACGGCGCGGACCACTGAACCTCGATCGACTTTCTGCGTGACGTAATGAGCGGCAGTGTCCCGATGCAAGGACCAGGTGAGCCATCCGCCTGCGAAAGCCAGGATGACGAGCGCGCCGGCTGGCATTCGCCAGCCCAAGCTCGATTTGGGAGCGCTTTGGGACGCTGGGCCAGGGGCCGCCGCGCCGCGTCCGCTGATTGCGCCCGGTTTCCCTGCTTCAACCGGCCGGACCTCGCCACCCCAGTTTGCAACAGCGGTCTCGTAGATGTCCTCCTCTTGGGCATTGTGAACGCGCACGAGGCACTCGATGGATTCGATGATCCGCTGCGCGTCCCTGATCATATAGCGGTCAGACTTATCTGGGCGCAGGCCATCCGACAGGCGCGCCAAGAGCCTCGCCAGATGACGAATCTCGCGATGTGCGCGGCTCATCGCGAAAAGGCCGTTGCCGTCGGACAGGAAACTCGATAGCCGAGGATAAACGGAGTTCTCGTCCTCGCGTTCGTGCTCGACGATCTCCTTGCCGACGATGCGATTGGCTTCTACAATATATTCCATAGCCTTCCCCGCCGCGGCATCGTCCAGTGCGTCCGCGATCTGGCGCAAGCGGTCAAGGCTCGCTTCGAGTCTTTGATGATCCTGGTGCAGAATTCCGTGCTGCCGCCGCTGGCATCGAGTGCCGGTGGGGCGCCCGGCCTGGGCTCAGCGCCCGAAGCGCATTGAGGATCACCGCGACATCTATAGCCTCTTGTGTGAGCGCTCCCGCGACCGGGGTCAGCCATCCGAACGCAGCGGCCCCCATGGCCGTCCCGGAAAGGGCCATTCCGACAACGATGCTTTGCAAGGCGATAAGTCGCGTGCGCCGCGCTATGGCGATCGCATCCGAAACGCGATCGAGTTGATCGACAAGGATGACGACGTCGGCCGCCTCGGACGACGCGCTTGCGCCGCGAGCGCCCATGGCGATGCCGATGTCAGCTGCCGCCAAGGCCGGAGCGTCATTAATGCCATCGCCGACCATCACAGTCGGGTTAAGGCGCTGCTCCATTGCGACGGCCTCGACCTTGTCGGATGGAACACGATCAGAGAGCACGGCGTCGAGGTCGAGCGCGGCGCCGATCGTCTCGGCCGCGTCGGCCCGGTCGCCTGTCACCATGACGATTCGCGACACGCCTGCGCCGCGAAGCGCTCGGACAGCCCGAGGCGCCTCACGGCGCAGTTCGTCCGCAAGCAGCAAAGCGCCGATCGCGCGCCCGTCCACTGAAACGAAAACGCTGAGGGCGGAGCGCCAGGAGGCCCGCCGTAGCGCTCTGCCCGCCCACTCTTCTGGCCGCCCTCCGCCATAGACAAGCTGATGCGAACCAACGCAAACCTTTCGCCCGTCGACGACGCCCTCGAGTCCGGACCCCATGGTCTCGCGCACCTTCGCCGGAATCTGCAAAGAGAGGCCCTTATCCAGCGCAGCGGAGACAATGGCCGCCGCGACGACGTGCTGCGAAGCTTGCTCGAGGGAGGCCGCCAGCCGCAGCGCTTCATCGGGGTCTTCGCCGGGAGCGGTCTCGACGGCAACAAGCCGGGCTCCACCAACGGTTAGAGTGCCCGTCTTGTCGAACATCACCGTGTGCGCGCGGGCGAGCGTCTCGAGAGGTCCCCCGCCTTTGATCAAGATGCCGCGGCGGGCGGCCTGGGCGGCGCCGGAAATAAAGGCCACGGGCGCAGCCAGGATCAAAGGACATGGCGTCGCCGCGACAAATACAGCGAGCCCTCGAATGGGATCGTGCGAAAATGCCCAAGCGGCGCCAGCCACGACAAGCGTGACAGGCAGGAGAAGCAGCGCATAGCGATCCACCATTCGAATGAACGGAGCCTTGGCTGTTTGCGCCGCCGTGACCATTTTGATGATGCCAGCGTAGGTGCTTTCGCCCGCCGTCGCCGACGCCTGCATCTCAAATGTCTCTCCCCCATTAATCGTGCCGCTCCGCACTGCTTCGCCTGCCCGCCGCGTGACCGGGATGGGCTCTCCCGTCACGGCCGATTCGTCGAGCGACGCGCTCGGACTGGTGATCTGTCCATCGACAGGAACCACCTCGCCAGCGCACACCAGAAGCGCATCTCCGATCGAAACCTGGCCGATCGGCACATCTTCGAAAAATTCTTCTATTCTCCGGTGCGCCACGCGCGGCGCGCGGTCAACAAGAGATTTCAAGTCCCGCTCGGCGCGCCCGACTGCAAAATCCTCCAGCACATTCCCACCGGCATACATGATGGCGACGACCACTCCGGCGAGTGTCTGGCCGAGCGCCAGTGCGGCTGCCATTGATACGAACGCAACCGCATCGACGCCCATTCTTCCCGCCAGAACATCGCGAACGATTGAGATCGCAAGACCTGCGACCACAGGAATTGTGCCCGCCGCCCAGATCCACCGCGCAAGCCCATTATGTCCCGCGAAAGCGGCCGCGAGCCCGATGGAGAGCCCCGCCAACGCGATCATTATCAGGGCGCGGCGTGTGGTCTGCTCGTTGATCGCGCCGTCCAGGGCGATAAAATGCGTAGCGTCACCGTGCATCATACCAAAAAGAAACGTCTAGCCCTCAAGCTTCAAGGACATAGGTCCCGGGCGCATCATAGAGAGGCGCATAGCCCTTTTCCAGCGCTCCCATGCGCGGCGGCGGGATCTTTTTGCTGGAATGGCGGCCGAGCCAGTCGCGCCAGCACGGCCACCAGGATCCCTTCATATGGATGGCCGAAGCCTGCCAGGTATGGGGATCGACATAGGGCTCGCTCTCCTTGTGAGTTGCGATCTGATGATGGCGGTTGGGATGGCCAGGCGAATTCACAATGCCGGCATTGTGGCCGCCATTGGAAAGCACGAAAGTGACGTCGGCGTCAGTCAGGATTTGAATTTTGTAAACGGATCGCCACGGCGCGACATGGTCGGTTATCGTGCTCACCGCGAAAACTGGCGCATGAATGTCGCGCAGCGAAACCGCTTTCCCACCAGCCTCGTAACGGCCCTCCGCCAAATCGTTGGTGAGGAAAAAGCGCCTGAGATACTCGGAGTGCATGCGATAAGGCATTCGCGTGGTGTCGGCGTTCCACGCCATGAGGTCGATCATCGGCTGGCGCTCGCCCATCAGATACTCGTGCACGGCCGCCGACCAGACGAGATCGTTGGAGCGCAGCAATTGAAACGCACCGGACATTTGCTTTCCGTCGAGATAATTTTTTTCGGCCATCATGTCTTCCAGGAACCGGACCTGTCCCTCGTCGATGAATAAGGTCAGCTCGCCCGCTTCCGTGAAGTCCGTCTGCGCCGCCAACAAGGTTATGCTTTTCAGGCGCCGGTCGCCATCGCGGGCCATCGCCGCCGCCGCGACGGCGAGCAGCGTGCCGCCGAGGCAATAGCCTGCGGCGTGGATGCCGCTTTCCGGGACGATCGCCGAAACCGCGTCGAGCGCCGCCATCACGCCGAGCTGGCGGTAGTCCTCGATGCCGAGGCCGCCGTCTTCGCTGGCTGGGTTTTTCCAGGAGATCATGAACACCGTGTAGCCCTGCTCGACAAGATAGCGGACGAGCGAGTTTTGCGGCGACAGGTCGAGGATATAGTACTTCATAATCCAGGCAGGCACGATCAGGACGGAACTCGGCGCGCACCTCCGTCGTTGCCGGCGCGTATTGGATGAGTTCGATCAGGCGATTGCGAAAGATGACTTTGCCGGGCGTGACCGCAACATCGCGTCCAACCTGGAACGCTTCGGCGCCCACTGGCTTTTCACCGGCCGCGAGGCGGTGCCAATCTTCCCAGAAATTGAGAGCGCCGCGCACGAAGTTTATGCCGCCATCCTTAAATGTTTGCGCGATGACCTCGGCATTGGTGAGCGGAAAATTCTTGGGCGAGACAGCGTCGAGCGCCTGACGCGCGAGAAACGCCACCATGTCCTCATGGTGCTTGGCGACGCCGGGCACACCGGTTGCTACCTCATGCCACCACTGCTGGGTAAGCAGAAAGCCCTGGGAGAGGAGATTGAAGGGCCAGCGCCGCCATTCCTCTCCGCTAAACCGCGTGTCCTGGGGCAGCGGTTCGATGCATAGGGGGCAACCGATGCCCCGCCCCGCGCTCAGATAGTAGGACAGAAAACTTGCGGAGGCAGCCGCCGCGCCGCGCGTAAGCTCTGCCTGCTTGTCCGGGGACATCAAAAGGTGCCCGGCCCAATTCGTGTAGGCTTGGCTCAGCGCGAGCGGCGACAATCCTCCGGTCAAGCGCGCGATGGCCGCGTGAAACCGCTGGTCGAACCCGGCAAAGGCTGTTTCCGACTTCGCGGCGGACATCGAGTCCGCCGTGGTCGCGAGTTCATGCGAACGATCGAGCATCACGCCGCCTCATTCAAGGTTGCATCGAGGGCTACGACGAACTCCCTCCACGTCGTTGTCCACAGCGCCCCGTTCTCCACGAAAGCGGCGAAAACCTGCACCCGCGCGGCCGCGATGCGATCGCGATCGCTATACCCGCTGAATCGGTGCCGGCCGCCTAATGCGCCTGCCAAGTGCCACTATCAGTGTCGTTGCCAGTAAGCGCGAATGCGGCGCCGACGCGGCCGTTCCCCGGACTCCAGATTTTCTAAAGTGCTCACGTCTCCGTGTTGCAAATTTTTCGGGCTCAACCAGGACGCGATTGAGTGCGGTCTTACGGCGCGTTTGATAACGTTCGGTTAGCGCCTCAATCTTCATGGTTGGCATAAGCTCCTTCTGGCAAATCCGGGTCATCGATCGCCCCCAAATGCCCGCTTGCCCAGGTCTGGCAGCGCTGGGCGCCGCGACAGAAAAGGCTATAGAACGGCCCTTCGCGATTAAGGCAAAGCGCCTCAAGAGAACGATTCGGCCCGCCGTATCGCACGATGAGTTCCGACCAATAGCGGCAGGTCTTGCATATTCTATCCCCCGATGTTTTCATGGTTGTGTCCTTTCGATTGCTAGGGTTCCTCGATCAAGTAGCCAGGCGGCAGCGGTGGTTCAAGCGGAATTATCCTCGTGCGGCGCGATGTCGCGTTTGCGACTCGTCGGCGTCGTCTTCCGCGCTTCGGCAGCCTTGCCGTCGGTGGCGTTAACGTTCGCCGTTGCGCCGAAACGTTTCGCGACCTTGAGGCGATTGTCATCGAGGTCGATCATGATGATTTCGGCCGGCGAATAGAAATGTGCTGTCAGTAATGCTGCCAAGCCGATCTGGCCCGCACCGACGATGGCGACTGTGCTACCCGGTGCTACTTTGCCGTTGAGAACGCCGCATTCGAACCCAGTCGGCAGGATGTCACTGAGCATCACAAGCGCTTCCTCATCTACTCCCACCGGAATAGGATAGAGGCTCGTATCGGCATGCGGGATACGCACATACTGCGCCTGGGTGCCGTCGATCTTGTTGCCCAAGATCCAGCCGCCGGTCGTGCAATGCGAATACATACCGCGGCGGCAATATTCGCAGCGACCGCACGCGGAGATGCAGGAGACGAGCACGCGGTCGCCCGGATGGAACATCGTCACGCCGGCCCCAACCTTCTCGACCGTTCCGGTTTCCTCGTGACCGAGGATGCGTCCAGGGGTGGAGTTTGGGACGTCGCCTTTGAGAATATGGAGATCCGTGCCGCAGTGACGCGGCCCCTCGCGACCGGGATTTTGGTCGTCGATGCGATGATTCCCCTCGGGCGCGGCCAGCGCGAACTCAACATCGGCGACCGCGAGACCGGCAAGACAGCCATCGCGGTCGACGCCATCATCAACCAACGTTCGACCGGCGTCATCTGCGTCTACGCCGCGGTCGGCCAGAGGATTTCATCGGTTGCGCAGGTAATCGAAGCGGTGCGCCGTTATGGCACGCCGGAGCACTGCCTCTTCGTTGTCGGCGAAGCGAATGCGGCGCCCGGCCTGCAATGGCTGACACCCTATGCCGCCTGCGCCATGGCCGAGCACTTTATGCGGGGCGGGCGCGACGTTCTTCTTGTCATCGACGATCTCACCAAGCATGCGGCGGTCTATCGCCAGGTTTCACTTTTGCTGCGCCGGCCGCCAGGACGCGAGGCTTTTCCGGGCGACATATTCTACATTCATTCACGGCTCCTCGAACGATCGGCCAAGCTCGCGCCCGTGCACGGCGGAGGGTCGCTCACGGCGCTGCCGATCGCCGAAACCCAGGCCGGCAATATGAGCGCCTATATCCCGACCAATCTTATTTCGATCACGGACGGACAAATCTATCTCGATCCGCGTCTTTTCTACGAAGATCAGAAATCCGCGATCGATGTTGGAAAGAGTGTCTCGCGCGTCGGCGGCAAAGCGCAGTCTCCCATCCTCAAGGCAGCGTCGGAGAGCCTGCGGCTCGACTATGCTCAGTTTCTCGAACTCGAAGTATTTACCCGTTTCGGGGGTAGTGGTACAGTTTGAATCAGGCAGCCCTGATTTTTGCTCTAGCGATATCGCCTCTGTCGTCCCATAATGCAAGATGGGCGAAGTTCATCCATTTACGATGAGGATTGACGCTGAGTCAGTGAACGAGCGCCGGTTCCGTTGGACGATTTTCGAGGATAATCAAATTCATATTCAATCCCCTTATTCTTACGCGACTCGGCGCGAAGCCGAGAAGGAGGCGAACGAAGCGATGCTTAGATGCGCTGCAACATGGCGCCACCACAAATGACCAAGCGCCTCAAACGCCCCCGCGATCCCGTTCAGCTAGGCAAGCTGATAGGCGATATTTTGACCGGCCAAATTGACGACATAGCCGCTCCTGATCCAAAGGACGCAGACAAAAACCCCGCAGCTATTGAGTTAGGCCGCAAAGGCGGCTTGAAAGGCGGCCGGGCGCGCGCTGATTCGCTGACACCCGAACAGCGCAAGGAGATAGCCCAAGCCGCCGCAAAAAAGCGTTGGGCGAAGCGGGACTAAAAATCCTCTCCGTAAGCATTAGACGGGACATTGGGTCGACCGATAGATGCCTCTTGCGGCAATAGACGTGCCGTGTTATGTGCATCTCATGTCCAAATACATCGAATCACAAATCGCCTTACGGCGTGCTCGACTTTTGGAACTCGACCGGGACAGGCTAACGGTCGAGGCGGAGCTGCGCGCTTATGAGGATGCCATGCGGCACCTTTCTGGAACCGAAACAGCCGAAACGCCAGAACTCTCGCCCTATCACGCTGAACCGCATGCTGCCGGCTTTCAAATGTCTCCTGGGTGGATCAACACCTTGCGAGCCATAAACGGTCGCGGACGTTCTTTTGACGCTCAGGACATGATTGCGGCTGGCGCGGAATTCGGATTCGAAATCAAGACGCTCAACGCCAGAAGCCAGCTCTTCCAATACAAAAAAAAAGGAATAATCAAACGTGTCGCGCTTGGAAAATACGCACTTACCCAAAAGGGCCGGGACATGCTTCAAAAAAAGGTGAACGCAAGCGTCTCGGCGAGCGGGCAAGAAAATGGGGGCAGTGAGTTTGGTACCCAAGGAACAAGTTAGAAGGTCTTCCCACCCCGGCTGCATGGGTCCGTGACACCGATGCAGCCGGCAGCGGGGGTAAGCTCCGCAATGTAAGTGGTCGCTGAGGCCACGCCGCGTACCGAGGGGGCAGTCACGGAAGGCCCCTTCGGAATTGGAGGTGCACCGATGAAGAAACCATAGGTGCCCTTAGTAGCGCGTCGCTGGTTACAGCCAGCGACGCGCTTTCAATATACCACGCAACAGCTGGGGATGGAATCCCTCTTAAACTGTTATTTCGTGCTTGACTGTTCAGGCACGAAAGCGTATTATCATGCCTATGAACAAGCTCACCAACGAGAAGCGCGCCCAAGTCCTTCAAATGATGGCAGAGGGCCTTGCGCTGCGTGCAATTACCCGCCTGACGGGCATTAGCCGGACCACGTTGCTCAAGCTCTTGGAGGATGCGGGACAAGCGTTTTCTGAATATCAAGACCGCGTACTTATGAACCTGCCGTGCAAGCGCGTACAGGTTGATGAGGCTTGGTCATTTTGCTACGCAAAACAGAAGAATGTGCCGACCGCGAAAAAAGCCCCGGAAGGCGCTGGCGATATTTGGACTTGGGTTGGATTGGACGCCGACACGAAGCTGGTTGCATCTTTTTACGTTGGCGACCGCGATAGCGAAGCGGCGGAGATTTTCATAAACGACCTTGCAAAGCGCCTCGCCAATCGGGTGCAACTTACGAGCGACGGGCACCGGCCATATTTGCAAGCGATCGAAGGCGCTTTCGGCGCCGATATTGATTACGCGACGTTGGTCAAAGTGTATGGCGAGGCGCCGGAAGGCCAGCGCCGCTATAGCCCCGCAGTTTGCACGGGCGCGCACAAACACCGTGTAGAAGGCAGCCCCGATCCGAAGCATGTCAGCACGTCATTTGTAGAGCGTCAAAATCTTTCGATGCGCATGGGCAACCGCCGCATGACGCGACTTACGAACGCCTTTTCTAAGAAGGCAGAAAACCACGCGCATATGATGTCTATCTATTTCATGCACTATAATTTCGTGCGCATCCATCAGACACTCAAAGTGACGCCGGCGATGGCAGCTGGCGTAACGTCAAAGCTTTGGGAAATGTCTGATATGGTGAAAGTGCTTGAAGAATGGGAAGCCGCAAATTGAGGGATGACAAATGCCTACGGCCTATTTGATTTTTCATGCACCAGTTAATCCCATTACGGCGCAGCATTTCATGGCTACTTGTGCCAACTTGGTTAATCAAGGCAATAATGAACTATATCTGTGCCTCTCTAGCCCTGGAGGAGAAGTTCCATCAGGAATAACTCTCTATAATTTTATACGTGGATTGCCAGTTAATATAATAACACACAATGTTGGCAATATAGATTTTATAGGGAATGCGATTTTTCTCGCTGGTGGGACGCGAAAAGCATCTCCTCATTCTACCTTCATGTTTCACGGTGTCGGCTTTGATATTAAAGCTCAAATGAGGCTTGAAGAGAAAAATTTACGCGAATTGATAGACTCAATGTCAGCGGACCATAAGCGGATGGCCGACATCATCGCCGATAGAACTAGCATGTCTCTCGACGAGGCTCGGAAGCTCTTCGCAGAAGCCAGGACCAAAGACGCGAACGATGCCTTGAAGGCGGGTGTTATTCACGAAATCAGCGACCTCGTTATCCCCCCAGGTGCGCCAATCACCACTCTCGTCCTTACTTGAGCGAGAAGATGGAATTATCCGCCCAATAACGGACGGACTGAAACTTGGCTTGTTCATAGCACCCTCACCATTAACACGCGGTCGCAGAGCTTACGCCTTAAAAACTGTCGATAAATTAAATTTGTGCTTGACTTTTGTCAAACGCCAAGGCCCCGCAAAAGTGGCGAATCATACATCATTGCCTTTCTTTCCGGGCGTCGTTTTTGTGACAAATGTCACAAAATGAATAGCCCCGTGTTTCGGCGGAGCTTTTTCAAACTGTACCACTACCGTTTCGGGACCATGGTTGATGAACGCACGCGCAAGGTGATCGAACATGGCCGCCGCATCCGCGCCGTCCTCGCTCAACCTCATTCGCGCCGCTCGCGCTCGGCGAGCAGGTGGCGCTGCTGCTGGCTCTCACCGAAGGTTTGCTGGACTCCGTCCCGCTCGACCGGGTGGAGGCGTTCCGCTCCAAGCTTGGCCCCTGGCTCACTGAGCATTGCCCGGAGGTCATGCTTCTCGATGACCAGGTGGCCACATTGTCCGCCGGTTTGCATGCGTGCCTCAAGGACACGCTCGGCGTCTTCGCACGCTCGTTCGCGGAAGGCGCCGGACCGGGGACATGATGCGGCTCGCCGAAATAGAGGCCCATATCGGCGGCATGAGCGAGCTGCGGGACATCGTCGGCGCCATGCGTTCTCTCGCCGCCATGCGGGTGCAAGAGGCGGAACAAGCACTTTGCGGCATTCGCCGTTACGCGGAAATGATGCTGGCGGCGATCGGCGCTGGCCTTTTGCTAGTGCCGGAGCCAGCGGCCGGAACGCGCCCGGAACGGAGGCGCCGGGCTCTCATCTTATGCATGTCCGAGCTCGGCTTTGTCGGCGAGTTCAACACGCGCCTTGCCGACGCCGCGAAGGCAGACATCGAGCCTGAAGATCAGCACTTCATCTTGGATAGCCGTGGCGCGGAACTCGCGATCGAGCATGGCTTGCAAATTGCTTGGTCGGCGCCAATCGCGACCAGGCCTCGTGGCGCACCGGAGACTGTCCACGTCCTCGCGGACGAACTCTACCGCCGGATCGCGCAAAACGGAATTTCGTGGGTCGAGGCGATGTTCGGCCGTCACAGCGGCAGTGTGCCCGCGGTCCAGCGCCAACTCCTCTTGCCGCTCGATCTGGCGGCTGTTGCCGCCATCCAACGGGGACAGCCTCCACTTCACAACCTCGCCCCAGGCGTGCTTCGCGAAAAACTCACCGCTGAATATGTTTCGGCGCGCCTGACCGAAGCTGTGGTCGAATCCATCGCGGCCGAGAACGCGGCTCGTTTCGCCGCTATGGACTCCGCGCATGACAACGTCGCAAAAAAGCTCGCTCAATTGCATCGAAGCGCTCATCTTGCCCGGCAGGACGAGATAACGACGGAATTGCTCGATCTCATCACGGGTGCGGAGGCGCAGGCGAGAGAGTAACGGCAAGATGTCTTATTGGGCTGCGGTGCGGCATGTGATTTCCGGGCCGGAAAATGGACGGTGAGATTGCGAAGCGCACCGTTATTTCGCGCAAACCGGTTTCATCCGTTTGGTGCCACTATTCATCCGGCTAACCCTCTACGTGTTCCACCGTCCGCTGAGGCATGACAACGTTCCGGGTGAGTTAACCTCACCGGCCACGCCGCCAGACACGTGCTCGATAGATCCCACAGCAACGATATTCAACTTCGTCCGCCCTGACTGATTTACCAGGGGAGACCAAGAGGGTCCCTAAACCCGCGATAAATCTGAGATGGGATTTTAGATGACATGGGCGCTTCGGGGTGAGGTGTAAAGTAATTGGCACGGCGCGAAGCGACGCGAAGTCTCAGGGTGGGTCGTTCAACCGTAACGTGACGACGCATACGCCGCGGTCCTCCGGGGCCGAACTGATCGCAAAGCCGAGCTCTCTGCACATAGCCAGCATGGTGCTGTTCTCGTGGAGTACCTGTCCCTCGATCTCCTGGAGGCCGAGCCACCGAGCATATTGGATCATGGTCTGCATCAGCTGCCAACCGAGCCCCCGCCCTTTGATGTCTGAGCGAACGAGTATGGCGTACTCGCCTATTTCATAGTTCGGATCGGCATGAAGCCAGACCACCCCAAGCATCTCGCCATTGAGCTCGCTGATTGCGATCAGCGCAATAGCCCGGGCGTAGTCGAGCTGTGTCAGGCGGGCGATGAACTCGTGGCTGAATTCGCGGACCAGAGCGAAGAACCGCAATCGCAGGTCTTCTGTCGTGACCTGCTTGAAAAAGCTGCGAAACATCACCTCGTCATCCGGTCGAACCGGACGCACCAACAATTTTGCGCCATCGCCGAATTCGAGCCTTCTCTCCCATTCCGTGGGATAGGGCCGTACTGCGAATCGCGGATGCCCGCGGCCGCTGAATTTTGGCCCGATCGGTGCAATGGCGACCCGAGCGTCCAGCGCAAGAATGCCGCTGTCGTCGGCGAGTAGCGGATTGATGTCGAGCTCGCGAACCTGTGGCAGGTCGGCTGCAAGCTGCGCGAGCTTGACCAGCACCAACGCAACATCCGGCTCCTTGACGGCCGGCACATTGCGGTACGCATTGAGCGTGCGCGAAATCCGGGTGCGCCTGACGAGATCCGTGGCGAGCTTCATGTCGAGCGGCGGCAGCGCAAGAGCCTTGTCGTCGATCACCTCCACGGCCGTTCCGCCGCAGCCGAAGACGATGACTGGCCCGAAGGTGGGGTCATCGGCGATCCCGGCGATGAGCTCGCGCGCCTGCGGACGCACAATCATGGGCTGCACAATCACGCCGGCAATGCGCGCGCCGGGCCGCGCGGTCCCCGCCCGAGCGAGAATCTCAGTGGCGGCTGTACGGACCGCCTGGCCGGTCGTCAGATTCAACCGCACGCCGCCGATATCCGACTTGTGCTGGATATCGCACGAGAGGATCTTGACCACCACGGTCTGGCCGGCATCGAGAAACTGTGAGGCACTCTTTGCTGCATCATCCGCATCATTGGCGAGTACAGAGGACACGACCGGGATGGCATAGGCCGCAAACAATGCGCGAATTTCAATCGGATCGAGCCAGCTGCGTTCATCTGAAAGCGCGCCGTCGATCACCGTGCGCGCGGCGTCGACATCGGGGGTGAAATGCTCTGGCAGACTTGGCGGGGTTTCCATCAACGCATCGCGTGCTTCGCTCCAGCGCACCACATGCATGAAACCTCGGACCGCATCGGATTCCGTTGCGTAATGGGGAATGCCGGCCGCCTCGAAGGCCCGAGAGGCGGCGTCATCGGCACCGATCCAGGTGGCGAGGACCGGTTTTGGCTTCACTGTACTTGCCCGCCGCGCGCGTGTCAGCTCGGCGACCCTCGTTGCGGTATCGGCGGCGGACGCGAGCGCGGTTGGGACGTTCATCACCAAAATGGCGTCGTTCTGCGGGTCGGCGAGAAGGGCGTCGAGGGCCACAACATAGCGTTCCCCGTCCGCGTCGCCAACGATGTCGACGGGGTTTCCTTTGGACCACGTCGGCGGCAACATCGCATCCAATCGCGCTCGGGTCTCGGGGGAAAGCTCCGCGACCGCGCCGCCGAGATCGACCAGGCGATCGACCGCAAGCACGCCGATGCCACCGCCATTGGTCAATATGGCGAGCCGTCTGCCGGAATACGGCTGTAGCCGGCCGAGCGTCTCGGCCGCGTCGAACAGCTCCTCGAGGTCGCGGACGCGGAGCAGGCCGGCACGACGGAATGCCGCATCGTAGACGGCATCCGAGCCTGCAAGCGCTCCGGTATGGGTGGCGGCCGCCTTGGCCGATTGGGCATGGCGGCCCGATTTGATCACGACAACGGGCCTGGTGCGCGCGGCTGCGCGCGCGGCGGACATGAATTTTCGCGCATCTTTTATGGACTCGACGTAGAGGAGGATCGCGCGCGTAGCTCGGTCCATTGCGAAGAAATCGAGCAGATCGCCGAAATCGACGTCGACTTGATCGCCGATCGACACCAGTGCCGAGAACCCAATTGAATGCTGCGTCCCCCATTCGGCCAATCCGGCGATGATGGCGCCGGATTGGGAGATCATCGCGAGGTCGCCAGCCGGCGGCATGTGGGCCACGAAGCTAGCGTTGAACTTGGCGGAGGGGACCATCACGCCGAGGCAGTTGGGGCCGACAAGCCTCAGGCCGTGTGTCCGCGCGGCTTGCTTCGCGGCGTCGGCGAACGAGTCGGTGCCGTGACTCAGTCCCGCGGTGATAATGATCGCCGCCGCGGCGCCCTTCGCACCCGCCGCCGCGACGATCTCCGGCACCGCCGCCGGGGGTGCTGCGATCACGACGATGTCGGGCACCTCGGCAATCGCCTCGACGGAATTGACCGTCGACAGGCCGTCGATGTATTCGTAATTTGGATTGACGATATGAAGTGAACCAGCGAAGCCGCCGGCGCGCAGATTGCGGGCTATCGAGCGGCCAAGTGACCGCTCACGCGGACTAGCGCCGACAATCGCGATCGAGCGAGGGCAGAACAATTTTTCAAGTCGATAAGTTGACATTTGGCACGGAAACCCACGTTAGCTAGTGGTGCACGAGACCGTCCTGGGCGGTGTGACGCGCACCGTTCTGGGATCGATGACGGTGCCTATTTGTCGTAATAAACGCGGCTTGGACCTTCGGCCAAAGGAGATGCTCCGATGACATTGCCACACGTGCTCAAGCGCATTAGGCTCAATCTCGCCCGATCGAAGGAGTTTCCAGAGGGCTCCGCCCGCCGCGGCTACGAGTTCGTGGCTCCGCTCGACGCCGCTGGGCACATCGATTCGGCACTCTGGCAGGAGTACCGCGAGCATTGCCGCGTCCACCGATTTTGGGACGGCGAACAGGACGAGAATGGCCGCCTTGTTCACAAGCCCGGTGGATCGGAGCATGCACGTTGGGTATTTCACTACGAAGCTACCGGAGACAACGACGAAGCGGGCTATAGGTTCGGCGCACATGCGTTCAAGGTCGGCGAATATGTCTCGATCCGGGACCATCATGATGAGATACACACCTTCAAGGTCGTATCGGTGGAGTCCGCAACGAACTAGTACCCATAATGTGACGGGCGGGCGCCGCACTGGGGAGAAGGCGATGCAAGACGACCGACCGGACAGACCCGATGTGATCACCCTGCCACCCTTGATCTTGGCCGCGACAATCGCGCTGGGAGTGGTGTTGAATTTTTTCTGGCCCGCGAGCTTATTGCCGAGCGCGCTTGCTGCGCCGCTCGGTATTCTCATCACCCTCGGCGCCATCGCCCTCGGAATTTCGGCGATCCGGGAGATGTTTGCGGCGAATACGCCCCTAGATGTCCGCAAACCCTCGACCGATATTGTTACCTCGGGGGTCTTTCGAAAGAGCCGAAATCCTATTTATCTCGCCATGCTTCTACTTTGTGCCGGCGTTGCTTTTCTCGCAAATTCGTTATGGCTTTTGGTTCTCGTCCTGCCACTTGCAATTATTCTGCAAAAAGGCGTGATCGAACCGGAAGAATCCTATCTCGAAAAGAAATTTGGTGAAAAATATTTGCGCTACAAAGCCAAGGTCCGGCGCTGGATCTAGCCCCATAGCGAGAAGCCGGCCGATTCGTTCCTAGCCCCCATCGAGCCCTTTCACCACAAGCAGGATTTTGAAGTCACCGCGTCGGATGATCAGCCGGCAGCAGCCTCCTATCGGCTATAGGGAGTTTCTTGCTGTGGCGATCGGGCTTGTCTGCGTAACCACGGGATGGCTTTACATTCACGACCCCAAAGCTCGATTTCGGACCGACCTCCACATCCTCAAAGGTGATGTCCCGTCATGCGCGCCTGGGGGCATCGGTCACGAACGGGCCGACGCGGCACTAGCAAAAGGCCAGCGCCGATTACCGAAAAAGGGTTGATTCCGAATTTATTCCAAATGTTTCATATGTTTCTCTGGGGTTTGGCACCGGGTCAGGCGCCGCTCGCGGCCGCCTGGCGTTTAAACTGGTCGTAAGCTTCGATAGCTTGTGAGGCATACATGACCGAGGGTCCGGCACCCATATAGATCGCCATTCCCATCGCTTCCATGACCTCGTCGCGGGAAACTCCTTGCTTTACGGCGGCCTGCGCGTGAAATGCGATGCAGGGGTCACATCTGACGGCGACCGAAATGGCAAGCGCGATCAATTCCTTGGTCTTGCTATCGAGCGCTTCCGGTCCCGAGGCCGCCCTTGCCATGTCTGAGAACTCTTTCATCACGTCTGGCGCCCCGGCGCGTAATACCTTCACTTCGGCCGACAGCTCCGTGACCATATCAAGCCAATTCTTAGCCATTATCTCCCTCTCGTTGCCGCCAATGCTCGATGCGACTGGCAGTCTGATAGATCGCTTCGGCGCCGATCCGATGTCCTAGAGCGGGTCCCGATTAGGTGGACCCGTATCCGGCATTGCGAAAATAGTTGAAGCATTCGGTTGGAGGGAAGTCGTCGAGAGCTAATCCGATGCCATCCCACAGAGCATCGACGGTTCGGTGGGCCATTTTGCGCAACGTATTTTTGAGCTTGGCGAAGACTTGTTCGATGGGATCGAAGTCAGGACTGTAGGCGGGCAAGAAGCACTGCGTCGCCCCGGCGGCTTCGATGGCTTTTCGAACGCCGGCGCGTTTATGGGAACCGAGATTATCCATCACCACGATTTCGCCAGGCGACAAGGTCGGCACCAGAACCTGCTCGACATAGGCGAGGAACTTTGCGCCGTTAATGGGACCGTCGAAGACACAAGGAGCGGTGATGCGATCGTGGCGCAACGCCGCCAAAAAGGTCGTCGTCTTCCAGTGGCCGAACGGGGCGTGAGCGATAAGTCTCTTGCCTCTTTCACATCGCCCATAGCGAGGTGTCATGTTGGTCGAGGCCCAGGTCTCATCGATGAATACAAGCCTTTGAGGATCAAGACTTTTCTGCTTATCGCGCCAAGCGAGACGTGCGGCCCGGACATCCGCTCTTTCTTGTTCGGCGGCGTGCAGAGTTTTTTTTAAAGGTCAATTGCAGATGCCGCAAAAAACGCCCAACGGCGGACCGCCCAACTTTGATCTCGAGCGTCGTCAGCTTGCTCCACAGCTCCGTGATCGTCAGCTCGGGCTGCACCGCCACCAACGCCCGCACCTTATCTTCATGCGCAGCCAGCGCGTGCCGCTTATGGCCGCCAAACTTTCGCGGCAGACAACCGCCTGTTATCTCAAACTGCTGCATGAGCTTGATCACGCAGCTCGCACTGACTTCAAAGCTGCGCGCCGCCTTGCGCCGAGACTGACCTGCCAGTACAGCCCGCACCAGGCGGTCACGTAAATCCTGCGAATAGGGTTTTGCCATCCATGCCGGCCTCCATTCCAGCCAACATGGTAAATCACAATTCCGCCAATTCGGGAATCCCCCTTCCAATTCTGTCTATTCGGGACCCGCTCTAGCACATGGCTATTCACGATAAGAGAAACCTGCAGTTGAGCCCAAATATCGCGCATGATCGTCACATCAGACCCATGGGACCAATTCGCAACCCGTCCGCGATTTTCTTCTGTTCGTCGCTGAGGGAAGCGTATAGCGGGTCGAGCGCAGCCTTAATCGCCTGCAGACTTGCGAGATGTCCAGCGGCCATTTTCGCATGGCGTTCGAGCTTCTCGGGAAGGCTCGCGGCGGCGCCAGATTGCATCATCTCCTTGTGCATGCCTTCCATCGACTCTTCCATCGACTTGACTGCCGCGAGGAGCGCATCGGCGAATTTCTTCCATGCTGGCATTTGCGCCTCGGTGATCTTGAGATCGGCCCTGAGCGCCGCGACACGTTCTCCGGCATGGGAAAGCTTCGGCGTCATTGGAGCGGTGCTCCTGGATGAAGGCCGTGGTGATCGCGAGGACGACCATGATTGCGATGACGACAGCGGCCCGGATGTCACCAAGAAAATAGGAAATCGTGAGCGACGAGAGCAACAGCATGTTCAAGGGATTTTTGGCCATCGAAAGTTCGACAACGCGCATCATGCGAGGATCGGCGTCAAATTTCTCGTTATCGACCCTTGTAGAGATAACGGTGAGACGTTGGATGCTGAATTTCCGGTAAATGCAAGAAAGCGCGAATGACATCCAAATGGAGGAGCGATTCATGATCCTTGCCTTCTTGGCAGAGTTCCTCTGCGATTTTGAGGTGTATTCAGATGGATTCGACTGCCGCCTGCACATGCTCGTGGTGACTGGGAACACCCTTCGCCATACTGGACGGTTTGCTCCCTGGTTCTAGGCGAATAGACCGCCACTCGTCTTTAGTCTTCTCGATCTCGGAATTGCAAGCGCCGGCTGCATGGGCCGCCCCTACGCTTGCTGCAAGCATGCCTGCGGCCAGAATTGACTTTTTCATCATCACCTCCTAAGTCAAACGGGGTACCTGAAACGTGTTGTAGTTGTAAGCAGTTCGGGCTCGGCGCCACAATGGCGCGCCGAAGCTTATGGTCCAAAACGCCGATGTTCCGGCCGAGCAGGGTCGCAAGCGAGAATGTCAAGGAACCACATTAATGAAAAGTCCTGTCTTATTCCAGCCAATGCGTTACTTTGTTTTTGAGAGGTCGAACTCGCGTCGTATTTATTTGAACAATGCAGGGCTTCTTGCGGCCCGGCAACCCAATCCCCAGGTTTGAAGTCTGGCGTAGCGGATCGATCGGGAAACGGTCGAGACGGATACTTTTCATCTGCCAGAGTTAGGAGAGGAGTTTTGAATGAGTTCGAGACGGTATTATTCCATGCCGTTTTTTGGCGGTTTGGCGGCTGTGCTATCCGGATGCACGGGTAGTTCCACTGCCCCAGCGAACATTGACTATCGTGAGATCGGTTTGTGCGACACCTATACGACGCCAGGCGGGGTGCAGACGTCAAAGCCAAACGAAGTCTATGTTGTCCATAAAGTCGTTGCCGTGGATAATACGAAGCGCAGCGCCGATTTTACTTTTCTTCCTACCCGGCTTTACGTGGACCTGGCCACCACAAAACAACAGGCCGAGTGGAAATCAAATGAGGCCCCGGGGAACCCCTTTGGGCGACCCGTTGGGACGCCTGATTGGTTAGGTCAACGCAACAATCGCCGCTTCTCTAAGGGTACGGGCTTCACACAGGCCATGAGTGTTTGGGCGGCAGCGCCTATCGTGATTTCGCAAGCCGCCAATATGACGATCAATGGTTATACCGTCGTCGCGGTCGCCACGCCAAATGTGGATCTTCCGGTTGAACAGATTCCCATCAATCTGCACTACGATCCGCAAGAGGGCGATGGTGAATTGATTGCGGCCGACCCGCCCGTTGCTATGAATAATACAAACGCGGCCCAGACTGCCTGACCTCACCCCCACAACTGCCAGGAACTCCTACTGGATAGGCTCGCCTCGTAAGGCCACGAGGCTATTTCGTCGTACCCCACGGGAACCCGCGCAGTCGCCTTGGCCAATCGCGCGGGGCCCGATGCAAGAGACAATCGCGGATGCGTGCGGGTGTCCGCAATATCGTAGGCACTTTTAGCCAATCGGCTTTAGAAAACCCAAATGGCGAAAGCTGCCGCGTCTCACGCCGTCATTATAGTGGGTGTAGTCATGATGCCTACGCTTATAATAGCCGCCGCGTAGCCGCCAACCTCCGGTTCGCCATGGCGGTAGATGTTGCCGGGTGGCGCCGTTGGTTTGCCCGCGATAACGAGCACCACGCTGATCGCGACGGCCAGCAGCCAACGGCGGGGCCGCTTTGTTGTCGCGATGGCCCTATCGCCTATGCGTGCGGCTTCCATGGCCATTTACGAACCTCTAAGCGCCGGGATCTCGCAATTGTTTTGAGAACCTCTTTTAGCCGGGCTACTCGTCGCCTGGCACCGTCGAGGTGTGCCGATCGCTCCGGCGCCACCAGAACGTCATGCCAATCCCGATGAGTGCTACCATACCCAAGACCAAGAAGAGAGAAGATGCTGTGAGCCAGGCGATCGCCGGCACGAAAAGTGCCATGGCGATGCCGAGTGCGCTGATGTGCCAGGATACATGAACGCCCGCGACAAAAGTGCCGAGCGCCAGCAGCATCAAAAGCGCTAGCCCGGTCGCGGGCGCAGTAAGCATTATTTGAACATCGGGCAAAAGCACTATGTTCATCGCAACCAAGAAAGCCAACCAATGGAGAGCTTGCGTCCAAACCATCCGAAATCGAGCTTTGGGGTCGTGAATATGAAGCCACCCTGTGGTTACGCAGACAAGACCGGTCGCCACAGCAAGAAACTCCCAATAGTCGATGAGAGGCTGGTGCGACACGCTGGTATAGGCCACGCCTAATATTGTGAGCACCAGCACCGCGATGTAGGGCAATTCCCTAAGCCAGAACCTTGCTACCCGCGAATGGACCAAGTGACCCGCCGCATTTTGTGCCTCTTTCAGTTCGCTCATGGCGATGTTCCGATCTTACTTCGTCTGCTACGGGATCCGGCAAGCATCGACATCCACCCGATGACCAGATTTCGAAACTGAGATTGCCGCTTTGGACGAGGATTGGCAAGGCCGAACCATCGCCGTGATAGCGTCCCAGATCGGCAGCCGATCGGTCGGCGAGAAGTAGGCGAGAAGATTGAGGCCAAATCGCTACCGGCGATGGTCCCTCGAAGTGGGTCTAAGGGTCGGAGTATCCACGTGTCGAAGCTCACGCTTTGCGGGAGCTGCGCGGGCGCGGCTATGACGGCGCCCATGACAGTGTGCATCGGTTCGTCAGCAGCAATTGCGACAAGAATTATCCGTTGGCATCTAACCACGAGTGGCATATTCTGGAAATGAAATGATGCAAGGACCGGAGCGAAGTGTCATGTACAAGCACATTCTCATCCCTACCGATGGCTCAGAGTTGTCCATGAAGGCCGTCGAGCATGGTGTCCTTTTGGCAAGGGCGCTGAAGGCCAGAAGTCACAAGCATAACAGTCATGTCGCTATCCCAAATCTTCGAAATTGAACCGGCTAGTTTTACGGAACTGCCGGAAGAATGGGGATATAAGAAGGTAATGGAAAGATTTGCGAACAAATGCCTCGACCAGGTGAAGACAGCGGCATTGGCGCAGGACGTGAGCTGCGACGTGATGTATGTGGAGCACGAACATCCGTATCAGGCGATCATTGATGCCGCGAACAACCAACACTGCGACCTGATCGTCATGGCCTCGCACGGCCGGCACGGGATCTCCGCTATTTTGCTCGGCAGCGTGACTGTCAAGGTCCTCACCCACAGCACGATCCCCGTCCTCGTCTATCGTTAGAGGCAACGTAGTGGAGAATTCTACGGTCAGCGCCTCATCGCGAAGGGGAAACCCATATGCAATATAAGAGTGTGTGCCTCGCCCTAAGTTTCGGTGAATTGACCCCAACGCCCGTGGAAGAGAGCCGTCCCGCCGAAACCTATGCCATTGCCTTCTGCTCGCGCGAGCGGGCCCATCTTTCGGTCTTCATGGCGGCACCAAATCTCCGCATCCCGAGCGCTGGATATGTTCCGCTCACCCATGTGCTCGTTGATGAGATCAATGCCGAGCGCCGCATTCATGCCGAAGCCGCCGAAAAGAGAATAACGAGCGGCGCGATGATCGCGGGTATAACCGTCGAGTTCCAAATCGTCCAGCAATCCTATACGGACACAAATCATTGCCTCGCCGTGGCAGCGAGACCTAACGATATTGTCATCGTTGCACAGCCGATGAATGGCTTTTCCCTGGACATGGATCTCATCGTAGCGATGCTGTTCACGTCTGGGCGGCCGGTTCTCATCATCCCGCCGCATTGGGAGCGAGGCGCGGAGTTTCAAAATATCATGATTGGCTGGGATGGTGGCGCCAGGGCGGCCCGGGCTGTTGGGGATGCCATGCCTCTGCTTACGCGCGCTGAAAAAGTCGAAATTCTTTGCGTCTCCCCCGATGCTGCGAAAAGCATCGATGGGGCCGATCTAGCGGCTCACCTCGCGCGACATTGTAAGTCAGTGATGGTCACGAATCTTTCCGTGCAGCATGGCGATATAGCCAAGGTGCTTGGCACACACGCGACGATGGTGCGAGCGGATCTGCTGGTGATAGGCGCTTATGGACATCCTCGAATGTTGCAGATGGTGCTGGGCGGCGTGACCAGTGGCACGCTTTCCGGGGCGGAGCTGCCGGTTCTGCTTTCCTACTGATCTAATGAATAAAAAATTATATGCGTGCATCAAATTCTCATCTTTAACTGCAAAGCTGCCGCGTCGATCGAGAACAGATGGGAATCATGGGCAGCCAAACTGCTACCGCCCAAGGCGAAGATTCCCGAGACCTGTTGACACTCATGTTCCTACCGGGAGAAGCCGATGAAAAGCCAACGGGGGCGGCTGCTCGATCGCCTTAGAGAGCCGCAGTGGCGCCTCGTGAGAATTCCGGCTGGAGCATTGATTTTCGTCGGGGGTATCGTCGGATTTCTTCCGCTGGTAGGCTTCTGGATGGTGCCACTCGGGCTGGCAATCCTTGCAATAGACATTCCGGTAGCTGGCCGCCTTCTCCGGAAATTGATTGGCTTATTCCGCTGGCTGCGCCGTTTCTATCATCGTTGCAACGGACCTCCATCTTCGCGAAGCTGAAGGCCTGGCGCCATGATGTTTGAATTCGACAAATAGAGTAGCAGCGACGATCAACGAGCGGTCCGTACGAGTGCCCTGATAATAATTGCATTCGCAGGGCTTTCTGTCGGACTTGCCGCCGCTTTCACGGGACGCAATGAACTTCCGCGGTGGATCTGGGCGGCTCGTCGCGGTGCTCCTCAATGCTTTGCGGGCCTTGAGCCCCGGCTCGACACGCCGGCGCGCCTCGATGCCTGTGGCCGTCGCGCAAGATCTCCGGCAGGGTCACGAGAGGCTCGAAGCCAGCCTCGACCGTCTGCGCCAGATCGCGGATGCCCTCGATGGTGCGGATGCCAAAACCGCGGTCGAATGTATCGCCACATCGTCGCGCATGAACTTGCAGCACAATACGTCACGCAGAAGCTCGAGGGCGGCCCGGTCGTCTGCACCGTGACCGCGCACGGCGTCGTCAAACCCACAATCACGGCGCCAGTAGGTCCTACGAACGGGCGCAGACGCAGACGAAGCGCGGTGAGGCGCGGATTGCCCAGCTCCAAGCGGCGCTGCATGCCGCCGAGATCGCCCTCGGCGATACCAATATCGTTTCGCCCATTGATGGAACAATCATCTCGCGCAACGTCGAAATGGGCCAGACAGTCGCGGCGGGTTCAGACGCGCCGCCGCTCTTCCTTGTCGCCGCGGATGCCACCGTCATTAATGTCGAAGTCAATGCCGGCGAGAATGGCATCGGCGAGATCAAACCCGGCGACAAGGCCACATTCACGGTCGAGGCTTTTCCGGAACGTTCCTTCGCCGGAGAGGTGGCGCACATCCGCCCATCGCCGCGGACGATTGAGAACGCCGCGGCCTATGATCCGTCATCCGTGCGGCCAATCCGGATCTTTTGTTGGCGCCTGGCATGGCGGCGGCGATTTGGATCGTGATTGACATCGGCCATTATAGTCAGTCACCCCGGAACAGATGGTGAAATCATGAACGACAGACAGGAACATGAAACCGCATCGGATCCAATCGATTGGGGGCCGGGGAGCCGGATCCACTCCCTCGTGCTGTTGATGGCGACAATTGGCGGGATTTACATTTGCTACCTGTTGTCCGTGCCCTTTCTGTCCGCTCTTACTTGGGCTCTCGTGCTGGCGGTCTTGTTTGCTTCGGCTCACCAGCTGATCGAGGCGAGATTGAGAAGACCCAACCTTTCAGCCACGCTCTCAGTCCTAATCGTCGCGCTGATCGTCGTCGTGCCAACGACGTTCGTAGCCGAGCGGCTCATCGGTGAAGCCACGAAAGGCGCATTTGTCATCCAAGCGCAACTCGAGGGGGGCGCTTGGCGGCGTGCAATTGAGGCGCATCCGGCGCTCGCACCAGTCGGCCAGTGGCTCGAACAGCAGATCGATCTCCCCGCGATATTCAGGAACGTCGTATCCTGGTTAACAAACACGGGCGCATCGTTTGTTCAAGGGTCGATTGTTCAGCTCCTCGGCGTTGTGCTGACATTCTACCTGCTCTTCTATTTCCTGCGTGACCGCCGCTTGATGCTGGAAACAGTAAGGAGCCATTCTCCGCTGTCACTGGCGGAGATGGACCGGCTTTTCGGTCAGATCGCGGATACCATTCACGCCATAATCTACGGCACCGTGGTTGTCGCATGCGTGCAGGGCACACTTGGCGGCTTGATGTTCTGGTGGCTTAGACTGCCGACGCCATTGCTCTGGGGTCTTGTCATGGGCCTGCTTGCCATCGTGCCGGTCTTGGGTGCGTTTGTCGTTTGGATCCCTGCGGCAATCTTTCTCGCACTCGATGGCAGCTGGGAGAGGGCTTTAATCCTCGTCTCGTGGGGCGTGCTGGTCGTCAGCAGCATCGACAACCTTCTGTATCCGATGCTGGTGGGAAATCGGCTTAAGCTTCACACCGTTCCGGCGTTCATTTCCTTGGTCGGCGGTCTGACCCTGTTTGGCCCGGCCGGTATTATCCTTGGGCCCATGGCGGTCACGATTACCATAATACTCCTTGATGTCTGGCGAACGCGGATCACGAAGCCGTAAGGTTGATGACGGCACCGCCTGGCCAGCCGGCGTGCAAGTCCTGGCATTGCATGCACCAATGGAAAGCTACTTCGGCACTCTGAAAACTGAACTCGTGCACCAGGCTTGCTACAAAACCCGGGATGCCGCCCACGGCGGCTGGAATTTCGGCAACACCATCGACGGCTGCCAGGCCGAATTTGCGTGTGTGCCGGACGCCATGGCCAATCTGAGCGCTGTGCCGGTGGGCCTCACGGACGAGCAAGTCCTGATGTGCCCCGATACAATGTCGACGGGCTTCAGCGGCGCCGAGAGAGGGAGCGTCCAGATTGGGGATACAGTGGTCGTTTTTGCCCAGGGGCCCATCGGGCTTTGAGCCACGGCAGGCGTACGGCTCAAAGGCGCTACCACCATTATCGTCGTCGATTCGGTTGCCGAACGGCTTGCCGTATCGCAGAAGCTGGGAGCCGACTTCACGGTCGATTTCAACAAGGTAAATCCAGTGGACGAGATCTTGAAAATTACGGATGGGCGCGGAGCTGACCTCGCAATCGAGGCGCTCGGGACACGGGGGACTTACGAAACGGCATTGCCAGTGCTCAGGCCGGGCGGCACGCTTTCAAGTCTCGGCGTTTATTCGAGCGACCTCGGATACCGCTCGATGCCTTTGCCGCGGGCCTTGGGGAACACATGATCGTCACAACGCTGTGCCCGGGGGGAAGGAACGGATGCGGCGTCTTACAGAGGTCATTGCGTCTCGCCGGGTGGACCTTACGCCCCTTGTCACCCACCGCGTGAAGCTCGATGATATCGAGAAAGCCTACGATCTTTTCTCCCATCAACGAGACGGCGTGTTGAAGGTTGCCATCACTCCTTGACCTGGGGCGAACAGCGAAGAATGCGAATGCATGGCCAAGATCGAGAAGGGGTTGTCGACGCTCTCCAGTATCGTGCGCTGGTGAACTTGACGAACCGCTGTGTTGCCGTCGAGTAGAGCTAAGGCGCGCTCGACCCCGCGCTGCGGATCAAGGGGGCACCGCTTGTTTCGGTCCTGAAGCAAGCTGACCAAACCCAACCTATCCGAAAGGAAACTTCCGCACAATGCCAAGCTAAAACTACGTCAGGCTAGCAACAGGCTAGCAAATCGAGATTTTCGCAGGATCGATCCCTGTCGAAACGGACGTTTCGCAACAGGATATAGGAAGAAATCGAGCTGCAACTCAGGCATAGTGCTTTCGTGAAATTTTGCTATTATTCAAAGTTGCTGCTTAAACGCGGACACGCAACAGTGCCATGGGGATATCATGACGACTTTCGACGAGCGGGAGCATGCCTTCGAAGCGAAACTCGCCCATGACGAAGAACTGAAATTCAAGGCGAGGGCGCGGCGCGACAAAAGGCTTGGCCTTTGGGCCGCCGGAAAGCTCGGCAAGACCGGCGCGGAGGCAGAAGATTTCGCACGCCGCCTCGTCGCTACCGAAATCGAGAAAGACAGCGCGAGCCAGATTCTCAAAACCTTACGCGCCGACTTCGACCGCGCCGGAGTTGATATACCGGACCACGAGATACCAGGAAGATGGATGAACTTCTCGTCGCGGCGGTCGAGGAAATCATGAAAGTGGCAGCTCGGGAAAAGGCGCCTCGCGGCGAGGCCTAAGCAGCGAGTCGCTGCCTGTCCCGCGGTTTCGTTCGTAAGTTGAATTTTGCCGTGGCGTCATTCGTCAGGAGTGCCGCGGTGTACAGGTATGAGGTGGCGAACACAAAAAAGACCTCTCGTGCGAACTTCCCGTGGCTCGCCGCCTATCCGGCCGGCGTTCCGGCGCGGATCGAGACGCCGCCCTACAATGTGCTGGGCGAGATAGCGGCGGACCTCGCGGCGCGCAGGCCGGCAGCCCGGGCGTTTACCACCATCATGCCGAACGGTATGGCGGCAAGCCTGACCTTTGCGGACGTCGATCGCTATTCGGACGCCTTCGCCGCCTATTTGCGCGAAACGCTGGGCCTCGAGCCGGGAGCCAGGGTCGCGATCCAAATTCCAAACGGGCTCGCCTATCCGGTCGCCGCATTCGGCATTTTCAAGGCGGGCTGCGTGCTCGTCAATGTCAATCCCCTTTATACAGCGCGTGAAATGGCGCATGTTTTCGCGGACGCGGAACTGTCCGCGATCGTTGCGATCGATCTATTCGCGGGCAAGCTTGCGGCGGCTATGGAACAGGTTCCGGTGCCGCATGTCATTCTGACCGAGGCGGCGAGCCTTTTTCCAATTGCGTCGCGGCGGCTTATCGGATTTGTGCAGAAATACGTCAAGAAACAGGTGCCTTATCCGCGTTTCCGCCATGCCGCTTTTTCGAAAGCACTTGCGTTGGGCGAGGCCAGCATTCGCGCGGGGGCTAACAGCTATACCAGGGACTTGGAACCTTCCGCCATCGCCTGTCTGCAATACACCGGCGGCACCACCGGTGTGAGCAAGGGGGCGATGCTGACGCACCGCAATTTGATCATGAACGTGGCGCAATTCCTTAGTTTCAGCGGCGACAACATGCGAGAAAGCGATCATGTCCTGACCGCGCTTCCTCTCTATCACATCTTCGCCTTCACCGTGAACTTCCTGGGGTTTTTCATACGTGGCGCGCACAATATTCTGATCCCGAGCCCACGCCCGCTGACCAATCTCCGCAAGGCCTTCGAGACGCAGGACATAACCTTCATCACGGGGGTCAACACCTTGTTCAATGGTCTGTTGAACGAACCGTGGTTTTGCGCGAATCCTCCGAAGAGCCTGCGTGTATCGATCGCCGGCGGGATGGCTTTACAGGAGGCTGTCGCCCTGCGCTGGCGGAAGACCACCGGAACCAATGTGATCGAAGGCTACGGTCTGAGCGAGGCTTCGCCGGTCCTCACCTGCAATCCGGTGGGACGCGCGAAGCTCGGCTCGATCGGCGTGCCACTTCCCTCGACCGAGTTGAAATGTGTCGACGACCAGGGAAACGAGGTCGCGACTGGCGAGGCCGGCGAAATTATCGCGCGCGGGCCGCAGGTCATGCCCGGTTACTGGCGCCAGCCCGGCGAAACCAGAAATGTCTTACGCAACGGCTGGCTGTTCACCGGCGACATCGGGAAAATGGATGCCGAAGGCTATTTCACCATTGTGGACCGGCGCAAGGATATGATCCTCGTCTCCGGCTTCAATGTCTATCCCAATGAGGTGGAAGCAGTGCTCGCCGGGCTTGCGGGCGTGAAGGATTGCGCCGTAATCGGCGTGCCGGACGCGGCCAGCGGGGAAGCCGTCAAGGCTTTTATCGTGCGCGGCGATCCGGAGCTTGACGCCAAGACGGTGCGCGATTTCTGCAGATGCGAACTCGCCAGTTACAAAGTGCCGAGATTGATCGAGTTCCGCGACGATTTGCCGAAGTCGAACATTGGCAAGGTCCTGCGCAAGGATTTGCGCCAAAACCCGCCCCCGAACGCCCGTGACGGGAAGATCTGAGCAGCTGGGCGATCCGGCCGGCTTGTGTGCCGGGAGCCTGTCCCTGCTCAAAAACCTATCCGTTCTGGGAATCGGGTTGCCGATGAAGATCGCGACTGACGGGTTTTGATTGGTCTTTCCGCGGAAGGCAGCACGGTCTACGTCTTGATTCCGTCGCTTTGCGCGTGAAAGTGAAGAGTTGTTGGTGGATTAGAACGGCCAGCAACTGCCTCGAAGATTTTTTTGCCAAACCCCTTCTCGCGAGGAGCGCGCGCACGATCTGGCGACGGGATCGAACCCCAACACTGACTGTTCAAAGCAATCTGGTTGCGAACGTGCTGGCTGCAACGGTGGTCTATGACCTGCACGCGAAGGTTCAGGCGCTGAATGCCGAGTTGCCGGTTGGATATACGATTATGCGCGGCGGGCGACCGCAACGACAGGAGACGTCTACTAGAGCGGGTCCCGAATAGACAGAATCGGAAGGGGGATTCCCGAATCGGCAGATCGTAATTCACCATGTTGGCTGGAATGGAGGCCGGCATGGATGGCAAAACCCTATTCGCAGGATTTACGTGACCGCCTGGTGCGGGCTGTACTGGCAGGTCAGTCTCGGCGCAAGGCGGCGCGCAGCTTTGATGTCAGTGCGAGCTGCGTGATCAAGCTCATGCAGCAGTTTGAGATAACAGGCGGTTGTCTGCCGCGAAAGTTTGGCGGCCATAAGCGGCACGCGCTGGCTGCGCATGAAGATAAGGTGCGGGCGTTGGTGGCGGTGCAGCCCGAGCTGACGATCACGGAGCTGTGGAGCAAGCTGACGACACTCGAGATCAAAGTCGGGCGGTCCGCCGTCGGGCGTTTTTTGCGGCATCTGCAATTGACCTTTAAAAAAAACTCTGCACGCCGCCGAACAAGAAAGAGCGGATGTCCGGGCCGCACGTCTCGCTTGGCGCGATAAGCAGAAAAGTCTTGATCCTCAAAGGCTTGTATTCATCGATGAGACCTGGGCCTCGACCAACATGACACCTCGCTATGGGCGATGTGAAAGAGGCAAGAGACTTATCGCTCACGCCCCGTTCGGCCACTGGAAGACGACGACCTTTTTGGCGGCGTTGCGCCACGATCGCATCACCGCTCCTTGTGTCTTCGACGGTCCCATTAACGGCGCAAAGTTCCTCGCCTATGTCGAGCAGGTTCTGGTGCCGACCTTGTCGCCTGGCGAAATCGTGGTGATGGATAATCTCGGTTCCCATAAACGCGCCGGCGTTCGAAAAGCCATCGAAGCCGCCGGGGCGACGCAGTGCTTCTTGCCCGCCTACAGTCCTGACTTCGATCCCATCGAACAAGTCTTCGCCAAGCTCAAAAATACGTTGCGCAAAATGGCCCACCGAACCGTCGATGCTCTGTGGGATGGCATCGGATTAGCTCTCGACGACTTCCCTCCAACCGAATGCTTCAACTATTTTCGCAATGCCGGATACGGGTCCACCTAATCGGGACCCGCTCTAGGTTAACAGGAATCCGAACAATGCCGCCGTGCCGGAGAGCAGGACGAGTATGCCGACAACCGGCAAACCCCTGCGTTGGCCGGTGAAACCGACGGTGTAGGCTGCCTTCAAGAGATTGTTTGAGGCGGTCGCAGTGAGCACCGCGACCGCGGTGTCCGCTCCCATGAGCGACGAGGCCCCGCCTTGGGCGATGCTAAGCACGAAGGGATCGATGTCGGTCACCCCAACAATGGCAGCGATGGCGTAGAGGCCAGGGGCGCCGAAATGGTTCGCCGCCCAGGTAGACGCGATGGAGATCGCAACGAACAGAACCGCGAACAGAGCTGCGGCCGAGAGCTCGAGTGGGTTGCTCGGTACTACGCTCCTCGATGCCTGCGCCGCAGGACGTCCGGCATACCAGTCATGCAGGCCCGCGAGCGCGAACCCTAGAAGCGATAGCGCAAGCAAGCTTGGAGTTAGTCTCGTTGCGAGGCTCCAGTCGAAAACGGCGATTATCGCCAGGATGCGCAGATACATTACTGCGGTCGCTAACGCGATACCGACTTGCGCGCGGGCCAATCGGAATCTCACCGGTCCTGGCACGGCGTGCTAGCACCACGGTGGTCGCTGTGGACGAATAGAGACCGCCGAGGATTGCGGTCACGAACGCACTTCGGTTCGGCGCCCAATAGCGCTGCAGCAGGTAACTCCCGTAGGACAGCGTGCACACCGCTACCAAGGCGAGCCACGCCTGATAGGGCGTGACCCTCGTCAGCGGGGTGATCGGCTCGTTTGGCAGCAGCGGAAGGATAATACCGGTTAGGATGAGAAACTTGCCGGCGGTGACGACCTCTGGAAGCTCCAGCTGGCGCGCCATTGTGTGGAACCGCTCGCGGCCCGTCAGGAGCAGCACTGCTGTCACGGTCAGGCCGACCGCAACCCAATGCGGCTGAGTGAGCGCGATTGGACCCAGCAAATAAGCAAGCAGATTGCAGACGGGAACGGTGAGCCCCTCATTCGGCCCACCCTCTGCGTCGCGCTCTGCCACGGCAATGCGGTAATAGGCATAGAGCCACGCACCCAGCACGAGGACCCCTACAGAGACGGGGATGAGATGGGTCGCATCGAGCAGGTAGAGCATGGCGCCAGCCAAGGCGAGCAGTGGAAAGGTCCGCACGCCTCCCGGCTGGGTCCGGCCCTGGTACGGTTCGAACTCCTCGAAGGCGAGTCCGAAGAACAGCGACAGACCCAGAAGAAGCGCCAGGTTAGTGAGCAGTGGCACCGAAGTAGCGAACGACAAGGGGTTTCCCTCCGGAACTTCAGCATCGGGCTACTACTCCAGCCTGACAAGACCGCGGCTAGGCCCGAACGGTTTGCCTATATGAGAACAATCGCGATCCCGGGATCGGAGATGCCTTTAGGACATCTCGGGTCCAAAGCCCTCGCCGCCTCGGCCGTCACTCCGCCGTGTTGCGGAGCCGCTAGTCCGGTTCGAGCGCTCGTGCACATGGGCCGCTGTCATCGGGAATTAACTCACCCCAGTACAAAGAAAGGGGGTCATGCCTATGAGCGGGTCCGACGGTCAAAGTGATCCAATATCCGAAAGCTTGCTGCATATCGAGGGGGTTGCGTTCTCGCCCATCCGTCACGCTGAGCATCCTTAAGTCCCTTGAGACCTTCAAAGGCAGCCTGACCAAGGATTGGATGCGCAAAAATGTCTCCGAACCGCCGACTTGGGAAAGAGGCTGGCACAGGAATGGTGCGCAAAGTGTTATGCGATTGGACCCGTCGGCGCGAGTCCACTTCAAGTGGCGCCGCCGTTTCGCGAGTTGCATGTGCGCTATAATGTGGAAGATCTCGCAGAATCCCTTGGTGAAGGCATTCTGGTCGGACACCCGTCGATGCCTGTCTTTCGCTTCGATCCGGATCAAATCGAAAACTTGATCGCCTATTTGAAGATGCTCGAAAAGCGGTAGGCCCCACAAATCCACGCGCTTCGAAATTTGAATGGCCGCGGCGCGAATTGATTTTCGACTGAGGACTGTGCGGGATTCGGCGGCCATGTGCGATCACTTTGCTCGCCCAAGAAGGAAGCCCTCCCGCTGTTGCCGGAGACTCCCACCTCTTATTGCCAAGAGCGTGTGGATATTGATGCGGTGCAGAGCTTTGCTGCCAGCTGCGGCCGGATATGGCAAAAAACGGGACCCGGCGACGCTGTAAAATAGGGTACAGGTGCTGCAGACTGTTTCGGCTAGGCGTCGGCCAACGGAAGGGTGGGCCGATTATGGGCTGGACGCCGTCATGCTGGATACCATCTGGGTTAACGTGAGAAAAGCCGATCGAAACTAGGAGAGTTGTTGTTGCAATCTTCGGTTTGATCATTGATTGCTCTCGAAGCCTGCCAGCTGCCACATAAATAAAACGCCACTGCCGATTATGTGATTGATGCCGGGCAGCTCTCGCCCTCCGAGGCGAAAGCGGATGTGCAGTTTACGGACCATCGATGTCCTCCGCGGTGTCAGAAGTAGTACCGGTAGCATCCCCTTCCCGAGCCTCAAGAATGTGTTTACCCGATAGTTTGAGGTCCGCGTCAAAGCGATATACGAAGGGTGTGCCGGTCTTCAGCTCATAGACGAGAATATGTTCTGGCGTCAGGTGCTCGATGTGCTTGATCAGCGCTCGCAAGGAATTACCGTGCGCGCATACCAGCACGGTGTACCCTGGCCGCAGTAGCGGCGCGATGCGCTCGTGGTAGTATGGCATCACCCGCGCCGCCGTCATCTGCAAACTTTCGCCATTCGGCGGCGGAATGTCGTAGCTACGCCGCCATTGATGCACTTGCTCGCCGCCAAAGCGTACAGCGGCCTCGTCTTTGCGCATCCCCTGCAGGTCGCCGTAGTAGCGCTCATTGAGCATTTCCAAAACATAGATCTTTAACTCCGACGTCTCGGTTGGCAGTGAAACGAAGTGTTCGTACCAGTCTCGTTTCAGCACGTCGTGGACGCGCACATATTGGGTACAGTGTCGGTTACGCTTGAGGATCTCGTAGGCCGTGTCCCGGGCGCGCAGGAGCGCGGAAGTGACCACGACGTCCAGCCGCTCCTCGCCAAGAAGCACAGCGGCCCGTTCGGCCTCCGCGATCCCTAGGGAGACGTCCACCCAGCCCATTAAGCGGTTCTGGCGGTTCCAGATTGATTCGCCATGACGTAGCAGAATGAGCGTGGTGGCCATGGTCAATCCTCGTAATGCCGAAACGGCGCCAAATCGGATTTCCCCATTGGTTTCGTCATCTCATCGTCTCCATTGCGAAACTCCAGTTCGCTCAGGTTCGTGGTGCAAATTCGTTAAGAAGCTCAGCGAGCGGCGTGAGGTACATCAGCGCCGAGCCGCCATGCATTATGACGGCCATGACAACGGCGCTTATATGCCATGCGGTTGGCGCAGAGGATGCCGAAGCTTACGGCTCCGTGCCCAGCTTTGTTTTGATCGCGGAAATGTATTCCAGTATTGGCGGACTAAACTGGAGCAGGCTTGCGCAGGCTGTTTCGCGCCACAAATATCCGGTTGGAACGACAGTGACGGTGAGCCGCTCGCCCTGGCATTCGCGCAGGAGCACGGTGCCGGGCTTGGGGCGTGGCAAGCAAGAACTCGCCGCGGGAACTCTGACTCCGTCAATCCTGGTTCGCCAAGTTACTTTTGGAGCACGATAATGAAGATCAAAATGGTGAGATGTTGTGTGCGGCGGCATAGCCATGACCTTGGCTTTCCTGGCGGTATTGCCGGCCATTGCCTATACCGGCCAGAAACTGGCGAAAGAGGCTAAAATAAGCATGAGCCAGGCTCGGTCGATCGCCTTGAAGGCGCATCCGGGCAAGATCACGGATGAAGAGCTGGAGCGCGAACGCGATGGAAGCGGGCTTCGGTATTCGTTCGACATCAAGAGCGGCGGCATCACGCAGGAAGTCGGCGTGGACGCCAAAACGGGCAAGGTATTGGAGAACGCCAAGGAAGGCCCTCACCCCGACTGAGCGAGAACTCGACGGCCGTATCGTGGCTTTTGCCGGCTCCAGGTGGCCCGATCAGATGCGAGGCCTCGGCGCGGTCGATGAAATGCAACTCGGCGAGCGCCATGATGCGGTTCCTGCTCTCTGTGTTGCAAGCTCATCCACAATCCTGCGCTCGCTCCTGCTTGAGTGGGCAATGCAGGACAGAGCCTGCCGCCGGTAGTGAATTGCAGAGTGACGTTTGCATAGCCCCATCTTTGACGTTCATGCGGGCGCTTGGCAACCATCAGTGAGACATCAGGCAGCAGATCGGGCTCGTGCCAAGCAAGTCCCGGGTCACGCCACCGAAGATCCACTCGCCAAGGCGGCTGTGCCCATAAGCGCCGGTCACAAGTAAGTCGGCGCCGTCCTCCTGCGCGAACTTGATCAGCTCGGCCGCGCCAGATCCCTGCTGTAGGAGAACGACGCGGGGATTGGCGTTGATCCGGTGCCGTGTAAAATAGCGCACCACGTCGTCGATCTGCTTCTGCGCGGTGCTTTCCTCGCCTAACTCACAGATTTCGACAACCGTGACCTTCGTCGCCTCATGGAGGAATGGAAGTGCATCCTGTATAGCTCGGCGCGCTTCGCGCCCATCCTTCCAGCCTATCACGACATGCTCCGCTCGCAGCGAGGTCACTCGGTCAGGGACGACGAGCGTCGGGCGGCCGATTTTTAGAAGCGCTTCACCCGGATCGAGCGAGCCAAGGGCATCTCCTGGGCCCTTGGTCTGCCCGATCACGACGAGATCGGCACCCCTCGCCTCGCGCGCCAGCGCGTCAGCCGGATAGTCCAATACCTGTCGCCATTCGATCCTCTGGTGATCCACGGCCGCAATATTACGAAACCAATCGCCCTTAGCAGTGAGTGTTGCCATTATTTCGACGATGTCGGCCGGGGTCGCCTGCTGGATGGCGACGCCCTCGATGAGGAACGGCGGATGGATGGCAAGAGCCGACAAGCCGATCAGCGTCGCATTGAATTTTTCAGCGAGGCTTGCAGCAAGGCGGACCCGCTGCTCCGGCATGCCGTTCGCGTCGACATAGGTCATCACCACCGCATAGGACATATCGAAACCCTTTAGGACAATCCGATGATTTACTATCCATTTTTATGATTGCGATTATCGACGCACATCACGCCAATCTGAAGGAATAAATATGCCGCCAGAGCGGAATTACCAACTTTCAGTAAACTTGGAATACCGTCTGCGTTCAATCTGAGCTACGATTGCTTGAGAGTCATATAGATCCTTTGTGGACACGAGCAGGTCTCGGCATTCGTGGACAGAAGGCACTACAGTCCCATGTCTGCTGCTTCTGACGTTGCCCCTGCGGATTAATCCAGGTTGAACTGGAGTCTGGCCCTTGAGGGAAGGACCAGACGATGAAGCGCAAGCGGTTTACCGAAGAGCAGATTATCGGGGTTTTGAAGGAGCACGAGCTGGGTGCGAAGACGGCCGATCTGTGCCGCAAGCGCGGAATCAGCGAAGCGACTTTTTACAATTGGAAGAGCAAGTTCGGCGGTATGGACGTTTCCGAAGCCAAGCGCCTGAAGCAGCTTGAGAGCGAGAACGGCAAGCTGAAGAGGTTGTTGGCCGATGCCATGCTGGACAACGCGGCGCTGAAGGACCTTTTGTCAAAAAAATGGTGACGCCCGCCGTAAAGCGGGAGGCTGTCGCGCATCTTAAGGTAGCGCATGAGATGAGCGAGCGGCGGGCGTGCAAGGTCACCGGCTGCGACCGGATGACGGTGCGCTATCGCTCCCGGCGGCCGGACGATCCACAGCTGCGCGAACGACTTTTGGCGTTCGCCAGGGAACGCCGGCGCTTTGGCTACCGGCGCCTGCTCATTTTCTTGCGCCGGGAAGGCTTTGTCGTGAACCACAAGCGGCTTCCGCATTTATCGCGAGGAACGACTCATGGTGCGCAAAAGGGGAGGCCGTAAAAGGGCTTTGGGGACTAGGACGCCTATGCCAGGTGCTGCGCTGCCAAACGATCGCTGGTCGCTCGATTTCGTGTCCGATCAGTTCGTCTGCGGGCGGCGCTTCCGCGTTCTCGGCATCTACGACGACTGCACACGAGAATGCCTGGCGGCGGTGGCCGATGTCTCTCTTTCCGGCAGGCGGGTCGCGCGCGAACTCGATCTTCTGATCGCGAGCCGTGCCAAGCCCAAGAGCATAATCAGCGACAACGGCACAGAGTTGACCAGCAATGCGATCCTGTCCTGGACAGCGGATACCGGAGTCGATTGGCATTACATCGATCCGGGCAAGCCGGTGCAGAACGCATTCATCGAGAGCTTCAATGGCCGACTGCGCGACGAGTTCTTGAACGAGACCTTGTTCACATCCCTGATGCAGGCTCGCCTAGCGCTCGAAGATTGGCGGCGCGACTACAATACCGTGCGGCCACATTCTCGTATCGGCTGGCTGACGCCCGCCGCTCATGCCGCCCAATTCTCACCGCAACGGGCCAAGGCGCTGCGCTGCTCGATGGCTCCGCGCCTTGACCCGTTGCAATGTCCGTGCACGATGGAAGAAACCGCCAAACTCTAGCCGCACCTGGATCAAACTTGGGGGCAACGTCACTTCGGTCAGTAGGAGGATACCCGCGACTGAGACGGCATTTTCCAGGGCAATGCGGACCACCTTCGTGGGATCGATGATCCCGGCTTCGGTCAGATCGACGTATTCCTTGCGGCCAGCATCGTTTCAAGAGCTCGCAGCCATCAGTGCGACATCAGACAGCAGATCGGGCTGGTCGCGAGCAGCTCCCGCGTCATGCCGCCGAAGATCCACTCGCCAAGGCGGCTGTGTCCGTAGGCGCCCGTGACCAGCAGGTCTGCCCGTTCGTCCTGGGCGATCCGGATCAATTGCGCTGCACCGGAGCCTTCCTGCTCGAGCATGACCTTGGGCCCGCCCTCGACGCGGTGGTGCGTCAGGTATCGAGCGACATCGTCGAGCCGTCCGAGTGCGGTCTTCTCATCGCTCGTCCCGCACGCTTCGACCACGCTGACGCGCGTCGCCCGCTGCAGAAACGGCAGTGCGTCCCGCACGGCGTGACGAGCTTCCCGAGTATCCTTCCAGCCGATCACGACATGTTCTGCCCGCAGTAGGCCCACTCCTTCAGGCACGACCAATGTCGGACGGCCCATTTTGAGTATCGCCTCGCCCGGATCGAGCGACCGATAGGCGCCCCACTGGCTGCGCCTCTGGCCAATCACGACGAGATCGGCGCTGCGCGCCTCCCGCGCCAGGACCTCGACCGGGAAGTCGAGCGCGGAGCGCCATTCCGGCTTTCGGGAGTCGCTGCCGGTAAGGCTACGAAACCAGTTACCCTTGTCGGCGAGCGTTGCCTCCATGAGCTTGATGTCGACTTCGGTGGTGTCAGCGAGAACTACCCCGTGAGCCACCACTGGCGGGGGGATCGCCAGCGCGGAGATTCCGATCAGCTGCGCGGCGAAGCGATCGGCAAGGCCTGCGGCGAGGCGTACGCGTTGCTCCGGCGCGGCATCGGCCTCGATATACGTCATAAGTGATGCGTAGGACATATGCCCTCCTTTGGTCCGCTCGCTGTGCTTCACGCGGGTCGACCGGCGCTTTGATTCACATCAACGTCCGAGGCTGCGGTTCCCCTCGCAGAACGCCCGCCCTTGGCACTGAGCGTCAGCATTATTTCGACGATGTCGGCCGCGGTCGCTTGCTGGATGGCGATGCCCTCTATCCGGAGCGGCGGGTGGACTGCAAGGGCCGACAAGCCCATCAGCGTCGCATTGAATTTTTCGGCGAGGCTTGTGATGGACATCGGGGCTGGTGATCGTCCAGCTTTTCGCTCAATCTTCGGATCACCAGTCTATGGGAAATCGTCGATGGTCGCCCGTCCGTCTTCGCCTGCCGCCGTCAAGTGCCGCATATTGGTTCGAGGCAGCGCGATGGATTACTCTGATGAAATCATGATCCGCTCCAGCGCAAAACTAATTTGCCCGCGGTCTTCCGGCGATCTGTAACAGTCCGCCGGCTTTCTTAAGAGTCCGCTCTATGCGGTGAGAAGATATTCATCGGTCTGCCGGCAGTTGCGGGGCGAACTCAGAGCTGCGCGGCGCTACGGTGGGGTTTATCCATTGCGTCTGCTGTTGTCGAGGCCTTGGCGCATTCGCGGACCGTCAGCAGCCGTTACCGGCATCTATCAGAAAAGATTCCGTGGGACCAAATGCCCTGAGTGTCAACGGCGGAGTAAAAGTCGGCCAACGGGGCGTAGCAAAACCAGGCCACTTTGCGGCATGGGCGTAAAGCAAGACCCCCCGCGTCCGCCCCGGCGGAGATGGCCAGGATTTCGCAGCCGGGGCGGACGTGGCTTTCAGGAAGCTATGGTGATTTCGCCGGTTTCTGGGTCGGCAGCTGCAATGGCCTCGTCGGCGGGCCGCGGGTCACGCCGCCGCCTTGCCTTCGATTGCTTGAGCCGGTAGCTCTCGCCGTTCAGCTCCAGAATATGGACATGATGCGTGAGGCGATCGAGAAGCGCGCCAGTGAGACGCTGGCTACCGAAGACGGTGGTCCATTCCTCGAAGGGAAGATTCGACGTGACGATGGTCGAGCCACGTTCGTGACGCTGGCTGAATATTTCAAACAGAAGCTCCGCGCCGGTCTGCGAGAGCGGCACATAGCCGAGTTCGTCGACGATGAGCAGTTTGACGGCGGCGAGCTGCGCCTGGAGTTTCAGGAGACGCCGCTCGTCGCGCGCCTCCATCAATTGATGAACGAGGCCGGCCGCCGTGAAGAAGGAGACTGGGAAGCCGCGTTGGCAGGCCGAAAGGCCTAGCGCCAGACAGACATGCGTTTTTCCCGTGCCGGAATTACCCAGAGCAATAACATTGTCGCAGGCGATGAGATATTCGCAGCGCGCGAGTTCAAGTGTCAGCGGCTTGTTGAGCGATGGAATGGCGGTGAAGTCGAACGTGTCGAAACTTTTCACCGCAGAAAAATGCGCGGCGCGGATGCGGCGCTCGACCATGCGCCTTTCGCGATCGATGAGTTCGAGTTCGGCGAGACGCAGCCGGAAGCGGACATGATCGAGACCTTCGCGTGCCGCCTCTGCGGCGACTTTTTCATATTCTCGCAGGAAGGTCGGCAATTTGAGCTGACGCAGATGATGGGCGAGCAGAACCTGCGGCGGCGCCGGGCTGGCAGCAGGAGCCGCCGCTGTCATGCTGCCCTCCCGGAAACGAGAACCATATAATCGGCGGCCGAGGTTGTCTTGACGTTCGCGGCGGGCAGATAGGGATAGTGGCCGAGATCGAGGATTGCGGGTCTGTGTTCGACCTTGGCGATGACGAGTTGCTTGACCGCATCGAAGCTGATGGCGCCGAGCCGGATCGCGTCGAGCGCGGCCGCGGCGACGAGCGTCTCGGGAAAGACCTCTATCAGCCGCAGCGCCTGGATGAACTCGCGTTTGCCACGATTGTCCATGCGGGCTTCCAAGAGCCGCCGCAGATGCTGGAGCGGTTCCGGAAGTGTCCAGTTCTGCAAGGGGGCCGCTTGATCGAGCGCGCCGGGCTTTTGTTCGAGGAGCGCCAGATAGTGCTTCGGGTCAAAGACGAACTGACCACGGCCATAGACGCGCGGATGCCGGGCGATCTCGCTCGCGCCGCAGATGATCGCGACCTCGTCGACGAAGCCCTTGACCAGGACGTCGCGAAAACCATAGGCGGTTGGCGCCGAATAATCGTTCATGCGATAGCGCACCAGCGCGGTCGAGGAGACCTTCGCCGGGCGCTTGTCGCAGGGCTCGAAGGGCAGCTCGGGCAAAGCCCGTAAGACCGCTTGATCCGCGATAAGCCTTTCGCCAATTGTCTGCTCGTGGCGGCCGGCGCGCTCGGCTTGCCGGGCGCAGCAGCGTTCTTCCAGAGCGGCGTTGAGCGCGTCGAAGGAGGCTGCATGCGGCACAGGCGTGAGGAAATTCGCCCGGGAATACTTTACCAAGGCTTCGACCTTGCCTTTGTCGTTTCCCTTCCCCGGGCGGCCAAACCGCTCTTGAAATAGGTAATGGCTGACAAGCTCCGTGAAGGCGCGGGTGCGCTGGCGCTTGCCGTCGCCCAGAATGCGCGCCACCGCGATCTTCAGATTATCGTACAAAATCGAGAGCGGCACGCCGCTGAAAAAGGTAAATGCCGAGACGTGCCCGTCAAGAAAAACTTCCGTCGTCTCCGCCGGATAGGCCTTGATGAAGCAGGCGTCCGAATGCGGCAGGTCGAAGCAGAACACATGCAGCTTCATCCGTACGCCGCCGATGACGCCAATGCATTCGCCGAAGTCGACCTGCGCATGGCCAGGCGGATGGGCCAGCGGCACGAAGACCTCGCGCGACCGGCTGCGGGCAATCCGAACGTAATCCTTCACGACCGTATAGCCACCGCCGTAGCCGTGTTCGAGCCGCAGCCGTTCGAAAATCCGCTTCGCGGTGTGCCGCTGCTTCGGCGGCGCCGTCTTGTCGGACTCCAGGATCGCGTCGATGACTGGAACGAGAGGGCCAAGCTTCGGCCGCTCCGGAGCCTTGGATCGCACATAGCCGGGCGGCGCCGAATAGCGGCACATCTTGGCAATCGTATCCCGGCTTAATCCGAAAACCCGCGCCGCCTCGCGCCGGCTCTTCCCTTCGACGAAGACAAACCGTCGAACCGCCGCATAAATTTCCACCGCGAACATCCCCGGCCATCCCTCTTCGAATCAGACTTCGAAAAGGTTCGGCCTCGAAAGTGGCCGGGTTTTACTCCGCCACGCGCGACCGCGTTATGCCGCCGCTCCGTGGCCTACTATAGCTCCGCCGCGTACAGCCCTTGTAGCCGGCGTCGCAAAAGATGCGCTTAAGCGAGACGCCGATCTGCTTCTCGATCTCGGGAATGACCGTGCCAAGCGTGTGGCCATCGTAGGGCTTGCCGGGCAAGGCCTTGGCGTGGACGATGAACTGGCCGCCTTTTGAATGGTTGAGCGTCGTCGCCAGAGAGACCTTCAACGCCAAATTCATAAGGCTTGTGCGCCTTGCCCTTGCCGATGCATTCAACCTCCGGCGCGTGCAGGCTGAAAACCCGCAGGTCTGCCTCGGCCGGTGCGCCTTTGAGGCGACGCAAGTTCTTGTTCTGGGCTTGGACGCGGCGGGCCAGCATGAGGGGATGCGCGAAGAGCTTTTCCAAAGCCTCGTTGCCCTTGATCCTGCGCCCAATGTCGCGGATGACGCGGCCGAGAAAGGTCTTCAGCGTCTTCAATGATCGCTTCGCTCGCTTGAACTGCTTGGCATGCGCGTAGCGTTGTTGCTTAATGAGCGCCAATTTGCCGACGCGCGCATAAGATTGACGCAGTGTGACACCGTGCTTTTCGGCGAGCCGCACCAGGCGCTCTCGCGCGCGATGCATCAGCCTCGCGTCGGTCGGAAAGGCGATCGCTTTTTCCTGCACGATGGTGTCGACGATCACCTTGGCAAAGTCGGACGGCTTGGCGGCTCCCGTCCTGGTCGCGGTCGAAAGGCTCTCCTGCAGCAGGCAACGAGCTTTTCTTCGCCCATCCGCTGGCGCCAGCGGGTCATCGAGGACCGGTCGAAGGGGAGCTTATGCTGGAAGAACTCCTCGCCGCAGAACAGTTGATAATAGGGGTTCTCGATCCAGCGCGCGCACAAAACCTCGTCGGAAAGGTCGTGCATTTGCTTTAAGATCGCGATCCCTGCCGTGAGCCTGGTTGGCAGCGGCGGCTGCCCCGGACCATCGCTATAGACTGCGCCGAAGCTCTTCTCAAGAAAGCCCCAGTCAACCGTCCGGCCGAGCTTCGCCAGGGGATGATTCATGTCCACGATCTGGTCGAGCCGGGCCTTGAAAAGATCGTTCTGCCCGCCGTCCCGTCGCTCCCTCGGCCGCATCGAATCACCTTTCGCTCTCCCTCAAGAAAGCGAAGAGAATCACGCTCCATGCCGCCGATCAATTTGCAAGAAAACCACTGCACAAGCCATTAAACCCGGCAAACACGAACGCTTGCCGACACCACATTATACGCCTAATCAATAACTTGTGAAATCTTCACGGACGACTACAAAGGGAAATACGAAATCTTTCCGATAGTCGGTATTGCCCAGCCGACTTTTCAGTCAGCAACGTTCGGAGGAGGGCGTGTATCCCTGATCCAGATGATCGACGGCAAGGACAACAGCGATGATGGAACCGTTCCTTGCGTTTCCGCGACGCCACTTGAGTTGAGTGCGGACCATCGCGAGAACGCGGCGGAGCAATAATGGCGTCATCTCGACGAAAACTTCCTTCTGCAATCTTAACCAGTTTCATCATCGCCACGCGCTACGAAAGTTACGCAGCCATGATCCATCTCGCGGGAACCCGGTTCGCACTCAAATGAATGTCAACAGGCCCTAGAGCGGGTCCCGAATAGACAGAATCGGAAGGGGGATTCCCGAATCGGCGGAATCGTGATTTACCATGTTGGCTGGAATGGAGGCCGGCATGGATGGCAAAACCCTATTCGCAGGATTTACGTGACCGCCTGGTGCGGGCTGTACTGGCAGGTCAGTCTCGGCGCAAGGCGGCGCGCAGCTTTGATGTCAGTGCGAGCTGCGTGATCAAGCTCATGCAGCAGTTTGAGATAACAGGCGGTTGTCTGCCGCGAAAGTTTGGCGGCCATAAGCGGCACGCGCTGGCTGCGCATGAAGATAAGGTGCGGGCGTTGGTGGCGGTGCAGCCCGAGCTGACGATCACGGAGCTGTGGAGCAAGCTGACGACGCTCGAGATCAAAGTCGGGCGGTCCGCCGTCGGGCGTTTTTTGCGGCATCTGCAATTGACCTTTAAAAAAAACTCTGCACGCCGCCGAACAAGAAAGAGCGGATGTCCGGGCCGCACGTCTCGCTTGGCGCGATAAGCAGAAAAGTCTTGATCCTCAAAGGCTTGTATTCATCGATGAGACCTGGGCCTCGACCAACATGACACCTCGCTATGGGCGATGTGAAAGAGGCAAGAGACTTATCGCTCACGCCCCGTTCGGCCACTGGAAGACGACGACCTTTTTGGCGGCGTTGCGCCACGATCGCATCACCGCTCCTTGTGTCTTCGACGGTCCCATTAACGGCGCAAAGTTCCTCGCCTATGTCGAGCAGGTTCTGGTGCCGACCTTGTCGCCTGGCGAAATCGTGGTGATGGATAATCTCGGTTCCCATAAACGCGCCGGCGTTCGAAAAGCCATCGAAGCCGCCGGGGCGACGCAGTGCTTCTTGCCCGCCTACAGTCCTGACTTCGATCCCATCGAACAAGTCTTCGCCAAGCTCAAAAATACGTTGCGCAAAATGGCCCACCGAACCGTCGATGCTCTGTGGGATGGCATCGGATTAGCTCTCGACGACTTCCCTCCAACCGAATGCTTCAACTATTTTCGCAATGCCGGATACGGGTCCACCTAATCGGGACCCGCTCTAGCACATCGGTTCCGAAGTTCGAATCATATTAACCGGCCTCATCGAATTCGTACCACCCAGCGTGGACGACGGGCTGCCGGTTGATGGCGGTCGATGGCGGCCAAGATGCGATCTTCGAACTCTGCACGAAAAACTCGCGATGCACCTGACCTGCAAACCCGTCGCGCTCGCTAACGCCATCCGGGATGTGAGCCGCCGTGGCGCGATTGTGTTTGCCCGGCGCCTTCATCGAAGACCTCGATCACCTTGCCGCTGAACCACGCGGGCATCATGACCGCGCTGGTTTTCGACAACCGCGCGCTTGATGGCGCGGATACCTCGATCGAGAACAACATATCGGCCTAAATGGGGCCGTCAGGGTGAGTTCGGCCATGCGTTGACTCAATCCTCCCAGTCCTCCGAAAGTGTCCGCTGATAAAGTTCGGCGGCTTCCTTGACCGAGAGGTTTGCGTAGTCTTTCGGATGGTTCGTTATCGGCTTCGTGGTGGCGACGCGTTTTAGTGCGTCATGGGAACGAAGCATGATCAAGATCTGCTGGAGGGCCTTGAAATCGCCGACCATGGCTCTATTGAGCGCTTGTCGAACCGCTGCCCGAATTTTGGGAATCTTCGTCCGCTTGCCGTTTTCGACAATTGCAACTGGCTGGGTCAACTCTTCAATCACCATCGTGGCGAGATTCTTCGATCCCGTCGGCCGCCCCTTAGGATTGCCCAAACGCCCCTTCGTAAATCGCGTATGCTTCGGCGGCTTGGCGTAGCCAACCTTATTCGTGAGGTCTCATCCATTATGGTCCTGCAATTTCTTTTGCACGGAATCAAATGGCGTTTTGGTGACGGCATGGACCGCCGCGTCGCCGGTATAGCGCTGCCAGCGGCAAATCGCGGTGTCCACGTAGATGGGGTCGAGTTCCATCGCGTAGCAAACGCGTCCGACGCGTTCCGCCGCGATCATTGTCGAGCCACTGCCCGAGAACCCGTCCAAGACGACATCGCCGCGGGCCGAACAGTCCAGAATCGCGTCGGCCACCAGTGCAACCGGCTTGACGGTTGGGTGAAGCTCAAGGAGGTTTCCTTCATCGCCTTGACGGCCGAAACTGCTGAGGCACGGATAGGGCCAGATGTTCGTCCGATTTCGGCCAAACTGGCCAAGCTGCACATTGTTGCGATGTCGAGCGGCGCCATTCTTGAATACAAAGATCAACTCGTGCTGGCTGCGATAAAAAGAACCCATTCCGCCATTGCTCTTAACCCAGACGCAAAGATTCATCATTTCCGAATAGGCAAGATCGCCCGCCGCGAGAACCTCGGACATGTGACGCCAGTCCATGCAGCAATAGTGCAACGAGCCCGCTGAGCTATGCTTCGAAAACAGGCGAAACGCGGTCAATAGAAAGGCGGTGAACTGGCCCGGGGTCATTTCGCCTGACGCCATGTCAAATTCGCGGTGACGAATTTTGCCCTTGCCGGAAACGTGCCCGTCGATCTGGACGTTGTACGGGGGATCGGTAAACACCGTTCTGGCATTCACGCCCTGCATCAGGATCTTGTAGGCCTCCGCATCAGTGGCGCTGCCGCAATACAGTCGATGCCTTCCAAGGAGCCAAAGGTCCCCAGGCTCGGCGACCGGTGGGCGATTCGGAGTGGCCGGCAGGTCGTCGGCCGGGTCCGGATTGCCGTTCGCTTTATGGGTGAGACCTTCAATACTCAGATCAACCTCGGCTACCGAAAATCCGGTCGCCTCAATGTTGAATTCGAGCTCGACGGCAGATAAATCGCGGAAGATCTCGCCAAGCAGCCTATCGTCCCAGGTCGAGTTGTCCGTCAAACGGTTGTCGGCAATGCAGAACGCGCGGGCCTGCGCCTCGGAGAGATGCGCAAGGCGGATAATCGGGACCTCTTGCAAGCCTATTTGCTGACCAGCCTGCGCCCGTCCATGTCCGGCCAGAACGGTCAGGTTTTCGTCGACCAGAATCGGAACATTGAAGCCAAAGGCCTCGATGCTGCGCGCAATCTGCGCAATCTGCTGTCTATTATGCTGCCTTGGGTTGCGCCGGTCGAGTTTAAGAATGCCTAAAGGCACGTTCTCGATCGATAAGGTTCGAGCCGCTTTCTTCGTCACTTTGCGTTCCCTTGGCAGCGGGCAAACCGGCATTGATCGCACGATCAAATCGCAGGTCCGCGCGGCGGCCACACCAACGAACGTCAGATCCCGGAAGCGACGCTTTCTTCCAGGAGTGCCCCCTTTCGATGGAATAGGAAGGGAGAGCCTGCACCTGCGTCTTCGGACCTGACGGTGCGCAAATGATACGTGCAGGCTTGTTCGGCGTAAAAAGGAGAAAAATCCCTAGGTTTTTGGATATTTTTTCATCACAAAGTCGATAGCCGCCTTCGCTTGGTTCTCAGCCGAAGCCTTGATGCCTAAAATCCTGTATGTTGTTGCTAGGAACTCGAGAAATGGACCATGGGCTTTGCCGCCTTCCGGCGGCGTGATGCGGGTCGGCCTTGCGCCCGTCAGGCCATAAAAGTGTTCCGCCACAGTCCGTGCAACCTGCATTGCCAGACTTTTTTGAGGCGCGCCCCTACCAGCCGGTGGCGGGAGCTTTGGATTTTCCGCGTGCGCAATTTCGACGATTAAGATGCGCAGTTTCAGAGGCAGGAGTGCCATTGCCGACATGTCTTCACAAAGTATCTTGGCGTGTTTTTTCAAGGCGACTAGTTTTCGCTTTGTGGCGTCCGGCGAAGCAACCTTACGCTCGACTGGCTTCATCAAAGCAAGTTGACGCCCAATGCCAGGTATCAACCACTCATACGGAATTCTCCCATCGTCAAAAGGGACGATTGGCAGCTTACGGAAAGCGGCTTCGAGTTCTGCTTGCAGACCGGTCATGTCGGTGCTCCGTGTATCCGGGTGGCTGTAGCTCAGAAACGCCCGGTACTTGAACCGAACCGTTTCCGGCACGCGTTCCCTTGTAACAGGCCCACGGCTGTCGAGGCGATATGCCGGACGGACATCGGGCAGGTGCAGGCACTGAACCTGCTCGGCGAACCGCCGTGGCGGCCCGCAGCCCCGAAGGGATTTTCCGATCAAGACGCGGCCTGGATCGATGGATTGGCACAACGCCTCGACGTTGCCAATCAGGTGGCGCGGCGCGTCGCCGGCGCGACCGATCCCGAACTGGCGGTCGAAGCCGTCCGCGGTGGTGCCGGTCGACGACATCGACTGGGTTAACGGGAATTTAGTTGGATACCGGTGTACGGTCAAAAAATTGATCCGAGGTCCAATTCCCTATTCGGGCGCGGGAATTCCCTGTTCGGCAAAAAATAATTTCCTGTTCCGTCAAAAAAATTCCCTGTTCCATTTGCTAGGGAATTTTGATGCAAACATTTGAATTTGCTCGTTGATTAGGAGCGAGAATCGCAGAAAAAGGGCCCAAATTTGAAAAATTCCCTGTTAAATTCCCTGTTAGCAGGGAATCTGCCCCGCAGACTGGTTCGCCGCTGACTGTCTCGTCAGCCAACTTTTATGTAAGCCTTTGATTTCCTTCGTTGCTTGAAGCGCCTCAGGCCCTGGGTCCGGCTTTTGCCCGTTTCATTGCTACAGAAGGCGCCCGATTTGGCCGAGCTTCTTCCATCTCCCGCGGGGCGCGGAAGCCGAATGGATCAAGCAGCTGGTTGCCGAACAGCTCGTGACCGTGTCGACGCGGCGCGGGTTCCAGAAACTCGAGTGGCAGAAGCCGCGGGAACGCAACTTGCAACGACAGTGACGGTGTGCCGCTCGCTCTGGTGTTCGCGCAGGAGCACGGTGCCGGGCTTGAGGCGCCTGGGGCCCAGACGATCAAAAGCGAATCGCCACGCCGACTATGGCTATCAAGGCTGGCGCGGAGTGATCGGCAGGCCGATTACTGAGGCTGACAATCCTAGGGAAGCAGCTCATAAAATAATTGTCGAGATGGCAGACGCCATGCGGGAACTCGGCGAAGGCGTGGGCGCCCATTAAGCGTTCCGCCTGATCCCATAGGACAAAAAAAGCGCCCACCGGGGGAGGAACGGCAGGCGCTTCCGGCTATGACCAGAGCCGACGCAATTAATAGTAGCACTAATCGTAAGAATTACATTGCTTTCAAGCCGCTCGGAGTGCCGATCTTGCTGAGCGACAGTGTTGTTGCCCAGATACCTGGTGCACTCCAGCTCGGACCACCCACAGAGGCTCCACTCAAGGGGAAAGCCGCGGCTACCGTCTTGTATCCGTGTCTGGGCTTCGTCGAGCCCGACACGATCTTCCTCGTGCAGTCGTCTTTCGCCCGCATCGCCGAACGGGCGGAGGAATTCGCTCCGCGCTTCTATGCTAATCTCTTCGAAGTCCATCCGGAGCTCCGCCTGCTCTTCCGCGACGACCTGGCGGCACAGACCAAGATGTTCATGTACATCTTGAGTTCGGCCGTAAGGGGCCTGAACCGCATGCAGGAGATGGTGGGGGGACTGCGCGCGCTGCTCACCGACGGTATAGGTGACCGTGTCGCCACTGCCGATGCTATTGCCTGTTGCTTGATACGACCCCATGCTTCGGCGCTTGCGCCGTCCTTGCGGGACATCTTGACTGTCAATCGGCCCTCATAGGCGCGCGACACAACAAAGGGCGGTACATTCCGTGATACGGCCGCCTTTGCGTCCGGATCATGCAAAAGGCCTCGGACGAGAACCGGATCAGGGGACAAGACCGCCCGCCTGTGGTTGAGGCAGGCCCACTTCGAGCGAGGGACACCCCAAAAAGAGCGGAGCTAAGATGAAGCCGTTCGGCGCAATTCCATACGGATGCGAGTCGATCGCTCAGCGGCGCTCAGAGCATTGCCGTCAGGTGAATCTTGCTTCGTTTTTTCCGCGCCAATTGGCCGGTGCGCGAACGGCGCTTCGCCCCGAATTGGGCGCCGCCATCTGCGTAGCCGATGCGCGGTTCTGGCATGTCGATTGCTGATTTACACCAGACCAGATCGGAAGGATCACAATGGCCAGCCTCGCCGTTTCCGCGCCATCCCGCGTTGCGCCGCGCTCGCGACGGCATCGAGCGCCCGTCAGCCTTTCCTTCGACGACGCAAGCCCCGCTCGCGGTGAGGCTGAGGCGAACGAGTTCGCCGTTCGTCTCATCCCGCCTTAACGCGCGCGCATTAAGGCGGGAACACAGATGGAAAACCGAAGATCATCGACATCGAAACGGAGCGCATCCGCGTCAATGATTTCTCCCTGACGGTCTCGAAGCTACAATCCGAGCTCCAAGCTTATCTTGGCCCGGCCGACCACTTGCCTTATCTCGACCGGATCGTAAAGAATTTGATCACCCTCGATGGACAGAATATTGAAGAGTACGGGCTGTCGCTCATGGCCAAGGCCGTTCCGGATCTCGCTCCGGCCGATAGCCGATCGAAATTCATCGAGGCATACCACAACCTGCTCTCGGCCGCGGCTCGCTTCTTCAAAGAAGATTCCGACACTACCGTGATCGCCGACGCGTTTCCGTTGGTGAACGCGCTCAAGGAGGTCCATCTCTCGATTGCGTGGCTCTTGTTAACTCCCGCTCGGGCTCTCGTCGCACGCACATGGCACCTGTCCGGCAGGAGTTCGAAGCCTGAGAATTCGAAGCCTGACGCGATGCCGCAGCCAACGAGCGTCCAGCTCCCTGGCGGCAGCGCGCATCGCCGCAGAAGAACCGCGGCAGCGCGAGCAGCGGCGGCAACGGGGCATCTGATGGAAGTAGGGAGGTCCAATACGGACCTGCCTGTCACGGCGGTTGATTGAGGAATCCGGCACCGTCGAGGTGGCCACTCTCAAAGTGTCGGATCGTATGGTGGCCACACTGGCGGGCGGTTCATCTTTTGACGTGTCGCCGATGGGTCCGCAGGAGCAATGGGTTCGGTGCCGTCGCGATTTCGGCGCCGGGTCTCTCGCGCACCAGTAGCCAATTGCCGCGGTGAGCAAGCTGGTGAACCCAACCCGCGCGCCCTTTACTAGGGTCACCCGCTCAATCGCCCGGTCGCTGAGACAATCCGCAATCTCACGCTGATACGGCCAAAGCTCGTCGCTCGTGATGGAGAGTAGCCGCGAGCCCAGAAATGCCGCCCCAGTAGCGCTTGCGCAAGTCCGGGACATCGTTGGGTAGGCGCGTGGCGCGCTGCCACTTGCTCCCGTCCTAACGGAAACCAAAGAAAACCAATGCGCGGCGGATTACGACCAGATGGCGAAGGCATGCACTACTATCAGGTGATCGGCAATCGCGAGAAGGCGATCGCCATTGCCAAAGACGCGGCGCCCTAAATGCACCCACCGCGAGTGAAGCCGCCGGAACCGGGGCGAAAGGGAAGGCGCGCCTAGCCTCTGCGGATGAGTCCGAACACGAGCGAGATGACGAGGAGGACGAGCGCGACCCAGAAGAGCATCCTCGCGCCCTCCATCGCCGTGCCGGCGACGCCGCCGAAGCCAAGCACCGCCGCGATGATGGCGACGATCAGGAAGACAACCGCCCAGTGCAGGAGATTTCCGAAATTCATGATTTCTAACTCCGTTGTCTCGACCCGACCGGCAGACGCCGTAGCGGGCTTAATTGGCGCACCGTGTTGTCTGTGTTGCGAGGACTTTACTAATGCTGTAGCGTTGCTGGATCTTGCCTTCGAGCTGTTCGCGCTTGCCGGCAATTTGGTCGCGGTCGTCGTCCATTAGATCTCATTGCTCCTTGACCTTGCCTTTCAATTGCTTCCAATTTCCTTCGAAGCGGTTCCAATCCATTAGCACGCTCCTTTCGAAAGCGACGATCTATCGGCGCCTGCCCTCTCCGCCCAACTCGTGAATCCCTAATAGCGTCCTCCGCAAACTTCGCGATATCTGCGGCAATTGCCCCGGCCCTGCTCACCTAGCTCCTCCTTGTGAACGCACGCTAGCCGCAATTCCCTACATTCGCCCCGGTAGGCAGACCGGCCCTGATGGTAGCCAGGCTCTATTCGGACGCCTCCCGGCCCAACCACAACACCCTGTGAGAACGCGGAAGTGGGAAGGGCAAAGAGAGCCGCAGTAGCTATAGCTAGTGCATAAGTGCGCATGATCAATCCTCCTTCTCCATCATCACCAGCGCAACTGCAAAGGACCTGAATGGTTCCCCTGCCTCGCTTGAAGACGAACTAACCGGCGCTTATCTATGCCCGCCACGCTACAGGTCCTGTCTTTAAGCTGGGGCCTGGGCAAAATATCTACATTCCCCTGGCCGCAAGGGCGGCCGGCCGAAGAAGCTCAATGATCGCGAGTGGCGTGCTGTCCTCACGCTTGTGGACGCTCGCGAACTAACAATCGCGGAGATCGCAGCTCGCGGGTACGCTCGGCGTGCAGGGTTCCCGGCCAGGAGGGCCTTGATCTTGATCGGCTTGACGTTGAACCGATCGGCCAGGGTCCGAACGTTAGCCATGCCGGATCAGCGCCGGCTCCAAATCACGGCTCGAAATTGTTCCCCGGGCGACCCACTTGTTCGAGGAACCCGGTTGCGCTGGAAGCCGTCGCCCAGGGCCGCCGAATGGTTCGAGAAGCATTCTCAACCGTAGCAAGGGAGACGAACGTGACAAAACAGTTTTCAGGCAAGGTTGCTCTCGTTACCGGCGGTAGTGCGGGCATTGGCCGGGCCACGACGATTGCCTTTACGAAAGAAGGCGCAAAGGTCGTTGTCGCGGCGCGCAGGGAAAAAGAAAGCGAAGCCGTGTTGGCTGAAATCAGGGGTGCTGGCTCCGAAGGCCTGTATGTTCATACAGATGCGACAGAATTGAAAGACCTTAAAGCCATGGTGGAGAAGACTGTTGCCACATATGGCCGTCTTGATTTTGCCTTCAACAATGCGGGTGTCGAAGAGCCCTTGACGCCGTTGGCCGAAAAGACCGAGGCGCTTTATCGCCAAGTCATGGACACCAACGTCAAAGGTGTTTTGTTTTCCATGCAGGCGGAAATTCCGGCGATGCTTGAACGTGGCGGCGGGGTGATTGTGAACATGGCTTCTATCGCCGGCCTGATTGGTTTCGCGAATACGCCGATTTATGTGGCAAGCAAGCATGCGGTCTTGGGGATGACCAAAGCAGTGGCGCTGGAATTTGCCAAGCAGAACATCCGCGTGAACGCCGTTTCTCCCGGAGGCATTGAAACGGACATGTATAAGCGTTTTGTAAGCAATCAGTCGGCTTTGCGCGAAGGCATGAACGCCGCGCATCCGATGGGCCGTGTCGGCCTGCCGGAGGAAATTGCCTCGGCTGTAATCTGGCTGTGCAGTCCGGGAGCCTCGTTTGTCACTGGCCAATCTATAACGATCGATGGCGGTTACACGGCGCAGTAAGTGTAGGCGCTCGCAATCGTCCGCACCGCCGGTATTGGCTTTGGGATACCAAGGAAAGCCGCGATTTCGATGACGAATGCCCATACCTATATCAAAAAGAGTCATTATTAAGCGCTCATTTGAACACGCGAAAGCTCACCCCAATCTCTGACTTGATTGCCGGAACGGCCGCCAATTTCTCCCGCCTGCTTACCGTATGCTTACCACTAAGCCGCGATCTTGGTCCGAGTTCTCTCGGTGACCACGCGCAGCTGACTACCTATCTCACTGATTATGGCGCCATCCCGGGCGAGCAGTGTGGCCTTACCGCCTTGCGGTAACATCTGTTCCAGTTGGCGCAGAACGTCGGGATTTCTGCCAACATAGGCGGCGTTGTCGAAAACGGAATCGCCAAGCAGTATGATATGTGTCATTGCGCGGGCCTGCGCATAACTCCGTTCAGGCACGCCGGCCAGCGAGCAAGAAGCCAACAGCATGGTGCGCCTAGAGATGTTTGCTGGCGTTTCAGGTCCGGCCATGATCCCCGATCTCTACCGCGCTGCGTCATGTTATACTCCATGAAGACGGTCTGATAAACGAACCCGGTAAGGCGGAGCGCAACCTCTTTGCCGCCCACGGGTTTCACCTTTTATTGGCGCAGGACCTTTAACCCAGCGGTTTCGTGACCAACATCGAGGAGAAAGCCGATGTCATTCTCTCTGCCCGAAACTTCCCTATTCCCACGATGCGCTCGAGCCCTACATGTCGCGCGAGATGCTCGAGTACCACCACGAGAAGCACCATCTCGCCTACGTCAACAACGGCAATAATCTGGCTAAGGAAACCGAATGGGAAAACAAGCCGGTTGAAGAGGTTGTGCTACGGAAACGACCACTATCGATGATCAAATAAAATCGAATTGGTAAGAGGCGGAGGCAATGCAGATAGGTAAGGTGCTGAGCCATCTGATACGAGTGGGAATGCCGCCGTTGAAACTAAAATTTAACCAATGTCGGTTAACTTTGAACCGCCTAGAAGCTCCGAGCATCTCGAGTAGCGGTAGGCCAAGGATACGATCACAGCCCGGACACGAAGAAGACGGCAGAGCTCCTGGACGATTAACGCAATATTGGCCCTTCCTATACTGAACTAAGTCACGGCGCCGTGACGTTCCAAATTTGTAGCAGACCATTGCCGCGTCGGGCGTCTGCTGTGCCTGAAAGCGGCGGCCAATGACTGTGTTGCCGCCAACTGGCGAAGCCCGTCAGCGGCTTCCCATGGCCGTTTGCGCAAGCGCGCTAAAAACTGTCACCGATCACGGACCGTTTTAACCACGCCTTTGCGCGCCTGTACGCGGCGGAGCGATAGTAGGCCACGGAGCGGCGGCATAACGCGGTCGCGCGTGGCGGAGTAAAACCCGGCCACTTTCGAGGCCGAACCTTTTCGAAGTCTGATTCGAAGAGGGATGGCCGGGGATGTTCGCGGTGGAGATTTACGCAGATCAGGCCGCTCAAACAAAGGAAAGCCACCGAAACCGCTGATTTGCTGGCTTCACGTGATTTATCAAGGGGGATGCATACAACTGTTGAAATCAAAACCACCAACCTCCCGACCCTCGAACAGATAAAAGCAACAATGGCCGACAGAGCGGTGCTCGGCCGCCCTACCGTGGTCTTAGGCAGGCAAACCACTGTCCGGCTGAGTACCAGTAGAGCAAAGCCGAACCGCCGGCGTAGGCCACCAGTAACCCAACAATTACGCCTAGTCGGCACTGACTCTTCCAACCGGCGGACTCGTCGAAACGCAAGACGATGGTCCCCAAAATGATGAAAACGCAGGAAACGAAAGCTTGGTGGCCCTGCCCCTTAAATACGCACCAGCTCAGTGTCCGTCTCGAAAGATGTTGAATCCTCTAAATCACTTGTGATTCAAGAGTGGCGGTCTGATTCGTTGGAGGCCGCCGATGTGGACGGACGAAAACCGGGCGAAATACAATCGCGACAAGCTGGGTTATCCGAGCGACGTGACGGACGAAGAATGGGCGCATGTCGAGCCGCTCATTCCCCCGGCCAAACGGGGCGGCCGCAAGCGTGAAGCCGACATGCGGGAGGTGTTCAACGGCGTCATGTATGTGCTGAGCACGGGATCTCAATGGCGCTACATCCCCAAGGATTTGCCGCCCAAGAGCACGGTGTATCGCTACTTTTGCGACTGGGCTTGGGACGGCATTCTGGATCGCATCCACGACGCGCTCTACGTGAAGTGTCGCGAACAAGCCGAACGCGAAGCGAGCCCAGCGGCGGCGATCATCGACAGCCAGAGCGTGAAAAGCGCCGAAAAAGGGGGGGCGCATCGATCCGCACGGCTATGACGCGGGCAACCCTTCGGTGAACTCAGGAGATCAAGGGCAAGAAGCGCCACGTTCTCGTCGATACGCAAGGCTTGCTGATGGGCGCCATCGTTCATTGCGCCGGCATTCAGGATCGCGACGGCGGCGTCTTGCTGCTTTCGATGCTGTTCGGCCGCTTTCCCTTTCTCGAAAAACTGTTCGCCGACAGCGCGTATCAAGGGCCGATCCTTGGCGACGCGCTCGCCGACATTCTGCCTCGTGTAAAGATCGAGATCGTCAAACGCTGCGATCAGGCGAAAGGCTTCGTGACCTTGCCCAAGCGCTGGATCGTCGAGCGGTCGATCGCATGGCTGAACCGCTGTCGAAGACTGGCCAAGGATTGGGAGAACCTCAACGCCACAGCCCTTGTCTTCCTCCGTTTCGCCTCCATTCAACTCATGCTACGAAAGCTCTGCAATGGTTGACGAACTTTCGAAACGGACTCTCAGCATCGGAATAACTGCAAAATAAATAAACCATGACAAATAGGTAATAGGCCCGCGCCGTGTTCCATTCCATAATCCACTCCAGTAGACGCTGATTATCCGGCCAAGATGCGCTGGGCGTTGAACATCATAGAAGTCGGGATACTCGCGGATCGAAAAGGCGTTCCACACAACGTATAGAAAGAATATCGTGAGAAACGAAACAAACCATAAGACCGCATTCACAGACGAGTATAAAAATATGATCGTAAGCACCTTGATCATGACGTCGATGATAAATCGATAAGATTTCTCGAGTGGAAACCGGTCGACGTCGCGGTGATACAATTCCCATCCGCTGACTACGAGGAACATAGCCGTGAACAGCCAGTTCTTCAGACTCTGTGTAGTTTGGCAATTTCCCGTTTTCGAGCCATTTCATGTGGATAAGGCGGGCGGCAAATCCGACGCTGATCGCGACGGGAAACAATCGTCGTATCAGATCGCGCCGCGCTTCTGCGCGAGGGGACGCTGTTCGCGCGGCGCCAGGGATAGCTGAAATCGCGTCAAGGAGCTGCTGACGATGGATGAGCTTAATGCCAATGTCGTACAGATCCTGGGGGACTAGGCCCATATTTGGAAGCAGTTGCTCGTCGGTAATTCCTTTGTCGGAAAACTTCTTCTCGTAGTCGGTCACGTCTGCGTCGGAAAGATTCAGCGAACGTAACCAATCTGCAACAGGCATGGTATCCTCATCAACTCCCCGTGAACACGTCCGGTTTATCTGATGGAAGGTCAATGCCAAGTTATTCCAATGCAGTGAGCGAAATGGTGGCCTTCCCGAGGCACGTTGGCAATCGAAATTGTCCTCCGGCGCCCTAGCTTTCCTCAGCCGGGCATGATGACGCCTGGATTGGGGCCAAACTCGACGGCCTCGCCGTCTCATTTATCACTGCAAAATCCGTCTCGTTCCTGACCCCGAACATTCCTCACCGCCTGACGTGTTCACGCTCCGAAGCCTGCCCGCGTATCCTGGCGACGACAGCCAGGCGGGATGCCTGCCTCAGGCGCGCTATCCTATCGGGGAGGAACATCAGAGGTCGCGAAAGTCGGTATCGTCGCTCACGAAATCCTCGCCGCCGGGAGCTATTCCTGGCGCAATTCAGCGCGCAACGTCCTCGGCCTTGCGACCGGGACGGGTGCTTCCGATGATGATCCCGATATTAAGCAATGGGGGTCTCCTGGAAGCACTGCCGGTCGTGAGGCAGCCTCCGTCTCGGGAAGCTAGGCTTCCTTCGGCCCACAAAAATCCGTAAAAAGCTGAAAGTTCTTTTCAAGGAATTAGGAAAAACGGACCCCGGCGACGCCGGATGGCCCCGGCGCATCAAGACGCGAGAATGTTCGTCAAGCACATTCAAGGGCAACTGCGAGTAAGCGGTCGCCGCTTCAGCGAGAACGAAACGAAGGGCCGGCGGGTCAACCGCCGGCCCTTTTTTCATGTCCGCTGGTTCGAGCGGAGTTAGTCCGGACTAGCCGCGCTAAACTCCGAAATCTTCCACCACCTTCCAGCTTCCGTCCGCCTGCTTCCTGAAGACGGTCAAGTAGGTGCCCGCGCTATTCTCCGCCTGTTTGGTCTGCGGGTTCGTATAAGTGATTTTGAACGTGCCGCGGCGGTAGGCCAGGTCACCCGAGCCGGCGACCTCGGTCTTCTCGTTTGAGAGACTCATCTTGAAGTTGGGATCCGCAATATCGTCCCTGATGGCCTTGGACACCGCCCGGCCGTCCTTGGCCGCCGGGCGGCCGGGCGTGGCGATCACCGCGTCCGGCGCGTAATAAGAGTTCACCTTCGCCGAATCCTTCGCCTGGAGTGCGGCCAGTATCTCCTGCGCCGTGCGGTTGACCGCGTCCGTTGCCGGTTCGTTGGGATTGGTGGTCATGTCGATTGTCTCCGTTGGTCCGAGCGCCCCTCTGAGCAAATAGATCTTCGCGCCTCACTGGAATGCTCTATCCGCTGCCGCAAACGCCTCGACTCAATCCGCTATGGAAGCGGTATCACATGGTATTTTGTTATCGTCGAAGCGCAGCGCAGGCAAGCACAGATCAGAATTGGACGCGCAACGGAATTCTTGATCTTGCGAGGAGGACGTCCCAGTCTTCGGGTGTCAGCCACGTCATCCATGAATTGTTTTTGTCGAGGAGCGCTTGGCTGATCGAATCGCACGTTATATGGCTGGGGGACCTCGATTCGAACCAAGATTGACGGAGTCAGAGTCCTAATATGATACCTTGGATAATGCGGCTCGCGTCGGTGCTGCTGCCCTCGTGGGTAGATAGAACAGCCAATGCCGACCCGAGGCAAACGAGGCCAAGCGTGCGCACGCCCGTTGGCTTGCCGTGAAGATCCGATTAAGGCCCAGTACGGCGCCAACCAGGGTCGCAGTGCCGAGCCGCAGGGCGATGTCGAGGGAATCCACAGCGGCGTAATTTACCGGAAGCAGCAACTGGACACAAGGAGCGAGCAGAAACCACGCAAGCGCTCTGATCGATCCAGCGTCGCCTATGGCGCCGGCCTGCGCGTCTCCGAGGTCGTCTCGCTAAAAGTCTCGGATATCGACAGCAAGCGCATGATGCTGCGCGTCGAGCAGGGCAAGGGCGGCAAGGATCGTCACGCGATGCTCTCGCCACAGTTGCTGGAACTTTTGCGCGACTGGTGGCGCATCGCGCGGCCACAAGTCTGGCTGTTTCCCTGGCTTGACCAGATCAACCCGATGTCGACGCGTCAGCTCAATCGCGCCTGCCACGCGGCGGCGCATGCTTGGGCGAAGACCGAGGCGATGATGCAACCAAAGACGCGTGTCGAACTCTCTGGCGCCAACGGCGGTCCGGTGTCGGTCGCGGACGACCCGCCCATCGATGACAGTCATCGCCCGCAAGGTCGCGTTGGCCTTCTATCTCGCGTCGCGGGAGGAAAAGGCCGGGTTAATCGAGCATGCGGGCGATGGCGGCGATGGATGACGAGGCCAGACGGCGCTTGGGCTAGGGCGTTATGAGCGGTGGGATGATCCTTCATCCTATAATAGCTCATGCCTGCGGTAATCTCCGGCGCACGTCCGGTTGTTGAAGTACACCGGACCAGACCGGCACGCGTGCGAAACGTCGAAAATGACCCAAAGCGGCCATTAAGTTTGCTCTGCCGCAGTTCCGTGAAGGGTGGAAAGCGGCTATTCGATCAAGCCGCCTAAATGACGCCAGCGCGCCGGGGCGAGTTATGCGGGATTTTGGGTGACGGATCAATTAGGCGGCGTTCTGTGACTGCGCTTTGATGACCTCGATCCCGTCGATAAATCTGACACCTTCGATGACTTTCGGCAACTGCTTTTCGCCGTTTAATCGGTGCCATGTTTTCGAGGCCGCCATGATCAGCTTGAACACCATCAGTTTGGCGGTCGCCGATGACAGCGATCCCCTCGTACGCACCGTTCTGTGACGAACCGTCGAAAACACGCTTTCGATTGGGTTCGAGGTGCGCAGATGATCCCAATGCTCCGCAGGAAAATCGTAGAACGCGAGCAGCGGCTGGCGATCCTTCGTCAGGCATTCGACCGCCTTGGGATATTTCGCGCCGTATTTTTCGGCGAAGACGTCGATCGCCACCTCCGCAGCCGCGCGGTTCGGCGAAAGCCAGACCTCGCGCAGGTCCTTCTTCATGCCGGGTTGCACTGAGAGTGCGACCTTGTTCAATACGTTCGCAGTCTTGTGCACCCAGCATCGCTGATGCCGTGTGCCCGCGAAGATCTCGTCGAGCGCTTTCCAGAGGCCGAGCGCGCCATCGCCGACGGCAATTTCCGGAGCGCTCTTCAATCCACGCTGCTTCACCTCGACGAGCAGTTCGCGCCAGCTCTGAGCGCTCTCCCGCACGCCGGCCTGGAAGCCCACGAGTTCCTTCTTGCCTTCGGGGGTCGCGCCTATCAGCACCAGCATGCATTCGGCATTGTCTTCCATCCGGGCTTGCAGGTAGACGCCATCCGCCCAGAGGTACACGTAGCGCCGCGCCGAGAGATCGCGCCCCTGCCAGCGATCGTATTCGCCCTGCCATTCCGCGGCCAGCCGGGAAATCACCGAAGGCGACAGGTTCGGCGCGTCCTTGCCAAGCAAGGCCGCCAAGGCCTCCCGGAAATCGCCCGTCGAAATGCCGCGCAAGTAGAGCACCGGCAAGAGCGCATCCAGGCTCTTCGTCCGCCGTGCCCATTGCGGAAGAATAGCCGAGGCAAAGCGGATTTTCTCACCATCCGCGCCGACCCCGCGATCCCGGATCTTAACCCGGCTGACCGCGACGGGACCTATACCGGTCTGGATCTCGCGCGCCGGACCGTGGCCATGCCGGACAAGCCGATCGCGTCCGTCAGGAAGCTTCATCTCCTTCATGGCGGCGAGGAACGCTTCGGCTTCCATCTCGACTGCTTGTGCGAGCAGCTGCCGCGCGCCAGATTGAAGGATGTTCGTTTCCCCTGTTGCCCATTCGGTATTTTCATGCTCGGATGGTCGAATGGCGCTCGTTCAGAGCGTACACGCTCATCGGTGAAACTCTTCAGGAAAGCGACCAGCTGCGCTTTCTGCGTATCGGTCAGGCCCAACGCTGCTGCCACGGCGGCTCTGGTTGGGCTATTCGACGCTCCTACGCCGTCGCCTCGGCCGCGATTGTAAAAGTCGACGACCTGCTCAAGTGTCGCTTCCCCGCCGTTATGGAAATACGGGGCGGTCAACTCGATATTGCGCAGGGTCGGGGCTCTGAAGCGCGAGCTGATCACCGCCGGAGTCGGGGTCTGTGGGGCCCCCTGATCATTGACGGCGGGCACCGCGTAGTTGGTGAAGAACCCGTTTGCGCCGCCGTTGATCAGAGGATCGCCGTTATCCGTCGAATTCGTTCCCGCGGTTCTTCGCACCGAACCCCGGGTGAATTCCGGAATCGTATGGCAGGTGTTGCAATTGCCGCCGCCATTGTTACCGGGAGTCGTCGCCTTGACAAAAATTCCCAATCCAGCGATCTGGTCCGCGGTTAACGCCGTGGTATCGCCCGCCTGGTATTTGTCGAATGGCGTCTGGTCGGCCACCAGAGTCGACAGATATTTCTCTATCGCCAGTCCTGCGAACAGGCCGAAGTTGTATTCCATCAGGGTGAACTGATTATCGGCGACGGTCCGGACGCTGTTGGCGGGCACCCATGTCGGCGTGCCATCAGCGGCCACGCTGATGAGCATGGTTGACTGCCACCAGAGCCGACTGAAAGCGGCTTGTATCATCAAGTCATAGCTCGCAATGGCCAGGCCCGTTTTGGGGTACCGCGAGTAGACGCCACCTAATACACTGTCTAGCGGGTGGACTGTTTGCAGATTGAGCGGTCGCAGCATGCGAACCCTCTTAAGAACTCGATCGAAGAACTTGGAGCCGATCTGATGGAGATTGCGGCCCGCGGCCGACATTTCGAAAACACTCTGCGGCGGCCCGGTCACCAGCGAAGCGATCGAAGAATTGGGGATGGCCACGCTGACCTGCGCCAAGCTGGCCGGATTAGTCGCTTTGATCACAAGGGCTGTCGTGTCACCGGCGCCGTTGATGTTCACTCCATTGAATACTTCCTTCGCCCGACCATCCCAGAACTGCAACCTGCTGAAGACCGAATTGATGACGGTCGGGGCATTGCGCGGCTCGACGCGGCGCACATCGACGCCGGCGACCTGAAAACCATCCCCATCCGGCGTATACGTCACTGTGTCTGCGGGATTGCCCGGGACGGTGCGGATCAGTGTGGAACTGAATACGCCCTGCGACGACGTCACATCGTTGACGTTGCGCAAGATGGAGTTGAGGGCGTTACCGTTGGCGTCGACGGCGTCGCCTTGGATATTTGGATTGGTAAGCTGGAAGAACGGATAGTCGCCTTGCGTGAGCTGGTGGTTGGGCCCGGCGCCAACCTGGAAGGTTGTGTCGACCGGCGTGGCCTTTACACCCGGACTGACTTGATTCTTGGTCCTGCTGTCCGCCCCGGCGTTGAAGTGGCAGCTGGCGCAGGCCTGTACGCCGTCGCTGCCCAACTGCTGATCCCAGAACAGCGACTTGCCGAGCCGGAGCAAGGCGCCTTTGTCTATCACGAAATCGCTTAGATTGCTCGGTTCGGGCACCGCCACCGCCGGCGACGTGATAAGATAAGCGGGGTTGGTATTACTTCCGGCCACTGGCGCGGGATCTCCCGACGACGCCGGAGGAAGGCTGGTAATATTGTTTAACGGGGGTGGGTTAGAGCGGGTCCCGAATAGACAGAATCGGAAGGGGATTCCCGAATCGGCGGAATCGTGATTCACCATGTTGGCTGGAATGGAGGCCGGCATGGATGGCAAAACCCTATTCGCAGGATTTACGTGACCGCCTGGTGCGGGCTGTACTGGCAGGTCAGTCTCGGCGCAAGGCGGCGCGCAGCTTTGATGTCAGTGCGAGCTGCGTGATCAAGCTCATGCAGCAGTTTGAGATAACAGGCGGTTGTCTGCCGCGAAAGTTTGGCGGCCATAAGCGGCACGCGCTGGCTGCGCATGAAGATAAGGTGCGGGCGTTGGTGGCGGTGCAGCCCGAGCTGACGATCACGGAGCTGTGGAGCAAGCTGACGACGCTCGAGATCAAAGTCGGGCGGTCCGCCGTTGGGCGTTTTTTGCGGCATCTGCAATTGACCTTTAAAAAAAACTCTGCACGCCGCCGAACAAGAAAGAGCGGATGTCCGGGCCGCACGTCTCGCTTGGCGCGATAAGCAGAAAAGTCTTGATCCTCAAAGGCTTGTATTCATCGATGAGACCTGGGCCTCGACCAACATGACACCTCGCTATGGGCGATGTGAAAGAGGCAAGAGACTTATCGCTCACGCCCCGTTCGGCCACTGGAAGACGACGACCTTTTTGGCGGCGTTGCGCCACGATCGCATCACCGCTCCTTGTGTCTTCGACGGTCCCATTAACGGCGCAAAGTTCCTCGCCTATGTCGAGCAGGTTCTGGTGCCGACCTTGTCGCCTGGCGAAATCGTGGTGATGGATAATCTCGGTTCCCATAAACGCGCCGGCGTTCGAAAAGCCATCGAAGCCGCCGGGGCGACGCAGTGCTTCTTGCCCGCCTACAGTCCTGACTTCGATCCCATCGAACAAGTCTTCGCCAAGCTCAAAAATACGTTGCGCAAAATGGCCCACCGAACCGTCGATGCTCTGTGGGATGGCATCGGATTAGCTCTCGACGACTTCCCTCCAACCGAATGCTTCAACTATTTTCGCAATGCCGGATACGGGTCCACCTAATCGGGACCCGCTCTAGTAGCCGCGAACAGGACACCCCCGCCAGCAATCACGGCCGATGCGATCAACACGGATCGAAAGATTAGAACATTAAACATCGCAACATCCCCCTAGTTTGATAAATTTTCAAGGGTCCGGTTGCCTCGTTGCCGGGGGCACCCCGCGAAGTTGTCTTTTATTTCTTTTAATATTCATCACTTGGTAACTCATCAAGTTCGAAATCGCAAATCACATTTTTTGGAATCGAAAACGACAGAGATACAGAGATCAAATGGGGTGCCCTATTGGTGTGAATTTCCGCTTCAGGTCGATTCCGGCGGTTCGACTGCGGATCATCGAATGACTGCTCATGGCGCAATGCGACCTCAACTGATGTCCGCTGTCCCGCCGCTCCTGGAGCATAAGCGGACATTCCGCTGCATGGTTGCTCTTTGCAACTGGTGTCGGCGCGATGGGATTGTCTGGCTGGCGCCACCGTCCTTTTAGTAGCAAAGGTATTCTAGGCGCTGGTTCAACCAAGCCTGCTCATCCGGTATGGCCAGCAAATCCAAGTCCTGCGGAGTCGCGCGTGCATCGTCCACCCAATCCCGGAGGAACGGACCGCCGTTGATGACATCGATGGCGAGCTTGCCTTGCTCGTACTCGTAGGCGAAATCGCGCCAGAGCGGATATTCGGGATACAACCGGCGAATAGCTTTGAAGGCGAGTGCCTGGAGTCGCCACGGCTTGAACGCCTGATGATCGTAGTCAGGACCATCGGTGTGAATTTGCACGCCGTTACAAAGCTTGCCGACATGTTTATGAAACGTGGGTTCGAACCAGCAATTGCGCAGGCGGCAACCACGGAGCCACTGCGGCGCAAGAGTGAGCATTTCCTTTATGACTGCGCGTACATCGATATCGGGAGCACCGAACATTTCGAGCGGTCGCGTGGTGCCGCGCCCTTCCGAGAGCGTTGTGCCCTCGAGCATCACCGTGCCCGCATAGGCGCGCGCCATCCATAAATTCGGCGCGTTGGGACTGGGATTGATCCACGTGCGCTCGCCGAGCGGCCAACCGTATCCCGGCGCGGCATTGGGCTGCCAGCCCTGCAATTCGACGACACGGTACTCGACATCGAGCTTGAGAGTTCTGATGAACCACAGACCCAACTCACCGAGCGTGAGCCCGTGACGCATCGGCAATGGCCCAGCGCCAACGAAGCTTTGCCATCCGGTGCGCAGCATCAAGCCTTCGACTGGACGGCCAACTGGATTGGGCCGATCCAGCACCCACACTGCTTTGCGATGTTCCGACGCCGCTTCGAGAACATAGCGCAGCGTCGTTATGAACGTATAAATGCGGCAACCCAAATTCTGTAGATCGACAAGGATGACGTCGCATGTATCCATCATTGCATCGGTCGGCTTGCGCACCTGACCATAGAGGCTGAATACCGGTATGCCATGCACCGGATCGATGAAGTCCGACAACTCAATCATATTGTCTTGCTTGTCGCCGCGGAGACCATGCTGTGGACCGAAAGCCGCGGTGATCTTCAGGTCGCTGCATGCTGCTAACGCATCGAGCGAGTGCGTCAGGTCTGGCATGACCGAGGCGGGATGGGCGAGCAATGCAACGCGCCTGCCCTTGAGGGGCGCGCGCAAACTGGGCTCGGCGATAAGTCGATCATTGCCAAATTTCATCGTCGCTACTCTTTAGGAAAATTGAAGCGCAAAGGAATCGGAATGATGGAAATCTGCCTTGCCCGGTGGATGCGCCAGCGCCCAATATGATTTATGGCCACTCGTATCTTCGATCACCGCCGCGAGACCAATTCGCCATGCCCCGTCAATTTGCAGGCTCGACATCTGATCCATTTCCAGCGACGCTTGCAATCTGTAGTACGCCCGGCTCGATCGCACCTCAATGCGGGGCGCGCTTATCTCGGTTGCAACACGCATCCCGCTGCGGTAGCTGTCGAACCGATATGCCGCCCATTGTGTTGAGGGCCCAAAGTTGAATTCGTAATAGGCGGGGCCGGGCGAAGTGCGGACGAATGCCTCGAAACACGTGTGCCGCCAAAGCTCACCGGTACGCGCTGCTGCAACTGCGGCCGGAATACGTAGATCGCCTATCCTGCCGGTCACCAAATAAGACAAGACCAAACTGCCGGCGCATGGACACATGACTTCCACTTCGATGTGCGTCACCGCGGAGCAAAGCGAGTCCGGATGAACTTTCAACGCCTGACGCATACGGCCATTGTAGCGGCTCAGCCGTGACGGATATATCTACACTGGGCCCTTGAGCCGGTTCGACCCGGAGCGGACCTCCAGCCTTTTACCACTAATCCACCTTCAGGCGAAATTTACCGGTTTCATCGAAAGACGGTGTAGATGCTCGGCCGGCCGCATTGGCTGTCTGATTGAGAAGTGGACGTAGCAACTTGGCATATTCATTTGGATTAGCTGGAATGTCCCCGATAATAACCTCCGAGAAGTGAAACTGATCTCGATCGAGCGTCCCTGGCTGCCGCGTGAAATCGCTGTCGCGATCGTTGAATGAATATTGCACGCCTTTGACCCCGATCAGGCTAACGAGGATAGCGAATGGAGGCGCGCAACCGAGTGCCAGCAAGGCCTGGAGATACCTGTACGAGTACTTGACGATGCAAACTTCGGTTTTCATGGCCGTTAGGTGGCCGGGGCTATGAGGAAAAGAGGAGGCTACGGCTTCGACAATGCCGGTATGAAAGACTTGGACGTAAGCTCGGTGCGCTCTTGCGTTTGCTTCCGCATTGGACAGCGTCAGGAGGCCGTCGACGTTGATCCGGAAATCGCTCGGACCGATCGAGCCCAAAGGCCAGAAATTACTATACCAACGTTCGACCTGGCCAAGCGGTAACGGGAGTCGCGAGTCGAAGCCTGAAAAAGGTATCACGTGCACTGTAAGCGCGTGTGCGTCTAACAGCGGGACAGGTGCGCCGTTTGCAGTGATCTTGGCAATTCGGTCAAATCGAAAGTCACGAATCCGATCGGCAAGCTGTGGGGCGCGCGCGAACAGTAACCTAAGCTCATCAACGTTCGGCTCGTATTTCCCAGCCGACGACCTCGCATAAAAGCGGTGATGTCCTGTTCCCTGTCGAACGATGCGGTGCGGCTGATTGTAGCTTCGGGGAATGCGAACCACGATAGCGAAGCCGCCCGTTGCGATCGGGACGACGCGAATGTCAAAGCCAAAAATCCTTGGCTGAAGTCCAGAGCGAGCGATATTTTCAAGCCGGAGTTTTTCGGCATCGCGGTCGAATTGTAGGTGAGCGAAATTGGTCGGGACGCCCTCTTCGGTTTTCATGCCGATAATGATGTCGCCACCAGCGGTGTTCGCGAAGGAAGAGATATCGGCGAGATATTCGCCATAGTCTTTATCCGCATTGCCGTAAGTGTCGCGCTTGTACTCAATGTCTCGAGTTCTCTAATGCCCTTCCGTCGATGAGCCGCTGCAATTCGGCTTCGTCGATTTGATCCAGGGTAAGGTGTTGGAGTGCCATTGTGCAATTCTCCCAAGAAATCGCTATACAAACAAGAACGTGATGGCGCCGCGCGAGCTTGGATAGACGGCATGGCGGGCAAGGTATGGTAGCATTCCCTTGCGGCCAAGCTACCTTGCCAAGCCTGGCCTGCGCGGGGACGCCGCGCCCGATATGTCACTCTACGCAAGTTTTTTCTAGGGGGTACCGTTTTGCAACCGAGGGCGCTTGGTGATTTCACCGGGACGCCGCTGGGCATGATCGGGGCAGAGAGCGCGCGCGGCGAGGCCCATGGCGGGATGAGTGAGCTGGCCGTTCACCCAGTCGCCGCACTATTTCCGATGCTCTCCGACGACGAGCTTGATGAGCTTGCGGCGGATATCAAAGCGAATGGGCTTCGCTTCCCGATCGTCCACGATAAGGAAGGCAAGACGCTCATCGACGGGCACAACCGGGTTGAAGGCTTGCGAGATCGCTGGCGTCAAGCCGGCGTTCCGCAACCTCGACGGCGAGGGCCTTGTGGCGTTTATCATATCGACAAATATAAATCGCATACGGAGTGCGTTGACCGCGCGGCACCTAGACTAGTCAAGGAATAAGAAATGCCCTAGAGCGGGTCCCGAATAGACAGAATCGGAAGGGGGATTCCCGAATCGGCGGAATCGTGATTCACCATGTTGGCTGGAATGGAGGCCGGCATGGATGGCAAAACCCTATTCGCAGGATTTACGTGACCGCCTGGTGCGGGCTGTACTGGCAGGTCAGTCTCGGCGCAAGGCGGCGCGCAGCTTTGATGTCAGTGCGAGCTGCGTGATCAAGCTCATGCAGCAGTTTGAGCTAACAGGCGGTTGTCTGCCGCGAAAGTTTGGCGGCCATAAGCGGCACGCGCTGGCTGCGCATGAAGATAAGGTGCGGGCGTTGGTGGCGGTGCAGCCCGAGCTGACGATCACGGAGCTGTGGAGCAAGCTGACGACGCTCGAGATCAAAGTCGGGCGGTCCGCCGTCGGGCGTTTTTTGCGGCATCTGCAATTGACCTTTAAAAAAAACTCTGCACGCCGCCGAACAAGAAAGAGCGGATGTCCGGGCCGCACGTCTCGCTTGGCGCGATAAGCAGAAAAGTCTTGATCCTCAAAGGCTTGTATTCATCGATGAGACCTGGGCCTCGACCAACATGACACCTCGCTATGGGCGATGTGAAAGAGGCAAGAGACTTATCGCTCACGCCCCGTTCGGCCACTGGAAGACGACGACCTTTTTGGCGGCGTTGCGCCACGATCGCATCACCGCTCCTTGTGTCTTCGACGGTCCCATTAACGGCGCAAAGTTCCTCGCCTATGTCGAGCAGGTTCTGGTGCCGACCTTGTCGCCTGGCGAAATCGTGGTGATGGATAATCTCGGTTCCCATAAACGCGCCGGCGTTCGAAAAGCCATCGAAGCCGCCGGGGCGACGCAGTGCTTCTTGCCCGCCTACAGTCCTGACTTCGATCCCATCGAACAAGTCTTCGCCAAGCTCAAAAATACGTTGCGCAAAATGGCCCACCGAACCGTCGATGCTCTGTGGGATGGCATCGGATTAGCTCTCGACGACTTCCCTCCAACCGAATGCTTCAACTATTTTCGCAATGCCGGATACGGGTTGACGTTGCCCCCAAGTTTGATCCAGGTGCGGCTAGAGTTTGGCGGTTTCTTCCATCGTGCACGGACATTGCAACGGGTCAAGGCGCGGAGCCATCGAGCAGCGCAGCGCCTTGGCCCGTTGCGGTGAGAATTGGGCGGCATGAGCGGCGGGCGTCAGCCAGCCGATACGAGAATGTGGCCGCACGGTATTGTAGTCGCGCCGCCAATCTTCGAGCGCTAGGCGAGCCTGCATCAGGGATGTGAACAAGGTCTCGTTCAAGAACTCGTCGCGCAGTCGGCCATTGAAGCTCTCGATGAATGCGTTCTGCACCGGCTTGCCCGGATCGATGTAATGCCAATCGACTCCGGTATCCGCTGTCCAGGACAGGATCGCATTGCTGGTCAACTCTGTGCCGTTGTCGCTGATTATGCTCTTGGGCTTGGCACGGCTCGCGATCAGAAGATCGAGTTCGCGCGCGACCCGCCTGCCGGAAAGAGAGACATCGGCCACCGCCGCCAGGCATTCTCGTGTGCAGTCGTCGTAGATGCCGAGAACGCGGAAGCGCCGCCCGCAGACGAACTGATCGGACACGAAATCGAGCGACCAGCGATCGTTTGGCAGCGCAGCACCTGGCATAGGCGTCCTAGTCCCCAAAGCCCTTTTACGGCCTCCCCTTTTGCGCACCATGAGTCGTTCCTCGCGATAAATGCGGAAGCCGCTTGTGGTTCACGACAAAGCCTTCCCGGCGCAAGAAAATGAGCAGGCGCCGGTAGCCAAAGCGCCGGCGTTCCCTGGCGAACGCCAAAAGTCGTTCGCGCAGCTGTGGATCGTCCGGCCGCCGGGAGCGATAGCGCACCGTCATCCGGTCGCAGCCGGTGACCTTGCACGCCCGCCGCTCGCTCATCTCATGCGCTACCTTAAGATGCGCGACAGCCTCCCGCTTTACGGCGGGCGTCACCATTTTTTTGACAAAAGGTCCTTCAGCGCCGCGTTGTCCAGCATGGCATCGGCCAACAACCTCTTCAGCTTGCCGTTCTCGCTCTCAAGCTGCTTCAGGCGCTTGGCTTCGGAAACGTCCATACCGCCGAATTTGCTCTTCCAATTGTAAAAAGTCGCTTCGCTGATTCCGCGCTTGCGGCACAGATCGGCCGTCTTCGCACCCAGCTCGTGCTCCTTCAAAACCCCGATAATCTGCTCTTCGGTAAACCGCTTGCGCTTCATCGTCTGGTCCTTCCCTCAAGGGCCAGACTCCAGTTCAACCTGGATTAATCCGCAGGGGCAACGTCAGGGTCCACCTAATCGGGACCCGCTCTAACACTCGTTTTGCATGAGGACGTACCATGGCCGCGCTAATCAGGTTGCTTTCAATTCCCGTGATGATCCTGAATATGTTCAGCGGGATCATAGGGGGGATATGGCTAGGAGTGGTCGGGAATTGGGGTCTGATCGGGGCAGGCTTAGTAGTAATGTTTATTTCCACTTTCGGTCTCCCACTTGCGCTCGCGCTGGGCTTAATATTTGCCGCTCCCGCGATGATGGCCCTAGAAAAAGGGAAATCTATAATTGGAGGAGTGTTAATTGCATTAGCCAATCTATGGACGTATGTCGTCGTAACCGCTTGGTGCTTAGGAAGTTTTTATGTCGTGTTGGCTCACTACGAAACTGGATCGATCTGGCCCTATTTACTTTGGGCATACTGCTTGGCAACAGGGCCGTGGACGTACTTTGCTGAGAAAGACGGCGGGACCTCATCATTGCTCGGCGCCTTCGGGGCATGTGTCGGCGCAGTAGCGATGATGGGCGTCATCTTGTTCAAGGCACATCCGTCGATCGTCGATCTTCTAATTGCTTTATACGTTCCGCTTGCAGTGGTTTTCCTCACACAAGCTTGGGTGGGGTTCACGGTAGCGAAGGCAGCGCAAGTCTCAAATGTTCACGCCGAACCTCCTGCCAAAAAGGAGGGCGCAAGCGTGACACTGTTTTCAAAGCTATTCCCGGATGAGAAAAGCCGCCGGTCGGCTCGCGTTCTAAAAAACTGCGAGCAATCTTTGAGAGGGATGCATCAAGCGCGACTGGGGATCGAAAGCGGGGTGACGCCAGACGATAAAGCTCTCTACTGCGGACCAATTGTGTCCATGATCAATGACATGTGCAGCCGGGACGGTGAACACCGCTTCAAACCAGTCGATATCGGCTTGTTGTTGGAATCACTGGCGCATTTTTACAAAGTCGGCCTGCTTCAAGAGGTACTTCTCCGCCTCGTGATTTAGTTGAGACAGAGATACTGCGCGCGTGCGGCATCATTTCCGCGCAAACGATGGATTTGACCGATGAGGCACGCCGAGCCGTTTTCCGGGTGGCCAAAGAGCTTGATACATTGGCAATTATATATTTGACTTAGGAAACTATCCGTGCCATTCTCGTTTCAATGGAGATGGCACAAATGACCTTCGATCTTTCTGACCCTACATTCCACGACGAGGATAAAGCCCGCGAGCATATCGAAGCCTCGCGTTGGCCTGATGGCGTGAATTGCCAACACTGCGGTTCCTTCAATGTCATGCGAATGGCCGGAAAAACGCAAGCAGGTTATTTCCTTTGTCGCGACTGTCAAGGCAAGTTCACGTGCCGCACAGGAACGGTCATGGAGCGCTCACATATTCCATTGCACAAATGGTTGCTCGCGATGCGCCTTCTATCCTCCAGCAAGAAAGGCACCTCGGCTCACCAAATGCACCGAATGATGAACATCACCTATAAGAGCGCATGGTTCATGTGCCATCGCATTCGTGAAGCTATGAACGATGCCGCTCCCGGCCCCATTGGTGGAAGCGGCAAAGTAGTAGAAGCCGACGAAACCTATGTTGGCGGCAAAGCCAAAAACCGCGCCTATAAGCCCGAACCCAAGAAACACATCGTCATGACGCTTATCGAACGCGGTGGCAAAGCCCGCTCGTTCCATGTCAAGAATGCAACCGCAAAAACACTCCGCGAAACCGCGGTTAAGATCGCCAGCCGCAAATCATATTTGATGACCGATGAAAACACCGCTTACACGAAGCTTGGTAAGGAATACGAAGGCCATGGAACCGTGAACCACTCCGCTAACGAATATGTTCGCCTAGGCGGCTTCGTTCATGTCAACAACGCCGAAAACTTTTTTTCCATTTTCAAGCGCGGCGTGATCGGTACGTTCCACCACATTAGCGAGCAACATCTGCACCGTTATCTCGCTGAGTTCGATTTCAGATACAACAACCGTTCCAAGCTCGGAATTGAGGATATCGAACGCGCGGCGCGCACACTCAAGGGCACCGAAGGCAAACGGTTGACATATCGACAGCCTCGTGAAGCCGCGCACGCTTAAACAGCAAGCACGGTCTTTCCTGCACTGGCGAAAAACAATAAATAGAATATGACTCCCGATTCGAGAGGACACAATGGCAGACGACCACGTTGTACTACACTCCGGCGCTTCCCCCGAAGAAATCGCCTATAAGCTTATGAAGGACATCAAGTTGGCCGACAGTCGTAAGATGACGAAGGAGGAGACTCTAACTTTGTATGCAGAATGCCTCCTTGTTGTAAAAGCGCCAGCGGATCGGTTGAAAAAAAAGTAGCGAATGCTTCCGCTCGCTTGATGATTTCATCAGTCCCACAATCTGGCATCGTCGAAACCGCTAGCTTTAATGCTTCGAGGCGGACTCCACCATTCTGCATATCAATTTCCTGTCGTAGCTCGTGCCTTTGCGGACTAACAGTCATTCTTCCGGTTCCTTCTTTGGCCGCCCGCGCTTTTTCGGCGGATTCGCTTTTTCGTCCTTTGCCGTCCTATGCTTCGGCGGAGTTGAGAGAACGCGCTTCAGTGTCGCGTCATAGCGGCGCGCGGTTTCTTCTTCGCTGTATTCTTCTTGATTATCTTTCTTTTTCACGTCTGATTTCTCATTCATGGACCATCTTATAACTCAAGGATCAAAGCATCCACATTTTATGACGGATCTTGATAGCCCAAAATACCTATTAGCACTCGGAGAATTTCTTGCTCAGTTTGCTGCCGTCGAATTTGCCTTGAACCTCACAGTCTGGCATTTCGCCAAACTTGATCGTGACCCCCGCATAGCCAAAGCTCTCTTTTCCACGTTGCGAGTAGATGCCGGCATGAACCATCTAACGCGTCTTATCGACGCGAGAAGGCTCAAAGGACCGAAAATTATTCAACTGAAATTCATTATCGAGCAGCTTAGCAAAATCGCAAAAACAAGAAACGACATCGTGCACTTGGGAGCCTTTCGCATCGGCGACGGGCCGTTCAAAGTCACAAACGAACTTTTTGCGCATACTCGCGGCCGCATCCGCACGACCTTTGTCGGTCCGCGTATTCTGAATAAAATGACCGCCGATCTTCAAAATATCTTCGTAAGGCTCACCATCATCGGCCGCCATATTACTCCTGGCTATACCTACAAACAGCTCAGGGAAGAGTACGGGAGCGACGAGTTGCCAACATGGCAGTATAAACCTCGCGGACGATATGCTCGTCCGCGCAAGCGCCGCGGCAAGCCTCCAAAGAAACAACCCCCGCCTCGATCATCTCCGGCGTAATTTCAATCTCGTTTACGGGCGCGCCAGCCAGCCTCGAATCGTCTTCGATGCCAACGGGCGAAGCGGGTAGCATCGCATTTTTCCTAAGTCAAGTATATCATTGCCTCTTTTTTTCTAAGATAATATTTTTTCGCCAAATCAAAATTTATTGCAACAATCCCAACAACACATGAGATGAATAAAAGTAAATAAATCCCTGGCCAACTAATCGAAACATCTTTTATCTGAACCAAATTCATCATCTCGCGCAACCAATCCGCGAATTGCACAAAATTGAAGAGTTTGAGAATAGGTGTCCCGAACGACCCAATGAGGCTATATGTCCCCCCGATCGCGAGGATGGAATTTGTGGCTGTACGATATTGCATGGTGCCAACTCTGCCACGCAGTTCGCACGTATGTCAAGTGGCCAAACGCCTTTTGATTTGTCGCCGGGGCATGGTGAACGATTGCCATAGTGGTTCCTTTCAAGTGAAAAAACGACCACGCTGAGAAGCTCGATAGCTTTCAGTCCTCGGCCGCAGCGACAAGATGTTTGCGGTTCCGTAGCCAAATCCACGAACCGTGCCGAAAACCATTTGCATCGTTGCCGCGACACCAGACGCGCGGCGTTGGCCAAAGCATTCGCATAATCGTCATGGCCGCGCGGCGGATGCGTGACCGCGTCCCTGCCCATGCGCGACATGCGGCGTTCAAGTAGGCGCAGCTCACGGATCAATTGTGGATGATCCGGAATGCCGATTTACTTGCGCGTAAATAGCGGATTGGCCTCTTTGTAAAGCTCGCTTTGCCGGCACGTCGGCCCGATCGTACCCAATCCCCTGGCCTGCCCACGCGTCCGTGACCCATTCCCCCGGATAATTGTCGCCCGCCACTTCTGGCAGCCATACGCGCGGACAATCGCCGCCAATTCCGCCGTCACTTCCTGCGGATTCCTCGGCCAAGCAGGCGCCCGCGGCAAAGCGGCGGATCAACCGCAACCTGGCGAAGAACTAACCGTTGTGGCGATGCGAACCTTACCGCGTCATCTATGCGGTGAAGGTCGGAGCGGCTCTTTGGGTGATCCACGCCTTTCAGAAAAAATCCAAGACGGGGATCAAGACGCCGTAAATGGAGGTCGATCTTATCCGCGAATGGCTGAAGCGATTGAAGGAAACTTTACGATGACCAGTGATGACGACATGACCATGATCCAGCGGGAACGTATTCCGCGACTTCGACCGCCCAACGCCGATCTTGAGCACCACGCGCCATTCTTGCCGCCAAACTCATCGGCATTCTGGATGATCGTAAGTTGACCGTCCGCGCCGCACCATGTTTTTTCAGACACGCCAGGTTGCCAAGGGCTCACCCCCCAGTATAGCCCCCGATAATCGGTAGGATTTCTCCGGTAATGAAACTCGAGCAATGTGAAGAGGCAAGAAATACATAAGCCGGAGCAATTTCCTCCGGCTGAGCGGGTCGCTTCATAGAAGTGTGACTTCCGAACTCAGCGACCTTGTCTGCATTCTTGTCGGAAGGATTGAGGGGTGTCCAGACCGGTCCGGGCGAAACCGCGTTAACACGTATTCCACGGCCGACCAGATTGCTGGCCAACGAACGCGTTAACGCATGAATTCCACCTTTAGTCATCGAATAGTCGATTAGATCCTTATTACCCAGGAGCCCGGTAACCGATCCGGTGTTTACAATCGTCGCTCCAGATTCCATATGTTCGACGCATGCCTGCGCCATATAGAAATAGCCGTACAGGTTGGTTTTTACGGTGTAATCGAGATGCTCCTCGGTTAGATCCTCAAATCGCGACGTATGAATTTGAAACGCCGCGTTGTTTACAAGCACATCGAGTCGGCTAAATTCGCGCAGTGTTTGTGCTACAGCCTCGCGGCAGAAGCTCCGATCACGGACGTCGCCGGAAATCAAGTGGCAACGTCGGCCCTCTTTCTCAACGGATGCCTTGGTCACTCTCGCATCCTCGTGCTCCGCCAAATAGACAATCGCCACATCCGCCCCCTCACGGGCGAAGAGCACCGCAACGGACCGGCCGATCCCCGAGTCGCCGCCCGTCACGATCGCGACCTTATCCTGCAACTTGCCTGAGCCGCGGTAATAAGGCGCATCGTACATTGGCGCAGGATCGAGTCGCGCCTCTTCGCCTGGTTTGGGCTGGTGCTGTTTGGGAAAAGGCGGCTCTGGATAAACACGAGCGCCGGCTTGCGTAGCGCCAGACGAGCGTGCGGAACCGGTCTCCCGGCTTTGGTATGCTACCTCAGCCTGAATGTCGCGCTGCTCCGCGACGATTTGATCAGCCTTATTCAAATTGGAATCGGCCATGTGAGATACGTCCTTCTTCATCCTCGAGATCGTTCTCTCTAACTCCGATCTGAAGATTAGGTTGCGACGGCGGCAAACGTGGGAACGAAAGTAATCAAGTGCTGTGCATGTCGATGCCGACACTGACAGATCTGATGCCGTAGTAAGAGTGGTTGAAATTCGTAATTACTCACATTCCTGCGGCTGTTAAATCCGCGAGAGGCGCTTGAGGGTGAGACGGATTGCTCCGTCGAGCCGGCTCGACGGGATAGTGTCAGGCATCGAGCGGCGGCCGTTGACGAAACGCCAACGAAGACGTGATTCTCAAATTGTTTCATCGTTGGCGCGACGACGCGGTCAAGGCCGGGCGATAGAAGCCTTCCATTGCCGCCTTTTGAACCGCGGGTCCGACTCGCCATACGCGGTTGCCGACATCATCGGCAACCAGGAGCGCTCCGGCACGATCGATGGCGATTCCTACCGGACGGCCAAGCGCCTTGCCATCCACGCTTACAAAGCCGGTGAGAACATCGACCGGCAGTCCCGAAGGACGTCCATCCGAGAACGGAACAAAGATCACTTTGTATCCACTACGAGGTATGCGGTTCCATGACCCGTGTTGGCCGATGAAAGCACCATGTCTGTATCGCTCCGGCAAAAAAGCGCCCGTGGAGAATGCGAGTCCAAGCGAAGCAGTATGATTGCCGAGGGCGTAATCGGGTTTGATCGCTTTGGCCACCAAGTCTGGCCTCTGCGGGGTCACCCGAGGATCCGCGTGCTGACCATAATAGCTGAAGGGCCAGCCATAAAACCCGCCGTCCTTTACCGAAGTGAGGTAGTCGGGCACGAGATCGCTGCCGAGTTCGTCGCGCTCGTTGACGACAGTCCAAAGTACGCCGGTATTGGGTTCCCACGCCATTCCGTTCGGGTTGCGCAAGCCTGACGCGAACACCCGCGTTTGGCCGGTCGCCGGATCGACCTCGAGAATTGCAGCGCGGCGCTCTTCCTTGTCCAAACCGTTTTCGGCGGCGTTGCTGTTCGAACCCACTGTCACGTAAAGACGCGACCCGTCACGGTTCGCGATGACGTTCTTGGTCCAATGGTGATTGATCAGGCCGGCTGGCAGATCGGCGACTTTGTCGCCAAGGTCCATTATTTGCGTTTCGCCATCCCTATAGGTGAAGCGCATGATCGCATCTGTGTTGGCGACATAAAGGTCATGGCCCACGAGCGCCATGCCGAACGGTGAATGCAATCCTTGAAGAAAAACCGTTCGGATCTCCGCGACACCGTCGCCGTCGGCGTCGCGCAACAAGGTGATACGGTTGGCGCTCTGAACGCCAGCACCTGCCCAGCGCTGCTCTATGCGAGAAATCCAGCGCTTGACGCCGCGTTCGTCCTTCGGCCGCGGCGGAGCATTGGTTTCGGCGACGAGAACGTCACCGTTTGGAAGAACGTAAAGCCAACGCGGATGGTCGAGGCCGGCCGCGAAGGCTTGGACCGAAAGGTCGGCCGCTGGCGCCGGGTTCGCGCCTTCGGGCCAGCCCTTCGCCGGGGCGATATTGGAGGTCGGGATGATCGTTTCAGTCGGCGCGGGCAGCGTGGGATTTGGGCCAAACGCTGCCTCCTCCGGCAATTTGGCACCGTCCCCGCAGGCGGCCAGAAACAATCCCATCGATCCTGCGATGAGAGCGTTGGCTGTTACATTCACGGGAGTCTCGCCATTTTTATTTCGCTGCGTCCGATAGCCGGACCGCGGCAGATCCCGAGCCCTCCGGGACCTGCCCGGTTGTCAGGTTGCGGCGTTGCGTAGATTGCGGACGCGATCGTGATTTGCCTTGACGCCTTGGTATTGCCGCTCGACGAGCGTTCTTACGTCGGCCGGCAAGCTTTTCTGGAGCGCTGCTTCATAAGCAGCCTTGGCGGCATCTTCGCCCCGCTCGCACTCGGCGAGCACCGCGTGTTCGTTCATGCCGGTGATGGTGGACTTTATGTTGGTCCAGGCACGATGCACCGCGCCGCTTATCGAGCCGCCCTCTGCGGGCTCACCGCCGAGACTGCGAACCTTGGCTTCCAATTCTACCGCGCCCTCGGCGCAACGCCGCGCCGCTGCGTCGAACAGCGCCTTGAGATTAGGGCTCTCAACGCCTTCGGCACACGTGCGGAAGCCTTGTTCCCCATCGCGGGTTGTTTCAAGTAGGCCGTTCAACGTCGCGATCACGTCCTGATTGTCCATGGTTAGTTCCTCTTTTTTGAGCCACCCCCAACGGCACTTTGCGGCGGGGAATTCCTTCCGGCGGGGCTGCAAAACATCCCGACTTGCTTAGAAGCCCAAACGCCCCAAAAAGTTCCCTGCAGCCAGATACTCGTCGCGGATCGGTCGACGCCATTCTAGACATAGGTTCGATGGCATTGCACGGACGCGCAGCGAACGTAAATTGGCCCAAGCCGGGCTTGTCGCCCTTCGCCGGCTGGACCGGCGCCGGCTTGGTTGCCCGATGCGCGCACATGCGTTGCCAATGGGAACCAAGGTCTGGCCGCGACGTTTCCGAGCCGACCCCTGTGGTGTCGCAACAGCAAAGGAGATTCAGTTATGTTAAAGACTCTCGCTCTGTCCGCCTCGGTCCTCGCTTTCGCTAGCGGTCTCGCTTTCGCAGAGACCACGATGACCAGAGAACCGTCAATCGGACGCTCGGTCGCCAATGCTTCGTCGTCGCTTTCGACGGACCATTGGCTAGCCTCCGACATCTATAAGGCGGATGTTTATGATCCTTCCGAAAACAAGATCGGCAAGGTCACCGATCTTATGATCGATAGAAACGGCAACGTCGCGGGCGCCATCATCGGTGTCGGCGGGTTCCTTGGCGCTGGCCAGAAAGACGTCGTGATTCCCTTCAAGGAGCTGAAAGTCTCGAATTCGCGATGGCAAGGATTGGCTGGTCCTCAGTCGCACCAAAGACGAACTAAAGATGGCTCCCGCCTACAATAATACGGGATCTCCAAGCGAGTATCGGGGCCAGGGAGGCGATGTTCGCTGATGCCCGGATGCTGAGGCGCATGCAGGCTCTCGGCCGCGCTCACGGCGGTCGGGGCCACGCTAGACACACACGCCCAAGTCCGTTTTTGCGGCGCGAAGGGACGCGCATTGAAGCTCAAGGCGGGCGACGTGGTGTGCCGGCAGGCACCGGCCATGAGCGGCTCCCAAGGAGCAAGGACTGCTGATCGGCGCCTATTCCCCACTTCGGCACATACGACGAGTGCCGCACTTCGGGCAACGAGAACGAGCATGACCGCGCGCGCACGACCATTCCCAAGGTCGCGCTCCCCCGAAAAGACCCGGTGAGCTTGCCAAATAATTTGGGCAAACGACCAGTAGACAGCATTCTAGCAATTCAATCTCACTCCAAGCAACAGAAAGTAGAGTTCCATGAAAACGTTGCGTATCCTCATTGTCGAAGACGACCCTTTGGTCGCCATGAGTCTTGAAATGATGGTCACCGAGATTGTCACGGCTACCGTTGTGGTCAAAGCATCTGTCGCGGCCACCAAGAAGATTTTACACGACATCCTCGACTTTGCTTTTTTGGATGTCAATGTGACAGACGGCAAGACGTTTGAGGTTGCACAAATTCTCGAACGCAAGCGTGTGCCTTTTGCTTTTATTTCGGGCTCGTCGCAAGAACAGCTGCCTTCTGACCTGCGTAGCGTGCCCTTCATTCCCTAGCCTTGTTATCCGGCTCAGATTGAGCGCGTGTTGCAGGCCATCGTAGACTAACCGATCCGAGCAGTTCGAGCCACGCGACGGCCGCTCCTTCTCCCGCTATGGCCGCTGCCACCCCGAGATCTTGTGCGCACAGGCACCGGTTACGCTAAATCATGGCGCACTTAGTTCGATCGATGTAAACATGCGAAGCAACCAACGTCCAGTGATGGCGTTAGCACGTCGCGATGAGAAAGGAGAATGAGATGGCCATTCGTATATCTCTAGTGCTATGCACAATCGCGTTCCTATTCGCGAGCGGAATTGCCTTTGCCGAGCAGCCTGGCAGCACGACCGGCCCTGCGGCCGGAAGGAACGTCGAACCAAGCACTGCTATTCAAAAAGAAAATGGTGGTGACTCGGGCGCCCGAGGCGCCCCAACCGCAGCCGGCTCACCTGGTGTCGAAGCAAAACCCGGCAGCGAAGGTGGCAGAATTCCCGAGTCCACACCCGGAGTACAAGGCGGAGCGGCTTCAAACTTCGGAAAATAGCCCAATTCCGATGAGGCGCCATCGAATCAAAGCGCCTTCGGACAGGAGGATCGTGATGCCGCGTGGCGACAAATCAAAATATACCGACAAGCAGGAGCGCAAGGCCGACCATATAGCCGAGGGCTATGAAAAGCGTGGAGTTCCGGAGCAGGAGGCCGAGCGCCGGCCTGGGCAACCGTCAACAAAGAGGATGGCGGCGGCAAGAAGTCCGGCGGGTCTGGCCGCGGCAAGTCTACCGGCCATCCGGCGGCGCATAAGGGCGGCGCGAAGGGCGGTGCAGCCTCGGCCTCCCGCTCAACAGCGAGTCGTTCGGCGTCTGCGAAGAAGGCAGCGGTCACACGCAACCGGAACGCGGAGCAGCGCCCCTGATGCTACGAGTTCCTGCCGATGAGGCTCGCGTTGACTAATTTATGTGCCGCTTTCGGCCCGCGCCAATCCGTTACTTTGCCCGCTTGTCCGCTAAGAAAGAATTGCTCTATCTCGGCCTTCACGCGCGCGGGTAGGTCGGCAGCTTTTTCCAGTTCTCTCATGCGGTCATGCCAGATCGGCATAAGGATGAGGCGAGGATTTTCTATCGGCCCCTTAGCGCCCGCCTAGACCTCTCCGCATGGCGGGATCAACTTCACGAAAGGCGCAAGGCAGAAATCGACGCCTTGAAGGCTGCGATAAGCGAGAATTGCACCGAAATCGAAAGTGCTCGAAGGCTGCCGTTGGACCGCACATCTTCGCTTCTCGTAACGCGCCGGCTGAGGAAGTGCCGGATCGCCCGAATCCACGAAGGTCAATCATCACGGTGCATCGCCGGGTCCCCCGGTTAGGAACCCTATTTTTGAGGCGCGATGCGCGGGCGGCACCGCGCCCGATATGTCGCGCAATTTATGTTTTCTCTAGGGGGTTCGTTTCTAGCACGTTTCGCGGTATGAACCCTGCGCCGTCAACGCTCGCGGCGGGTGGTTACAGCTAGGCTCATGGCAACGCTCCGTTGGGCGCCGCGAACTGACGTAAGGTGCAATGCTTGGAACGGATTGCAGGAAACGGCCCCTAAAGTGCAACTCGCGGTATGAGACACCATGCAAACCCACGAGCAAATCATCGATGACATCACCGCGGCCATGGCGGACGCGTGGCTTGCCGCTTGCGACCGGCGCGTCATAGCCCAGGCGCTCGATAACAAGGCGTTTATGGTGATCGACGTGCAAAGCACCGTGCGGCTGTTTGGCCCGGCCTCTAGCGATGAATGCCGCCTATTCATCCACCGTGCGGCGGCGCGCGACGCCTTGGCGGCGATCGGCAAGTTTGCGCCGGCGGCTACGGCCGCGGCCTTCAGGGCGGGCAACGGCGCGCTGCACGCGGTATGAGCGAATTGTCCTGACCCGCCTTGTCTGTGGGGCGCGAGTGCCGTCGTGGACGACCAGCTTGTGCTATCGAACTCTAGGACAGAACCTGCTCCGGCTCAGCAACGACTCGCCAAATTTCTACGCCGATCGCATTCCATGAGGTAACTACTCAGGACCTCGTTCCGGGAGGAGTTGGAATTGGCAAAGATGAAAAGGTCATGCGTTTCAAGGAATGCGGAGCTATTCGGGAGCGGGAATGTCGTAGATCATCACCGTCATGATGATCTCACGGTTTTGGTCGTATGGCTGAGAGCTAGCGCTAATTCGAACCATTAACGCCGCCGCTGGTCGGCGGATTAATCCAAGCTGAGTGACAAGGCCTTTGCTAGCGCCACAATGGCAAAATGAATTCAATGACACCGTTAATGAACTAAATTCGGGCACCCCTCCTTGAGCGCGATCTTCAGATCCCGTCCGAGACGGAATTCTAGGAGTGTCAGCACCGCCGCTTCTTCGGGCTTCAGCACCGCCAGATCGTCGCGCAACTCGGCGTCAACCCGATCCTTGACCTGGACGAGCAGTGCGCCTTCGGCGTACGAGTTCAAGATCTCTGGATGGACATAGCACTTGCGGCATATAGCCGGCGTATTGCCGAGCCGCGCGGCTACGTTCTCGATTGCGGCGCGTACATTCTTCTTGAGCTGGGCCTGCGAATCGAACTTTTCAAATTCTTGCAGCGCCAGCGCAGCCAAGACGCTGCCCGCCCAAGTGCGGAAATCCTTCGCGGTGACATCGCGTCCTGTTATCTCGCGCAAATAAGCATTGACATCCGATGAGGTCACATTCTTGCGCTGACCGTCTTCATCGAGGTATTGGAACAGCTCCTGGCCGGGCAGCTCCTGGCACGATTTAACAATCTTGGCAACCCTTCGATCATAGATCTTGATCCGCCAAGTCTTGCCGCTTTTGCCCATGAAATGGAAGCGTAACACCCCTCCCTCGACCTTGACGTGCGGCCCGCGCATCGTGGTAAGACCGTAACTCTTGTTCTGCTTTGCGTAATCGTCGTTGCCGACACGGATGAGCGTCGTTTCGAGTAAGTGGACGACAGTTGCGATCACCTTCTCTCGTGGCAGCCCACACCGCCCCATATCCTCGGCGATCTTCGCGCGGATGTCAGGGAGCGACCGCGCGAAGTCCAGCATGTGCTCATATTTCGTGGTCTCCCGGAACTCGCGGAAGTTTGGGTGATAGCGATACTGTTTGCGCCCTTTAGCGTCACGGCCGGTTGCCTGGATGTGACCGTTCGCACGCGAGCAGATCCAGACGTCGCTATAAGCAGGTGGAATCGCGAGTTTACGAATACGCTTGCGCGTGGCTTCGTCGCGCACTGATTTGCCGTCCGGCTTTAAATAGGAAAATCCCTTTCCTGTTTTGCGGCGCCGTAGACCGGGCTCGTCGTCCGAGACGTAGCACAATCCCACAGACTCGGCCGCATCGCGCGGATCGACAATCAACTGAGGTTCTGGATCTAAATCAAGAGACATCAGTGCAAACCTACCATCATCCCCACATCGTTCGGCCGGTGGTGATTGCGCGGCTAGGGGAAGCACAGGACTGACTCACCCGGCGCTGCCGCTGGAACAAAACGTTTATTTCGGAGGTTCAGAGGTACCTTGAGGCAGCGGGCCGCTTTCCGAGCCAGGCTTGCCGTCGGCCATGGCACGATTTGGCGCTTCTTCGCTAAGGAGAAGATCACCCTTAAAAAAATCGTGCGCGCCGCCGAGCAGGACAGGCCTGACATCGCGGCCCTCGTCGATGAACACGTGACACTTGGGATCGAAACATGGCGCCCACGCATGGCCGGTGCAGGGCGGCCAAAGGCTTTATGCCAAAGTGCTGCATGGCCAGAGTTTCGTGGCCGCGCTTCGCCATGATGGCAATAAGCACGATCCGGGCAAGCCGCAAGCTCCGGCCGGCTCAACAGTGCCGAAAATCAATCGCATTACCCCTCGCGCGCAAAGGGGGAGGGGACCGTGCGCGCGAAGGGGAAACGGCCATGCTGCCCGGCATCGGCGACAGTTACCCTCACATGGGCTTGTTGGTTTTCTTATCATAGGCCGGGGCCGCCTGTAGCTGTTCTTTGGTTTGGTTAAGAACCAGCCAGTCCTTGTTGTCGCGCGTCACAACCTTTAGGTCTTTGAAAAGAACTGCCACTTCCTTCTTGCCAGCGCCGAGAAAACCGCCGACGCCAACGACCGCGGTCGTGACGTTCCCGCTACTATCCATGATGAGATCGGTGACGACCCCAATCTTCTCTTCTGCATTGTTATAGACATCCGCCTTATAAACATCGGAGGCCAGCCAATGTTTCGTCGAAAGCGATGATTGCTCGGCCATCGAGCGGCCGCTCGGAGCGACCGCAAGGCTCCCGGCGAGAGCAAGGACCGAGGCGGACAAAGCGAGCTTATGTGCCATGACGTTTTCCTTCTATTTGAGCGCTGCTATTTACGCCGTTAGCAAACGCCTGCGCCGGATCCTGGTTCCGCGCGCGAAGAAGTTTTAGGATGATCCCGCGCGCTACAGGCTAAAGTTTCGGGAGACCAAGGCGACAGGGCTTTGCGGACATCGAAAGATTTATTTGCGGCCGGATCGAAGACGTTAATTGCTCTTGAGGAGAACGGCCAATGACTCCATCGCGTTATATCGTTATCAGTGTGCTGCAGGACATATAAGCCTAACCTAGTGTCTGGTTGATCGCAAAACGGCGAACATATGGCCGAGGTGGACTTGCCACTTCGGCCATACTTTAGTTAGCGCCAAAAAAGAATCAGCAAAATTATAATTGGCAGCGGTATGCCCAGCAGCCAAAGCAGTGCACCACGTCCCAGTCCCATTGCTTTTCTCCTTTAAGCCTCATGTTGAGCGTTACTATTTTCGCGGCTGGCGAACGCGCATGCTGGATCTTGAGTTCCCTCGCGCGAAGAAGTTTTTACGGATGGTCCCGCGCGGCGAAGATCGAGCCGGGCCAACCCGATCTAAGGGCGGCGCAGCGAGGGGTGCTCGCCGCTGACACTGGCGGCTATCGGCGGCGTGTTGCCGAGCCGCGCAGCCACGCGCTCGATCGCTGTGCGTACATTCGTCTTGACCTGACCGCGTGTCGAAGGTCTCGAACTCCTGCAGCGCCAGCGCGGCCAAAACGGTGCCTGCCCCAGTTGCGGAAGTCCTGCGCGGCATCACGTTTTTATCAAATCTTAATAGCTCGCTTTCGCTTACCTCTTGGGCGATGGAAGCCAAATGCGAAAATGACTCGCGATAGACGGAGTTCGACTGCACACTTCGTTGCGACACCGTCTCGATCCCGCATGCGGCAAGACCCAAGCCAAGATGGCTCCCGCCTACAATAATACGTGCTCTCCAAGCGAGTATCGGGGTAAAGGAGGCGATATTCGCTGATGCCCGATGCTGGAGGCATGCAGGGTCTCGGCCGCGCTGACGGCGGTCGGGGGGCCATGCTATCCGCTGCCGTCCAGTCATCGGCACGCATGAAGCCCTCCGCCTTCTCGTAGGGCAGACCCTGCTAGACGCCGCACCTGCTATTCAGCGGCCAGTGGTCGCTCGGTCGCGCTTTCGTTGACGCCGCCGTCCGCGATAGATGTCAGAAGTTCATCGGCATGCTTTTCCTCAGCCAGCGTTTCGCTGAGAAGTTCCACTGCTTCCTCCTGGCCGAGAAGTTCCGCCCACGCACGGAGCGTTCCGTAACGCGCGATTTCATAGTGCTCGGCAGCTTGCGCGGCTGCCAGGATACCGGCGTCGCGCAATGCCTCATCGTCGACCTCATCCATGATTTCCTGGCCTTCCGCGATGATCCCCAGGATTGCATCGCAGGTCTTGCCGCGGGGCTTTTTGCCGATGGCATTGAACACTTTCTCAAGGCGCTCGACTTGCCCCTCGGTTTCGTCACGGTGGGTGGTGAATGCCTCCCGCAATTTTTCATTAGTGCTCTTCTTTGCAAGCTTGGGCAGCGTTTTGAGTAGCTGTTTCTCGACAAAATAGACGTCCTGGAGAAGGGCGTAGAAAAGTTCTTCCATGGACCGCATGACTTGCTCCATCTGAAAGAGGACCGCTAGGCCATTTAATTGCAGTGAGGAGGATTTGTTCCATCAACAACGGAGCCCGATGAACTTTGGCGTTTCCGGAAGTTGAATCGGCCATTCCGCCCTGGATCAGTTCGAGCTGCATGGCACCGGCCGCGTGGATCGGCCGGCCATGGCGCGAGCGCGCGGCCGAATGGGGCTGCAATTTCTTGGGGCTGATCCGCGACGCTGCGCCAGCACTTTGACCGGACTCCCCTGTCTGAACGCATTTTCGCGCAATTGGCTAAGAAAACCGGCTTCGGTCGGTCTGTCTTGATGAGCCGTGAGGAAGGGCGAAGATCTCGTCGAGTTAGTCGATGAGGCGGCGCGACAAATCTCCGGCGAGATACTTTCTTAGGATGACTAGACTAAAATGCGCTTTCAAATGGTTCGGATGACGCCGGGGCTTTTCCGATCTTCTTCGACGGACGGCGGGCCGAACGACGGGCAGTCGCACGTAATGCCGGAGATCGCCCGGGGAATCAGGTGCTGTTCGCGGGCACTGGCCGCCCACTGCGGTGCGCGATTGATCCCTACAGCCAGCGACACCGCGGCGGGTCGGGGTCCGGGGGGTGCCCGAGTTGGTTGGAGCAGCCTGATCGCCGCCGCCCTTGAACGCCTTGTATGCGAGGAGACCCAGGAGCGCCATCATGATCCGCGACGTCCAGCCCCCGCTGCCGCTTCTGCTGGGCTGACGTTGGCCGCGTGGGCCATTCTTCATGCCCTGGATGATATCAAGTAGTCCCATGTCTGCCTCCTGAATGCCCCCGCCTTCGATGCCATCGACCGGACTTCATGAACGCGCGACCAGATCCCTAGAGCTTGCGGCGCGGCGGCGCGTTGGGGCCAGGGGGTTGCCCGGATCGGGCACAGCGCGGTAGGCCACCAGCCGGTTCCAGACGAACAGCACGAGCAGCGAGCCGATGGACGCGCCGATGAGACCCGCGCCCTGATCGAGCCGGAACCAACCAATTGTCTGGCCGATGAAGGTTGCGACGAACGCGCCGGCGATCCCGACCCTGGTCGTTAGTATGAAACCTCCTAGTGTACTGATCGAGAAGTTTCGATCATAATTCTGTCTCCTAATGATGGAGGCAGCGATGGCTCGAGGCAAGGCGGCGGTTTCAATTGTTTTGTCGGTTGCTGAACGTGAAGAACTCGAGTCCTTGGTGCGTCGTCGTTCGACCGGACAGGCGACGGCGCTTCGAGCGCGGCGTAAACACGCGAAAAGCTGGCCGGCTCGAGGAGCTTGCGCTGCATCCGACGGTTAAGCCGGTTGCGATGATTGCCGACGCCATCAAAGACGTTTCCCGCCGCGGCGGCATTGTGCTCGATCTTTTCGGCGGCTCTGGTTCGACTCTAATCGCGGCGCACAAGACCGGCCGGCGGGCGCGAGTTTGCGAACTCGATCCCATTTATTGTGATCGCATCCTCCATCGCTGGGAGATTTTCGCCAAAGACGACGCTGAACTTATCGCTTGTGGCCTCGGGCCCGAACGAACAGCCAGTGACCGCGCGCGCGGGGCCTTAGTCAGTAGCGGCGCAGCGGGCGAAGTGACGACGACCGTCAGTCCGCTAGCGGCGCCGCATTTAGGAGATGGCCGCGCCTCGCACGCATCACGCGCCCGCCAGCTCGGTACCTCCGCAGGTTAGCACCGCGATGCCGAAGGATCGCAAACTCCGGTTGGAGCCGCCGCCCGCCGCAGACCCGCCACCCTATGAGGTTGGCTATCGCAAGCCGCCCGCCGCCTCGCAATTTAAGCCCGGACGCTCCGGCAATCCGAAAGGTCGCCCTAAAGGTGCGCGTAACAAACGACCGGCGCTCAACGACGAACGGCTCAAGACGATCATCATCGACGAGGCTTACCGCACCATCAAGGTCAGCGAGGGAAAGCGTCAGATCACCATTCCAATGGCTCAGGCCATCATCCGTGCTCTGGCTGTCAACGCCGCGCGGGGCCAGCACCGTTCACAACACTTGTTCGCCGAACTTCTCTCCGAGACCGAGCGTGCCAACAAAGCGTTGAGCGATGAATGGCTGAAAACGGCGATCGAATATAAACACGAATGGGAGGAGGAACTCGAGCGCCGTGAAAGGCTGGGCGTCTCCGGCCCGGAGCCTCTTCTTCATCCGGACGACATCGAGATCGACATGAAGACGGGCCAGGTCATCGTCAAGGGTCCAATGACAAAAGAGGAAAAGGTCCGCTGGGACCGGTTGCGCGCCCGGGTCGAGGCATGTGACCGCGAGATCAAGGAACTGACCGCAAGCCTTCAAGATCACAAGGATAAGGGCTTTCGACGCTTCATCGAGGATGAAATCGCGCATGAAAAGCGACTGCGTGATATTATCGTCAGGGCAATCGGCGAGCCGAGAGAGCGCAATCGGCGATAGTTTCATGATTGCGGGCGATTGTGCATGAGCGCCGAGCCCGCAGTACTGGATCTAGTCCGTCTGAATCACTTAAATTACGGGGTATAGACGCTTGAGTTTGACGCGGGCGTCTTGCGTTGTGAAGTGCCAGTCCGCCTTGGCGTTGTGAGTGTTGCGATATTTTTGCCACGTCCTGGCCTCTGAATCCAGAGTTGATTTGTCTGGTATGCGACGATCGAGGCATTGACGCGACAAGACGGCGAGTTCGGTTTCGGCCATGTTGAGCCAACTGCCGTGTTTGGGTGTGTAGTGCCACTCAAATCGCTCGGCCAGCCGCCGCGCTTTCGCGGGAGGAAAGGCCTCGTACAGCGACGCTAATTTGTGGGTGTTGAGATTGTCCTGCACGAGGACGATCTTCGCCGCCTTCGGAAACTGGACGTCGGCGAGTTCGCGCAACGCGTGGGCGTAGTCGATCGCGGTGCGGCGATCCGTCACTTTGACGCGCCGCCAGCCTTCGAGCGGCGCAAAGAACATGAAGAGATTGGCCGTTCCGTTGCGTTGATATTCGTAATCGATCCGCTTGACGCGGCCGGGCTTCACAGGCAATGCAGTTCGCATGTCGCGCGTCAATTGCCGGCTCGATTCGTCCAGACACACGAGCGGACGATCCGGATCGCGCGGGCGTTTGTAAACGTCCAGCACGTCTTCCATGGCCGCCACGAAGGCCGCGTTGGCTTTCGGCGGAATGACCCATTGTCTGTTCAGGTGAGGTTGAAGCTGGTTTTTTTAACGCCCGCCCGACCGTATTGAAGTTGACGGCGTCCATGATGTCGAGTTCCACCAGCTTGTCGGCCAACAGCCGCAATGTCCAGCGGCTGCGTCCCGCTGGAGGTTCGGAACAGGCCAGACGGATCAGATGCGCTTCTTTCTCGCCGTCGAACAAGGGCTGAACCGGCGGCGTCGAGCGCTTCTTGCGGGTCAGAACGGCCTCGAGCCCCTTCTCGGCGAAGCCGCGCCGCACACGGTAGACCATCGAGGCGTTCGTATCCAAAGCCTCAATGATCCGCTCGTCTGGCCAGGCCTCGCCGCGCGGCCCGCAATCCGCCTTCAGCAGAATCCGGGCTTTCAAAAGCCGCGTCGCGCCGCTCTTGCCCTTGCGAATCAACGCTTCCAGCTGCCGGCGTTCCCGTTTCCTCAGTTTGACAATGTAAATTTTGCTCGACATGATCCGCTCCCTGATCGGCGTCCCGTAACAGAGCGAATCAGCAAAACATTTCAATTTAATTGATACTGTGGACTAGGGTGTCGCCAAGCGGCAAGGCAGCGCTCCCGATATCGTCTCGTATTTTTGGTTTCGGCAATTGCTGATAGCGACGAGATTTCCGTAGGTAAGCTTTCGGGCGATCACAACGACGCCAACCAGAGACGAAAAATGCCCTAGTTTCTCGCCCGAACGGGCCGCAGGTCTCTCGAGGCCGTTTTCGAGTCGTCGGATGTGGAGCGTTTCGTCTGGATTTTGATGGAGGTTTAGGCGTCAGACTGCCGCGCGGACTCAGTTCCGGCTTTTCCGAGAAGGCGATGGCCGCCGGTCGGGGATTCCCGGTCTCGATGGCGCAATGCGTGGATTGCTCGCCGCACGCGACTACAAAGCGTCAGAATCTCAACTTGACCTCGCCATGGATAGAGCCCGGAAAAAATTCGGCGCTCACGTTCTGTATATACGCGGGCCGAGGCGTACAATCTACCCCTCAATTCCGAAGCATCGTGATGCACGCGCTCTCTATCACTCGCGCCAATTTTAATCGACTGAACGTCCGTCACCGGATCGAATGTTAGTGTTTCCGTTTTGCCGCCCTTTACTAGTCCCTCCTTAAGCTTAAGAGTAGACCCAACAGGCGCCTCAATAGTCACCGTTACATCGATACCCGACGCGTTCGCAAACTTAATCAATTCAAGGCGGATCGTCATATCCTCATCCTTCCGAAGCGGGGATTACGAAGAAGTTCGCCAAAATCACGTCCCGGCCGAAGGACCCTTCTGATCGATTGGCTCGAACTCTTCACACTTATAGCTCAAGTCTACTGAATAATATTACTCCTAGCAAGAGGGAGGGGTACTCCTTTCGCACTTCCCGTCCGCGTCACACTCCAATATCCGATCCTTCGACAGACTTAATCCGCCCAAGGCTCGGTTACAGATAGCGGGCGCCGATCCTGCTGTAGGCAAAGCCCAATGCTCTCTTCCGCGTGCTCAACATCGTCGACGACGCGACGCGCATATGCCTAGCCATACTTCACGGAAGAACGACACTTCCGCTGACTGCCTGGTTAGGTGGCCCAACCAAATTCCACGGTGTGGCTCCAGGATCCGGCGGTCGCTGAAAAATCTGCTTCGTCGCTCCGTTCAACGACGCATACATTTCGAAAGCCGGAAACGGTTCGACGAGACTTCCGGCGCCTAATTTGACAGAGATGCTTCCGCCCTGTTTTTCCACGGCAACGTGAACAAGCCAATCGATATCGGGCCCTGCGGCTCCCGCACACGGGTTGCCGGCTCCGCCCTCGAAGACGAAGGAGCATTTGGGTCCGGAAGACGTAAAGCCGGTTATCTTCAAGTTGCTAGAGTCGGGCGTCTTGTTGCATTCCTCATCGCCATCCTCGCAATCGACTTCTACGGTATTATCGCAATGATGTTTCTGCGTGATCAAGGTCATCGTCGTGGTATCGATCTCGACGCTCGAACGTGTGCGCGATGAGGCAGTTGGTGAGGCCGAGAACGCGCGCTGATCAGTCAGAAAGCAATCGCTAGTTGGCAGAGGACCCGGGATCATCGTCTTACCGCCGCCATTGGGTACGGCTTTGGTGTATCCGGCGATATCCTTCGGGATAAAGCTACAAATCCAGATCTTCAAAGTCATTTATCTCACCCCTTCACTGCCGTCTCGGCGGGCTTCGACAGGCTATCGAATGTCCGCACGCTATTTGCGATCCTCGCCCGCTTTCCCTTCCGCAGCGGGCTTTGACTCGGCGGCTTTAGCGATCAGGTAAGTCGCGTGATTGGCCGCGAGCATGAGCGCCATGGTGGCGCCGACGGCAGGCAGGCTCGGAACAATGACCGAGGTGTCGCGCACGGTAAGCAAAATGTCCTGCGCCGGGAGATCTCGCAGAGCGGCGAAGATCGCTTGGCCATAGGCCAAAATCAGGCCAATCGTGATCATGACCATCTGCAGGCGGGTGATGTCGATGCGGTCCTTGGTATTGACGTCCTCTCCCAGGAACCAACCGACGATTGACGCCTTGCGGGTGTCGTCACGCGCCGCGAGCGGCGTCTGGAAGCCGATCACCCCTCTCCCGGCTCGGTTCGCGGCGTCGGCGCCACGCACCGCGAAGTCGGGCATGCCCTCCGGCACCGTCGGGCGAAGGTTCTTCAGCAGCGCCGAGAGCGCCGGCGACGCAAACGTGATGCCGAGCACGGCCCAAATCGCGTCCGGGACACCCGGGAAGAAGCCTTTCCTGACCGCCTCGGGGGACGTCGCCGTAACGTCGAGATGCGCAAAGTAGCGCATCTGTTCGGCGACCAGACCGCCGTTGAAGATCGCGATCACGACGACGCTCGTCAGCACGAGGATAGTCCAAAAGGTGACCTGCGCGAGTGCGAGCGAATGGCGATTCTCCGGGCTGATAAGCGCGCCGAGCGGCTTGCGCTCCACGCCGAGCCCGAGGCCCACCAGCAGGGCGACCACGCCGGCCATCATCAGGCACAGGGGGATCACGAGCGACGCGGGCTGCGCGCCGTGGCTCGGCACATGCCAGCCGAATGCCCACCACATGACGGTCTGATACCAGAAGCTGGGCGTGGTCTCGGCCGTGACCACAAGGTGTCGACTCGCATAGCGCACCGCCTGTCCGACCAGATCGAGGCAGGGCTGATCGACCGCGATCGCGGCATCGGGCGCATCCTTGAGCGCTTTGGCCGCGTCAGCGAGAATGTTGACGCATCTCTTTCCGTTGTCGGTCACCAGCTTCTCTCGGGCAGACAGGGCGCCGGCCAGAGCCGCATCCTTCTTGGCAACCCCGGCCACCTGCAGCTTCGTGTCGTCGCTGTCGCATATGCCGGTGACCCCAGCAGGGCATGGCGACAGGACCAGCCCCTGCGCGAACGGTGCAACGTGCGCGGTCTGGCGTCCCGTGAGGAGGTCGTAGGCCTGGGCGAAACTGTTCGACGTATGGGAGACATTCAAGGCAACGATGATGAAGCCGATGCCGCCGGCTAGCCCGAGGATCCACGGCACGGCGCGCTGCCAACGGGTGCGGGCTTCCGGGATCGGCAGGCTCGTTCCCGTATAACCGGAGACGAAGGGAAGCTCGTCGGGCTTGGCGATCTGGTCGGACTCGAGCAACCGGAAGACGCGTCCGTCCGCGCTCTTGAAGTCGCAGCCAGAGCGCGTGGTCGACTCTGTGATCCACGCGAGATGCGCGCGCGGGTAATCGCCCTCGATACGCAGCTTTCTGTCCGGATTGAGCTCCCAAAGCGCCCCGCGCTGCGGCAAGGGACCGCCGCTCCAGGCATTCGCCTGGACCTGCTCAAGCGCGCCAAGCATCAGGTTGTAGCGGTCGCGCTCGACCTTGGAGCTGCGTGAATAGACCAGCGTGTCGCGTTTGAAATGTCCGTCCAAGCCGCGCTCGCGTGCGGTCAGCACCATGCGCGCGACGACCGCGTAGAGCCGCGACAAGGTCGCGTCAGAATCATCGCTCGGCGAAAGACCTTTGGTCTCACCCCACACCAGCTCTTCGATGTCGGCCATAACTTTCCCCCCAGACGCGGCAGGTTTTATCTCAAGCGCGTTTCCTTCTTTCATCATTCATTTTGGGATGGAATAACGCAACTAAATGGAGTAACGCAACTAATAAGTGCAGTCTGCTAATAAGTGCAGTCTGCTGGACGGCGGATGGGGGGACGATGGGGAATGCCTGGATCGATCCGGCTCTTCGAAGCCACCACCTTTTTTACGCTCGATCTCATTCAATCAGCGGCCGGCGGCAATGACGAACTGCTGATCACTGCGACGAAGGGCGGCCACCAATTCACGGGCACCCTTCGGCTCGGCACCAAGGTGTCAATTCCGGCTGAGCTGATCGACAATAATGGAAAGCTGAAGAGCTGGAGCGAGATCCAGCAGACGATCAAGAATTTCCGCGACCAGGCCAAACTCGCGAAAGCGGCCGCTCTCGAAGCCGCGCGCGACGCACTGCGCGACGCACTCGCGAGCGCGTCGCTCGACGTGAGCGCTGGAGCGGGCGCGTTCCTCGGGATCGACGGCCTTCCTCTGCAAGGCTCGGCCATGATCGAGGCGAGAGTCGTGATCGACCTCCTCGCTCTCGATCCGACGCTTGCGCCCTCGGACGAGACGCCCGTGCTCACGGCAGTCATGGCGGTGCGCGGAACCGTGACGGTCGGTCCGGCCACGCGCTGCGGCGCCATGCGTGTTGCCCTCGTGTTGACGCGCGGCGGACTAGTCGCAGCGCTGCCGAGCCTTTCCATCGAGTCGCTGCTGCGGTTTCCCGCGCTCGACTTCACTTGGCCGAAGATTGCATGGCCCGAGCTGAGCTGGCCAAGCCTCGACCTCAGCGGGCTCGCGCGCCTGCTGCGGCTCGATCTGCCGCTTCCCAAGATTGGAGCGTTCGACTCGCCGCTGCGCGTGGAGTGGTCGCAGACGCCCGCCTTCCAGGTGAGCGTCGTCAATCGCAGCCTCGCGATCGCCACTACCCAACGCGGCACCGGCACACTGAAGCTCGCGACCGCCGTGAATACGGAGACGACCCTCGCCGCGATCACCGGCCTCGGCCTGACGCTCACCGCGGACGGCGCCTTTACGGTTGAGGGCGCGGTGGCTGCCGCGGCGACGCAGCCGCTCCGACTGCCTCGGATGTTCATCGACAAGCCCAACCTGTTGCCCTTCACGATCGACATTGAGCCGCCGGAGCTGACGCTGGACCTCGGCGCCGCTTTCGATCTCGCGCAGCCCGCACCCAACCTGACGATCTCGGCGAAGCTCGACCTGCCGCGCCTGCTCATCCGGGCGAAGTGCGAGCCGAACCTGCTGCTCGCGCTCGGCACCACCTATCAGCAGGATTACGATGCGGCGTCGGGCAGCACCGCGGGTCGGCTGACGCGGCTCGACGTGGTCGAGCCTTATCCAGTGAAGCTGGTGGCGCTCGCCGCGCAAGGCGCGGCCGACGCCGCGCAGGCGCTGATGCGCCTCCTCGCCGCCATTCCGGTGCCGCGCCCCGGCGCGCCGGACTTCGACAAGATCATGGCCCTGCTCGATCGTCTCGCCGACATGATCGCGGCGTCGGCGCGCTGGCTCGCGCGCCAGGCGGGAGCCATCAAGGATGCCTTGCTCGGGATCGCCGAGGCGGTCGGCGAGCTACTCGCGAACGTCCTGAAGTTCATCCGCGATGCGTTCGGGTCGCTCCCGGCCGCGCATAGTCCCAATCTCGTTGTGGAGGTGCGACTGGACTCACGCAGCTTCGCGCTGCGCCAGATCATGATCTCGCCCGGCTGGACCGCCCAGCCGCCGACCGAGCCCTGGAAGGCCGAAGCGCTCGGCCTGAGCATCGAAGTCCCTTTCGACTGGTCCCCGGCGCTGCTCGTCGATTTCGACGAACCTGCCGGCGTCGCGCTGCTGGCGGTGCCGCGACAAGGAACGACCCTGAAGATCGGCACCGATCTCTGGCTCGCGCGCGAGTCCGGGATCGAGGCGGTCCGCGAGACGGACCAGGCTGGCGCCCGACCGGCCCAGCGTCTGATCGAGATCGAGGCCGGCTTTCGCAACCAGCCGAAGGCGATCGCGCTGATCCGGCACGTCAAAGGCAAGGTCTCGTTCCTGCAGGGACTGAAGAACACGACCGGCAATGCGGCGAACCTCGAACTCGTGACCCTACCGAAACCGCCGCTGAAGGTGGTGCAGCTCACCGAGCCCGCCGTCTACGAGGACATCGCCCTCGGCCAGCTCACGGTCTCGGTGCAGGTGAGCAATGCGGCGAAGCGGCTGTTGCCATTCCTCGATCCTGCCGCGCTACGCGCCGCTGACCCTCGGGGCGCCGTTCGTCGACCTGATCACCCGGGCGGGCGGCACCATGGCGATCGCCTCCTTCGACGGCGGCACGCCGGCCACCACCAAGAAAGATGTCGAGAAGCTCATAGACGAGGACGCGCTGGCGATGACCCAGATCGCGTTGCGGCCGGTCGCGGATCGCTTCGTCGCGGGACTCGCGCGCCCCGTCGCCTACTACGCGGTGAAGGCCGCGAGCCCCACCGTCGCCTTCGACCTCGACGCGCTCACGCCGCCCGGCACGCATGCCATCGGGGACATCATCGATCTCACATCCGGGCTCGCCAAGCCGCCCACGGTCACGCTGGTGAACCAGAGCCTCCGGGCCGACGCCGAGCTCTACAAGGCGTTCGCGGGCGCGCCGGGCGAACGCTGGACATACAAGATCGATGTGCCGCCGTCCTGGCCCGACGGAAGCACGGTCGCGCTGCTGCGCCTGACGCTCTCGACAGGCGACGCGGCGGGCCGCCCCGCGAACGATCCATGGATCACCGGAGCGACCACGGCGCCGATTTCCGCACCGCAGGCCATGCCCAACCTCGAGCCGTTTGGACGGTACCCGCAGATGGCGGGGCAGCGCTTCGCGCAGATGGCGGGGCTTCATCCGGCCGTCGCGGAGGCGGTCGCGACGCTCGAGACCTATGCCAAGCGCCGCTTCCCGGGCGGCTGGCCGAAGCCCGCCGACGTCGATGGGCTGATCGGCCAGCTGCCGAACTGGTGCGCGCGCTTCCTCGACCACGGGCCCGCGATGCTCGCCACCACGGATGTGCAAGATGTGCAATATGCCATCGCGGAGGTGACACGGCCGGATCCGTGGCGCGTCGGCATTGCGTCGGACGGACGCATGGAGGTGCTGTTCACGCACGAGGACCGCAAGCGCCGGCTCAAGCGCTACGCGGTCAAGCCGTTCGGGCGATACGACAACTTCGTCGAGGCGCTGCGGCTCGCGTTGGATAAGAATGCGACACAGACGGCGCATCCCCTCGCGGACCCGTGGAGCGACTATGTCGTGGTTCCCGAGAAGGACGCGCCGCTCGAGGAGAACTTGAGCAACCGCTTCTTGGACGTTGTCATTCCCCGCACCGAGCCGGTCGCACCGCCGGTACTGATCGACGCCCGGCGCATCGAGATCCTTCCACCGGCCAAGAAGCCGGACGGGACGGCGAACCCGGACCGGACGGCGCGGCGCGCACTCGAGTTCCTCTATGCGCGGCATCCGGAGGAGATCCTGTCGGAGGCCAATGTCGCGGTCGAAGGCGCCCTGTCCTTCGAAACCATCTCGGTCGGCCTGTGGCGCGAGTTTCCGATGGAGGGCTGGGCTCAGGATATCGTGCCGGGCATCGACACGACGGCCGCGTTCGGCGGCTGGGACCAGCCCCATCCACCTGCCTTGTTCCGAAGTGACGACAAGTTCGGCCAGCTCGCCCCGTACACGCCGCCGGGGGAAGACAAGCAAGCGGGGCGCGCGCCGGACGGCTGGCGCGGCATCCTCGCGCTGCGCACCGAGACCTTGCCCTACTTCTATCGCATGCATGCGGCGGCCTTCGCGGCCGCCGGCGTCGTGGTATCGAAGCCGGTGGTCGGAACGATCCCCGAAGGCCACTACGATCTCAATCTGCCCTGGAGGGTCGGGCTCTTCGGGCAGACCTCGCGGCCGCCGACTTGGTCGGTGATCCGGCAACAACGGCCTTCGGTGCACTTCCATCTGCCGCTGGTCCGTTTCGTCGATGGCATCCCGGAGGCTCATCGCGCCATCTGGCTGCGCCCGGATGCGGTGCCGGCCGTCTTCACGCTTCCTTCCCCCGACGTGCGCTACGAGATCCGAGCCGTCGCGGTCGACGCGACCGGGCGCGAGGCAGCGTCGCCGGAGATCGACGTGATCGCGGAGCAGAAGCAAGCGGGCGCGGCGACGCCGTCCGGGTATCGGATCAATGCGGTCGGCCCCTTGTTCGACGCATCCGTGCCGGCGACTGGGCTGAAGCCCGCACCGGATGCTGCTGATCCGCGGGTCTGGTGGCTCGACGCGACCGCGTCACTGAAGGGATCCGAAGCCGAGGTGGTGGAGCGCTTCCAGCCGCTGATCGAGCCCGTCGAGATCGGCGGCGCACCCGTCGATCCGCTCGCGCGGTTCGAGATATCGTCGCCACAGTTCGCCGACTGGGTCCGTGTGGCGCCGACCGCCACGGCGGTCGTGACGCTGATGCCTCCCCGGACACGGCGGCGGGTTGGAGCGGCTTCCAGGCCGAGGCCGCGCAATGGCGCGATCTGTATGATCCGTATCGCGCGGTGAGCGCCGCAGCCCAGGCGATCTTCGATCTGCTGGCCGATGCGGCCGCAAATGCGAGCCGCAACTGGTGGCAGACCAAGGGATGGGTCGCAGCCAACGGCACACTGCAGGAGGGCCCGACCGCGATCGCAGAATCTCGCGGCCGGCGTTCCGCGCCTGACCGGCCGACCCGCCAGCATTCGCATCGAGGCGGCGGCGAACGCCTCATGGTCGTGGCCGGTCCCGCAAGATGCGGGTCTCGACGCGCGTCAGGCCATCGGACGGCTCGTGCCCAGTCGGCTGGATACCGGCTACACGGCCGAGCAGTTCGCTGCGGGCGTGCGCGACCCGATCCGCCGGGAGATGCGCGCGCTGCTCGTGCGATGCAAGGAGGCGGCAAGCCGCTATGCCTGGCAGGAGGGCGGCAGGACGTTCGCCAAACCGGGCTTCACCATGGACCTCCCGAAAAGCCTGCACACCGCGGCACTGCGCCTCGGGCGGCATGCGCAAGGCGGCGTCCCGCAGCTGCCGCGCGCGATCGACGTGGTGGCGCTGGTCACGGTGCCGACCTCGAACGCGACGCTGGACCAGGTGACGGCGCTGCTCCGCGCGGCCGAGAGCGCCACTGACGCGGCGCTGACCCTCGTCGATCTCGGTCCGCTCGAGGACGATCCAGCCACGTGGCTGCAGCCCGGCCACACGCTCGATATTCACGTTCCCTGCAGCGCGCTGCCCGATCCGGGCGGCTCGCCGCTCGCTACAGTCCTCGCGGCGCTGGGCGCTGCGGATCCGCAGCGCGCCGTGTCGCTCCTGCTGCGCATGCCGCCCGATGACGCGGAGCGCGAGCGGCTGATCGCAGCCGCGAACGACGCGCTGAGCCACGACCCTCCGGCGCGCCAGGCGCTCATCGCCACGGCATTCGACGCCATGGCGGAGCAGATTTTCGGGGTTGGTCGCCGCCCCCATGTGAAGGTCTTCCACGGTCGCACCGAGCCGCAAATCGATGCGGTCGCGCCGGCCAAGTTCGGGGGCGCCTGATGCCTGATCCGATGATCGATTTTCGCCAGGTGCAGTTGCTCGGGCCCGAGCGGGACAAGACCACACGGGTCTGGCGCGCACAGCTGCAACTCGCCCACCCGTCGCGGGCGAGCGGCCAGGACGCGATCATCCGCAACCATTCGATGCGCCTGCTCGCCCAGCGCGCCGAGCCGGCCACGGAAGCGATCGAGCAGCGGCTCCCGGTGGTTTTCCATGAGCCGGTGCTGCTGTCAGCGGCGGCCACCACCAAAAGCCATGTCGGCGCCGATCCCACGGTCGACATTCTCGGCGCGTCCTTCGCGCCGGTCGAATTGAAGGCTGCGGACGGATGGCGCGTCTATTCCGAGGTCCGGCTGGTCCCGGCGAGCGACTGGCCGCCCGCCGCCGGATTCAAACGATCAACGACCGGCGCATTCGAGCTGAGCGCGCCCCCGTTCTGCGTCACGCAGGGCGCGATCCGCGTCGGCTATGCGCCGCGACTGGACAGCGCGCCGGAGGCCAAGCGACTGTCGCGCCGCATCGGCTTGACGATTCCGACGAGCGGCCCACCAACGATCTTCGGCAGCCTGCGCATCGCCCAGACCAAGACTGTCAAAAGCTATGGATCGCCGCCCCGCACCCTGCCCGCGATTGCGTTCGATCTCACGCCTGACGGGGTGGAGTTCTTGCTCGAAGTGCCGAGCCCCTTCGCGCTGGTGGAGACGTGGCTGACGCTGCGGCTGCGCCTGGACCAGACCAATCCCGAGATGGTGCTGCGGCTGGTCGGCGGCAAAGCCGGCGATCTCGCCGACCTCTCGCGCGGTTTCGCCTGGATGTTCCATGACCTCGCGGAACGCGAAGGCGCCATCGTGCTGCAGGTCAATGATGCGAAGGTGCCGCCGCTGATGTGGCCACTCGAGTTCAAGAACGGGGTCTATACGGCGACCGGCCCCGTGCCGGCGGTGCGCGTCACACCCGACGGGATCGTCGCACGGTTGCTTACGCCGCAGGACGTCGACGGCGGCGAGAAGGGCGTTGCCGAGCTCTTGCGGCCGCGCGCCGCGCTGCGCGCGCGCGAACTCGCAGACCCGCTCCATCTCACGGTCGAGTCGGCATCCGGCGAGGCCGCCGGCACGGTGCCGGCCGGGGCCCATGTGACATTGACGTGGACGCAGGCGGCCGGCGCGAGCGGCCTCGAGCTCTACCCCGACAAGGTGCAGATCGCTGGATCGGCGACCACGGCCGAATTCGCGGGCACGGTGGACACCGCCGCGCTCGCAGACCGCCTCGCCGAGCTGTGGAGCAGCACGCTCGCGGCCGCGGACCAGCGGCCGCCTTTCGCCTTCATCGCGCTGGAGCGCGGCTGGCTGCAGCTGCCGCTGCCCTTGCCGAAGGACCGGGAACCGCTCGCTGTACGCGCACGATCCGCCTTCAACGGCTTCGTCCGCGTCGATATCCCGTGCGCCGCGGCCGCGGTCGGGCCGGCGCTGCGCCAGACACTGCCGGGCCTCGACATCCTATCGGCCCGGCGCGTGACGGCGGACATCACCTGGGACACGCCGTTCCAACCCTCGACGCGAGGCATCGCGGTCAAGCTCGAAGGTGCCGCTGGTACGGTGAGCGGATTGCTGTGGGTCGGCCAGGCGAGCCCGACGCCGGTCGAGATCCTGCCCTCGCTTGCGGCGGGACCGGCCGCGTTGGCGAGCGTGCCGATCATGTTCGGCAACTCCGACGAGTCCGGATGGCGCCTCAAGGTGACGATGGCCGACGGCCAGGCGCAGACGATCGAGCTCGCCAAGCCGGCCGACCGGCCGACGCTCGCCTGGCTCGCTCATGACAGCCAGGCGCTGGTCTCGGCCGTCGCCATGACGCGCACCGCCGAGAATGCGCTGCGTCCCTCGACGACGCGCGAGCTGGTTCCGATCGAGGTCAAGGCGGACACGCTCCGGCTCACCTTCGACGATCTCCGGCTTCCGCGCCTGACGACCGCGAGCGCGACGCCTCACGGCATCAATACCTGGCACTGGCCGTGGCCGCCCCTCAAGGCATTGCGGGCGGGCGCGACGTCCTCGTCGCCGGTCGAGGCCGCGGGCGTGCCGCTGGTCTCGCTGACTGCGGCCGGGATCGAGTTCACGGCCGCAGACGGATTGTCGGTGGGATTTCCGGCTTTGCACTTCTCGCTGCGCTACGACCTGCCGCTGCTGGACGAATTGTTTGCCAATGCCAAGGCGCCCGAGCCGAAGCCGGAACCAATGGCTGACCCGAATGCGCCAGAGGTGCTCCCGACCGAGATCCCTCCGACGGCCCTCGATCTGCTGCGACTCGCGGAGGCCTGGACCGAGAATGCGCGCCGCTCGCCCGCGCGCGCACCGATGCGGACCGGGTGATCCTGTCGGGGAGCGACGACACGCCAACGCTGTGGCATGCGGTGGGCGGCGACGTGATGAACACGCGCGTGGACGGCCTGTTCGAGCCCTATAGCTGGAAGCCGGGCATCGTCGCTTTCCGCGGTCGGCCGGATGCCCTCGATCTCGATCTCGGCACTTATAAGTTGGGCGACGGCCAATGGCGCTTCGGGGCGGCGACGCTCGACGGCTTCGGGGGCGACTATATAGTTGACTGAACCGCCGGTCAATGGTAGCCTTCGATTCTCTCAACCGAAGGAGGGACTCATGACCGCCGTAACAATGAGGTTCGTATCTCTTCCAGATGCTGGCCAAACGGAGCGCGTCGAGATCGCTCTAATGGACGGTCCCGACGACGAACAATCACGTCAATGGATACGGGCCCGAGGGGAAGTCGAAACGCCAATGCTCCGACCTGTCTTAACACTTCAGATATTAGCCCTGACGCGACTGCATGATCTAGTGTTCGAAGAAAAAAGACGCCTTGAACGTCTGCGTTTCGAACAGCCAGGATATCGAGGACAGGATGACTAGGCAATATTTAAATCCTTCTCATTTTCCCTTGGCAGGTCGCGGCGGCTTTTTCGGTAGAGGGTGTGTCCGTTCGCTGGTGGTGAGTTTCCTCCCAGTCTTCGTTTCACCATGCGGCTTTGGTGGCGTTCGCAGACACGCCTGTACCACTCTTTGAAACTCAGGGTTTTTCGTCGGGTCAGAGGCTTTCGCCATGACGGAGTTCCAATTTGTCGGCGGCCATCTTGATAATGTACCGCCATATGCAGAGAACATAGTCAAAGCCGTAGGGATTGCTACGCTGAATTGGGCACGGCTTGAACAACAAATCGATGCCCTGCTTATCACTATCAATAAGCCAGGACACAGCACGGAACCACACAAACAGACGCCTTATAACTCATTTCGCAAGAAAATCGAGATGTTCGAAAAATGGTTCGCCCACGATCCGCGCTTTGTAAATCAACATGTGCGCGCAGCACAGCTAACCATCACAATCACAGCGGCGGCCGTCGACCGCAATCTACTCATGCACTCCAACGTTCAAGAATTTATCGAAGGGCCACCAGTGAAAATGAAGATCTTAAAGACCGTCATCAAGAGCAATGGATTAAATGCAATCGAACACGCCGAATGGACCGAAGACCTTATTTTCGGCCTGGCCAAAAACCTCAACAAGCTAAGCCATGGATTGTGGACGATTAGCCGGGAGGTCTTGCGCAAAGACTTTCTCGACACTCTTCAAATACCAGAATCGCCAAATCCAACGGCCACATAACGGGTTCAAGGTGGCCCTCTTCATAATCGTAAAATAGCCGCTCAAGCCGTTCGGCGAGAGCGGCCGTCATGCCTATCGGCAATTCCGTGTTATTGTATCGTTCACACGCCATCGCGCTATTCGCGACGACGCCATGCGATGAAACGCTTTGCATGTTGTTTAAGCGACTTCGGCGCTGTCAAGAGGCCGGTACGTGAGACGCCTGCCCTCGATACCTTTGAGAGCTACCGCCGCACGTTCCCCGTCCTTCATCTTGCGGGTGTTCCATTTGAAATCCCATTCCGCGAGATAGCGCGGCAAATGAGCCTCGCTGATCGAATGATGCGTGCCGTATACGGCGCGCTTCATGAGGCTGAAACGGCACTCTGCCGTGTTGACGTGAATGAAACCGCCAAGGCGCACGTATTCGTCAGCCGAATGGTTCACCGTGCTGTGGTCTGAGAACTCTTTTCCGACCTTCTCGTATGACGCCAGTTCGTCAGTCATCAAATGCGACTTGCGGCTAACTGTCGTGACGATCTTTTCGCGAAGCGTTTTGGCTTTCACATTGGCGATATGAAACGAACGGCTATGACCGTCGCGGTCAACCAGCGTCATGACCGCGTGTTTTTTCGGTTCCTTCTTCGCATAGGCGCGGTTTTTGGACTTGCCACCAATGAACGTTTCATCGGCTTCGACAACTCTATTCTGACCGCCGATTGGACCGCTAGCGGACGCCGTGGCGGCGCGGATACGATGGCACATGAACCATGTTGATTTGTAAGTGATGCCGAGCATGTGGCTCAGTTGGAGGGCGCTCATTCCTTTCTTGCTGGCAAAAACGAGATGTGTTGCCAATAGCCACTTGTGCAGCGGGATGTGGCTGCGCTCGTACAGCGTGCCAACGCGCACGGTGAACTTATCTCGGCAATCCGAGCAATAGTACCAGCCCGGCCCCATGGACTTGCCGCCAAGCTTCGCGACCGTATCTAATTGACCACAGAACGGGCAGACTGGGCCATCCGGCCAGCGCGAAGCTTCAAGAAATTCACGCGCTTTGTCTTCGTCAGTGAAAGCCGGATTTGTTATGTCGCACATGGGCTGCCTCCTAGGATTGGAGTATCCCATAGATTTTTGTTTCAGTCAACTATATAGTTGCCGCTTCGGGGGCCAATTCGCGATCAATGGCAATGCGCTCACCTTGACTTAGAACGGGGTCGTGAAAGTCGACGGCTTCGCGGCCGATACGCCGAGCGACGGAGCCTGGCGCCAGGACACCCGCGGCCTCGCATTGGCGGCCGAAAGCACGTCCGGCCTGCTGTCGTACCGCGACGCACGGCTGCACGGGCTCGCAGCCACGAGCGCCATGCGGCTGGCGACGCGCGCGGAGCCGATATCGGTCAAGATCGGTGGTGCGGACGCGCTGTTCTGGTTCCGCGACCTCCCGCTCAAGGCCGATGCGGGCAAGCTCACCTTCGATCCGTCGGGAGGACTGGAGACCGCGCCCGGCCCCGATCCGGCCGCCCTCGGCAGCCGGCGGTTGCCGGCGGCGCTCTATGAATGGCGCTTCTGCCCCAACAATCAGGCGAGCTACGAGCTGACGCTCGGCGGTCCATTGGCGTTCAGGCCGCTGCGGCTGGCGGCCCTGGAGCTCAATCCCGACGGAACGCCGATCCGGCTCGAGATCGTCGGATCGGTGCAGATCGCGCTCGCGCCCCACGATGCCAACGCGGCGGGCGAGCCCTTCGGCCCAGAGCGCGCCTATGCGACCGGCAACCTGGTGCGCCTGCGGTTTACAACGTTGGGTCAAGACCTCGTGCTGTTGGGCATCGAGCGGGTCGCCTATGACGCGAACAGCAGTTCGTTCAAGAGCGCCACGACGCCGCTCTCGTTCGTCGTCGAGACGGAGGTGGCAACTCGTCCGGGCGCAGGCGCATCCGCCGAGCGCGTGCGGGGCGACATCAGAACTCCATGTCGCGAGCGCGACCATCGGCACGCTGCCAAAGCTCGCCAAGACCGAGTTTCACATCCGGCTGTTCGGGCAGGACTGCCGGCTCTCCACCGAGACGACGTCGATCGACGCGGCGGGACTGCATGCGACCTTCTCGGGCAAGCCCGGAGATGTTCTGGCGCTGAGCGAGCTCACCTTCGACTGGGGCACGGTGCCGAACGAGCTTCCGCGCCTCGCGATCGGCGTCGGCAGCCTCGCCGCACCGCTGCACGCCGGCGCGACGGCGCCACGCGCATTCGAACGGCGTTACGGCGCGGCGCTCGACATGGCCTGGCTCAACCTGAAGTCGCTGAAGGCCGAGGAAAAGATCGATCACGCCAACGGCGTGGTGACGATCGCGGTCGAGAGCGACCTCGCCGCCGACACGAGTTTATTCCGCGGCCTCCTGCTCCCGGCCGGAAAGCTGCGCGCCAGCATCGCGCTGGTCTTCCGCCCGTCGTCTGCGGTGTGGCCAGCGCCGGAGCTCGGCTCCGCCATCGCGGAGTTCGTCTTCGACGCCGCGCAGGCCTCGACGCCGACATCGCAGCGTGTCACGGCCGTGCGCCATCGTCATATCGGCGACTTCGACGCGAGCGTGCCGGGCAAGATCGTCTGGAGCTCGCGCCTGCTGATCGATGCCCTGTTCGAGTCGAGCCGGAGCACGATCGAATGGCCGGTCGGCGGCCTGACGCTTGCGACGACGTTCAATCCGAAGCCGGACAAGCCCGAGACCTGGAAGACGGAGCTTCGCGCCGCCCCGGGCGCGCTCGTCCTCGAGCACCATGTCCGGCCGCGACTCTGTGCCCACGAGCTCCAGGTGGAGAATCTGGTGCGCGAGCTCCAGGTGGAGAATTTGGTGCGCGAGAAAGACGAGATCGTGCTCGATCGCCCGTGGCGCATCCGCGCGGCCGTCGATCACGTCATTGCGCCGCAGGGGCATGCGCCCTGGCCCAGCGCGGGCACCGGCCAGCTCGCGTGGTCCTCCATCGACGAGGTCGCGCTGATCGACATGGGCCGCCTCGTACAGGCGGCGCAAACCGACGCGAAGGTGCCGCCCGGCCGCGAAGAGCCTTACACATTCCTCGCGCGCTACCAGGTGGGCCATGAGGAAATTCGCATCGCCGGCGTCGTCCGCCGCACCCTGGCGGGCGCGGGCTTCCCGGTGCGCCGGATTCTGAGGGCCGTGCGCGATGTATATCCGGCGCCCGAAGACGCGCCCAAGAGCCTGTTGCTGACGGGCGCCAGCGTGACCGATATCGCGATCCCGAATGCGGCCCTCGACGCGCCGAGCGAGCGCGCCCTCGGCGTGACCCTGGTGCCGCAATGGATCCTGCCCTGGGCCGCGAGCAAGACCGCCGACCTGGCCGGCAGCATCCGGCCGCTGGATCGGATTCCGCAGATCGACGCGCAACCGCAGAGCTACGAAATCTCAGCCTATGATGCGGCAGGCGGTACGCCGCGTCCGCTCGACAGTGTGCCCGCCACATCGCTCGGCGCGCAGGACGGCACGCAGAGCCTGATCGAGACGCGCCTGCGCGCGCTCACGGGCGATGAGCCGCTTGTTCACCTGACGCCCGTCGACCAGACCTTCCTGGTTCGGCCAGACCCGACCATCATCGATGCGAGCCTGCTCGCACGCGACGACGATCCACCGCTGCTCACGCGTCCGCTCATGGTCCGCACGCTGCTGGCGCTGAAGACCGTCACGGACCGCTTTGCCAAGGCGGGGGCGCAGGCCTGGCGCGAAGGCATCGCCTGCGTGGTGGGCCGCACGGATAGAGGCCGCGAGATCCGTCTCGCGGTGAGCGCCTGGCCGGAAGACGCAGCACCGCAGGACGTAGCCTCGCCGGCCGTCACGCTCATGATGATGGACCGCGAGGGCTTGAAGATCGAAGTGCTGCCGGAGGCTTTGGCCGCGACGCTGGTGGATCCGGCAGGGCCGGGGCTGCTCGCGGACGGCGGCGAGCGGGCGGACGCGATGCTTCGCGCGCTCAGCCTCAGCGCCGACCCGCTTCTCGTCGTGCTAGCCCGGATGGATCCGAGCTACATGACGATCCGCATTCGCGAGGCGCGCGGGGACTTGTCGAACCGGACCGGCGGTCCGGTCGAGCTGCGGGCGCTTCCGCCGCATGTCGGCTGGGCGCTCATCCCGGCGCCGCCTGCCACCCTCGCGCAGGTGCAACGGCGCGTGCTGCGCGAGCGCGCCGAGACGCTCTATGCCTCGGCCGCGCTCGGATGGCCGCAGGCCCGCGACACGGCGGAGCTCGCGTCGGCACAAGCGCGGCTCGGAGACGAGGAAGTGCGCCGCGCAAAGGAGGCCTGGGCGGGCCGCGTACGCAGCCTCGCCTGGCCCGCCAAGGCGTGGGCGGGAGAAGAGTCGCCGGGACAAAAAGAAGAGTTCAAGACAGCCCCATTCGTCGCCATGGGCCAGCGCGTGGCGCTGCGGCGCGCGGCGGCCCGCAACCTGCGCACGCCGCCCGACCGCGTGTCGGTCATCGCGCCGCCGCGCGCCCGGGCTCCGGTCACTAAGGCGCTATGCGAGGCGTTGGATCCCGCGCGAACGCCCTCCGAGACGCGGCGGTCTCGGCTCGCCCCGATGCTGCCCGGCGGCCTCGAAATCACCATCACGGGACAACGGCCCGGAGTCCTGCTGACGCAGCATGAGGGCATGCTGCTGGCGAGTGAAGACACTCGCTTTGATCCCGACTTCGATCGGTTCGGTCGTCCGGCGTCGCGCGGACCTCTCGTGGTCCGCCAGCTGCGCGCGCCGCGCTCGTCCGCCTTGCCCGAAGAGGCGGATCTGGGCGAGCGCCGCAAGACCTTCGTGGCCCTGGACGAAAAGACGGGCAAGGACCTGAAGCCGTTCAAACTCATGCAAGGGCCGGCGCTGGTGGTGCGCTACGAGGCGAACGGACCGGCGGCGATCACGTTCCGCTTCGCGGCGCCGAACTTCGGATGGCTTGCGTCGGACTGGACCCGCGAACTCACGCTGGTCGCCAGCGTGCCAGCGGGATCGGCGCGTGACGCCCTGGCGCGCATCGGACTTCTGGTCGAGGAGCAGCCCCCTGCGGCTCTTCCGGCTCGGAAGCTTCGCGCGCAGCTCGAGGTCGGCACCACGTTGGTCGACATGAAGACACTGTCGTGGCGCGAGACGACTCCGACCTCCGTTCTCCTAAGCTTCAAGGCACCGGACGATTTCGAGCTGTTGCGCACGGCTTTGCGCCGCGCGTCCGCCGACACGCCGGTCCGCTTCACGATCCGCTGCCGGGCGGACGGCGCGCCACCGCCGACCAATGCGGATATCGTGCTCGGCACCAAGAATACGACAGACCCGCTCATTCCCGGTCCGCCACGGGTTCTCACCTTCGAGCTGCCGCATGTGCCGGCCGAGCGGCGCTGGATTCCGGTCTCGAGCTTCACGCTCGCATTCGGCGATCCCGCCTATGACCGCGAGCTCGGCAGCCCGATGTGGACGGTGAAAACCGCGATCGCCGACGTGCCGCATACGCTCGCAACAGATCGCGCCGAGTACGACCGATCGGCAACGCTTCACTTCGCATTCTGGAAGGGCGAAGGCGAGCCCGCCCTCGGAGATTGGGAGCTGGACGTCGCGGTGCAGCCAAGCAATGGCGCCCCGGGGCGCGCGTTAAAAATCGCGGGGATCAGCCCGCCGGCCGGGACGCGTTACGAGGTGCTCAGCAAGGCCCCCTATGCGATCCCGATTCCGGCGCTGCGGGAGGCGGATGACACGCCAGCCCAGCTGCTGCCCGGCGACTGGCTCGCGATTACCGTGGTCGGCCCCGGGGGCGAACTCTCGCTCACGGTCGGCTTGGTCGCCGAGCAGGTGCTGCCGCCGCCGGCCGCAACTTATGGCCTCGCGGTGCTGCGCGGGGGCGCTTCCGTGGCAACCGCCCTCTTCGCCACGGCCCCGCTGCCGCAGAGCATCGAGTTTCCGGAGCTGCTCGCGGATCTGATGGCCGGCCATGTGCGCCGCCGCGCGCTCTTCCTCTGGCCGTTCGCAACGTCGCGGCTACCAGATCCCGGCGCGCCATATGCGTATCTGGTCAAGGTGGACCGCACCGGCGGCGGCCAACTTCCAGACTCACGGGCTGATTTCCTTCCGCACGAAGTATGATTGCACAGTCGCGAGGGGTTTGCGGCGATCTGGCGAGCCAGCTAGCCAACCAACAAAGCAGCTCAGCGAGCTACCAGGACTTTCGATTATTTTCGCCGGGACAATGTCGCCGTAGACACGCTGTCCTACCCTGCTCTACTCCACAGTACTCCCCGTCAGCCCCACTCGATCGTTTCGTAGCATCGTAACGCGCTGATTTTTATGCGCAAAAACTTTCTGCTGACGGTCTAAACCCGACTGTCAGTCCGTCAAATTTTTTCGCTTTTGATTTCAAAGGGGAATTAGAGCGTGTCCCGATTAGGTAGACCCATATCCGGCATTGCGAAAATAGTTGAGGCATTTTTGTGGAGGAAAGTCATCGAGAGCAATTCCGATGCCATCCCACAGAGCATCGACGGTTCGGCGGGCCATTTTGCGCAATGTGTTTTTGAGCTTGGCAAAGACTTGTTCGATGGGATCGAGGTCCGGACTGTAGGCTGGCAAAAAGCACTGCGCCGCCCCGGCGGCCTCGATGGCTTTTCGAACGCCGGCGCGTTTGTGGGAACCGAGGTTGTCCATCATCACGATTTCGCCTGGCGACAAAGTCGGCACGAGCACCTGCTCGACATAGGCGAGGAACTTCGCGCCGTTGATGGGACCGTCGAAGACACAGGGAGCGGTCAAGCCATCGTGCCGCAACGCGGCCAGAAAAGTTGTCGTCTTCCAATGACCGAAAGGCGCGCCGGCGATCAGTCTCTTGCCTCTTTCACACCGCCCGTAACGTGGTGTCATGTTGGTCGAGGCCCAGGGGTGAGTAGGCCAGAGGATTTCACCTCCGGCCTCTCGCAGAACGGTGCGTGAACCTCTCGATTCACACCGCTCCCATCAGGCAAACGTGTTAGTTCCGAATGTTTGCCAGTGCGCGAAGAGGCCCGCATTTGCCCGCGCCAGCTTTCTCAGGAAAAGATTGGCGCGAGTTTTGTGGAGCCGAAAGCGCTTGTACTTTCGCATGATCCAGGCCTTCAGCTTCTGATTGACGTAGTCAGCCAGAGTGGCCAGGGCCGAGGGACTGAAGCGACCGTAGTAACCGATCCATCCGCGAAGGAGTGGATTGATTTGTTCGGCGATTTCAGTCAGCGTCCCCGGCGTCTGCCGGGGAATGTTCAAGCTCCTGATCGTTGCCCGAATGGACTTGAGCGCTCCGGGACTGACCGCTGGGGTGTACCCACAGAAGAACTCGGTCCGCTGTGAGTTCGCCACCCGTCGCGGCCTGAATTGATATCCGAGGAAGTCGAACGTGACATTCGGATAATCACTCCTGCGCCGATTGTCTTTGCAGTATACGATCTTGGTCTTCGTCGGATGCATCTGAAGCCCGCACACTTCCAGCCGCGCTTGAAGTTCGACCCTGAGGGCTTCCGCTTCCTGCTCGGTCCGGCAATGCACCAGGCCGTCGTCAGCATAGCGACACCATGGAAGGTCAGGATGTGTCCGCGACAACCAGAGGTCAAACGCATAGTGCAGGAAGAGATTGGATAGTATTGGGCTGATCACGCCCCCTTGCGGGGTTCCTCGTGTCCGCTCAATGATTTCTCCGTCTCGCTCCATTGCCACCGTCAGCCATCTTTCGATGTAGAGCAGCGCCCACTTCACATGCTTTCTGACCGCCCTCAGCAAAAGGTCATGCGGAAGGTTGTCAAACAGCCCTTTGATGTCGAACTCCAAGACCCAATCATACTTCCAGCACCGCTGACGTGTGACCCCAACGGCGTCCAGAGCCGATTTTCTCGGCCTGTATCCATAGGAGTTGCGTAGGAAGATGGGCTCCAGATCCGGCTCAATCATCTGTTTGACCACCATCTGCGCAATCCGATCGCCGACCGTGGGCACTCCTAAAATCCTTTCGCCTCCCGTCCTCTTTGGAATGGAGACGGCACGAACCAGTGGCGGAAAGTAGGTCCCCGAGGACATGCGATTCCAGATCTTGTAGAGATTACCCGCAAGATCCTCCTCGAACATCTCTAAGAGTCCGTTTCGAAAGTTCGTCAACCATTGCAGAGCTTTCGTAGCATGAGTCGAATGGAGGCGAAACGGAGGAAGACAAGGGCTGTGGCGTTGAGGTTCTCCCAATCCTTGGCCAGTCTTCGACAGCGGTTCAGCCATGCGATCGACCGCTCGACGATCCAGCGCTTGGGCAAGGTCACGAAGCCTTTCGCCTGATCGCAGCGTTTGACGATCTCGATCTTTACACGAGGCAGAATGTCGGCGAGCGCGTCGCCAAAGATCGGCCCTTGATACGCGCTGTCGGCGAACAGTTTTTCGAGAAAGGGAAAGCGGCCGAACAGCGTCGAAAGCAGCAAGACGCCGCCGTCGCGATCCTGAATGCCGGCGCAATGAACGATGGCGCCCATCAGCAAGCCTTGCGTATCGACGAGAACGTGGCGCTTCTTGCCCTTGATCTTCTTGCCCGCGTCATAGCCGTGCGGATCGATGCGCGCCCCCCTTTTTCGGCGCTTTTCACGCCCTTGCATGATCGCTGATCCCGAATCTGATTAGATTTCGGGCTGACCGTTGGGGGGTGGCCACCCCCCGACGGTCAGGCGGGCGGGATCGTGCAGCCCTAGGCTTGGCACCGTGGATGAGCTTGATCCGTCCGCCCTTCGCGCCTGTCCTGAACAGATGAAGGGGAGCAAGTCCCGCATGCAAGGCAAGGGTTCGCCAGAACGAAGCGCGGCAACGCAAGTCTACGCCGGAATTGACGTCTGTAAAGCTAGGCTTGACGTCTTTGTCCATCCGATTGGCCAAAAGCTCACCGTCGGCAATGATCCGGCCGGCCTCAAGCGATTGAAAAAATCGCTGGCCGCCTATCAAGTCGTGCTTGTCGTCATGGAGGCGACAGGCAAGTTTCACCGCGAGGCTCACCGCAATCTCAGCGCCGGGGGCTTTGCGGTCGCGGTCGTCAATCCGTTGCGTTCGCGTCTGTTTGCCGAGGCCATCGGCGCCCTGGCCAAGACCGATACCGTCGACGCGCGCATGCTCGCGATCCTGGGCGAGAGCCTCGGCCCCGGCATCACCCCGCCGCCGTCCGGCCTCGTCGAGATCCTGCAGGAACTCGTGCATGGCCGCGATGCCGCCGTCACCGCGCGGACCGCCATTCTCAACCGCCTCGGCACGAGCAAGGCCAAGCGGGCTGATCCTGGAGCTCAAACGCCAGCTCAAGGCCGTCAAGATAGCGATCGCCAACCTCGATATCGAGATCAAGCGCCTGATCGCCGGCGATCCCGTCCTCGCCAGGCGTCTTGATGTTCTCACCTCGATTCCCGGTGTCGGACCTGTCGCCGCGATCGCACTGATCGTCGGATTGCACGAGATCGGCGCCTTGTCGGCCAAGCAAGCCGCCATGATCGCGGGCCTCGCGCCGGTCGCCCGCGACAGTGGTGAACACAATGGCCCGCGTCACATCAGAGGTGGACGCGCTGATGTGCGCAAAGCCTTGTACATGGCCGCCGTCTCCGCGGCCCGCTTCAACCCAGCGCTCAAACTGTTCTACAGCCGTCTCATCGCCGCCGGTAAAAAGCCAAAGGTCGCCCTCACCGCGGTCATGCGCAAGCTCGTCGTTCTCGCCAACACGCTCCTTCGAGAGGACCGGCCTTGGCAGCCAAATCATCCTTGACTTCCATCACAGATGCTCATCCTGAGCTTGTCGAAGGATGGCTGTCGATGATCGCCGCCGCTGGGCTCGCTTCGCGTTCGGCTTGTTCGCGACACTTCACGTAGAGCGCGTCGTGGATGCGATCCAGAATGCCGTCCCAAGCCCAGTCGCAAAAGTAGCGATACACCGTGCTCTTGGGCGGCAAATCCTTGGGGATGTAGCGCCATTGAGATCCCGTGCTCAGCACATACATGACGCCGTTGAACACCTCCCGCATGTCGGCTTCACGCTTGCGGCCGCCCCGTTTGGCCGGGGGAATTCAGCGGCTCGACATGCGCCCATTCTTCGTCCGTCACGTCGCTCGGATAACCCAGCTTGTCGCGATTGTATTTCGCCCGGTTTTCGTCCGTCCACATCGGCGGCCTCCAACGAATCAGACCGCCACTCTTGAATCACAAGTGATTTAGAGGATTTCAACATCTTTCGAGACGGACACTAAGGTCTGGCCGTCCACCCCGGCTGCGCCACGATTGGATTTGACCGCTTTGTAAACTTCGTACACTTGCCGCTTCTCAATCCAGAACGGCTTGTTTGTCGCACCTGTCGAAGTCATCCTGTTTCCAGTTGTTTCAAGAGCTACGACCACCTGATCCGACCCCTTTGCTCCGACCCCATTACAGGGCCCTCAATGCTCGTACGGGTTGGTCCGCCCCAGTTCCCTGCATCGGTACTCTCGCCTCACGGTTTCGTCCGCTTGATCTTCTCCCTTCGCATCAGGGGCCTGGTTCCTGCAGTTCCGCATAAAAGCCTGCGTCCATGTCCGTGATCGATTTGCAGAGCCTCCAGGTGACAACGGTGAAACTGCCCGCCGTTGCCAATCAGGCCGTTCTATCGCCGGATGGAAAGAAGCTCTACGTGATGCACGGACCCGCAGGCTTTCCGAAGGCCCAAGAGTTGCCTCAGACACAACCTTACTGCCTTCAAGGACCTGATCGGGACTTAGAAGCTGATTGAGCTCGTCGGCCTCCAAGTAAGCGAAGCCGTTTTCTTGGCCATATACCCGAACAGAACCGGCCCTTAACGTACAAGCCATATCTTCCAGTTCAAGCTTTTCGCCCTTCACAAGAACTCTCCAGGGCGGCTTTGGCGATGGTTTCATACCGCGTCCCGTTACCAGTTGCTCGTATGGGAATCAATGCGCTGGGAACGAGGGGCAAGAGGAAAAAATCGAGTATAACGAAACTACCGGCGAAGTCGAGTTTAGGCGTGCCATCTTTGGAGACGGTCACGCGAATTGACGATAATGATAAGGTCGCGGCTTTCCAAGCGGCGCACTTTCGCTCGGCGTCTAACATGCGGGAACTGGAAGTGCAGTTTGAGGACAAGGCTTCCGAATTGCGCTCCGCTTTCGTGGCGGAAATCGAGACGATTGCCACCGCTGCCGAAGACCCGTCGCGCGATATTGTGCGGCGGGCATCTCCCGGCCTTGTCACTTTGTTGGTGGGCTTGCCGTTCAGTGACTTCGGCCGTAACCATCGAGGATGATCAAAATCAGATATAGCGGATTTGCCGAGCCACCTCTCAAACCCACAATAAAAGAATCCAGAAAGAACTGGACTTCGGCTGGGAAGAGAGCGTCACTGTTCCGGCCTTCTTAGAGCGCCAAGTGCTCTTCCGGGATCCTGCCCCGCCGGCTTTCGCGCCAGTGCGGGGTTTCGGTGGTGACGGCGCGAGACGCCGCTCCAACCAAACAAAGGATCTCGACAATGTCATTCAAAAAATTGTTATCAAACAAGCCCAGCGGGGTAGATTCAAAGCAGGCTCAAGTGCTCGCGATGCTCCAACGCAAACAGGGCGCGACCATCGCGACCATCATGAAGGCAACCAGCTGGCAGCCCCACTCGGTCCGTGGCTTCCTGGCCGGGGTTGTGCGCAAAAAGCTCGGCCTGACGCTCGTCTCCGAGAAGACCGGCGAAGCGCGCGTCTACCGCATCGTGGCAGATGTCTCGCCGAAGCGCAAAGGCAGGCCGGGCCGAAAGGCGGCGTGACCGGCATGCCTCGCCCATCATTCGATCGCGAGGCGATCGAGACCGAGATCGACCGCGTACGGTCGCTCGGCCTCGACGAGCTTCGCACCCTGTGGCGCGTGACGTTCCGCTCCTCCCCGCCGACGGCGTTCACCAAGGACCTCATGGCGCGGTTTCTCTGCTGGCACATCCAGGAGCGGGCCCAGGTTGGACTTGATCCGGAGACCGCAAAGCATCTCGACGGCCTCGCACGGGGCGACAAGTCGGGAGCGGATCGCCCCAGGCGTCTCAAGCCCGGCACCGTGCTCCTGCGCGAATGCCAGGGCGAGCGGCACACCGTCACGGTCGTTCCAAACGGATATCTCTGGCGCGAAACGACCTACGCGAGCCTCTCCACCATCGCCCGAGCCATCACCGGCACAGCCTGGAGCGGACCCCGCTTCTTTGGGCTGCGGAGCAACGCGGAGTCAACGGCTTCGTCTAAAGCGGCCAATGTGTCGTCGGCATCAGACAACAAGCGACGTCTTATCCGGGCGGCCAAGTCGCATCCGGCCGGCGCTGCACAAAATCCTCTCGTCGATCGGAACCGCAGACCATGAAGCCTATCGTTCCCAAGCCCCAACGCTGCGCGATCTACACCCGCAAATCGACCGAGCACAATCTCGATCTCGACTTCAACTCGCTCGATGCCCAGAGGGAAGCCTGCGAGGCCTATATCAAGAGCCAGGCGCATGAGGGCTGGCGCCTGATTCCGGATCGCTACGATGACGGCGGACTCTCGGGCGCGTCCCTCGACCGCCCCGCCCTGCAAAAACTCTTGGCCGATGTCAGGGCCGGCAAGATCAACACCGTGGTGGTCTACAAGGTCGATCGCCTCACCCGCTCGCTCGCCGATTTCGCCAAGCTGGTCGAGCTGTTCGATCAACATGGGGTCTCGTTCGTGTCGATCACCCAGTCCTTCAACACCACGTCCAGCATGGGCCGGCTCACGCTCAACGTGCTGCTCTCCTTTGCCCAGTTCGAGCGCGAGGTGATCGGCGAGCGGGTGCGCGACAAGATCGCGGCCTCCAAGCGCAAGGGTCTCTGGGTCGGCGGACCCGTGCCGCTCGGCTATCGCTGCATCGACAAGAAGCTCGTCGTGGTGCCTGAGGAGGCGGAGGCGGTGCGCACCATCTTCGCCCGGTATCTGGAGCTTGGCTCCATGGGGGCTTTGATCGCGGAGCTTGATCGGCAGGGCATCCGGACCAAGCTCAATGGCCGTCGCGATGGCCACAGGAGCGGCGGTATCCGCTTCGGCGTGGGTTCCCTTGCCCATCTGCTCAAGAACCGGTTCTACATCGGCGAGATTACCTATCGGGGTGAGGTGCATCGCGGCGAGCATGCGCCGATCCTCGGCCGCGATTTGTTCGAGGCCGTGCAGGCCAAGCGCGCCGCCAACGCCGTCGTCCGGCTGGTCCGTCTCAGGGGCTCTGCCGCCATTCTGACCGGCCGTCTCTTCGACGACCGCGGCAACCGGATGAGCCCGACGCATGCGAACAAGCGCGGCGTCCGCTACCGGTATTATGTGTCGCATGCGATTTTGCAGAATCGAAGGGTCGAAGCAGGCAGCGTTGCCCGCGTGCCGGCCCCAGAGATCGAGACCCTCGTGCGCGACGGCGTCCGCAGGCATCTTGGATCGATGGGTGATGGGGAGCCTACGATGGCTACCGCGGACCGCAACCTGATCGAACACCATGTCGCGCGCGTGATCGTCAAACCTCAGGCATTGGAAGTCTGCCTCATTCCCACGTGTGAGGCTTCGGCGCAAACCGAAGACCACGGCCTCGATGACCTGGCTCCCCGCCATCCACCGATACCCACGATCACGCTTCCCTGGACCGCACCAATCTTCGCGGCCGTGAAGGGAATCATTAATGCGCCCTGCACCGAACCGGCGATGAGGCCTGAAAGCCGGGACGCTCTGCTCGCCGCCATCGCCAAGGCCCGGGGATGGATCGACGACATCCGGCTCGGCCGCATTGGCTCCTTCGCCGAGATTGCCGAGCGTGAGGCCCAGGGCGAACGGCACATCCGTCTGCTGGCTCCCCTCGCCTTCCTGTCGCCCCGGATCATTGCGGCGATCGCCGATGGCACCGCGCCTGGGGACCTCACGATCACCGGCCTCGCCAAGGCCCTGCCCTATTCGTGGGCCGCGCAGGAGGAGACGATTGGACTCTCATCGTAGCACCGGCGATTAATGCCGGCGTCATCGGTCGCGGCGACGCAATCGCTTGAAGCAAACACACAATCAAAAAAAGACCGCCTCGCCGCTAGCTCAAGAAACCCATTGCTTATTGCATAAAAAGTCTTCCAAGGCTGTGGACTTTACGTCGGCGGCGCACCCGAAGGGCACTCCGCGAATCGGTCTCTGTCAAAAGTCGAACCGGTCTCCGCCCCGCCGAAATGGAAATTGGAAAATCGCGCGCAGAGACCGGCGCCGAAATCCTCCCCGCGCGGACCGAAATACCGAAAATTACCGACCAGAGACTGGGGCGTGCCAGCCTAACCCGCGGGAATGTCGCGGATTCTCACGCACCGGGAAATAACACCCCGGAGACCCGACTGCCTGGCTGCCCAGAGAGGATTTCGAACTCTTGAATCCAGAGACGCGTGGCAAACGCTGGGGCGATT